>NZ_JBHUQN010000022.1:0-1693 GCF_042674385.1 Paenibacillus sp. NPDC056933 | reverse complement strand
AAGCGTGTACTAAGTGGAAAAGGATGTGGGGTCGCGAAGACAACCAGGAGGTTGGCTTAGAAGCAGCCACCCTTGAAAGAGTGCGTAATAGCTCACTGGTCTAGTGATTCCGCGCCGACAATGTAGCGGGGCTCAAGCGTACCGCCGAAGTCGTGTCATTCCAGCATGTAGGGCCAACGCCCGCTGGGATGGGTAGGGGAGCGTCGTGTGCCGGGTGAAGCAGCCGCGGAAGCGAGTTGTGGACGGTTCACGAGTGAGAATGCAGGCATGAGTAGCGATACACACGTGAGAAACGTGTGCGCCGATTGACTAAGGGTTCCTGGGTCAAGCTGATCTGCCCAGGGTAAGTCGGGACCTAAGGCGAGGCCGACAGGCGTAGTCGATGGACAACCGGTTGATATTCCGGTACCCGCTTTGAAACGCCCAATATCGAGCCCATTAATGCTAAGGCCGTGAAGCCGTTCCGGACCCTTCGGGGAAAGGAAAGTGGTGGAGCCGACGGACCAGACTTGTAGTAGGTGAGTGATGGGGTGACGCAGGAAGGTAGTCCAGCCCGGGCGGTGGTAGTCCCGGGGTAAGGGTGTAGGACGTTGCGTAGGCAAATCCGCGCAACACATAGTCTGAGACCTGATGCCGAGCCGATTGTGGTGAAGTGGATGATCCTATGCTGTCGAGAAAAGCCTCTAGCGAGTTTCATGGCGGCCCGTACCCCAAACCGACTCAGGTGGTCAGGTAGAGAATACCGAGGCGTTCGGGTGAACTATGGTTAAGGAACTCGGCAAAATGCCCCCGTAACTTCGGGAGAAGGGGGGCCATGTCTGGTGATGAGTCTTGCACTCTGAGCTGGGGGTGGCCGCAGAGACCAGCGAGAAGCGACTGTTTACTAAAAACACAGGTCCGTGCGAAGTCGTAAGACGATGTATACGGACTGACGCCTGCCCGGTGCTGGAACGTTAAGGGGACCGGTTAGTCACATTTGTGTGGCGAAGCTGAGAACTTAAGCGCCAGTAAACGGCGGTGGTAACTATAACCATCCTAAGGTAGCGAAATTCCTTGTCGGGTAAGTTCCGACCTGCACGAATGGCGTAACGACTTCTCGACTGTCTCAACCATAGGCCCGGTGAAATTGCATTACGAGTAAAGATGCTCGTTTCGCGCAGCAGGACGGAAAGACCCCGGGACCTTTACTACAGTTTGATATTGGTGTTCGGTTCGGCTTGTGTAGGATAGGTGGGAGACTTTGAAGCCGTGACGCCAGTCATGGTGGAGTCGCCGTTGAAATACCACTCTGGTCGTGCTGGATGTCTAACCTGGGTCCGTGATCCGGATCAGGGACAGTGTCTGATGGGTAGTTTAACTGGGGCGGTTGCCTCCTAAAGAGTAACGGAGGCGCCCAAAGGTTCCCTCAGCCTGGTTGGCAATCAGGTGTTGAGTGTAAGTGCACAAGGGAGCTTGACTGTGAGACCGACGGGTCGAGCAGGGACGAAAGTCGGGACTAGTGATCCGGCGGTGGCTTGTGGAAGCGCCGTCGCTCAACGGATAAAAGGTACCCCGGGGATAACAGGCTGATCTTCCCCAAGAGTCCATATCGACGGGATGGTTTGGCACCTCGATGTCGGCTCGTCGCATCCTGGGGCTGGAGTCGGTCCCAAGGGTTGGGCTGTTCGCCCATTAAAGCGGTACGCGAGCTGGG
>NZ_JBHUQN010000021.1:0-1835 GCF_042674385.1 Paenibacillus sp. NPDC056933 | reverse complement strand
CAAACTGGTCTACTTAGTCATACCAACGAAGAAGGTCTCGCCATGCTGGATATGGTGCTGACTTACAATGTGGGTAATGTCGTACTCCCGGCCATGGTTAATCCAAAAGTATGGCAACCACAACGCCTGATGAGCCGGAAACTGGAAGAACAGCAGAAAAGTGCTCCGGTTCAGCTGCAACCAGCGCGGGAAGACGATGGAACGCTGCTGCACACGGTGATAGAGCGGCTTGTCGGGTTGTTCTCGTCCGAGCTGAAAATTGATCCTGCGGAACTGGAGCCAGATGTATCATTTCAGGAGTTTGGAGTTGACTCGATCTTACTGACCCAGTTGTTACGTACCATTAATCAGTGGGTAGGCGAAGAGCTGGATCCTTCGATCTTGTATGAATATGCCAGTATGGAAAGCTTGGCAGGCTGGCTGGTCCAGACCTATCCGTCGGCGTTGAGAGGAGAGACAACTTCAGGTACTCCGGCAAGCCAAGCTGTAGATTCGAGCGGAGTGCCGTTGGAATCTTATCCGCAGGAGCTTCCTCCAAGTCCGAAGTTACAAGTTCGCTCCAAACAGAGAACCGGGGATATTGCCGTGGTTGGCATGTCCTGTCAGCTACCGGGCGCACCAAGCTTGGACGCGTACTGGGATCTGTTGAAAGAAGGACGGAGTGCGATCGGTCGTGTGCCGCAGGAACGATGGGGACAGGAAGCGGACTATTATGCCGGATTGGTTGAAACGCCAACAGAACGGGTGGCATCCCGCTTTCATATTGCGGCGGAAGACGCTCGGGTGATGGATCCTCAAGCGTTACTGTTGCTAGAGGAAAGTTTAAAGGCATGGCATCACGCCGGATATACGGTAGATGAGATCAAAGGAGCGCCGGTGGGCGTGTACATCGGGGGACGCAGCCAGCACCGACCGGATGAGCAGGAGCTACTTGCGGCTCGCAACCCGATCCTGGCAGTGGGCCCGAATTATTTGGCGGCGAATATCTCCCATTACTTTGATCTTCGAGGTCCGAGTTTAGTATTGGATACGGCATGTTCGTCAGCTTTAGTAGGTTTGCATATGGCCGTTCAGGCATTACACAGCGGCGAAATAAATGGTGCTCTGGTGGGCGGGGTTAGCTTGCTAGGAACTGACCAGGCGCACCGATTATTCGACCAGAGAGGAATATTAAGCGGGGAGCCCAACTTCCATCTGTTTGATGGTCGAACGAGCGGAGCCGTGCTGTCGGAAGGCGGCGGGGTCGTCATCGTCAAGACGCTGGAGCAAGCACAAGAGGATGGCGACCGGATATATGCGGTAATTAAAGGGACAGCCGTGAATAACGACGGCCGAACGGCAGGACCAGCCACACCCAACATCCAGGCACAACAGGATGTTATGCGTACGGCGCTCGAAAGAAGTGGTAAACAGGCAGCGGATATCAGTTATATCGAGGCGAATGGTTCGGGCTCCATGGTAACGGACTTGTTGGAACTAAAGGCCATTCGGAAGGTCTACCGGGAAGAGAACTCAGAAGAGTTGGGGTTAGGATCAAGCAAACCCAATATAGGACATCCATTATGTGCGGAAGGGATAGCAGGCCTGGTGAAGGTCGTTCTGATGCTACATCATCGAGAGGTCGTACCGTTCCTATCTGGCCAGCAGCCCATGAAGCATTTTGATATAGCAGCCTCCCCGTTTCATTTTACTCGTGAAAGCACGATCTGGGAGGGAGAGTGTCCAGTCGCAGGGATTAATTGTTTTGCAGACGGTGGGACTAACGCTCATGTCATCGTAGGGGCATGGGAGCCGGGTGTGGCTGGGTATGTGACCCGCGGACCTATTGAACAGGA
>NZ_JBHUQN010000020.1:0-2004 GCF_042674385.1 Paenibacillus sp. NPDC056933 | reverse complement strand
TAATTTTCGCTCCCCATCACAGTCCAGCCTTACGATGTGCGGATTTGCCTACACATCAGCCTCACTGCTTAGACGGACATCCATCAGTCCGCGTCACTACCCTGCTGCGTCCCCCCATTGCTCATAACGGCTTACGGTGGTACAGGAATTTCGACCTGTTGTCCTTCGACTACGCCTTTCGGCCTCGCCTTAGGTCCCGACTTACCCTGAGCGGACGAGCCTTCCTCAGGAACCCTTAGGCTTTCGGCGGATCAGATTCTCACTGATCTTTTCGTTACTCATACCGGCATTCTCACTTGTATAATGTCCAGCGCTCCTTACGGTACACCTTCAACCCTTATACAACGCTCCCCTACCCCTGATGCAAGCATCAAGCCATAGCTTCGGTGGTGTGTTTAGCCCCGTTACATTTTCGGCGCAGAGTCACTCGACCAGTGAGCTATTACGCACTCTTTCAATGGTGGCTGCTTCTAAGCCAACATCCTGGTTGTCTGTGCAACTCCACATCCTTTCCCACTTAACACACACTTGGGGACCTTAGCTGATGGTCTGGGCTGTTTCCCTTTTGACAATGGATCTTAGCACTCACTGTCTGACTCCCGGAAGTAAGTCTATGGCATTCGGAGTTTGACTGAGCTTGGTAACCCTTGCGGGCCCCGCACCCAATCAGTGCTCTACCTCCACGACTCTGTTTTCCGAGGCTAGCCCTAAAGCTATTTCGGGGAGAACCAGCTATCTCCGAGTTCGATTGGAATTTCTCCGCTACCCCCACCTCATCCCCGCACTTTTCAACGTGCGTGGGTTCGGGCCTCCAGTGCGTGTTACCGCACCTTCACCCTGGACAGGGGTAGATCACCCGGTTTCGGGTCTACGTCCACGTACTCATTCGCCCTATTCAGACTCGCTTTCGCTGCGGCTCCGGCTCTTCACCTTAACCTTGCACGGGAACGTAACTCGCCGGTTCATTCTACAAAAGGCACGCCATCACCCCTAAAACGGGCTCTGACTTTTTGTAAGCACACGGTTTCAGGTTCTATTTCACTCCCCTTCCGGGGTGCTTTTCACCTTTCCCTCACGGTACTGCTTCACTATCGGTCGCTAGGAAGTATTTAGCCTTGGCAGATGGTCCTGCCGGATTCATACGGGGTTTCACGTGCCCCGCACTACTCGGGATCCGTCTCGGAGGGAACCAACTTTCAATTACAGGGCTTTTACCTTCTTTGGCGGGCCTTTCCAGACCTCTTCGCTTAACCGGTTCCTTTGTAACTCCATGTGAGACGTCCCACAACCCCAAAGAGCAAGCTCTCTGGTTTGGGCTTCTCCGCGTTCGCTCGCCGCTACTGACGGAATCACTATTGTTTTCTCTTCCTCAGGGTACTTAGATGTTTCAGTTCCCCTGGTCTGCCTCTACACAACCTATGTATTCAGTTGTGAGTAACTGGATATTACCCCAGCTGGGTTTCCCCATTCGGACACCCCCGGATCAAAGCTTGCTTACAGCTCCCCGAGGCAGTTTCGTTGTTCGCCACGTCCTTCATCGGCTCCTAGCGCCTAGGCATCCTCCGTGTGCTCTTAGTAGCTTAACCATATTTGCTCCGGTTTCGACGGCTCGCTTCCCTTGTTTTGCTTACGCAAAGCCAAAAGTCGCTCCCACTCGAACCCATCGCAATGCAGTTTTCACTATTTATTGAAACTTGTTTTAACACAAGTTCAGCTTAAAAAGGAATGTTCTAATTCGCATTTTTCGTTTCGATATCTAGTTTTCAAAGAACAAGCTCCATGCAAAAGCAAGCTGTTTGAGAGTTTGAGCTCTCAAAACTGAGCAACGAGTGAGTTAAAAGCTTTACGAAGTAAAGCTCGCTTCGGAAGCATGCTTCCTGAAGACTTAAATTTGAATGTTTCCGTTACAGGAAACGATTCTCCATAGAAAGGAGGTGATCCAGCCGCACCTTCCGATACGGCTACCTTGTTACGACTTCACCCCAATCATCTATCCCACCTTCG
>NZ_JBHUQN010000019.1:0-3232 GCF_042674385.1 Paenibacillus sp. NPDC056933 | reverse complement strand
AGCGGACACTACAGGATCAAATACAGGTACAGGGAAAAAGTCGAGCGAGGGTGAAGGAACAAATTCATCTAGCACTAACAAGAAAGAGAATCAGACTCCGAACAGTCATAATCAGTGGAAACAAGATTCATCGAAGAAAACGGGAAAAGGTAAAAAGGGTGGACAGGCTGCAAATAAGTCGAAGGATCCATTAACGCCACAAGAATCACAAAAAGATAAGGATACGAACGAATCCAAGAAAGAAACTAATCAGAAACCAAATGAGTCTGACGAGAAAAATCGATCAAACGAGTCCACAAAAAACAAGTTAACAGATGCAGAATTCGATGATTTGGTTGTTGTATTGAAATCCCAAAATTTATCGCGTGTTATGATAAAGGAATTAAGAGAAGGTATAGCGAATAACAAATTCTCAGTCGAAAAGATTGCGGATGGTAGAACTGTTTATAAGATTAGTGTTTTAGATTTGAATGGGAAGGAAACAACAACAGTGCTTCTGGACAAATTTGGTAATACAGTTAAGATGATTTGGACAGTTGGTACTAAAGGGAAACGTGGTTCTGGGTATAGTCGGACGAAAGTTAGTCCAGGAACTGAGAGAGGGCATATTAAATCCGTAAATGAAGGGGCTCTTGATAATGCAGTTGAAGATAGTCCTCTAAATATTATACCTCAGACGCGACAAGTGAATGATCCCAAAATTAAAGCATTCGAAACATATAGAGTAAAAGAAGGTCAGGGACAACTAGTGATAACAGATATCCTAGACAATCCAATGGGTTACGTAAGAGTGAGGATGCCTGATAAAAAAATAGATGTTGTATATAATCCATTTTCAACAAATGCAAAAACTTGGCCCAAAGAATGGTATAAGCAGCCAGGGCCTTTCCATTAGGAGGACAGTTATAAAAATGAAGGATAATAATCTTTTTAAAATTAAAATACAAGAGAAGTACGGTTTTATTAATAAACAAGGAGATATTATAATTGAGCCTTCATATAAGGCTGTAAACAACTTTTGTGAAGGTTTAGCATATGCTTGGACGTTTGATGATAAGGAGGGTTATATAAATACTGAAAACGATTGGGTTATAGAATTGAATGCAGATTTTCTAGGTGACTTCGAATACGGTTTAGCCATAGTTTTGTATAAAGGAAAGTATGGTTGTATTAATATGCAAGGAGAGTTCGTAATTGAACCAATCTATGATAGAATACATGGAATAAATTCAGGTACTTCAGTTATTGCGGAGAAAAACAGGAAAATGGGTATTTTTGGTGTTTCAGGTGAGGTCATCATAGATCCGGTTTTTGATGTTTTGGGTACATTTTCAAATGGACTAGCGCTAGTAAAACAAGGGCCAAAATTTGGTTTTATAGATGATAAAGGTGAGCTAAAGATTGATTATCATTTTAATTCAGTATCCAATTTTTCAGAGGGATTGGCTGAGGCTTCAGTGGACGGTGAATTTTATGGTTTTATCAATAAACAAGGGGAGTTTCTTATACACCCCCAGTATTATCAAGTTTCAAGTTTTTCTGAAGGATTAGCAGGATTTAAATTAAAAGCAAATGGGAAATGGGGCTTTTTAGATCACTCAGGGAATATGGTTATCAAAAATAAATTTCAAAGTGTAGGTGATTTTCAAAATAATTTAGCACCAGTTGAAAGTCAGGATATGTATGGGTATATAAATAAAAATGGTAGATACATCCTGAAAAATGTATTTACAACAGCCGATTCCTTTTACAATGGTCTTGGGTGTGTTACATTCAATGGAGAATGGGGCTACGTGGATGATGGAGGAAGATGGGTGTTCAAACCCAGCAATTTTGATCTTTGGTAAACGGAGGTGGTGTTCAAAGTGGAAAATAGAAAACAAATACTAGAATTGGTTTTAGAACGATCTCCATATTTCGAATTTTTATGTAAATGTGTTGAATCAATTGGATTCTGCTTTCCGAGTGGATGTGAACTTGTATTATTGGCTGGCAAGCAAAAATCTCCATTAGTAAGTTTTCTAGGATTATCCAATATAGGTATTGTGGATATTAATACATTATATTCCCGTGATGAAGCAAACCCGGATTTGTGGATAGAATTAGATGAAGAGGAATTATTAAATCTTGCTTCGTCTGAAGGTCCCTTATCGAACATGAAAATTACAATAAATAAGGGACGTTTTGTTTATCCTCAAGTTGAAAACATTCTAAAAAGAATTTTTATTCCACCTTCAGAATTCCCATTATCCGATCGAATAGAATTAATATATTGGTCGATGTTTGGATGCGTAGAACCTAGGATAGTGTGGAGAAGTGAGCGAAGTGATTTGTTAATCCTTAAATATGAAAATGCTTTTGATGGACTGGATGTATACATCACATCGGGACTAACTAATCCAGAGAATAATAACGCCTCCCTCATTGAGTTTGAAAATGGAAAACCTTCTGGATATGGATATGAACTTATGATAACAGCAAAACCTAATGAAAGTGTTTTTAAAAATGAATTGGTTAGTTGGACTAAATATATTGAAGAAACAAAAAATCATATTTATCCTGGCCAATTTATAGAATATCGCGAAGGAAAGCTTCCAAATACAGACTTGAGTGGCTTCATAATTGCTCCACCAATAGATTTACCAGAAATTATACCTGTTGTTTCTGGATACGGTAGAATTAATTTGTTATTGGGTGTAACGGCCGAGGAGCTAGAGATTGCAAAAATAGAAGATGATATATATGTTGTAGCTGATAAAATGTTTGAAAATGGATATATTAATTATAGTCCACCTAGAAGAAAATCTGTAATGTAACTAATTGCTGCTAAAAAAGAGACTATTAATTGATTTATAAAGACTCATTCCAAGTTTTAGGTGGAATGAGTCTTTTTTGAATAAATGATAATGGAAAATCAGAATCAGGAAAGATTTTGTCTTCATAGCTATCTATTGTTTAGAAAACTGTGCTGTTGTATGGGAGTTAAACATTATTATCTCCGTTTTAGATTTTTTGAAGAAGTTGCATACAGGTTGACCAAGAGTTAAAAGAAGCGCTGGTGCATTATGGGAGGTAAAACAGAATGACATCGAATATGAACTGTTTTTCGGCCCTTATCATAACGGCATTGCTCGAGATATCGGGAGAATAGACATCACCGCCGAGGAGCTTGGTGACTATAATTACTGGCAGAAACAGAATCTGACGGTCGAACAGAAGAAGTATCTTGCCC
>NZ_JBHUQN010000018.1:0-3602 GCF_042674385.1 Paenibacillus sp. NPDC056933 | reverse complement strand
TGTTTTGCAGACGGTGGGACTAACGCTCATGTCATCGTAGGGGCATGGGAGCCGGGTGTGGCTGGGTATGTGACCCGCGGACCTATTGAACAGGAGAGGGATGCCCTAGTGGTAACACTCCCAGAGCAAAGGGAGTTGATGGTGTGGGATTTATTTGGATAGGAGAGGATTAGTATTAAACATCAGATAACGTTGTCTACAAAAAACCCTGTTATTAGCAATCATCAGGCGTTTGGACAAAAGCTACTGCCGGGACTGGCTTATATTGATCTGATTTATCAAGTGTTCCGAATCTATCGCTATTCATACCGGGAGCTAGAGCTCCAACATCTTTCGATTTACCGTCCACTTGTTGTACATGAGGATCGCCCAATCCGATTAACCATCGATTGTATCGAGCAGGAAGAGGGCCACTGGCGTGTTCGTTTGGAGGGCGAGGAAGCGGTTGGTGTTAAGACTGTGTATGCCGTCGCTGATATGTTTCGCTATATACCGGTGGATTACGAAGAGAGTGTTGACTTCGAATCATTCCGTAATGCAGCGACACGTTCATTCTCAATGGCCGAGCTCTATGAGCGTTGGAGCAAACAAAAATTAATTCACACTGGTTTGATGAAGACTGAAGGCCAAGTGTTTGAGGATAATGAGGCTCGTTTTATCGAGCTGAGTGTGGACAAGGAAATTGGAATCTCTGATTCGTCCAATTTTATGTTTCATCCCGCTGTAATTGATGGTGTTGGTGCTGGATCGGAAGGGCTGTTTGACGCCCTTATAAAGGATGAGGACAAGTTGTTTTTGCCTCTATATATCAAGTCATTTCGCGCATCAGATTTGATCGAAAATAGCTGTCTTGCAAAAATCCCAGTCACGTCGATCAAACGAAACGGTGAGCTATTATATATGGATATCATTTTCTATAATGATGTCGGTCACAAAATCGGGGAAATGAAGCAGTTAACGAACAAAATTGTTCGCGATGGTAGTATCCTTGATTCACAAGAAGGCAGTAATGATCTTACTGAACAACAACGGCTTATAGTAGAAGAAACGGAGCAGGCGGATAACCAAGTGCTACCCGAGACGAAGTATGTTAAAGAACAATCTCCTTCGGCACAAGTTTTTCTGAAAGGAGTGTTGGCGCAGTATCTGAAGAAGTCTGCAGAGGAAATTGAAACCAACATCGGATATTACGAAATGGGTTTGGATTCTCCAGGGTTATTGGAAGCTGTTGATATGATTGGAACGAAGATTGGGGCCGAGCTTTCACCAACGTTGCTCTTCGAGTATACGACTATTTCTCAATTAGCTACGTATTTGTCAGAAGCATATCCGGATTTCTTCGCTGCTTCAGTGTTCCAAAAAAGTACGAAGCTGAATTTTGAAACTAAACCACATAAAGAATCAAAAATAAAAGAGAATCATAGCAGCTTGTCACTGTCCGAGTCAGCTGTTGCAACAACTGCGTTATCTGGAGATATTGCTGTGATTGGAATTTCAGGGCGTTACCCAGGTGCGACAAACATGACTAATTTCTGGTTAAATCTGTTGGAAGGAAAAGACTTAGTGCGAGAAGTTCCAGAGACACGCTGGGATTGGAAGCGGAATGAAGGGATATCCTCACCTTCAGGAAAACCAATATCTAAATGGGGTGGCTTCATTGATGATCCGGATTGCTTTGATGCTTCATTTTTTCGGATCACTCCACGAGAGGCGGAAACCTTGGACCCTCAGGAACGGCTTTTTTTAGAAACCTGCTGGGAAGCAATTGAGGATTCTGGGTATACACCAGAGGATTTGGTTTCTCCTCAAGGTAGAAATAAACGACGACCTGTTGGAGTCTTTGCTGGTGTTATGCAAAAAGATTATACGTTACTTGGCTTGGAATCGTTAGGGCAAGGTAATCTGTTCCCGCTGTCCCATAATTATGCACCGATTGCAAACCGGGTTTCGTACTTCTGTAATTTTCATGGACCAAGTATGACCATTGATACGGTATGCTCCTCGTCGCTAACGGCTGTGCATCTGGCTTTGGAAAGCATACGTCATGGAGAATGCGAGGTTGCCTTAGCAGGCGGTGTAAATCTGTCGCTACATCCTGGAAAATATGTATCCTACGGTTTAGCAGATATGCATGCCAGTGATGGTCGTTGCCGGACCTTCGGGAAGGGCGGCGATGGCTATGTGTCTGGAGAAGGCGTAGGGACGGTCGTGCTCAAATCGTTGCGAAAAGCAGAGGAGGATGGCGACCATATATACGCAGTGATTAAAGGCAGTGTTATTAATCATGTAGGAGCAGTAAGTGGAATAACAGTGCCAAGTCCAGTCGCACAAGGAGAAATGATTGAGACCTGTTTAGAGAAAACAGGCATCGATCCTCGGACCATCAGCTATATCGAAGCACATGGAACAGGTACCTCGCTGGGGGACCCCATCGAAATACAAGGACTGGAAAAGGCATTCCGTCGTTACACAGAGGATGTTCAATATTGTTCCATTGGTTCGGTGAAGTCAAACATTGGACATGCGGAGTCTGCAGCAGGGATTGGAGGGCTGCATAAGGTTATTTTACAGCTGTATCATCGAACGCTGGTTCCATCACTGCACTCGTCTGATCCCAATCCGCATATTGATTTCGCTCGTTCTCCGTTCTATGTACAGCAGAAGACCGAAGCATGGAGACGGCCGATCCTAAAGGAGCAGGGAGAGGAAAAAGAATATCCACTCAGAGCAGGAATCAGTTCATTTGGTGCAACCGGTGCAAATGCTCATTTGATTCTGGAGGAATACATACCGGCGAAACAAGGAAAAGATGAGCGAAAAATTGGAAGTGAGGGAGAGCAGCCGATTCTCGTTCCGCTCTCAGCTAAGAATAAAGAAAGACTGAGTGCCTATGCCGCCAAATTACTAGATTACTTGCGCGGTGGGAAGCGAAATGGTCTGATGAGCGAAAATCTTTTGATACCGACAATCGAAGCTGACACACTTGAACCTTCATTAGAAGAGCTGGCATATACGTTACAAGTCGGACGGGAAGCAATGGAAGATCGAGTCATATTTGTTACAAGTGACAAATCTCAGCTCATGTATTTGTTAGATTTGTTTTTACAGGGGAACAAGAGCGTCGAAGGCATTTATAGGGGGCAACGGAAACCAAACAAGGATATTGCACTTCTTCTTTACGAGGATGAGGATGCTAAAGAAATGATTCGTCAGTGGCATTCAAAAGGTAAAGTGATCCAGATCGCTCAACTGTGGGCAAAGGGACTAAACATCGATTGGAAAATATTATACGGTGAACACAAGCCGTGTAGAATCAGTCTACCGACCTATCCCTTTGCTAAAGAGCGGTATTGGTTACCAGGGATTCCATCGCAATCTGGCGAAATTCGTCAAGCGGAGGGTTCAGCACTGCCATCAAGAATGACTGTTTCTCCCCAGGCAACCGAAGTTCAGCAGGAAAGAAGCATGCGTCTAGTGGGCAAACAGTTTGAGTTGGCACCCATAGAAGGTGCATCACGCCGAGCATCACATTCCTCAGTGGCAATCGTTGCCTCTGCTGCAACGAGAACATTTGCTGATGAACTGTCTAGATATCTTCCTGG
>NZ_JBHUQN010000017.1:0-2500 GCF_042674385.1 Paenibacillus sp. NPDC056933 | reverse complement strand
CGTATACTTTGGGACCTTAGCTGGCGGTCTGGGCTGTTTCCCTTTCGACTACGGATCTTATCACTCGCAGTCTGACTCCCAAGGATAAGTCATCGGCATTCGGAGTTTGACTGAATTCGGTAACCCGGTAGGGGCCCCTAGTCCAATCAGTGCTCTACCTCCAAGACTCTTACCTTGAGGCTAGCCCTAAAGCTATTTCGGAGAGAACCAGCTATCTCCAGGTTCGATTGGCATTTCACCCCTACCCACACCTCATCCCCGCACTTTTCAACGTGCGTGGGTTCGGGCCTCCATTCAGTGTTACCTGAACTTCACCCTGGACATGGGTAGATCACCTGGTTTCGGGTCTACGACCACGTACTCATTCGCCCTATTCAGACTCGCTTTCGCTGCGGCTCCGCATCTTCTGCTTAACCTTGCACGGGATCGTAACTCGCCGGTTCATTCTACAAAAGGCACGCCATCACCCGTTAACGGGCTCTGACTACTTGTAGGCACACGGTTTCAGGATCTCTTTCACTCCCCTTCCGGGGTGCTTTTCACCTTTCCCTCACGGTACTGGTTCACTATCGGTCACTAGGGAGTATTTAGCCTTGGGAGATGGTCCTCCCGGATTCCGACGGAATTTCACGTGTTCCGCCGTACTCAGGATCCACTCAGGAGAGAACGAAGTTTTGACTACAGGGCTGTTACCTCCTATGGCGGGCCTTTCCAGACCTCTTCATCTACCTCGTTCCTTTGTAACTCCGTACAGAGTGTCCTACAACCCCAAGAGGCAAGCCTCTTGGTTTGGGCTAATCCCGTTTCGCTCGCCGCTACTCAGGGAATCGCATTTGCTTTCTCTTCCTCCGGGTACTTAGATGTTTCAGTTCCCCGGGTCTGCCTTCTCATATCCTATGAATTCAGATATGGATACCACTCCATTACGAGTGGTGGGTTTCCCCATTCGGAAATCTCCGGATCAAAGCTTGCTTACAGCTCCCCGAAGCATATCGGTGTTCGTCCCGTCCTTCATCGGCTCCTAGTGCCAAGGCATCCACCGTGCGCCCTTTCTAACTTAACCGTTAAAAAGAATCACTACGTGATATCTTGCATTACTAATTGAATGTGAATTACTTCTGTTATCTAGTTTTCAAAGAACAACATCTCGAAGAATCGAATGATCCTTCAAAACTAAACAAGACAGGGAACGTTCTGTTTATAAGACCCAAGGTCTTATATTCCGTTAATATCCTTAGAAAGGAGGTGATCCAGCCGCACCTTCCGATACGGCTACCTTGTTACGACTTCACCCCAATCATCTGTCCCACCTTCGGCGGCTGGCTCCTAAAAGGTTACCTCACCGACTTCGGGTGTTACAAACTCTCGTGGTGTGACGGGCGGTGTGTACAAGGCCCGGGAACGTATTCACCGCGGCATGCTGATCCGCGATTACTAGCGATTCCAGCTTCACGCAGTCGAGTTGCAGACTGCGATCCGAACTGAGAACAGATTTGTGGGATTGGCTTAACCTCGCGGTTTCGCTGCCCTTTGTTCTGTCCATTGTAGCACGTGTGTAGCCCAGGTCATAAGGGGCATGATGATTTGACGTCATCCCCACCTTCCTCCGGTTTGTCACCGGCAGTCACCTTAGAGTGCCCAACTGAATGCTGGCAACTAAGATCAAGGGTTGCGCTCGTTGCGGGACTTAACCCAACATCTCACGACACGAGCTGACGACAACCATGCACCACCTGTCACTCTGCCCCCGAAGGGGACGTCCTATCTCTAGGATTGTCAGAGGATGTCAAGACCTGGTAAGGTTCTTCGCGTTGCTTCGAATTAAACCACATGCTCCACCGCTTGTGCGGGCCCCCGTCAATTCCTTTGAGTTTCAGTCTTGCGACCGTACTCCCCAGGCGGAGTGCTTAATGCGTTAGCTGCAGCACTAAGGGGCGGAAACCCCCTAACACTTAGCACTCATCGTTTACGGCGTGGACTACCAGGGTATCTAATCCTGTTCGCTCCCCACGCTTTCGCTCCTCAGCGTCAGTTACAGACCAGAGAGTCGCCTTCGCCACTGGTGTTCCTCCACATCTCTACGCATTTCACCGCTACACGTGGAATTCCACTCTCCTCTTCTGCACTCAAGTTCCCCAGTTTCCAATGACCCTCCCCGGTTGAGCCGGGGGCTTTCACATCAGACTTAAGAAACCGCCTGCGAGCCCTTTACGCCCAATAATTCCGGACAACGCTTGCCACCTACGTATTACCGCGGCTGCTGGCACGTAGTTAGCCGTGGCTTTCTGGTTAGGTACCGTCAAGGTACCGCCCTATTCGAACGGTACTTGTTCTTCCCTAACAACAGAGCTTTACGATCCGAAAACCTTCATCACTCACGCGGCGTTGCTCCGTCAGACTTTCGTCCATTGCGGAAGATTCCCTACTGCTGCCTCCCGTAGGAGTCTGGGCCGTGTCTCAGTCCCAGTGTGGCCGATCACCCTCTCAGGTCGGCTACGCA
>NZ_JBHUQN010000016.1:0-15368 GCF_042674385.1 Paenibacillus sp. NPDC056933 | reverse complement strand
TGGAGCAAGGGGCTTTCCGTCGATTGGAACGGCTTGTATGTAGGGAATAAACCGAGCCGAATGAGCTTGCCAACATATCCATTCGCCAAGGACCGGTACTGGGTTCCAGAAAAGAAGGTTAGCCTAGCTCGTCAGCTTACATCAACGGTTACTTTTGAACCCTTGAGCACTACTTTTCTTCTTCCACACTGGCAGGAAAGTTCGGTAGAACCTATTCGTTTAACCAGTCATGACGAGCATGTGATCTTTCTATGCGAACCTAACGACTTAGATGGCAAGACATTTAAGTCTATCATGGATGGGGTCAGTTACCATGAGTTACATGCAGATCAGGTAGATATATTCGATAGGTTCCAACAATATGGCGTGCGGATACTGCAGGAGCTTCAAAGCATAATTCGTCAGAAACCGAAAGAAGATGTGTTGTTTCAAGTTGTCGTTCCTGTTTTCGGCGAGCAACAATTATTTACAGGTTTATCCGGAATACTTCATACGGCAAGACTTGAGAACCCGAAGCTGGTTTGTCAACTTATCGAACTTGATAAATGGCCAAACGCAGAGATTCTAGCGCACATAGTAATGGAAAGCGGAAAGCATTCCGCTGATCAACACATCCGTTATGAGAATGGAGAACGTTACGTTAAAGCATGGCAAGATGCTGGATCTCCCCCGACCAAGGAGATACCTTGGGAAAATGGTGGCGTTTATCTCATAACGGGAGGATCAGGCGGGCTTGGTATGATTCTAGCTGAAGATATGGTGGCAAAGGCACCCGGTGCGAAGCTGATTCTAACAGGGAGATCTACCCCTCAGCAGAACCTAATGGCTCGTCTCGAGCAATGGAAAGTATCGGGATTTCATATTGAGTACCATCAAGTTGATGTAACCGAAGAGGTTGAAACGAATAGGCTAATTAATTATATCCTGGCCCATTTTGGAAAACTGGATGGCATTATGCATGGTGCAGGTGTTATAAGCGACAGTTATATTCTAAATAAAACAGTTGGGGAATTTACGGCCGTGACTGCTCCGAAAACTAAAGGGCTTGTGATATTGGATCGATTAACTGCTGATCTGAAGCTAGATTGGTTTGTCTTGTTCTCTTCGATTTCGGGCGTTTTCGGAAATGAAGGGCAAGCCGACTATGCATCGGCAAACGCTTTCATGGATGCATATTCCAGTTATAGAAACCGCCTTATGAAAGATGGACAGCGGCATGGCCGAACCATTTCCATCGGATGGCCGCTTTGGGAAGAGGGCGGAATGCAGGTGGATGAGCAAAAAAAGGCGCACATGAAACAGAAGAGCGGACTTCAACCAATGAAAACGCAGAATGGCTTACAGGCTTTATATATAGCTTTGGCTTTTGATGCCGATCACATGCTCATATTAGAGGGGGAGGAGGTATCCATGAGGAACAGTAAGCCCGAATTGAAGTTACCTGCTCATGCTCCTGTTGCTGAAACGATAAACATAGACGCTTCGGATCCAGCGCGTGCATCGGTAATACTTCGACTAAAAACAATATTCGCCAAGGCTGCGAAGTTGGAAGTTGCTCAGATTGATGAAGACGAACGGTTCGAAAACTACGGTATTGATTCCTTTATGATTGCCGATTTAAATAACAAACTGGAGCTATGGGTAGGTGGGCTCTCTAAAACGATTTTCTATGAATATCAAACTCTCGGCGATTTGGCAGATTACTTAGTGGAGACTTACCCACACACAAGACAAGCTATGCAGGAAGTTCCAATTGAGAACGATCAGTCAATTGGTCAAATAACGCGATCCTCGCAAATGCAGACGCAGCAACCTGTCGCTATTATCGGCATCAGCGGTCGCTTTCCGCAATCCAAAAATCTTGAAGCTTATTGGGACAAATTGATTGAGGGCAATTCTTGTATTACAGAAGTGCCTCTGGACCGATGGGATTGGCGAGACCACTACGTTGCTAGTAAAGAAGAAGCAGCACTTTTAGGGAAAAGCTGTTCAAAGTGGGGGGCGTTCTTAGAGGCTTTCGACCAATTCGACCCGAAATTTTTTAATATGACTCCAAGTGAAGCAGAAGAAATTGATCCTCAAGAACGGTTGTTTTTAGAAGAGTGCTGGAAGGCATTGGAGGATGCAGGATATGCTCCAACAACATTGTCAGAAGATACGCGTCAACGGACGGGTGTGTTCGGAGGGATTACCAAACAGGGTTATAATCTGCTTGGATCAGAGGCATTGCGTCAATTACCCGCAACTTCATTCTCGTCGATGGTCAACAGAGTCTCATATCATTTAGATATTCAAGGCCCTAGTATGCCGATTGATACAATGTGCTCTTCCTCGTTAGTGGCGATTCACGAGGCTTGTGAATATATCAGACAAGGTAAAGGTAATATGGCCATTGCAGGGGGAGTCAATTTATACGTTCATCCATCTGGATACGCTCAGCTTTCTAAAGGACAACTGATGTCGGACAGTCCCGTAGGGGATGCGTTTGGTCGAAATGGTAGAGGTTTTGTTCCCGGAGAAGGCGTCGGCGTTGTTGTGCTGAAAGCATATGAAGAGGCGATTAAAGACGGAGATCATATTCATGCATTGATTAGAGGTACTGCAGTAAATCATAGCGGACGGACGAACGGATATTCGACGCCAGATCCGAGCCGACAAGCAGCGGTCATGCAAGCTGCACTTAATCAATGCGGTATCGATCCTAAGACAGTCACTTATATAGAGGCTGCAGCTAGTGGCTCAGAGATGGGTGATGCTATCGAGATGAGCGCTTTAACGAAAGCTTATGGGCTGCGGAAGGATAATGAGCAGTATGAGAAGTATAGTATTGGTTCTGTGAAGCCGATTATCGGACATTGCGAGGCAGCTTCGGGCATGTCTCAATTGGCGAAAGTTGTACTGTGCTTACAAAACCAAACTTTGGTGCCTACACCGCTTCATGGAGAAATAAATCCGAATATTAATGTCGATTCCATGCCATTCCGTATTCAGCGCACATTAGAAGAGTGGAGACGGGTTTCAATCGCTGGAGTAGAAGTTCCACGAAGAGCTGGGATAACAAGTATCGGAGCAGGTGGGGTTAATGCTCACATCATTGTAGAAGAGTATATTCCTGATGATGTGCCGCATGCCATCTTGAACGAAGAATCGGTGTTATTCATCTTATCAGCCAAGAATCGTGATCGACTAGAGGAATACGCAGCAGACTGGGCCGTCTATTTGAGAAGGAACCCAAATGTGAATTTGGCTAACATTGCATACACACTTCAGGTGGGCCGTGAAGCTATGCCGTGCAGGTTGGCTTTTGTAGCCCAAAACCAAGCTCATTTGGAACAGCAATTAGAACAATGGCTTAACAAAGCGCAAATATCCGAACCGTGTTATGAAGGGGATAATCAAATTACTAAAAAAACGCTTGCCCCTGATCAGACTCTGAAAACTGCTTTAATGAAAAATGATATTGAGACAATTGCTCAGTGTTGGGTAAACGGTCATCCTATAGCTTGGCAGGAGCTGCACCAAGGTAAACAAAGACGGAAAGTGGCCAAGCTACCGACTTATCCGTTTAACCGTAAGAGCTGTTGGATAGGTCGTTTCAAGCCGGCATCCCGAATAAAACAGAGCGCAGAAATGTTGTCTCCGCAAACCCAGTATAGCAACAAAGCGATCGAGTTCTATACAATTGCGGCTAAGCAGAGCAGTTGGGAATTTACAGAGGATTATTTGACGTTTTGTCCTTTTGAGGAGAAGGTTCCCGGATTCTCTATGAGCGAAATGTTTCTATTCCCAGATCAAAATTTAAAAGCAATGCAACAGATGAGATCGAAACAAATCGAGCTTAGACAGGTGCTCTTCTGTAAGGAAGATTTTAGACGTGTGCGTACATTTTTAGATATCGGTTGCGGACATGGGACGGATGTAATTCAAGTGGCTAAAATGTATCCTCACATAAGCACACACGGATTTACTATCACTGAAGCACAAGCTGAACTTGGCAATCGTCGAATTAAACAGAAGGGCCTGAGGGACAGGGCAACCATCTTCTGTAAAGACAGCTCCAAGGATGCATTCCCGGATAAGTATGATTTGGCTATTGGGATTGAGGTTAGCTTTCATATTCGTAACAAGCATGGATTATTCAGTAATATTTCCGCTTCGCTTAATAAAGATGGAAGATTACTGCTAATGGATTATATCTGCAATCTCAAGGGAGCCATTATCGATCCCAAGGTGGAGATCAGCATTCCAACCGTTCAGGACTGGATCGAATTACTATCGGAACACAACCTTGTTATTGATGAAATTATTGATGTCTCACCGGAAATTGCAAATTTCCTTTATGATCCATTTGTAGATCAAAACACGATTGGTTTACCAGAAGTGACGAGGGATACCTACAGGAATTATGCAAACCAAAGTAAATCGTTGGAGAATGGTTGGATCAGCTATTGCCTATTTAAACTCAAGAAAGAAACGCAAATGAGCAAGGAAGAGTGTAGTGCATATAACGCAACGAGAATCAAGAACAAGACGCCGTATTCTGCTGCATTGAAAGAGATGCTTGCGAGTGGTCATATTCCTTACCCTATGTCAAAACCTGTTCCTGATAATCAAGTAAACTCAACCATAAACTCTTCTTTCTCTAATGTTGGACAAAGCAATATCCGTCCGATTAAGGAGGAAATCATGCTCGTATTTGAGGATGTTCTGGGCATACAACGTGAAGATTTGGATGAGCATGAGACATTTGTTGAACTTGGTATTGGGTCGGTTAATGCAGTCCAATTGACAGAAGGGATCAATGTACAATTCGACCTTCGACTGCCGACAAGTATAGTATTCGAATATAACTCGCTAAAAGAGCTTGCTTCCTATGTTGAAGGTCAGCTACCTAAGCGTTCTCCAAAGAAAGAAGTAGTTGTTTCGGGGCCGGTTATTGCAGAAGCAGAGTCGGAACCTCAGGTGGATAAGAGGGCTCACAAATCAGATCATGAGATTGCAGTTGTTGGACTCTCTTGCAGATGCGCTGGAGCTGAAGGGCCTGACGAGTTTTGGGATATTGTCAGTCAGGGCAAAGAAACAGTTTCGGATCTGAATAATGATGCTTGGACAGCTTTCCTCCGCTCAAGTTCCAAAGAGAAGCTTGCTAACAGGTACGGTGTTATGAAGAATAGAGATTCGTTTGATTCAAAATTTTTCAGAATATCGCCTAAGGAAGCTGGAGCTATTGATGTATCACAGCGAATTTTGTTGGAGGAATGCTATAAAGCGCTAGAGGATGCAGGATACACGCCTGAGAAACTACACGGTAAGCAAGTGGGTACAATCATTGGTGCTATGGGTCTGTCTCAACCTTCGGAATCTTATTCCCATTTCACCATGCTTGGAACCGACACGAGTATACTGGCTGCCCGCATTGCATACCATTTGAATCTGAAGGGAGCAGCAATGGCTGTTAATACGGCCTGTTCTTCTTCACTTGTTGCTATCGATATGGCATGCAAGCAGTTGAAAAATGGAGATATCGATATGGCGGTTGCAGGTGGAATCACTGTCTATACTCATCCTGGAATGTTTGTCTCGATGCAGCATGCGGGCATGTTATCCCCGACCGGTCAATGTCGGCCTTTTGATCAAAACGCCGATGGCATCGTCGTCGGAGATGGAGCAGGGGTTCTTATATTGAAGAGACTTGCGGATGCACAAGCTGATGGCGATCATATTTATGGGGTCATCCGTGGCAGCGGCACGAATCAGGATGGTCAAACGTCGGGGATTACCGTACCTAGCTTCCAGTCCCAAAGTCAGCTACAGGAGAATGTGTATCGGCGGAACGGGATTGATGTGGAAGATATCCAGTATATTGAAGCCCACGGGACGGCAACGAAACTGGGAGATCCGATAGAACTGCATGCGTTAACTGAATCATTCGCTAAATTTACCGACAAGAAACGATTCTGTGCTATTGGTTCGTTGAAAGCAAATATCGGTCACACGACAGCCGCGGCAGGTGTTTTGAATGTAATCAAAGTGCTTCTTAGTATGCAGCATGAACAAATACCGCCATCTATTAATTTTAATGTGACTAATGAACATATCGATTTCGATAACAGTCCGGTTTATGTTAATACGAAGTTGAGCAATTGGCCGGTCAACTCTAAAGGTTCCAGAATGGCAGCGGTCAACTCATTCGGTTTTAGTGGTACGAATGCACATGTCGTAATTGAATCATATACAACTCCTGCACGTGTGAAAGATGCGTCGGAAATAGGTGTACTTCCGATCTCCACAGAGAGCAAAGAGGGACTCCAGCAGTATGCCAAACAATTACTTGACTATCTGAATGAGAATGAGCAGACCTCCATTAAAGATTTGGTCTATACCTTCCAGGTGGGTAGGCTAAGTATGGCAACCCGACTTGCTTTCGAATTCACAAACCGGGATATGCTGATCTCTCAGTTGCAGCACTATGTGGACAGAAAAGGTGCATTACCGCTAGGGGGATATGCAGGTGAGGTCGGAAGCAATACAGGCATCCTGATTACTGACACCGAAGAAGGTCAAGATTTTGTTAAAAGATTAGCTGGTGGAGGGAAAATTGGCAAGCTGGCTGAGCTTTGGGTGAGAGGAAATGATATTCATTGGGAAGCGTTGTACGAGCAAGGAGAGGTCAGACGATTAGGTGGGCTACCTAGTTATCCATTTGCTAAACAGAAATTCCTTCTGCCAGATCCGATTTTGAATAATGTGGAATCATTACAGGATATTCCTATCGCTGAGCCAGTTTTGGATGTGAGCCCCCCAGTCGGGAAATCTCATCAGCAAGGTATATCACTGACATCTCTCCAAATTGCTATTGGGCAGCAAGAGAAGAACGTAATGCCTAAGCCACAGATTGTTTTGGTGCCAACAGGTGATTTGACGGTTCGGAACAACGAACAACTAGAGAGGGAGCAAAAGAGTGAATCTCAGACTAGTACAGTTCTGCGAGAATTGACTGAAGGTCTAGCTTACGCACTATACGTAGATCCAAAGGATATCGATGCAGACCGAAAGTTTGTCGACCTGGGGCTAGATTCAATTATCGGCGTTGAATGGATTCAAAAGATAAACAGTAAGTTTGGTATTTCTATACCCGCTACCAAAGTCTATGATTACCCCACGTTGCGGGAGTTTTCTAACTATATAACTTCGCTCATTTCCGACGTATCTTTTGGTGCGGAGTTACAAGCCGTTCAGCTAGAGAACGCACATGTGAATTCGGAAAAAGGATTGGATCTATTGGATAGTGATCTGGCATATAGCTTGGCAGATGCTCTTTATATGAATAGCGATGATATTGATAGGGACATGAACTTTATCGACATGGGCCTTGATTCTATCATTGGAGTGGAATGGATCAAGGATATTAATACACGTTATTGTACTTCCATATCCGCAACTAAAGTCTATGACTACCCCACATTGCGTGAATTTACGGACTTCGTGAGGAAAGAGCTTGACAAAGATGGGAAGGAAACAGCCGTTTCGGAGACAACTCAGTCTTTGGATGAGGTTCTGGAACAGTTGTATAGTGGTTCGATTAAAGCAGGTCAAGCGCAGCAAATATTACGGAATTTATAATTAATGGGAGGTTCTTATGAATAAACAAGACATTTTTAAAATTATTGTAAACCATGTTTGCGAAATATTACCGGAGTTGGAGCAGCATGAATTTCAACAGGACGATCAGCTAGTCAATCTTGGAGCCAACTCGATAGATCGTGCAGAAATCGTCGCGATGACGATGGAGTCGCTGTCTTTGAATATCCCTCGTGTGGAACTTGCTTCAGCAAGAAATATTGGAGAGTTGGCTGAAATCGTATATGAAAAGTATACCTCCAATTAACTTGCACATCTCTGGCATTGGAGTTACCTCCGCCATTGGCCAGGGACAAGAAGCGTTTTCTACTGCGATGCTAGAGGGCAGAAATACGTTCGACGTTATGAAAAGACCTGGAAGGCAACGCGAGACTAGCTTTATAGGTGCAGAAATTCCCTCTCTTTCTTTTCCTGAAAAGATTGGGAAGAGGACGTTGCGTAGCGCCTCATGGTCTGGGCAAGTTGCACTAGCGACACTTTATGAAGCATGGCAAGATGCGTCGCTGGATGAGATTAATCCACGACGCATCGGTCTCATCATCGGTGGAACCAACGTTCAACAGCGGGAACTGGTAACGACATTTGAAGGTTATGTGGACAACGTACCGTTTATTCGGCCATCGTATGCACTTTCGTTTATGGATTCCGACCTATGCGGACTATGTACTGAGCAGTTCGGCATACAAGGCTTCGCTTATACACTTGGTGGAGCATCAGCGAGTGGACAACTGGCTATTATCCAGGCGGCAGAGACAGTCTTATCTGGACGAGTCGATGTCTGTATTGCGATAGGTGCGTTGATGGATCTTTCGTATTTGGAATGCCAAAGTTTCCGCGCGTTGGGGGCTATGGGAAGCGATAAATACGCAGACATCCCCACTAAAGCATGCAGGCCGTTTGATCGCGATCGGGATGGATTCATTTATGGTGAAAATTGTGCTGCAGTAGTTGTTGAACGAGCGGACTTAATGTCACGGAGAGACAGAAAACCTTATGCTGAGATACTTGGATGGTCGGTCTCGGCAGATGCCAATCGCAATCCCAACCCTTCGTGCGAAGGAGAAATGAGGGTTATTCGAGAGACATTGGAGCAAGCGAGGCTAGCTCCAGAAGATATCGATTACATTAATCCCCACGGATCCGGTTCTGTAATCGGTGATGAAACGGAACTTAAAGCTTTGTATGATTCAGGACTTAAACATGCTTACGTTAATAGCACCAAATCAATTACAGGTCACGGATTAAGTGCAGCGGGTGCGGTTGAAGTTGCCGCTACAGTCTTACAAATGAAAGCGGGGAGCTTACATCCATCCTTAAATTTGGAGAATCCAATTAGTCCTCATTTTCAATGGGTATTGAAACACCCTACAAAGCATCGCATCGAACATGCCTTATCATTAAGCATAGGTTTCGGTGGGATAAATACGGCTTTGTGTTTACGCAATTTAATAAATTCATAATTGAAGGAGAATGGTTATGGTATCTGCTGGCATCGAAGCGATGAACTTTTTTGGTGGTACCGCCTTTTTAGACGTTATTCAATTAGCTAAGTATAGGCAATTGGATACGAACCGTTTTGAGAATCTACTTGTAAAAGAGAAAACGGTGGCTCTTCCTTACGAAGACCCGATTACATTTGCTGTAAATGCAGCCAAGCCGCTGTTGGATACATTGACTGAGGCAGACAAAGATCGAATTGAATTGCTGATCACCTGTACAGAATCAGGCATTGATTTTGGAAAGTCGATGAGCACGTATATTCATCATTATCTGGGCTTAAATCGGAACTGTAGACTTTTTGAAATTAAGCAAGCATGTTATTCAGGCACAGCCGGTTTTCAAATGGCAGTAAATTTTGTACTCTCACAGACTTCACCAGGTGCAAAGGCACTTGTTATTGCAACCGATATATCACGATTTATGGTTGTGGATGCTGGGGATGCTTTAAGCGCGGATTGGTCATTCGCTGAACCAAGCGGAGGAGCTGGAGCGGTAGCAATGTTGATTGGGGAGAATCCTGAAGTTTTTCAGGTGGACGCTGGTGCCAATGGTTACTACGGATATGAAGTAATGGATACTTGTCGTCCAGTACCTGACAGTGAAGCGGGGGACGTGGATCTTTCGCTCTCGTCTTATTTGGATTGCTGCGAGAATTCTTTTTTGGAATACAAGAAGCGGGTAACGGGGGTCGATTATCGTCATACATTCCAGTACCTTTCTTTCCATACTCCTTTTGGTGGAATGGTTAAAGGTGCGCATCGTACCATGATGAGAAAAATGGTACAGGCCAAACCCCAGGAAATTGAAGAAGACTTTAAGAACAGGGTTATGCCTGGAATAACGTACTGTCAACGAGTAGGTAATATTATGGGAGCAACTGTTTTGCTTTCGCTCGCCAGTACAATTGATAACGGAAATTTTGACACGGCTCGGAGGATCGGATGTTTTTCATACGGATCAGGTTGTTGTTCTGAATTTTATAGTGGTATCGTACGGCCGGAAGGTCAACGAAGACAGTTGCAATTTAATATCAACAAACATTTGGATGAACGGTTTCAATTGAGCATGGAAGCCTACGAAGTGTTGCTCAAAGGAAGTGGAGCGGTGAGGTTTGGAACTCGAAACGTCAAACTTGATCACGACTTGATTCCAGGAGCGATGTCTTCTGTGCAGGGTAAACAACGGCTGTATTTAGATGAAATTCAAGAGTATCATCGAGTTTATCGATGGAACTAAGGACGGATTTTCAGACGCTTCGTGTCCAAATGCAGGAACGGATCTGTTTTGTACAAATTTATCGACCGGAGTCTAACAATACAATAAATGACCAGCTTGTCGATGAGTTTCATCGTTTACTCGAAATGTGTGAGGATGCAGTTACAGTGCTAGTAATTCAAGGGTTACCGGAGGTGTTTTGTTTCGGCGCGGATTTTCAAGGATTGAGGGATAATGCCAAAAGTGGCGATGAGCTGGAGCAAGATCCTGGACCCTTGTATGACCTGTGGTTGAAACTGGCGTCTGGTCCGTACATTGTTATTTCCCTTGTGAAGGGGAAGGTCAACGCGGGTGGCATCGGTTTTGTTGCTGCAAGTGATATTGTGCTCGCCGACCATACGGCACAGTTTAGCTTATCTGAGATGCTTTTTGGGCTCTACCCGGCATGCGTACTACCATTCCTTATTCGTCGTACAGGAATTCAGAAAGCGCATTATTTGACACTTATGACGAGCCCAATCCTTGTAGAGCAAGCGCACGCATGGGGGCTTATCGATGCATTTGATACTTCGGGCGAAGTATTGTTGCGCAAGCATCTGCTTCGGCTGAGGAGACTGACCAAAAAATCGGTGTCTGCATATAAGCGTTACATGATAAGCCTTCAGGACAATTTGTCTGCATCTAAACCACTAGCGGTAGCCGCCAACGTGGAAATGTTTTCAGATACGGATTCTATGTCAGGCATTATACGTTATGTGGAACAAGGGAAGTTTCCGTGGGAGGAATGAGAGATGACACCTGTTGTACAAATGCAGGAGATTTCACCAGTTGTTGTACAAATCACGATGCAGGATCGAGTTAATAAGAACACATTTTCCGATGAGCTTATCAAAGGATTAATCGATGCGTTCGCAACCATTAGTGCATCTAATCAGTATAAGGCGGTCGTACTAACGGGTTATGATAGCTATTTTGCTTCAGGAGGTACCCAGGAAGGCCTGTTGGCCATTTACGAAGGAAGGGCGAGATTCACTGACGGTAATATATACAGTCTTGCACTCGACTGTCCCATCCCCGTCATTTCTGCTATGCAGGGTCATGGCATCGGTGGCGGGTTCGTAATGGGGTTATTTTCTGATTTCATCGTCCTTAGTCGTGAGAGCGTATATACAACGAATTTCATGAAGTATGGCTTTACGCCTGGTATGGGAGCTACATGTATTTTACCGAAGAAACTAGGTTTTAGTTTGGCGGAAGAACTTCTATTAAATGCAGGAAATTATCGTGGTGCAGATCTAGAGAAGCGTGGAGTTCCATTTCCTGTCCTTCCCCGCGATGAAGTTCTCAAGCATGCGCTTGAATTAGCACGACAGCTGGCCGAGAAGCCGAGAGTATCCTTAGTAACTTTAAAGGATCACCTGGTTAGACAACTACGGGAAGAGCTTCAGACATTTGTAGAACGGGAACTAATTATGCATGAGAAGACCTTTCATCAGGAGGAAGTCAAGCAGCGTATCATGTCTCTATTTGGTACTTAAAAGCCATTTTCAATGGGCTGTTTACTTACGATTATCCCGGGATGTATAACATACATTCCTGAAAGAGGGATTGTGAATGAATCTACAAGAAATTATGCTCGCTCTAGAATCACGTACAATTGACCCGGAGGAGGCCAAGAAGAGACTAAGCGATCTAAAAAACGGTCTCGGTTCTAAGGATTCAACGGTTCCCGAGTTATCAGCAGAGATAGAAAAAAAATATAGGCAGGAAAAAGTTGCTATCATTGGAATGTCCGGCAGATATCCAAATGCGGAGGACGTATCTATATACTGGAACAATCTTTCCGAAGGCAAAAACAGTGTGGAGGAAATATCGGATGTACGCTGGGATGTGGAGCAGTATTATTCGCCAAATTCCGTTGAGAAGGGGAACATGTATGCAAAGTGGCTTGGAGCGCTTGAAGATATTGATTGCTTCGATCCTCTTTTCTTTCAGATAACACCTTTGGAAGCTGAGTTGATGGATCCTCAGCAGCGAATTTTTCTACAGGAAGGCTATAGGGCTTTCGAAGATGCAGGATACAACCGTGATGCATTAGCCAACATGAACTGCGGTGTATATTTAGGGATAATGCATAATGAATACGGGGTTATGCAGGAGAAGTTAGCATTAGCAAAAGGTCTCAGTGGTGGTGGGTTCGTCAGTTCTACAGGAAACAGTACTGCTATTGCAGCAGCTCGTCTGTCTTACTTTCTTAATTTGAAAGGGCCAGCAATACCTGTCGACACAGCATGCTCATCTTCGCTGGTCTCAGTTCATTTGGCTATACAAGCACTATTAAACAACGAGATTGATATGGCTCTGGCTGGAGGAGTCACCTTATACTTAACCCCACAATCGTATATCAGCATGTGTGAAGCAGGTATGCTGTCCATTGAAGGTAAGTGTAAAGCGTTTGATAACCGAGCAGATGGTTTTGTTCCAGGGGAAGGTGCCGGGGCGCTTGTTCTGAAGCGACTTAGCGATGCCGAAGCGGATGGTGATCATATTTATGGAGTCATCATTGGCTCCGGGATTAACCAGGATGGTAGGACAAATGGTATCACTGCTCCTAGCGCTAACAGTCAGATGGAGCTTGTAAGGAACATTTACGATAAATATCGGATTGATCCTAAAAGTATCGGATATGTAGAAATGCACGGAACTGGAACCAAACTTGGCGATCCGATCGAATTGGATGCTTTATCGACCGTGTATAAAGAAAATTCAATACAGAAGAATTATTGTGCTATCGGTTCAGTCAAAACCAATATCGGTCACACTTCAGCTGCAGCTGGTGTAGCAGGCATTCAAAAGGTATTGCTTTGTATAAAGCATAAGCATTTAGTTCCTTCGCTGCACTATAACGAATCCAATGAGCATTTTCAAATTGATAAGTCACCTTTTTATGTAAATACCACTTTGAAACCATGGGAGACGGTAGAGGATTTACCACGACGTGCGGCGGTAAGTTCCTTTGGTTTTAGTGGAACGAACGCTCATTTGGTTATTGAAGAATACGTACCATCCTGGGAATCGAGTAATCTCACACATTTGCCTGATGAACCGGTGATAATTGTGTTGTCAGCAAGAACGAGCGAACAACTCCAGATCTATGCTCGTCAATTGGAACAATGGTTGGAAAGCTGTGGAAACGCTATGCTACCTGATATTGCTTACACCTTACAGATCGGAAGAGAACCGATGGAATACAGGCTGGCATTTGTGACGGATACAGTTATGGGAGCAATGAAGGAATTGCAGCTATTTTTAGATGGATGTCCGTCTGAGAGGTTACATTCATTCAGAGTTAAGAAAAAAGGACAGAAAGAAGATGTGGGTTCAAAACTGTCTACGTCATTAGGGGATGTCCGAAAGCTGAAATCCGGGGATGCAGATAAAGTTGCCCAGCAGTGGGTACAGGGCCTAAACATCGATTGGGAACTACTATACGGTGAACACAAGCCTTGTAGAATCAGTCTACCGACCTATCCCTTTGCTAAAGAGCGGTATTGGTTACCAGGGATTCCATCGCAATCTGGCGAAATTCGTCAAGCGGAGGGATCAGCACTGCCATCAAGAATGACTGTTTCTCCCCAGGCAACTGAAGTTCAGCAGGAAAGAAGCATGCGTCTAGTGGGCAAACAGTTTGAGCTGGCACCCATAGAGGGTGCATCACGCCGAGCATCACATTCCTCAGTGGCAATCGTTGCCTCTGCTGCAACGAGAACATTTGCTGATGAACTGTCTAGATATCTTCCTGGAAGTGAGGTCATCGAACCGGGCACAGCAGAGATCAATCTGGAGCTGAAGTGTACCATGAAACGGCACCAGAAAGACTACTCTGCCGTCGTGGATGTCACGGGCTGTGCGGAGGAGATCGAAGCAAGTCTGCATATCATTCCATGGTTACAGGGTGTGATTGAAGAGCGGCAGGAAGGTGTCGTCCTGCTGGGTATTACCCAGGGGCTGGAAACGTGTGGTGTTGTAAAGCGGCCGGTTAGTCTGGCTGGTGCAGCTACTGCCGGGCTTTATCGCATGTTGCAAAGCGAATACAGTCACGTGAGCTCCCGTCATATGGACCTCGATCCGGCGGACGATATGGAAACACTGGCAAAACAAATTGGTGATGAACTTCAACTGGAGAGTGAGGAGGCGGAGGTCTGTTATCGGGATGGATTCCGCTACCGGGCTAGCCTTCAGGAATTCCGTGCAAAGTCCAGTAGAACATTTGAATTTCCTTCCGAGCAGGTCGTCTGGATTACCGGGGGCACGCGTGGAGTAGGCGCCTTATGTGCACGTCATTTGGTTGAGCACTATGGGGTGAGGAAGTTGGTTCTGACCGGACGAGAACGGCTTCCGTCTCGGGAACAATGGGAAGAATATGAGCATTTGGACAGTGGCACCAGCCAGAAGATTCGGCATATCCGTGACTTAGAGGCCTTGGGTGCTCAAGTGCAGGTGCTGTCCCTAACGTTATCTGATGAGCAAGCCGTTCGCGAGAGTGTGGAGACGGTGATTAAAACGATGGGTCCAATCGGTGGAGTGATTCACAGCGCGGGGCTTACAGATATGGATAGTCCTGCATTTATTCGGAAGCAACCCGAAGGTATTCGCCGAGTATTGGAGCCCAAGGTGGAAGGAGTCAACATACTGTGTCAGGCGCTACAGGAGCAACCGCTGCGGTTTTTTGTGTTGTTCTCATCGGTATCTTCAATTATACCGTCACTGGCATCGGGACAGAGCGATTATGCGATGGCCAATGGCTACATGGATTATGCAGCTACAGCTCATGCAGAACGATATCCGATGTTGAGTGTGCAGTGGCCTAGCTGGAAGGAAACAGGCTTTGGAGAAGTCAAAAGCCGGGTATACCACCAAACTGGTCTACTTAGTCATACCAACGAAGAAGGTCTCGCCATGCTGGATATGGTGCTGACTTACAATGTGGGTAATGTCGTACTCCCGGCCAT
>NZ_JBHUQN010000015.1:0-20126 GCF_042674385.1 Paenibacillus sp. NPDC056933 | reverse complement strand
TGTTTTGCAGACGGTGGGACTAACGCTCATGTCATCGTAGGGGCATGGGAGCCGGGTGTGGCTGGGTATGTGACCCGCGGACCTATTGAACAGGAAAAGCAGGAAGGTACTCATTGGATGGATTCCGAAACCAATAAAAAAGGGATTCATTCGCGACGAAATTGGTGGGTGCAAGAAAGAGATGCTGTACCTGCGGGCGATGGCAATGCTAATACGACGGGAAGATGAGGGTGACTCATATGCGAAGCGAATTTATAATCCGAACTGATAACCCAATAATCAGCAATCACTTAGTGCTAGGTAAGAAAACATTTCCTGGAGTGGCTTATATCGATATAGTATATCAATGTTTTGCGGAAAAAGGTTTCTCATATGAAGAACTTGAACTGCGGCATTTAGTCATATATGAGCCCATGACATTCCAACACGATCCTGGAAAGATATTGCTTAAATTCACATCCAAGGATACTGATGAAGGCGTTTGGATAATTAGAGTTGAAGGCTTGCAACAGCACGACGATGAATGGAGCGATAACAAGCAACTGTTGATGACAGCGGAAATACATCGAAGTAATGTAATTACGTATGAGACAAATCTAAATAAGGACGATATTATTCGTTCAGCCCAGTCTGTTCTTGACTTGGAGCAAGTCTATCAAACATGCCGTACTCATCAACTTGTTCATACGGGCTATATGAAGACAAATGGACGGATTTTTGATATAAGCAATGCAATCGTGATGGAAATATCCATAGATAGGGAAGCGCGAAAAGATGCAGATCAGTTCTTGTTTCACCCCGCACTTATCGATTCTAGTGCGGTAGGCTCCGGTGCTTGGTTTCATAGAATCGCAGGAGGGAATTCGGACGCGGACCATTTGTATCTGCCTCTTTATTTTGAATCGTTCAGAGCGGTTCAACCATTACGTAGCAATTGTTTAACAAGAGTTAAAGCGGATACTGTTGATCGCAAGGAAGAACTGTTATCCATGGACCTTGAATTTTTTAACGAGGCAGGGGAGAAAATCGGTGAATTAATCAAATTCACAAACAAACGTCTAAGACAAGCAGAGGATACTAGTTCGGGCAAGTGGGGTGAACATTTCATTTCTGGACAAGAATCTGAGTTTAGGATGTCAGAAATGGATGTAACAGATGCTCCCCAAATGGGATACAACGATAACTTAGAATCCCAATACACTCTTATTCATAAAAACATTATCACATTTTTAAGGAAGTTACTGGCAGGGTTACTCCATCGAACAGAAGAGCATATACGCATAAATACGGGTTACTATGAGATGGGGCTTGATTCAAAGAATTTATTGGAGGCCGTTAGACTCATCAGCGAGCGTATAGGAACTGCGCTGTCTCCAACGCTCCTGTTTGAATACACCACGATTAAGCAATTAGCAGATCATTTGAGTGACATGTATCCTCAAGCTTTCGAAAGAGGTATAGGGCTTGGGAAGAACATATCTAAAACTGAAGATGAAACATTATCAAGTGGAAGTGGACTAGGAGCTTGGTCTAAAAACCTCCTGGATTTGAATGACCATCGTGCATCAATTCATGAAGATATTGCAGTGATCGGTATGGCTGGGAGGTATCCAGGATCTACTACCTTAGAGGAGTTTTGGTCCAACTTAACCGAAGGTAAGGATTTAATCCGAGAAATTCCAAAGAACCGGTGGAAATGGGAGGATTTTGAGTCATTCCGTTCACCATCCGGTAAAGCTTTATCAAAATGGGGAGGGTTCATTGATGATCCTGATTGTTTTGATGCCTCGTTCTTTCGAGTTACTCCGCGAGATGCAGAGACTCTTGATCCGCAGGAACGTCTATTTTTAGAAACCTGCTGGGAGGCAGTGGAAGATGCAGGATATACTCCCGATACACTGGTCAATCCAGTGGGCAAAACTAAACGACGGTCTGTCGGTGTATTTGCCGGTGTTATGAATAAAGATTATACACTTGTTGGAGCATCTGCGGGAAAACAGTTTCCTATTGCTTTAAATAACGCGCCAATCGCAAACCGCGTCTCGTATTTCTGCAATTTTCATGGACCGAGTATGACCATTGATACGGTATGCTCCTCGTCGCTAACGGCCGTGCATTTGGCTTTAAATAGTTTAGCGCTTGGCGAATGCGAGGTTGCCTTAGCAGGTGGGGTTAATCTGTCGCTGCATCCGGGAAAATATTTATCTTATGGTTTAGCAGATATGCATGCCAGTGATGGTCGTTGCCGGACCTTCGGGAAGGGCGGCGATGGCTATGTGTCTGGAGAAGGCGTAGGGGTGGTCGTACTTAAGTCGTTGCAAAAGGCGGAGGAGGACGGCGACCATATATACGCAGTGATTAAAGGCAGTGTTATTAATCATGTAGGAGCAGTAAGTGGAATAACAGTGCCAAGTCCAGTCGCACAAGGAGAAATGATTGAGACCTGTTTAGAAAAAACAGGCATCGATCCTCGGACCATCAGCTATATCGAAGCACATGGAACAGGTACCTCGCTGGGGGACCCCATCGAAATACAAGGACTGGAAAAGGCATTCCGTCGTTACACAGAGGATATTCAATATTGTTCCATTGGTTCGGTGAAGTCAAACATTGGACATGCGGAGTCTGCAGCAGGGATTGGAGGGCTGCATAAGGTTATTTTACAGCTTCATCATCGAACGCTGGTTCCATCACTGCACTCTTCTGATCCCAATCCGCATATTGATTTCGCTCGTTCTCCGTTCTATGTACAGCAGAAGACCGAAGCATGGAGACGGCCGATCCTAAAGGAGCAGGGAGAGGAAAAAGAATATCCACGCAGAGCAGGAATCAGTTCATTTGGTGCAACCGGTGCAAATGCTCATTTGATTCTGGAGGAATACATACCGGCGAAACAAGGAAAAGATGAGCGGAATATTGGAAGTGAGGGAGAGCAGCCCATTCTCATTCCACTCTCAGCTAAGAATAAAGAAAGACTGGGTGTCTATGCCGCCAAATTACTAGATTATCTACGCGGTGGGAAGCGAAATGGTCTAGTGAGCGAAATGGAAGCTCACTCAATTAAACCTTCACTGGAAGAGCTGGCCTTTACCCTACAAGTTGGACGTGTAGCGATGGAGGAACGCGTAGCGTTCATCGTTAGGAACCATAGTGAGCTTATGAATAAGCTAACTTGGATTGCTAGCGGGGAAGTAAATTATGGCCAGGATGGTATTTGGCACGGCAGGGTCTATGAGAATGGCGAATTGATCTCATCGGGTTCAACTTCTCAGCATATTCGAGAAATGACTGGCGAAGAATTAGCAAGAATTGCACGCTTATGGGCCCAAGGAGCAGAGTTGGATTGGTTATCCTTCTATCATGGCAATCATCCTGTGCGAACAAGCTTGCCGACATATCCATTCGCTAAGGAGCGCTACTGGGTTCCCGATGGAGTTTCCGTTGAATCGGAAAGTGGGATTGAGATTCCGAATTATCTTACCAATGCTTATATTCACCCATTGCTGCAACATAACACTTCCCAATTTGGTGAGATTCGCTATACGTCGGTTTTTACGGGTGAGGAGTTTTTCCTTGCGAATCATTTGATACACGGGCAGCGTGTACTTCCAGGTGTAGTCTATCTTGAAATGGTTAGGGTTGCAGTCAAGCAGGAGACCGCTGTTCCTGATAATCATATTATTCAATTCAAACATGTGCATTGGGCAAATAAAGCTGTTGCTGAAGAGGGTAATGAACTTGAACTGCATGTCGGTCTATTGCTGAACGATGACGATATTACGTTTGAAGTATACCAAGGAACTCCTGCACTTGAAGGGGAACGTATGGTTTATTGTAGTGGAAGTGTTATGGTGATTTCCGCTAAACCTTCGCCTCTCGTTGATATTCAATCTCTTCATAATGTATGCAGTCATTCATCTTTAGAGGCTCAGTATATTTACAACCTTTATCAGGGGGTTGGCATAGTCATTGGAACAGGTTACAGGGGAATTGAATCAGTACAAATTGGAAATCGTCAAGCGTTAGCTACACTTTCTCTAGTTGGAGGTATACAGGAAAACGAAGACTTCTTCCTCCATCCTACTTTGCTTGATGCTGCTCTTCAGGCATCAATCGGTTTATCTGTTGGTGATGGACAGTTCCTAGCAACAGAGGTGCCTTTTGCTTTTGAATCCCTCGAGATATATAGCTCTTGTCGACAAGTTAATAAAGCATGGATCCGATGGAGCGAAGGTCAAGTGGTAGAAACCTTGCGAAAGCTCGATATTGATTTGATAGGGAATGACGGTTCTGTGTGCGTCAGCCTCCGGGGACTGACTACGAGAGCTATAGAGCAGGTTGACCATTCCGAAATCAGTCAAGTACGTACTATGAGCAGCCTCACTTCAATACCAATGGATCAAACAGGACTGCTTATGCTAGTTTCTGATTGGAAAGAACAGCAAGTACAAGAGTTGAAGAAAGAAGAATCTAGGTTACCTGAAGAGACAATTCATCTTGTACTGCTATATGAAATGGATGAGTTGTCTACCGAGATCTTGTCTACTCGACTAAGAGGTGCACAATGTTTGCAGGTTAATCCTCCAGGGTATCGTTTGGATGAACGCTTTCTGTTCTATTCGAAGCATCTGATTACTAATATTCAAGAAATGTTATCGGATCGAACCGATCGACAGTTAATGATACAAGTGGTAATAGGGATTGATGCCGAGAATACTGTGATGGCTGGACTATACGGCATACTAAAGACAGCAAAGTTGGAAAATCCACGGTTTAATGGTCAGATTATCGAAATGGAGAAAGGTGAATCTGTATCTAGTATCATAGAAAGATTGGCTGCAGATCGTTTTTATAGAGATGCTCATATTCGCTACAAAGAGGGTAATCGTTTCATTACCAAATTAAAAGAGATTCACTGTGAGCAATCAGTCGTTGGTATGCTTCCATGGAAAGATGATGGGGTCTATCTGTTGACTGGCGGAGCCGGTGGTTTGGGAAAGATTTTCGCTGCTGAGATAGCCCGAACTGTTAAGAATGCCACTTTGATTATTGTTGGACGATCCCTACTTGATCTTGATAAGCAAGCCCAACTTATGGAATTGGAAATTATGGGTGTGCACAGCGAATATAGACAAGCTGATGTAACGGATAAATTAGTAGTAGAAGAGATAATGCACGCCATTGAATTAGAGTTTGGAAGACTCGACGGCATTATTCATTCCGCCGGATTAATCAAAGACAATTATTTGATAAATAAGAGTGTGGACGAGCTGCACACCGTGATGGCTCCAAAGGTATCCGGCTTGATTCACTTGGATGAGGCAAGTAAACAATTCCAATTGGACTTTTTTATCTTATTTTCATCTGGCGCTGGCGCTTTTGGAAATCCTGGTCAGGCAGACTATGCTGCTGCAAATGCATTTATGGATATTTACGCTGAGTACCGGAATAGTTTGGTAGCGATAGGACAAAGAGCAGGTAGGACATTGTCGATCGGTTGGCCGCTCTGGAAAGAAGGAGGAATGCACATTGATGCGACTACGGAGAAAGAGATAAGCCGGAAAACAGGCATGGTTCCGCTTGATACGGAAGCTGGGGTACAGGCCCTCTATCAAGCATATAGCCTAAAAAACAGTCGAGTTGTGGTTCTATCTGGTTATACGGAGCAGATACGCAATAGCTTACAAGCACAGGAGGGCATGATGAAAAACGAATCAGCACGATCTGGTCCTGAAGAGCGTGTATTGCAGGTAGACGAGAGAGAATTACTTGAAAACAAAGCAATCCATGAATTTAGGAAGTTGATCGCTTCCGTCGTGAAACTGCCTGCAAACCGAATTGAACCGGATATCACCTTTGAGAAATATGGATTGGATTCGATTGCGTATATGCAAATTACTGGGGAGTTGGAACAGCGTTTTGGGACACTTCCCAAAACGCTGTTCTTCGAATACCCAAGTCTTCGAGCGATAACAGGTTATTTCGTCAAATCATATCGCAATGAGCTGCTTAGGATGCTTGGGCTTAACGGATGGCACACAGGTAGCATGCAGGGCGAATCAGGTGGAAGAAGTGTAGAGAGCAAAAAGACTGTGGGTTCTGACTCTGAGTCCTCTGTTGATGATCATGTGAAGTCTACTTTGCATACAGATCAGCCCTCGTCTACAAACAATAATATGGATATAGCAATAATTGGACTGGATGGCCGCTATCCGGGTGCGAGAACGTTGGACGAATTTTGGACACGCTTGTCTAACGGAGACGACTGCATTACAGAAATTCCTCAAGATCGATGGGATCATCGTCTGATTTTTGATGAAAACAGAACAACGCCCGGAAAAACTTATGGCAAGTGGGGAGGCTTTATCGAAGGTATTAGTGAGTTTGACTCACAGTTTTTTCATATCTCACCCCGAGAAGCGGAGATGATGGACCCGCAAGAGAGATTATTTCTCCAAAGCGTATATTCGGCCATGGAAGATGCGGGTTATACGAGGGAGTCTATTGGTGATCATACAAAGGGACTTGGCGGAAACGTCGGTGTTTATGTCGGTGTTATGTATGATGAGTATCAATTGTACGGGGCGCAGGAACAAGCTAGAGGTAACGCTCTAACGTTGTCTGGAAATCCGGCAACTATTGCCAACCGGGTATCCTATTTTTGCAATTTTCATGGACCAAGTATGACGTTAGGGACAATGTGCTCATCATCACTCACAGCAATTCACCTTGCGGTCCAAAGTCTAAGAAACGGGGAATGCGAGTATGCCGTTGCTGGCGGTGTTAATGTTTCCATCCATCCCAACAAATATATCATGTTGGGGCAAGGGCAATTTATCTCTAGCAAAGGGCGCTGTGAAAGCTTCGGTAGGGGTGGTGACGGCTATGTACCAGGTGAGGGAGTCGGAACCGTATTTTTAAAGCCGTTAGGCAAAGCAGTTGCAGATGGGGATCATATTTATGGGGTAATCAAAGCAACAGCAATTAATCACGGAGGAAAAGTAGCGGGATATACCGTTCCAAATCCGAATGCACAATCAGCTGTAATTGAAAAGGCGCTAAAAGAAGGCGGAATCGACCCTCGGATGATAGGGTATATCGAGGCACATGGAACAGGTACTTCACTTGGTGATCCTATCGAGATTGCGGGACTGACGAACTGTTTCCGTTCCAGTACACAAGATAAACAGTTCTGTGCAATCGGCTCGGTAAAATCGAATATCGGGCATTGTGAAAGTGCTGCTGGTATAGCAGGAATAACGAAAATACTGTTACAGTTCAAGCATGGAAAGTTGGTTCCTTCCTTACATTCCACGGCGCTTAATCCGAATATTGATTTTTCCGAAACGCCGTTTATCGTACAACAGGAAAGTAGTGATTGGAAACGGCCTACGGTAGGGAAAGGGGCAGGAAACGAGCTTCCGAGAACAGCTGGAGTTTCCTCGTTTGGGGCAGGCGGTGCGAATGCACACATCATATTACAGGAGTACATGCCTACGTCTGACGAACGCGAAAACCGCCTTCCAGATTCCCGACGCCCGGCCTTGATTGTCCTATCAGCTAAAGATGAAGACAGGCTACATGAGATGGTGCAAAGACTTATTAGCGATATTGAACACCGACCTATCACGGATTTGCAACTCTTGGATATGGCATACACGCTACAAATTGGACGCGAAGCCATGGAACAACGCTTAGCGTTAACTGCTTCCTCGGTGGACGAGTTGAAGAGAAAGCTGACCGACTATCTAAAAGGAGAGCCTGATATTACTGAGCTTTACACAAACAAAATTAGACCAAATTTCGATGCGTTATCAGTCTTGACTGATGAGGATATGGTTCATACTGTACAAGCTTGGTTGCACAAAGGAAAGTATACCAACCTGCTTCAGCTTTGGGTGAAGGGACTCGTCATTGACTGGACCATACTATATGGAGACTGGCAGCCTCGCCGGATTAGTCTCTCGACCTATCCGTTTGCAAAAGAGCGTCATTGGGTTCAGATAACTACAGGAGTCTCCTCGGTACCTGAAGCTCCCAAGCATGTGTTACATCCTTTGGTGCATCGTAATACATCTGATTTGATGGAGCAGCGGTATAGTTCGACTTTTACTGGGCAGGAGTTCTTTCTCCAGGATCATCGTATAAAAGGGAGAGCTGTATTGCCTGGTGCCGCCTATTTGGAACTGGCGAGAGCAGCGGTGCATTTAGCCCAAGGTACGAGGGAGGATGATCTACTCCACTGGAAAATAGCTGATGTAACGTGGACCAGACCGTTCGTAATTGATCAAAGTGAAGAAGAGCTACACATTAGTGTAACTCCACATGATAATGGAGATATTGGCTTTGTGGTATATAGTAGTCCTGAAGAAACCTCTGATGATCCTGTAATTCATAGTCAGGGGAAATTTGTGGTGGACAATGGCGATAATTATCTTATCGAGGCGCCGAAGCGAGACATCGACCTTATCCGTTTAGAAAACAATCAACGTTTTGATGCAAAAACGTGTTATCAGATTTTTACGGAAACTGGCCTTCAATACGGTCCAAGTCATCAAGCGATTAATTATCTAAACGTCAGTGAAACGACGGTTCTGGCAGAACTTGCTTTGCCATCTTCAGCAGAAGAGTTGAGATCATTCATTATGCACCCAGCTCTGATTGATGCGGCATGGCAAGCAACAATCGGATTTAACCTCGCAGCCGGGGGAGTAACTTACAATAATAAGGCGCTAGCAATGCCGTTTGCGTTGGATGAGCTTGTGATATGGGAAGACTGCTCTGAGCACATGTTGGCGATTGTCCAGCACAGCCCGAGAAGTGGGGCGACTTCTTCAGTCGCAAAGTTTGACATTGACTTGTGTGGAGCGGATGGCACCGTCTGCATCCAAATGAAGGGTCTTACATGTAGGATACTGGAGGAATCAGTTTCGGTTAGCCCCAATGAAACTTTAAAAGAGACAGATACGGATACTTCGTTAATATTAAGACCAATCTGGGGAGCAGTAACACCGGAAACAGAAGAAACACTGCCATTTGAACCTGAACGGACAATGTTAGTTGTAGGACCAGCGTATAAGTGGGAGCTCTGGCACCGGCAAATTCAAGGAATTGTCCCATTTGAAATAAAACCTTCTGAGAGTTTGGATATCATAAGTCACAGATTGTCGAAGATCGAAGAGATTAAACATTTCGTGTGGGTTGCTTATAGTGGCGACGAGTCAGTTGAGCTTCCATTCCGTGAGGATATGCAAGGCCCAGAAGTGGTAATTCTAGCGTTCCGATTTATTCAGGCGTTGCTTCGTTCGGGCTATGGTAGCCAGGAGATAGAACTTACTATTATAACCTCTCAAGCACAAATGATATTTGAAAGTGAACTTATAGATCCTAATCAGGCCAGTCTTCATGGGTTTATTGGATCTCTCGCTAAAGAATATCCGAATTGGAATATTCGTTTAGTCGATACCGATCAGGAAGAATTTCCACCATTAAGCGAGGTATTAGCTCTTCCTCCAGATAAAGATGGCCTACCTTGGTGCTATCGCCATTCAGAATGGTACCGTCGAGCACTTGTCCCAGTTGAGTTACCCATACCAACTAAATCTACGTATCGATCAGGTGGGGTATACGTAGTCATTGGCGGTGCCGGCGGTATCGGCGAAGTGTGGAGCGAATACATGATACACCGCTATCAAGCTGTAATCATCTGGATCGGCCGTAGAGAAAAGGATGCTATTATTCAAGCAAAAATTGATCGCTTATCAACTTTAGGTCAAGCTCCAACTTACATTCAGGCTAATGCTGCCAACCGCATTGAGATGCATCAAGCATATAATTGGATCAAACAGCGTCATGAGCAAATTCATGGCGTTATTCATGCTGCTATCGTGTTGGCAGATCAAATGATTGCGAATATGGATGAGTCGAACTTCATCTCGGTGTTTAATGCCAAGGCCAAGGTGAGTCTGCAGATTGAACAGACATTTCAAAATGAAATGTTGGATTTTGTTTTATTCTTCTCTTCCATTAATGCTTTTGCGGGAACACCGGGCCAAAGTAATTATGTGGCTGGTTGTGCGTTCAAGGATGCTTTTGCTCGAGGATTATCTAGTCGTTGGTTATGTCCGGTTAAAGTCATCAATTGGGGTTATTGGGGACACCACGGCGCTGTTGCTGATGAATTGTATAGGGAGCGAATGAGCCGGATGGGTATTGGTTCGATTGAGTCAGTGGAGGCAATGGACTTACTAGAGAAGGTACTTGAAGCTCCCATTGATCAGATCGCATACATGAAAGTAACGTCTGATTACTCACCTTTAGGTATAAAACCCAATGAGCGTATTGTCATCTATCCTCATACAGAAGCTCTCTTCAATTCTCATGAAGAGGAAAGAGTAATTGACAATTCGATAATGAGACGTGAGGCAATGATTGCCGTTAATCATAATCATGTCGTTCAGATGAATGAGCTTATGGGCCAATTGCTTTGGTGTCAAATGCAATCAATGATTATTTTCGAGAAATCTTTAGTGCAAATAGATTCAATGGAATTACGAGCTGGCACACAACAGCAGTATAACCGATGGATCAAAGAGAGCCTTCATGTGCTGGAGAGACTTGGATTTTTACGTCGTTCAGACGAGATGGATAACCAGTGGCTTGTCACGGGAAAGGCACCGTCAAACGCAGCCGCTGTCTGGGAAAAGTGGGATTCACAAAAATCGATCTGGATGAATGATCCAACGATTCGAGCACAGGTCGAATTAGCCGAAACTATGCTGCGAGCGCTGCCTGAAATTTTAATCGGAAGCCGTAAAGCTACAGATCTGATGTTTCCTAACTCATCTATGAAGCTAATTGAAGGAATTTATAAAAATAATCCTGTGGCGGATTATTTCAACGATTTCCTTGCCCGTACTGCTGTCGACTATATTCAGAAGCGGATCCAAAATGATCCAAATGCGAGAATCCGTATTTTGGAAGTTGGCGCTGGGACGGGTGGAACAAGCGCAACAATGTTTGAAATGCTAAAACCTTACCAGAGCTCCGTACAAGAGTATTGTTATACGGATATTTCACAGGCTTTTCTCATGCATGGGGAGCGCGAGTATGCTAGTCGATTGCCTTATGTAAACTGTAGGATTTTGGATGTGGAATTATCTATTGGTGGGCAAGGGGTAGATGTAGGATCATACGACATGGTTATTGCCACAAATGTGTTGCATGCCACTAGACATATTCGTTCTGCTCTACGCAATGTCAAGGCTGCCTTACGTCCAAATGGTTTGCTTCTTCTCAATGAGATTGCCGGAAACCGATTATTTACGCACCTTACTTTTGGATTGTTGGAGGGATGGTGGTTATATGAGGATCCTGGGCTACGTATCGATGGAAGTCCTGCTCTTTCATCCAAGTCCTGGAAGGTGGCTTTGGAAGGAGAAAATTATCACAGCATTCGTTTTCCAGCGGTTGAATACGAAGAAATGGGGCAACAGATCGTTGTTGCTAAGAGCGACGGTGTCGTACGGCTAAACGATTCTATTCCTTCAGTTATAGAGACTCCATTGAATAAGCGTGTGGTGGTTGCAAAGAATTCTGTAGAACCTATCAGCGGGGAAGGGGGGCAAGAGATGCTTCGCGAGAAGACACGAGCCTACCTGAAGCAGCTAGTGGGCGAGACATTGAAACTTTCAACAGAACGTATCGATACATCCGAGAGGATGGAGAAGTACGGGATTGATTCTATATTGATTGTACGACTAACTGACAAGCTTCGTACTGTAATGTCCGATGTGAGCAGTACACTGTTTTTCGAATATCAAACAATTGATTCATTGGCCGAGCATTTGATTCATGATCGTCCTCAAGAAATGGCAGTACTAGTCGGAGCTGAGCCTAATGTGAAAGTAGAAAGAACTGTTGAAAGAAATAACAACAAAAACCTTTCAGTTATGAATGGGCCAGGTAAACATGTTGATCAACCCACCAGTAGATTTAAGAGAAAGACTTCTACTGAGCAACAGGATGCGATAAGGACACAATCGACTAATCGTGATGTTGCTATTATCGGTCTTTCTGGCCAATATCCGATGGCAGGGAACGCTCATCAGTTCTGGACAAATCTGTTGGAAGGTAAAAACTGTATTTCAGAGATTCCACCAGAACGCTGGGATTGGAAACGTTACTTCAGTGACGAGAAGGAAACAAGCGGATCCATGTATACAAAATGGGGCGGATTTATTCGAGATATTGATTGTTTTGATCCTAAATTTTTCCATATATCTCCGAGAGAAGCGATGCAGATGGATCCCCAGGAGCGTTTGTTCCTCCAAAATGCTTACGCAAGTATTGAGGATGCAGGTTACAGGCCAGATAAACTTAGTGAAACTGGCAAGGTTGGCGTATTTGTCGGCGTGATGAACGGAAATTATCCGACTGGGGCAAGTTACTGGTCCATCGCAAATCGCGTATCTTACACTTTAAACTTTAATGGGCCAAGCATGGCGGTTGACACAGCATGTTCATCGTCTTTGACAGCTATAATCCTTGGCATGGATAGTTTGTTTAATGGAATGAGCGATGTAGTTATATGTGGAGGGGTAAACCTTATTGTTGATCCTGTCCATTATATAAAGCTGTCTGCAGCTAAAATGCTCTCTCCAACTGATCGGTGTAAGGCGTTTGGCGAACAAGCCGACGGTTTTGTGGACGGAGAATGTGTCGGTGCCGTTATTTTGAAACCGTTGAACAAGGCTGTTGAAGATGGCGACCACATTTATGGTGTAATCAAAGGCGGTTCGATTAACTCTGGTGGGAAAACGAACGGCTATACCGTACCCAACCCGAATGCACAACATCAAGCAATCACCGACGCCCTTAAAAGATCAGGGATTCAACCTGAAATGGTTAGCTATGTGGAGGCACATGGCACAGGGACTGCCTTGGGTGATCCTATTGAGATTGCAGGACTTTCGAAAGCTTTTGGAGACGGGACGGGTAGAAAGCAATATTGTGCCATTGGATCGGTCAAGTCCAATATCGGTCACTGCGAAAGTGCTTCGGGAATTGCAGGGCTCACAAAAGTGATTATGCAAATGAAGTATGAAACATTGGTTCCTTCGATTCATGCTGAAAAGTCTAATCCAGATATTAACTTCCGAAACAGTCCGTTTAAGCTGCAAACTGAGCGTGCGCCATGGTGTCGACCAGTTTTAGAACAAGGAGGAGCGTATAAGGAAGTTCCTCTGATTGCAGGCATTTCTTCGTTTGGGGCGGGTGGTGCAAACACCCATCTTATTATTGAGGAATATCGACCGAATTTGACGAATAGCACTGTGGGGTCACAGGCGCGGTCAGTCACAATTGTGCTTTCAGCCAAGAACGTTGACAGGCTAAAGGAACGCTCTCGTCAGCTGGTGGCGCAAATCCAGGAGGAAAATATTACAGATGACAATCTTTTGGACGCAGCATACACCTTGCAAATAGGACGGGAATCCATGGAGGAGCGACTTGCGTTCGTTGTTGATTCCGTAAGTGATCTTGAGATTAGGCTAAAAGAGTTCATTGAAGGTAATCAATCGGCTGGTATGCATTTCGGACAAGTTAAATCTAAGAATCAAGCATTTACGCCTAATGTTGCAGAATCTGCTTGGCCGAATCGCGAATATGATCAGTGTGAAAAGCTGGCATCCATGTGGGTTAAAGGATATCAAGTTGATTGGTCTCTGCTGTATAACACAACTAAACCCAGCAGGATAAGTCTGCCAAGCTACCCGTTCGCTAACGAAAGGTATTGGGTAAATGCTAAACACGAAGCAGAGGAGACCAGCTTCTCTAAGGATTCAGTCGAAAAGGTATCTCCATTAGCTACAACTATTCTAGAGGTAACGCCAACCCAAACGGATTCTAATTACATCCAGTTGAGCGGTTTGCAGGATATAGTACATGTTTCACCAACGCAGAAGCCAGTAAGGATTGAGTTGTCTGCGCTTCCTCAGTCTGAGGTAATATCCATTGAAATTAAAGAAGAAAGCAAACCTGAACCCTTGTTAACACCCATTTTGGAACGTAAAAAAGTCCTGCCTGTCCATCAAACAGCAGAGCAGCTTATTGCCGAGCTTGCCCAAACACTGGCTGATGCTCTTTTCATGTCACTTCATGAGATTGATTACGACCGCAGCTTTATCGAAATGGGAATGGACTCTATCATTGGTGTGGAATGGATTCAAGCTATTAATAAGCGATATGGAATCTCAATTTCGGCGACAAAAGTCTATGATTATCCGACCCTGCGTGAGTTTTCCATATATTTAGCAGGAGAGTTGCCAAATAGGGCACAGGATCCAGGCGATGTTATTGAGAACGTTCTGAATATTACAACTAATAAGCAGGAATCGGTAACAGCGATGTTCATGACATCCGGTTCACTAATGGAAGAGTTGAAAGACTTACTAGCGGAGACGTTGTTTATGAATCGAGCTGACGTTGAGCTAGAGAAGAGCTTTATCGAAATGGGAATGGATTCGATTACGGGCGTGGAATGGGTTCAACTCATCAATAAACGGTATGGGACGAATGTCACTGCAACTAAAATATACGATTACCCAACTATTACGGAGTTTTCGGACTATCTTATGACTGAATTGAGTAAAAGTAACGATCATTCTGGAACAATGTCGAGTTCCAACAACAATTTGGAGTCGTCTCATAATCCGCTAACATTGGAAATGGTACTTGAGAAAGTTCGCCAAAAAGCCATTCCAATCGACCAGGCAGAGCAATTGTTGAGCTCCTTACTTTCCAAGTAAATAAAAGAGAGGGATTGCCATGAATATTCAGCACGTTCTACGCGCTTTGGAGGCAGGAGAGATAAGTCCGGAAGATGCAAAAATGAAACTCGCTAGTTTGACGGCATCTAATGAGAAATCACCGGTACTTCCTGAAACCAGCGAGGAGAAACCTGACAGTAAAGATGCAATTGCCATCATTGGAATGTCAGGCAAATATCCGGACGCTCCCGATTTGGTCCAGTATTGGGACAACCTTGTTCAAGGCAAAAATTCTATCCGAGTGATTCCTCCTTCTCGCTGGCAGGTCGAAGACTACTATGATCCACGTCTTTCCCAGCGAGGAAAGGTGTACTGCAAATGGATCGGTATGCTTGATGATATCGATTGTTTTGACCCGTTGTTTTTTAATATTTCGCCTGCTGAAGCGGAAGATATGGATCCCCAACAGCGATTGTTCCTGCAAGAGGCGTATCATGCATTTGAAGACGCGGGTTATTCTCGTGAACAGCTGAGTGGGTCTAAATGCGGAGTGTACCTCGGAATAATGAGTAATGAGTACGGTCTTATGTTGTATCAGAACCAGGTCGGTGCAAATAGTACAACTGGAAATAGTTTTGCGATAGCTGCTGCTAGACTTCCTTATTATCTCAATTTGAAGGGGCCAGCGGTTCCAGTGGATACCGCTTGCTCATCCTCTTTGGTTGCCGCGCATATTGCTTGTCAGGCATTGAAAAGTGGCGAAATTGATATGGCCCTTGTCGGTGGCGTCACTCTATATTTGACACCAGAATCTTATATTAGTATGTGTGGTGCGGGAATGTTGTCACCGGATGGGCAGTGCAAGACATTCGATAATACTGCAAACGGATTCGTTCCTGGAGAAGGTGCAGGTGCACTAGTGTTGAAGAGATTAAAAGATGCAGAGGCGGATAAGGATCATATTTATGGTGTTATTATTGGGTCAGGGCTCAACCAAGATGGCAAAACAAATGGTATCACAGCTCCGAGTGCGAATAGCCAAATGGAACTGGAGCGAGAAATATACGAAAAATACAGTATTGATCCAGAGACTATCGGTTACGTCGAAATGCATGGAACTGGGACGAAATTAGGGGATCCAATTGAGCTGGAGGCATTATCAACCGTATATGGAGAGAAAACCGATAAAAGGAACTACTGTGCAATTGGTTCGGTTAAAAGCAATATAGGCCACACTTCTGCTGCTGCCGGAATTGCTAGTATCCAAAAGGTTTTACTTAGTATGAAACACCGGAAACTGGTTCCGACATTGAACTTCGAGAAACACAATGAGCATTTTGATTTTAAGCAATCACCGTTCTATGTCAATACAGAAGTGAAGGAATGGGAGAGTAAAAACGAGGCCCCGCTACGTGCGGGGGTGAGCTCGTTTGGATTCAGTGGCACAAATGCTCATTTTGTTATTGAACAATATACGGGTAAAGGTGCTGAAACCCGTACTAATTCTGATGACAATGATCCGGTTTTAGTCGTTCTTTCGGCCAAAAGCGAAAAGCAACTTCAACAGTACGTAAAGCACGTTATGGAGTGGTTAAAGAATGACAGGTATACAAGTTTACGAGACGTGGCATTTACTTTACAGACCGGTCGAGAGCCGATGGATTACCGTTTGGCAGTGAAGGCTGAATCAATGACCAACCTTCTTCAAAAGTTTGATGCATATGTTAATGGTCATGATGCTGCGAATATCTTCAGTGGAAATACAAAACAAAACCGGAATGAAGTTGTTATCTACGATAGTGATGCGCAGGCAATCAAAGTACTTGAGGTGTGGCTTCTCAATAAACAACTAGATCGTGTTGCCGACATTTGGGTGAAAGGAGCCAAGGTAAACTGGAATCTACTTTACAGTGAAGACCAACCTTATCGAGTTAGTCTACCTACGTATCCTTTTCTTAAGAATAGATATTGGTTAAAAAAGTTAGAATCGTTGAAAGAATTTGGAGAAGCCAAAGAGGAAATATCATTACAGAATTTTACCGGGCTACTTCATCCATTGCTCCACTTAAACACATCCGATTTATTTGAACAACGTTACAGTTCGACATTCAGTGGTAACGAATTCTTCCTTTCTCATCATGTAATTGGGGGAGAGCGAATGTTGCCAGGCGCTGCTTACTTAGAAATGGCACTGAAGGCAGCTGGTTTCGCTGGGCGATTGTCTGAAAAGGGTCCGATGTCGATTCGCTTACGAAACGTTATATGGGAGCGTCCGTTTATCGTCCAGAATCATTCTGTAGAAGTCCATACTCGAGTGAATGACAGTCAAGCCGACGGAATGACAATTGAAATTTACAGTGAAGCCGTTGATCCAAATGAGATGCCTGTCATGTATTGCCGTGCGTGGGCTTCCATTGAGCCCATTCGTACACATTCACCTCTTGATCTTGAAGCGACGTTAATTCGTTGCGGGGTTAGCGTACTGGATGCGGAGCAATGCTATGAATTGTTTGAGAACATGGGCATTAAGTATGGACCGGCCCACAAAGGAATTAAAAGACTTCATGCATGCGAGGATGAAGTGTTGGCCGAGTTAATACTTCCTGATTCCATATCGGAAACTGCAGAGGAATACACCTTGCATCCGAGTGTTGTGGATTCTGCATTGCAAGCATCTATTGGTTTTATTCTGTCATCAGGCCAGATGATTGGTAGCGATAGAGCCATTCGTATTATGCCTTACGGTTTAGAGGAGCTTGAGCTTATTCGTCCATGTAGAGACACCAATATGTGGTCGAAGATCTCCTATAGCGACAACAATGATTCTACGAGCACTAAAACGACAATGGATATTCACATTTATAACACCATGGGTGAAATCTGTGTGCGTATAAAAGGTTTTTCGGTTCGAGTTGTGGAAGTGGCGGACTCTATAAAAAACGACCTGGTTTTGCTTCAACCTGTGTGGCAAGAAGAGACGGGGCTTCGTTCTGTACAATCAGACAACGATGAGCATGTTGTCCTTCTATGCGGAATGGAGGAAGCAACCTTTAAAAATAACATGAAGATGCCACTGGAGAGGACCCGTTATGTCGTATTAAAGTCAGCATCCTTCTTAATTGATGAGAAGTTTACGGCGTATGCTCTACAGGCTTTCGAGGAAATTAAGACAATCATCATTAGTAAACCTGTAGGTAGAGTGCTCATACAAATTGTAGTTCCACCCCAGAATGACGGGGCACCGGTAGTTGGATTGCTTAGCATGTTAAGATCAGTAGAGATGGAAAATAGCCGGATACGAGGGCAACTCATTCAGCTGGATACCATTGATGAGACAGTAATCAAAGATAAATTATTCGAAAACAGAATTTTACCTTATTCACGCCACATTCGATATCAATATGGTAAACGAATGACTGAGTCTTGGGTGGAGGTAGACCAAGGTTCGCTAGAGCCGTGTATTCCTTGGAAGGCAAAAGGGGTATATCTCATTACTGGTGGATTGGGCGGATTGGGCCGTATCTTTGCTAAAGAGATTGCGCGTACAGCACAGGGTGCTGTATTGATTCTTACTGGTAGATCCAGCAAGACGGATACCGATGATCTATGGCTACGTGAGCTTGAATTGTTTAATATTCAAGTAGAGTACAGGCAGCTGGATGTAACGGATGCACCCGTGGTCGATGATTTGATTCATTATATTTGTGAGCGCTACGGATCTCTTGATGGCATTATTCACAGCGCAGGGATGAAGCGAGATAACTATATTGTCCATAAGTCGAGCGAAGAGTTTATGAATGTAATTGCACCGAAGGTGTCGGGGTTGGCTAATCTCGATCGATCTAGTAAGGACCTGCGGCTTGACTTTTTCATATTGTTCTCTTCTCTAGCCGGGAGTTTGGGTAATCAGGGACAAAGCGATTACGCCTCGGCGAACGGATTTATGGATGCGTTTTCAGGATATCGAAACCAGTTGGTTACATCCGGTCTTCGACACGGATATACACTGGCCATTAATTGGCCTCTTTGGCAGGATGGCGGTATGCAAGTTGATGCAGAAACAGAGAAGATGATGCTACGGAGTGCGGGTATCGTCCCCATGCAGACTTTGACTGGTATTCAGGCTTTGTATATTGCGTACGCTACGGGTCTTGGGCAGGTTATGGTCATGGAGGGCCGTTTATCCCAGATTAGGGAACGGATGCTTCAAGCTGTGCACACTGAAGTTCAAGTGCCAGGCGTGTTGTCTGAATACCAGACAGACGATGCTCAATTCCGAAATGTAACCGGGTTTATTGAGAAAGCGGTCTGCAGCATTTTAAAAGTGAAGCGTGAAGAAATTGATGAACATGCCCAATTGACGGAATATGGTTTCGATTCTATCACATTTACGAGATTGACTAATGAGCTGAACGAACATTACAAGATCGAGCTGACGCCTGCAATTTTCTTTGAGTACCCAACCATGAGTGGTTTGGCTGGTTATATGTGCAACGAATATGCTGATGCTATTGATGAAAAGACTCCAAATAGGGAGATTACAAGGAATTCTTCTGTCGATCATAACCCAGCTCCTGCTGCTATAAAGCAGCAGCCAGTGAAGTTCCAGCGACGAGGACGTGCTAATGATAATTTCTTTACTAATAGTACGCTTAAACAGAAGGATAAAACCGAAAAAGAGCCAATCGCCATTATAGGTTTGAGCGGCATATTCCCGATGGCAGATGATGTAGATGCATTTTGGAGAAATCTTGTCGGAGGCAAGGACTGTATTTCAGAAATCCCACCAAGTCGCTGGGATTGGCAGGCGTACTACGGAAATCCTATGACGGAAGGTAACAAAACAAAGGCAAAGTGGGGCGGATTTATCAATGGTATTGATGAATTCGATCCGCTCTTTTTTGGCATTTCGCCGAAAGAAGCAGAGCTTATGGACCCACAACAGCGGCTTTTAATGACCTATGTCTGGAAAGCAATCGAGGACGCTGGCTACTCTGCGGAAAGCTTGTCTGGAAGCAATACCGGTATTTTTGTGGGTACGATGAACAGCGGCTATAGCAGTTTGATTAAGGAAGCGAAGGCTGCTATAGAAGGATATTCTGCAACAGGACTGGCAACTTCTGTTGGTCCGAACCGGATGAGTTACTTTCTGAACGTTCACGGACCGAGCGAACCGATAGAAACGGCCTGCTCCAGTTCTCTAGTCGCCATCCACCGTGCGGTAAGAGCTATTCAGAGTGGTGACTGTGGGATGGCCATTGCTGGAGGCGTAAATACGATCGTATCGCCAGAGCTACAGATCAGCTTCAGCAAAGCGGGAATGTTATGTGAGGACGGGCGATGCAAGACATTCTCAAG
>NZ_JBHUQN010000014.1:0-36371 GCF_042674385.1 Paenibacillus sp. NPDC056933 | reverse complement strand
ACCGTCCGAAGACAAATACCGATTTCTCAGCGTCGATCTTGCAAGCAAGATCATTACTCACTCGTTGTTCAGTTTTCAAAGATCAAACTTATTTCGCTGTTGTGCGCGTTGTTCGCCACAGCAACTTTTATATCTTATCACATCCGAACCAACTTTGCAAGCTCTTTTTTTAAGTTTCTTTCGAAGCTCATTTTTGCTTGCCGCACCGTGTTTCTCGTGTTTTCTTGGCCGGAATTAGAATATACCATGTACAAATTTCGATTGCAAGCTTTATTTTCAATAAAGTTTAAATCCATATTCTTATCTATTAATTCCGAATCCCTTTCTTCTATAATACAGAGTAGTTGCTGATATTGTATAGGCCGCGGAGATAGACGGAGTGTTACTTCGTATTTCGTTATGGAGTATTTATAAACAAATTAGGAGTTATAGTTCCGTCCAACACTCGAGTACCTCAACCAATAACCATAACCAGGGAAGTCACACCTACCTCCAATAAATTGATTGAATGGTACGGGCGAGACAGACCCTGGCTCTTATATAACCTTAGCGTCTATATAATCCAATCTTTTGATGACTATAAAATTCGTTTGCCCAGTAATGAAGCAATTAACTCCACACCAAGGCGGGCCGTGTGCCTGTTCTGATCGAACAGCGGATTAACCTCCACCAAATCCATAGACGTGATGCGGTTTGTGGAAGCGAGTAGTTCTAGTGCAAAATGGGCCTCACGGTAATTCAATCCCCCTGGTACCGGTGTCCCCACACCTGGAGCCTCACGCGGGTCAAGACAATCCATATCAAAGCTAATATGAATACCATCCGTCCCTTCTCCCACTACAGCCAGCGCTTGTTCAACAACTTGCTGTATACCTATCCGATCAATATCGTGCATCGTAAAGCTTTTGATACCAAGCGCTCTAATCTGTTCTTTCTCATATGCATCCAGATCACGCAAGCCAATATAGACCAGATTGGAAGGATCAACAAACGGCCCCGCATACGGAATATGAGACAAATTAAATGCAGAATGTCCCAAAGCGGCAGCCACACTCATCCCATGCATATTTCCAGACAGACTACGTTCTTCCGTATTCAAATCTGCATGGGCATCAAACCAGATTACACCCAGATTGGAATAATGCGCAGACAACCCGGCAAGAGAACCTATGGCTACACTGTGATCCCCACCCAGAACAAGTGGAAAAGCACCTCCTGCTATCGCATCAGATACTTCATTGCACACTCTCTCGCTCACCTGGGTAACCTCGGACACATATTTTACACGATTGCGTTCAATTGGAACAACAGACTCTGAAGGACAATCGACACGTATCTCTTTTGATACATTCAACCCAAGGCTAGCAATTTCTCGTTTCAGCCCGGCTGTAATTAGTTCATCCGGACCTAACTCGGCCCCACCTCGTGCCCCGCCTAATCCAAAAGGAACCTTAATGATGGCAACATCATGATGACGCAAAAGCGATTGACTTGTTTCATTAGAAGCATTCAGCAATCCGGCAGATTCCATATCATTGATTCCCATGTAGGCCAGCTCCTTCGTTGCTTATATGAAGTATTCAAAGAATGAAAGGTATTTAGTCGCCCAACACCTGAGTAATTCGTTCCAACGCCCAATCGATCTCAGCCTCCGTAATGGTCAGTGGCGGAGCAAAACGAATCGTTGTATCATGGGTTTCCTTACAGAGCAGACCGACAGACATTAATTTCTCACAATATGAACGTGCAGGCACATGCAGATCCACACCGATAAACAATCCTCTACCACGAATTTCACGCACAGCCGAACTGCGAAGTCCCTGAAGCTTTTTCATAAAATAATTCCCCAGACGCTCCGAGCGCTCCGCAAGCTTTTCATTCTCCAGAACTTCCAATGCTGCGACAGCCACGGCACAAGCCAGTGGGTTACCCCCAAATGTGGAGCCATGAGAGCCAGGTTCAAACAAATCCAGTATTTCTGCATTAGCAGCAATAGCCGAGATGGGCATCACTCCCCCGCCCAGCGCTTTACCCATAATCCAGATATCCGGCTCAATCCCTTCCCAATCAGAGGCAAACCGACGTCCCGTTCGTCCGAATCCAGTCTGAATTTCATCCGCCACAGTCAGCACCCGATGCTGTTTGCACAGCGTAAAGGCTTCGGCAAGATAACCTTCAGGCGGAATGACAATGCCAGCCTCGCCCTGTATGGGTTCCACAAGAAAAGCGGCCGTGTTCGGTGTGATCGCCTGCTTCAGCGCTTCAATGTCGCCATATGGAATGATTTTGAATCCGGGGGTAAACGGTCCGAAGTCTTTTTTATACTCTGCTGAAGATGAGAAAGAGGTAACCGTCAGAGTTCTTCCATGAAAATTACCAGAGCATACGATGATTTCAGCCTGATTCTCAGGAACACCTTTGCAACGATAAGCCCACCTCCGCACTGCTTTCACGGCTGTTTCAACAGCTTCAGCTCCCGTGTTCATGGCAAGAATCTTGGATTTTCCGGTAAAGTGCGAGAGCTTCTGATAGAAATGGGAGGCAGCACTGCTGTGAAATGCCCGTGATGTTAATGTTACCCGATCCGCCTGATCCTTCAGCGCCTGGATGATTGCCGGATGTCTGTGCCCATGATTCAATGCCGAGTATGCACTCAACATATCCATGTAACGGCGACCTTCCGGGTCCTCAACCCATACTCCCTCAGCCTGTTCTATGACGATAGGGAGTGGATGATAATTAGGTGCAGCATAACGTTCCGACCAATCCATTAACATTTTCGAATCCGACATATACCCCCATCTCCTCCTTTTATTATATTGTATACAAAATACAATATTAATGTATGCTTCGCCACGACCATTTACGACTCCTGCTCGCTTTTTCCGCAATCACCTAATCTTTCTTCTCCTCGCATATGATTTGTATTAACGGGATGTGGAGAGCTTGCGTTCCAGCCAGGTAAGCAGGTTAGCCAGTGTAAATGTGATTATAAAATATATCGCAGCTGCAACAAGGAGCGGGGCGAGCGGCTGGAAGGTAACACCCTGAACGGCTCTGGCCGTGTAAATAATTTCGGCAATCCCGATCATGGAAACAAGCGAAGAGTCTTTAATAATAATAATGAATTCATTACCTATAGCCGGGAGCATATTCCGAAACGCCTGTGGCAGTATAATGTAGCGAAGTGTCATGCCATGAGACATCCCGAGAGAACGTGAAGCTTCAGTCTGTCCTTTATCGATTGCCTGAATCCCCGCCCGGAATACCTCTGCCATATAAGCCGAGCTGTTCATAGTCAGCGCGGCCACCCCCGATATAAACGCAGTTAGGTTCACACCAATTACAGTCAGACCATAATGAATAATGAGAATCTGCACCAACATCGGCGTACCCCTAATGAGTTCGATATACGTTGATGCTATGAATTTGATAGGCCATGCTCGCGATATTCGCAGCAGCGCCACTACAACTCCCAGCAATGTACCAAACAGCACCCCAAAGAAGGAAAGCTCCAACGTTACCCACGCGCTGCGCGCATAATCCTGCCAATGTTCCGATAGAAAGGAGAAATCTAAATTCACGGCATACCCCTCACTCGCGTCTGGTTTATTCGCCTAACATCTCATTAGCTTCGACGACGAAGCGTTCGATGTCCCCACCCGTTTTGAGCTTCGCCAGCGTACTGTTGATCTGATCCACGAGCTCCTGATTGCCTTTTTTAACAGCGATTGCCGACCCACCTTCATCCTCCGCCTGTTCAATCTTCACGTTGGCAACAACCAGTCCCTCCTGGTTCTTTACATACTGCTGTGCAACCGGTTTTTCCAGAATAAGTGCATCTACCCGTCCAGTCTGCAATTCAAGAATCAATTCGGGGATTTTGGCAAGAGAAGTAAGTTTGGCTCCTTGAATGTCCTGAGCAATCCCTTCCTGAATGGAGCTTTTCTGTACACCTACCTGTTTGCCCGACAAATTATCCAGTGAGGTCAGCGCGTCGTCTTCATCCGCTCTAACGAGCACAGCCTGTTCTGCATAATAGTAAATATCCGTAAAATCGACGTTCTTCTTTCGCTCTTCCGTAGGTGTTAAGCCTGATATCACAAAATCAACTTTGTCCGTGCTGAGCGCCATAAGCAAGCCGTCAAAATCCATGTCCTCAATCTTCAGCTCAACTCCCATATCCGCAGCAATCGCCTTTGCAATCTCAATGTCAAAACCTACAATAGTGTCTTTGCCATCAATGCTTTTGTGAAATTCATAAGGTGCGTAATCTGCACTGGTGCCAAGCACGATCACTTTCTTCTCTGCGGCGCCATTTTCCGTAGATGGAGAAGGTTCCAATCCGGTACCCGTCGTTTGTTCCTGTCCGCAAGCAGACATAACCATCACCATTAACAACAGCATCGCTGGCAAAAGCACTCTTTTCACACGGCATACCCCTGTTCTATTTTGGAATGATAAAGACGTAAATTTTGTATACAATATACACAAGACAATATATGGACTTTTATGTAAGTAATACTAACAAACATTCTCTGGTGTGGCAATATATTTAACAAATTTACAAGATGATATTCCATAAAAAGTTATTTACATCACATATATCTGACACCGCTCGGATCATTAAGTTTGCTTGCTCAACTCCCCCCTCGGTGTTAAGATGATAAAAACTTGAAACTCCCGAACGGCGCACCATTAAGGGACTCACGCCCTCATACATCCAATCACCACAATATACAGAAGGGGGGATTCGGTATGGAAGCACCCAAATACCGATCCTTGAAAGATCACGTTTACGATTATATCGCGCAGAAAATTCAGGACGGGACATTACTTCCCAATCAGAAGATTAATGAAGCGGAGATTTGCAAAAAGTTGGACATTAGTCGTACGCCTACTAGGGAAGCCTTATTCCAACTCGCTTCTGACAATCTTCTGCAATACATCCCACGCAGGGGATTTATCGTCACTCCTTTTGATGCTAGCAAAAAACTCGAGTTCTCCCAGGCGATCGGGGCGCTCGAAGCACTCGCCGCCACACTCGCGGCAGATCAACTCAAACCGTCTGAACTCCTGGAGATGGAAACCCTTGTCGCACGGATGGATGAAGATATTACCCAGCTTGATCTGGCTGCTTACAGTAAAAATCAATATCAATTTCATAACCTGTACATCCAGCGCTGCGGCAACGCCACTGTCATCGAGATGTTAAACACCTTGAAAAACAGCTTTATACGACAGTCTTATGTTAGCGACAACAAGCCGAAGCTATCTGGTGTGCTCAATGAAGTAAATGAAGAGCATCGTCAAATCGTTAGCGCTTTTCGGGCAAAGGATAAACTGCAGCTGGAGGCACTGCTGAAGCACCACTGGCGCATCATTGACAACGATATGCTTTAATGGGCTCATCCCCAGTCTTGAGTGAACGTTTCTTTATAACTGACTGAACAGGACTTCAAGCCTAAGAACATGGAAAAAGGCACCTCCACTTTAAGAGCGGGGTGCCTTTTTCCATGCCCGTTTTGAATCAGCTAACGTTTTCACATCCGTTATTGGAGCGACCTCTCCGCCAACAGATAATCCTATACGTTCTGTTTACGATCGTTATCCATTGGCGTTCTCGCTTCAAAGACAGCATAGCCCAGTCTTTTGCGGTATCTCAGAAGCAAACGATCATTTGTGCGGCTCATACGCTGTACTTGTTCATCCTCAAACAGAGTTACGTCCATCTCTCGATGAGGATCATGATCTGTCCCCCACATTTCCATAGAGCGTGATTTTTCTTTTATCAATACCGAAGTGAATCCGCTCTGTTTAAGACGTCTTTTCCATGTGGTCGTGGTGGCGAGTGTCTTTATTCCATAAAATTGTTTGAGCCTCCGGCTCATCATTTCTGTCTTCCTTCCAGACAATATCATTTCTCGATCAATGAAGAGACCTCCCGGCTTCAAAACCCTTCTATATTCCGCAAGTGCGCTGCGCCAATGAGTGAAGATCGTAACAGACTCGACAAATATCACATCAAAATAATGATCCGGAAAAGGCAAGGATTTCACATCCGCCTGAATAAAACGAATATCCAGACGTTCTCGCCGGGCACGTCGCACCGCTTTCTCCAACATCTGTCGGTTAAGATCAACCGCAGTTACCCGATAACCGTTTCGAGCCAGATAACAAGCCGTCCTCCCTGTACCACATCCCACCTCTAACACCTTACTTTGCGCAGGCAGAGACAGCTTATCCAGCAGCTGCATCGTCGCCGTGAACCCTCCCGGATGGGCACTCCCCTCCCCAAGCCGGGCCAGCAAATCATGATAATCCATGACATCCCCTCCCTTTCACTCCCTCCAGTGTATGGAGCAGACTGAAAAACGGCTCCTCCCTATATAAATTCCGGGTACTCGTCCATACCAATTCGTCCTCTCTTTACTATGATATACAAACCGTTGATTTCAAGCGGCAACCGCACCTAATGAGGAGGATTTACATGTACAGAATTAATCCCATATGTGAAGAAACGGTTTCTCCACACGTTGGACGTTCCGTTTGTCTCGTTATGAACGACGGTAGGCATATGTATGGTACGCTTGGTCAATGTCGTGATGGCAAAATTTATTTGAACGGATGTTTCCAAGGACCACGGCTGTGTTCAGTCAAATCTAAACAGCAGCTTGTAAAAAGCAGCAAGAAAAATGCAGTTGCAACAAAGAAAGTTAAATCTTCGGCCTACGGTCCATATGGTTATGGAGGATACGGTAGGGGTTACGGCTATGGAGCAGGAATCGAACTGGCTCTGGTAGCAACGCTGTTTCTGCTGCCATTCCTGTTTATCTAAACTCTCCAGACAGAACAAAGAACCTTCTCGCTTCATGCGAGAAGGTTCTTTGTATTCTTTAGCACAGCCTAAGGTTTCTTCTTCAGCCACTGTTGCAGGTTAGATAACCCTATAGATGCTTCCCTCCGCCTCAGCCTAACACCTCATTTCTATTCTACAAACCCCGGATTCTAATAAACACATAATAAAACGGGTGTATTTCCATCTCATTATTCGGCATAGTTGAAAAAAAAGATATAAAAAAAGGCATTCGCCAAAAACGAATGCCGGAACTTCATATTTAATACCCTTACCTTTATGCAAGATGTCAGGTTCAACTTAAAAAAAAACACCTCGTTAGAGGCGGGTAAGCTATGTTAAATCCGATTTCCTTTAGGCATCGTTTTCAGATTGCTATTCGAATTTTCAAGCAATGGCAGCATCCTGGTCGTGCTAACCATCTCAGAAGCACATATCGGACAAGTAGGCACGCTATCAAACGCAAAATTGTCCCGCATCCATCCTTTGCACGTATCACTCGTACATTCCCAGATTGCCGCATCCGCTTGTGGAATCTCTTCCAACGGTTTTTTGCGATTATACATGACTTCTACCCCCTTTGTTATGGAAAAACATCTAAACCGACGTTATTTCACAAAAGCCACTACTTAGCGGAAGTTTTGTCCCGCCTGGACTTCTGTCTCGACAACTATTGGGCCGACTTACATTTATAACTGCTCAAAAAAAAGAAGCTGCCTTTACCATTATAACATGTTAAAGGCAGCTATGCTTTAATTACAGTTTTACAACTTCTTCTGCTTGAGGACCACGGTTTCCTTGTACAATTTTAAATTGCACGCGTTGACCTTCGTCCAGCGTTTTGAAGCCTTCGCCTGTAATAGCGCTGAAGTGTACGAATACATCTTCTCCGCCTTCAACTTCGATGAAACCGAAGCCTTTATCAGCGTTGAACCATTTTACTGTTCCGTTTTGCATGTGAATTACACCTCCAAATAAAGATTAACATGTTCCTTTGTTCTTTGCAGCAAGCAAATAAAAATTCACACATTGAAAAAGGTACCAGTCATAACCTATAAGTGATCGCCCTTTACAATATGTGAATTAGGTTTTCCACTCTCTACAACTTGTTTTTATTATAACTCCGTTTTCACCAAAAAGCAAATCTTTGTATTTTCTTTTCAAACAGCTTTGGAAATACATGTTATTCCCCCCACTGAAACAGGGTTTTCGCGTTCCCTGACCGCTCATTGCGATCTTATGAAAGGATATGCAGATCCGAACCAACTTATACATTTTCTATAAAATTTTTTGACATGCATATCCAATACCAACATGAAACCTCAATTTACTTGATACAAACTAAGTCCACGCCCACATGAAGGCATCCCGATCCCAAGCAATTTGCCCACGGTGCAACTTGCGGAAGGCTTTCTTCACTTCTTTTGATAAAGAAGTATTTCCATTCTCATTCACAAATACAAATTCTTCTCCAAAATGGGCCTTCACATATTCAATTGCAGCTTCCTGATGAAGTGTACCTGTGAATTTGATCTCCTGTACCATCCATTCAGCCACTTCCTGTGCTGTCTTTTCCACCATATCACCTATTTATCTATTCATTGTACGGATGAACGGGCTTACGATCATGAACAAGCCTGTCATGCCGCCAGACTGAAGTATACCACGATCCCATGGCTGGCGGTAAACAGAGTTGTGGTGTAGAGAGGTCCGAGCTCGTTTAACGAAGCACTGAACTGCCGGCTTTACTGCTCATTGAAGAAAATGACTTCGTTCGAGCACTCAACATTAACCATACGCAATGAACAACCAACACAGCCAATATGAAGAGATCGTAAGGAAGCGTTCCGGCATCTTGCCGGTCATTGCCAAGGAATTGAATCAAATTATGTATGAAATGGAGCAGAATAAGCGGTACGATATTTCCGTTTTTTAACATCAACAGCGCAAGCACCGCTCCAAGCAGCAATGCATAGATCAGTTGCAACATCGTATCTGCCATACTCTGACCGGATAGTGCATTCATGATATGTGTGATTGAAAATAACACACTTGAAGTGACGACTGCAGCAACCGCACTCTTGCGAAGCAATATTTTGAAAATAAGTCCACGGTAGATCGTTTCCTCTACAAAGGCGACAAGCAGCGTGAAGCAGATAAAAAAAGTCACCTTGGACGGGGTTAATTCTGTAAATCCTTTTAGCACGAGAGTACCCAGTACAAGGAGTAGCGGAATATAATACTTTGCATGACTTGCCGGGATGGCTCTTAAGGATCGGAATCCGGTATCTCCCCACTTACGGCGCATCGTTAGATAGATGATGAGTACAAGAGCAATTGGAGTAAACGACATAAGCACAGGTGATGTGTAATCCAGTTGCTTCACGGTTGCAACGGCTCCTGCCGCAAATACTGCCAACAATAGGAGCAGTTCAATTATGACTACCGCTAGCACGGGTCTCCGCGAGGAGAAGGATTGGTTTTGCCTGGAGTGCGGGGTTTTCATCGAGTGTACCAGCCTCATTTCATTTTTAGTCGTTGTCACATGAACATGATATGACAATTTAGTTGTATCATATCTACGAATATTCAGATATCCTTTTTTGGATAAAATGATAAAAGTAACAAAAAAGAGAATTCCTCTTACAACTTTTACCTTACAATCAGGTATGGCTGAAGTACTAACCTGTCCATTATAGTAGTAATGAAATGAAATCGCTGCAGGGATGTTCCTCATCTGCGACGTCTTATATTATGTAGAGTTATGATCAAACTGCGCAATGAAAATGAAATCAGGGGGATACTATGAAAGCATTATTTCTGCGCTGGGGACATTTGCTGGCCATTTTATGTATACCGCTTCAAGGCTCCATTTATGTATTGCTGGGCAGTAACACCGGAAGCGATGTCTTCTACAATTATGCCTGGATTGATACACAGATTCCTTTTATCAAAGAATTTATTTATCCTTACGTCAGCTGGATGCCGATTCTGTATCTTGGATTTCTTTATTTGGGTCTGACGAACAAATCGCTATTCTGGCGTATGCTAATTACCTATAACGTAGGTGTGATCGCGGCCAACGTCGTTTTTGCGGTCTTCCCTACTTTCGTGCCGCGTCCGGAAGAGATTGGAACGGGTCTAAGCAGTACGCTCGTACAGTTCATTTATACCAATGATGCTCCGTTTAACTGTTTTCCAAGCATACACTGTCTCACAAGCTATCTGCTCTTCATTATCATCAATCGCCACTTGAACTTCAAACCGCTGGCTCGAATCTCCTGGTCAATATGGCTGTGGCTGATCATTGTCTCGACGGTATTTGTGAAGCAGCATTCTCTGCTGGATGTAGCAGGCGGAATTCTGTTCGCTGAAGCTGCCTACTGGACTGTGCATGTTTTTGCGGTTCGCACAGGTTTGGTAAGCAAAAAAGCAAAGCAGTCACTTACGGCTACAAATACAAGCAGCAATGCTTAATATACGATTTATATTGCAAAGGCAGGAGTTATTCGACTGTCATGAAATCAAAAAAAGGAGGGCCAAGGCCCTCTTTTTTTGCGTAATTTGTGTTGATGCTTATAATGTAAGAACTTTTCAAGGAGACCACGACGAACCTGCTATCACACGATGGGTGGACGTTCATGAAGCAAATCAGATGGGGGTCTCCCCATTAAGCGCTTGAATATCCGGTAAAAGTAAGACAGATCACGGTAACCGAGAAATTCCGCAATTTCCTGGATGGAGAGTTGTGACTCGGTAAGCAAATACACCGCTCTTTTCATCCGTTGATCATGAACATATTGGCTGATCGTCTGATTCGTCATGCTTTTAAATAATGCAGCAGCGTAATTAGGTGTTTTACCGATCTCGTCCCCAAGCTCTTCTTTCGTAACTCGCTGCCGGTAATGCCGCTCAATGTATCGCTTCATCCGTTCCGCATGTACATGTCTCTCCGGTGGAATAACCCCTCGATCCAGTTCCCTGTTTATATAAATAAGCACTTCCATCAATAAGGCTTGGCTCATCATGACATAATAAGACGGACGTTCCTGCCATTGCTGCTGGATGGCTTTCATGCGTTCATGAATCAGTTCATAACATGCGGGCTTATGTCGCAAGACCTCCTTGCGTTCCAGCGCGGGCAAACCTTTTGCATGATCCCCCTGTAATTGAACAACAATTTGAGTATGGGTTACAGTGGGAATACTCTTGCCGTAATATGGAATGCCAGCAGGGATGAGCAGCAACTCGCCCTTCTCCATGATCTGCTTCTCTCCGTTCACCCAATATACACATTTTCCATAAGTAACCAAGCTCAGCCGCCATGTTGCCTGTGACTGTACTGCTTTTTCGTACCAACCGACACCGTTAATGTGCCGCACATCTAATGGAGTGACCATAATACACCTCATTATTGGACTATACTCTAATCATTGTACTATAGTTCATACCCTGATTCGACAGAAAACGCTACAATACACATATAAGCAAACATATGAGGAGGAAAATAGCATGTTGAAAACAAAAATTATTTGTACTATGGGACCTGCTTGTGACTCAATCGACTTGTTGAAAGTAATGATTCAGGAAGGGATGACTGTTGCCCGCCTGAACATGGCTCACGGTGAGCTGGAAGATCACGTGGCACGGATTAACAATATCCGCAAAGCGGCTTCCGAATTGAACACATACGTACCGATCATGATGGATATCAAGGGACCGGAAGTTCGTATCGGTAAACTGAAAGAAGCGTCCTGCCATCTGCAAGCGGGTAAAGAGCTGATTCTGACTACTGAAGAAATTCTCGGTGACGCTGAGCGTATCTCGGTAAACTATCCGGAATTAAACCTCGTTGTGAAACCTGGAGATCGCATCCTCATCGATGATGGCCTGGTGGATCTGACTGTACTGTCTGTTAAAGGATCAGATATTCACTGTAAAATCATCAGCGGCGGCATTCTGAAACCACGTAAAGGGGTTAACTTGCCAGGAATTAAGACGACATTGCCTGGTGTAACGGAACGTGACGTGATGCACATCGGATTCGGCATCGAAAACGATGTCGAAATTATCGCTGCTTCCTTTGTTCGTAAAGGCGACGATATTCGTGAAATTCGCAGTATCCTGAAAGAACGCGGCGTAGAACATGTACAAATCATCTCCAAAATCGAAAACCAGGAAGGCATGACCAACCTGGACGATATCATTGAAGCATCTGACGGTATCATGGTAGCTCGTGGAGACCTTGGGGTTGAAGTACCGATTGAAGACGTACCGATGATGCAAAAAGAAATGATCGATAAATGTAACCGTGCAGGTAAACCGGTTATCGTTGCAACGCACATGCTGGAATCCATGCAAGTGAATCCGCGTCCAACCCGTTCCGAAGTTAGTGACGTAGCTAACGCTGTTCTTCAAGGCGCAGACGTTGTTATGTTATCCGGTGAATCCGCAGCCGGTAAGTATCCGGTACAATCCGTTCGCACGATGGCCGCTGTTGCCCGCCGTGCAGAAACGATGATTGATTACAAAGAACAATTCAACCAAAAGTCTGCTCAACAAGTAGCTGACATCACCGAAGTCATCAGTCAGGGAGCAGTAAGCTCTTCGCTCGTCCTGAATGCCAAAGCGATCATCACTTCTACTGAAAGTGGATTCACGGCGCGCATGATCTCCAAATATCGTCCAAAAGCACCGATCATCGCGGTTACACAGCATGAAGAAGTACTCGCAAAAATCTGTCTGCTTTCCGGTGTCATTCCGGTCATGGGCGACAAGGTAACAACAACCGATGAAATGTTCGAGTCCGCTACACGCAATGCCATCAAAACCGGTTATATCGAAAAAGGGGACATCATCGTCTTGTCCGCTGGCGTACCGATTGGTCAATCCGGTAACACCAACTTGATCAAAGTTCAACAAGTATAAATTCAACTTATGGAAGTTCGGATATAGTTGAACATACAAAAATCCACCGAGAGCAGAACTACGTCTCGGTGGATTTTTTACGTATTACATATTCCGTGAATAGTTTACCAGATCCTGTGCCATCATATTGATCTCATCCATCGAGGCGTTTACCTGCTGTGTTAGGGCCGCCTGATTCTGCGTCAGTGTAGACATGTTTCCAATATGATCCAGAATCTGATCAATGAACGTTTTCATTGCCTGCATGCTATCTTCGATATTGACGGTAGCCTGCGAGCTATGGTCTGCCAACTTCCGCACCTCTCCGGCAACAACACCAAAACCAAGGCCAAGTTCGCCAGCTCTGGCTGCTTCGATCGCTGCATTTAGACCCAGCAGATTGGTTTGGCTGGCAATTTCCCGAATAAACGCTGTAATGTTTTTGGTATCATCCGCACTGCTCTTCACCTGGATGGCTGCATCCGCCGATAACTCTTGCGCAGTAACCAGTTCCTGAGCCTGATCTGTAATCGAGTTGATTCCACGCACCATCTCACCGATGGATTCGGATAAAAGTTTCGTTTTTTGATTCATCGCTTCAACGATCTGTTCCTTATTCTTCTCATGTGTCACATCACGGATGGTTCCCGCTACACGGAGTGGTACTCCGTTACTATCCCGCACCGTCTCACCGCCTGCATGATACCAGCGATACTCCCCATTTTTACGCTGAAGACGGTAATCCAGATCATACGGTGTTCGTCCACTGTAATCATTCATGTGTTTGGCAAATTCATTGATGGTCCGGTCATGGTCCTCCGGGTGAAGACGGCTGCTCCAACTGCTAAATACATTTGGAAAGTCCTTCTCATCTGTAAACCCAAGTTCCCGGCGGAACTGCGGAGACCACCAGAATTCATTATTCGGATTAACCACATCTCCGGCAACAACGGTCATATCCCACGGCGCTTCCACCAATGCACGATTACCAGATCATAACGGGTAACGAGTGCTTCCAGTTCATCGGATTTGCTCTTCTCGTCATGGATATCAAACATGATTCCCAAGAGTTTAATCGGAACCCCATTATCATTTCTGATAACTTGTCCAAGACAACGAAACCAGCGTACTTCCCCACTTTTCGTTATCATTCGACTTGTTACGTTGTATGCGGCCTTTTCAGATTCATTAACGTTTTTCGTAATCTCCTGCATCAGCTGTGTTCTGTCATCAGGATAGATTGATTTGGCCCAGCTAGCAAAAACATCGGGGTAATCCTTCGTATTACTGAATCCCAACATCTGGCGAAATTCTTTGGAAAAAGCAATGATATTATTGCCATCCAGAGGATCTCCTGCAACAATTTCGGATTCCCATAGTCCGAAGTTCAATGCCTGATTCAACATATTGAGGCGCATTTCAGCTGCTTCATTTTGCTGCTTCAGAATATGTACGGCTTTATTAATGTTATGTGCAATTTCACCAACTTCCTGCAAATCATCGGTCGATTCAAGTGGACTGGTATATATCCCTTGCTCTGCGTCTTCAACCAGTTTACGACTGTATTCCAATAATTGTTGAAGCGAGCCTGTAGGGGCTGGCTTCATCTTTGGGGTGCTTTTACGAAACATCTCCATTTCTCCTCTAAAGTCATTTCTATATATTTCGACATAATCAGACATTAATTGTAGAGGACTCTCATTTATTTATGAAACGAACACAAATAAGCGCCGGATCAGCGCTTGTTCATGTGGTTATGATGTTATATTTATTTTCTCTTGATTCAAAAATTAGATGCTTTACCAGCCGAAATTCAGCGTTTTTCCTGTCTCCGCCCAAGTCTTGATACTGCTCAATATCATCCACCAGCTGCTCTGTGCGTTCGCGATAGATGGATGGTTGTCCGTAAATTGATCATTAATCAATGTCAACTTCGTACATTCCCCCACCGTTTCCAGCTTGAATACCACTCGAGACTGAAGCTCGCTGTGATTGGCATGATAGGAAGGTCCAGGATGTTCAAGGTAACTTAACATAGATAAAGGTTCGAATTCTAGGATATCACCGTATACATGGACCGTCTCTGCACCGTCATTCCCAGGCCCTACATAGGCGAAAGGCTGACCCGGTTGAAAATTGGAACGAAGTTCGCTGCCAAAAAAGCTGCTGCGGGTTCCATCCGGAGAAATCAGGGCATTCCACACATCTTCTCGTTCCGCATTAATATAGAACTCATATTTTAAATCCATGAACTCACTCCCTTTAGGTGTTGTATTGAAGGTATAGCTGACATTTGTTTGCAACACTATCCTATCGTTATACCCCAAACCCCGTATTGTAAAAACGCGACAAGCGGAAGCATTCAACAAAAATAATATTGTGAGAAAGTATTTTTCGTATTATGATTAACAGGACTTTAGATGTATTATTTAACCATTAATGAGTAAATAGTCTTATTTTTAAGGAGGATTTTCATTGATTTATCCCAAAAAATTTGGTATCGCTGCTGCTGCAACGATTGCACTCACATTAAGCAGTTCAAGTGCTTTTGCAGAGTCCAGTACCACCTCATTCAAAGACCTGAGCAAGGCATCCTCATGGGCTCAATCCTTTATTCAAGAAGCACAAGAAAAAGGATTGCTTAGCGGAGATCAGCAGGGTATGTTTTATCCACTTCAGGAAGTGTCACGACAAGAAATTGCAATGGCCATCACTAAATTAATGCAACTACCTGTACAGGAAATTAGCTCCACAACGTTCTCTGATGTTCCAAATGAAACATGGAGTGCACAAGCTATTGATGCAGTACATAATCATGGATGGATGCTGGGAGACAACAATGGTTACTTCCGTCCAAAGGACTCTGTGACAAGGGAAGAATTAGCAACTATTTTAACCCGTATTACTCAAAATAAAGATATAGATTCTAAAGAAGAAGAGCGCCAGCTAAGTAATCTAAAAGACGAAAAAAACATCTCTACATGGGCTAAACAATCAGTTAATTCTGTTGTATCTTCCGGCTTAATGACAGGTAGTAATGGTAACTTCTATCCTAAACAGTATGTGCTTCGTCAAGAATTAGCAGCTATTTTAATTCGACTGGATTCACAAAACAGTGTGAGTAATCTTCAGTTCATACAGAAAATTAATGATGAAAATGTGATTATTGGAGATAAGACCTATCAAGTAGCAGATAATTTGAAGGCATTATTCACATCCAAGAATGAACCTGTTCTACAAAACGCAGGCATTCAATTTAAAGCTCAAAATGGCGTTATTACACAAGTACTTGAATTGAAGCTTGTAACTCCAGGTAAGGCTGCAGTCTCAGGAAAACCTGAATTTTCAGGAAACCTTGTACTCGACGGGGGTAAAATCTCTGTTGAAAAAGACCTGACTGTTGCTGCAGATTATATAACAATTAAGAATATCTCTATAAAAGGGAACTTGGAAATATCATCTGAAGTGAATAACGATTTCTACGCGGAACAAGTATCTGTATTAGGGACTACATATGTAAATGGTGGAGACGATAACACCGTTGTCTTTGACCAATCGAATCTTCAAAATATGAGAATTGCCAAAGAAGATGTCCGTGTTGAGTCTTTAAACAAGACAGTAGTTAAAGAAGTACAGATCGAATCCAAGCTCTCAGGGTTATGGGGAGATAACTCCATAACCTATGAAACTGTGAGTATAGGTCAAGGAGTACAGAACGCTTCTTTATATGCACATATTCGTAATCTTGAAGTTAACGCCGGTGATAAAGAAATAACAATATCCGGGACAGGTCATATTGATTCTATGACCATCCAGGGTTCCGGAGCGATCAACGTTCAAAACGCCAAAGTGATTGGTACGGTCACCGTTAACGAACGTTCAGCAAAAGTATCTCTTCCGGCGAATGTAATTGTCCAAAAAATTGTACTTCCAGAAGGTGTCTCACCAGAACAAGCGATTTTGAATTACGATAAAGTTAAATCACAAATTGCAACAATTAACGGGACACCGAATCCAAGCTATACACCACCGGTCACCGGGGGAGGAGGTTCCTCTAATAGTGGAGCAAATGGAGGCAGTTCAGGGGGGACAAGCCCGTCTAACCCTGGAACAAATCCAACAACGCCTACAAACCCAATACCTTCAACAGGATATCCTTTTATTGAAGGAACTAGTTATCAGAACCGAATGGAAACATCCGCTGATGGCCTAGTCACCGTAAACCAAACGGGGACGATCTATTATATGGCCGTTCGGTTAGATGATAATGTACGCCCTACTGCAGAGCAAATAAAGAATGGAACACTTACTGAAGATGTACCATTTGCAAACGGCGTTGTACAAGCAACAGCTAACCAATTAACAACCTTTAAAATTGAAGGCTTAGAGCAATCAAAAGCATATGGTATTTGGGCCGTTTTCAAAAATAGCGATACAGGTGAAGAAACTAAACCTAGCTATATCATGTCGGTAAGCAATTACTTGCCTAATAGTGAGGATATCTTGCCATTTAAAAAGAAAAACCTTGAACAAATTAGGATTCAGTTCACTGGTGTGCTTACACCACCCATTACTAGTGTGACCGATCCATCTGCTATTGTAGAAGGCGGGCATCTCAGAAACTATGGTTATGGTTTTATTGAAATTAATTCGATAGAGTGGGATTTAACTATTCCGGATATGCCTATCCTTAATTTAAACTTTGATCCAGTCACACTGGGAGATGGAACTTCCTACAGACTAGACTGGACCTATGTAAAAAATGCTCTGTCTATTAAATTTACAAGCTCTAACGGTACACCTACTGCTCATGGGTTTGGTGGGTTTGGGACTTATACAGGTCCGGAAGTCGTGAATCTTATTACCAAACAGCTCGCTATCGAAATAGGAAGCATTGTTGATCCAACCCAGGCTGAAGAGGTTATGCACCTTCTTGAAGCATACCCTTCTCCGTTAAAACAAGAATTAGGCCTGATTGAGTTTAATGCTCAGTATTATCAGAAGGCTCTCGCAGAACAAGCCGGGAAGTACACAACCTACAGCGATGTTAAAGAAATTGTAGAAGCCGTTAATCAACAATATCCTGCACCAAGCACCAATGAAGCCACTGCTATTCGTTCCCTGAATAGTGCGCAAAGTGCTTCCTTAATGGAGTCATATATCAAGCGTTATGCATCAGCATTAAATATTGATGTAACTGCATTCAATAATTTGAACGCAGCTTCTAGAATTGAGATTGGCCAAATCATTTTAGAATACAGAGAACAATTGCCACAAGGGGAGTTTACTAGCATTGCTCAAATTCGCAGCTATTATGATCTAGCATACGAAGTTGTATCCTCTGCTCCAACTACACTGAATTTTTCAGATACTGACACAAGAGTAGGACTTATTGGAGGAGACGTAGTTTGGACACCTGGTGTAAATGAGGACAAAGTGAGTTCTTATGAAATTATCTGGGGAAGTCAAGGTAGAGAGATTGCTTCCATTAATCGAGTGGATAAGGATGGATCCAACCGATATACGATTGCTGAAGGAACATCGATTCCTGAAGGGGCCACCCAACTGTTAGTCCGTGCCTTACTTCAAGATGGTACAGAAACTGCCCCAATTTATATCACATTAAAAGATACATTACCAGCTGCGCCTGAACAACCATCCATCGATAATGATGACGCAAAAAATATATTAATTGGAGCAGATTCAACTATGGAGTTCTCTGTGGATGGAGGAACAAACTGGCATAAATATGATGAAGAGAATCCTCCCATCTTCCCAGGTCGCGTTTTTGTACAGGTACGCGTTCAGGCTGATCCAGTAAATCAAGTGCCTGCGGGTAAAGCAAAGACTGTCTCTTTTGTAGATAATGTTGTGATGTATGCCGGCATAAATGATGTAAGTAATACTTTTGATACAAATTACATTTCATCAGCCATGGAATACTCATCAGATAATGGAGAGACGTGGACAACATATGATGAAAACAACCCTCCTCAGTTTCCAGGGGATCTGACCATTCTGCTTCGTGAAAAAGGAGGACAATACCTCCCAGCAGCCCCAGCCAAAAGTTTCACTTTTAAATCTAAAGTGAACATTTTTAAAGGAGGGAATACCCTTTCTGCTTCAACGTCAGCTATTGAGTATTCAAAGAATGGTGAAGAATGGATCAAATTCGTTCCACAACAAGTAGTTACATTTCAACCTGGAGATAGCGTAGACGTTCGGGAAGCTGCATATGGTTCATTCCCTGCAGGAGCTATTGAAACAATCACCTTCGATTAAATATGTAGGAGTAAAGAACTTGTTCCTTTTAAGCCGCTATTAGTTTTAGCGGCTTTTTGTTTTTTAAAAGGTGAATCTTCATGATCACTACAGCGAAACTGGAAGCATAACAGTATATGGCGAGTCCTAATGGGCAGGCTAGTCGAAAAATATGTAAGAAAAGGTGTAAGGAAACAGAGGTGATTTAATGTTCAACCCGAAAATCTTCTTCTATTAGTTGTGTCAGTAAGCGAAGACAACGAAAACATTCCGTTTTTTTATAGTGCAATGCTAGGAGATCAGATATACTCAAATGGAATGAAATAACAGGAAATAGACACAGGTAGGAAACGAATAGATCGCGCTCGAAAGGAACCGAGATATGAACCAGACAACAGATATTATGGGTATCCCTTTTCCCAACATAACGATGGACCAGACGGTTGCGATCCTTGGTGATGTAGTCCATCAGAGACAATCCGAACTGTTCCATGTCATCACTGGCAATCCGGAAATCGTCATGTCCTGCCAGAAGGATCAGGCGCTTCGTTCGGTCCTGGATCAGGCAGGGCTTATTACCGCTGACGGCGCAGGCATTGTTATGGTATCCCGCTTACGGGGTGGACAATTGACCGAACGGGTAACAGGTTGTGATCTCCTTTTTCATTTGTTGGAGGAAGGAAACCGGAAGCAATGGTCCTTTTATATGCTGGGGGCAGAAGAAAGTGTCAGTAAGCGTGCTGTCGAGGTTATTGCACAAAACTATCCGGGAGTCGTTGTTTGTGGCAGACAACATGGATTTTTCACAATGGATGAGGAGCATAGAATTGTAGAAGAGATTCACGAAGCGCGACCCGATTTTCTTATCGTGGCCCTTGGTGCGCCAAACGCCGAACACTGGATCAACAAATACCGCCATCAATTAAACGCTCGTATAGCCATTGGAGTCGGGGGAAGCCTTGATATTCTGGCCGGCAAAACCAAACGAGCACCTGCGATATGGCAGAAGCTTAACTTGGAATGGCTCTACCGACTGCTCAGCCAACCTTCCAGATGGCGCAGACAACTCATTTTACCACGTTTCGCTGTTCGGGCGCTGCTGTTCAGGGAGCAAAGGTAATTAACAAAGGGGACTGGTTATGGAATGATCAGAGAAGAAACCAAGACCAAACTCAGGCCAAACAAAATACATATTATCGGCTCAGTCGGCAGCGGCAAGTCTACACTGGCCCGCCATTTATCCGCGAGGCTAGATCTTCCTTATTATGAGCTCGACAACATGGTGTGGCACCGTGTACCTCAAGGACAGGATGTTCGTAATAGCCCGGAGATGCGGGACACCCTTCTGCAAAAAGCTGTGCAATCCAATCAGTGGATTATTGAAGGAGTTCACTATCAATGGGTGGCAAGAAGTTTCGAACAGGCCGATCTTATCGTCTATTTGAATACACCCGTGTGGAAAAGAAATGTGCGCATTCTCAAACGTTTTACAGTACAGAAGCTCGGACTGGAGCAAGGAAATTACAGACAGACTTTCAGCATGCTTGGGCGAATGTACAAATGGAGCTATCAGCATGATCGCAAGGAAAAAGCGCTAATCATGACGTTTTTGCGGCCTCACCAACATAAATTGTGTATGGTTCGCGACGAAGCAGAATTGACGAGGTACCTGGAGGAATCGACATCATGAAACGCGCAGATTATAATACGAGGCCCCGTATGGGAGTTCTGAATCTGGATGAGGACGACAAAAGATATCGACTGACACGCTACGCCCCTTCCGAAGCACTGAGTCCTTTGGTCAAACATTTCTGGATTGTCTCTTGGGACCTCAACGGGACTGATCCCTACCCTCAGCATGTGGTTCCAAATCCATGTGTCAATCTGGTAGTAGAGCGGGGAAACACCTTTTTCTTCGGTCCATCTGGACAGAAATTCTCCTATCTCGTCCAGGGGAAAGGAAGCGTATTTGGGGTGAAGTTTAAGCCCGGGGGATTCTATCCGTTCATTCGCACTCCCGTTACCACATTGTCTGGCAATCCTTTGGATGTCTCCGGTGTGCTTGATGTGGATGCTCCACTACTCGAAGAACGGCTGCTCGGAGACGGAAGTGACTTGGACAAAGTCAGCTATATGGATCAGCTTCTATGTAAACACCTCCCTCCTTACGATGAGCAGGCCATTCTGGTCAGCCAAATTGTGCTGCAGATTGAGCAGCAACGGGAAATGCTGCGAGTGGATGACTTATCCGCCTCTTGGAATATGCACACAAGAAAGCTCCAGCGCCTGTTCAATCAGTATGTAGGTATCAGCCCCAAAATGGTGATCAAGCTCTACAGGTTGCAAAATGCTGCCGAACTGATGGAACTGGGCATGAATTGCAATCTGGTTAAGCTGTCCCAGGATCTTGGATATCATGATCAGTCACACTTTATCAAAGATTTCAAATCCATCATCGGCAGCACACCTGAAGATTACGTTAAAAAAAGCCTGTCCTGATGGTTCAGGACAGGCGGATAACTTCGATGGCATCACCGGTACGGATTACGCCTTCACGCTCAACTGAACAGACGATTCCGCGTTTCTTGCGGGCGGCTGGCACGAACTTTTTACGTAAACCATCCTGTTCGTACACCGTAAGACCGTAACGCCGATCACCCGGAATTCCAGCAGCTCAATATCGATATAAGGTACTGCTCGTGTAACAAATGTGAATGGATGATCCGCCAGCAGGACGAATGGAATAGTTCCAACATTAAGCGGGAATCATCCCGCGACACTCTCCACCTTTCTCCGCTTCGGCAACAACGGCCCCAAAATTAACGCGCCCGCCAGAAAGAGTACACCACTTACTGTAAATACCGTTAACAATGAAAAGTGATGCATCATGTAACCTGCAATAGACATGGCAATGACCGTCATGCCCATAAACACCGGAGTAACAGCGCCTCCTACACGTCCAATAAATGCACCCTTCGTATTGGTCATAATCATCATCTGAATTCCTACATGGATCCATGGATAGAAGAATCCAGTAATCAGTTGAGTCACCATGGTAATCACGACATTCTCAGACCAGCCCATGATCACCGTCCCAAGCGCGCTGACAAACAGTCCAAGGGCGAGCATGACCTGTGGCTGAAGTTTTTTGGCAGCACTCATGATGAACGCTCCCCCTACCAACATGGCCACCCCATTAACCATGAGCAACCATTGCAGAAAAGTTTTGTCCTGCCCCAAATTATCTATAGCAACAAATAGCATTAATGGCTGGATCAGTCCCGAAGCTAGACCAGTTACAGCGAAGGTCATAACCAACGTCCGTAATGCTATATTGCCATATACATAACGGAAACCTTCAGCCAGTTCACTGCGAAAAGAAGTCCTCTGGCAAGATACGGATTCAACGCCATCCTTGGGTAACCGGGAAAGAACCCACCCGGAGAGCAGAAACATCCCCGCCGTGATAGCCAATGACACCTCAATTCCATAATTCTGATAGATAATGGTACCAATCATCGGTCCAACGACCATAAATACGGCAACCATCGTCTGGAACATAGCCATAACCCCCTGTAGCTCCTCGCCCGGTACATGCTGCTTGAACAGCTTCATCGCCGAGGGCTGAGAGAATTGGGAAAATACAGCCGATATCAGCGTCCCCAGCAACACGGAATACCACGGACCATAGATTAACGTGATCAGCACAACTACCGCTGACAATGAAGACAACACATCACACCAAACCATCGTCCGTTTGGGTCTCCAACGATCCGCAAAGGTTCCTCCGATAATCCCAAATATAAAGATGGGTGCATACTCCACTACTGAAATCAACGATACTGCCTGCGGGTCATTGCTCGTCATATCTGTAACAAACAGCAGTATAGCAAAATTACGTATCCATATTCCCAGCTGCAACAGAATACGCGAAACAACAATCGTCCGCACATAACGATTACGAAACAATTAAAACTCCTCCTCTAATTCACCCAAACAAATAAAATTTGTTTGTTTATTTATAGACAATATATAATAATGTTTATATTTAGGCAACAAAAATAATTAAATGACGTTATACTCTTTTTATCAACTACACAATTAATTTGCGCAAAATTAATTTTGCACTTTCAGTTCACTTCGCAAACCTATATACTGAATTAGATCAGTAAATAAATGACATATAGGAAAGCAAGGTGTTTCTTTTGATCAGTATCATTTTTGTAGCTCTTGTAGCCATCGAGCATATCTACATCATGGTGATGGAGATGTTTTTGTGGACTCGCCCACGCACGATGAAAACGTTCAACCTTACTCCTGAATTTGCGCAGTCAACCAAATCTTTGGCAGCCAACCAAGGTCTGTACAACGGATTTTTGGCCGCAGGTTTAATCTGGGGGCTTATTTATCCGGATACCTCTGTTGGACAGCACATCCAGATTTTCTTCCTGGCATGCGTCATCATCGCGGCCCTCTATGGAGGTGTAACCGCTACACGTTCGATCCTCATCAAACAAGGTCTGCCTGCGGTTATTGCGTTGCTTCTGGTTCTTTTCCTCTGATCGTTCTGCCGGTCCATACCATGCTGGATCATTACATGCGTCAGTGTGGTATGGTAAGGTTATAAAGGCAGTAGGTTATGCCTTGATCATTATGATTGGTCTGGAAAGGAGTACGTTTCATGGGACTGTTTGACAAGCTTCGGCGTCGCAAGAAGGAACAACCGCCTGCAGGAGGAACAGTAAATATTGCTCCCTATAGCGAAACCATCGTTGGGTTTGTCCTGCTGGAGCGCGACGATTGTAATTTCGATCACTTCATCAGCAATATGAAAAACGAGTGGGATATTGAAATTGATGAACGTCCGGAGGAGGGCAACCTTTTTTTCGAAGTGGATGGAATGCAAGTGGTATGTGCACATATCAATGCACCTGTTCCTGATCGCGAAGTAGAAGAGAATGCCAAATTGAATGTGCTATGGCGGGATGCCGAGCAAGTCACCTCCAGGCATCAATCCCAGATTATTGTCTCTGTATTGAACGCAACCGACGCCATCCAGGCACATATTTTGTTCACCCAAACAGCCAGCGCCTTGTTGCAGCTTGATCATGCGCTGGCTATATATATGGCACCACTCGTGGTAGAAGCAAGAAAGTATGTAGACATCAGTCGTGGACTCAAGGATCAGGAGTTACCTGTATCGCTCTGGATTTTTATCGGATTATTTCAGGGTCCTGAGGGCGCTTCGGCCTATACTTACGGATTGCGAAATTTTGGTAAAGATGAAATGGAAATCAATCATTCTGCAGAGCCGTTAAGTGAAGTATTTGAGATGATGTACATGACTACGACATATGTGATTGAAAATGATGTAACACTGCATGACGGGGAGACGCTCGGCTTCTCAGCAGAACAAAAGCTGCCTATCACCCGTTCGGAAGGAATAGCTACGGAAGGCAGCAGCCTGAAGATTGGATTCTAGCCCGCTACCAAAAGCTGCTGGTACAGCGGGGCATAAAACATGCGAGTGTAGAAGTAGCGGTGCGATTGCCAAAATGCAGCTGAACGGATTCCAAGGAATCACAGTATCAGACTGAGTTCCATTGGGAAAACGTATGATGAAGTTTATAAGGCAGCCTCATTCACACTTTAGTTCAGGATCATCCTGTGTGCGATAGAATCATGAGTTTATCGCACACACCATCGTTACGGATGTATCACACATGCCTTGTTCAACAAATCCGAAACGCTGATATAGCCGAATGGCTTCGTTATCCGGGTCAACACTGAGCGATACGGCATTAATACCCCTCTTTTGAGCTTCTTCCAACGCAGCCTGAATAAGGCGAGTTCCAATTCCTTTTCCACGCGCTGTCTCGACCACTGCCATGCCCATCTCGGGCGTAGCCGCATTGACATATCCGTATCCCGCATTTTGATCATTATAGAACCGCAATGTCACTGATCCCATACGCCTCCCCTGGGAATCTACAGCGATAAATCCAAAATCCCCTTCTCTTCCCCAGTCTTCAACGTACTTGGACATGCCGGGACTATGTATGATCTCAGGTTCAAAAGGTTCCTCGCCCTCCCGGTTGAACAGGGATGCATACAACATCTCCCACAGAAAAGGGATATCCTGTTCTTCAATCGGACGCAATTGGTACTCTGTCATTCCTTCCCCTCCTTCAAATTGGTAAACAGCCGTTCCATTTCATTTAAATTAAACTCATTGGTTATTTCATAATGTTCATGCTGGTCTCTCGTTTTGTATCCGCTATAGATGGAGACCGCATGTTCGTTATAGAACGTAATGCCAAACCCTTCTGTAAATCGATCTTCTTTCTTAAGCAAGAGTTCCCATTCATAGTAATAGGGAGCCCACTCAGAAGGATCTATCTCCTGTACTCTCCTAAGTTCAAGATCCTTCGCCAGTTTCAACATATCTTTAATCTCTTGAGGATCTGTAATGGTTACTTCATCTTCATTGTATGGGCCGTTGATCGCTATTTTTCTAATCACCAGACGATCCAGTGTATCCAGCATGCCCATATGATCCATGACCTCAGCCCGAAAGGTGGTGTGTTGCCTGGAAATATACATGGGTATGGCAATAGCTGCAATGACGATTACAATGAGTGTACCAAGAATGATTTTAGTTCTTTTTTTCATTTAAATCTCCTCTCGTTATCAGGTTAATTAGGAAATTAATGATTTTAACCAAGTATACCATCTTATCCAAAAATTGTTCTAGATCAATAAAAAATAATGTTAATAATCTGGCACTACGTGTCGAGATTCCCTGGGAATCCCCTTCGTTTCAAGCTCTGCCTCTTGCTTGCTAACTGACGAAGTGGAACGCACCAACGAGCGAGCTTGGCATGCGAATACAGATATGTGAAATGGGTAGCATCCAAGGTTTAATTCAAACAAGCCGTGTTCCTCCGTAGAGGCACGCGGCTTGTTTGAATAGACTAAAATAACAACAGCAATGGGTGTCCCCCGTCATGTTCATGACTTACGGAACAACCTCTTGTTTTATAAGCTACATCGTTGTAGATATTTAAATGCTTGTTCTGAGGTGACTTTTCCAACTTTTCCGGGATCGTTTGAGGATATCCGATTACGGAACTGCTGTTTTTTAATATTGATTCGATACATTCCCCGTCGAATCTCTAACGACCAGCTCAGGCTTCAGAACAACTCTCTGCGGTGGTTTGCTTTCATCTTTTAACTCATCAATTAATAAATCAACGGCACGACGCCCCAGATCCTCAATTGGTTGGGCGACCGTCGTCAGAGGTGGACTGGTTACCGAAGCCAGAATTGTATTATCAAATCCGATGATCGATACATCTTCAGGCACACGCAGGCCGAGCTCTTTGGCAGCCTGGAGCGCACCAATCGCCTGCATGTCGTTACAGCAGAAAAGGCCTGTGGCTCGATTCTGTTCCGTGAGAAACACGAGGGCCTCTTTTTTGGCTGAATCCAGATCGGCAGATGACTCTCTCACCTGATCAGCTCCAAGAGAAAGACCTGCCCTCTCCAATGCTTCGCGGAATCCGCGAACGCGCTCCTTACTGCTGCTGACTTTGGATGGCTCCGACAGCACGGCTACACGAGTATGACCCAATTCAAGCAGATGCTCTGCTGCCAAGGAGCCGCCAAGCCTGTCATCAATCGCAACGGTATGCACAGACAATGACGGCATATGACGGGCGATCAGTGCAACAGGTATCGACTGCTGCAGAAGTGGAGAGAGAATCTCGGCATTATCGATACCTGTACCGATCATCATGCCATCGACCCTTTTTTGCTGAAGCAGGTTCAGATACCGCTCTACCCGCTCGTCCTTGTTATCCGTGCTGCAAATGACGACGCTGTAGCCCAACTGCCGACTACGATCCTCAACTGCTCTGGCCAGCTCAGCAAAGTATGGATTGGAAATATCGGGCACGAGCAGTCCGAGCGTATACGTCTGTTTACCTGTAAGTGCAGCTGCGATCGCACTCGGCTGATAGTGAAGACGCTCCATGATCTCCATAATCTCGGCGCGCCGCTTCTCACTAATTTTCCCTTTGCCGTTAATGACCTGTGAGACGGTTGCAATCGATACCCCCGCCTCGCGGGCTATATCATATATGGTTGCTTTCATTGTTATTTCCCCATTTGTGCTATATATAAATTCCCTTATATATAGGTAATCGTTTTCTTCTCATTATGCAGGGGGAATTCCGCATACGCAACTTGAAGCCGAGGCAAATGGTGAACCAGGCCTGGATAGCTTACTGGATAACGGATAATGGAATCGGATAACCCAGCTCGCTTGTTGGATACAACCTAAGTGTATGCCATGTATCAATACTACTTTTTATTCATCAGCCAATCATGATCCGGGTCGTTGTGGAACTTCCATGTCCGGGTTGGCCCTGCCATCACATTCAGATAATAAACCTCGTATCCCGGAGGGGCGCCTACCGGATGGTATCCGAACGGGACAAGCACGACTTCACCATTGTTCACTGCAAGCGTCTCATCCACAGATCGATCATCCGTGTAGATTCGTTGAATCGCAAACCCCTGCTCTGGTTGAACTCGGAAATAATACGTTTCCTCCAGCAAGGATTCGTCAGGCAAGGCGTCCCGGTCATGTTTATGAGGAGGATAGCTCGACCAATGCCCATCTGGCGTGAACACCTCAACGACGAGCAGACTGTCAGCTTCTTTTTGTTCCGGTAAAATGTTGTGAATCTGTCGTTCCAGGTTACCGTAACCACGCGTCTCAACGCCCACGTCTTCCGGGGTAATCAGACGAGCTGGGTACGTGCCTTTTCCCGGTGCCGAACATATGGCAATCTCCAATGCAGTAAGAGCCGTGCACTCCACCTGATCTGAACTTGATACATAAACCGAATATGGAGGGATTTTCTCGAAGATGCTCATTCTTTTTCCAATATTCTCCCATTTTTGTTCACGAGTACTTACATTAGCCAAACCGCTCAGAAGCACAATACAGAGTTCCCGGTCCCCGCTCTCACGAGTTAACCTCTGTCCTTCCGCAAGTTGTATGACCTGATACCCAACATAATCCCAGCCCGCAGACTCCGGTGTTACGGTTAAAACCGTGCCATCTCCATCAGGGCTCACCGCTGGTTTCACGATACGTTCTGACATGTTGCTACCCACTCCTTTCTGTAACCACTCATACCAAGTCGGTATTCAATTAAAGAGAAGAACCTCATATGCAAGAAAATCATGTCTATATCAAATTACCTGACAATTACGGAGCAACCTTCTGCGATCCCATCGATATTCCCTGGATTTCCCGCAGCTTCACAGGTCTGCCTTGTTCCATGGACATGCGTGCGGCAAGCGCAATACGCTCTGCCTGAACCGCATCATTTCCGTTCACAATGACAGGTGTATCGTTCCGGATCGCGTCGATGAAAAGAGCTGTCTCCTGCACATACGCTTCGTTGTATCGTTCCAGGAAAAAGTGTAGCGGCTTGTCGCGCATCAGCCCGGCTGATGTACTGACTTCTGCCGTATTTGGATGATCATTTGCAGCTGCAGCGCTGCCCAACGAGCCAAATACCTCGACACGTTGATCGTACCCATATACCGCCTGGCGGCTGTTATCAATAACGCCGATTGCTCCATTTTCAAAACTCATGGTCACAATGGCCGTATCCACATCGCCGTGTTCCGCAAATACAGGATGAATCAGCACATTGCCCTGTGCATAGACTTCCTCCACCTCACTCCCGGATAAATACCGGGCCATATCGAAATCGTGGATCATCATATCCATGAAGATCCCGCCAGACACCCGAATATACTCCGCCGGCGGCGGGCTCGGGTCACGAGAAGTGATTTTGATAATGTGAGGATCACCAATCGTTCCATCCTGAACATGTGCACGTACCCGTTTGAAGTTGTGATCGAAGCGGCGGTTAAATCCAATTTGCAGCTTCACCCCCGCCTTCTCCACGGCTGCAACGGCTGCCTCCGTCTGAAGAAGGTCCATACTGACCGGTTTCTCGCAAAAAATGTGTTTGCCTGCCTGGGCTGCCTGTTCAATCAGTGGTACATGCGTATCTGTTGAAGAACAGATCAGCACTGCATCCACATTTGGCATAGCAATCAACTGGGTGCTGTCTGTCGTTACCACCGGAATGCCACGACTGGAAGCCCATTCCTCCAGCTCGGGCCCTGCAAATAAATCACTGATGCCAACAATCTCGGCATGCGGGTTGCGCAGAAGATTGTCCGCATGAATTTTGCCAATACGTCCAGCGCCGATGATGCCAATTCTCACTTTATCCTTGCCCATTCCGTTATCCTCCCTATTGCGTCCATATGGGCTGGGCGTTCCCCTTAGCCCCCAATGATGCCCTGGTTGTTACCAGCGGGCAGTGACCATCTTTTTGCGAGTATAGAATTCAACACCGTCCGTGCCATTAGCATGCAGATCACCGTAGAAGGATTTCTTCCAGCCGGAAAAAGGGAAGAACGCCATTGGCGCTGGTACGCCCAGGTTAATGCCCAACATGCCCGCATCAATCGTTTCACGGAATTGGCGCATGCTTGCTCCACTGCGGGTGAACAGGCATGCCCCATTGGCAAAGTCGGAACGGTTCGCCAACTCCACAGCTTCCTCCAGCGTAGCAACTCTAGCAATGGAGAGCACTGGAGCAAAAATCTCGTCTTGCCAGATTTTCATGCTGCTCTGTACCTCATCGAATACCGTTGGCCCAACGAAATAACCGGACTTTCCTGTCGCTTCATCCTTACGTCCATCCCGGATCAAGGTAGCGCCTTCCTTTTCTCCGGATTCAATGTAGCTGAGTGTGCGTTCTTTATGCGGACCACGGATGACAGGACCGAGGAATACCCCTTCATCCATGCCATTACCAATGGTAATGCGATCCGCTGCTTCCACCAGTTTTTGTACCAATGTATCAGCCACATCGCCCACAGCGACGACAACCGAGCAGGCCATACAGCGTTCTCCGGCTGAGCCGAAGGCCGCACTGGTAATTTCCTTCACCGTCAGGTCGAGATCAGCGTCTGGCATAACGATCGAGTGGTTTTTGGCACCTGCAAGCGCCTGTACCCTTTTGCCATGCGCGGATGCAGTGGTGTAGACGTATTCGGCGACAGGCTGGGAGCCGACAAAAGAGATCGCTTGAACATCCTTGTGTTCAAGCAGCCCGTTCACGACGTCATGTGCACCGTGAACGATGTTCAGCACGCCGTCCGGGAGCCCCGCTTCCTTGAACAGCTCGGCCAGTCGGCCTGCCAGCAGTGGCGTACGCTCGGACGGCTTCAGGACAAAGGTGTTGCCGCACGCAATCGCCAGCGGGAACATCCAGCACGGTACCATCATCGGGAAGTTGAAGGGGGTGATCCCCCCAATCACACCGATCGGGTACCGGTACATGCCCGACTCCAGTCCTGTGGCGATGTCGGGCAGCTGTTTGCCCATCATGAGGTTCGGGGCGCCTGCCGCGAACTCGACACATTCAATGCCGCGTAAAACCTCGCCGTAGGCTTCGGCATAGCTCTTGCCGTTCTCCAGCGTAACCAGCCGAGCCAGCTCTTCCCAATGTTCTACCAGCAGCTGCTGGTAACGGAACAAAATGCGCGCGCGTCGGGGAACCGGTGTACCGCTCCAGGACGGGAACGCCTCCCGTGCCGTCTGGACGGCCAAATCCACGTCCGCCTGTTCAGACAGCGGTACGTATGCAATGACCTCTTCTGTAGCCGGATTCACAACCGGCTCTGTACGGGTTGCCGCCGGGGTCACCCAGGCACCCCCGATCCAGTTTTGAACCATTGTCGCTGTTGCTGACGCTTTCGATATCCCTTTTCCCATAGCCCTGTCTCCCCTCGCTCATATGTGTGTTACTCTAAACTACTCCAAGTAATCCAATTATATTTTACGTTTTCTAAGTGATTTAATTATTTCAATACGCTTCAAGACGCCGTAATTTCGCCGCGATTGCAGCGTTCAATATAGTCATTCACCTGTTCCACTGTCGGCATCGCATCCGAGCAGCTATGGCTGGAAATAACGATACTTGCGGCCCCACTGCCAAACGCCATGCTGCGTTCAATCGTCCACCCTTGCATCAACCCGTATAGAAATCCCGCCGCGTAAGAATCACCCGCCCCAAACGTCTTCACAACACGCGCAGGGTAGCTGTCCGCTTGATGAGATAACCCTTCACCTGTATAGGCTATGGAGCCTTCCTTGCCATGTTTAATGACAACAATTTGAGCTGAGAAATCGAACCATTTTTGCGCGGTCACCTGATCGCTATGGTCTGGATTGTGGTCAAACGTCTCCATCATGTCGAACTCTTCACGTGTGCCCAGGATGATATCGCACTTCTCAGCTGCGAGGTTATAATAGACAGCTGTTTCTTCGTCAGATGCCCATGTGTAGGGACGATAGTCCAGATCAAATACAATGATTGTGCCATGCTTTTTCGCATACGTCAGGGCCTGGAATACCGCTTCTCGCGATGGACTCTGGGCAAGGGCTGTGCCTGAGATCAACAGCACTTTGGAATCGGCAATTAACTGCTCCTCTACCTCTCGGGCCTGCAATAATAGATCAGCCACATTATCCCGGTACATTAGGATGCTGCAGTCGGTTGGGCTTTTGATCTCGGTAAAAGCAAGCCCTGTCACTGCTCCGGTATCGTCCGTTACCACATTTGACGTATCGATCCCGTTCCGCTCCAGATAGCTGTTAATGAATCTGCCCATCTGGTCATTCGCGATTTTGCCGATAAAAGCAGTCTCCATGCCGAGCCTGGACATGCCGATCGTGATATTGGCCGGAGAACCGCCTACATATTTTGTAAACGTCATCGTCTCTTCCATCGGGCGATTGATCTCATTGGCATTCAAGTCGATGCACAGACGGCCGATTGCGGTGAAATCCATCTTCCTGGAATCAGGAAAGGATACGTAGGTCATAGCATTTGAACCCCTTTCTGTGATGGGATATCGCATGTTCATATGGATATTTTATTTAGAGCTGCGAATTTTAACATTCAGGTTTCGTCTCAGTTATGTTGTTAGATCATGAAATGTGAAATGGAAAATCATGTGGTATCAGCAAGTCATAAATAAATAAATAAATGATAGAACATTAATTCATTCTTATAATAAATAAATCATTCACTCACTCGTCCACTAAATCATTCACGCAAACTTGGATCAGAATTTCTCGTCGTAAAGTATATTCCTCTACGGACTGCCATGCCTTTATCCACTCTATGGGTTCAAGGACTCCATATATTGCAAGGATCGCCGCGCATACTCATACGGATTGTGAATCGCCGGGTCCTGCTCCCCTTCAAGCATTGCCCAGCCATCATACCCCCGGGTAATTAGTTCCTGCAGAATCGGTGCAAAATCAATACAGCCATCTCCAGGGACCGTGAATACCCCTCTACGAATGCAGCCAACAAAATCGGACTGTTCAGCTCGCGCTTCGTCCAGAACTTGTGGACGGATATCCTTGAGGTGGATATAGGCAATCCGGTCATAATGTTTTCGCAAGAGCGTTAGCGGGTCGGCTCCACCGTAGTAGGCATGGCCTGTGTCATAGAGCAAATAAACAAGCGATGGGTCAGTCAGCTCCATCAGTTTATCGATTTCCTCCGGCTGCTCGACTACCGTGCCACCGTGATGATGATATGTCAGCTTCAACCCGTGTTCACGGGCAATCGCTCCTGCTTCGTTCAATCCATCAGCAAGAATTTCCCATTCGGATTTGTTGAGTCTCAGCACTTCTTTTTCATGCGGTGTCCGCCTTGGATCAAAATGCAGGGACCCCCCTACTTCTGCGGTGCTAATCACCGTACTGCCCATCGATTGCAGAAATTCAGCATGTCTTCGGTAGCTGTCCAGCTCAGACTGTCGATACGCCGGGTCGGAGAACAATACTGATTTCCACTGGGAAACGAGGCGTATGTTCCGCTTGCCTAGTTCCTCCCGTAATAAGTCTGAATTGGTGGGATATTTACGTCCCATCTCCGTACCGGTTAGTCCGAGGCGTTGAATATCATCGAGAATCTGTTCACATGTTGTTGCATCACCATGCTCCTTTACATCCTCTCCGACCCAGTTGATCGGATGAATCCCGAGCTGAAATGGCAGCTTGTTCATGGCTCCACGTCTCCTTTTGTGGTTCAACATTTCGCATCATTCAGTGCAGTGTGCTGAGTTTAGTACTTTGCATTTTGGATCATTCGTCTTAACTCTCTTCTGGTACAAGGACGTTTACAGGAAGAAGCAACATAATCCATACAACCTAGACGAATAGAAATATTCCGATCTATATCTTGCTTACTGAAAAACGCCTTGAATTTATACAAAATGGGCAATTAAACGAGCTTGGCTTTTCCTCGATTTATCTGCATTGCGTGATGAGCAGTTACCACCTTTTCCTCGGTGGATACTTCTGGTACGCCCACGTTCCACCACGACTCATATCCGCCTGCATTGGTTCCAGGCACAACCGGAATTTCGATCAGTGTAGTCACAGTCTCATTCCGTGCATCCCTGATCGCTTGTTCCAACTGTTCTGTCGTCTCTGCCTTGTAGGCTTTGGCTCCCAGGCTGCGGGCATGTGCCGCAAAATCCATAGGCATGTAATCCCCGGTAAGTCTTCCACTCTCCGATTCCCGATAGCGAAACTCATTGCCGAACCCGTCACTTCCGTGCTCCCGCTGCAGATTGTGAATGCATTGAAATCCATTGTTGTTGAATAGCAAAATGGTCATTTTCTTCTGTTCCTGCAAGCTCGTCACCAGTTCAGAATGCAGCATTAGGTAACTGCCATCACCAACCATGGCATAGACTTCACGATCCGGCTCAGCGAGAGCCGCCCCGAATGCCCCGCTCACCTCATAGCCCATACAGGAAAAGCCGTACTCCATGTGGTATGTTTTCGGTGCAGCCGCACGCCACAGACGGTGTAAATCTCCAGGCAAACTTCCTGCTGCGCACACAATGACGGAAGAAGGGTCAATGGTCCGGTTCACTATACCGACCGCGGTGGTCTGTGCCAGCCCCGACTCATGTTGTAGCCCATAGAGCCGATCCACTTCGGTGTTCCATTCATCCCGCAGTTCGGCGATCTCGGATGTTCCGTAACCGCTGCGATATTGCCGTTCCTGTAAAGCGATTTGCAAAGCTTGCAAACCTTCCCTTGCATCCGCCAGAATCGCCTCACCACCCAGTTTGGCGGCATCCATGCCGTTCAAGTTTATATTGATGAAAGTCGCTTCAGGATGTTGAAAAGCAGACCGGGACGCCGTCGTAAAATCCGAAAACCGGGTTCCGACGCCGATCACTACATCCGCTTCCCTGGCGAGCCTATTGGCAGCCAGGGAGCCGGTAACGCCGATGGCCCCCACATTAAGTGGGTGGCTCCACGGCAAAGCACTCTTGCCAGCCTGCGTCTCGGCAACCGGAATGCCAAATGCCTCGGCGAATTCAGCCAGCTGCATAGATGCCTCGGCATACAACACACCGCCGCCTGCAATGATCAGCGGCTTTCTGCCCCGGGCAATCTGCTGCGTTGCCCGTTCAATAGCCGCCTGAACCGGGGGGCGACGGTCCAGGTAATGCACCTTACGGGCGAAGAACGATTCAGGGTAATCGTACGCCTCTGCCTGCACATCCTGCGGCAGCGCCAGCGTTACTGCGCCTGTCTCTGCCGGGTCCGTCAGCACACGCATTGCCTGCGTGGCAGCGATCATCAGCTGTTCGGGACGCACGATACGATCCCAGTATTTGCTGACCGCCTTAAACGGATCAGTGGCTGAAATGGTATAGTCCCCGCTGACCTCCAGTTGTTGCAAAACGGGATCTGGCTCACGCGTGGCAAAGTTATCACCTGGAAGCAATAAAACAGGAATACGATTGACCGTTGCTGTTGCCGCTGCGGTAATCATGTTCAGTGCACCGGGACCAATGGATGTGGTACATGCATATATCTGTCTGCGGTTCTTCTGCTTGGCATAGGCCGCTGCTGTATGAACCATGCCCTGTTCATTTTTGCCTTGCATATACGTCAGACTTCCCGGGCTGCGCTCCAGTGCCTCTCCAATACCAGTTACGTTGCCGTGTCCAAAAATGCCGATGACACCCTTCACAAACTTGGTTTCCACCCCATCAACCGAAATATATTGCTGATCAAGGTATCGGAGCAGTGCCTGAGCCATCGTCAGTCTAATTGTTGTCATGGATTGAACATCTCCCTTTCCTTTACGGGTAAAGCGCTTAATCTAGCTAAGTTTAAGCGCTTTACCCCTAAAGGTTAAGCGCTTAATTGATATAGTATTACAGGCGGAAGGATTAGGCAAGATATTTTTGTAAGCGTTTTAAAATTAAAAAAATCAGACCTGGCATATCCACATCGTACTTTATAATACTCACTGCTGTTCCAGCGATGTTTCGATTACGTTTTAAACATTGAAGGTGAATATCCGGAGACTCGTAAAAATGTCAAAGAACGCAAAAAAGAGATGGCAGCAACCATCTCTTTTTTGCGTTTCTATAAAGCGGGTGATGGGAATCGAACCCACGCTATTAGCTTGGAAGGCTAAAGTTCTACCATTGAACTACACCCGCATATAAAGATCGGGATGACACGATTTGAACATGCGACCCCCTGGTCCCAAACCAGGTGCTCTACCAAGCTGAGCTACATCCCGTTATCTATACCGGCGAGAGGACTCGAACCTCCACGGTTTCCCACTCGATTTTGAGTCGAGCGCGTCTGCCATTCCGCCACGCCGGCATATGAAGTTATAATGGCGCGCCCTGAGAGATTCGAACTCCCGGCCTTTTGATTCGTAGTCAAACGCTCTATCCAGCTGAGCTAAGGGCGCAAAATATTGGAGCGGACGACGGGAATCGAACCCGCGACCCTCGCCTTGGCAAGGCGATGCTCTACCGCTGAGCCACGTCCGCTTATAAAGGATGCGCGTGGAGGGACTTGAACCCCCACGTCAAAGACGCTAGATCCTAAGTCTAGTGCGTCTGCCAATTCCGCCACACGCGCATATAATGGTGAGTCATGAAGGGCTCGAACCTTCGACACCCTGATTAAAAGTCAGGTGCTCTACCAACTGAGCTAATGACTCATATAACTGGTGGAGGATGATGGATTCGAACCACCGAACCCGTACGGGAGCAGATTTACAGTCTGATGCGTTTGGCCGCTTCGCTAATCCTCCAGGATTACATGGTGCCGGCGAGAGGACTTGAACCCCCAACCTACTGATTACAAGTCAGTTGCTCTACCAGTTGAGCTACA
>NZ_JBHUQN010000013.1:0-41490 GCF_042674385.1 Paenibacillus sp. NPDC056933 | reverse complement strand
TAAACAAGTGTAAAACAGCACTTAACAATTCACTTAGTACCATAAACGCAGCAAATAAATAATAATCTTAGGAATCGCCAACCGCGATTCCTTTTAAAATGGAACTTTTATTAAACTAAACTCCGTTAAGAATATTCCTTCACAACATCGATAAATTAACATACTTCATTTGCTAAAATATAAAAAAATGCGTTTTGATAAAAGGGTTATGGAAACGTAATGGGCATCTTTAAGATGATCAGGCACATCGCCGGTGATCCCCTTGCGGACGCTCCCCAAGCCCTGTCCAAAGCTGTATAGGCCGTGTTTGATTTAGGAGTTAAACCAAACACGCATGTTGGGACAGAGAGTGATATACCGGCTTCTGGGAGGCCCAAACGCTCTGCCGATTCGATTGCACTAAATGTAATATTACCTACGTTCGGATCGGCACAACGTACCCATAATTCCACCGATTCCAACATAGACAAGTTCTTTCATCGTTCAAGCATCTCCCGGGTCATCGATCTTACATCTCTCTGCGCCGCTGCTGGTTTAGACGAATCTTGGATTCATTGCCTTGTTCCGTTGCTTCATAGAACACGCGGCGTGAGAGCTGTTTCGGTAAATATTCCTGTTTCACATAATGGCCCGGATAATTGTGCGGGTATTGGTAGCCTTCATGTCCCAGCTTCACTGCACCGGAATAATGGGTATCCCTCAGATGAAGAGGTACCTCAGCCGACTTCACCTCATCAATAGCGTTCATCGCTTTGGAGATCGCGGTGTATACCGCATTGGACTTCGGACTTTCCACAGCGAACAGGATCGCCTGGGCAATGTTCAGCTTGGCTTCAGGCCAACCATTATTCCGATAAGCATCCAGCGCCCCAATTGCCTGCGTCATCGCTTGCGGATTCGCAAGTCCAATATCTTCACTGCTTGCTGCAATCAGACGACGTATAAACGTCATCGGGTCCATGCCCAACTTTTCTACCGCATACAAAAACCAGAACAGTGCTGCATCACTGGAACCTCGGATGCTCTTGTGAAATGCCGACAGTACATCATACTGCGTCGATTCATCTGCTCTCACAATGGGACGACGAATAGACTCTTCGGCTACATCAAGCGTAATGTGGATCGAGCCGTCCTTCTCTGGCGGTGTGGTCAGTGCGGCAAGTTCCAATGCGTTCAGTGCACGCCGAATATCACCATTCGCCATTGTTGCAATATGCTCCAGTGCTTCGTCGTCTGCCTTCAGGTCCATGAATCCCAAACCTTTATCTGTATCGGCCAGTGCCCGGCGCATTGCAATCAGGGAATGCTCTTTGTTCAAAGACTCCAGCTGAAACAGCGTGGAACGGCTCATCAAGGCCCCGTTTACATAATGAAAGGGATTCTCTGTCGTAGCGCCGATAAAAATAATCGTGCCCTTCTCTACTGCAGGCAGCAGTGCATCCTGTCGTGAACTATTAAAGCGGTGCACCTCATCGAGGAACAAAATGGTTTTCGTTCCGTACAACTGCTTGTTGGTCTGCGCCTGTTCGATGACTTCACGTACATCCTTGACAGATGCATCCACCGCATTCAGACGGACGAACTGTCCTTGGGTATGCTGGGAAATAATATGTGCGAGTGTCGTCTTGCCACATCCCGGAGGGCCATATAGCAAGATGGACGAAATCTGATCCGCTTCAATGGCGCGCCGAAGCAATTTCCCTGGTCCTATAATGTGCTCCTGCCCAATATATTCATCAAGCCGCTCTGGCCGCATGCGGTCAGCGAGCAGTCTTGCTTGTGGTTCTGAATCTTGTTGAAACGAAAATAAGTCCATTGCTCATCACTTCCTTAACGGATTGCCTCACTCTTTCCTTACCAAATTCCTGACTAATCTCTACACTCTATCATATCATACTCCCGTGGAAGCATATCCATAAATGCACCAAGTGCACTGCTGACAAAGGCATCCTTACGAGTAATAAAACGAGTCATCATGCGATTCATGCCTACTGGGAGTGTGTGCTTTCGCAGTGATCCATTTTCAATCTGATGCCGAATGACGATCTCAGGTAACAGCGAAATTCCCATGCCTGACGAGACCCCGCTAATAATTGCTTCGAGGGTTCCAAATTCCATAATGACCGGACGGTTTACCCCGCTCACCGATAACCAATCCTCCAAAATTTGACGATAGGAACACCCCATGCTGTAAACAAGAACAGGTTTACTTGTGAGTTCTTCATCCATTAGCCCCATACCGGAGGAGACAACAAAGAGTTCCTCGTCAAATACGGGAGTAGAGGAAATGTCGGGATGGTCGCATGAACAGCCGATGAACGCCCCTTCCAATTCATACCCAATCACCTGATCCATAAGCAATTGGGAATTACCCGTGGTCAACGATAAGGAGACAGCTGGATGCTGTTTATAGTATTTTGCAAAAAGCTCAGGTAACCGAACCGCTGCAGCGGTCTGCGTGGAACCGATCCGTAGTGGGCCAGCAGGCTCAATCGTAGAGCTCAGCGCTTTTCCAGCCTCATCGAGCAGGCCCACAATTTTATCCGCATACGTCAGCAGCATCTCACCTGCTGGAGATAAAGTCATACCCCGATTATGACGGATAAACAACAGTGTCCCTACTTCGGATTCCAGATGTCTTATCCTTGCTGTGACATTGGACTGCACGTAACCGAGGCGCTCTGCAGCCCGGGTCAGATTTCCTTCTTGTGCGACACATTGAAATATCCGTAAATCTCCGCTCTCCATTGTGAACCTCCCGGCTATGATTTTATTCAGTCTGACATCATTCAAAATGATACCTGAATCATTAACAATCATTATACAGTATAGCTGCTTCGAGCTACAATCGGGGTAGATCAGAACACAGCAGCTCGCTATCCACTGAGTTCACTTAAGGAGTGTTAATAATGATGAACTGGACAAACACCGTAGCTTTGGTAACTGGAGGCGGTACGGGAATAGGTCGAGCTACCAGTATACTATTGGCTAATCGCGGAGCCACCGTGGCCGTTAATTACTCTCGTTCCCAGTATGAGGCCGAAGAGACGGTACAACATATTCTGGATGCCGGAGGTCAGGCTTTTGCCATTCGGGCCAATGTGGGTTCGGATGTCGAGGTTCGCGGAATGGTGGCCTCTATCATCGAAAAAGTTGGACCTGTGACCGCACTCGTAAATAACGCCAGCATCACACATCATATCCCAATGAAGGATCTGGAATCCGTAACGGATGAGATATGGGATGAACTGTATGACGTCAATGTCAAAGGCATGTTTTACTGCGCAAGAGCTGTATCGAAGGGAATGCAGCAGACTGGCCAAGGCGCAATCGTTAACCTTGGCAGTATAGCTGGCAGCACAGGATCAGGCTCCTCCCTTCCTTACGCAGTTTCCAAAGCAGCTGTACACGGTTTAACCAAATCTTTAGCACATGCGCTATCTCCCGATATTCGGGTTAACGCCATCATTCCAGGTGCAGTCGCTACCCGTTGGTGGGCAGGAAAAGAAGAACAGATGAATCGTCTGGGCGGTGAATTATTGTTGCAGCGAATAGCGGCAAGCGAAGACATTGCACATATGATAGGCGCCGCGTTGGAGCAACCATCCATGACCGGGCAACTGATTACAGTAGATAGCGGCCAGACGTTATGAGCTTGTCGAGAATACAAAGGGAGGAAACCTGATGAAGCCCTTAAGATATACAATCCTGATCATCATAACCACTCTCATTATGGGAACCTCGTTTCCCGTAGGCAAAATCGGTATGATGTATGCTCCTCCCTTTTTGTTAATGGGACTTCGCTATATACTGGCAGGAGCGTTACTTGCTTGGATCATTAGAAAACGTCCTATGCCTGTGGGGTGGAAACAGTGGATGCAAATTGCTGTAATCGGTTTGTTTCAATCGGCTGGAGTAATGGGTTGTGCCTACTACAGCATGAACTGGATCAGTTCGGGAGAGTCCGCCATTATCACGTTTACCAATCCCTTGCTTGTCATCATCATGAGTGCTGCTCTATACGGAGTATCCTACCGCTTTAGCCAGTGGACCGGTGTGGTGCTCGGATTGGTCGGAGTGGCGTTGACCTTTGGATTCCATCTGAGCTTGAGTCCTGGAACGTGGATTGGGTTTGGCGGCGCTGTATCTTTTGCTGTATCCACGTTGCTCATTAAACGCTGGGGAGCAGCTCATGATACGTTTGTTCTTACCGCTTACCAAATGCTCGCCGGAGGCGTCGTACTGCTTGTACTGAGTCTCTTTACAGAGCAACCTCATTTTATCGTAAATACAACTTCCATCGTTGTCTTGGTATGGCTGACGATTTTCTGTTCCATCATTCAGTTTACGTTCTGGTTTTACTTGCTGCAAAACACAGATCCGGCCAAAACCAGTTCCTTTCTTTTTCTTGCGCCGCTCTTTGGACTGCTGTCTAGCTACTTCTTGTTGGGAGAGCATGTCGGCTGGATGGTGGGTGCAGGCGGGGTCATGATCTGTCTGGGTATTTTCCTGGTTAACCGCCATCCCGCTAGGCATAACTCAGCCTTGGATAAACCGGGGTTGACCCAACGAACACCTGCAAGTTAACTCAGTAGTCAGAGATCATATAACAAATGTTAAAACGTACAAAAAAGCATGGTGCCTTAACAGCGCCATGCTCTTTCCATATGAAAACGATGTTCAACAATCAGGTTTCACTCTGCCTCGCTGTCAGGCCAACCCTGAATGGCAACAGACTCGCCTTCCGAGTTGTGGATCGCAGCAGCATAGTCAGGCAATGGGCCGTCGTGGAATAACCACAGTTCGTGCAAAGCCCGGGTACAGCCAACGTATAACAGTTTCGCATCACCCGCATTAGGCAGATAGTGCTTCTCATCGCCATCGGCCACGATAACTGCATCAAACTCCAACCCTTTCGACAAATAGACAGGTAAAACGGAGTGTCCGCCGGTGTACTGTTTTTTGCCGCCGTCAATCAAGTTCAGATCCCAGCCTGCTGTTTGGAGTTCATGGTGAAGCTCCTTTGCCTCATGCAGGGTACGGGTCAGAATCGAGACAGTGCGGTAGTCTTTGACCGTTAGCAGCTTCAATGCACGCTCAAGGCTTGCGGTTCGCCCTTCTCCCCCATAGGACAACGTCCGTACAGGGTCACCACTCCGAAATACAGGAATCGCCGTGATCCCGCTCTTGACGCCCCGCTCCAAAATGGTATTTGCATAATCTATAATTTCCATCGTCGAGCGATAACTGCGGGTCAAGGCAAAGTATGCATTCTGTTCCTCAGGAAACAGGGAACTCATTTCTTCCCACGTATGAACACCACGGTACTCATGAATGCCTTGAGACAAATCACCCAATATGGTAAAGGAATGCCCTTTGACGAAGTGATCCAATAACGCCACATGAAAAGGAGAAAAGTCCTGCGCTTCATCAATGACGACGTGATCGAATCGCTCTGAACCTTCAATATCATGCACCAGTGTATGGATGTATACCAATGCAGGCAAATCCTCTTCACGGATGATACCCTGCTTCAAATCTGCTGCCGTTTGCTTCATCACCAATTTGGGAATAAGCGCGCTGAGCGAGGCAGGTACCGAACCGCCTTTAACAACCTTGAACAGCTGTTTATACAGCGTAAGCGGTTCATATTGAGGCCATTTTTTGGCGTAAGCCTTCTCACGGGTTGTCGCTTTCTTTTTACGTTCTTTGCGCACAGCTTCAGGCATAGGCTTCTTGAGTTCCATCTCAATCCAACGGTGAATACGCGCCATGACCCGCTCTTTTCGCTTTGCCAGCGGATAATGTTTGTATTCTTCCCCGAACCAGTTCTCAATCTCGGCTTTGCTGAGCACTGCACCATCCCATGGGCTGAAGTCCATATCAGGTACGGATTCCTCTTCCATCCCGGACAGCCACTCCCGAATCAGTTCCATGAAGCGGATCGAGCCTTTATAACGCCCAGGCACATCATCATTGAGTTCAGGACGTGTATCCGGCGTTTCAAACCAGGTGTTTAATGTCTCCGACGTGTCTGCCAAAGGCAGATCTAGTCCCAACAGGTTCATCGCCCAATCCGGGAATGTACGCTGCTGAATATCCCCTACACCGAGCTCCGGGAGCACATCCGATATGTAATCCAGGAACATATGGTTGGGTGCGAAAATAACCATTTTCTCCGCAGATACCTGCTCCTTGTACTGATAGAGCAAAAAGGCAAGCCGATGCAGGGCAACCGTTGTTTTTCCCGAACCGGCCACCCCCTGAATGATCAATGCGGTGTTTCTCGCCGCACGAATGATCTGATCCTGCTCTGCCTGAATGGTGGATACGATATCCCGAAGCTTGTTATCCTTGTTCTCTCCCAAACGATACACAAGGAATTCATCCGATACGGCTGGCTGGTCACTGTCCCGATTATACGTATCCGCCACACGTTCCAATATACGCTGCCGAATAACAACGTTTCGTTTCAGATATACCAAACCCTCAATGAGTCCCTCTGGGGCTTCATACGTTGCGGAGGCTTCTCCTCCGGTAAATGAGTAAAACAGGCTTGCGACAGGAGCACGCCAATCGATGACGAGCGGATGCTCTCCCACCTCTTCGCGGTCTACGCCGATTTTGCCAATATACAGCGGTTTCCGTGCACCACTGCCCTGTTCTTCGAAATCCAAGCGTCCGAAATAGGGTTGCTGCGCGCTCTTGGACAAGGCGGTGCGGCGCTCTTCGCGTCCGGCCTCCAGCACTTGTTCTGTGAAGTCGTGGCCCGTGTACACCGGCATTTTCTGCAAGCGTTCCAGCTGACGATCCACTTCCTCCATCGTTCGCTCTAACCTGTACTCTTCTTCTTGATAGGCACTTTGAAAGCTGTCTGACATGTTTCAGTTACCTCCTAAGAATATGTTTGCTCTGCATAGTCAATCACTGACGACACAAAAGGATACCCACTATATCATATTGATGTACAAAAAGCTACAGTAACCCGGTTTGCAAAATGAAAGAAACCGCTGTTCCTGTCCTGCAAAGAACAGAGGAACAACGGTCACTATCTAAATCATGCCGGCTCCAAATCCGACTTTCCATCCTGTGCCACAAACTGTTTCTGGGCCAGCTCACGGTATACCGGATGTGTACTGATCAACTCCGCATGTGTTCCGGTTCCCGTCACATGGCCCTGTTCCAGAACAACAATCTGGTCAGAATCGACGACGGTGGACAATCGGTGTGCAATGACAACCGTCGTTCGTCCTTCCATCAGATTGGACAGAGCTTGCTGTACTTCATGTTCGGAAGTGCTGTCCAGACTGGATGTCGCTTCATCCAGCATCAGAATATCCGGGCTGCGCAGCAGTGCACGAGCAATAGCGATCCGTTGGCGTTGACCACCGGAGAGCTTGATCCCGCGTTCCCCCACTTCCGTGTCGTAGCCCTGGGGCAATTTATCAATAAAAGCTGAGGAATACGCCATGTCTGCCGCCTGTCTAATCTCGTCCATGCTTGCCTCCCGACCCAATCCGTATGTCATGTTTTCCTTAATTGTACCTGCCATCAAAGGGCTCTCCTGCGATACATATCCAATCTTGCTGCGCCAGGAGGACAATGAATAATCCGTGATGGCTTGTCCACCATACGATATACTACCTGAACCAGGAAGATAGAATTGTTCCAACAAGGAGAACAACGTTGATTTCCCGCTGCCGCTTGGCCCGACAATAGCCGTCACTTTACGAGCCGGAACGGTCAGATTGATGCCATGCAGTACTTCTTCCCCTGTGACATATGAGAAATGCAGGTTGTTAAATGTAATCGTCTCATTGCCCTTGGGAGCAATGGTTGTACTATGACGCGGTTCTTCTTCATGTGCCAGTATAGATTGTATGCGCTCTGTCGCACCGACTACTTTTTGCAAACGTGAATACAGCGTCGTAAATTGACCCATTGGCATAATCACCTGGAACAACAGCAATATAAATGCAACCAGTTCCCCCGGAGACAACAATCCGGAAGCTACCCGCATACCGCCAACCCCCAGAATAACAACCAGTACAGCGGTCATGACAAACGTAAAGAGTGGACCGATCAACGCCAAAATCCGAGCTTCCTGCAAACCAAAAGCAAACATCTTCCCAATACGGGAATCGCCTGCTTCCGCCTCCTGTTTCTCGGTTCCATACGCTTTCACCAATCGAATCTCGCCAATGACTTGGCTGAGCACCGAAGTAAGACCAGCCATTTCGTCCTGCTGCTTCTTGGAGATTTTGTACATTTTACGTCCGACCGGCAACAGGATCAGCAGCGTTAAGGGTACCAGACTCAGAATAATGAGCGACATGACCCAATCCAGATAGAAAAGCAATGCTACCCCGCCCACAACCGCAACGATGTTGGATACAAAAGAAACGAGATAATCCGCAATTAACGTCATAATCTGACTTGTATCATTCGTGATTCGACTCATTGTGTCACCCGTACGATTCCGGTCGAAATATGGCATCGGCAGAGATAACACTTTGTTCCACAGCTTCGTTCGCAGCGTCGCAACCACCCGTTGACCTGCATAGTTCAACATATAGATGCTGATGCCTGAAGCGATGGCCTGAATAACAAATGCACCCAGCAGCAGGAAAATAACGGACTTATTCAGCGCAGACATCGTGAGCCCATCAATCAAGCCTTTGGTCATCAGCGGGACAATCAGGCCAGCTGTCGTCTGGATGAGTGTCAGGATCAACGCTATAATCAGAATAAGCTTTGGTGGATTTGTGGCAGCAATCAGCTTTACAAAATCCTTGAATCCTTTTTTCCCTACTTTCGGTTCAGCCTGTCCCGCTTGTTGTTGCTCTTCCATTCTCGTTCCCCCGTTCTCCCGATGTTCACCAGAGATCATACGTATGAGCATACATAACGTTCCCTATCTTTTACAATATCCCGTGCAGAACAAAATTGGCCAAAAACAGAATGGCAATGCCGTACATGACTTTAGGCACCCGCTTCCCCTGACCCGCCGCCAGCTTCGCCAGCGGATACGCGATGAATCCAAATGCCATACCGTCCACGATGCTATATGTAAATGGAATCATGACCATAATCAGAAAAGCTGGGAAAGCCTCCGTAAAATCACTGAAATCCATATCCTTCACACTTTGTACCATCAAGCCGCCAATAATGATTAAAATGGGTGCTATCGCACTGTCCGGAATGTAACCGAGCAGCGGGATGAAGAAAAAGGTTGCCCCGAACAACACCGCTGTAACGAGCGGAGTCAATCCCGTACGACCACCTGCCGCAATCCCGGCTGTAGTCTCGGCTGCGGCTACAGGAGGGCTGCTCCCAAATACACCTGCCAATACGGTACTGATGGATAATGCACGCAAGCTCCCCTTAAACCGCTGGGGACGACCAATGAGATGAGTCTGAGCCGTAATCAGTCCGATATTTTCAAATACAACTATGAGCAGCAACAGGAATACTGCGATCCAGAACGCCAAATCGGCCAGCTTTACCAAAGACAGCTCTCCAAACAAGCCGCCATATTGACGCAATGCTTCTATAGCTGACACGGATTCACCGGGATTCACGGCACCGAGTACATAGGCAAGGCCTGTCCCTGCGAGAATGCTGATCAAGAGTCCGCCCTGTACATTACGTATAAATAAAACCAAGGCGATCACAAGAGTAACACAGGCGGTGATCACTCCATGATCATTAAAATGTCCGATAGCCACAAATGTGGTCTGATGTGCGATGACGATTCCGCTTTTTTGCAAACCGATGAACGTCAGGAACAGACCAATCCCCACCGTAATACCATGCTGCAGGTTTTTCGGAATGGCCTCACTAATCATTTTATATAGTGATGTAAATGCAACAACCGCGAACAGCACACCGGTGACGGATACAACCGCCAAGGCTTCCTGCCAGCTCAATTTCATCGAATGTACGAGTGTGTATGTGAAAAACGCATTAATCCCCATTCCAGGTACAACGATAATTGGCGATTTGCCACCAAATGCCATCAGCAAACAACCAGCAATAGACGTCAGCAGTGTACCCACCATCGCCGCCTGCAGCGGCATTCCGGCATCAGCCAGAATGGTTGCATTGACCATCACGATATACACCACGGAAAAATAGGAGATGGCTCCCGCCACAATTTCCTTCTTCCACTGGTCTCCCGGCTCCATGCCAAGACGCCTGGTCATCCATCCTTGTTTCATTCGTTCCGTTCCCCTCTCCCTATGTAAGCCGAACAAAAGTATTTACACTTTACCACTGCGCTGACAGAACAACCTTCCGATCGCTGTTATCCCCAGATTTTTAGATTTATGTTTTTAAAGTTAAATCCGGTGATAAAGGCGAACGCTTTGCTTCTCCAGGTTTTTTCTGTCCTCTTCGTTCTTGTGTAAATCTTATATTCATCTTATATAGCTGCGATTTCTCTATGTATTTATCATCATTTCGCGCAGCACCACATATCATACACGGTTTTGGGATTGAAGTACATCACGTAACCCTGACATTTGTTAAGGTTTTGAGTCTCTTTTTAATACGGCTTTGATTTGCCCTTTTCTCCCTCTATCCACATGTGTTGACCATGCAAAAAAAAGCGCAGGCACCTTGTCGGTACCTACGCTTTTCCATTCACAGCAGATTAATGCTGCTTGTTCTCTGCAATTTCGATCAGTTCCTTGACAGCCACACTGACCATGATCAGTCCGGCTACCGGAGGAACAAAGGCGTTACTCGCTGGTGGCTGTTTGGCCTTGCGAATTTCCGGCGCATTCTCAGGAACAATTTTCTGCGTTACATCTGCGCGCGGTTTCAGCGGTTCTTCGGTGGAGAAGACCACTTTCACCCCTTTTTTGATGCCATCTTTGCGCAATTTTGTACGAACAACACGGGCAATCGGGTCCATGGTTGTTTTTGAAATGTCCGCTACCTGGAATTTCGTCGGGTCCATTTTGTTTGCAGCACCCATGCTGGAGATGACCGGAATCTTCCGCTTCAGGCATTCCTTGATGAGATGGATTTTGTAAATGATCGTATCGGAAGCATCCAGCACATAATCCAGCTCATACTTGAACAATTCCTCATATGTCTCTTCGGTGTAAAACATATTCAGTGCAATCGCATCGCACTCCGGATTGATCAGCTTCACCCGCTCCACCATCAGATCTGCTTTTTTCTGACCAACGGTCGTGGTCAGAGCATGAATCTGACGATTGATGTTGGTGATGTCCACCACGTCTTTATCAATGAGAATGATACGGCCAACGCCACTGCGTGCGAGTGCTTCCACGGCAATACCGCCCACACCGCCGATGCCAAGCACAGCGACTGTACTATTTTTCAAGGCGTTCAGACCTTCAGGTCCGATAGCCAGTTCTGTTCTTGAAAATTGATGGAGCATTGAGAGTCGATGCCTCCTTTATTTCTTTTCCGCCACCGGTTTGCGGGCTACGCGGATGTGAAGTTGTTCCAATTGGGAGTTATCCACTTCAGATGGTGCATTCATGAGCAGATCCGTTGCACTTGCCGTTTTCGGGAAGGCAATCGTTTCACGCAGATTTGTGCGGCCTGCCAGCAGCATCACCAAACGATCGAGACCAAAAGCGATTCCGCCGTGTGGTGGCGTTCCGTATTCAAATGCTTCAAGCAGGTATCCAAATTTCTCGTTGGCTACTTCCGGGGAGAGTCCCAGTGCAGCGAACATTTTTTCCTGAACATCACGTTTGTAAATACGCATCGAACCGCCGCCTACTTCATAACCATTCAGAACAAGGTCATACGCTTGAGCGCGGATCGCACCCGGATCTGTGTCGAACAGATGCACATCTTCGTCTTTTGGACGAGTGAACGGATGGTGTTCTGCCACATAGCGTTTCGCATCTTCATCGTATCCGAGCAGCGGGAAGTCTACGACCCATGCAAATTTGAATTTGCTGTCATCAATCAGGCCCAGTTGACGACCGATTTTCAAACGAAGTGCTCCCAGTACATCAGCAACCACTTTTTTGGTGTCAGCAGAGAAGAGCAACAAGTCGCCTTCTTCAGCGCCCGTACGTTCTTTGACGGCTTCGATCTCTTCCGGCGTAAAGAACTTCACGATTGGTCCTTTGAACTCGCCATCTTTGACTTGAATCCATGCCAATCCTTTTGCACCGTACCGTGCTGCGAATGGTCCGAGGTCATCGATTTCTTTACGGCTCCATGTACCACAGCCTTTGGCGTTTAGCACTTTCACTTCTCCACCTTTTTCGATGACAGAAGCAAATACTTTCACACCGCTGTTCGCTACGATATCGTTCATTTCGACCAGTTCCATGCCAAAACGCAGATCTGGTTTGTCTGAACCGTATTTACCCATGGCATCTGCATACGTAATGCGTTGGAAAGGCAGTTCCAGCTCAATGCCTTTCGTTTCACGAAGCAATTTGGCCATCAGCTCTTCCATCATTGGCAACAGGTCATCCTGTTGAAGGAAGGAAGTCTCGATGTCGACTTGGGTGAATTCCGGTTGACGGTCTGCACGCAAATCTTCATCACGGAAACAACGTGCGATCTGATAGTAACGCTCAAGTCCGCCGACCATCAGCAATTGTTTGTAAATTTGCGGTGATTGCGGCAGGGCGAAAAATTCACCTTCATGCACACGGCTTGGTACGAGATAGTCACGCGCACCTTCCGGGGAGCTCTTGGTCAGGATCGGTGTTTCCACTTCAACGAATTCTTCTCCATCCAGATAATCACGGAACACTTTGGATGCTTTGGAACGAAGTTTCAATGTTTCGAACATTTCCGGACGACGCAGGTCCAGGTAACGATATTTCAAACGAAGGCTCTCGTCAACTTCCACACCATCTTCGATAAAGAATGGAGGTGTTTTGGCCGCGTTCAGCACTTCGATCTCGGTAATTTGAACTTCAATTTCGCCTGTAGGCAGGTTTTTGTTGACCGTTTCGGCATCCCGTTTAACCACTTTACCCGATACGGCGATAACATATTCACTACGCACTCGGTCAGCGATTTGCAATGCTTCGCCAGAGTAAGCTGGGTTGAAAACAACTTGTACAATGCCGCTGCGGTCACGCAGATCGATAAACAGTACGCCCCCCAGGTCACGGCGGGTCTGTACCCAGCCGTTCAATGTTACGGTTTCACCGATGTGTGCGGTTGTTAATGCGCCGCAATGATGACTTCTTTTCATAACCAAACTCCTCATTATGTGAATTTCCGTTCTGTATGGGCGGGCAGAACCCGCTTTTCAACAGCGCGGTTGCGTGAAGATAATTTTATTGAAAAGGCATTAGCTGCCGAATCATTCCATTGTTAAATCAACCTGTTTTACAGTTGGCTGTTTTTTTGTTGCACTCTTATTTAGCTCCCTGAATGGTTGCAATCAGCTCTTCCAGTTTCACGGTTTGCTGTTCACCGGTGTCCATCGCTTTAAGCGCAATCTCTCCGCGTTCCAACTCATCGTCGCCAAGAATTGCTGTGTAGCGGGCTTTATATCGATCCGCCGACTTCATTTGAGCTTTCATCTTGCGACCCAGATAGTCGCGTTCACCGGACAGACCGGATTGACGAAGCTTAAACAGCTGACGGTTGACTTCACGATCGGCTGCTTCGCCGAGGGCAACAAAGTATACATCAAGCGGAGCGAGGGCACTTACATCAATGTTTTGGTGTTCCAGAATCAGTTGAATGCGTTCCAGACCGATACCAAACCCAATGCCTGGTTGATCCGGTCCGCCGATATCCCCAACGAGGCCGTTATATCTGCCGCCGCCACCCACGGTGTCAATCGCACCAATACCTTGAGCCTTCAATTCAAATGCCGTCATCGTGTAATAATCAAGTCCACGTACCAATCTTGTGTTCACTGTGTAATCTACGTCAAAATCCTCCAGAAGACTTTGAACTTTCGCAAAGTGATTCGTCGCTTCCTCGTCCAGGCTATCCAGAATGGATGGTGCACCGACAAACTTGTCCTGATCCACCTTGCAATCCAGGACGCGAAGCGGATTACGTTCCATGCGGTTTTGACAATCCTTGCACAGGGTGTCTTTCATCGGTCTCAGGAAACCAAGCAGTTCTTCACGATAAGCAGCACGACTTGCCGCATTACCAACCGAGTTTACTTCGACTTTGACATCTTTCAGTCCCAGCTCGACACAAAATTGATAACCGAGTGCGATAACCTCGGCATCAATCGCCGGGTCCACTGCTCCGAATGCCTCCACTCCGAACTGGTGGAACTGACGCTGACGTCCTGCCTGCGGACGCTCATAGCGAAACATCGGGCCGACATAATAGAGTTTGGTTACATCTGGCTCCCCATAGAGTTTATTCTCTACAAAAGCACGTACAACACCAGCGGTTCCTTCCGGACGGAGGGTCATGCTGCGATCTCCCTTGTCCTTGAACGTGTACATCTCTTTCTCAACGATGTCGGTTGTCTCTCCTACACCCCGCTCAAACAATGTGGTCTGTTCGAAGATGGGTGTGCGAATTTCCCGATAATTAAACCGACGACACAGGTCCCTTATTTTCCCCTCTACAAACTGCCACTTCTCCACAACCCCAGGCAGTAAATCCTGAGTTCCCGTTGGTTTTTGAAAAGCCATCTCTCATCCCTCCAGCATCTATTTTTTCTCTATATAACAAAAAAATCCCTCGCCCTGTCGCTGTATATACAGCAAACAAAGGGACGAGGAATTGTGTTTACACATTCACCCGTGGTACCACCCACATTCCGGAATCCCTGATACTTTCGCCGTTCAGGTGATCATGTGATGATCTAAGGTTGCTCTAGGCAATCCGATCAAACAGATCATTCCGCTCTACGTATAACGCACGTCCTGCGCAGGCCGGCTAATGATCATCAGATAAAAGGCTGATGTGTTCGCCGTCTGTTCTCGGGGAAGTCATTCGTCCGCTCATCAAGAGAATCCTTACAGCCTGGGGATTCCTCTCTGTTCATGTGGGCACGGAGTACTTGGTCCCGTCATCAAATCATCAAGTTATATTATTGAATAACGCTTATAGTTATTATATAACGTTTAAAGTTAATTTATTTTCTGATTGTAATGAACCGCAGTGCTAAAGTCAAGGGTTAACATGAAAAGATAGCACTAAAAAAATTCTCACACGCCGTACGGGATGCGGAGTCTACAGAGAACAAAGCTAATAGAAGCTGGATTCATCAAATGAATTCCAACTTCTATTGCCTTCTTATATCTCTATTGTTTCAGCATCCACTTCAGCAGATCCGGCACACTCGCCCATAGACGGGAGTGCATAATGACATATTCAATCGCTTCGTCGGAATCGCCCATTCCAACAAAATCAGGGAGGTTATGCGGCAGCCGCTTCAAACCCAGTAGGTAATCAGGCACATGTTTGTTCACACCCCTGGCCACACGGTACAGCATTTTGAGCTGGGAGGTGATTCCGTTCTTCTTATACTCTAGAATGATCTGGTCATAGGCAAAGGCGGCTGCGTCGTCACCTTTCCCATACTTCTCCAGCAGTTGCTCTGCCTGCTTCAATTGGTTGCTGTACAAATACACAGCAGCGAGCAGGTAACGCGCTCCGGTATTGTCTTCCGTATTAAGCTCCAAAATATGCTCCAGGATTTGTGCCGCCTCTTTGGCATCCCCGCCAAACCAGCAGGATTCGGCGTAACTTTTGCATATCCGGATATATGGACGAGTCTCATGAAGCCCCCAGAAGTCCCCTTTGTTCTTCTCAAAAAACAGTTCGCCCAGTTCGCGTTCGCCTGCAGCGATTCCGGCCTTGAGATAAGCCCGTGCATCAGACTCATTGTCCGATTCCTCAGCTAGAATACGATACGCATCAGAGCTGTCAGAATACATCTCCAGGGCCGTTTTCGCCAGCTGTATTCTGCGTTTGGAAGAACTGGCTTCCATCGCCTTATTCAGCAGAGCCTGCGCTTTGTCCTTCGATGTGCCTGGGCTGTTCAGAATCATCAGCTCGTCCGTTTCGCCGTCCATGCCGTATTCTTCGATGTAATTAAACATCTCCTTAACCTTTCGGGAGATCGTTGCTGTCGTTACCTCATATTTATCAGCCAGCTCAGTCTTCGAAACATTAAAGCCGTATTCGTCGGACAGCAAATACTCAATTGCGGCACAGAACGAGCCTGTCTTCTTCACAGTAGGGCGAGTCTGACGGGAATAGCCATTCCATAGTACCAGAGCTTCCAAAATCAGCTCCCGCTCGTATTGGTTCCTCATGTTCTCAATAAGCTCCAGGGCCAGTTGTTCGTGAGCCGGATGCTCCCATTTCAGTTCGTGCGCCACCATCTTTTTCAGCTTGGTCAAGGTCAGTTTGCTCTCAGGCTGAATCGAGGCTTTCTGGACAGACTGCTCCGTTGATATCAGCCGCAGTACGGATTCTACCGCAGAGGACTCCTTATCCAGACAGCATTTCTTATATTTTTTCCCGCTTCCGCATGGGCATAAATCATTTCTTCCAACCTTACTCAAAACTAATTCCCCCTTAAATCTATCACTAGCCATTCGCATGAGAACACTGTTGCTTTAGCATTATAGGTGTCATTTCTCAAACGAGGCATTCTCTATATAACTGACAATTTCCATCGATCAAGCAGAAAACGGCTGCCCCGCTCTTATATAAGGGCGGGGCCGTTGCAGCGAGTATACGTTCATCTGGAATATGACGGATCACTCTGGCGATAAATTCTCCACACTCTCTGTCATAGGATTGGATTCGCCTGAGCCCAATCGCTGGAAGCTTGATTTACCATCCAATGTAGCCCAACTATGAAAAAGATTCGCTTTAAAATATTCAAATCCATTTCTCTATTCTAGCAAAAATTTAAATACGGGGTAAGCTTCGCCCTAAACATATAAATTCTCATCTCAAAAAAAAGCCTGCACACGGTGTGCAGGCTCAAAGGATATATAAAAAAGGGGGTCATGCTTGTTATTATAAACGCCCTATGTTAAAGCCTTATGTAACTAATATTACAGTAATATTACAAAAATGATAGCGCTTTATTTATCTGATTTTCTCCCATATCAATTAAAGCCCCTGCAGCTGGTCCTGACATCGAAGTCAGGCACTACAGGGGCTTCATACTACATATTAATTCAATTCTTCCACATAAGCTTGGTTAGAGCGAAGTTTATGAACGATTTCCTCATAATCCTCATCCCTTACTTTGGCAGACAAAACATAATGCAGATCGTCATAGTCAGCCGAGGACACGTCCGCAGCATCCAGCAGATCGCCGTCCTCATTGACATTATCCCGGGGACCTCGCTCGGTATGGCGATCCACATTACTAACGACCGGAATTACATTTTCGCTGGCGGGTACCCCAGGTGCAGCACCCACACCCATGGCTCCATTGGTTCCTACGCCACCCGCTGTGTTATAAGGCACCAGAGGTACCATAATCCGTCTGTCTCTGCCAACCGCACTGTCCAGTTGCCCTACTTCCAAATGCTCTGTACGGAACGTCTGAAGGGAAGTTCTCGCTCCCTCCGCCTCGTCCTCGGTCCGAAAATAAGCCTGAATATGTTTTGTCATGTCAAACCCTCCTTTATCGGAATAAACGTTTTGTAAAATGAAACGTAGAAGCTTCAAGTTCACCTTACAACATAATTAAATTTAACGTACGCCCGTTCGACGTCATTAGATTACTTTTAACAACTCTCGGACAAATGCCGGTTCATCGGCAGGCGTTCTTGATGTAATATAATTGCCATCCACAACTGCTTCATGATCCTTGAATTCTGCTCCTGCGTTCACCATATCATCCTTGAGCGGAGGATAGGATGTAATTGTACGGCCTTTCAACAGGTTTGCACTTGCCAGAATTTGCGGACCATGGCAGATCGCAGCGATTGGCTTTTTGGCACTGTTGATTTCGGTCACGAATTTCAGAATGTGTGCGTCCGTACGCAAATTCTCAGGAGAGGATCCTCCAGGAATAACAACTGCATCGTAATCCGAAGCCGACACCTCAGAGATCGCTTTGTCTGAAGTATAGGAGGCTTTACCCCCTTTACCCTTCAGCGTCTCTCCCGCCTTCAAGCCGATAATTTCAACGTCGTGCCCGGCTTTTTTCACCTCATCATATGGAACCTGCATTTCCGAATCTTCAAAATCATTCGCCAATAAAAAAGCAACTTTACTCATAACGTATGTTCTCCTTTCTGTGTCGAAATTTCTTGAAATCGGGTATTCGCAGAAATTCATTATCTGCTTATCTCGTTCATTGCCCGTAATAAATATGTGAACTTGTCACTCCATTGTGCCTCGTTCTGTTATTACCCTAACTAGAGTCGTTTATAACAAAATGAGTCAGTATTATTTTGACTTTGATCTGGCGACTCGGATCAGGGACGGATTGAGTCCATAACAAAAAAAGTCTTGATTCGATAATCGAATCAAGACTTTTTATTTCATTCCATGCTCTCAGCACTCAGTCACGCGGAAGACGGCTCTGCTCTCCTTTATCTGAATCCTGAAGAGCCCAGATCGTAGTTGCGCATTCGGTAGCAGCACGGGCAAGCTTCAGGGACTCATACAGGTTTCCAGGTAGAAGCAAAGGTTCTATTCGGGAGCGTGTTTCCTTGACGGATTGGCGCATAATAGGTGGATACTCCTTTGATCATCGTAGGTTAATGAATCGAATTATCCCTCATTATGGCCTGTTCCCCAGCCAATTATGCATTTGTTTCTTGACGAATAGGGCTTTCCAGCATCAAAGTCACGGGTCCCCAATTGGTAAATGTCACATCCATCATCGCCCCGAAACGTCCAGTCTCTACCTGGAGCCCTTTATCTCGTAACAGCTGATTAAACGTTGTATATAACTGTTCTGCCGCTTCAGGTCTGGCTGCAGCTGCAAAGCTTGGACGTTTTCCTTTGCGGCAATCCCCGTACAACGTAAATTGTGAGACAGATAATACAGCTCCGCCCACGTCCATCAGACTGAGATTCATCTTTTCCTGCTCGTCCTCGAAGATTCGAAGTCCGGCGATCTTGTCGGCCAGATATAAGGCGTCTTTATCCGTATCCTCATGTGTAATTCCCACAAGTAACATTAATCCGGATTCAATTCGACCTGTCAGTTCGTCTCCCACGGTCACCTGAGCCTCTTTACAACGTTGTACAAGCACCCTCATCTTACAGGCTCCTTACTGCATAATCCGATGCACCGAATAAACATCTTTCACCCGTTTGATCCGTTCCACAACCGAATGCAGATGCTCCGTGTTGCGAATCAGAATTGTGACGTGCACCAATGCTAATTTATTTTTGTCTGTCCGTCCGGTGACGGCAGATATATTGGTTTTACTTTCGGAGACAGCCTGAAGCACTTCATTGAGCAAACCATTGCGATCATGGCCCGTAATCTCAATATCCACGCTGTAGTTGGCTTCAATATTTTCTTCCCACTCTACTTCAATGACGCGAGCTGCTTCTTCCCCATCCGTACTGGACGGAATATTTGGGCAATCACTGCGATGCACGGAAACACCCCGTCCGCGTGTAACATACCCGATAATATCATCCCCTGGTACAGGATTGCAGCAGCGAGCAAAACGAACAAGCAAATTGTCTATGCCTTTGACACGGATGCCATTGGTCGGACGGTTTCTGCGTTCGGGTGCAGGCTTCAGCTCACGCATCTCGGAATTCAGTTCAAGCAAGCTGGATTCTTCCTGCTCCTTGCGAAGTTTCTCCGTTGCTTTGGTCACAATCTGTGCAGCCGTAATCCCACCGAACCCAACTGCTGCGAGCATATCCTCAATATCATTGAAAGCATACTTTTTGGCTGCTTCCTGCAACTTGTCATCCGTCATCCAGGCAGATGGATCAAGTCCCATCCGCTTCAGTTCTCGCTCACAACTCTCGCGTCCTTTTTCAACGTTTTCTTCCCGCCGTTCCTTCTTGAACCATTGCTTGATCTTCGCTCGTGCATGAGAGGATTTTGCAATTTTAAGCCAATCCTGGCTCGGTCCATATGAATGTTTGGACGTCAAAATTTCGATGATATCACCCGTTTTGAGGTGATAATCGAGCGGAACGATACGACCATTCACTTTGGCACCAATCGTCCGATTACCCACCTCTGTATGGATTCTGTATGCAAAATCCAAAGGAACGGACCCTGTAGGCAATTCGATAACTTCCCCTTTTGGCGTGAATACAAACACCAGATCCGAGAAGAAATCCATTTTGAGTGATTCTACAAATTCAGACGCATCCTGAGCTTCATTTTGAAGTTCAAGAATCTCGCGGAAGAACGTAATTTTATCTTCAAAATGATTTCCGTTCGCAGCGCCTTCCTTATAGGCCCAGTGGGCAGCAATACCGAATTCAGCGGTGCGGTGCATATCCCATGTCCGAATCTGGACTTCAGTCGGTTCCCCATTCGGACCCACGACCGTAGTATGCAGCGATTGATACATGTTCGCCTTCGGCATCGCGATATAGTCCTTGAAACGTCCAGGCATCGGTTTCCATAACGTGTGTATAATTCCGAGGGTAGCATAACAATCCTTGATGTTATCCACAATAATACGAATCGCAAGAAGATCATAAATCTCGTTAAACTGCTTATTTTTCGTTGTCATTTTTTTGAACACGCTGTAGATATGCTTAGGACGACCCGACAGATCTGCTTGAATTCCCATCTCATCCAGCTTGCTCGTAATGCCGTCCATAACGGTATCAATATATTGCTCACGTTCCGCACGCTTTTTGTGCATCAGGTTTGCAATTCGATAATATTGCTGCGGATTCAAATAACGGAGGGCGATGTCCTCCATTTCCCATTTGATCGCAGAGATACCCAGACGGTTCGCAATCGGACAGAAAATCTCCAACGTTTCATACGAAATCCGGCGTTGGCTTTCTTCCGACTGAAACTTGAGTGTCCGCATATTATGCAGACGGTCAGCCAATTTGATCACGATGACACGGATGTCCTGCGCCATGGCGATGAACATTTTGCGGTAGTTCTCGTTCTGCTGTTCTTCCTTGGAGCGGAACTGAATACGTTCCAGCTTCGTCAAGCCGTCAACAAGCATGGCACACGTATTGCCGAAATGATTGCGGATTTCTTCAAGTGAAACCGTAGTATCTTCTACTACATCATGAAGAAGCGCTGCAATTATGGAGATGGTGTCCATCTGCATGTTTACAACAATATCGGCAACCGCAAGCGGATGCAGAATATACGGTTCTCCCGATTTTCGCGTCTGTCCATGGTGGGCCTGATCAGCAAATTCGTAAGCTTCACGTATGCGCACCAGATCGGGTTCTTTGATATACGCCCCGGCCTTCTCGAGTAATTGCTCTATGCCCATTCTGATCTGTTCCGTGTCCTTTCTATACAAAATGGAACCCGTGACATAATATCAACACAGGTTCCCCGTAAAAGTAATTTCCTATAATTATGACGCTTCGCTCGTTTCTCGTCAACTACTGACGAATAAGAGAACATATCCATTTTTCTTAAACGTTATGTACCATTTCTGAAAGATGTTGCCCAATATACGACACGGGGTGGGAATGCTCCTCATTTACTAGACATTATTGCCGTTATTTACCGAAATAGAAGGAGAAATTGTAGGAATATAAATTCTTTTACCCTGCTCAGCAGAAAAATGTTATTGCTTAATTATGAGAAACTCTGTACTATATTGAAGATTTGTGTTTCGGAAAAAGGAGATGAAACTGCTTGCAACGTGAAATTCAGGTTAATCAAAAGATGCCACTCGGCTCAGGCTCACTGCTGAGTCTCCAGCATTTGTTCGCCATGTTTGGCAGTACGGTACTCGTGCCGAACCTATTCGGTGTCGACCCAAGTATGATTTTGCTTATGAACGGTATTGGAACATTGTTGTACATACTTATGTGTAAAGGAAAAATCCCTGCTTATCTAGGGTCAAGCTTTGCGTTTATCGCGCCCGTTTCTTCCGTGTTAATCGCACACCCTAACAACGGATATTCCATGGCACTTGGAGCGTTCATCGTAACAGGCGTTGTTTTCTGCATTGTGGCTCTTGTCATCAAATATGCGGGAACAGGCTGGATTAACGTGGTATTCCCGCCAGCAGTTATGGGCGCCATTGTTGCCCTGATCGGTTTAGAGCTTGTACCTGTGGCAGCCGGAATGGCTGGCCTGATCAATTCAAATCCTGCGGAGAATCCCGACTGGATGCCTCAGGCTAAACCAATTATTTTAGCCATGGTTACTCTTGGCATCACTGTTATTGGAGCAGTAACGTTCCGCGGATTCCCCAAGATCATTCACATTCTGATCGGGATTGTATCTGGTTACGTGCTCGGATACTTTATGGGTGAAGTAAAGACTGAGAATATAGCGAACGCTGACTTTATATCGCTGCCTACAGTAACGACACCGACTTTTGACTGGTCTGTCATCTTCACCATTTTGCCTGTCGCACTTGTTGTCATTGTCGAGCACATCGGACATCTGCTTGTAACGAGCAGCATTGTGGGCAAAGATCTGTCCAAAGATCCCGGTCTGCATCGCTCCCTGCTCGGGAACGGCGTTTCAACCATCCTTTCCGGTTTCGTTGGGTCCACGCCGAATACAACGTATGGTGAGAATATTGGGGTTATGGCTCTAACAAAAGTTTATTCCACCTATGTAATTGGCGGCGCAGCTGTCATTGCCATTGTGCTTTCTTTCTCTGGAACCTTCTCGGCTTTAGTGGCCAATATTCCCGTCCCGGTTATGGGTGGTGTATCCCTGCTTTTGTTCGGAGTTATTGCGGCATCCGGTTTGCGTATTCTGGTCGAGCAGAAAGTCGATTTCTCCAAACCGACCAATCTTTTGCTAACTACCCTTGTACTCGTCATTGGACTCAGTGGTACTGAGATCACGCTGTATGGAGTTCATCTCAAAGGAATGGCTTTGGCAACCATCGTCGGAATTCTGCTGAGCTTGTTGTTTAAATTATTTGAAGTATTGGGTTGGTCGAATGATCAAACGGAGAAACAGCCTTTAACCGAGAAAACTCCGGATTGATTCCTTGCCGACTAATTTTGAACGAACAATGTTTATTCATTCTTCATCTTATACATCGTACAACGCAAAAAGCCTGCTCTCTAACCTTAACGGGTTGAGGGACAGGCTTTTTTTTGCAAATAGTTAATGCTGTATATTATTTCCCGGGAAACGTGAGACCCAGTTTAGCCGGAATTCTAGTAGTTCATCAATGTAAATACATCAATTCCAGGCAATTTCGCACGTCCATTCAAATCAGACAACTCAATCAGGAATGCTGCACCTACAATTTTCCCACCCAATTGTTCAATCAGGTTAATGGAGGTAGCAATGGTTCCGCCTGTTGCCAGCAGATCATCTGCAATCAGAACATTTTGTCCTTTTTCAATCGCATCTGTATGCATAGCAAGCGTATCTTTGCCATATTCAAGATCATAACCGACTTCGATCGTCTCTCCAGGCAATTTTCCGCTTTTGCGGATCGGTGCAAAACCGACACCAAGAGCGTACGCCAGAGGAGCGCCCACAACGAATCCACGTGCTTCAGGTCCGGCAATAACGTCAATTTTGAGATCCGAAACCATTACTTTCAGCTCATTGATCGCCTTGCGGTACATTTCTCCATCCTTCAACAATGTCGTAATGTCTTTGAAGCTGATTCCCGGTTGTGGAAAGTCAGGAATGACACGAATATAATCTTTAAAATCCAAAATAATCTCCTCCTAAAATAAATAGCACAACTTCTATCTAAGATACGCCCTTCATCCGGGATATCATCCATTGAGTCAACTGAGGGGTGGGTGCATCCAGCATCACCTGCTCTGTCTCGGCCATACTTTCCAGTGCCTGATAGTGACGCGAAGCAGTTAGATCACGCTTGGGCGGGTTATCCACAAACGCTATCTTCCCATGGTCTCGGGTAATGAACGATAACTCTTCAAAAACATTCAGCATCATGGTAATCATGCGCGGCGAGCAGCCACACTGACGACTGAGCACAGGAGTAATCTCTTGTTCCTCTACGGGCTCAGCTCTCCATTTCGACACCAGCATATAAATACGCTTGAAGAGTTCTCTGGAAGGCATCTGAAGGCGATCTCGATGGTTGCCTGATCCGTGCAGAAGGATGATATTCTCGGCTCCGCTGAATAAGGACAGCATGGCATCAAGTTGTTCCGGGGTTTCCGGCGTATCAAACACAAATAACGTCCGGACCTGTTCCTGTCCATAATGCTGAGCAGCAGCATTACACGGAAACAGCCCGACCTTTCTATCATATACCCAAAGGCACGGTTCATACAATGAATTTCCCTCAGAAACATTCGTTTCTTTCCGAACGATGGCACCAATAGAGCCCGACTTGTATCGTAAATGTACTTCAAGCGAACTCAGGAAATGTTTCATCGCGTTTAGCGGTTCCGTATTGCCTCGCAGATCGAAAACTTGCGCATGAGGGACATGAATGTCCTGAAGCATCAATTGTGGCTTCCTCATGCCATTCCACTCATTAATGGACAATTCACCCATCACATCTATGATCGAGCCTGGTGGCAGAAACTCAGCCAATGTTCCCTTGCCAAAAGCGACTGTTTCCAGTTGCTGTCCGTCCTGTTCCAAAACCAGTTTCAGATGACGTTTCTCACGCCCCATCGTCCGTGTTTCTTTTACAGTCACATGGCGAAGTACAAAACGAGGGGAAGGATTATTCATGCCAAACGGTTGCAACCTGTCGATTTCTTGAATGACCTGTAACGGTACATCACTGATTCTGCATTCATCATCCGCAAGACGATGAGGGATAAAGTCTTCTTCCGTCAACACAGTTGCAGCAAACTCATTCAGCCCTGCTTCAAGCTCTTCAAGCTGATCACGATGAAGACTCATACCTGCTGCAGCTGGATGACCCCCGTAATGGTCCATCGTGTGTTTACAAGCCGTTAATGCCTCATAGATGTCCAGTCCCTCTATAGAGCGTGCTGAGCCTTTACAAGCGCCGCTCTCCGGGTCAATGCCCAGGATTAGCGTTGGCCGATAATATCGTTCAAGTAGCTTGGAAGCTACAATACCTACAACGCCAACATTCCAACCTTCTCCTGCCAAAACGATGACATCCGGCACGGCCCCTGAGTTAAGTTCAATTTTTTGCTCCAACTGGGCTGTCGCTTCCTGAAGTATACCCTCAACGACCTGTTGCCTTTCACGATTCAACAAGTCCAGCTGACCTGCCAGACTATGCGCCTCATCCAGATCCTCCGTGGTAAGCAGCGATACTGCTCTTCCAGCGTGATCCAGACGTCCACTGGCGTTAATGCGCGGAGCCATGGCAAAGGCGATATTAATCGAAGTGACCTGGCTTTGGTCCACACCACTAATTTCAAGCAAAGCACTTACACCAGGCAGACGCGTACCACGCATGGATTCAACGCCATAACTGACGATAACCCGATTCTCACCTTCCAAAGGCATCAAGTCGGCAACGGTACCGATTGCAGCAATCTCCATCCATTCTCCTGGCACTTCCCCAATCAATGCCTGAGCCAGCTTCAAAGCCACCCCTGCACCAGCCAATCCTTTAAAAGGATAAGGACAGCCGGGAAGCTTGGGATTAATTAGCGTGTAGGCCTTGGGCAGAACCTCGGGAGGTTCATGGTGGTCCGTCACAATGACTTCGATTCCCAGTGTTGAAGCATAGGCTATCTGCTCTACCGCACTGATTCCGGTATCAACCGTGATAATCAGCGTGACACCCTGTTGATGGGCCCAATCCAGAGCATGATTGTGTAGACCGTATCCCTCATTGGAACGATGGGGAATATAGATATCGTATGATGCACCAAGATGGCGCATTAAATGAATCATCAGCGATGTACTGGATACGCCATCCGCGTCATAATCCCCATAGATTAAAATATGTTCTTCACGCTCAATGGCCTGCCGGATTCGGGGCACAGCTTCTTTCATGCCTAGAAGCAGATAAGGATCATGCATCTGATTCAGATCAGGATGGAGAAACCGTTCTGCCTCTATTTCATTGTGCACCCCACGACTGACCAGCAAACGTCCAACAAGTGATGAAACGGAAAGCGCCTGCGAGAGTCCCGCAGCCGCCTCCAAGTCGATATTTGGTGTATTCCACCGATATTGCGAATAAAGCAATGATAACGCTCCTTTCCTGATCTACACGACCAAGCTTCATTACTGAATTAATGTCGCTTCAGGATCTGGCAGTTCATGATTGGATTTATAAGGATATCCGGGATCATAAGGTATAGCCTGGATCTGTACTTCTTTGACATGACTGAACCGGGTCAGTAGTAGTGTCTTCGCCCGATTCGCAATTTCCTGTGCCTCCAGCACGGAAATTCTGGGGTTCACACTAATGACCAGTTCAATCGTAACATCATGTTCCTGCTCACGTGCTACCAGATGTTCAATCGTAATGATGCCATATACACGCTGCACCGTCTCTTTAAAATCAAGTGCTTCTTCCTGTTCCAGTTCCTGAACAAGTGAACCGTATACGGTATCCACAATCATTCTGTATCCCTTGTGAAGAACAAAACAGGAAGCGATCAAGGCAGCGGCAGGGTCCATATATCGAAGAATACTCCACCCCGTGGTCTCTCCTGCCATGGAACCTATAATGCCGACCAATACAACAAGCGAACAGTAGAGTGCCCGGCGATGCTGCTGTGCATAAGCCAGAGCCTGTGACTGATTTCGTTTACGGAAATACCGATACTGGTATTGAAAGATTGCTTCTTTGACAGCCAATGCTGCAAATGCCACCACAAGTGCATGTGTGTACTTCTCTAGCGATTCGGGTTCATCCCCAGACAGACTGGTTAAAGCAGAAATGGCAATCTGTAGGCCTCCCATAAGGATGAGCACAGACAATAATACCGAAATCCCAGGTCTCGCGATACGCGAACGTTCCTTTGACCGCTCCCCGCGATCCTTGTTTTTCGTTTGTACAGACTTCGAGGGAATGAGACCGGATAATGAAGAAGCAGCTTCTGAGGCGGAGTACAGGCCGTCTGCAAGCAACGATTTGCTGTTTGCCATATAACCGAATCCAGCCTTGATTACTGCAAGTGTCATATTCCCGGCGATCCCGCTCCACGTGGCAGCGTGAGCAGATGGGATACGTTCTCTGGTCATGGATATGCCCCCTTTATTACTCTGCCTAAAGTTGCAAAACCGCGCCTGGCAGACGCGGCTTAACAATAACGTATTTAGTTGGATGCTTTGACAGCTGCTTTAGGTTTTTCTGTTTGTTTACCTTTGAGTACCAGCCACAACGGAGCGGCGATGTAGATGGAAGAATATGCACCGAACAACGTTCCGATGACCATGGCAAGTGAGAACATGCGAATGGATTCTCCACCAAAAATAAACAAGCAGAGCGAAGCGACAAACACAGTGAATGTTGTATTCAGGGAACGTGTCATCGTTTGCGCCAAACTGCGGTTGACTACTTCACGCAAATCGGCTTTCGTTGTCTTTTTGGCAAAACGCATATTCTCACGAATCCGGTCAAAGATAACGATGGTATCATTGATCGAGAATCCGACAATGGTCAGTACAGCCGTAATGAAGGTCAGATTCACTTCCAGACGGAATATCGAGAATACACTAATGACTACAAACGCATCATGGAAAAGCGCAATGACCGCAGCCAAGCCAAACCGCCATTCAAATCGAATAGCCACGTAGATCATAATTCCGATACTCGCGATAAGAACCGCGTATATGGCATTGCGTTCAAGTTCTTTCGCCATCTCCGGGTCAACCGTGTTGACTTCATAAGAAGCGGTTGAGTCCAGCTTGGTGAACTCTTGCTTAAACTTACTTTCCTGAGTTTCATCCAGTACGTTCGAGAAACGAACGTTAACTCGATCAGCGCCAGGTGTAATATGAACATCGTTTGCGTCAACGCCAAGCTCAGTCACAATCGGCTTAATTTGTTCTGTCGTGATTGCTTTGGATACCGTAATATCCACATTTGAACCCGAGCGGAAATCAACTGCATAATTCAAGCCAAGGGCCAAAATACTGATAATACCTGCAATCGTCAAAATGATGGAAAACGTGTAGGCAATTTTACTGCCCTTAACATAATCAAAATTCCAATTAAAGCGCACGAATTTCACTCTCCTTCACTCCGAAGTACTTAGGCTTCTTCAACACGTTAGCCCGCACAAGCAGGGTCAACAGGAAGCGGGAGAAGAAAATATTCGTGATAATGCTGGTCACGATGTCAAAAATCAGTACCAGTGCGAAACCTTTAACCGCACCTGTACCCAGGAAGAACATAACTGCGGCAGCAATGATGGTTGTAATGTTGGAGTCAATGATTGTACGGAAGGAGTGTTTACCTCCTGCTTTGACCGAAGACAATATGGACTTGCCACTGCGCATTTCTTCCTTAATCCGCTCGTACGTGATGATGTTGGCATCTACGGCCATCCCTATCCCCAGGATAAATGCCGCGATCCCCGGAAGGGTAAGCACGAATTCCCCCATATAGAAGATTGCAAGTACCAGCCACGTATGTGTAATCAAGGCAAAGCTCGCAATAATCCCCGGAATACGGTATAGACCAATCATGAACACCAGAATAATTACGGAACCAATTAATCCCGCTTTAATCGTCTGGTCCAGAGATAGTTTACCCAGCGTTGCACCAACGCTTTGAGAGTACTTCTCTGTCAGTTTCAACGGCAACGCACCCAAATTAATGGTATCACGAAGCTGATTGGCTTCCTCACGCGAGTAATTACCCGTAATCTGCGCTGAGCCATCACTCAGCTGCTGCTGTACGGTTGGAGCTGACAGCAATTGATCATCCAGATAGATGGCCAATGGTTGTCCAATCAAACGTTTGGTGATCTCAGCAAACTTGGCTTTGTCTTTAACCTGGATGTCGATCATCGGCGCGTTTAACTGGTTGAATACCACCTTGGCGCCATTTTCCACGAACTCATTTCCCCGAAGCTCGATTTTGGTGTATTCGCCTTCTTTGTCATTCTTAGCTTTACTGCGGAAGGTCATGACAGCAGGTTCTTTCATTTTGGCTCTAACCTCAGCCTCGTCGGTAACCCCGGCCAGCTTCAAACGGATCCGGTTCGTTCCTTCAGTTGTTACTTCCGGCTCGCTTGTTCCGAGCGCATTGGCACGGCTCTCCAGACTTTTTGCTGTTTGCACCAAAGATGCTTTGGTGACTTCCTGTCCTTGCTCCAGTGGCTCTGCTTCATATAGGATCTCGTAGCCTCCTTTTAAATCAAGGCCCAAGCGTATATTTTTTAGCAGCCCTGGACTTGTGCCCAACATTACTCCTGCGGTCACAAGCACGACCAGAATGAAACTGACGATTCTTTTCATGCCGTTCCTAGATCCCCTTTCGTTCTCAATATTCCTATTATAGCGATGCCGTAAAAAGCAGTCAATTTCCAACAAAAAAGATCCCTTTCGCTAGAAAGAGGACCCCCGGTATGCAGACACGGTCATAAAGTTCATAAAGCTTGTTGCTTTCAGTGACAAAATGTCGTTCACCAGCTGGTGAAGCGGTGGAATGCCCTGCTTTTCATATTTATGACTGACGCAATTCCAGACATCTTTGCTGGTGACATATTCGTAACCGACAAGCCTTAATTCCTCTGCCTTGCTGCGGCAGAGCATCTCTATAGACTGTTCCAACTCCACATCATTCATTTCTTCCAACGGGGAGCCTCCCTTCGTACATCCAAGCCTTTATGCGGCATCAATATTACATGATTCGACTTTACCCGATCATATTCCTTCTTGTTGATGATGGATCTTTTTGTTAATCGTGTCCAAGTTGTCATGAGAAGATAAAGGACTGGCATAGGATGAAGAACAACGGCTTTGTCCCGTTTATGAAAATCTGTACTTTTCAACCGGGAAAGAGGGGTATTCTTGAAGAAACAGACATTTATCCAGGGAGCCATGATCCTGCTCGCGGCAGGCATTATCAATCGGATTCTGGGCTTCATCCCACGCATTGCGCTGCCACGGGTCATCGGTGCAGAAGGTGTTGGCATTTACCAACTAAGCTACCCCTTTTTCATCGTGCTTGTCACATTAATTACAGGCGGTATCCCACTTGCTGTAGCCAAGCTCGTTGCCGAGGCGGATACAGGTGCCAACCGCTATTCACCCCAGCGAATTCTGCAAATCAGCTTGAGCTTTACACTAACTCTTGGTGTTGTGTTTATGTTTTTGTGTATCATCTTCGCTCCTTGGGTCACTCGTTATGTTCTGACAGATGAGAGAGTATATCATACGTTTGTCAGCATGAGTCCCATGATTGCCATCATCGCCGTATCTGCTGTCTACAGAGGTTATTTTCAGGGTAAACAGAACATGATGCCTACAGCCATTTCATCCATTGTTGAAACCATCATTCGTATAATCTGTGTGATCTGGTTTGCGTGGCTTCTTTTACCCCAGGGTATTGCGCAAGCTGCAGCAGGCGCCATGTTGGGAGCACTTGTCGGTGAATTCTTCGGCATGCTCGTATTATTGTGGAACTATGCTAGACAGAAAAAGGAATCAGGTCTTGATTCACCTCATTCCATTCGGACTTCTCGCATGGAATCCAAGTCGAAAGTGTTAAAGGAGTCAACCGGTTCAGAGCCTGGACTACTACGTCGCTTACTTGCCATTTCGGTTCCCGTTACTGCTGGGAGATTAGTCGGTTCCCTGTCTTATCTGGCTGAGACCATTGTTACCGCACAGAGTCTCGCTCTTGCGGGTATCTCCAAAGGACTCGCTACGGCTCAATATGGTGCGTTACAAGGCATGATAATTCCACTGCTGTTATTACCTGGTGCATTAACGTCCTCTTTAGCCACATCACTTGTGCCTTCATTGTCAGAGGCTTCTGCTCAAGGTGATCGTGCCCTGATTCATAAACGAATGCACCAGGCCTTGCGACTGGCACTTGTAACAGGTGCTCCATTTTCTGTATTTATGTATGTGCTTGCCGAACCGATGTGTCTCATGCTGTACAATGATGCATCGATTGGAAGCATGCTTAAGCTCATGGCTCCTTTTGCTTTGTTTATCTATATCCAGGCTCCACTTCAAGCGGCCCTTCAGGCGCTGGATCGTCCGGGGAAGGCACTGCTCAATACGTTTATTGGTGCGGTTATCAAAATTACGTTGATTTTAATGCTTGCATCCCGACCGGAGTATGGGATTTTTGGAGCGGTCATTGCCATTTGTGTGAACTCAACGATCGTTACTCTTCTACACGCAAGAAGTGTGCGCAGCCTGCTTCAGTTCCGTTTCAAAATCATGGATTGGGTCAAAACAGGGACGGGTATGGTCATCATGGGTGCCGCCACACTTGTTGTTTATGAACAGACTACAACTTTGCTTCCGTTCTGGCTCAGAATGATTCTCGCACCTTTTGTTGGTTTGATCGTTTATTTCATCGTTATGGGGTGGACTAAAATGATTGATTTTCACGATCTTTCCCGTGCTCCCATCATCGGTTCCTGGTTTAAGCGCCGTTCCCGTAAATAAATTTACTTTTCATCTTTCAAACTTACGTATATTTTGCCGTTATGGTCGATGGAGCATATAAATACATCCTTAAAATCAAGAATGCCCTTTCCCTGAATCTGATTTTTAAGCCAAAACCGTGTTTTCTGAATCAGCTCAAGGTTCTGGTCCTGCACTTTACCATCCATGATCAGGGGTAGGGGAAGCCCTTCATATTTAATATTTTGGAAACCATCGATCTTCTCTCTTCTTGCTTTTTGTATGCTATTTGTAGCCCCATCCTTACCAGAGGAACTGTTGCCATTGGAGGAGGGCTTACTTTTGGGAAATACGGTTAACTTGCCTGTCGTCTCCAAAATGGCGAATTCCACTTCACCAATGCTGTCGATATTCTGTTCACGGAGCTGAAGCAGAAGGTCATCCAGATTATATCGCTGCTTGCGCATCTCATCCCGATGCAATGTTCCCTTGGAAATCAAGACGGTTGGTTTCCCATCAATCATTAGCCGTAATTTACGGCTCTTGAGACTTAGAAAAGCCATGATAATCTGCACAAATAGTACTGTGAGCATAGGTACGATACCATGAAACAACGGCTTATTGGTATCTTCGATCACAAATGCAGCAATCTCTGCAAGCATAATGGAAACGACCAGATCAAACATGGACAGCTTCCCAATTTCCCGTTTGCCCATCAGTCTGATCGCTCCGTAAACGATAAAATACATGAGAATGGTTCGGAAAATATGTGCTCCGATATCTGATAAGTTCACAACAGGGTTCCTCCTTCCCAATATGAGTTTTTACACAGGTACCTGATGCGTAATCTATATTTTGGCCTGAAGCTCACATGCTCATGCAAATATAATCTGTTCATTTAATGGAAAATTCAGTTCATAAGTCCGAAGGCTTGACCATACACTGTATTAACTTCAAACTTGTACAAGGGGGTTGCTTCATGCAGTTGATTCGCCGAATGGTTTCATTTCGAATGTCTAACCCGACTCTTTCCGGCCTCTGTCATGCCTTTGTGTGGATGTTGCTGGGTGCACTGATTCTTTCCTTCTTTCTTTGGATGACTGGAATGCGGGAACAGGACCTTTCTCTGTATACGTACGTAGTTCATGGATTGTCCTTGCTGGTCGGCGGATTTATATCTGGCAAAAGATCAGGGGAGCGAGGCTGGTACTATGGAGGTATTACCGGAATCATCTATGGAGTTATCGTGTTGCTGATCGGATTTCTGGCACTCGATGCTTCATTCAATTGGAATGATAGTCTGCAGCTTGCAAGTGCATTCCTGATCTCTGCTCTCGGTGGCATATTTGGGGTCAATACACGCAGATCATAGAAGAAGTTCAGAGGTATGTTTAGTTCATAAAAATAAAAAAGAGAACCGGGCCTCCAAAAGAGATCCGGTTCTCTGAACAAGAAGAATACGCTGCAAACGTACTCATAGCCTTACAGGCTTTTGCACATCTATAATTTATTCAGCCGTTTCACGAGCAACTGCACTGCTAATCGCATTGCGATCAAATGTAAGTTTGGTTACATCGTTTACGCGCAATACAACCACATCATCCGTAATTTCAGCAATCGTTCCGTGAAGACCGCCGATTGTAACAATTTTATCGCCTTTTTTCAACTGGCCGAGCATGGCGTTGCGTTGTTTCTGCTTTTTGTTCTGTGGACGAATCATCAAGAAGTAAAAAATCGCAACCATAAGTACCAGAGGTACGATCAGAGACACAATTCCTCCGCCCGCATTGGCCGTTGTAGCTGTTAATCCTTGGAACATTCGAACTCCCCCTTATCGACTATACATACAAATAACCTTGTTACTTCGGTTCCGCAAAAACCTGATCAGAAACCTTTGTCATTGTCGTGAAGACCATATTGATCGAAAAATTCATCCCGGAAATCAAGCAGACGATCTTCCATTATGGCTTTGCGCACATTGCGCATCAAATTCTGCAAGAAATGAAGATTGTGGATGGTCGTCAAACGCAAGCCAAACGTTTCATCCGCCTTGATTAAATGACGCAGATAAGCTCTGGAATAGTTACGACAAGTGTAGCAATCACATTCAGGGTCCAGTGGCCCAAAATCGGTTGCAAACTTGGCATTACGAACTACCAGTCGTCCCTGGCTGGTCATCGTAGTTCCGTTACGGGCAATTCGGGTAGGCAGAACACAATCGAACATGTCCACTCCGCGAATCGATCCCTCAATCAATGCATCGGGTGAACCTACACCCATCAAATAGCGTGGTTTATTGGACGGCAACAAAGGAACCGTATAATCCAATACACCATACATCAAATGTTTTGGTTCTCCAACACTCAGTCCACCAATAGCATACCCCGGGAAATCCATGGAAGTCAAATCTGCTGCGCTCTGACGGCGCAGATCTTCATGCATGCCTCCCTGTACAATGGCAAACAGCCCTTGATCATTCGGACGAGCATGACTTTCCAGACAACGTTCTGCCCAGCGGCTTGTTCTTTCAAGTGATTTTTTCACATATTCGTACTCAGCCGGATAAGGCGGACACTCATCAAACGCCATCATGATATCGGAGCCCAGTGCATTCTGGATCTCCATTGCGACTTCAGGCGAAAGAAACTTTTTGTCCCCGTTAAGATGGGAGCGGAAGTTAACGCCTTCCTCCGTAATTTTGCGCATCTCACTAAGAGAGAACACCTGAAACCCACCGCTATCAGTCAGAATCGGGCGATCCCAATTCATGAATTTGTGCAATCCGCCAGCCTGACGAATAATTTCATGTCCCGGTCTCAGGAACAGATGATACGTATTGCTCAGAATGATCTGAGCATCCATCTCTTTCAGCTCTTCGGGACTCATCGTTTTCACCGTCGCCTGTGTTCCTACAGGCATGAAGGTTGGTGTCTCAATAATACCGTGAGGTGTATGTACACGTCCCAGACGGGCTCCGGATTGTTTGCAGGTTTTGATATGTTCATACGTAATTGCTGACATTGGTTATAATCATCCTCTAGAAATTAATCGTATTGCCTTATTAATAAATCAGCATAGCATCGCCAAAGCTAAAGAAACGGTATTGCTCCTTAATCGCTTCTTCATATGCCTGCATAATATGCTCTCTACCCGCCAGCGCACTGACCAGCATAACCAACGTTGATTTCGGGAGATGAAAATTCGTAAGCATTCCGTCGATCACTTTGAATGTATATCCCGGGTAAATAAAGATCTTGGTCCAGCCACTACTTTCTTGCAACTGTCCATTCTCAAACTTGCTACCTACCGTTTCCAGTGTCCGACAACTCGTTGTCCCTACCGCATATATACGGTTGCCACGTTTTTTCGTTTCATTAATCAGATCCGCCGTCTCTTGAGACAAGGAATAATACTCCTCATGCATGACATGCTCTTCCACAACATCAACCGACATCGGCCGGAAAGTTCCAAGTCCAACGTGGAGGGTAATGAAAGCTACATTAACGCCCTTGTCCCGAATTCGATCCAACAGTTCTTCTGTAAAATGTAGTCCTGCTGTTGGGGCAGCAGCCGATCCTTCGTGTTTCGCATAGACCGTTTGATACCTTTCCCGGTCATCCAGTGTCTCTTTGATATAAGGGGGCAAAGGCATTTCACCCAGACGGTCCAGAATCTCCTGAAAGATCCCATCATAGGAGAACGTAAGCATACGAGCGCCCATTTCGCCTTCTTCATCAATGACTGCCTTGAGCTCGTCGCCAAAAACGATGACCGAACCAGCTTTCAGCTTCTTGCCTGGTTTAACCAGCGCTTCCCAACGATCGCCTTCCACGTTTTTGAGCAAAAGAACTTCTGCCTTTGCTCCGGTATCCTCTTTGGTTCCGAACAACCTGGCTGGAAGAACACGAGTATCGTTTAACACCAGTGTATCCCCTGGCTGAAGGAATTCAATAATATCAGGAAACGTGTGATGTTTAACTTCACCACTTTCCTTATTTAAGGTCAGTAACCGGGACGCCGTGCGATCAAGCAATGGTGTCTGTGCAATGAGTTGCTCCGGTAATTCAAAATCATATAAGTTCACATTCATTTTAGTTTCATTCCTTAACAATAGTCGCATTTTGATAATAGTGTTTCAATATTGCCTGGTAATCATACCCTTCGTCTGCCATGCCTTTGGCTCCCCATTGGGACAAGCCCAATCCGTGACCGTTGCCCTGGCCGATGAACATGAAGGTTTGGCCCTGCGTTACAGCTCTCGCTTGACCCTCAGCACTCATCACCACAAGAGCATTACTGGATGAGGTTCCTGTGCCTGAGGCAGATAGCACAGCAGCACCCTGTGAGCCTGTTTTGCTTGCCGTTTTGCCGTCAGCGCCTAATACAGTATAACTTCCGGTCCCTGCAATATCAAATAAGGTGCTCGGTAATCCGCCTAAAGCGGAACGGTACGTATCTCCATATTTTACTGCCATGAGCTGCCCGTTGGCAGTGACTTCAAGAGCTCTTCCGGAAGGCCCACGCTTGGTCACTTCCAGCGTTGAGATGGAAGAGGGTACAGCTGTAGTCGTTTTACCCTGCAGGGATTTAACCAACTGGGCTGATGTGAATGGTCCTCTTACCCAAGCATAGTCATTGGATTGCGGCACTTTGGCCAGAACAACAGCTTCGTTGCCTGGGTTCAATTTCGCTACCGGTTCAACGTTGGATTGAATTAACGGAACGGGACGGACATTCGTATTTTGGGCAGTAACCGTAACTTTGGCTAGCCCGGCATCTGTTTTGGTTGTCAGTTCCTTTACATTATCTTCACGGATGTACCCGCTGACTCCAGAGCTCAGCAGTACATGATACCATGTATGTAAGCCTGCTTGAGCCGATGTGTCCCCATGGCTGTCCACATTACTGAACACACCCGCTCCTCCATTCCATACCTCGGACGGATGAGCCGTCTGTCCTCCTGCATTAGAAGAGAACACGGCTTCAACGATTTTACCTCCGCTCTTGATGACTTCTCCAGCAGTCGCATCAACCGCGCTGGTGACTTTGTCATTCTCTGAACCTATGCCGTTATAGGCCTGACTCAGCGTGGTATCCACGACATTAGCAATCTTAAAACGCTCCCCTTGTTGAAGTGCATATGAGCGTGCAGCGACAGCCTGTACTTTCAGAGCTTCTGCTGGCCAGGAGGAATACACCTCTGCACCGACGACTGAATACAGGTATTGCTCCAGTGAAACTACATTCACTAACGCAAGGTCTCCACCCACGATGCTAATTTCCATGTCTCCGCGATACGTTCGCTGGGAGCGTTCCAACACCTTGATTCCACTACCATCGCCCTGCACCAATGCCTTGGCTTCATTGCCTGCAATGGTGTAATGCGGAGCCGTCTTTAATGTGTCGGTACTTAAACCCGCATCCTGACGGATTATAAGTGCGGCACTATTACTATTTACAGGAGACAGGCTTACTCCTGGAACACTGGCTTCTACATTATTTTTCAGTGCGGATAAATCTGCATCACTTGTAGCTTCTCCGATCCATACCGTGTACCCCGGAGTACCACCACTCAGTTGCAGTACCGTATAGGAGGTAAAACCTGCTCCAGCTATGGAAGACTGCGCAGCCTCAGCCTCTTGAAGCGAACTGTATGTTCCTGTAGAGAGACGTTTGCTGCCCGTCACTGCGGGCTGTTGACCGCCCAGTTGAGTTGCTGCTACTTTCTGCACACGTGCTACAGCTTGTCTAGCTAACTCTTCTGTAGCATAATTCCCTGTGTACAGCTGATAAGTAGTTTTCCCACTCAGAGACGTTGTGAATAACAATGGCTTGTCGCTGGTTGCCTGCAACAATTTTGCAGCTGCTGCCGCCGTTTTGAAATCCCCTGTTTCCAACACTTTTACGCGGAACCCATCCGCAGTGAAACGAATTTGTCCTGCTGGAAGAGTTATACTTGCTCCGCTTTCCGAACCGATATTCCAAGTTCCACTCGACTCAAGCGTAATCAGTGGTGTAGTCGATTTATACGTACTCCCCAGGTTCGCAAACATGGCTACCCGGATCATCTGCCCGTTACCTTCAGCGGCATAAACGGGCACTTGTAGGCATCCTACTGTCAACAGAGCTGCGGCCAATACCTTCAAACGCCGACTCCACTTTTTAGTTTGCATTACGTTCCCCATGATCAGGCTCCTCTCCATATTGGTCCCAATTTTTATAAAAGATGAATCCGATGGATATAAAATCTTAAATTACTTCCCATCTCTCGGTGGAATGGGCAGACCTAAATGATGATAAGCCATATCCGTTACGATCCTGCCCCTTGGTGTACGTTGAAGCATCCCAATCTGCAGCAAATAAGGCTCGTAGACATCCTCAATGGTCTGACTCTCCTCACCAATTGTAGCGGCTATCGTATCCAACCCCACTGGGCCTCCCCGGAAACTGTTGATCATTGATTTGAGCATCTTGTGATCAATCTCGTCGAGACCCCGAGGATCGATCTGAAGTCGTTGCAGCGCTTCTTCCGCCAGTGCCTGTGTGATGATGCCATCACCCCGTACCTGAGCAAAGTCACGCACTCTTTTCAGAAGTCGATTAGCGATCCTTGGCGTCCCACGGGAGCGCAATGCAATCTCTTCGGCTGCATTACCTACAATCTCCACCCCTAAAATCTCTGAGGCTCGTGAGACGATGTAGGCCAGCTCATCCACCGTGTAAAATTCCAGACGACTAATCACGCCAAACCGGTCTCTAAGAGGCGCAGACAGCAAGCCTGCACGCGTTGTAGCGCCAATCAATGTAAATGATGGCAGATCAAGACGTACGGAGCGGGCACTTGGACCTTTACCAATCATGATATCCAACGCAAAGTCCTCCATGGCCGGGTACATCACTTCTTCTACCGTACGATGAAGACGATGGATCTCGTCAATAAACAGGACGTCCCCTTCTTGCAGGTTTGTGAGCAACGCTGCCAGGTCACCTGGGCGTTCAATTGCAGGTCCCGATGTCGTCCGCAGGTTAACGCCCAATTCGTTGGCTATAATATTGGCAAGTGTTGTTTTTCCCAGTCCGGGTGGACCATATAACAACACATGATCGAGTGCCTCATTACGCATTTTGGCGGCCTCAATGTATATTTTCAAATTTTCCTTGACCTGGTTCTGCCCAATATATTCATTCAGATACCGGGGACGAAGGCTCAGCTCAACCGCCTGGTCCTCCATCATCAGGTTCGCGGAAATAATCCGGTCATCCATATTCATCCCTACCTTTTTTGTGCGGGTTACTGCTTAATTCGATATGCAAAATGTATTATCCCGTAAACAGCATTTGCAGTGCCCGTTTCATCAACACATCAACAGAATCGGCCGAGGTAACATCCTTCTTCAATTTGAGCCATACTTTATCCAATTCACTGTCCGTATACCCCAGCGCCTTGAGGCCTTCACGTGCTTCGTCCCAGGCAGAGCCGCTTCCTGCTTCTTCTGAAGGAGGGGCGAACAAACCTGTTGCATATGTTGCAGCCCCGAATCCATCCAGTTTGTCCTTGAGATCCAGGATCATACGCTGTGCTGTTTTCTTGCCAATTCCCGGCAGCTTGGTTAAGAACGTCAGATTCTCTTGATAAATAGCAGTCACGACATGGTCCGGCGTACCGCCAGCAAGTATACCCAGAGCAACTTTGGGTCCAATACCTGATACCTCGATCAGCTTGCGAAATAACTTCTGTTCTTCTCGTGTGGCAAAACCAAACAGCAACATCGCATCTTCACGTACATGATGATGAGTGTAAACCATAATTTCGCCTTCTTGCTTCGCAAATGCATATGGATTCGGACAGAACACACGATAACCTACACCATGAACATCAAGTACAATATATTCATTCTCCAGATGTGAAAACTGTCCTCTTAAAAAATCAATCATTTTCGCAATACCTCATTCAACTTGGAATTTAATGTATACGAGTGTGCATGGCACACGGCTACAGCCAAAGCATCCGCTACGTCATCCGGCTTCGGAATAGCCTGCAAACGCAGAAACATTTTGACCATTTCCTGGACTTGCCGCTTCTCAGCTTTGCCGTATCCAACGATCGCCTGTTTAATCTGCATCGGCGTATACTCTGCAATAGGCAGTCCCTTCTGAGCAGCAGCCAGTACCATGACCCCTCTTGCCTGGCTGACAGACATAGCTGTTGTTACGTTACGGTTAAAAAAAAGTTTTTCCAGCGCTACCGCGTCCGGTTTGTATTTATCGATCAGCTGTACCATGCCCTCATATACATGAAGCAGTCTTTCCTCTTCGGGGGTATGTGCTTCCGTCTGAATACAGCCATATTGTACAGGGGTCACCTTACTGCCGATTTTATCCACAAAACCAAAACCAACAATCGCAATCCCCGGGTCAATTCCCAAAAAACGCAAAACCATCTCTCCCTTACAAAAGCGAACATATGTATCGTTCATTTCATTATAACAAAAGATAGACCCTGCGGCAGGAAAAACTTTGTCCGGATCATTTACTCGCCTTTATTTGTGATTAAACTCCAATTTCTATCTTCAATTTTCAGACATTTCGGTCAAACAACGACAAAAAGGACATCTTTCGATGTCCTTCTTGTTTTCATCTTCGTATGTCTTCTTCATCGGGTACACAACGTATTACTATGCTGCACCCGGCTTCTTCCCATCTCATGATGCAGAAGAATTGAATGAATAAGTGCAGGTTGTCAGCCTTTTCTTATTTATCCGCCATTGCGTACTTCTTTACCAGCCTCATCCACTGCATAATCACTAAACGTGGATATCACGCTGTCATATTCATCCTTATCCTGAATACGGATACCCTGCTGCAACTGCTCCAACACACCCTCAGGCAGTGAAGTCTCCAACGAGCCTACATCCATCTGAAAAAAAGTACGAATAACTTTCTCTTCTCCAGGTCGGCCTTCGTAAAGATTGAGATTACCCACTGCATCTATACTGATATATGCCTGCTCTTTACATAACGGAGAAAGATCATCAACATGTTGCTTAACGTGCATTACTTCTGATGATTTAACCTCCGCTTCCCATTCGGGATGTTGAATGAGTAATATTTTCAACTGGGGGACAGCCAACTTGCCCAATTGTTCCGTCTCCACTCCGCAGATGTATTGTGTCTCCAAAACAACGCTTGTTAAATGGTCTGGATCAGGTCCAAGTTGCTCAACCAAGGTCTGAATTTCTTCTTCAGACCTTGGTTCCATGGTTGGAGGTCCCATTACGGATACAGCCTCGCTGAAATTGGTTGTTAGTAAACGCTCGATTGCAGAAGAAATCGGCAAACCACTGTAGGCCAGTATGGCTACGGCAATCAAAGCTGCTGTCATCCACAAGGTTCGTTTCCACCGGCGCCAGCGTCTCTTGATATGTTTTTTGAAGTTAAACGTGTTCACATGAACCCCTTCTATCACTTTTTAAACCTATTGTGACCGAAAGCTCTGGGCTTTATGCAGATATACCTTTATGAGACAGCATTCCCTTACGTTTTGACTACAATCGCGATAGAGGCTGTACTACATGTGTTATTACTCTTCATAGTTCCCATGAATTGCAAAGTAGAACTAAAAATAAACACAAAAACGGATTATCTATTATAGATAATCCGTTTTTGTGAGATCGGGATGACACGATTTGAACATGCGACCCCCTGGTCCCAAACCAGGTGCTCTACCAAGCTGAGCTACATCCCGTTATTTTATACCGGCGAGAGGACTCGAACCTCCACGGTTTCCCACTCGATTTTGAGTCGAGCGCGTCTGCCATTCCGCCACGCCGGCAAGTAAAGTTATAATGGCGCGCCCTGAGAGATTCGAACTCCCGGCCTTTTGATTCGTAGTCAAACGCTCTATCCAGCTGAGCTAAGGGCGCAAAATATTG
>NZ_JBHUQN010000012.1:0-50826 GCF_042674385.1 Paenibacillus sp. NPDC056933 | reverse complement strand
GGTACTTGGACCGCAGGGTCCTGGGAGAGTAGGACGCCGCCAAGCAAAGAACCACTGCCGATGTTATTCGGTGGTGGTTTTTATTTGTTTATAAGGAAGTATAGATAACTTTGAATACAGTGTTCTAACTGAATTACCATAGATAAACACCACCCGTTTGAGGTGGTGTTTTTGATATATACTAGGAACTTGTCCGCTCATGAAATACAGTTGTATGCATCAGACAACACACCTGATATAACCAGGGACTTTCCCTTGACAGTCTAAATAACGCTTTGCTAAGATGGCAATAATAAATTTTTCAGAAAACGTATTTTCGGCATAAAATACAGCCTGGGATCTTCGGGTTTTGGACCGTAAAGCTGAGCAAACATAAGGAGGAACACCCGCGTGTGGGAAGATAAATTTGGTAAGGAAGGTTTTACCTTCGACGATGTACTGCTGGTGCCACGGAAATCCGAGACACTGCCTAAAGAAGTGGACGTATCTGTTCGTTTGAGTGACAGCGTAAAACTGAATATCCCTTTGATCAGTGCTGGTATGGATACTGTTACCGAAGCGACATTGGCTATTGCGATTGCTCGTGAAGGCGGTATTGGTATCATCCATAAAAATATGTCTGTTGAGCAGCAAGCGGAAGAAGTGGATCGGGTTAAGCGTTCAGAGAGTGGCGTTATTACCAATCCGTTCTCATTGACAGCGGAACATTTGGTGTCTGATGCTGAATCCGTTATGGCGAAGTATCGCATTTCCGGTGTGCCAATTGTTGATGGAGACCAGAAGCTAGTGGGTATCCTGACCAATCGTGACTTGCGTTTCATCCACGACTTCTCCATTAAAATCAGCGAAGTCATGACTCGTGAGAATTTGGTTACTGCGCCTGTAGGGACTACATTGCAAGAAGCAGAAGGCATCCTGCAAAAGCATAAAATCGAGAAACTTCCATTAGTAGATGAGTCCAACACATTGAAAGGTCTCATTACCATTAAAGATATCGAAAAAGCAATTCAATTCCCTAACGCAGCCAAAGATGCACAAGGACGTTTGTTGGTTGGTGCAGCAATTGGTATTTCCAAAGATACCTTCGAACGTGCTGATGCTTTGGTCCAAGCTGGCGTTGATCTGATTACGGTAGACTCGGCACACGGACATCACATTAACATCATTGATGCGGTTCGTCAGCTGCGTGAGCGTTTCCCGAACCTGACGATTGTTGCAGGTAACGTTGCTACAGGTGATGCAACCCGTGAACTGATTGAAGCAGGAGCATCGGTTGTCAAAGTAGGAATTGGTCCAGGCTCCATTTGTACAACTCGTGTAATTGCAGGTATCGGTGTTCCACAAGTAACAGCAGTATATGATTGTGCAAATGTAGCACGTGAATATGGTGTACCAATCATTGCTGATGGTGGCATCAAGTACTCTGGTGAAATTACCAAGGCTCTTGCTGCAGGCGCTCATGCAGTTATGCTGGGAAGCTTGTTTGCAGGTACGGCAGAAAGTCCGGGAGAAACGGAAATCTTCCAAGGACGTAGCTACAAAGTGTACCGCGGTATGGGTTCGATGGCGGCGATGAAACAAGGAAGTAAAGATCGTTACTTCCAGGATGATGACAAGAAACTGGTTCCGGAAGGAATTGAGGGTCGCGTTGCTTACAAAGGTCCATTATCTGATACTATTCACCAGTTGATTGGTGGTCTGCGTTCAGGTATGGGATACTGCGGTACAAGCAATTTGGAGCAGCTTCGTAACAACACACAGTTTATTCGTATTACAGGTGCGGGACTTCGTGAAAGTCATCCGCATGATGTACAGATTACGAAAGAAGCCCCTAACTACTCGTTGTAATCTGAATTGTGTAAATAATTTCCAGGACAGGCTGGGCGATTTTCGCCAGGCCTGTCTTTTTTTGCGGATACCCCTGTGATAGAATAGAACAAGCGGTAATGATCCTTTAATGGATTAGGGCGTTGCGGCGGTTTTTTGACGTGGATCTATGAAACTGCTAATTACAATCCGTTTTACCTTACAGAAAAGGTTGCCCAGCTAAAAAGAAGCGCGGACGTCCTTTTACATAAGCATTCTACACAATGCTAATTAAGTGACAATCGATATTGAACTTCAGGAGCAATGTTATTGCTCTTTCGATAAAGCGCATATATTTCACATCTCACACATCATCTCCACTTGTTAGGGAAGACGAAAATATTGCAGCTCAAGCTGCACTGAAGCTTAGTATAAAAAGCTTCGGACCGAAGGGAGTATTATCATTGAAAGCTAAACAAATGAATAAGAAAAAGCGTCAAATGCTCAAAAAAAGCGTAGCCTCGGTTATGCTGATCAATATGCTCTGCATGTCTGCGGTAATGCCGGTTATGGCTGCTGCTAACGACTCCGGCCAGGTACTGACTGCTGCGGCTACAACAAAAAAGGCTGAAAAAGCCGTGGACATTCCTTCAGTGGACTCACTGGGACTCGAGGTTAAGTCAGCCATACTGATGGAGGCTTCAACGGGTCAGATTCTACTCAATGTTAATGCTGATAAAGCTATGCCGCCTGCTAGTATGACTAAAATGATGACCGAGTACATTGTGGCTGAGCAAGTCAAACAAGGGAAATTTAGCTGGGATGATGTTGTTACAGTTAAAAAGAACGCAGCGCAAAGTGAAGGCTCACGCATTTTCCTTGCAGAAGGTGATCAGCATACTATTAAGGAACTATACATCGCCATGGCTGTAGGATCAGCCAACGATGCCACTGTGGCTTTGGCTGAACACATCGCTGGTTCCGAACAAGCTTTTGTGAAAATGATGAATGATGAAGCGAAGCGTATGGGAATGAAAGATAGCTACTTTATTAACTCCACAGGACTGGATCGTGCAGATATGCCTGCGGATTTCCGCCCAACTGAAGATAAAGAAATCGTTATGTCAGCACGGGATGCGGCCATTTTGTGCAGATATATCATCATGGACCACCCGGACTACAAAGATTTTACAACGATTCAATCCTACAAATTCCGTCCCAATGATAAGGCTCCAATTGTTAACTATAACTGGATGCTGGAAGCGAATAAAAATATAACCAACTTCAAAAGCTATGCCTATGAAGGTCTGGACGGGATGAAAACAGGTCACACCACGAACGCAGGGAATAACTTTACAGGTACTGCTGAACGTAATGGCATGCGTCTGATCAGTGTGGTTATGGGTACCGATTCGGAGTCTGCGCGTTTCAGAGAAACGAAGAAAGTATTGGACTTTGGGTTCAATAATTTTGAAGTGAAACAGGCGGTTGCCGCCAAAACCAAAGTCACGGGCTGGGAAAATGTACCTTTGAAAAAAGGGAAGGAAACCACAGTGCCTGTAGTCACTGACAATGCAGTGAGTTTTGTTGTACCCAAGGGTACTCAAAACCTGAACGTGACTTTTAAAGCCAATGTAACTGCAGTGGATAAGCTGGTTGCTCCAATCAAGGCTGGAACCAAAGTGGGTACGGTTACTTATACGTATAAAGCCGAGGGAATTGAACCTCAGGAGAAAACCGTTAACCTTATCACCGCAGAAGAAGCAGAAAAAGGCGGTTGGTTCCGTCTCTTCTTCCGTGCAGTCAAAGACTTTTTCGTTGATCTGTTTGACGGTATCAAAAACCTGTTTTAATAGGCAAGAGACCAACAGTGGTCAGAGTATTATGATACTTTTAATATAGTTGGGTTAGATCACTGACAAAATACAAGTAATTCCGACCGGGTGGATTGTATATTTACAATTTTTCCGGTAAAATATCAAGTTAGAATTCTACGTATGATTCAGTTAAATAGTTTATTGTTCTCCGGCCTGGCAAGGCAGGTTATTCACCTTTTCAGAGATGAGAACGACACATACATTACGGGGGGATAGGAAGATGGAAACGGGAACATCGCGCGTTAAAAGAGGTATGGCTGAAATGCAAAAAGGCGGCGTCATTATGGATGTTATGAATGCCGAGCAAGCTAAAATTGCTGAAGCAGCAGGTGCAACAGCAGTTATGGCTCTGGAGCGTGTTCCTTCTGATATTCGTGCAGCAGGTGGAGTAGCCCGTATGGCTGATCCAACCATTGTCGAAGAAGTGATGAAAGTTGTAACCATTCCCGTTATGGCCAAAGCACGGATCGGACATTATGTTGAAGCCAAGGTATTGGAATCCCTGGGCGTGGATTACCTGGATGAGAGTGAAGTGCTGACTCCCGCCGATGAAGTGTTCCATATTGACAAGCATGAGTTCACTGTACCGTTTGTATGTGGTGCCAAAGATTTGGGTGAAGCATTGCGCCGGATTGGCGAAGGAGCTTCCATGATTCGTACGAAAGGTGAGCCGGGAACAGGAAACATTGTTGAAGCGGTTCGTCATATGCGTTTTATTAACAGCCAAATTCGTAAAGTTACCAATATGTCCAAAGACGAATTGTATGCTGAAGCGAAAAACCTTGGCGTAGCTTATGAGCTTTTGCTTGATGTACATGAGAACGGCAAGCTGCCTGTAGTAAATTTCGCCGCTGGTGGCGTGGCTACTCCGGCTGATGCTGCACTTATGATGCACTTGGGCGCTGATGGCGTATTTGTAGGTTCAGGGATTTTCAAATCGGACAGCCCTGAGAAATTTGCACGTGCCATTGTAGAAGCGACTACACATTATACGGATTACAAATTAATTGCTGAAGTGTCCAAAAACCTTGGAGCACCGATGAAAGGCATTGAGATTTCCAAACTTTCACCTTCCGAGCGCATGCAGGATCGCGGCTGGTAAGAGAAGGAGACTTGCAAATGAAGATCGGCGTTTTAGCTCTTCAAGGGGCTGTAACTGAGCATATTCGCAGTATCGAACGGGCTGGAGCAGAAGGATTGGCGATCAAACAGGTTCAGCAGCTAGAGGAACTGGATGGTCTGATCCTTCCAGGCGGTGAGAGTACCACGATTGGCAAACTGATGCGTAAATATGGCTTCATGGATGCTATTCGTGCATTCGCTGCTGAGGGTAAACCGGTATTCGGTACCTGTGCTGGTTTGATTGTTATGGCTAAGCGTATCGCAGGACAAGAGGATGCTCATCTGGAGCTGATGGATATGACCGTATCCAGAAATGCATTTGGACGGCAAAGAGAAAGCTTTGAAACGGATCTCCCGGTAAAAGGTATCGAGGAAATGGTTAGGGCTGTATTCATTCGAGCACCCCTAATCGAAAGTGTAGGGGACGATGTAGAGGTTCTTTCCACTTACAAGGATGAGATCGTTACTGCTCGCCAAGGGCATTTGCTGGCTTGCTCCTATCATCCTGAACTGACAGATGATTATCGACTGCATGCTTACTTTGTAGACATGGCCAGGTCGTATAAACAGTCTGTATAAAACCAATCGTGATTGATATACAACCTATGATCTGCCGGTGAACCGGATCAGTCCTCCAGAGGCTCACAGGCTTACTGGGTTGGGCTATCTGGTCGGATACCTGATGTTGCCCGTATCTGCTTCCAAAGCGGGAATCGCAGCGTAGGGTACCACCGGAGCTTCATAGGTTATTTTTTTACCATTGAGGAATGATGAAGGAATACGAACCTGCAAAGGTATTGGGTTGTTTTAATAAGAACGTTTCACTTTGTGGTGTTATTTAGGAGGGGTATGTAGTGCTTGATGTGAAAATATTGCGGAATGAGTACGCACGTGTTGAAGAAGCGTTGACGAAACGTGGCAAATCGCTGGATTTAATCACTGGATTCTCGGAAATGGATGCCAAACGTCGGGAATTGCTTCAAGAGAGTGAAAATCTGAAAAATCGCCGGAATACTGTGTCCGGGGAAGTCGCGAAACTTAAAAAGAGTGGAGAAAATGCGGACGAGCTGATCGTTGAGATGCGTGAAGTTTCGGATCGGATCAAAGCAATGGACGAAGAAGTTCGCGAGCTGGAAGTGAAGATTAATGATCTGACCATGGCAATTCCAAACATCCCTAATGAGAGTGTACCTGTTGGTGCTTCCGAAGAAGATAATGTGGAGATTCGTCGTTGGGAGGAGCCCAAGTCATTTTCATTTACACCAAAAGCACACTGGGAAATCGCCCAAGATCTCGATATTCTTGATTTTGAAGCAGCTGCAAAAGTAACAGGTTCCCGTTTTACGTTCTATAAAGGAATGGGCGCACGTCTGGAACGTGCCTTGATCAACTTTATGATGGATCTGCACAGCGATCAGCATGGGTATGAAGAGATTCTGCCTCCGTATATCGTTAACCGTGACAGCTTGTTTGGTACAGGTCAATTGCCTAAATTCGAGGAGGATCTGTTTAAGCTGAAAGATACGGAGTATTATCTGATTCCTACGGCTGAAGTTCCGGTAACGAACTATCATCGCGAAGAGATTCTCAATGCCGATCAACTGCCTAAACATTTTGTGGCGTACAGCTCTTGTTTCAGATCCGAAGCTGGTTCTGCTGGACGGGATACACGTGGTTTGATCCGTCAACACCAGTTCAATAAGGTGGAATTGTTGAAACTGTCTTCTCCTGAAACTTCGTATGAGGAATTGGAGAACATGACACAAAATGCGGAACGTGTTCTTCAACTACTGGGTCTACCTTACCGTGTTTTGACGTTGTGTACAGCAGATATGGGCTTCACGTCTGCAAAAACGTATGATATTGAGGTCTGGTTGCCTGAAAGCAATACGTATCGTGAAATTTCGTCTTGCTCCAACTGTGAGGATTTCCAAGCACGTCGGGCTAATATCCGTTTCCGCAGAGAACCCAAATCCAAACCAGAATTTGTTCATACGTTGAATGGTTCAGGACTGGCAGTAGGACGAACTGTTGCAGCTATACTGGAGAACTACCAACAAGAAGATGGAACCGTAGTGATCCCTGAAGCGCTGCGTTCTTACATGGGCGGAGTAAGTGTGATTACGCGTCGTTCCTAAGAGAAATGAATGAAAAAACCGTCTCCTGACAAATGGAAGAGCAGAACGTTCCGTTTGGACAAGGAGACGTTTTTTTGTTGTTTATAACCGTGGTCATTCACTACCTCATCATGGAAAAGTCTAAATTCGATTATAAAGGGAAGGTCAGAACCAATTCTGGACAAGAATAGTGGTGGTCAGGCCAGATGTTTTTTACAGTTACCACAATAAGCAGCAATTTTTTTAGATGAAAGAATTTTAAAATGATATAAAGGGTTGCTTTTTGGTATATAATTATGGTATGATCATTTTCGTGGCAAGTTTATAAAAGTTAATATCCTGGAGAGGTACCGAAGCGGTCATAACGGGGCGGTCTTGAAAACCGTTAGGGTGCAAGCCCACGTGGGTTCGAATCCCACCCTCTCCGCCATACTACAATAATGATAAGGATTCGAGCGATAAGCTCGGGTCCTTTTTTGCATTTTACAGATGAGACATAATCGAATACAACGTTGGCTACATGATGCATAAAAATAACCGAATCGCCGCACTTTATAGGAGTGGAGGTGGTAAGATGAACCGCGAATTAAACATAGATCAGACGGAGCTTGTAGATGCTTGGCAAGAGAGATTGCCTGAAGTGTTAAATGTCGGAGATCGAGCTCAGGTAATGGCAGACGAGGCTGATCAGCAGGCTATTCGAATTCACATTGCAACAGCCGGACACCAGATGTATTCTTTTGATTTCAAGTGTGCTTATGTGGACTCTCGTGAAGTCAGTGTGCAACTGATTGATGTGGAACGGGATGGACAAACGACAGATGAGCGTACAGAACCGATTCAGGAATTGGCTCAGGATTATACAAGGCACATTCATGAATGCGCCCAGTCGTTACAATCCAAAACAAGACAATAGGTTAATGTCAAAGGAGTGGTTATAAGTGAGCAAAGCAAAAGACGGAACAGACAAAAACCTGCAAAATGTAGTCGCTGATCTGGGTCAGACAGCTGTGAATAGTCATCATGCGCAGCAGATTCAGCAGGATGCGAATGATCGTCGACATCAGGATTCCCTGAATCACGATAAAACGGAAGATATGGATCCATCCCATTCCTAAATCCAATGAAGAGGGGGAAACGACATGAGCAAACCCAAAACAACACCTGTGCCTGAAGCTCAGGCCGCTGAACAGCATCGAAAACCTGAGAAGCATTCTTCCATGCAGGAACCGTTGTCAGGCTCCAAAAAGGTGAAAAACCAGAACCATGTGGATCATAACAATCCTCAAGGGTAACCTGGAAAAGATACAATCCCTTTGCACATATAATATGCATAACCATAGCCAACAACTCCGGTTAACATACCGGGGTTTTTGCGCGTTCATACATTATTTAAAGGTGGAATCCATTGATTTCTCATGCTTACATAGGTCTTTGTAGCCAATTTAGAGAGCAAAGATCACAAATTTCCCAAATCGTGTTTCCGTTTCAGAATAAATGGTATATCATTGATGTTGAACTATTTTTTTGGGGTTATCACGAGAGGAGAGAAACAAATGACTAAACGTATGGGGGCGCTTCTTCTTACGTTGCTGTTAACCGTATCTTTGGCACTGACAGCATGTAGCAGCAAGCAAGAACCAAAAGAGGCATTGAAGACGGCGGCAGCCAATGCTTCCAAACTGACTTCGTATGAGATGAGTTCCAATTTCACAATTAATGAATTGAGCTATAAACCTGCAGACGAATCACAACAGGATCCAACGATGTCTCAGTTTATGAACATGCTGAAGGATGCCCAGTTGAATGTAACTGGTGTATACCAAAACGAGCCAATGCAAACCGAAATGACGGTAGGCATTGAACTCAAGGGTGATATGGGGATGACATTTAATATTCCAATGGTTATGACCGCTGAGAAATTATATGTTAAGGTACCAAGTATTCCATTCTTCCCAATCCCAGAAACGGTTGTTGGTAAGTTCCTGGAGCTGGATCTGAAAGAACTGGCTGAACAAGAAGGAACCGAATGGAACCCGGATGCTATGGATGCAGCGAAGACACAAAAGCTGAGCAATGAAGTCATGGATGCTGTTCTGGGCGAGTATGATCAGGATAAATTCTTTAAAAACCTGGATGTGAAGGATGCACAGCTTCCTGAAGGTGTGGATGCCAAACAGGTGGTACAATTTTCGGTCAACAATGACAATGTGAAAGAAGCAGTTACTGTTCTGGTAACCAAAGCATTGCCAAAAGTGCTGGATATTATCTCTAAAGAAGAATATCGTGACATGTTGCAAATGAGTCAGGAAGATATCAATCAAGCCAAAGAGGATCTGAAGATCTCTGAAGCGGATCAAGCTGAAATGGCTAAGGATCTCGACAAACTGAAAGACACCCTGACCATTAATCAGTTCCACATTGATTTCGCATTGGATAAAAAGGACTTCCCGGTATATCAAAAAATGGTTGCTGATATGTTGATCAAACAACCGGATACCAAAGATGAAATTAAACTTGCATTCACGGGTTCAAACACATACACCAAAATTAACGAGAAGCCAGCTTTCAAAATCAATATCCCTACTGGTGAAAACGTAATTACAATGGATAAGTTTGAAGAACTGATGAATGCATCTTACGGATACTAAGTTCTCCGATTCATTAGTTAAATCAAAGAGCCGCTCGACCTTAGGGTTGAGCGGCTCTTTGTATGTTTTCCATAGTCTGTTCAATTACTGTGCATTTACTGCAAAGATTCACCCAAGTCCTCGGCCAGCACAGCGTATATCTGATGATCCTGATACTCTCCATTAATCTTGAGGTATTTACGAGCGATACCCTCCGCTTGGAACCCGTTTTTCTCCAGAACCCGTTTCGAACCCGTATTGGATAACAGGATGGCTGCCTGAACACGATTTAACTTCAAAGCACGGAAAGCGTAGGATACAGCAAGCTTGACGGCTGCAGTCATCCGTCCACCGCCCTGATAGTCTGGATGTATAAAGTACCCCATGTCTGTATAATTGGCCACGCCATGAACGACATTATTCAGGCTAACCTGGCCAATCAGAAGGCCATCATCGATAGTGAAAATCCCGAATTGATAACCGGTTCCATCCTCGGCTGCCTGCATTCTATCCTGAATACGTCTGGTTTGTGCATGAAGCGTGTAGAACTCATCATCTCGAATAGGTTCCACGGATTGATAGGGAAGGCGAGTGGTTTGAATAAGAGCAAGATACGCTTCCGTATCTTGTAAAGTAAGTAACCTAAGACTTATTCCTTTGGGTGTATCATATAGTGTGAGCGGCATGAATGCACTCCCTTTCTTAATGGATGTTAAGGTTTATTTTTTTCGTAAACGCCGGAAGAATTGAGTCAGCATACTGGAGCACTCCAGTTGCAGAATATCAGCAACGACTTCGGTTCGGTGATTAAAACGAGGTTCCTGCAGCAGATTCATTAATGTTCCTGCACATCCAGCCTTGGGATCAGCTGTACCATATATAACAATAGGCACTCTAGATTGCACAATGGCACCTGCACACATGGGGCAGGGCTCCAAAGTGACGTACAAACTGCAATCCAACAATCGCCATGCCCCGATCGCTTCACTGGCCTGCCGAATGGCAACCATTTCAGCATGAGCTGTGGAATCGAGTGTCGTCTCACGCAGATTATATCCACGACCAATAATGCGATTATGTTGAACAATTACTGCCCCAATGGGTACTTCCCCAAGAGCTTCGGCTTTGTGTGCCTCGGCGATCGCTTCTCGCATCCAGTATTCGTGTTGAGACTGTACCGGGAGATGCGAAAGATCAGGGTGAAGAGCGTCGTCTTTCATTACTATTAAAACTCCTTCCAAAAAGCACTTTTGTACGGCGAACAAACATTCGTTTGTTAACATACTGTGTATAAGTCTGTGGATAAGTACCGAGTTGCTCACAGAGTTATGAACATACTATCCACATGCCTGTGGATTTGTGTATAGTTTTTAGCGGTTATTCCCATTCAAGGCATCAAAAAGACAAAATACAATTAATTTCGCGCTTTTCAGCCAAGCGGTAACTTTTGGACAAGGGTCGATTATCCTTTTCAAATAGAGATACAACAGTTATGATGGATATAGGTTTTGCCATATATCGCCAGAGGGTACAAGCCGAGAGGTGAACGAAAAAGTTGTCTATTAAAACGAAATTATCCATGATTATGTCGTGCTCAGTGCTCGTCATTTTGGTTCTGAATATAGCTCTGAGTTATTATACTACAGAAGAGAATCTAAGGCAGGACAGCGAGAACAAAATGGTGCTTACGGCCAAGCAAATTGCAATTGCTGTCGAACAAAGCCAATCCAGTTCGGAATATGTAAAACGGCAGATTGGGAACAACCTGTGGCTGGCATCAATCATGGCGGCAGCAGAACTGGACCCGGATATTAATAATATCACAAATGAAGATCTGGTTCGCATGAGCGAAAAGGTTGGGGTCTCCCATATTTCTTTGATGGAGCAGACAGACGATGATATCGTTGTTACACGTTCTTCCGATCCAAGGGAGATCGGATTGTCTACAAAGTCTATGACGTATTGGTATCAGGCATTTAAACAGCTGTTTGAAAAACATCAGGTTACTATATCACAGGGGCAGACATTTGACCATTTTTGGTCGGATGGATTTGAATATTCGACATCAAGTCCGTCAGATATTGATATCTGGGGATACTATCATGATGGGAAGAGGAATTACATAATTAATCCCTTCTATAACAATGCTGCTGTTGATGACTATGTGAAGATCTCTGGTCCAGACGAGATTCTGAACAAGATTCGTGAAGTTAATTCTTCCATTCTGGAGATCACAGGCATTAATCCACTGACCTTTGGTAGTCCAACAATGAATAATGACGGAAGGGATACAAACCATAGCAAGTTGAACAACAGACCCATTCGTTTCGGTACGTACCAATATGGTGCGGCAGAAGAGGACCATAAGGCAGTCGTACGGGCGATTCGTACCGGACAGAATGTATCTTTTGTCAGTGAAACTCATGATCAGAAGGTTCTTAAAAGTTTCATTCCGATATTCACCCCGAATGAATCGTCCTATGTCATTAGTATTGTCATGGATTATAAGCAAATATCCTCGATGGTGTCGGAACAATTGGTCAGCCATGCCTCCATATCCCTTGTGTTGCTTGAGATCGTGATCTTTGGCAGCTATTTGCTTGCAGGATATATTACTCGCCCCATTCAATTAATTCTGGGCAAAGTGAACGACGTGGCTGACGGACATTTTGATTTCCGTCTGAAAGTGAGAAGGAAAGATGAACTGGGTCAATTAGCTAATCGCATTAATGCCATGATTCGCAATTTGGGTCATTATACGAATCGCTTGAAACAGATGTATGAAGAAAATCGGGCCGTAAAAGAGCATCTGGAATCGATCATTAACCAAACGGCGGATGCCATTCATATTACCGATCTGGATGGGAACGTGCTGCGGGTCAACCGGGCCTTTGAGCAGTTATATGGCTGGCGCAGCCGTGAAGTTGAAGGCCGCCAATTGAAGATTATTCCTCCTGGCTCTGAAGAGGAAATGAAAGTGCAGCATGCTCAGCTGATTGAGGGGATGTCGATTACATCCAATGAGACAACATGGATGAAGAAGGATGGCAGCCGCGTCGAAGTCAGCGTGAGTACAGCACCGGTCAGAGATGAAGCAGGCGAGATTACTGCGCTGATTAGTGTGTCCAGAGACATTACAAGTCGTAACCGAATGGAGGAGCTGCTCAGACGTTCAGAGAAGCTCACGACGGTAGGCCAGCTGGCAGCTGGGGTTGCACATGAAATACGTAATCCACTCACAACCCTGCGAGGGTTCCTTCAACTTCAACAGGAAACGAACAAGCTTAATCATCGCCATTTGGATTTGATGTTGTCTGAATTGGATCGAATTAATCTTATTGTGGGTGAATTTTTGATCCTGGCCAAACCGCAGGCGGTTCATTTTCAGGAGCGGGATATTCGCTTCATTCTAGGTGATGTCATATCACTGCTGGACAGCCAGGCACATCTGCATGGTGTGGAATTTGTACTAAGTGCTTCATCCGATTCGGCTATGGTACACTGTGAAGAGAATCAGTTGAAGCAGGTTTTCATCAATTTGCTGAAGAATGGGATGGAGGCCATGCCAGACGGAGGCAATATTCGCATTAAACTCCATCATGATGAAAAGACGAGTCGGGTGCGGATTGAAATCAAGGATGAAGGAACCGGGATTCCTGAAGAGATGATGCCCAAGCTGGGAGAACCGTTCTTTACGAGCAAGGAATCGGGAACCGGACTTGGCCTGATGGTCAGCCAGCGCATTATTCAATCACATAAGGGCATGATGGATATTAAAAGCGTCATGAACAAGGGAACGACCGTCATTATCGACCTGCCTGCTTCCAAGCAGCAACCGGAGAGTACAGAGGAAGAAAATAAGGCGGAAAACGAACTTACAGACGAAGAGAACTAGATGAGGTGAGATCTCCTTTTGCGTATTAATAAATTTATCAGTGAAACCGGTTATTGTTCCCGTCGTGAAGCCGACAGATTGGTGGAAAGCGGGAAAGTAACGATTAATGGAGTGCAGGCCGAGCTGGGCAGTCAGGCGGAAGATGGCGATGATGTTCGAATTAATGGCCAGCCTATTAAAGAAAAAAGAAAACATGTATACATTGCACTCAATAAACCGGTTGGTATAACCAGTACAACCGAGCGGCATATTCAAGGGAACATTGTTGATTTTGTAGGGCACAAGGAACGAATCTTTCCGATTGGTCGTCTGGATAAGGATTCAGAAGGTTTGATTCTGATGACCAACGATGGCGATATCGTCAATCGAATTCTAAGGGCGGAAGGGCGCCATGAGAAAGAATATATTGTTACCGTAGACCGTGCCGTAACGCCAAGTTTCCTGAAAGGCATGAGTACAGGAGTCAAGATCCTTGGCGAAATGACGCTGCCTTGTACGGTGACTCGGATATCCGAGCGAGTGTTCCGGATAATCTTAACCGAAGGGAAAAACCGTCAAATTCGCCGGATGTGCAGTGCGTTTGGCTACGAGGTTCGGAAGTTGAAGCGGATTCGAATTATGAACATTCATCTTGGCGAACAGGCTACAGGTCATTGGAGAGAACTAACGCCTGCAGAAAAATCGGAATTGGGCGGTCTGCTGGATTATACGCTAGAATAAAAGATGGCTATCAAAGCGCTGCTTTCCTCTAAGGGGAAGCAGCGCTTTTAATATCAGCAGACAGAAAAAAGCCACTCTTCTTCGATGAAAGAGAGTGGCATGTACATTTGCTTGCTGCATTTAGTCCTTAATTACCTTGTCCGACTGATTTTACAGACGGGTTATTACTTTGATACTTCCGGATAATTGAAACTTCAACCCGGCGGTTCTGAGCTCTTCCGGCATTCGTTTGGTTGCTGGCGACTGGATGATACTCTCCATAACCGCTAGGTGTAAATTTTGCAGGGTCCAGTGAATCATTCAACAGAAGAATTTTGAGGAAATTCAGTGCCCGATCGGCACTTAAATCCCAGTTGTCCTTATATTGGCTGTTCGAAATGGGAACATTATCCGTATGACCAGATACAACCACTTCGTATTCCGGGAATTCCTGCAACATGCTGGAGATAGCTTTAGCCAGTGAGCGTGACTCCGGCTTAACATCAGCCCGTCCTGAGGAGAACAGGGCATTATCACTGATGGTGATCTTGAGCTCTGATTGATTCAGCTTGGTATTAAGCTGATCCGATAATCCGTTTTTATTGATATATTGGTCTAAGCGCTTCTTGAGCTTCTCCAGATCTTCCTGTTCTTTCTTGGCCATCTGGGCATCGGTAATCTGAGCTGGTGTATTCTTGGTGATTTCCTGCGGTTCCTTTTTACTTTTGCCTAGATCTGTACTTGATTGCGTAGGGTTCATGGAAGAATGATCTAGGACACCCGAACCACCATTCAATGCACTGCTAAGCGCCTGGGACATCTCTTCGAATTTTGCTGCATCTATGGAGCTCATAGAGAATAATGTGATAAACAGAGCAAGCAGCAACGTCATCAAGTCGGAATAAGGAAGCAACCAGCTCTCGTCTATATGTTCTTCATGAGGTTCGTGTTTTTTAGCCTTTTTCACCTGATGATCCCTCCTTCTCTTCCAGCTGTCTACGTTCGGAAGGTGTCAGGAATACAGATAGTTTTTGGTTGATGGCAATAGTGGATACTCCGGATTGTATCGATAACAATCCTTCAACCATCATCAGCTTGATCTCCATTTCTTTCTTGGACATCCGCTTCAGTTTGTTGGACATGGGATGCCACAACACGTAACCACTAAAGATACCAAGGAGTGTAGCGATAAATGCCGCCGCAATGGCGTGGGATAGTTTCTCCATGTCACTAAGGTCGGCAAGTGCCGCAATCAGACCTACAACGGCTCCGAGTACCCCGAGCGTTGGTGCGTACATCCCTGCTTGGGCGAAGATCAAGGCGCCGCCGCGATGGCGTTCTTCTGTGGCATGAATATCTTCCATTAATACATCACTTACAAATTCCTGGTCGTTGCCGTCAATGATCATACGCATTCCGCCACGTAGGAATTGATCATCAATCTCTTCTACTTTTGACTCCAGTGCCAGCAAACCTTCACGTCGGGTAGTGGAAGCCCAATCCATAAATGTGCCGATCAGTGAAACACGGTCAATCAGTTGCTGCTTTTTGAAAAGAATCCCAAAGAGCTTGGGGATTTTCTTAACTTCAGACATAGGAAATGCCATGAAAATGGTTCCTGCCGTACCAACAAAGATAATAACGTAGGCTGCCGGGTTGTTAACCAGGTTGATCAGGGGTGCGCCTTTTAGGAACATACCCAGTACAAGTGAAACCAGCCCCAAAACTAGTCCGATAATCGTTGAAATTTCCATCATACACCTCATCCATGAGATAAAATTGAATCCTTTCAAGCGGCTCTATTCGGGCTTCCGGACGAACGTTACGCCGCAATCCGCTAAACGTTAGGCATCCCCTTTAGATGCTGAAACAGTTAAAACGGTCATGTATAGTATTTATCGACCAGAAGGTCTTTTTTTTTAAGGGTTATTTTCAGGTATAATAAGATCAGATCCGCTCCGAAGGGGCCGAACAGGAGTGAAAAGCCAATGGGCGTAAAGCATGGACGGGATTATGAAGGAATATTGACAGATTTGACAGAGGCCATAGGGAGAATACCGGACCGCTACGTTTTCTTTGAAATGGATGCGGAGGAATGGTCGCGTCTGGGGGAGAGGGAGCAACTTGAAGTAGATGAAGCGTTAGCGGAAGATCTGTTCTATGCGCTGGGAACCGAGTCCCTTATACCGGTAGGAGGTGGCGTGGTTATTCACGACAAGAATCAACACCGGATTAATATTTTGATTGGGGAAGAAGAGCTGACATTTGTGCCGCTGATTTAGTAGATGACCTTCGTTATTTGACTTGAAAAATCAGGCGCTTGAATCCCCTAAAGCCTTGCGGCTATTGGGCCCAATGCCATTCGTTATATTGGATTTTGGGGCTTGTCCGTGGTAAGATGATAGTCATGAAACGGGCGAGCCGCAGGGCGGTTGACCTATGCGTTGGGTTGCTGTGATAGCGCCAAAGGTTTCGGTGGCAGCACGGCAGGTGTCTGTGATGAGCCATCATATGGGGAGGAAGATAACGTATGGTTTTTTCGCAAGAGGAAGTCGAAGCTCATCTGGGGAGGCTGGAAGGCTGGGAACTGGAAGAGGGACGGTGGATTGTCCGCAAGTTCGTATTTTCCAACTTCATGAAGGGGATTGCTTTTGTGGACGAGGTCGCAGCGATTTCGGAAGCATTCAATCATCACCCTTTTATTACGATTGACTATACAACAGTCACGCTGCGTCTCACATCATGGGATGAAGGCGGTATAACATCTGTAGACATTAAAGAAGCAGAGCAATATAACGAGGCATTTGAGAAAATGAGGTCGGAATAACCGGGATCGGTTATTAACGTACTACCGGAAATGAGTGAAGCAACCATGTCAGACGATAATCAGAACAAACCTCTTATTGCTGTCGTAGGCAGCCTGAATATGGATCTTGTGGTGAAAACCGATATCATTCCCGAAGAGGGGGAGACGGTAAGCGGGGAGGAACTGCACTATCTGGCTGGTGGGAAAGGCGCCAATCAAGCCGTTGCCGCAGCACGACTGGGCGGACAGACAACGATGGTGGGAGCGGTAGGTTCGGATGCTTTTGGTGAACGTCTGTTACACAGTCTGGCTGAGAGCGGAGCAGATGCCTCGCAGGTTCGTATACTGGATGATACCATCACTGGTACGGCCTCCATCTGGCTCTCCAAAGGAGATAATCGGATTATCGTCATTCCCGGAGCGAATGGGCGACTTGAACCTGCCATGCTGGAGGAAGCGGATACGGTAAAAAGCCTGACTGCAGCGGCAGCGGTGCTGCTGCAGCTGGAGATCCCGCTGCCTGCGGTCACCCGCGCCGCCCAACTGGCGGCTGAAGGCAGCGCACTGGTGGTGCTCAACCCAGCGCCTGCGGTGCCGGGGCTGCCCCAGGAGCTGCTGCGGTGCGTCGACGTTGTCACGCCGAACCGCAGCGAGCTCGCCGTGCTCACCGGCCGGGATGAACTCCGGCCGGAAGACGTGGATGCGGCGGTCGCAGAGCTCGCCGCATCCCTCGGGGCCGCTGTCGTCACGACGCTCGGCCCCGAGGGGGCTGTGTACGCGGCGGCACCTGGCGGCCGCGTACAGGCAGGGCGCGCCGGCGCGTGCCGTGCGCCCGGCTACGCCGTAAGCGCCGTCGATACGACCGGCGCGGGCGATTGCTTCAACGGCGCGCTGGCGGTAGCCCTCGCGCGCGGAGAGACACTCGACGCGGCTGTAGGCTTCGCCATGGGCGCGGCCGCGTTGTCCGTGACGAAGCTCGGCGCCCAGTCCGGGATGCCGTCCGCACGTGAAGTGGAGGCTTTCCTGGCTGAGCAGCAGGCAAAGACGCCGTAGTGTATGACGCTTTAGGACGTGCTATAGACGGCCGTATCGGGATCGCTTATGCGAACCGGGGTAACGATGGCACAGGTTTCTTACCAGAGGAGCACCTTATGGCGTTTACACGTGAATATGACCAAGAGGCTCTTACTCTCCCGGCAGGGGGAATAAGAGCCTCTTCTCAGTATGAACAATTGATAAACTCAGCAACACTGGAATAGGATCGACTACGTGGTGCGTCCAGAGCCATGGTGGCTTAGAGCATGCGTGTAGAGCGGAGGACGGTTGGTGTCCCTCGCTTTAACACGCGTGTAATCTGACCTCATTGATTCGCCTTGACCTTCTTGCCTTATTTCTTCTCAGCCAGCCACATCGCAACATTCGCGATTTCTTCATCCTTCAACTTGTCTTTGAACGAAGGCATACCGCCGCTTTTACCTTTGACAATGGTGGTATAAATCTTTTCCACATCGTCCTGGCTTCCAATCTTCTGCAGACTAGGGCCCATGCCCCCTTGAAGCTGATCACCGTGGCAGGTAATACAGTTTGCTTTGACCAATGTCTCAGCCTGTCCTGCATCCATTGTAACTTCCGGCATGGTTGGTTTCGCTTCTTCTGCCACTTCCTCTTTTCCTGGAAGCGTAAACATTAGTACAATAGCTAAAGCGCACGCTGCAAAAAATACCCCGCTCATGATCCATTTGTGCATCCCTTATGTCCCCTCCAGAATGAAGATCATCTAACCTGAAACTATCCATATCATTATAACGGAACCTGTAGTGACATCATAGCATTTTGTGGTAATTTTTTGAACTAATCACATAACCGGGGACTTTTTAGTGCCATTTTATGATTTATTTATCCCCGAGGACCTTCATAGACCATGCAATAAAAAGGTTTCAATCCACTTGGTGTCTGTCGCTCGTATGTATCCTTCGTGACAAATCCAGCCTTTTGATAGACACGAATAGCCCGGTCGTTCCAGGTTAACACTTCCAAATCAATTTCGTTCAGAGGATTTCGGCGAATCGCCTCCTGTACAATGGCCGATACAAAAGCCGTCCCCTGGCCCTGGCCACAACGTCCGGGATGCATACCAAGCCCAATGCGGGTGACACCCTCAAGTGGGAAGTACTGAGCGAACCCGCAGACCTGATGATCCTCTCCCAGCACCGCCGCATACTGTTCCTTCCGCAGCTGGGCATCCCCAAATTCAACTTCCAGTGCTTTCATCTGCTCCCAGGGCAGCCAGCTATAAATATTATAAGGCGGGTCATACTGCCAATCACAGATTTGCTCCGCATGTTCTTCTTGCATGGGCACAACGTGAAACGTCACAGAGGCTTCATCCATACAACTGCACGCTCCTCTCATTGTGAACAAGCTATAATGATTTTGAATTTGTCCATATAGATATGTCATTCCATAGCTAAGCTTGTTTTCACTCTACAAAAGAGGCGTTCATTTGGCAAGTCCTCGTTTTTGAAAAAAATTGAAACAAAAGTTCTGGTAAATTCGTTTATATTAGAGTGGGATGGGTAAAAACATTATAAGAGCGCGGACGAAGCAATACAAAATAGCTCTATAATAAAGTAAAGGTTAGGTTTGATAGCTTATCCCGAATACTTTTGAAGGAAACAAAGCACAAAAAAACCGCCGGATACATTCCTGCGGAGAATGTACCAGACGGTTCTATTATGCTTCGTTACAGTAGTGTTATGGTTACAGCATGACGTTGCTCAGCTTGTCCCTAGTCGATGGCCAAAGTCTCATATGCGTCCGTGCTCATAATCCGTTTAGCGCCAACATAGCGGTTGGCCCAGTAGCTTTCACTCAAAGCGCTGATTGTTACTCCCTTAGAAGAAGAGGAGTGTGCAAACTTTCCATCTCCTACGAAGATCCCTACGTGCGAAACCCCTTTACCCGTTGTATTGAAGAATACCAGATCGCCTGGTCTCATTTCCATACGGGATACCGAGTCACCCATGTCGAATTGGGAACTGGATTGGCGAGCCAGATCAATGCCCAGCTTGTCGAATACATAACTTGTGAACCCAGAGCAATCAAAGCCGTTAAGCGTTGTTCCCCCGCTTTTGTATGTAGTTCCCATTGCTGAATCAATGACTTGGTCCATTTTTGAATCTGCGAATGCGCTGCTCGCTCCAAGCGATAATGCGAATGTAAGGCTGAGAACAGCTGCGGTTAATTTCTTTTTAAACAAGAGATATACCCCTTCCAATGCCTGCGAGGTTAGCTTAAGGATTCGGTTGAAGGTCCCCTATGATCCCTCTGTTGCAAGATCAATTCACCCATAACTGGTTCCCCCGCTTCCCAGGTGCTAGGAATTTGGCTATGCTAGTTATGCACCTGTGAAATCAAGAAATGACGATTAAATTTTAAGTAGTTACAAATATGAAGGTAAAGATTACAAAGTTGTTACTAAAAACTCACTGCGATTATTGTAACAGAGGTATATCAGTTTGGCAACGTTTAGCAATAAATTTAGCAAAAAAAACCTCGACCTTTGACGGGGAAAGGTCGAGGTTTGCTTATGTAGCAACATTTGGCGAATGTAGCCTTTACATAGAGAGGTTAATCATTTTTAACCGTTCATACTAACCTTTGACCGTCTTGGACTGCCATAATCGGAAGTGCGCACATATTTTCCATAGACTGAGCAGACATCTGGCGAGTGGATACGTCTGTTGTAGTATAAGACCGGTTAAACCGGTTACTAACCATGAGGCAGAAGTAAAGGCTCCAAAGACCAGCAGATGGAGTCCGCCCAGAAGAATAGCGATACCGCTTAGAGCGATGACATGACGTAGTGCTATCCATACAGCATGTAAGGTGCCGCGGACTCCGCCTTCCTCGTCAGGAGCTGAGATACCAAACTGCATATAGAGCAGGGCATAATGGATAACCCACCCGTATATAATCCAGCCAGCCACGTAGGGAATGCCGGGCAAGAGCAGATGTAATGAATGAAAGCCGTCCATAAAAATGGAGTACAGTTTGGGTACGAGCCAGTAGGCAGGCAGCAGCAGTAATATTGTGCGAATGGTGTACAGCAACAGCATCGGTTTCCAAAGATGTTTAATTCCGCGCATGAATGGAACGCGTTCTTCTGAATGATTAAAATGCTGGAGCGAATAGAGCAGACCTGCCTGAATGAGAGGGCTAATGAGCATTCTCAGCAGCAACATGGCCCCCAGAATCCAAAGATAGCGATGAACCTCCGGACTCGTTGACAGGCTGAGCTGGCTCTCCATTTTGAATAACATCGTGCTTAACTCTCCAACATCAGGCTCCGGATAACGCAGGAGCAAAGGGACCACAGCCGACTGTACCATTTGATAGAGGAAGTATCCCCATATTAGTTGATAGATAAATAAGAGAGCTGCAATGAACATATGCTGACGGACGAGAAACCAGCCTTCACGTATTTTTGCTTTCATTGTATCCACCTCACCATGACAGACTTCCGAATATGGCCTCTATAAGTTTGGTTGCGCTCATGCTCCAGCGGGATTTGGTTGGCTCATCCAGTCCGGCTTTCAGAAAATTGTTCATATGCCGATTCTCCAGTACAATCGTGTACAGCGGATCTGTCATAGCCCAGGACACGGGAGAAGAATAGGTTAGTTTGTAAGTAATGCGTTTGTCGCTACCATCCCATTCCTTGGTCATGATCTTCCCATCCTCGAACACGATTCGAACAGGTACCTTTGTATAATCACTGCCTTTTTTCTGCAACGTAACGGAAGACTCATACAACGTTTGACCGTCTTTCGAGACGGGGTTCACGGTAATCTTCTCCACTGCAAAATCGGCCATGCCGTCCCCGTACACATACTGATTAAAATAGTCGGTCCAGGATGTACGCGTCACTTGCTCCACGACGTTTTGGAAATCAGAAGAGGTAGGGTGTTTGAAACGATACTTCTTCACATAGGTCGAGAGAATGCGTTCCATTGTTTTTGCACCAACCTGCTGTTCAATCCCAAGCAATACAAGCTTACCCCGAGTGTACACATTGGCAGCGTAATGATTCTGGGAATCAAACTTCCAAGCCTCCTGTGTTAGTGAAGCCGGAGAGATGATAAGACCTGATTGCACAGGCAGATTAGGGATCAGTCCGTATTCCTGTTCCATCAGTTTGTCTTCTGCATAAGAAGTGAATCCTTCGTCAAGCCAAGCCTCTTCAAATTCATTACTGGCAACCATGCCGTAAAAATACTGATGCCCAATTTCGTGCACGACCGTGCGTTCCAGATCGTAACCAGGAGCGGAATCATCTGCGCCGAAAGCGGTAACCAGCGTGGGGTATTCCATGCCGCCTGCACCATTTCCCGATTTTGGCGGGACCACGATGGAAAGGGTAGAGTACGGATAAGGGCCAAACCACTTGCTGTAATTGGATAGCGCTGCTTTGGCTGCGTAGAAGTACCGTTTCTTCAAATCCTGGTGAGCAGGGTCGAGGTACAGCTTGATTCGTACACCTGGCACATTGGGAGCAGAGAACGGCTCTTCTGCATACACAAAATCAGGAGAGGCTGACCATGCAAAGTCGTGTACATCATCGGCATAGAACTGATAGATTTTCTCCCCGTTTTTCACCACAGCTTGCTGGGTTGGAAATCCGGTAGCAGCCACTTTGTATGTTTCCGGTACCCGGATACGAACACTATAGATGCCAAAATCAGAGTAGAACTCCGAATTGCCGTGATACTGATGCAGGTTCCAGCCTTCGGCAGTCCGTCCTCGGGTGCCTGCTGGTTCATATACACTAAGCTTGGGGAACCATTGACCTGCCATCACAAAATGGTCCGCCGTCCCCATACGGGCAAAGATTTTCGGCAGCTTGACCTCAAATCGGGTGTGGAGCGTGATACTTTCGCCGCCTTTGACAGGTTTGGGCAGTCGTACCTTAATGAGCGTAGTATCCTTTATATTTCCGTCATCCGGTTGCACATACTGCATTCGGTGCAAGAGAGAGAGCCCGTCCTCTGTTTTCATATCTGTAATGTTCATGGAGCCATAACCGTTTGTAGGCATAGTATCACCGCGAAGTTTCCCGCCGGATTCCTTCATAAAGGTGGTGTCGGCAGAAGAGAACGCATTGGGATACATGTGAAAATAAAGCTCACTGACGGTTTTCTTTCCTGGATGTGTCCAGGTTAATGTCTGGGTGCCTTGTAGCACATTCCCGTCTACCAGCTTCACATCCATGTGATATTCCACTACACGATTGCTGAATACCTCAGCGGTTGGGGTCTGTACGCTTTCTGGAGGTGTCTGGTTATTGACGGGAGCCGGGGGCTTGCCCGATTCCGGTGCGAGCGTAGGCAATTCGGATGGATTGGAGCGTGTGGAACCCAGAGCGAGCCATATTCCTCCGGTAAGTACACATAGGGCTATAATTGCGGTGAGCCAGCTCTTGGCGCGTCGTGGAATCATCGATAAATACCTCCCGTTGACAAGCATCTACAGCATGTATATGTTTGCAATGGGACGATTATTAGTTAAAATATTTGTATCAACCCTTGGAGGCTATAAAATGGACCAAAACGAGCAAAACGGCAAAAAACAGATTGCCTTGAATATCGTTAGTGCAAAGAGCAAACACAAAGGATTCGGTGCAGGCTCCATTGATTTGAACAACCTGTCCCCCGTTATTATTGATAACGGCGAAGCGAAGATTGACGTCGGTGCGATGCACGCAAAGAGCAAGGTGGAGCGTGGCATCAAGTTTTCAACCAATCGTGAAGATGTACCTAACGGACGTCAGGTATGGCTGGTATGGGTCGCTGTGGATCGTACAGAGCAGGGACAGCTGTATGGCGGGGCAACCGCATGTGAGATGTGGATCGATACAGAAGCGAGACGTGGATGGAAACTGCTGGCGGATCATGTGAATCGAATGGATTATGCGATGAAGCGCCGTTTCATGTTGGATGAACTTGGCCCTGAAGATCGCGCAGCACTCAAGAAATTGCTGATTACCCATAATGAAGAATGGTGGAACGCTTCCCCGGACGAATTGAAGGAAGCACTCGCCTAATTTTTCTAGCTTGATCATTAAAAAACAAAAGTCCCGTAACCGAGCGTATCGGTTCGGGGCTTTTGTTATGTGGCGATGGAAGGCAGTAAAGTGAATACAGGAGTGGATACATGATCTATGAAGGGAATGGTTGAGACTAAAACCAGAAGGACAGACGCATTTACGCCATTACGTATTTGCGTCATTTTGGTTATTCCACCCACCAGCGTTTGAAATCCTTCCACCATGAATGCTTCTCTTCCTGTATTCCTTGCTGGTTTTGCACCTCAAGACTGTCTTTATCTTTTTCTGAACCTGAATCGTCCGAAGCGCTGCGACAGACCTCGGTCGGTTCCGTCCCGTCTATAAAAACTTCCAGCCGTTTCTCGGCGCAGCCATTACCAGCCAGTTTGCCGGACTCGGGATCGATATACACACTGACGACGTTATCAGGTACGGTGAAAATCTTCGGTGGAACACTTGCAAGAGCCTTTTCCGTGAACTGGGCAAACATCGGTGCTGCACGACGTCCATCCGAAGTGGAAATGGCTTTACCCTGATCATAACCGACCCAGACCGCCGTTGAGAGCTCTGGGGTGAAGCCGACCAGCCAGGCGTCCGTATTCGTTGTTCCGGTTTTGCCAGCAACAGGCCGTTTGATGGCGGCGGAGACCCGGTTACCCGTGCCACCATTTTCGAACACACTTTCCATTAAACGGGTTAATACATAGGCTGCAGCGGGTTCTACAACCGTCTCGGCCTGGGTCTGCGGTGCTTCATATAGGATACGCCCAGCGGCATCCGTCACTTGCAGGATAGCCACAGGTGGTGTACGTTTCCCGCCAGCAGCAATGACAGAAAAGGCTGAAGCCATCTCCAGTGGACTGACTGGTGAGGTGCCGAGTGCAAGAGAGGGAACCGGACTCAGGTTGCTCGTAATCCCCAGACTCTGGGCCATATCTACCACCTGTTCAGGTCCAATCTGCATAATCGTATTCACTGCATAGATATTGTCCGAAGCGGCGATGGCTTGCCTCAGGTCAATCTCACCCAGGTATTTGTCTCCGAAGTTACCGGGTTTATAGGTCTTGCGATCATTGTCATAATGAAACAGGGTTGGCTCGCTTTTAAACATGGATGCACTGGTAAGCTGTTTGGATTCCAGGGCAGCCAGATACATGATCGGTTTAAAAGCAGATCCTGGCTGGCGTGTAGTCGCCAGTACATGGTTAATCTGATTGGTGCGGTAATTTTTGCCGCCCACCATCGCTTTGATATATCCTGTACGAGGGTCGATGGACACGAGGGCGGTTTCCAGCTCACTTTTGGCGTCCATGCCGTTGGCTACGGCGTCTTCTGCCGCCTTTTGCACACGCAGATCCAGAGTGGTGTATATATTCAATCCGCCATGATCCAGCATCGCTTCACTGATACCCAATTCCTTGATGGCCAGATTCCGGATATAGTCTCTGAAGTAGGGGGCACTTTCCACGGTTTTACGTTCGCTTTCCGGTTTGAACGAGAGCATTTCCCCATAAGCTTTGTCTGCTTCGGCTTGCGTAATCTTGCCGGTTTCCACCATCGCATTTAATACGACCTTTTGCCGATCCTTGGCGTTCTTCATATGGTTATATGGAGAATAGTAGGTTGGACCCTTTGGAATGCCTGCAAGCATGGCACTTTCGGCAAGGGTCAACTGTTTGGCTGATTTGCCAAAATACATCCGCGATGCTGCTTCAATCCCGTAGGCGCCATGACCGTAATAAATTTCATTCAGGTACATCTGCAGAATTTCATCCTTGCTGTATTTCATCTCCAATTGTGCCGTGTACATGGCTTCCTTGGCTTTGCGAGTCCATGTCTTTTCATGCGACAAATACAAGTTGCGTGCGAGCTGTTGGGTCAGTGTACTTGCGCCCTGAGACATCTGCATATGTTCCAGATTAACGAGTACAGCCCGTCCCATTCCTCGGATGTCGAAGCCGACATGATCATAGAATTTGCGGTCCTCTACAGCCAGTGTGGCATGGACCAAATCGGGGGAGATGTCTCCCAGTTGCACAGGTACCGAGTCTTTGCCCCCTGCAGAGAATGTAGCGATCACTTCACCTTGGCTATCGAGAAGTCTGGAATTGCGATCCGAGTCGGCCAGCGGCAGGCTGGTTGCGTATAGATAGACCAATCCTGCTGCCATGGCGATCAGGCCGAGAATAGCGAGCAGAGTGAGGCTTTTAATGATTTTTCGTATACGGAACCCGCGTTTGCGGGTCTGTTGGCGTGGTTGGGTCATGGGACGGGCTCCTTTCTTTTCTTTCCAGTATGGGAATTCAATGACACGGATATTCAATCTGCCCGTTTAACGGTTTAAAATATAGCTTTTTTGCAGAAAAAACCGTTTTGCAGTATAAACGTCTATCGCGTATAATGCAAAAGGGTAATGAAAAGGTACGGTTCGGTACAATATATCAAAAGGCAAGCAAAGATGAACGGTACCCATTGTCAATGATTTGTTGGTCCGTCAGTCGCTATGCTCGCTGTGGTCAATTTAATCTATAAAATGAAGTGAAACGCGGACCTTTCCCGCAGCCAGCAACCATAACGCTATATGGCGCCGAACGCTGGACGTGCTTGGGCGAATCGGCAGCGCAGGGCGCTTTGTCCGGATATGGCTGATCATTAACTTTACGGAAAGAAGGTAGAGATTATGGAATTGTGGTTTACGGAGAAACAGACCCCGGTATTCGGGATCACCGCGAAAATTAAACAGACGTATGTAAGCGAAAAGACTGAATTTCAAGATTTGGCTATGGTAGAAACCGAAGAATTCGGCAACATGTTACTGCTCGACGGCATGGTCATGACTACGGTGAAGGATGAATTCGTTTATCACGAAATGGCGGCTCACCCTGCACTGAACACACACCCGAATCCGAAAAAGGTTCTGGTCGTGGGTGGCGGTGACGGCGGAGTTATCCGTGAAGTCATCAAGCACGCTGCTGTAGAAAAAGCGGTCCTCGTCGAAATCGACGGAAAAGTGATTGAATACTCCAAAAAATATTTGCCTGAAATCGCCGGTAAATTGGACGAGCCTAATGTTGAAGTGCTTGTGAATGACGGCTACATGCATATTATAGAACATAAAAATGAATACGATGTCATCATCGTTGACTCTACAGAGCCTGTAGGTCCAGCTGCTCCACTGTTCGAGCGCGGTTTCTACCAAGGTATCTATGAGGCGCTGAAAGAAGACGGAATCTTTGTTGCTCAAACGGACAACCCTTGGTTCAAAGCGGATCTGATCCAAAAAGTAAACAAAGATGTAAAAGAAATCTTCCCAATTGTACATGTGTACGGTTGTAATATTCCTACGTACCCTAGTGGTCTGTGGACATTTACATTAGGTAGCAAAAAACATAATCCGCTTGAAGTGGATGAGACGCAAATTCCGGAGATGGATACAAAGTATTACTCTCCACGTCTACACAAAGCAGCATTCGTTCTTCCTAAATTCGTGGAAGATCTGACGAAATAAGGAGGACTAAACTAATGAAACTAGATCAAGCTTATTCAGGTAACGTGTTTATTTGCAGTTCCGAGGATTATGAGAATTCCAAAGCAGTTATTTATGGTATGCCGATGGATTACACCGTCAGCTTCCGCCCAGGTTCCCGTTTTGGTCCTGCCCATATCCGTCAGGCATCGGTTGGACTTGAAGAGTACAGCCCTTATCTGGACAAAAGCATTGTGGATATGACTTATTTTGACGCAGGGGATCTGCTCTTGCCTTTCGGTAATGCTGGGCGCAGTCTCGAAGTCATCGGAGAATATATCGGTGGCCTGCTGGCTGACGACAAATTCCCGATTGGTCTCGGCGGGGAACACCTTGTCACTTGGCCTGTCATTCAGCAAATGTACAAAAAATATCCGGATCTTATCCTGATTCATATTGATGCACATGCGGACCTTCGTGAAAACTATGAAGGCGAGCCATTGTCCCACTCAACGCCAGTGCGTAAAGCAGCTGAATTGATGGGCGGCAAAAATATTTATCAGTTCGGAATTCGTTCCGGTTCCCGGGAAGAGTTCCAGTTTGGACGGGAGAACATCAACTTCTATCCGTTTGAAGTGGCAGCTCCGATGAAGGAAGCTCTTCCGAAAATGGGTAACCGTCCCGTTTACGTGACAATCGATATCGACGTGCTTGATCCATCTGCGGCTCCGGGTACAGGAACAGCAGAAGCGGGCGGTATTACGTCCAAGGAACTGCTTGAAGCCATTCACATGATCGCAGGATCAGATGTAAATGTGGTGGGTTGTGACCTGGTTGAGGTGGCCCCTATTTACGATCCTACGGAACAGACACAAATTGTGGCTGCGAAGATGATCCGTGAAATGCTGCTTGGATTTGTGAAGTAATAGCAAAATAACAGCGTCCTCTGTCTGTGCCAGGTTGAAGCCTGCGTAGGAGAGGGCGTTTTTCATTGTCAACATTTCTCTGTGTGTTCCTCAACTACTCCTGTTTGAGTAACTGACTGAATGATTGAGCCGACACTATTCTGCCAAGCGGAATAACGAAGTTAAATTAAGTTAACTTAACTTAATTTAATTTAACTTAATTTAACTTCTGCCCAGAGCTGTGTTATAATGACTACATAAGTATTCAGTAATATATTTATTGATATATTACATTCGTGAAGTATATGGTGATCGGGTTCGACCATATACTAAAAAAGAGCCTTCACCGCTGGAACGGTAAGACTCTTAGGACCTGAAAGGCTGTGGATTGCCACGGCGCGCATGAAACAAATAAATATCTCAAGCGAAACCCACCGTCAGGCGATCAACCTTATGAGGTGGGTTTTCGCTTGCTACGAAACTTTTTGCGCAACCAACGGTAAAGCTTTCGGATACTCAGCACTAGACTGAGGATCGCAGCAATCCATCGGATTACATCAAGCAACGCCACAAGTTTGACCATCGACGACACCCCCTTTCGGGAAGCTGCGCCGTGATCTAGAAAACATCCACCGTTATTCAAAAGTCCATAACATTAATTATAGCACGTACGTTCCCGTATCTCTACCATTTGTTGTATATATGATTACACCCGCACGTTAAGCGAATACACGTATGTGGGGTGACTCTATCTTAATATTTATATAATATGGAAATAGAGGAAGGTGGTTTTGATATGCATGCAATCCGGGCTCAACTGAGCATGTATCCCAAATGGTTCGTAGCGGTACTTATGATATTTACCCTTAATCTTATATTAACAATGACTGTGTTCCTCAATTTAACGCTGATACTGGTTAATCTCGCCATGCTATATGTTGCCTTTAGCGTCAGAACACTTAAATACAATAAGTTGTATTTTGCCCTGTGCCTTGTTTTAAGTATCACTTTTGTGATTATTGCTTTTAAGACATATCCCATTTAATTCAGGCTCTTAGCAGAGATTAATGATGAATCACTCAAGCCCGTGAGATAGAAAATGTGGGCATGAGTGGTTTTTTTATTGCAATAATGTCACGCGGGATAAACAAATTGTTACGTTAAATCCTGCAAAATAGGGTAAAAACATAGAAGGAGGTGTCACGATGACAACAAAGAGCAGAATGACATGGAAACGAATTGGCGCACTCGCCCTATCGGTAACACTGGCTTGGGGATTGGGACCGGTACATACTCTACCCGGCGCTAACGCTGCATCCTCCCCGACATGTGGAAGTGGAGATCATGGATTAACGGCTACGTTGAAAAAAGGCAGTGGTGTGGAAGATCAACGACTGCAATTTACGGATATCGATTTTCTAAACAGTACAACCGGACGGGCTGCTGGTGAGGGATTTCTCATTGGTACATCGAATTCAGGTTGCACTTGGCAGTCCATCTATACAGGTCAATGGCAGTTCGCACAACTTGATTTCCCGAATAATGTGAATGGATTTGCTTTGGCACAGGTAAAGGATTCTCCAACGACGTATCTCATCCGCTCAACGGATGGCGGCGCGTACTGGACACGGATGGATACTAAAGGCATACAATTTAAACGAATTGACTTTCACAATAAAAATGAAGGCTTCGGTTACACCTATAATAGTGCTTATATGACGAAGGATGGTGGTGCAACATGGAGCCCGATCTCCACACCAGCCAATACACGCGGAGCTGTGTTCACAACAGAGAAGCAAGGTTATGTGATTGTAGCGGTTCCTGGCTCGGGGTACCGAATCATGCAGACAAGTAATGGGGGCAAGAACTGGACGCAATCGTTGAAGGTGGCCTCAACAACCTGGAGCGGTGGAGATGTATACGCAAGCGGTAACCAGGTATGGGCCCTTCTGTATGGCGATGCAGGCATGTCCCAGCAGTCGTATTCCCTCTACGCGAGTGGGAATGAAGGCAAGAATTGGAGACAGGTCTTTGCTCAATCGACAGCAGGTGGTGGCCCGGCTCCAGGTGCAAACAGCACAGGAAATGGAAAAGGCCCCGCAAACCCAGGGGGCCACCCGGGGAATATGGCGTTGATCGGTAATCAAACGGCCTATCTCTCCGCAGGATCACCTGCAGCAGGCAAAGTAGGGATTGGACGTTCTTATAATGCAGGTTCCACGTGGAAAAACATCGACCTCAAAGAGCCGGGATATAGCTCTCGCATTTCGTTTCCTTCTGCCAAAACAGGTTGGCTCGTCGTAACAAGCGACAATTCACCTGCGATTTATGAGACGACAGATGGTGGAACAACATGGAAGCAAAAAATGTTATTACCCGCTGAAAACGAGTAAATGGCGTCATGCCATGGAATAATTTTAAGGCGATTTCAATCAAAAAGAGTATAAATCTTAACTTGTTTGGCCTGATGAGGCCAGCGCAATCAAACAAGCCTTTTCCGGACAATTGAAGCCGGAATGGGCTTGTTTGTGTTGAAATAAAAACGGTTGAATCCTATTCAAAAACACGTTATTGTAAGCGATAACAATTACTTTTTGGGGGGTTGAAATTATGGTTGAGGTTATTTTAAAAGCTGATTCGGAACAAGGATTAATAAACCGTAATATATATGGTCACTTTTCCGAGCACTTGGGACGCTGTATCTATGAAGGGTTGTGGGTAGGAGAGGATTCACCTATTCCGAATACGGAAGGCATCCGTAACGATGTGCTGACTGCACTGCAAAAGCTTCATATTCCGGTGCTTCGCTGGCCTGGCGGTTGTTTTGCCGATGAATATCACTGGAAAGATGGCGTAGGTCCAAAAGCGGAACGTGCCCGAATGATCAATACACACTGGGGCGGCGTAGAGGAGAACAACCATTTTGGTACCCATGAGTTCCTGAGATTGTGCGAATTACTTGGCACGGAGCCATATATCAGTGGTAATCTGGGCAGCGGTACAGTGCAGGAAATGCAGGAATGGGTAGAGTACATGACCTTCGACGGCGAATCTCCAATGGCGAACTGGCGTAAAAGCAACGGTCAGGAAGAGCCGTGGAAGTTGAAATATTTTGGCGTGGGGAATGAGAACTGGGGTTGTGGCGGCAATATGCGACCAGAATACTATGCGGATGAATATCGTCGTTACGCCACCTATGTGCGCAATTACTCGGGTAATCAAATTTACAAAATTGCGTGCGGTCCAAACAGCGATGATTATCGCTGGACGGAAGTGGTAATGCGTGAAGCTGGTCGTTTTATGGACGGGATCAGTCTTCACTATTACACCATCCCAACAGGAGATTGGGCAGATAAAGGACAAGCGACAGGGTTTGGGGAAGCCGAGTGGTTTGCGACCTTGAAGAAGACGCTCTTTATGGAAGAGCTGATTGTGAAGCACTCCGAGATTATGGATCAATATGATCCCGAAGGCCGGGTAGGTATCATCGTGGATGAGTGGGGAACCTGGTATAACGTTGAACCGGGGACAAACCCTGGATTCCTGTACCAACAAAATACGATGAGGGACGCCGTGCTTGCAGCGGTCAACCTGGATATTTTCAACAAATACAATAAAAGAGTACAGATGGCTAACCTGGCACAGATCGTGAATGTGCTCCAGTCCATTGTGCTGACAGAGGGAGAAAAGATGCTCCTGACGCCAACGTACCATGTCTTTGATATGTATCAGGTCCATATGGATGCGCAGCGATTGGAGCTGAACTATGAAAGCCCTGAATATGCTTTCGGGGATGAGAAGATCCCTCAACTCAGTCTGTCCGCTTCCCGCAACAAGGATGGCGTTATTCATGTGACAGCGAGCAATCTGAGCGCTACGGATGAACTGGAAGTTGTAATTCAGCTTGAGTCAGCGAAAGCCACCAGCGTATCGGGCACACTTTTGCATCACGCTGATTTCGGGGCGTACAATACGTTTGAACAGCCGGAGCAGGTAAAGCCTGTAAACTGGGAAGATCTCAAGCTGGAGGATCATACACTGCGGTTTGTACTTCCACCCGCATCGGTTGGGGCCCTCGCTGTAGAGGGGTAATACAATGAAATCATCCTTAATTGGAGGACGTGTCGAACGACAGGCACCTTGCAAGGGATGTGAGGATCAATACGATGTTAAAATCAGTGAAGCCAAAATAGCGCGGCTGGTGGAGCTGGCCTCGCGCTCGCGTCCGGCTGTCCAGGATGCCGAGTATGAACGGCGTTTATCCATCTGTTCCGATTGTCCAGGATTACAATACGGTACGACCTGCCGCTATTGCGGCTGTCTCGTACAGGTGCGAGCCAAACTGGCAGAGTCGGCTTGTCCGTTTCCTTATGAATCACGATGGACCTGATTTAGAACGTATTTCTTTATTAATGAAGGAAGGTGGAGCTGCACTTTACAGGTGTGGCTCTGCTTTTTTTGGCGTTGCCTGGCAAAAACTCTGAATTTGGATTTGAATTGAGCGGGTGAACTGGATATAGTTATACAGTAGAGTGTAGGGTAGCGAGCTATCCGAGAATATGAGCGCGTATAGCGGCACAACACAGGAAGGGCTGTTCTCACCGGCCGTGCCTGATTTTGCGTCGCCTCGAATATAATGGAGGTTAACATTCATGTCGAACATGCGACCGGTTCAGATCCGGCTGCACAGCCGTTATGAAGGTGAAGATGTACTGCAGGAAATGCAGGGTGAAGCCGTATTGAAGGGATCTGTGCTCTATGTTCGTTATGAAGAACCACAGGCTGGGCCCGAGGGCGGAATCACTCGAACAACATTGAAGCTGGGCGGACAATCCATCAAGATTATACGTCACGGCGAGGTGGAATCGGAGCAAACATTTGAATTACATCGCAAACTCCCTGGTTTTTATCGCTCGCCGTATATGTCGTTTGCCTTGTCCACGCATACACAGGAGCTGGAACTCTCCATTCAGGGATTGAGCGCACGCGCAGCGTGGAGTTACGACTTTTACCGCTTTGACGAAGAATCGGGACATTTCGCTATTAGTTTGCATATACAGGAGGAACCAATTTCATGACACGTAATCCATTAGATACCATTAACGAACGGGTAAGTACTGCCATCGGCAATGCCATTGTGGCTGCTGGCATCGTTGCGCAGGAGGATCTGCCGACCATCACCCTTGAAGTACCACGCGAGAAAACACATGGCGATTTGGCGACCAATGCGGCCATGCAACTGACCAAGATTGCCAAGCGTAATCCACGACAGATTGCAGAAGAGATTATTGCCAATCTCAACCTGGCTGAAGCTGGGATCGAAAAGGCAGAGATTGCCGGACCGGGATTCATTAACTTTAAGCTGGACAAGAGTTATCTCTATCCTGTGCTGGGGCTTGTGCATGAGCAGGGTGAGAATTATGGAAGAATTAATGTTGGTGAAGGGCGCAAGGTCGAGATGGAGTTTGTCAGTGCCAACCCGACAGGCAGTCTGCACCTGGGCCATGCGCGTGGAGCGGCTGTGGGTGATGCGCTTTGCAACATCCTCGACTATGCCGGATATGATGTAACACGTGAATACTACATTAATGATGCTGGTAACCAGGTGTTTAATCTGGCTCGCTCCATTGAAGCTCGTTATTTGCAGGAGCTGGGCCAGGATGCGGAGATGCCGGAAGACGGATACCATGGTGAGGATATTAAAGGATTCGCCAAGCAGCTGGTTGCTGAAAAGGGTGACGAATTACTGTCGATGCATCCTGGTGACCGCGCGGCTTATTTCCGTGACTTTGGCCTGGAGAAAGAACTGGACAAGATCAAACGTGACTTGAATCGTTTCCGTGTCAATTTCGACATCTGGTTCAGCGAAACTTCGCTTTATGATAATGGAGAAGTGCTGCGTGTACTTGATGAATTGCGTGATCGTAATGAAATCTATGAGCAAGATGGCGCAACTTGGTTGAAAACCATGCAGTATGGTGACGACAAAGAGCGTGTTTTGATCAAAAATGACGGTACGTACACGTACCTTACGCCGGATATTGCTTATCACCGTGACAAATATGCGCGTGGATACGACACGATGATTAACATCTGGGGAGCGGACCACCATGGCTACATTCCACGAATGAAAGCAGCCATGCAAGCACTGGGCAATGATCCCGAGAAACTGGTCGTGCTGATTGCGCAGATGGTGAGTCTGTTCCAGAACGGCGAGAAAGTAAAGATGTCCAAACGTACAGGCAAGGCGGTAACGATGGAAGATCTGATGGACGAAGTAGGCATCGATGCCATTCGTTACTTCTTCACCATGCGTAGCATGGACTCTCATTTGGACTTCGACATGGACCTCGCCATCTCGACGTCCAATGAAAACCCGGTATTCTATGTACAATACGCCCATGCTCGTGTATGCAGTGTATACCGCCAGGCAGAGGAGCAGGGCATTGAGCTGCTGCCGCTGGAACAGATCGATCTCTCGAAGCTGACCACGGAGCATGAATATGATCTTCTTCGCAAAATGGGTGAACTGCCTGAAGAAATCGCGACTGCTGCTACGGGTTATGCCCCTCATCGTATTGTTCGTTATGTATATGAACTGGCATCCCTGTTCCACAGTTACTATCGTGCAGAGCGCGTCATTACGGAAGACGCTGGACAAACCCAGGCGCGTCTGGCGCTGATCGGTGCTGTACGCACCGTCATCGCAACAGCGCTTCGTCTGGTGGGCGTATCTGCACCGGACAAAATGTAATTGATGCTTTGGCGGTGCTCAGCCGCCCTACAGCTTTGGCAAAAAGTCTCCACGCATCACGTTGGCACAATACAACGTGGGCATGGAGACTTTTTGCTGTGCCCGCGGCCGAGAACCCCATGGCCCCGAGGCACTCAAGGCCAGCGCTGCCTGCCGCAGAGGCAACCAACGTAAGCCTCACATCGCACAGCAGTGCTGTGCCTGTGAGGCTTCACGGTATGGCTCCCTTCTTGCAGGCAGCGTGATCACCCTCCGCCCTCCTGCATCAGCTTGAGGGCGTCAATCTCGCCACCGCGTATTTTGCTCTTCGCGGTGGTTGTCTTGCGTGCGCGCAGCGGAACGGTCGCGCGCTTTACGAGCGTTTTGATCTCGGCTGGTGACAGGCCGGGATGCTTCGCAAGCAGGAGCGCTATGGCGCCGCTAACGTGTGACGTTGCCATGGAGGTGCCGCTCATCTCATGATGCTTGCCCTGCACCCAGGAGGAGACGATCTTGTCACCAGGTGCATAGACATCCACATATGCACCACGATTACTGAAGGATGCAATTCGCCGATTTTTGTCGGTTGCACCGACGGATATCGTCTGTGGATACCGTGCGGGGTAATCAATGCTGCGTCGTTTGCCGTCATTTCCTGACGAAGCAACAATGACAACCCCGGCCTGATAGGCGCGGTTGACCACATCAAGCAATGCTTTGCTACGGGTTTTCATGCCAAAGCTCATATTGATAATATCGACCCGATTGCGCACACACCAGTCGATACCAAGCACGATATCTGACACATAGGCTGAACCGTTGTGGTCGAATGCCTTTACCGGATAGATTAGGGAACGAGGAGCTACACCGATCATGCCTGCCGTACTGTTCGCTGCGGCAATGGTCCCGGCAATATGTGTGCCATGACCGTTATCGTCATGAGGGAGCATACTGCGGTTTAATAGATTGATCCCGCGTGCCAGCGAGTAGCGAAGATCCGGGTGTTGGTAATCGGCACCGGTGTCAATTACGCCAATCTTTATCCGGTGTCCTGTGGACACGGACCAAACTTTGGGAGCGCGAATCTGTTTGACGCCCCACGGTATGCCCTGAACACTGCTCGGTTTACTGTGTAGCGCGGTGGCATGGAGCGAGATAGTTTCATCTTCTTCTACCGTGATTTCATCGTTGTACCGATATAGTTCCTCCGGGTTAAGCACCGGGGCGATAATGGAGCGGGCCAGTCGGGAGGAGCGTACCGCACCAAGATCCGTAAATTCATTCCTCATCCGCGACAGTTCCACGAGGCAGGCTTCATATTGCTTCGGTTTGGCGAACCGGATCAGGTGACGCCGCCCCTGTTCTGGTTCGGGACGTTGCATTCCTTCAACCAATTGATGTAGAAAACCAGTATAGTCCATGATGGGCAGCCCCCTTCGGGATGAACATGCTGAGGTATTCTATGAATGCGCTCATCCCGCCGCATGGGGAACTTGCCCTTTTTTTACAAAAACACGTTCCATTCGTGTCAAAACGGGCGCAGGGACATATGATGGATGGAGGGCTAGAGGGCTCTTGGGGACCCTGGTGAGGAGTAATCCTTCAAGGGTATACAGTCAGAAGGCGGAGGGGACTCCGTCTTTTTTAGTTGATGATGTCTTTTCTGCGCAAACACGATACCCCGAGTTAGACGTCCCTTACCGGTCTATATATTGCTCGGCAAAAGCCTCTTCTTGGAATTATGCGATATCCGTACATAAAAACTTGCTTTTTAACGCTAAATAGGTTTTACTTAGGTTTGTTAATGGATATGTTATACGTAACGTTCCAGTTCGTAGGGATATAAAGTGAATTATGTGTGAGAGGAAGTGTCTGTCAGTGAGTACCTCGCTCAATTTGAAAATTGATAAAGAAAAGGTTAGAGAGATCCCTTTGGTGGACCTCGCCTTTATGGTGCTGAAAGCGGCCAATACGCCGTATTACTACCGTGATTTGATGAATGAGGTAGCGAAGCAGCGCGGAATGACTGATGAAGAAATCAACGAGTTTATCGCCCAGCTATATACCGAGATTAATATCGATGGCCGCTTTGCTTGCGTCGGTACAAGTCTGTGGGGTTTGAAGCGCTGGTATCCAGTGGCTGGTTCGGAAGATACCATGACGGGTGCGAAGCGTCCGCGCATCATTAACGACGAAGACGATGATCTGGAAGATGAGGACTTCGGCGAAGAGGAAGATAGCTATAACAGCGACGAAGACTTCGATAATTCCGATGATGATCAGGACGAAGATGATGATGACGACGATGATGACGAAGACGACATCTTTGATGAAGAAGACGGCGAAGAAGAAGTGCTGGTTGAAGATGACGATCTGGAAGATGAAGACCTCGAGGAAGACGAAGAAGAGTCCGAAACCGAGGATGAATTTGACGACGATTCCGATAAGTAACCGTCATTTTTGATGTCGATATTTTACCCGTTTTCCCCGGATAGTCAGCCTTGACAGCAGACGGGGTAACGGGTAAACTATTGCATGGGCTTATGAATGAGCGACAAAATATTTATGTTTTTTATAAAAAGTGCCCCGTCCTGCGGGAGTACTTTTTTTGTATTTTTAGAGGCAGAATTTTGCAAAATGATTTGAATTCCGTATGCTCCCGGCCAACAATCCGTGGTCTATTTTTGTATATCCAATTTTGTATCCAAAACATCAATGGACGGATCCAATGTCCTATTTTGGGACAGGCTCGGAAGTTGGCTTCCGGAAGGTTTGCACCATTCTACGCTGTAGAACAACGTTGTTACACACGGTCTTCGCATGAAAGAGCAGTTTGCAGATGCAGGGAATTTCTGCCATTGCTCTTTTTAACGATGATTACCTGGGAAACGGGTTACGATAATACCATATATCGCCTGAATTTCTGTACTTATATTAGGAGGGTAATAACAGTGACAAAGTATATTTTCGTGACAGGCGGAGTTGTGTCCTCCCTGGGCAAAGGGATTACGGCTGCTTCGTTGGGCAGGCTGCTGAAAAACAGAGGGTTGAAGGTAACCATTCAAAAATTTGATCCATACATCAATATCGACCCGGGAACCATGAGTCCTTATCAGCATGGTGAGGTATTTGTAACGGATGATGGCGCGGAAACGGATCTTGACCTTGGCCACTACGAACGTTTTATTGACATCAACCTCTCCAAAAACAGCAACGTCACGACTGGTAAAGTATACTCCTCCGTCATCAGTAAAGAGCGGCGCGGGGAATATCTGGGCGGAACAGTACAAGTGATTCCACATATCACGAACGAGATCAAAGAGCGCGTATTCCGCGCAGGACGTGAAGCGGGTTCGGATGTTGTGATTACAGAGATCGGCGGTACAGTAGGTGACATTGAGAGCTTGCCTTTCCTGGAAGCGATTCGTCAAATCAAGAGTGATGTAGGTCGTGACAATGTCATGTACATCCATGTAACACTGATCCCTTACATCAAGGCTGCCGGTGAAGTGAAAACGAAACCGACTCAGCACAGTGTGAAGGAATTGCGCAGTATCGGAATTCAGCCAAACGTCATTGTATGCCGTACAGAGTATGAGCTGTCCAAAGACATGAAGGCCAAAATCGCACTTTTCTGTGATATTGATGAGAATGCCGTGGTTGAATGCCGCGATGCGGATACATTGTACCAAGTACCTCTGAACTTGCGTGAGGAAGGTTTGGATGAGATTGTGGTAAACCACCTGAAGCTGACTACTCCTGCACCGGATATGAGCGAGTGGGAAGGGCTGGTTGACCGTATTAACAAACTGGAGCATACAGTGGAGATTGCCATTGTAGGTAAATATGTAGCTTTGCATGATGCTTATTTGAGTGTTGTTGAATCCTTGTCTCATGCAGGATTTGCATCCAATGCCGATGTGAAGATCCGCTGGATTCACTCCGAAGATATCACCGATGAGAATGTGGGCGATCTGCTGCACGGCGTAGGCGGAATCCTCGTACCAGGTGGATTTGGTGATCGGGGTATTGAAGGTAAAGTATCCGCGATTCGTTATGCACGTGAGAAGCAAATTCCGTTCTTCGGTATTTGCCTGGGTATGCAGGTTTCGGTTATCGAGTATGCACGTTCCATCGTTGGTTTGAATGGGGCGAACAGCTCCGAGATCAATCCCGCAACGGAGTTCCCGGTCATCGATCTGCTGCCTGAACAAAAAGATATCGAAAACCTGGGTGGTACAATGCGTCTGGGGCTGTATCCTTGCAAACTTCAAGAGGGTTCTCTGGCGATGGCTTGTTATGATGATGAACTGGTATATGAGAGACATCGTCACCGGTACGAGTTTAATAATGAATACCGTGAAGCGATTGAGAAAGCGGGTCTGGTTATCTCGGGTACATCCCCGGATGGCCGTCTGGTTGAAATCGTGGAACTTCCGGGACACCCATGGTTCCTGGCAGTTCAATTCCACCCGGAATTCACTTCACGTCCGAACCGTCCGCAGCCGTTGTTCCGTGAATTTGTGAAAGCTTCTCTGGAGAATGCTAAAAAATAATTAATAATCATGAAACTGGATGATTGGATGTTCCTGGCGACTGAAAAGTTGCTGGGGCATCCTTTTTTTATTACATAAGAGTTGTCGAAAATGGTTTCCAGCATTTTGGAATCAAAGCAGGATTTTAATGGGAGAGGTAGAATACTTATCATGACGACTATGGGATAGTTATCCAGATTCGGTGACGTACATGCTTTCCTAATTCTAGGAGGTTATTCAGTGGAAAATAAAAAAGTGTTGATTGTTGATGACCAGAATGGTATTCGAATCCTGTTAATGGAAGTGTTCAGCAGTGAAGGATATAACACATTCCAAGCAGCTAATGGGAAAATCGCCTTGGAAATTGTAAATAGTGACAAACCCGATCTCGTGCTGCTCGATATGAAGATTCCAGGGATGGATGGCCTGGAAATTCTCAAGCATATTAAGGAAATTGATCCGGATATCAAAGTCATCATGATGACGGCTTATGGAGAACTGGACATGATCAAGGAAGCTACAGATCTTGGGGCGCTCATGCATTTCACGAAACCGTTTGATATTGATGAGATGCGAGTGGCAGTCAATATGCAGCTTCGAGATGATGCGAAGAATAAGTGCAGCTGAATCCTGTCGATACAGGATTTTTTTGCGTTTGGGATTCCGGGATCTTACTGGTGTACACAAAGGGTATTGCGGTTAGGCTTCCGGGGAATATTGGAAATGGGGACGTCATCATGCGGTGTCTATGAAAACTGTGCTGCAAAGCACAGCATTTTTGCAAATGCTTGTTTAGTATTTGACATGGGATGTGGTATAATAAGCCCGTATGTGATTTCGGCTAAAAACCATAGACACAACCCAACACCCCTAGGAGGATTGAAACCATGCCATTAGTATCTATGACAGACATGTTGAACAAAGCACTCGAAGGAAAATATGCAGTTGGTCAATACAACATCAATAACCTTGAGTGGACTCAAGCGATTCTTGCTGCTGCTGAAGAAGAGAAATCCCCAGTAATCTTGGGCGTATCCGAAGGCGCAGCACGTCACATGAGCGGTTTCTACACAGTAGTTAAAATGGTAGAAGGACTCATTCACGACATGAAAATCTCCGTTCCAGTTGCGATTCACCTGGACCACGGTTCCAGCTTTGATAAGTGTAAAGAAGCGATTGATGCTGGATTTACATCCGTAATGATCGACGGTTCCCACCACTCCATCGATGAAAATATCGAAATGACTAAAAAAGTTGTTGAATATGCACACGCTAAAGGCGTTTCTGTAGAAGCCGAAGTAGGTACTGTTGGTGGACAAGAAGATGACGTGATCGGTGGTATCATGTACGCTGACCTGAACGAGTGTGTACGTATCGTTAAAGAAACAGGTATCGACACATTGGCTCCTGCTCTGGGTTCCGTACACGGTCCTTACCATGGCGAGCCTAACCTGGGCTTCAAAGAAATGGAAGAAGTTCGCGATGCAGTTAACGTTCCACTGGTACTGCATGGTGGTACAGGTATCCCTAAACATGATATCGACAAAGCCATTTCCTTGGGTACTTCCAAAATCAACGTGAACACAGAGAACCAAATTTCGTTCTCCAAAGTGGTTCGCGAAGTGCTTGCAGCTAAACCAGATGCTTACGATCCACGTACATTCATCGTACCAGGCCGTGATGCAATCAAAGAAACCGTTAAAGGTAAAATTCGCGAATTTGGTTCCAACAACAAAGCGTAATTTGTCTTAACCAGTTCCATACTGTGTAAGTGGAAAGAACACCGCCTAGCCGGTGTCTTTCCATTTTCACGCCTTATTTCTACATTGAAAGCCAACAGCACGTATTGCCGTTAACCGGCTGCAAAACACGTAGGGGGACATTAAGCTTTATGGAAAAATTAATGATTAGTGGCGGACGTCCGTTACAGGGAACTGTAACTATAAGCGGCGCCAAGAACAGCGCCATCGCACTTATTCCTGCAGCATTGCTTGCCGAGTCAGAAGTCGTGCTGGACAACCTGCCGCTTTTGAGTGACGTGGCGGTTTATGCAGAAATTTTGGAGGAACTCGGAGCTCGTGTACACTGGGAAGGCAGTCAGATGAAGATTGATCCTTCCGATATTAAATCCATTCCCATGCCGAACGGTCCCGTGAAGAAGCTCCGTGCTTCGTATTATATGATGGGAGCACTGCTTGGGCGTTTTAAAGAAGCAACCATTGGTTTACCCGGGGGCTGCAACTTTGAGCCTCGTCCAATTGATCAACATATCAAAGGGTTTGAAGCGCTTGGCGCAACCGTAACGAACGAACATGGCTCCATTCATTTGCATGCCAAAGAGCTGCGCGGAGCAAAGATCTATCTGGATGTAAGCAGTGTAGGTGCAACCATTAACATCATGCTGGCGGCTACTCGTGCCAAAGGCTCTACAATTATCGAAAACGCGGCTAAAGAGCCTGAGATTATAGATGTAGCAACACTATTGAATTCCATGGGTGCCAGCATCAAGGGTGCCGGTACCGAAACGATCCGTATTGAAGGTGTGTCGGAGCTTAAAGGTTGCCGTCATTCTATCATTCCGGACCGTATACAAGCTGGCACCTATATGATTGCTGCCGCAGCAACGCGCGGCGACGTTCTGATTGACAATGTGATTCCCAAACATCTGGAGGCTTTGACTGCAAAGCTGCTGGAGATGGGCGTGGGCATTGAAGAGCTGGACGAAAGTATTCGTGTCATTGGCAAACCAAGCTATAATCATGTTGATGTGAAGGCGCTCGTATATCCCGGCTTTCCAACCGATTTGCAGTCCCCGATGACCAGTGTGTTGACACAGGCAACGGGTGTGAGTGTCCTGAGCGACTTTGTATATAGCAACCGATTCAAGCACGTTCCTGAACTGGTACGCATGGGGGCAAAAATCCGTGTGGAAGGACGTTCAGCTATTATTGAAGGCAGTGCATTGAATGCGGCTAAAGTAAAAGCATCCGATCTTCGCGCTGGTGCGGCGCTGGTGATCGCAGGTCTCACCGTTAGTGAAGGTGTGACCGAAGTGACAGGCGTGGAGTTTATCGATCGTGGGTACGATCATCTAGTAACCAATCTGCGACTGCTAGGTGCAGATGTGTGGCGAGAAACCGATTAATGCTGTAATGTATGACGGATTCCGCAGTATTAAAGTGATTATTTTGACAGAATGCATATCCTTTCAGTAATTGGGCAAACCTGTTTTAATAGAGTTCTCATCTCTCCGGGATAAGACGAAAGTTCCTTTTTCCTTTACCGGAGGGTCTTTTTTTGAGTCAGACATCATATGGCTGTAAGAACATCATTTCCTTTTCCCCAACCCCCGGTTTTGTTTGAACTGCGCTCCATAGCCGGTCTGCCCGGATCGAACGCCTCATGAATTTGTGTTCACTCACTAGCGGATCTTGCCGAAAACTGGCCATCCCGCCCGGAAACTTACACTCAAAGACAAGTATTTGCATTATAACGGTTACATTCCGTACAATGGACAGAAGAGAAATGCAGAACGATGCTGCTCTTATAGCCGGAACATCAAGCGAAACTATCCATTTCACGGACTTATTAATTGAATAGGTGGTTATTATATGGATCTACAAATTTCCGATTTGGAAGAAATGAAACTAACAGACCTCTACAAACTGGCTAAAAAATATCAAATTCCCTACTACGGTACATTAAAAAAGAAAGAACTAATCTTCGCCATACTACGTGCACAGGCTGAACAGAGCGGATTGATGTTCATGCAGGGTGTGCTCGAAATTTTACCTGAAGGTTACGGATTTCTTCGCCCGATCAATTACCTGCCCAGTACGGAAGATATCTACATCTCAGCCTCGCAGATTCGCAAGTTCGATCTTCGAACAGGGGACCTCGTATCAGGCAAGTGTAGAACACCCAAAGAAAACGAGCGATACTTCGGTTTGCTGCAAGTCAACGCTGTAAATGGTGAGAATCCATCAGCGGCTGCGGAACGACTTCACTTCCCGGCATTAACCCCATTGTACCCGCAGAAGAAACTGGTTCTCGAAACATCCCCCAACCATTTGTCCACACGCATTATGGATGTGCTCGCCCCGGTAGGACTGGGACAGCGCGGATTGATCGTAGCACCTCCCAAAGCGGGTAAAACACTTCTCCTCAAAGAAATTGCCAACAGCATCTCAACCAACAACCCAGAAATTGAACTATTTGTCCTGTTGATTGATGAACGTCCAGAGGAAGTAACGGATATGTCGCGTTCGGTTAAAGGGGAAGTTGTGGCTTCTACGTTTGATGAGCTGCCAGAGAACCATATCAAGGTTGCGGAATTGGTGCTTGAACGTGCGCTTCGTCTGGTTGAAGCCAAAAAGGATGTCGTAATTCTGCTGGATAGCATTACGCGTCTCGCCCGTGCATATAACCTGGTCATTCCACCATCTGGACGTACGCTTAGTGGTGGTATTGATCCAGCTGCGTTCCATCGTCCGAAACGTTTCTTCGGTTCTGCCCGGAACGTGGAAGAAGGCGGAAGCCTGACCATCCTGGCCACAGCGTTAATTGATACGGGATCACGTATGGATGATATCATTTATGAAGAATTTAAAGGTACGGGCAATATGGAGCTTCATCTGGATCGTAAACTGGCAGAGCGTCGTATTTTCCCGGCTATCGATATTCGTCGTTCCGGTACACGCCGTGAAGAAGTGTTGCTGAGCAAGGAAGAGCTCGATACGATCTGGGCAATCCGTAAAAATATGAATGATTCGCATGACTTTGTCGAAGGATTCTTGAAGAAATTGCGTAATAGCAAAACAAATGCGGAGTTTTTGGCGGCGTTTGATACGGCTGGCAATGGCCCGACAAGCAATTCAGGGACAACAACAACCCGGCGCTCTCCAAGACAGACGGCTACTTCAGCAACAACAACTTAGGGATCAATCGAACGTTTCAACCATTTACGTAGCGCTTCTGCTGGATTTACAATACACTCGTCGTTAGATTTAACCCATTAGATGTGAGGAGAACATCATGTATTTAGTATACGCAGATGAAAAAGGTAATGTATTTGATCACCCATCCCTGTACGGACTTGCACGCAGTGGTGATATGATCGTTGAGATTATGGAGGATGAGCTGATTCCTCTGCCGGAAGGTGCAACGCTGGTTGGCCTGCCAAGTACCCGTCCCATTGGTATGGACCCCGATACAGGGGAAATGCTGCCGATGCCTAGTGACACACAAGCTGTTGGAGCTTTGCTTCCGCAAGGTTTCACGAGGTTGTGTCTGCCGGGCTATGTGAAGACCGATAAGGAGTACAAACTGCCTTTGTTTGGTTACTCGGCGGTCGTGTGGAAAGATGGTCAGTTCTACGTCACTGCCCAGATGTCTGATCATCCAGATCAATGGAACCCGTTGAACTGTGATCGGGATGACGTGCGCGCAGGGGTTAAACGTTTGACGAAGAAATATCCCGAAAATCGCCTCTATACCCATCTGTCCAATTGTGCACTCGGGTATGAATGTCTGACTTCATCCAATACCTTCCTGAATCGTTGGGAAGGCGGAGTGCCGGTATCCTATTCTTGTAATGCAGGCTGTTTCGGATGTATCTCCGAGCAACCGGATGATAGCGGCTTCGTGTCCCCGCAGACCCGGATGAATTTCCGGCCGCGTGTAGACGAGATCGTTGAAGTGATGCTGGAGCACCTAAAGACACCGGAATCGATCATCAGCTTTGGTCAGGGATGTGAAGGAGAGCCTTCCACACAGGCCAAACTGATTATTGAAGCCATTCGTGAAGTTCGTTCCATAACAGACATGGGGTATATCAACATTAACACCAATGCCGGTTTGAATGATCATATGAGAGGTATTGTTGATGCGGGGCTCGATCTAATGCGTGTAAGTACAATCAGTGCACTGGATGACCACTATAATGCATACTACAAACCTCGGGGATATACACTGGCCAATGTAGAAAAATCGATGAAATACGCTGCTTCCCAGGGTGTATATACGTCGATCAACTATTTGATCTTCCCGGGAGTGACGGATCGTGAGGAAGAGATTGAAGCGATGATTGAGTTTGCTCGCAGAACCGATCTGCGTCTTATTCAAATGCGTAATCTCAATATTGACCCGGAGAGCTATCTGGAATTGATTCCTCCAGCTCAAGGTGATATTTTGGGCATGAAGCAAATGATTGAGATCTTTGAGGAAGAGCTGCCTGATGTCGTTATCGGCTCCTATACGCATGTTCCCCCAGCTGGAATGGCACGTCCCAAACGCCTGATCACCTCTTGATAATAATGGATTGCAACCGGCATTAGGCCGTGTTATAATCTTCGATGTTGTGCCATTTACTCTGGGTCCGCTTGAGGCTCAGGGCGGAAAGAGGTGAAAGGTAATGAAAGCAGCAATTCATCCTAATTACACGATTGGTCAAGTATCTTGCGCTTGCGGGAATACTTTTGAAACTGGTTCGGTTAAAGACGGACTTCGTGTAGAGATTTGCTCCGCGTGCCACCCGTTCTTCACTGGTAAACAGAAGTTTATCGATGCTGGCGGCCGTGTTGATCGTTTCAAGAAAAAATACGGAATCTAATTCAGCAATCCTCAGGGGATTGTCTGCTAATTGCATCCAAACCACCTCTGCCACTCAGGCAGAGGTTTTTTTATATGTTTTTATGCGAGTTAATATACATCCAAATTCCCCCTGGTTGCAATTTGGACTACCTTACGTTATACTATTTCTTACCGTGCTAGATGGGGAGGTAGCGGTGCCCTGTAACTCGCAATCCGCTACAGCGAGGTTGAATTCCTGCTAGAGGTTTTGTCGATGTGAGGTTTGGTCCCTTAACGTGGTGTTGACGGTTGGGTCCTCCGCAATGAGTACTCATGAACCTGGTCAGGTCCGGAAGGAAGCAGCCATAAGTGAGATCACTCTTGTGCCGGAGGGTTGCCTAGCCCGAGCTGTTGTTAAGGGGTGCCGCTTGGATCGCAATTATCGATAGCAGGTGCACGGCTTACCATTTAAATGTAGAGACCTTTGCAGTTGTACGTATGCAGAGGTCTTTTTGATATGTCTTAAAAAACCATGCAGGAATGAGTCAGATAAAGTTTGGATTCACTCCGGAATATAGTATAATGGGGGAACGACAAAGGACTCGAATGCGAAGTGGAAGGAAGGTAACGCATCATGGAGCATATCGCGTTATACCGGGCTTGGCGTCCCCAGTCGTTTCAAGATATGGTGGGACAACAGCATATTATTCAGACCTTGCAGAACGCGATTCGTGAACAGCGAACTTCCCATGCCTATTTGTTTAGCGGGCCCAGAGGAACAGGGAAGACGAGTGCCGCCAAGATTTTGGCCAAAGCTGTGAACTGCGAACGCGGGCCTGCGCCTGAGCCTTGTAACGAGTGTGAAGCTTGCCGCAGGATTACGACGGGCGCTGTGATGGATGTGCAGGAGATTGATGCGGCATCCAACCGGGGCGTTGAAGAAATCCGCGATCTTCGGGAAAAGGTGAAATACGCCCCAACCGAAGTCCGGCAGAAAGTCTATATTATTGATGAAGTGCACATGCTGACGACAGAGGCGTTCAATGCTTTGCTTAAAACATTGGAAGAGCCTCCGCCACACGTCATGTTTATTTTGGCAACAACAGAGCCCCATCGCCTTCCGGCGACGATTATTTCCCGCTGTCAGCGATTTGATTTTCGTCGGGTATCCCTGGAAGAACAGACAGCACGGCTTAGGCTGATTTGTGAACAGGAAGGCATGGAAGCGGATCAGGACGCGCTCCAGTATATTGCTCGTCTGTCTGATGGGGGAATGAGGGACGCACTTAGTGTCCTGGATCAGATCTCTTCTTTTACGGATGGAAGAGTAACCTATCAGCAGGTTATGGATATGACCGGAGGCATTCCTTCCGAACAGTTTGCTAAGCTGGCTGCATCCCTGCTCAAGGGTGATGTAGGCCATATTTTGCAAATGATCGAAGGGTTCATGCATGAAGGGAAAAGCGCGGACAAGTGCATGGAGAATTTGCTTTATTATTTCCGTGACTTGCTTATGATTAAGATGGTGCCGAATGCAGATAAACTGACGGATCGGGTACTTAATCCCGAATCGTTCCGTGATATGGCGGAATCATTCACCAAAGAACAGCTGTTCCAGATGATTGATACACTTAATCGGTACCAGAGTGAAATGAAGTATGCCGTACAGCCACAGACATTGTTTGAAGTAGCTCTTCTTAAACTTTGCAGCATTCCGGCACAAGGAGCGGCGACGGGTCAGGTGGTGGCTTCAGCAGGCGCACCTTCAGCCGAATCAACGCAAGTTGACGGTGGGGAGATCCATCGCTTGAAGCAGCAGCTTGCCGAGTTGGAGAAGAAGCTGGATCGTGCGCTTAAGAGTGGTTTGTCTGGAGGAGAGGCTGCACCAAATGCACCTTCGCGTCCGGCAACAAGAGCGCCTGTGTCAAGGGGGAATTCGCCAGCGAAACTTCCTGCACAGCTTGATCAATATGTTGCGCATAAGGGATCTCCTGAGTTCGTAGAGGTCAGCAAAAAATGGAGCCAGATCCTGCAACGTGTAAAAGAAGAAAAAGTGACCGTTCACGCCTGGTTTATGGACGGTGAGCCGGTATCATTGCTGGAAGACAATGTTCTAGTGGCGTTTAAGAACAATATTCACCGCGAGACTACAGAGAAGCAGGCTAACCGTGAAGTGATCGAACGGGTGTTGTCCGAACAGCTTGGGCGCCCAGCTCGTTTGGTAACGATGATGCTCAAGGATTGGACTGGAGCGATGGATGGAGCTGCTGAAACGCCAAAGGAGGACTTTAAGCTTGAACCTGAGCATGAAGACGGCGGTTCAGGCAATAAGCAGCCTTGGATTGATGAAGCGATCCAGCTCTTTGGTGAGGACCTTGTAGTGATCAAAGAATAGATGTACAGGCGCCTGGCGCGATAACTATAACAAAGGAGATGAACAATCATGAACAACATGAACCAAATGATGAAACAAGTGAAGAAAATGCAGGAGCAAATGCTGAAAGCACAGGAGGAACTGGCGGACAAAACGGTCCAAGGTACTTCTGGTGGCGGTGTTGTAACTGCTGAAGTTAATGGACACAAGAAATTGCTGGCCATTACGATCAAACCGGAAGCGGTTGACCCTGAAGACGTTGAAATGCTGCAGGATCTCGTTATGACAGCTGTCAATGACGCAATGACCAAAGCTGATGAAATTGCGAACCAGGATATGGGTAAATTCACAGGCGGTATGAAAATTCCGGGATTATTTTAATTTAAATTGATCCTATCAAAGGAGACGCAATCGATTGTATTATCCCGAACCGATAGCAAAGCTGATTGACGCCTTTACCCGTTTGCCGGGTGTTGGCCCCAAGACTGCGGCGCGACTAGCTTTTCATGTGCTTAACATGAAGGAAGATGACGTTATTGATTTTGCCAAAGCGCTCGTCAGTGTGAAGCGGAATCTTCATTACTGTTCGGTGTGTTGTAATATTACGGACACTGACCCGTGCCGGATCTGTCAGGATAAGTCCCGGGATGTTTCGGTAATCTGTGTAGTTCAGGACTCCAAAGACTTGGTGGCTATGGAACGTACCAAGGAATTTGACGGATACTATCATGTGCTGCAGGGTGCAATCTCTCCTATGGAAGGAATAGGTCCGGACGATATCCGTCTGAAGGAACTTTTGACTCGATTAAGCGACGAACGGGTTAAGGAACTGATTCTGGCAACTAACCCGAATATTGAAGGGGAGGCCACGGCGATGTATATCTCTCGTCTGGTTCGTCCATTTGAGATTTCGGTAACTCGGATTGCCCATGGATTGCCTGTAGGGGGCGATCTGGAGTATGCAGATGAAGTGACTCTTTCCAAGGCGCTGGAAGGGCGCAGGGAAATGAGGTAACAGATGTGCCTGTACCTCTTAATGAGAATGAGCGCATAAATTGATCTATTTTTTAAAATTAAATGAGTTAGACTTATTTTATATGGAGAGCCCTAGGGCTCTCTTTTTTTATTGTAACTATTTCTTAAATATTATACATGGCTCAGTTCTAAGTTTGTCCCTTCCTTGATATGTATGAGAATATGTTGTGCTGATCAGGAGGGAGAGAGCTTATGTTTATATGGCGAAATGTAAGAAGCTCGATGGAGAAGCGTGAGAGGATGCTGAAGGAGCAGGAGGAGGAACAGATCTATTCAGATATTCAAAAAGCCAAGGCGGAGTGGGAAAGAGCTGTCAGGCAGTTTGAAGAGGCACAGGGGGAGGATGAGATCGATTATGCGATCTATGTGCTGGAGGCCGCAGAGCGCAAATATCAGATTCATTTGAGGCGTGCTAAGCGTGTGGGGGTTAAAAGTACAGTTATGGGCGATCGGGGGATGGGGGTGTGACATTCAAATATGGGGGTGTAGAATATGAAGAGTCTTATATTAGGCAGTGTGCTGGTGGTATCGTTACTGGGGTTAATTATCATTCTTTTTAGAAAACGGGTGGGATTATCCTTCTTTACATCATTCGGGATTCATCTGGTATTGGCTGCGGTGGGGATATATGTCGTTAATTATTCAGGTTGGATTACTGGAACTTACATTCCATTGAACCCTGCTACGATAGGTACTGTGAGCATACTAGGATTACCGGGCGTTGGATTATTGTTGGGGCTGAAAATTTCTTTGTTTGGGTAGTTGACTCTCTGGATGTTTATATGGTACATTATATCTCGTTGCTTTGCTTGCTTGGTTAAATGCTTTTGACGAAATGAACGGGTTCGATAAGAACTTGAAAAAAGAATTTCAAAAAAAGCTTGACTGAAACAAACGAAGTATGGTATATTATAAAAGTCGCCGCTGAGAGAAAACGGTGACGAAAAAGTGTGAAAATTATCGAGTTTGATCTTTGAAAACTGAACAACGAGTGAGTAACGATCTTGCTTGCAAGATCGACGCTGAGAAATCGGTACACGTCTTCGGACGGTATGATTTCAAAGCACAAATGAGATTTTTAATCTCGTCAGATTCAAAATGAGCTAATCGCTCTTTTCAATACTTTATTGGAGAGTTTGATCCTGGCTCAG
>NZ_JBHUQN010000011.1:0-64545 GCF_042674385.1 Paenibacillus sp. NPDC056933 | reverse complement strand
GATGGTACTTGGACCGCAGGGTCCTGGGAGAGTAGGACGCCGCCAAGCAAAGAACCACTGCCGATGTTATTCGGTGGTGGTTTTTATTTGTTTATTTTTAATTTAGGGGATGCAAAATATCTCCTGTTTGACTTTGTCTCGTTCCTCTGACACACTCATAGTGGATACATACATCACGTATCAAGCCATGATTTGGATTGATTTTATTAACTCTAGAGAATGGGGTGCAGGACGACATGGAAATTCAGAAATTGACGGTAGATGATTTTGAATCAGCAATGGCACTCTCCGAGTATGCTTTTCAAGTGGTAATGAGTGAAGAACAGACGGAGAAGCGACGGAGTCAATTTGCGTCACAGGATATATGGGGCGTGTATGAGGAAGGGCAATTGGGTGCGAAACTTCATATCATTCCTTTTCAAACCTATATTCATGGGAGATCGTTCGAGATGGGCGGTATTGCAGGTGTGGCCACATGGCCAGAATATAGACGCAAAGGCTGGGTAGCTGGGCTGTTAAAGCATGCGCTCGAGGAAATGAACCGGAATAAACAAAGTATATCGTTTCTGCATCCGTTTTCTTTTGCTTTTTATCGGAAATATGGATGGGAGACTTATGTTGAATTTAAACGATATATGGTGCCTACAGCTCATCTGCCTGCAAAAAAGGCAACGCCTGGTACGATTCGCCGCGGCGATCCGGGACTTAGCATATTCAAAGAAATATATGGTGCCTATGCTGAGCGCTACAACGGAACCCTAGTACGGGATGATGCGAGGTGGGAGAATTCGGTTCTCACCAATGGAACCAGCCAGAAGGCTGTATATTATGATGAAGCTGGTAAAGCACAAGGCTATCTTTTATATGAGGTTAAGGACAGAAAGTTTAGCATTAGAGAGATTATTTATCTCAATGAAGAGGCGAGACAAGCCCTATGGACCTTTATAGCCAACCATGATTCCATGATTGAGGAAGTGACATTACAGGCACCAGCCAGTGATATGCTTGCTTTTCAATTGGATAATCCGCGGATTCAGCAGGAAATTGTACCTTATTTCATGGCACGTATTGTGAGTGTAGAACAATTTATCTCACAGTATCCTTTTGCAAGCCCAGATTCGCCGATACAGATTAATCTACAGGTAGAGGATGCTCATGCACCGTGGAATGAAGGGGTATGGCAAATGAATATTGCAATGAACGGTACAGCTTCGATATGGAAACCTTCTGAGCTTCCAGCTGAAGATCAGACCGTTAAAGTCGATATTCAAACTCTTACCGCCATTTTAATGGGGTATTTTAGACCAGCAGACATGGCTCAAATAGGTAGACTCAAAGGTCCAACTGATGCGATTAAGGCACTGGAGCAAGCGATTCCTATACGGGAAACGTATTTAATGGATTTTTTCTGATCCTCGTAGAAGTAACGACATTTTCGGATCACTTTCATAGACTTAACTTGTATAGCAATACGTTGCTAGTGTGAGACAAATGGACTTCTCCAGCTTTTTTGGAGAGGTTTTTTTGTGTCAGCCGAATATTTCGTGTAAAATCGTAAAAAATGAATAGTACTCCCTCTTGGCAAAACCACAAAATATGCTATAATGGATATAAAGTCAAAGAAAGTCAAAGTCAACTAAAGGTTAAATACTTACGTAGCTTTCTTTCTGCAATCCGTTGGTGGAAGCCAATTAGAGGGTAGTACATCAGCGGATAAAGGCAATATTAAAGGACCTTCGAGCGTCCTTCGCTTACCTGTTAATGACCGTGGAAGATGAGTTTCGCTGTTTCCCCGATTGGTTAAATGGGTTGAGAAGGTGTACTCTGTGGGGGCGTGTGGGTCCTTATTGACTTAACGTTTCAAACAGTGGAGGATGAGTGGATGCGTAATATCTCTGATATTATCGAACAATATCTGAAGAGTATTTTGCATGAAAGTCCCGAAGGAATGGTCGAAATTCAACGTAATGATCTGGCTGATCAATTTTCATGTGTGCCTTCCCAGATCAATTATGTCATCAGCACCCGATTTACACTCGAAAAAGGTTACCTTGTAGAGAGTAAACGTGGCGGCGGCGGTTATGTTCGCATACAGCGGATTGAATTGCCGGCTCACTCGGCTCTGCATAACCATTTGCACCATAGTATCGGAGATGAGATCGGGCAGACAGCTGCCGAGGGTCTGATCTACCAACTGGAAGAAGCACGTTTCTTGAGCAAAAGGGAAGCCGGGTTGATGAGAGCAGCTGTATCGAGAGAGATTATATTGGTCAAACTTCCTTACCGGGATCAAATTCGTGCCAGAATGTTGAAGGCGATGTTAATATCTTTGCTCGGTAAATGAAAACTATCGGGATCAAGGGGGTACATCATTGTGCTGTGCCAAGAATGCAACAAACGTCCGGCAACGCTCCATTTTACGAAAATCGTGAATGGAGAGAAGACGGAGTTCCATATTTGTGAGTCGTGCGCTCGTGAAAAAGGGGAAATGATTCCCGGAACATCCAACGGATTTTCCATTCACAACTTATTGTCCGGGTTGCTTGATTTTGACCCCTCAGGCAAGAATGGCAGTGCGGGAGCAAGTCCTGCACAATCCCTTCGTTGTGAAGAATGCGGCATGACCTATTCACAGTTTAGCAAAATCGGCCGCTTTGGCTGTAGCTCATGTTATAAATATTTTGACAGCCGTTTGGATCCTTTATTCAAACGGGTTCATGGCAGCACTTCTCACGTAGGAAAGGTTCCTGCACGAGCTGGTGGCCGCATCAAGGTGAAACGACAAATCGCTGATCTGAAACGGGATCTTCAGGAGAGCATAACTCAAGAGGAGTTCGAAGAGGCTGCTCAAATACGTGATCAGATCAGGGAACTTGAAAAAGAAATAGCTCAGGAGTAAAGTTTGTGATGAGTAGGAGGGATGCGTAATGCCTAATCTGCGCTTTACCGAGAAGGCGCTCAGCGACTGGATGCGCAGTGATGCGGCTGATTCCGAAATTGTCATTAGCAGCCGTGTCCGAATCGCACGCAACCTGCAGCATGTTCCGTTTCCGATGCTGGCTTCCAATGAGCAATCGGAAGAAGTGCTGAATAAGCTGAGCGAAGTACTTCAATATGATGAGGTTCATGCCTTTGGAGATTTTCATACGCTGGATCTGATGGATATCGATGAACTCGACAAACGGGTGCTGGTGGAGAAACATCTGATCAGTCCCAGTCTTGCGAACGAATCCAGAAATGGTGCAGTTATTCTCAGTGAGGACGAATCTGTCAGCATTATGATCAACGAAGAGGACCATTTACGTATCCAGTGCCTCTATCCGGGGTTCCAGGTGAAAGAAGCCTGGGAGAAAGCTTCCGCTATAGATGATGCTTTTGAAGCGCATGTGGATTATGCTTTTGATGACCGCAGAGGATACCTGACCAGCTGTCCTACGAATGTAGGTACAGGTGTAAGAGCTTCTGTCATGATGCATTTGCCCGCTCTGGTGATGACACAGCAGATTGGCCGTATTCTAACCGCAGTCTCCCAAGTGGGACTGACTGTACGGGGAATTTACGGTGAAGGCAGCGAGGCAATGGGGAACCTGTTTCAGATCTCGAACCAGATTACACTGGGGCAGACAGAACAAGAAGTCATTGATAACCTGCACAGTGTTGTGTTACAGATGATAGGGCATGAGCGTACCGCCAGAGAACGGTTAATGACCGACTCCAGATTACGGATTACCGACAGAGTGATGCGTTCATACGGCATATTGTCGCATGCAGCCATCGTCGATTCGAAGGAAGCTGCACAGCGTCTGTCCGATGTTCGACTTGGTGTAGATCTCGGCTTGTTGGACGGTCTGTCCATAACCGTGATGAACGAGTTGAATGTGATGACCCAGCCGGGTTTTTTGCAGAAAACATTCGGGGAAGAAATGCGGACAGATGAGCGTGACATATATCGTGCCCAGTTAATCCGGGATACGATCAGTGCAGCCAATCAATCTTAGATTGTCTCAAGCGTTATTTACAAAGGTTTCACGTCGCATCTGCGGCTTTTATATAAAAGGGCATTTTCTACCAATCAATGAGATAAATGCCGAATGATTTATTCGCAGCACGGCTGCAAACAAAAATGATATGAAGAATACGGTGGGATCCGTTCTACAGCCCCCGTTTTATCCAAAACCATGGAGGTGCAGGAGATATGATGTTTGGAAGATTTACGGAACGGGCCCAAAAGGTGCTCGCATTGGCGCAGGAAGAAGCTGTCCGTCTTGGTCACAATAACATCGGTACAGAGCACATTCTGCTCGGCCTCATTCGTGAAGGCGAAGGCATCGCAGCCAAAGCGCTGATCGGCTTGGGACTCGGATTGGAAAAAATTCAGGATGAAGTAGAAACGCTGATTGGCCGTGGCCAGGAGCAGCCTACGAACATTGCATATACGCCTCGTGCGAAAAAAGTAATTGAACTGTCTATGGATGAAGCCCGGAAACTAGGCCATACCTATGTAGGCACTGAGCATATCCTGCTCGGACTGATTCGTGAAGGTGAAGGGGTTGCAGCACGTGTGCTGAACAACCTGGGTATCAGTTTGAACAAGGCACGTCAACAGGTGCTGCAACTGCTTGGCAGCAGTGAAGCCGTATCCAGTCATAACGGTACACCTGCGAATGTCAGCACACCAACCCTGGATAGTCTGGCACGTGATCTTACGGCGTATGCCAGAGAGAATAATCTCGATCCGGTGATTGGACGTAGCAAGGAAATCGAGCGTGTTATTCAGGTCCTGAGCCGTCGTACGAAGAATAACCCGGTACTGATCGGTGAACCAGGTGTAGGTAAAACAGCCATCGCTGAAGGACTTGCACAAAAAATCATCGCTAACGAAATTCCGGAAACATTGCGCGACAAACGTGTCATGACGTTGGATATGGGCTCTGTTGTGGCAGGTACAAAATATCGTGGTGAGTTCGAAGATCGTCTGAAAAAAATTATGGATGAAATTCGTCAAGCGGGTAACATTGTCCTGTTCATTGATGAATTACACACCCTGATTGGTGCGGGTGGAGCGGAAGGTGCAATTGATGCTTCGAACATTCTGAAACCGGCTCTGGCTCGTGGAGAATTGCAGTGCATCGGTGCAACGACCCTGGATGAGTACCGCAAATATATTGAGAAGGATGCTGCGCTTGAGCGTCGTTTCCAACCGATTACGGTAGATCAACCTTCTCCGGAAGAAGCCATTCAAATTCTACACGGCTTGCGTGATCGTTACGAGGCGCATCACCGGGTGAAAATTACGGATGAAGCGATTGTACAGGCGGTTAAACTGTCTGACCGATACATTACCGACCGCTTCCTGCCGGATAAAGCGATCGACCTGATTGATGAGGCGGGTTCCAAAGTAAGATTGAACTCTTACACCATCCCACCAAACCTCAAACAACTGGAAAGCCGTCTCGAAGATATCCGTAAGGAAAAAGACGCAGCGGTCCAAAGTCAGGAGTTCGAAAAAGCAGCAGCACTGCGCGACACGGAACAAAAAATTCGTGAAGAGCTGGATGTAACGAAGAACCAATGGAAAGAAAAACAAGGACGTACGGATTCCGAAGTAACACCTGAGGATATCGCGCAAGTGGTGGCTAACTGGACTGGAATTCCGGTGAACAAGCTGAAAGAAGAAGAGACACAACGTCTGATGACATTGGAATCGATTCTGCATGAACGTGTCATTGGGCAAGATGAGGCTGTGAAGTCCGTCAGCCGTGCAGTTCGTCGTGCCCGTGCCGGACTTAAAGATCCGAAACGTCCGATGGGTTCATTTATCTTCCTTGGTCCTACTGGGGTAGGTAAAACCGAGCTGGCTCGTGCGCTCGCAGAAGCCATGTTTGGAGATGAAAATGCAGTCATCCGGATTGACATGTCCGAGTATGGTGAGAAGCATTCCACTTCAAGACTCGTCGGCGCGCCTCCAGGATATGTGGGATACGAAGAAGGTGGACAGCTGACTGAGAAAGTTCGTCGCAAACCTTACTCCGTCGTCCTGCTTGATGAAATCGAGAAAGCACATCCGGAAGTATTCAACATCTTGCTGCAAGTGCTTGAGGATGGTCGTCTGACCGATTCCAAAGGTCGCGTCGTGGACTTCCGGAATACGTTGATCATTTTGACATCCAATGTGGGTGCAGAAGCGATTAAACGTAACTCTACACTGGGCTTTACCGCTGTTGTGGATGCAGGTGCGGATTACGATAACATGAAGGGTAAAGTCATGGATGAGCTGAAGAAAAGCTTCCGTCCTGAGTTCCTTAACCGGATTGATGAAATTATCGTGTTCCACTCTCTTGAAGAGAAACACATTGCAGAGATTGTTACACTGATGAGTGAAGAGCTTCGTAAACGGCTGCGTGAGTATGAGGTCGACTTCGAGCTCACTGACAATGCCAAGGACTTCCTTGCCAAAGCAGGTTTCGATCCAGCTTATGGTGCTCGTCCACTTCGTCGGGCGATCCAGAAACATATCGAAGACAAATTGTCTGAAGAGTTGCTCACAGGTAATGTGGTCAAAGGAGATTCGTTGCTCATTGACGAAGAGAACGGAGCTTTGACTGTTACGAAAAAAGATGTAATTGTTCCTTCCACTGAGGAAATCGAAACAAAGTAATGTGATGTAAAACTCTCGGATCACACCTGAGCGTTTGATTCATTTCTAATCCTTCCTGGCTTCTGTCAGGGAGGATTTTTTTATTGTATGGACTCAACCCAAATGAGCTGCGTAGGAACAGGTGTAAAGTTTGCGATAATCCTTTACGAAAAATCTCAAACAATGGTAAACTTTTATTAACCCTGCACGTCAGGAAGTTTAGGTCAAAATTCGTCGAAAAATGCAAAATGCTGTTATAAAATAAATTCTAGGAGTGCTGAAGTGGCCAAAGTTAAAACCAAGTTTCAGTGTACGGAATGCGGCTATGAAGCCCCCAAATGGTACGGCAAATGTCCAGGTTGTCAGTCTTGGAATTCAATGGTGGAAGAAACCGAAACGGTGGTCAAAACACAAGGGAGAAATTCCCCTCTCTTTGAGAGTAAAGATAAACCACTTCCCATCATAGATATAGATAGCGGTCAGGAGCCGCGTGTACAGACTGGAATTGAAGAGCTGAACCGTGTACTGGGCGGCGGAATTGTTCCAGGATCTCTCGTTCTGGTGGGCGGAGACCCCGGAATCGGAAAATCAACGTTGATGTTGCAAACATCTCATGCATTAACTCATTCGGGTTTGCGCGTGTTATATGTCTCTGGCGAGGAATCGGTCAAGCAAACCAAATTGCGGGCTGACCGTCTGGGTGCATTATCTCCTGAGTTATATGTACTATGTGAGACGAATATGGAACGAGTTGAGGAAGCGGTGGATCAGATCCAGCCGCATTTTCTTGTCATCGACTCCATTCAGACGGTATATCTGCCAGAAGTCACCAGTGCACCCGGCAGTGTAGCTCAGGTAAGGGAATGTACATCACGGTTTATGCGGATTGCAAAAGGGCGAGGCATTGCAACCGTACTTGTGGGGCATGTTACGAAAGAAGGCGCCATTGCCGGTCCGCGTATGCTCGAACATATGGTGGACTGTGTTCTTTATTTTGAAGGAGAACGGCATCATACGTATCGCCTGTTGCGTGCGGTTAAGAATCGTTTTGGTTCGACCAATGAGATAGGCATCTTTGAAATGGGGGAAGAAGGACTTCGTGAAGTGGGTAATCCCTCTGAGCTTTTTTTGTCAGAGCGTCCACTCGGTGTAGCGGGTTCTACCGTAGTTGCCAGTATGGAGGGTACGCGTCCTCTGCTTGTGGAATTGCAGGCGCTTATCTCTTCTACTCATTTTCCTTCTCCGCGTCGTATGGCAACAGGCATAGACCATCACAGGCTAAACCTCATTATTGCTGTACTTGAGAAACGAATGGGCATGTTCTTGCAAACGCAGGATGCGTATCTGAATGTGGCTGGAGGTGTACGGCTGGATGAGCCGGCTATCGATTTGGCGGTTGCTGTCAGCATCGCCTCCAGTCTGAGGGATGTACCGACCAAGCCGGATGACGTCATTTTTGGGGAAATCGGTTTGACGGGTGAGGTTCGGGCCGTATCACGGGCTGAACAACGTGTGAAAGAAGCCGAGAAACTGGGATTCAAGCGTGTTATTTTACCAGAAAAAAGCTTAAAGGGCTGGAAACATCCTCGCGGGATACAACTGATCGGTGTGAATACCGTGGCAGATGCACTAGCGGTTGCTTTAGATTAGGGGGCATAATAAAATGAAAGATTCGAGCCAACTGGATAACATGAACGATTTGTTAAGGCTGATCGCACCAGGTACACCTTTCCGCGAAGGTCTGGAGAACGTGCTGCGCGCCAAGACGGGGGCACTGCTGGTTGTAGGATACAGCCCTGAAGTAATGGAAGTTGTGGATGGGGGATTCTCGATTAACTGCGACTTCTCCCCCAACTATCTGTATGAACTCGCCAAGATGGACGGTGCCATTATCCTTAGCGAGGATTTGAAGCGCATTCTATATGCCAATACCCAGCTCATCCCGGATTCTTCGATCTCCTCATCTGAGACAGGAATTCGTCACCGAACGGCAGAGCGGGTTGCCAAGCAAACGGGCAAATTGGTCGTATCCATATCGCAACGCCGGAATATTATTACCTTGTATCAGGGAACGCTTAGGTATTCGCTCAAAGAAATTGGGGTTATTTTGACCAAGGCGAATCAAGCGATTCAAACCTTGGAGAAATACAAAGCTGTATTGACACAGTCCCTTACGAATCTGAGTGCATCCGAATTCGAGGAACTGGTGACCATTCCTGAAGTGGTCAATGTCATTCAGCGTACAGAAATGGTTATGCGCATCAAAACGGAAATCAAACGGTACATTCATGAACTCGGTAACGAGGGACGACTGATCTCTATGCAGATGGAGGAGCTGGTCGGAACAACGGAGGAAGAAGCCTGGTTGCTCTACAAGGACTATGCCCGTGACGACAGTGATGACAAAATCCGCGATATTATTATAGGCCTGAAAAGGTTGTCTGACGATGAATTGCTGGATGCACATCATATTGTTCGCCTGTTGGGATACCCCTCGTCAGCGGCTACATCCGAAGATTCGGTTGCACCACGCGGATATCGGGTATTGAATAAGATACCCCGCCTGCCGAATGTCATCATCCATAACCTGGTGGATCAGTTTGAGCAATTGCCACATGTCATTATGGCTACCATTGAAGAGCTGGACGAAGTGGACGGGATTGGTGAGGTACGCGCGCGTACCATTAAAGAAGGTCTCAAACGTTTGCAGGAGCAGATGTTCATTGACAGACAGATGTAAGGATTTTCCTATAACGGCTTGAATATGATGAGGTGAAACAACGATGTTAACCAGATTCATTCCGAATCTCTTTACCCTAGGTAATCTGTTTCTTGGAATGATGGCGATTTTGCTTGCGATTGATGGGAATTACAGTTTGGCTGCAATCATGGTTATTGTTGCGATGTTGTTGGATGGTCTGGATGGGCGGGTAGCACGTGCACTCAATGCTCAGAGTGAATTCGGCAAGGAGCTCGATTCCTTGTCTGACATGGTATCATTTGGTGCAGCTCCGGCCCTGATTATATTTATGGTCTCGTTTCAGGATGCAGCGCCGGTTCTTGCCTGGGTCGCAACAGCCAGTTTTCCGATATGTGGAGCCATTCGGCTTGCCCGGTTTAATGTTCGTCCGGGAATCCCCGGATACTTCACAGGCCTGCCGATTCCAGCAGCCGGAGGGGTATTAGCTACCCTGTCCCTATTTAACAAGGATATTGGCCCTGTGAGTATGATGATTGCTACGTTGTTGTTATCCTATCTCATGGTGAGTTCGCTGAAATATCCGAATTTCAAAAAAGTTGGTTTGCCGCGTAAAGCGATCTGGATTGCACCTTGGGTTATCGTCTTCGCAGTATTGGTGGCGGTAATGTTTCCTGAACAATTGTCCAAATTGATCTTTATTCCACTTGTGCTATATGCCCTGTACGGGATGAAGCATAGTATGCGGACGGCCGCCTCCCGAAACCGGGCCAAAAAGCGTAAAGAAGAGAAGTCTTCTCGTCCTTCTGATCGCTAGGTATTCCTGCATTCTGGAATTCGGTTGGTTTGTGTTTCGAATATCAAATATATACAAAGAAAGCACGTACGCTCCTGTGCAGGAGTATACGTGCTTTTTGTTATTCAGATCTACGACAAATTGAACATCCCTAACGTCGAACATTTCTGTGACTCGTGATTCACGACTTCTTCCATGTTGATGTCCAGCAGATTGCAGAGAGCCGACATATAAAACAGGTTCCGCCCCAGTTCGGAGCTGATCACCTCTTTGCAATTCTCGCACAATTCACCTTCCACATGCGTTTCCAGCAGCCCTTTGGTTTTAGCGATATCACTCTCCGGGGCATATCTCTGCTTGGTGGCGTGCAGCTCAATGCAGCCGCATTCGGTAATGGCCTTGGACACGGCACGATTGACAGAAGCTCCGGCTTGTCCTGTTTTGGACAGTACATCAATCAGGCTGCGATGACGCAGCAACAGCTCGGAAACTTGATCCTGAAAAGCCTGTAAACTTAGCGTACTCATTTTGCTACTCACCTCGGGATATGAATTGAATTCATTATATGCCAATAATTTACCTTCTTTCAACTGACGATTGCAACATTTCCAAAAAGTTCTTCGAAAGCGGGATTAGCAATTTGGGAATTGGATCATACTGGATATAAACAAGAAGTTATATTGAAGGAGGTGCAGGGACTTATGTGGAAAAAAGGCATTTTAACTTTTACAGGATTGTGCGGTGCATGGTTCGGCTACACGGCATATCATCTGGCAGGAAAATCCGTCCCTTGGATGGCTGAGTGGATTCAGTCAGCAGGACTGTTGGGAGCTGGGGTATCAACGCTACTAGGAGCTGTATTGTTTATGTCTGTGTGCAGCATCGGAGGAACATTGATGGCAACCAGACTGCATAATGGGATTGATTCCTTGGCAAAAGTACCGATGAATGAACTCGCGGCAGGAGCGGCGGGTACCGTTGCGGGATTACTGGTGGCCTTGCTGCTGTATCCTTGTGTAGCCTGGCTTGGAACGGCCGGAGAGGTGCTTCAGGTGGCGCTGACGGTCGTATGTAGCTATACAGGCTACACGCTTGCCATGGCCAAGAAAGACGATCTGGGTGCCTTCTGGATGTCAGGACGATGGGGTCACCCTGAGGTTGATGAGGACAGGCGGATGGAAGAACACAAGATTCTGGATACCAGCGTTATTATCGATGGCCGCATCGCAGATATATGCAAAACCGGATTTATCGAGGGAACGATTGTGATTCCGGAATTCGTATTGGAGGAATTGCAGCATATTGCCGATTCATCGGATCTGCTCAAGCGAAACAGAGGCCGGCGCGGGCTTGATATTTTGAATAAAATTCAGAAGGAATTGGACGTCAAGGTCCTGATCTACGAGGGGGATTTCGAGGAAATTTCCGAAGTGGACAGTAAACTGGTTAAGCTGGCGAAAGTGCTTCAGGGCAAGGTCGTTACCAATGACTTTAACCTCAATAAGGTTTGCGAACTCCAAGGTGTATCTGTACTGAACATCAATGATCTGGCTAATGCGGTCAAGCCAGTGGTACTGCCGGGTGAGGAAATTCTGGTGCAGATCATCAAGGATGGCAAGGAGCATGGTCAGGGTGTGGCTTATCTGGATGACGGTACGATGATCGTTGTGGAAGGTGGACGCGAGTATATCGGCATGATGATGGAAGTGCTGGTGACCAGTGTACTGCAGACGTCAGCGGGACGAATGATTTTTGCCAAGCCGAAATTGTTGGAAAAAGCCCAATAAAGCGGTATGATGGGTAGTGTATCGTTGTAAGATATTTTATATCGCTTGCAGATATTTTATATCAATGAACGGTAAACTGACAGACAAGGCAGGGATCGCGGCATGGATAAAGGGTGGGGGGTTGTCATTGTGGCGGCAGGTCGGGGAACCCGGATGGGAACGACCGAGAGCAAGCAGTTTCTGCTGCTGCAGGACAAGCCCGTTTTCATACATACGCTTGAGGTGTTTGCGGCTCTGGACGAGGTCAGAGAAATGGTGCTGGTAACCGGAGCTGCAGATGTTGAACGCTGCCTGAATTGGGTAAAAGAATACCAACTGGAATCACGTGTACGTGTTATCCCCGGAGGGAAAGAGAGACAACATTCTGTGCATGGAGGCCTTAAGGCCTTGGGAACAGATTGGGTCCTCGTTCACGACGGGGTACGTCCTTTTATAAACCGTGAGCAGATTACAGGCTGCATGCAGGCCGCGATGTCGGGTGGAGCAGCTGTCCTGGCTGTTCCAGTGAAGGATACGATCAAACAAGTGAATGCGGAGGGTATCGTTACGGCGACGCCAGACCGCAGCAGTCTGTGGAGCATTCAAACCCCGCAGGCTTTTCGTCTTTCTTCGCTGCTGCTTGCCTATGAATCTGCGGAACGGGACGGATTTCTAGGGACGGATGACGCCATGCTGGCTGAGCGCCAGGGAATGTCGGTCAAGGTTGTGGAAGGCAGTTATGCGAACATTAAGTTAACGACGCCGGAAGATTTGGAGTACGCCGCGTTTTTGCTAGGGGGAGAGAAGAAGCGATGATACGTGTAGGACAGGGATTTGATGTACACCAGCTGGTAGAGGGACGCCCTTGCATTATTGGAGGAGTGACGATTCCTTATGAAAAAGGACTGCTGGGCCACTCGGACGCGGATGTGTTGCTGCATGCCATCAGTGATGCCATTCTTGGTGCACTTGCACTCGGGGACATTGGCAAACACTTCCCGGATACCAATCCGGAATTCAAGGATGCCGACAGCCTGAAACTGCTGGAGCATGTGTGGCAGCTGGTGAAAGAGCGCGGATACCGTCTGGGAAATATCGATTCAACCATTATTGCACAGAAACCAAAGATGGCACCTTACGTTCCGCAGATGGCCGAGGTCATTGCCAAGGCACTGGAAGCAGATGTAACACAGGTGAATGTCAAAGCGACTACAACAGAGCAACTGGGATTCCCCGGGCGGGGAGAGGGTATAGCTGCCCAATCGGTTGTTTGCCTTGTTCGCGTGTGATATTATCAACCAACTAGATACGGAGGGGATATTTTATGAGCACGGAAGTTCGTGTGCGCTACGCGCCGAGTCCAACGGGACACCTGCATATCGGGAATGCCCGTACAGCACTGTTCAACTATTTGTATGCCAAACATAACAACGGCAAATTCATTATTCGTATTGAAGATACGGATGTGAAACGCAATATTGCCGGTGGTGAAGAAAGCCAGCTGAAATACTTGAAATGGCTCGGAATCGAGTGGGACGAAAGTATTGATGTCGGCGGAGAGTACGGACCATACCGTCAGACGGAACGTCTGGATATCTATCGCAAATATACACAGGAACTGCTGGACAAAGGTCTGGCTTACCGCTGCTATTGCACGGAAGAAGAGCTGGAGCAAGAACGTGAGGAACAGACGGCACGTGGGGAAACTCCGCGTTATTCGGGCAAGCACCGTGATCTGACACCAGAGCAACAGAGTGCATTTGAAGCAGAGGGCCGTGTGGCAAGTATTCGTTTCCGTGTACCGGAAGAACGCATATATACATTTGATGACATGGTAAAAGGAACAATCTCATTCAACAGCAAGGAATCCGGCGACTTCGTTATTGTAAAAAAAGACGGCATTCCCACGTACAACTACGCAGTTGCTGTGGATGACCACCTGATGAAGATCTCCCACGTTCTGCGTGGAGAGGATCACATCTCCAATACACCACGCCAGCTGATGATCTATGAAGCGCTTGGCTGGGAGCCACCGCAATTCGGTCATATGACGCTGATCGTGAATGAGAACCATAAGAAACTGAGCAAACGGGATGAGTCCGTAATTCAGTTTATTGAACAATATGATCAGCTCGGCTATTTGCCTGAAGCGATGTTTAACTTCATCTCTTTGCTTGGCTGGTCGCCTGAGGGAGAGGAAGAGATCTTCTCGCAAGAGCAGTTAATCTCCATTTTTGATACGAAGCGTCTGTCCAAGAGCCCGGCGGTATTTGATACCCACAAGTTGGCTCACTTGAACAACCACTATATCAAAAATGCAGACCCGGATCGCATTGCTGAAATGGCGATTCCACATCTGCAAAAGGCAGGACGCATTGGCTCTGAGCTTTCACCTGAACAGAAAGAATGGGCATATTCCCTTGTTCATCTCTACCAGGAGCAGATGAATTCGGCCTCAGATATTGTGGAATTATCGGAAGTGTTCTTCCGTGCCCATCTGGAGATGGAGAGTGAAGGAGCTGCTGTACTCGCTGAGGAGCAGGTGCCAACCGTGCTGAAGGCATTTGCAGATAAAGTGCAGGCGAGCGACGAATTTACACCAAGCAAGATGGCTGCGCTGATTAAGGAAGTCCAGAAGGAGACCGGATTTAAAGGCAAGCAGCTGTTTATGCCAATCCGTGTAGCCCTGACAGGACAGACGCATGGCCGTGATTTGAACCAAACGATCGTACTGCTAGGCCGCGATACGGTTATTGATCGATTGCATGCTCAGGTAAAAGGCGCATAACATACACACTTGTTTCAGTCTGTTCTGGACTTGAGTAAAGAGCTTCGTTTAGACCGATATGAAGGAAGATTGTTGTCACTCCATAACCTTTTCGCTATAATAGCAACACAAAGGTTAAATGGTATGATTTTATCATTCATCATAGAAACAGCAAAGACCGGGAGAAGTAGGTTGAACCGGACAGATTCAGAGAGGATGGTCCCGCAGTAAAGAAGAAAGGTTCTTGCTGCGGTGGCTGTGAGCCATCCGCTGTCCGCCAATCGAAATGCACCCGTGAGCTGCATAGCCGAATCCGGCCCCGCCTCTTGCCCTATAGCAGAGAGGAAAACGTCAGGATAGGTTGTGACGGTTGGTTCCCGTTACGGAACTGTTGAGGGTTCATTCTTATGCAAGGGTATTAAGCCGCTATAATCGGCTGACCAGTCCCTGCATGTTAAAGCATGGACCGAGCAGAGTGGGACCGCGATAAACGCCTCTGCAGCTTAAACAGCTGCAGAGGCGTTTTCTATTTAATCGAGTCGGAAGTACACTACCATGAGGGCCGCGCCGTCCGGTAATCCGGAGGACGAAGACCTGAACAAGAGGGGAACGAGCATGTTCAAGAAGATCAGATCAGATATCCAGGCGGTGTTTGAAAACGATCCGGCGGCCCGGGGATGGTTTGAGGTTGTATTTACTTACTCGGGGCTGCATGCGATATGGGCGCACCGGGCGGCACACGTTTTATACAAGCGGAGATGGTTTTCATTGGCCCGGTTTATTTCGCAGGTCAGCCGTTTTATGACAGGTATCGAAATCCACCCCGGGGCTACGATCGGCAATCGGTTGTTTATTGACCATGGTATGGGCGTTGTGATTGGGGAAACGTGTGAGATTGGCGACGATGTTGTCATCTATCAGGGGGTTACACTTGGCGGAACGGGTAAAGAAAAAGGGAAGAGACATCCGACAATTGGCAATAATGTGGTTATCTCATCCGGAGCGAAGGTACTGGGGTCCTTCAGTGTGGGGGATCAATGCAATATTGGTGCAAACTCGGTTGTGCTGAAGGAGGTTCCTTCAAACAGCACTGTTGTAGGTATACCGGGTAGAATCGTGAAACAGGATGGTCGCCGGGTGGACCGTCTGAACCAGCAGCTTCCCGATCCGGTAATCGATTCCTTGCGCAGCATGCAGCAAGAGATCGAACGTTTGCGTGAAGAAGTGCGTACTTTGCAGAGTAACCGTGAAAGTGAGTTTTCCCGTGATACAATAGAAAAATGATGGAAACGGATGAAAGGAAAGTGACTATGACGCTTCAAATTTATAATACGATGAGTCGTACCAAAGAAAATTTTGTTCCCCAAGAGCCGGGGAAAGTAAAAATGTATGTGTGCGGACCGACGGTATATGATTACATTCATATCGGGAATGCACGTCCGGTTATCTTTTTCGACACGGTTCGAGGGTATCTGGAACAGACAGGGCATGAGGTGAACTATGTCGTGAACTTCACGGATGTCGATGACAAGCTCATTCGCAAAGCCGAGCAGCTTGGCACGGATGTTTCTCATGTTGCCGAAAAGTTTATTGCCGCATACTACGAGGATCTCGAAGGGCTGGGTATTCCGAAGGCAAGCAGTAATCCAAGAGTGACGGAGAACATGCCGCTCATTATTGATTTTATCCGTGAGCTGGTTGAAAAGGATTTTGCCTATGAAAATGGCGGTGACGTATATTATCGCACAGGCAAATTCGCGGAGTATGGCAAACTGTCGAAGCAAAACCTCCAGGAATTACAATTTGGAATCCGCATTGGTGTAGATGAGCGCAAAGAGCATCCTGAAGACTTCGTGCTGTGGAAGGCTGCGAAGCCGGGTGAAATCTACTGGTCCAGTCCATGGGGTGATGGTCGTCCAGGCTGGCATATCGAGTGCTCTGCCATGGCACGTGAGTATTTGGGGGACACGCTGGATATTCATGGTGGAGGACAGGATTTGCAGTTCCCGCATCATGAGTGCGAATGCGCTCAATCCGAGGTGTTGACTGGTAAACCGCTGGCAAACTATTGGATGCATAATGGGTTTATCCGTATCGATAATGAAAAAATGTCGAAATCACTCGGGAACGGAGTGCTTGTCAAAGATCTTCGCAATGAGTATAAACGGGAAGCCATTCGTTATTTCATGTTGTCTACCCACTACCGCAATCCATTGAACTTTACGGAAGATACGATGGAACAGGCACAGAATAGTGTGGACCGGATCGCCAATGCCGTAGGCAACCTCAATCATCGCTTGCAGGCTGTAAGCGTGGACCGACCTGTTTCAGCAGAGTTTTCAGCAAGACTGGAGCAGATTCGTCAGCAGTATCATGAGAAAATGCAGGATGACTTCAATACGCCTGATGCAATTACGGCACTGTTTGAATGGGCTGGGGAAGCGAACCAACTGTTGCAGCAAGATGTGGTAAACGCTGCGGACATTCGTGCGCTCCTGGAATTGTTCAGTGAGCTGAATGCGGTGCTTCGGATCTATACGGACGCTGAACCGGAGCTTTTGGATGAAGACATTGAGCGTCTGATTGAAGAGCGCACACAAGCGCGTAAGTCCAAAAACTGGGCACGGGCTGATGAAATTCGGGATGAACTGTCGGCGCAGGGCATCTTGCTTGAGGATACGGCTCAAGGGATGAGATGGCGGCGCAAATGACCGAGGAGCAGTCGAATAAGTTGTCTGAATCTGTCGAATTTACGGAGCAACAGCAGGGAGAAGAACAGTCCATACATGTTACACAGGGGGGATGGTTTCCATATCCCCCATCCCGTCCCGCGCGATTGATTCCTCCCATTGCACTCGCCTATATTGGTGATGCGGTATATGAGGTCGCTGTACGGCAATATCTGTTGTCCAAAGCCAATATGCGTCCCAACCATTTGCACCGCAGTGCAACCGGTCTGGTGTCAGCCAAGGCCCAGAGCCGCATTCTTACGGGTATTGAAGCTGATCTGACGGATGAAGAACGTGACATCGTTAGACAAGGTCGCAACGCCAAGTCAGGCAGTATTCCCAAAAATGCGGATGTTCTGGAATACAGACATGCAACTGCTCTGGAGTGTCTGATCGGTTACCTGTATAGTAGTGGTCTGCATGGTCGTATGATTGAACTGATTTCTAAGGGCATTGAGCATGCTGAACACGAGCAGAGTTCAAACAAGCCGAATAAATAATAGAAATTCAACAAAAGCCGCTTCTGTGGGTCAGCCTCTTTAGGTACCGATTCCAGCAGAGCGTTAAAGAGAGGATCGAACAACAATGGAAGAAGAATGGATCGCCGGTAAGCACTCCGTAACGGAGGCGCTGCGTTCAGGCCGGACCATTAATAAAATATGGATCGCAGATACAGCACAAAAACATCTGACGCAACCTATTATCGCGGAAGCGAAAAAACTAGGGATTGTCATTCAGCACGTAGACAAGCGTAAACTGGATCAAACGGTTCCTGGCATTCAGCACCAGGGTGTGGTGGCGCAAGCAGCTCCGTACGCTTATGTGGAGGTTGAAGATATTCTTGCTGCAGCGGCAGCGAAGAATGAGCATCCATTTTTGATTTTGCTGGATGAGATTGAAGATCCGCATAACCTTGGATCGATTTTGCGGACAGCCGACTGCACGGGTGCGCATGGTGTCATTGTACCCAAGCGGCGCTCAGCTGCTGTTACAGTGACTGTTTCCAAAACCTCAGCAGGTGCTGTTGAATATGTGCCAGTGGCTCGTGTAAGCAATCTGGGACAAACGATTGACCGTCTCAAGGAAGAAGGCATATGGGTGGTAGGTACGGATGTTGCTGCTCAGGAGAGCGTGTTTGGGAACGGAGTCTTTACAGGTCCGGTAGCTCTCGTGATCGGAAACGAAAACAAGGGAATGGGGCGACTCATTCGCGAGAAATGCGATGTGCTGATCAAATTACCGATGCAAGGACAGATTAATTCCCTGAATGCTTCCGTGGCTGCGGGTGTTGTCATGTATGAAGTGCTTCGTTCGCGCCAAGCGCAGGACTAGAAGATATGGCTGATTCCCGTGATGTGCTTCTTGTAGACGGGTACAACATGATTGGTGACTGGCCGGAGTTATCCAGATTGGCGGAGAACGGATTGGAGGAGGCCCGCAACAGGCTTCTCTCCCGTCTAGCCGATTACCAGGCATTCTCCGGTCTGAGAGTCATTGTTGTTTTTGACGCCTACCTCGTGCCTGGACTCGGTAAATCCTTTACACAGAGCAAAGTGCAGATTTTTTTTACAAAGGAAAAAGAGACGGCAGACGAATGCATTGAGAGACTCGTTCGGGAACTAAGCACGCGAAGACGCCAAATCTATGTGGCTACAAGTGATATGGTAGAGCAGCATGTCATTTTTGGACAGGGGGCTCTGCGTATATCTGCAAGGGAACTGTTGATCGAAGTGGAGCAGAACGAAAAAGAGTTACAGAAACGTCTGGAAGAAGATCAAGCCAAAACAACGCGAAATACTATCGGCGGGAAATTAAGTCCGGATGTTTTGAAGCAGTTTGAGCGATGGCGGCGGGAATAACAGCACGGTTTTACAGAATTTAGAATTTTGAAACTCTTGACAATTATGTTATTGATGTTCTTTTTTAGGCAGGGCGTGGTTGACGGTGTGAGGTACCATCATATATACTGGTCCTATATTTCATAGAGTAGAGTAACGGGGTACCTTGCGTTGCAGCCGGAGGGATTGTCTGTGAGTGTCGACCTCAAAGATATCATGTTATCCAAGTATGATTACCAAAGTGACGAAGACATTGTCGAAGCGGTCCGTGAAGGCGAGAGCGAAGCGCTGGAGTTTTTGATTAACAAATATCGCAACTTTGTACGCGCCAAGGCAAGATCTTATTTTCTGATTGGGGCTGACCGGGAAGATATCATTCAGGAAGGAATGATTGGACTCTATAAATCCATTAGGGATTTCAAAGGGGACAAGCTCGCTTCTTTCAAAGCCTTTGCCGAGTTGTGTATTACACGACAGATTATTACGGCAATCAAGACGGCAACACGTCAGAAGCATATTCCGCTTAATTCTTATGTATCACTGGACAAACCTATTTATGACGAAGAATCTGATCGTACGTTACTCGATGTGATTTGTGGAACTCAGGTCAGTGATCCGGAAGAGCTTATCATCAATCAGGAAGAGTTTGTGGGCCTGGAAGATAAGATGTCTGAGATTTTGAGTGATCTGGAACGTAAAGTATTGATGTTGTATCTGGACGGGAGATCTTATCAAGAGATTGCAGTCGATTTGGACAGACATGTGAAGTCCATTGACAATGCACTTCAGCGCGTCAAGCGTAAACTTGAAAAGTATCTGGAAGTACGAGATAATTAAACACATGTTGTCGTTGACGGAAAAGGCTCGGGGTTTGAGTCTTTTTTTGCTGCCTCAAGTTTATAAACTAAAAGAATGATTATACTAGTAATCGCTTGGTCCATGCAGGAGAAGAGAAAAACAGAGATGAGAAACGGAATGTGTTTGATAGGAACTTTTACCCAAAGATGAAAGGCTATTCTTTCATTGACATGGTTATACCCTTATGATAAAGTGTTTTAGGTAGGCCTAAATTCGCGGCTTTTTTTTAGGATCAATTTAGAGACTCCGCTTCAATGTGGAAGTCTTCGGGAGGTGTACATCATGCGGGTAATTATTACTTTGGCTTGTACGAACTGCAAACAAAGAAATTACACTACGACAAAAAACAAGCGTAATCACCCCGACCGCATGGAGATGAAGAAATTTTGCAAGTTTTGTAACGAGCAGACTTCTCATCGCGAAACCAGATAGTTTTTTGGAGGTGTAGTCGGCGTGAAACGTAGTTTCAAATCTCTGATTTCCTTTTTCTCTGAAAGCTGGGCTGAACTTAAAAAAGTTCGCTGGCCTAATCGTAAAGAGCTGACCAACTACACATTGATCGTTCTTGGTACTGTTGTGGTTATGACGCTGTTTTTTTGGGTCGTTGATATCGGCATCTCCGCTGTGATCGAAGCGATTATTTAAGAAGGGTCCCAGGTGGCTTGATATGGAAAAAAGATGGTACGTCGTTCATACCTATTCAGGGTATGAGAATAAGGTCAAAGCCAATTTGGAAAAACGCGTAGAGTCCATGGGCATGGAAGACAAGATTTTCCGCGTTCTTGTTCCTATGGAAGAAGAAGTGGTAAACAAGGACGGTAAGAAAAAAACCGTTATGCGTAAAGTTTACCCCGGATATGTCTTGGTGGAAATGGTCCAGACGGATGACTCTTGGTATGTTGTTCGCAACACACCAGGTGTTACGGGATTTGTCGGTTCGACAGGTTCCGGGTCCAAACCAACAGCCTTGCTGCCTGAAGAAGTGGAACAAATTCTGAAGCATATGGGCATGGTTGAGCCGAAGCCTAAAATTGAATTCGACATTAAGGAATCCGTACGTATTAAAGTTGGTCCTTTTGCGAATTTTGTGGGCTCCGTGGAAGAAATCTTGGTAGACAAAAGCAAGTTGAAAGTGCATGTGAACATGTTTGGACGGGAAACACCGCTTGAGTTGGAATATACGCAAGTGGAGAAGATATAGTCTCTTCAAGTTTCTTGTGGGAGGACCGAGAGGTCCGTTAACCACTATTTTGCAAGGAGGTGTCAATCATGGCAAAAAAGGTAATCAAAATGGTAAAACTGCAAATTCCAGCAGGTAAAGCGAATCCAGCGCCTCCGGTAGGTCCAGCTTTGGGTCAAGCAGGTGTCAACATCATGGCATTCTGTAAAGAGTTCAACGCTCGTACAGCCGATCAAGCGGGATTGATTATTCCTGTTGAAATCACAGTATTCGAAGACCGTTCCTTTACTTTCATCACTAAAACTCCACCAGCAGCAGTTCTGTTGAAAGTGGCAGCAAAAGTGGAAAAAGGATCCGGCGAACCGAACAAGAAAAAAGTCGCTACCGTTAAACGTGATGCGGTACGTCAAATCGCGGAACAAAAAATGCCTGACCTTAATGCAGCTGACGTTGAGTCCGCAATGCGTATGGTCGAAGGTACTGCCCGCAGCATGGGTATCACCATCGAAGACTAATTTTTCATCTGAAACATGGCTTCGTAAAGCCGGCCGATTCGCGGCCGGTTGATGTGGGAGGTATATCCGCTAACACCACAAAGGAGGAATATAACATGGCTAAACACGGTAAAAAATACCTGGAAGCTGCTAAGCTGATTGACAGCGAAGCAACTTACGAGCCTTCAGAAGCTGTAGAGCTTGTGAAAAAGGCAGCCACTGCAAAATTCGATGAAACAATCGAAGCAGCAGTACGCTTGGGCGTAGACCCACGTAAACAAGACCAGGCTGTACGTGGTGTTGTTGTCTTGCCTCACGGCACAGGTAAAACACAGCGCGTATTGGTATTTGCAAAAGGTGACAAAGCGAAAGAAGCGGAAGCGGCTGGCGCGGACTATGTTGGTGATGCAGACATGATCAACAAAATCCAACAAGGCTGGTTCGAATTCGACGTCTGCGTAGCGACACCGGATATGATGAGTGAAGTAGGTAAATTGGGCCGTCTGCTCGGCGGTAAAGGTCTGATGCCTAACCCTAAAGCCGGAACGGTAACTTTCGATGTCTCCAAGGCTGTTCAAGAAATTAAAGCCGGTAAAATCGAATATCGTCTGGATCGTGCAGGTCAAATTCATGCACCGATCGGTAAAGCTTCTTTCTCGGCAGAGCAACTGAATGAGAACCTTAAAGCTCTCATGGATGCTTTGACTCGTGCTAAACCGGCGGCAGCAAAAGGTGTTTATCTGAAGAATGTAAGTCTTTCTTCCACGATGGGCCCTGGCGCACGCGTGAACGCAGCAGCTTTTAGATAATATCTCTTGACAGGCTTGTCTTGTTCTGATATTCTATAAAAGTTGTGAGTCCGAGTGACTGACCGTTGACATTTGAATATGCTTGCCGTAGACAGTAGGTGCCATTTGGCTTAATTTCCTGCCGAGGTGTGATTATAGAACTTAGAACGATGCAAATCGGTTATGAGTATATATCAAGCCTTCGTGATTCTACGGAGGCTTTTCTTAATGGGATAAATTTGATCAGGAGGTGTACAGTTTGGCAAACGCAAAAGTGATTCAAGCAAAACAAGAGTCCGTTGATGCAGTAACAGCAAAATTGCGCGAGAGCGCTACTAGTGTTGTTGTTGACTATCGCGGTTTGAACGTTGCCCAAGTAACTGAGCTGCGTAAGCAGCTTCGTGAAGCCGGAATCGAATTCCAAGTGCTGAAAAACACGTTGCTTCGCCGCGCAGCAGCTGCAGCAGAACTGACAGAACTTAATGAAGTACTGACAGGACCTAGTGCAATTGCATTCAGCGCAGACGACGTTGTGGCTCCAGCCAAAATTCTGAACGACTTCGCGAAAAAGAACGATGCACTGGAATTGAAAGGTGCAGTTGTAGAAGGTCGCGTAATCGGAGTACAAGAAGTCAAAGCATTGGCAGAACTGCCATCCCGCGAAGGTCTTCTTTCCATGCTCCTCAGCGTGCTTCAAGCGCCAGTGCGCAACTTCGCGCTTGCGGTTAAAGCGGTTGCTGAAAAAGAAGAACAAGGCGCGTAAGCAACTTGATCTGAAAGCTGCTTAGGCAGTGATGAATTACAAAAAAAAATAATATTATATATGGAGGTTCAATCATGAGTAAAGAGCAAATCTTGGAAGCAATCAAAGGCATGACTGTACTGGAACTGAACGATCTCGTTAAAGCAATCGAAGAAGAATTCGGCGTAACTGCTGCAGCTCCAGTAGCTGTTGCAGGTGGCGGAGCTGCTGCAGCTGAAGCTGAGCAATCCGAGTTTGATGTAATCTTGACTAGCGCTGGTGCTTCCAAAATCAACGTTATCAAAGCAGTTCGTGAAATCACAGGTCTTGGCCTGAAAGAAGCAAAAGAAGTGGTTGACAACGCTCCAAAACCACTGAAAGAAAAAGTAAGCAAAGAAGAAGCAGAAGCGGTTAAAGCTAAGCTTGAAGAAGCAGGCGCTACAATCGAAGTTAAATAATTTAGCTTTTATAGGCTGAATGAACAAAACAACAAACCCCTTGACTTATATCAAGGGGTTTGTTGCTGTAATTGTAATGGAAAGTGAGTGAGGACATGTCCAATCACTATTATTCGGACAAACCGCAGGTGGCGCATGACAGACGGGCTACAGAAGCGGAGCTACGTGGATGGAAATTACGATTTATTACGGATGCAGGGGTATTTTCCAAAAACGGAATCGATTATGGCAGCAGAGTGTTGATTGATGCTATGGATTTGCCTGCTGGAGCTCATGTTCTGGATGTGGGTTGCGGATATGGACCGATTGGTCTTACAGCAGCCAAACTTGTACCGGATGGGCATGTCACCATGATCGATATCAATGAGAGAGCGATTGAGCTTTCCAGGGAAAACGCAAAAGCGAACGGCATAATGAATGTAACGGTTATGCAAAGTGATCTTCTGGCTGAAGTGAAAAAGGAAGACTATGACGTGGTTCTGACCAATCCGCCTATCCGTGCGGGGAAAGAAACGGTTCATACCATTTTTGAACAAGCGTATCGTCATTTGAAAATAGGTGGATCGTTATGGGTTGTCATTCAGAAAAAACAGGGAGCGCCTTCTGCGAAAGAGAAGTTGGAATCTTTGTTTGGTCGAGTGGAGGAAGTAACGAAGGACAAAGGCTACCGGATTTTTAAAGCGGTCAAGACGGAAGAGGCAAGTATAAGCTAATTTCAGTTTTGTAAAGTAAGCAGTGGAACATTTTTTTGCAATAGGACTATTGACTTGAAATTCAGGCCGTGGTATTATTGTAAAATGTCAGTATTAAGATGCCCTACTTGGCTTTAGCTAACTGAAAATGTCAACCTTTTTTTACGCCGAACGGGCTTATTATGCCTACGTTTGGCGTATAATATGTACATTTTGGGCAAACTGGGGATAAGTATCTTTTGGAAAGACATCCGCCGATCAAAGTTGCTCTTTTATCGAACGACATTCGAGTAAGGGCTTTTCTTTATTTGTGGATGCATTGCTTTGCTCTGTATGTGTACCATTATAAGGTTACAAACAGAGGTTCGCAACGAAATTTTTAAAGTGAGTAGACATTGAGGGGTGAGTTTAAGTTGGCAGGACATCTTGTTCAATATGGTCGACGCACTCGGCGCAGTTATGCACGAATTAACGAGATACTCGAAGTTCCGAACCTGATTGAAATCCAACAAAAATCCTATGATTGGTTTTTGGAGGAAGGGTTGCGCGAAATGTTCCAGGATATCTCGCCGATCCAGGATTTTACAGGTAACTTGATTTTGGAATTTATCGATTACAGTCTCGGTGAACCGAAGTATACAGTAGACGACGCGAAAGAGCGTGACGTTACTTATGCAGCACCGCTTCGGGTCAAAGTCCGGCTCATTAATAAGGAAACCGGAGAAGTCAAAGAGCAGGAAGTATTCATGGGAGATTTCCCGCTGATGACCGATACTGGCACATTTATTATTAATGGTGCTGAACGGGTTATTGTCAGCCAGTTGGTTCGCTCTCCTAGCGTTTACTTCAGTACCAAAGTTGATAAAAACGCCAAAAAAACGTATACCGCTACAGTTATTCCTAACCGCGGCGCTTGGCTCGAACTGGAGATGGACGCGAAGGATGTTGTATACGTCCGGATCGACCGTACACGTAAAATACCGGTGACGGTTCTCCTGCGTGCACTTGGTTTTGGCACAGACGCTGAGATTCTGGATCTGCTCGGTAATGACGAATATATCCGCAATACGCTGGACAAAGACAATACAGATTCCACGGAGAAAGCTCTGATTGAGATTTATGAGCGTCTTCGTCCGGGTGAGCCGCCAACGCTTGATAATGCGAAAAGCTTGCTCGTAGCTCGTTTCTTTGATCCAAAACGTTATGACCTGGCTAACGTAGGTCGTTACAAAATCAACAAAAAGCTGCACATCAAAAACCGTTTGTTCAATCAACGTTTGGCTGAATCTCTCATTGATACCGACACGGGTGAGATTATCGCCGAAGCGGGGCAAATGGTAGACCGTCGTTTGCTCGACGAAATTATGCCGCATCTGGAGAAAAACGTTGGATTCCGCACGTATCACGTGGCTAACGGTGTTTTGGATGCTAATGATATTCCAATGCAAACGATTGATGTGTTTTCACCAATTGAGGATGGTAAGGTTGTTAAATTGATTGCCAATGCTAACATTGATAAATCAGTGAAAAACGTAACACCGGCTGATATCATTTCCTCTATCAGTTACTTCATTAACCTTCTGCACGGCATCGGAAGCACAGATGATATCGATCACCTGGGTAACCGTCGTCTCCGTTCGGTCGGTGAACTCTTGCAAAATCAGTTCCGGATCGGTTTGTCCCGTATGGAGCGTGTGGTTCGTGAGAGAATGTCCATTCAGGATGCTAACGTAATCACGCCTCAGGCTCTGATTAACATACGTCCTGTTATCGCATCCATTAAAGAGTTCTTTGGTAGCTCCCAATTGTCACAGTTTATGGATCAAACGAACCCATTGGGTGAATTGACGCATAAACGCCGTCTGTCCGCACTCGGACCGGGTGGTTTGACACGTGAGCGTGCAGGCATGGAAGTCCGTGACGTCCATCCATCCCACTATGGCCGGATGTGTCCGATCGAGACACCAGAGGGACCAAACATTGGTTTGATCAACTCTCTGTCTACATTTGCCCGGGTGAACGAATATGGTTTCATTGAAGCTCCATATCGCTGGGTAGATCCGAAGACGGGTGTCGTAACCGAGCAAATCGATTACCTGACAGCAGACGAAGAGGACAACTATGTCATCGCTCAAGCGAATGCGAAGCTGAATGAAGATAGTACTTTTGCCGAAGAAGCGATCATTGTACGTTACAACAAGCAATCGGATAACATCCTCACGATGCCGAGTGAGCGAGTGGACTACATGGACGTATCTCCGAAGCAAGTGGTATCCGTCGCTACGGCGCTCATTCCGTTCCTCGAGAACGATGACTCCAACCGTGCGCTCATGGGATCGAACATGCAACGGCAAGCCGTTCCACTCTTGATTCCTAAAGCTCCGCTGGTCGGAACAGGTATGGAACACAAAGCCGCGAAAGATTCCGGTGTATGTATTGTCTCCAAATATGACGGGATTATTGAACGTTCTTCTGCGAATGAAATTTGGTTGCGTCGTATTGAAGAAGTTGATGGTCAAGAAGTCAAAGGCGATATCGTTAAATATAAATTACACAAATTTATGCGTTCAAACCAAGGAACATGCATTAACCAGCGTCCGATTGTCAAAAGAGGTGCTGTTGTCAAAGCTGGCGACATCCTCGCAGACGGTCCTTCAACGGAAATGGGTGAATTGGCACTGGGACGTAACGTCGTCGTTGCCTTCATGACTTGGGAAGGCTACAACTACGAGGATGCGATCCTGCTCAGTGAAAAACTCGTTAAAGAAGATGTGTATACATCCATCCATATCGAGGAATATGAGTCGGAAGCACGTGATACCAAGCTCGGACCTGAAGAGATCACACGTGATATCCCGAATGTTGGGGAAGAAGCGCTGCGTAATCTGGATGAGCGCGGTATTATCCGCATCGGTGCTGAGATCAGTGCCGGCGACATTCTGGTTGGTAAAGTAACACCGAAAGGTGTAACAGAACTGACTGCTGAAGAGCGTCTCCTGCATGCGATTTTCGGTGAGAAAGCGCGTGAAGTACGTGATACTTCCTTGCGTGTTCCTCACGGTACTGACGGTATCGTAGTCGACGTAAAAGTATTTACCCGTGAAAACGGTGATGAACTGCCTCCAGGTGTGAACCAGCTCGTTCGTGTCTATATCGCTCAAAAACGGAAAATTTCCGAGGGTGATAAAATGGCCGGACGTCACGGTAACAAAGGGGTCGTCGCTCGTATCCTGCCGGAAGAAGATATGCCATTCCTGCCGGATGGAACACCGGTTCAGATCGTTCTTAACCCGCTGGGCGTACCTTCCCGGATGAACATCGGTCAAGTACTTGAAGTTCACTTGGGTATGGCAGCCATGCAGCTCGGTATTCACGTAGCAACGCCTGTATTCGACGGAGCGAAGGAGTATGACGTCTTCGATACGATGGAAGAAGCAGGCATGCAGCGTAATGGTAAAACCGTTCTATACGATGGCCGTACCGGAGAAGAGTTTGAACGTGAAGTTACTGTCGGCGTCATGCACATGATCAAGCTGGCACACATGGTTGACGATAAAATCCATGCTCGTTCTACAGGTCCTTACTCACTCGTTACGCAACAGCCTCTGGGTGGTAAAGCTCAGTTTGGTGGTCAACGTTTCGGTGAGATGGAAGTATGGGCGCTTGAGGCTTATGGTGCCGCTTATACACTGCAAGAGATCTTGACTGTTAAGTCCGATGATGTTGTAGGTCGGGTGAAAACGTATGAGTCCATCGTCAAAGGCGAGAATGTTCCGGAACCAGGTGTTCCTGAGTCATTCAAAGTATTGATCAAAGAGCTGCAAAGCTTGGGTATGGACGTTAAGATTTTGAGCGAAGATGAGCAAGAGATTGAAATGAAAGAAATGGACGATGAAGATGACGCTGCGAGCGATAAGCTCAGCCTCAACCTTGAGGGTACAGAGGTCGGAGCGGAGTAACCGCTTCGGGCGCATGATGACCGGCGTTTTTCATCAGGCTCGCGTCTTGCTCCGGCTTCGGCCGGAGGGGGCGTAACCTAGAATACAGGACTTGGTTAAGGAGGGTTGCTCCTTGTTGGACGTCAACAATTTCGAATACATGAAGATCGGGCTTGCTTCCCCAGAAAAAATTCGTTCTTGGTCCCGCGGAGAAGTGAAAAAACCGGAAACGATCAACTATCGTACGTTGAAACCGGAAAAAGAAGGGCTGTTCTGCGAAAAGATTTTTGGCCCTACAAAAGACTGGGAATGTCATTGCGGTAAATACAAACGCGTCCGTTATAAAGGCGTTGTCTGTGATCGTTGTGGCGTTGAAGTTACACGTGCGAAAGTACGCCGCGAACGGATGGGTCATATTGAGCTCGCTGCTCCGGTATCGCACATCTGGTACTTCAAAGGTATTCCGAGCCGCATGGGTCTCGCTTTGGATATGTCTCCAAGATCTCTCGAGGAGATTATTTATTTTGCATCATATGTAGTAACCGATCCAGGAGAAACTCCACTGGAGAGAAAACAGCTGTTGTCCGAGAAAGAATACCGCAGCTATCGTGAAAAATACGGATATGGTTTCCAGGCTGGCATGGGTGCCGAAGCGGTTAAGAAATTGCTTCAAGACCTTGATATAGACAAAGAGCTCGAGTTTCTGAAAGAAGAGCTCCGGACTGCACAAGGACAACGTCGTAACCGTGCAATCAAACGTTTGGAAGTTATCGAAGCATTCCGCAACTCGGGTAACAAACCTGAGTGGATGATCATGGATGTACTTCCTGTTATCCCGCCGGAACTTCGTCCAATGGTACAGCTGGATGGTGGACGTTTTGCAACGTCTGACCTGAATGATCTGTATCGCCGTGTAATCAACCGGAACAACCGTCTGAAACGTCTGCTTGACCTTGGCGCACCAGACATTATCGTGCAAAATGAGAAACGGATGCTGCAGGAAGCGGTTGACGCATTGATCGACAACGGTCGTCGCGGACGCCCTGTAACAGGTCCGGGTAACCGTCCATTGAAATCTCTCAGCCACATGCTGAAAGGTAAACAAGGACGTTTCCGTCAGAACTTGCTCGGTAAACGGGTTGACTATTCCGGTCGTTCCGTTATCGTGGTTGGACCTTACCTGAAAATGTATCAATGTGGTCTGCCAAAAGATATGGCACTTGAACTGTTCAAGCCTTTCGTCATGAAAGAGCTTGTAAATAAAGGGCTTGCCCACAACATCAAGAGCGCTAAACGTAAAGTTGAGCGTGTAAGTCCTGAAGTATGGGATGTTCTTGAAGAAGTAATCAAGGAGCATCCGGTTCTTCTGAACCGTGCCCCTACGCTTCACCGTCTCGGTATTCAAGCATTTGAACCGATTCTTGTTGAAGGTAAAGCGATTCGTCTTCACCCACTCGTATGTACGGCTTACAATGCCGACTTTGACGGTGACCAAATGGCCGTGCACGTTCCATTGTCCGCTGAAGCTCAAGCGGAAGCACGTATCCTGATGCTTGCATCAGGCAACATTTTGAACCCGAAAGACGGTAAACCGGTTGTTACCCCTTCCCAGGATATGGTGCTTGGTTCTTATTACCTGACCATGGACAACAAGGAAGAAAAGGGAACAGGTATGATTTTGCGTACAGTTAACGAAGCGGTATCTGCGTATCAACGTGGAACTGCAGGATTGCATGCACGTGTAGCCATCCCGGTTAGAGCACTTGGTAAAACCATCTTCACCGAAGAGCAACAAGATGCAATGTTGCTGACTACCATCGGCAAAATCATCTTTAATGAAATCTTCCCGGCAAGCTTCCCTTACATCAATGATGCAACACGTGCAAACCTGTACCAAGGTACTGCAGAGCATTCATTTGTGTATGAAAAGGGTGCTGACCTTAGAGAAGCCATCATGAATGCTCCTTTGGCTGGCGGTGTGGGTAAAGAATACCTCGGTTCTATCATCGCACGTTGTTTTGAAATTTATCACACAACGGAAACAGCCGTTATTTTGGATAAAATCAAACAACTCGGATTCACATACTCCACTCGTGCCGGTATTACGGTTGCGGTATCGGATGTTATCGTACCGCCTGAGAAATTTGAAATTCTCAGACAGTCCGAAGAAAAAGCGCAAATCGTTACGAACCAGTACCGTCGTGGTCTGATTACAAACGAGGAGCGTTATGACCGCATCATTGACATCTGGTCGAAATCGAAAGATGATATCACCGAGATTCTGATGAAATCGATGGACCGTTACAATTCCATCATGATGATGGTTGACTCTAAAGCGCGTGGTAACAAATCGCAAATCACCCAATTGGGCGGTATGCGTGGTCTGATGGCCAACCCATCCGGTCGGATCATCGAACTCCCAATCAAATCGAACTTCCGTGAAGGTCTGACGGTACTCGAATACTTCATCTCGACTCACGGTGCCCGTAAAGGTTTGGCCGATACGGCTCTGCGTACAGCGGATTCAGGTTACCTGACTCGTCGTCTCGTAGACGTGGCACAAGACGTAATCGTGCGTGAAGATGATTGTGGAACAGATAAAGGCTTCACGGTAAGTCGAATCCAGGATGGTAAAGAGGTTATTGAGGATCTCTACGACCGTATTGAAGGCAGATACTGCTTCGAGACTGTTCGTCATCCGGAAACAAAAGAAATTATTGCACACCGCAATGAACTGATTGACTCCGACAAAGCTGAGGCAATCATTAAAGCGGGTGTAACCAAATTGCAAATCCGCTCCGTACTCAGCTGCCGTGCAAGTCACGGTGTCTGCAAGAAGTGTTACGGTCGCAACCTGGCAACAGGTAAACACGTGGAGATTGGTGAAGCAGTTGGTATTATCGCAGCACAATCCATTGGTGAGCCGGGAACACAGCTTACAATGCGTACGTTCCACACCGGTGGTGTAGCCGGAGACGATATTACGCAAGGTTTGCCGCGTATTCAGGAGTTGTTTGAGGCTCGTAATCCTAAGGGTCAAGCAACGATCAGTGAGATTGATGGTGTTGTTAAAGAGATTCGCGAAGCGAAAGATCGTCGTGAAATCGAAATTCAAGGTGAGGCAGAATCCAAAGTTTACTCTGTTACCTACGGTTCCCGTGTACGCGTAAGCGAAGGCATGGAAATTGAGGCAGGCGACGAATTGACTGACGGTTCTATCGATCCTAAAGAAATGCTGCGCATTAAAGGCGTACGTGGCGTACAAAACTACATTTTGCAGGAAGTACAGCGCGTATACCGTAACCAAGGCGTAGAAATTAACGATAAACACGTTGAAGTTATGATCCGTCAAATGTTGCGTAAAATCCGTATCGTTGATGCGGGAGATACAACGCTATTGCCAGGATCATTCGTGGATACTCATGAGTACGAAAGAGCTAACAAAATAGCGATTCTGAGTGATAAAGAGCCAGCGGTTGCAAAACCAATCTTGCTCGGTATTACAAAAGCGTCTCTGGAAACAGACTCTTTCCTCTCAGCGGCTTCGTTCCAAGAGACTACACGTGTATTGACAGATGCGGCGATCAAAGGTAAAGTCGATCAGCTGCTCGGTCTGAAAGAAAATGTAATTATCGGTAAATTGATTCCTGCAGGTACAGGTATGCACCGTTACCGCAGCATCAAATTTGCCGAGCCAGAAGATGGTCAATCTTCAGTAGAAGAACTTGAGCCAGTTTCTGTTGATTAATTAATTCGCTCTCTCATAAGAGAGTAGAATAGATTTTTGTACGCCGGGAGACGGACGACTGTTTCATACAGGCGGACGTTTCCCGAAACGGCAAAATTGCAAATTAATGTTTTGTAATTAGCATTGACATTGCTTGCGCTAGATGCTAATATATCAAAGGTGCGTGGGCAGCTGTTGTATATGGTCCTATTCGGAGGAATGAACATGTCTAATGAAAAAGGTCTGCAAGATGCTCATGTCAAAATTGGTACCAAACAGACCATGCGGATGGTTCAATCAGGAATGGCTTCTGAGGTCTATGTGGCTGAAGATAGTGATCCGCAGCTCACTTCCAAAATCATTGCCTTATGTGAACAACACAATGTGAAGTACACGAAAGTGGATACAATGAAAAATCTCGGCAAAGCTTGCGGGATTGGAGTGGGAGCAGCGATGGCTGCTGTCGTCAAATGATAGGGTAAGGAACGTTTTTGTCCGAGAACTTTTAGGGATTCTCCAAGGCAAAAACTTTTCATTTGTCTTTTTATGAACCGCCTGGGTCTGTGGACTTAGCGAAAAGAGGTTTATAAAGAAACATGAACAATTGAGGAAGGGGGTGGCAATCACATGCCAACTATTAACCAACTGGTACGTAAAGGACGTCAAGCAAAAGTTGACAAGTCCAAATCGCCAGCTTTGCAAAAAGGGTTCAACGCTTTGAAACGTGAATCGACTAACATCAGTGCCCCACAAAAACGTGGTGTCTGCACTCGTGTAGGTACAATGACTCCACGTAAACCAAACTCTGCACTTCGTAAGTATGCCCGTGTTCGTTTGACGAACCGTCTCGAGGTAACTGCTTATATCCCGGGTATCGGACATAACCTTCAAGAGCACAGTGTTGTGTTGATCCGCGGAGGTAAAGTTAAAGACCTTGCAGGAGTTCGTTATCACATCGTTCGTGGAGCTCTTGATACAGCAGGCGTTAACAATCGTATGCAAGCACGTTCGAAATACGGTGCTAAACGTCCAAAAGCTAAAAAAGCCTAAACCATTATAAGAAGCTATTCTGAATACCTTCTAGGTTAAGGCCATAGAAGGTGCAGGAATCAGCTGAAGAAGAAAGAAAGGGGGATATCCATGCCACGCAAAGGTCCAGTTACGAAAAGAGACGTGTTGCCAGATCCGGTATACAACAGCAAGTTGGTTACTCGTTTGATCAACCGCATCATGCTCGACGGAAAACGCGGTGTTGCTCAAAGCATTCTGTATAATGCGTTCAAGTTGATTCAAGAACGTACGGGTAATGACCCGATGGAAGTATTTGAAGCAGCAATCAAGAATATCATGCCAGTCCTGGAAGTTAAAGCTCGCCGTGTCGGCGGTGCCAACTACCAAGTACCAATCGAGGTAAAACCAGAGAGACGTACTTCCCTGGGATTACGTTGGCTCGTGAACTACTCCCGCAACCGCGGTGAGAAAACAATGGAAGAGCGTTTGGCGGCTGAGATCATCGACGCTTCCAACAACACAGGCGCTTCCGTTAAGAAACGTGAAGATACGCACAAAATGGCTGAAGCGAACAAAGCGTTTGCTCACTACCGTTGGTAGGATTCAGTTCACAATAATAACTTCTATTTTGAAGGGAGACCCAATTCATGGCAAGAGAGTTCTCCTTGAAAAATACACGTAATATCGGGATCATGGCTCATATTGACGCGGGTAAAACCACTACAACTGAGCGGATCTTGTTCTACACAGGCCGTACGCACAAAATCGGTGAAGTACACGAAGGTGCTGCTACAATGGACTGGATGGAACAGGAACAGGAGCGCGGAATTACGATTACTTCCGCTGCGACTACCGCTGCTTGGAAGGGCCACCGCGTTAATATCATTGATACCCCGGGACACGTTGACTTCACTGTTGAAGTTGAACGTTCCCTTCGTGTATTGGACGGAGCAGTTGGTGTATTCAGTGCGAAAGAAGGCGTTGAGCCTCAGTCCGAAACCGTATGGAGACAGGCTGACAAGTACGGCGTACCTCGTATCGCTTACGTAAACAAAATGGATATCATCGGTGCTGACTTCCTGAACGTTGTATCTGACATGCGTGATCGCCTTCAAGCGAACGCTGTTGCGATTCAACTTCCAATCGGCGCTGAAAATGATTTCAAAGGTATCATTGATATCGTTGCTCAAAAGGCTCATATGTACAAAGATGACCTGGGACAAGATATCGAAGAAACCGAAATTCCTGCAGAATTTGCAGATCAAGTTGAAGAACTTCGCAACGAGTTGATTGAGCGCGTTGCTGAACTGGATGAAGATTTGACAATGAAATACCTGGAAGGCGAAGAGATCACAATTGATGAGATCAAATCCGTACTCCGTAAAGGTGTTGTAGATGTTAAGATCTTCCCGGTTATCTGTGGATCCTCATATCGTAACAAAGGTGTTCAACTGATGTTGGATGCTGTTATCGACTACTTGCCAGCTCCAACAGATGTACCATCAATCACAGGTCATCTTGAAGATGGAACTGAAGCAGTTCGTAAGTCCTCTGATGAAGAGCCATTCTCCGCATTGGCATTCAAAATCATGACTGACCCTTACGTTGGTAAATTGACATTCTTCCGCGTATACTCCGGTGTTCTTCAATCCGGTTCATATGTCTTGAATGCCACTAAAAACAAACGTGAGCGTATCGGTCGTATCCTTCAAATGCATGCGAACAGCCGTCAAGAGATCACTGAAGTTTACTCCGGTGATATTGCAGCTGCCGTAGGTTTGAAAGATACGGGTACAGGTGATACACTATGTGATGAGAAAAATCCGGTTATCCTGGAGTCAATGAACTTCCCTGATCCGGTTATCGAAATCGCCGTTGAACCTAAAACCAAAGCTGACCAAGATAAAATGGGTGTTGCTCTCGGTAAGTTGACTGAAGAGGATCCAACTCTTCGTGCTCATACTGACGAAGAAACAGGTCAAACCATCTTGGCAGGTATGGGTGAGCTTCACCTTGATATCATCATCGACCGTATGCGTCGTGAGTTCAAGGTTGAAACTACTGTGGGTAAACCACAAGTAGCTTACCGTGAAACATTCCGTGCTCCAGCGCGCGTTGAAGGTAAATTCGTACGTCAATCCGGTGGTCGTGGTCAATACGGTCACGTATGGGTTGAATTCGAACCTCTAGAACCAGGTACAGGCAGCCAGTTCGAAAGTAAGGTTGTCGGTGGATCTGTTCCAAGAGAATACATTCAACCAGCTCTTGCGGGAATTGAAGAGCAAATGAAAAACGGCGTTATCGCAGGCTTCCCGCTTGTTGACGTTAAGGCTACAATCGTAGATGGATCTTATCATGATGTCGATTCCAACGAGATGGCATTTAAAATTGCCGGATCGATGGCGCTGAAAGCAGCAAAAGACAAATGTAGTCCAGTTCTGCTTGAGCCAATCATGAAAGTGGAAGTAACTGTTCCGGAAGAGTACATGGGTGACGTAATGGGTATGCTTAACTCCCGTCGTGGCCGCATCGAAGGTATGGATTCCCGTAGTGGAGCTCAAATCATTCGCGCTAAGGTACCTCTCTCCGAAATGTTCGGATACTCCACAACTCTTCGTTCCGGTACTCAAGGACGCGGCGTATTCTCCATGGAGCTCTCTCACTATGAAGAAGTTCCTAAGAGCATCGCTGAAGAGATTGTTGCAAAAACAAAAGGCACCGAGTAGTTTTCTCACACTAGATTCAAGTGCATAAGAATCTCGTATTCTTTGCACTTCGCCTAGTGTAAACATAAAATATATAATTTTAAGGAGGCCACGTTCAAATGGCAAAGGCTAAATACGAACGTAATAAACCACACGTTAACATTGGTACTATCGGTCACGTCGACCATGGTAAAACAACTCTGACTGCTGCAATCACTACTGTATTGTCCAAAACTTATGGTGGTGCAGCTGTAGCATTCGACCAAATCGACAAAGCTCCAGAAGAGCGCGAGCGCGGTATCACAATCTCCACAGCACACGTTGAGTATGAAACTGACACTCGTCACTACGCTCACGTAGACTGCCCAGGTCACGCCGACTATGTTAAAAACATGATCACTGGCGCGGCACAAATGGACGGAGCTATCTTGGTAGTATCCGCAGCTGACGGCCCAATGCCACAAACTCGTGAGCACATCTTGCTCTCCCGTCAAGTAGGCGTACCTTACATTGTTGTATTCTTGAACAAATGTGATATGGTCGAAGACGAAGAGTTGTTGGAATTGGTAGAGATGGAAGTTCGCGACCTTCTTAACGAATATGAGTTCCCAGGTGACGATACTCCAATCACTCGTGGATCCGCTCGTGAAGCTCTGCAAAACCCTGATGGTGAGTGGGCTCAAAAAATCGTTGAGATGTTCAAAGAAATCGATACTTACATCCCACTGCCTGAGCGTCAAACTGACAAGCCTTTCTTGATGCCTGTCGAGGACGTATTCTCCATCACTGGTCGTGGTACTGTTGCTACAGGCCGTGTAGAGCGTGGTACTGTTAAAGTCGGCGAAGAGATCGAAATCGTTGGTATCACTGAAGAAACTAAAAAATCCGTAGTTACAGGCGTTGAGATGTTCCGCAAATTGCTGGATTCCGCTCAAGCTGGTGACAACATCGGTGCCCTTCTTCGTGGTGTAGACCGTAACAACATCGAGCGTGGCCAAGTTTTGGCTAAACCAGGTTCTGTTAAGCCTCACACAGAATTCACTGCTCAAATCTACGTTTTGACTAAAGAAGAGGGTGGACGTCACAAACCATTCTTCACTGGTTACCGTCCACAGTTCTACTTCCGTACAACTGACGTAACAGGCATCATCAACTTGCCTGAAGGTACAGAAATGGTAATGCCTGGTGATAACATCACTGTTACTGTTTCCCTGATCTCCCCAATCGCGATTGAAGAAGGAACTAAGTTCTCCATTCGTGAAGGCGGACGTACAGTTGGTGCCGGTTCCGTAGCTAGCATCCAAAAATAATTCGGCATAACGCTGAGTAAGCATATGAAACAGTGTACTGGAACGAGTAACATTGTATTGTAACGAAGCTTCGGAAGAGTTCTTTATCCGACATCGGATAAAGAACTCTTTTATTATGTATATGATTCGGAACCTGCGTCATAAGGTTGAAGAGCATTCAGGCTTGTGGAGAAAGATTGGTTAAGGCAGCTTGCATATGGAACGAAACAACGCATTAAACAAAGTCATTTCAGATGAAAAGATAAGTTTAAATGTTTTTCTTAAATATGCTTGCAATATGCCCATCTTTTCTATATAATAATGAATGTTGTTCTGTGACGTTGCGATGATGTGAGAGGTTACTGGCACACCCGGCCCCTTTGCCATGGGACAGTGGCTAGAAAATTTTCACGGAGTATGTCCGATACCAAATTGGGCGATAGAAGGAGGGACTAAAATGGCAAAGCAAAAAATTCGTATTCGTTTGAAAGCTTACGACCACAGAATTCTTGATCAATCCGCGGAGAAAATTGTTGAAACTGCAAAACGTTCGGGTGCTGGTGTATCCGGTCCGATTCCGCTTCCAACTGAAAAACAAATCATTACTATTCTTCGTGCGGTGCACAAGTACAAGGATTCTCGGGAACAATTCGAACAACGCACACATAAGCGTTTGATCGACATCGTTAACCCGACTCCACAAACTGTGGATGCCTTGATGCGCTTGGATCTGCCGTCCGGTGTAGATATCGAAATTAAATTGTAATCTAAAGCAACAAAAGATTATTCATAAAGGAAAAGAGGTGTCAACATGAAAGGTATCTTAGGAAAAAAACTTGGAATGACTCAAGTCTTTACACCTGAAGGTAACGTTGTTCCAGTAACAGTTATCGAAGCAGGACCTTGTGTTGTTTTACAAAAGAAAGATCTTGAGAACGATGGCTACGAAGCAGTTCAAATCGGTTACTCCGATAAGAAAGAGAAAAATGCTAACAAGCCAGAAGCAGGACACGCTAAAAAAGCGAATACTGCACCTAAGCGCTACGTTCGTGAACTTCGCGGAATTAACATCGCGGAATATGAAGTTGGCCAAGAATTGAAAGCTGACATTTTCGCAGAAGGCGAGTTCGTTGACGTAACAGGTATTTCTAAAGGTAAAGGTTTTGCCGGCGTAATTAAACGTTGGGGACAAAGCACTGGACCTATGTCTCACGGTTCTCGTTATCACCGTGGCCCAGGTTCGATGGGTTCGATCCAAGCTAACCGCGTTCCTAAAGGCAAACACTTGCCAGGACACATGGGACATGAGACTGTTACAATCCAACGTCTTGAAGTTGTTAAAGTAGACGCTGAACGTAACGTGTTGCTCGTGAAAGGTTCCATTCCTGGACCGAAGAACAGCCTTGTAAAAGTTAAAGAAACGGTGAAAAAATAACCACTGAAGAAAGGAGGAACACAAAATGCCAAAAGTATCAGTTTACAATGTAGATGGTAGCCAAGTAGGCGAAGTTGAATTGAACGATGCGGTTTTCGGAATTGAGCCGAACCAACACGTTCTGTACGATGCAGTTCTTATGCAACGCGCTTCCCTTCGTCAAGGTACCCACAAAGTAAAAGGACGTTCTGAAGTACGTGGCGGTGGACGTAAACCTTGGAAACAAAAAGGTACAGGTCGCGCTCGTCAAGGTTCGATTCGTTCTCCACAATGGAAAGGCGGCGGTATCGTATTTGGTCCGACACCACGGAGCTATGCATACAAACTGCCTAAGAAAGTTCGCCGTTTGGCGATCAAATCAGCTCTTTCATCCAAAGTGCTCGACAATGACATTATCGTTCTGGATGCTCTCTCGCTGAGCACACCTAAAACAAAAGAATTTGCAGCCATCTTGAACAACTTGAAAGTTGGACGCAAAGCTTTGATCGTAGCTCCTAGCTATGATGATAATGTGGCTCTTTCCGCACGGAATATTCCTGGCGTGAAATTCGTAGCTGCTGACGGCATTAATGTTCTTGACGTGCTTTCGCACGACAAACTGATCATTACGAAAGAAGCAGTTCAGAAGGTAGAGGAGGTGCTCGCGTAATGAAGGATCCTCGTGATATTGTAAAACGTCCGATTATTACGGAACGTACTGCTGACATGATGAATGACTTGAAATATGTATTTGAAGTCGATATCCGTGCAAACAAAACCGAGATCAAAAAAGCCGTAGAAGCTATTTTCAACGTAAAAGTGAAAAACGTGAACACTCTGCGTGTTCCAGCTAAGCCTAAACGGTACGGACGTTATTCCGGATATACAAGCGAATGGAAAAAAGCGTTTGTAACGCTGACACAAGACAGCAAAACGCTTGAGTTCTTTGAAACTGTATAATTGAAATTTTTGAAGTAAGGAGGGAAACCTAGTGCCAATCAAAAAGTATAAACCAACATCCCCGGCAAGACGGAACATGTCCGTTTCTACATTTGAGGAAATCACCACAGATAAGCCGGAGAAATCGTTGTTGGCCCCGTTGAGCAAACAAGCAGGCCGCAACAACCAAGGTAAAATTACAGTTCGTCACCACGGTGGTGGACACAAACGTAAATACCGTATCATTGACTTCAAACGTACTAAAGATGGAATACCGGGCCGCGTTGCTACGATTGAGTATGACCCGAACCGTACATCCAACATCGCTTTGATTCACTACGCTGATGGTGAGAAACGTTACATCATCGCTCCTAAAGGTCTGAAAGTTGGCGATCAAGTATTCTCCGGTCCTGAAGCAGACATCAAAATCGGTAACGCACTGCCACTTGAAAACATTCCAGTAGGTACCGTTATCCACAACATCGAGTTGAAACCAGGTAAAGGCGGACAATTGGTTCGTGCTGCTGGTACAGAAGCTCAATTGCTTGGTAAAGAAGAAAAATACGTATCTGTTCGTCTCTCTTCCGGAGAAGTTCGTCGTATTCTGAAAGTTTGCCGTGCAACAATCGGATCTGTTGGTAACCAAGACCACGAGCTCATCAAAATCGGTAAAGCCGGTCGTAGCCGTTGGTTGGGACAACGTCCTGAAGTTCGTGGTGTAGTAATGAACCCTAACGATCACCCACACGGTGGTGGTGAAGGTCGTGCTCCAATCGGACGTAAATCGCCAATGTCACCATGGGGTAAACCTACTCTTGGTTACAAAACGCGTAAGAAAAATAAAGCTTCTGATAAATACATCATTCGCCGCCGCACGAAGTAATACACTCTGTGCATAACTTCGTGAGGCATCTGCGGATGCATAATAGCTACGTTTGAAGGGAGGATCTCCACATGGGTCGCAGTTTGAAAAAAGGGCCATTCATTGATGGCTACATGCTGAAAAAGGTAGAAGAGATGGAAGCATCCGGTAAAAAGCTTGTTATTAAAACCTGGTCCCGTCGTTCTACAATTTTCCCGCAATTCATCGGACACACATTTGGCGTATATGATGGTCGTAAACACGTGCCAGTATACGTAACTGAGGACATGGTCGGACACAAACTGGGTGAGTTCGCTCCAACCCGTACGTACAAAGGCCATACTGATGATGACAAGAAAACAAGAAGATAAATGAACATCTTTAATGTTTGAGAGGAGGTTACACAATGGAAGCAAAAGCACATGCTAAGTTTATCCGGATTGCTCCTCGTAAAGTTCAACTCGTTGTTGACTTGATTCGCGGCAAGCAAGTTGGTGAGGCGGTTGCCATTCTCCGTCACACTCCGAAATCCGCTTCTCCGATTGTTGAGAAGTTGCTTAACTCCGCGATTGCAAATGCGGAACATAACTATTCTTTGGATGTTAATAACTTGGTCATTTCGCAAGCTTACGTGAACCAAGGACCGACAATGAAACGTTTCCGCCCTCGTGCAATGGGACGTGCAAGTCGTATTAACAAACGTACTAGCCACATCACTTTGGTGGTATCTGAAAAGTAGAAGGAGGGGAAATGTGTGGGCCAAAAGGTAAATCCAGTCGGACTCCGTGTCGGAATTATCCGTGACTGGGAATCTAAGTGGTATGCAGGTAAAGACTTCGGCGATCTTTTGATGGAAGACGTGAAAATTCGTGAATTCCTGAAAAATAAATTGAAAGACTCCGCTATGTCTCGTGTTGAAATCGAGAGAGCGGCTAACCGCGTAAACGTAACGATTCACACTGCGAAACCAGGTATGGTTATCGGTAAAGGTGGTTCGGAAGTTGAAAATCTGCGTAATCAAATCACGAAAATCGCAGGCGGTAAAAAAGTACACATCAACATCTCTGAAATTAAGAACCAAGACCTGGACGCAATCCTGGTAGCAGAAAGCATTGCACAACAATTGGAACGTCGTGTTTCTTTCCGTCGTGCGTTGAAACAAGCTATTCAAAGAACAATGCGCTCTGGTGCAAAAGGTATTAAAACGCAAGTGGGCGGACGTCTTGGCGGTGCTGAGATTGCTCGTTCGGAAGGCTACAGCGAAGGAACTGTTCCACTGCACACGCTTCGTGCCGACATCGACTACGGTACAGCAGAGGCTCATACAACTTACGGCCGTATCGGCGTAAAAGTATGGATCTATCGTGGAGAGGTTCTTCCTACGGCTAAGAAACAAGCTGCTAAGGAAGGAGGCAACTAATCATGTTGGTACCAAAACGTGTAAAACACCGTAAGCAACAACGTGGACATATGAAGGGCCAGGCTAAAGGCGGAACTACGCTGAACTTTGGCGAATACGGTCTGCAAGCTACGGAACCGGCTTGGATTACGAACCGTCAAATCGAAGCGGCTCGTATTGCGATGACTCGTTACATCAAACGTGGTGGTAAAGTTTGGATCAAGATCTTCCCAGACAAACCAATCACTCAAAAGCCTCTCGAGGTTCGGATGGGTAGCGGTAAAGGTAACGTAGAAAAATGGGTTGCAGTTGTGAAACCAGGTAAGATCATGTTTGAACTTGCTGGTGTACCGGAGGAGATCGCACGCGAAGCGATGCGTCTTGCCGCTCACAAACTGCCAATCAAAACGAAGTTTGTGAAACGTGAAGAATTGGGTGGTGAAGCAAATGAAAGCTAGTGAATTTCGCAACCTAACCTCTGCTGAAATCGAGCAAAAGATTGCCGGATTTAAAGAAGAACTCTTTAACCTCCGCTTTCAACTCGCTACCGGTCAGCTGGATAACCCGACTCGAATCCGTGATGTGCGGAAAGAAATAGCTCGTGCTAAAACCATTATCCGTGAAAGAGAATTGGGAATCGGTTAATTAGGGATCGGATGTATATTCCGTCCGTAATCAGGAAGGAGGCCAACAATGAGCGAAGAACGTAACGCACGTAAAGTGCAAACCGGTAAAGTGGTCAGCGATAAAATGGACAAAACGATTGTTGTTGCTGTAGAAACTTACAAAAAACACAACCTGTACCATAAACGCATTAAGGTTACTAAAAAATTCAAAGCGCATGACGAAGAAAACACTGCGAAAATCGGTGACACGGTGAAAATCATGGAGACTCGTCCGCTTTCGAAAGATAAACGCTGGAGACTTACTGAAATCGTAGAAAAAGCGGTTATCATCTAATGCATCAGCAGCATAGCTGAAAGGAGGAATACTAAATGATTCAACCATTTACACGTTTGACTGTGGCTGACAACTCCGGTGCGAAGGAACTGATGTGTATCCGCGTACTCGGCGGTACGGGACGTCGTACAGCTCAAATCGGTGATCTGATCGTTTGTTCTGTAAAACAAGCAACACCAGGCGGCGTTGTCAAAAAAGGTGATGTAGTTAGAGCGGTTGTCGTTCGTACGAAACGTTCTGTACGTCGTAAAGACGGTTCCTACATCGGTTTTGATGAAAATGCAGCAGTTGTTGTAAAAGACGACAGAAGCCCACGTGGAACACGTATTTTCGGACCTGTTGCTCGTGAACTTCGCGAGAAAGACTTCATGAAAATCGTTTCCTTGGCCCCAGAAGTTATCTAAAGCTTAATCTCGTGATGTTAGAAACAGGAGGTGTACGAAATGCCAAGAGTGAAGAAAGTTCTGGAATCCCATAACAATAAACTTCATGTTAAAAAAGAAGATACAGTTATGGTGATCAGCGGTAAAGACAAAGGTAAAAAAGGCCGTGTCATCGCTGCTTATCCTCGTGAGAACCGCGTCCTTGTGGAAGGTGTTAACATGATTAAAAAACACCAGAAGCCTAACCAGCAAAATCCGCAAGGCGGCATTATCGAGAAGGAAGCTCCGATTCACGTTTCCAACGTAATGCACATCGATCCAAAGAGCGGAAAAGTAACCCGTGTAGGTTACAAAGTGTTGGATAACGGAAAGAAAGTGCGCGTTGCTAAACGTTCCGGAGAAATTATCGACTAATTGAACCGAATGAGAAAGGAGGTATATGATTCATGGCAGCAAGAATGAAAGAACGTTACCTGAACGAAATCGCTCCTGCTTTGATGCAGAAGTTTAACTATACAACGGTAATGCAAGTGCCGAAAATCGAGAAAATCGTTATCAACATGGGTGTGGGCGATGCTGTCCAAAACTCCAAAGTGTTGGATTCCGCTGTAAACGATTTGCAACTGATTGCAGGACAAAAACCTGTTATCACTCGTGCTAAAAAATCTATCGCAGGTTTCAAACTGCGTGAGAACATGCCTATCGGTGTGAAAGTAACTTTGCGCGGCGAGCGCATGTACTTCTTCCTCGATAAACTGTTCAACGTTACGCTTCCTCGTGTCCGCGACTTCCGCGGTGTATCGAGCAAAGCTTTCGACGGACGTGGTAACTATACACTGGGTCTGAAAGAACAACTGATCTTCCCAGAGATCGAGTATGATAAAGTAGACAAAGTCCGCGGTATGGATATTGTTATTGTTACAACGGCGAAAACAGACGAAGAGTCCCGTGAATTGCTCACGCAATTGGGAATGCCTTTCGTTAAATAATGTTGGTATAACGTTTCCGGGTGTCTGGAAAGACTCCCTTTTCTCCGAAATTATTTAGGAGGTGTCAGGCTAAGTGGCAAAAACTTCGATGAAAGTTAAACAACAACGTACACCAAAGTTTAAAGTACGTGCTTATACACGCTGTGAGCGTTGCGGACGTCCACATTCGGTACTGCAGAAGTTCAAAATTTGCAGAATTTGCTTCCGTGAATTAGCTTATAAAGGCCAGATTCCTGGCGTGAAAAAAGCAAGCTGGTAAAAAGTCCTGAACGGGAAGGAGGTTAACTCACAATGACTATGTCTGATCCAATTGCAGATATGCTTACTCGTATTCGTAACGCGAACACAGTTCGTCACGAAACGGTAGAAATGCCTGCTTCGACAATGAAAAAACAAATCGCCGATATCCTTAAGCGTGAAGGTTTCATCCGTGACGCTGAAGTTATCGATGATAACAAACAAGGGATTATCCGTGTTTTCCTGAAATACGGTCAAAATAACGAGCGCGTTATCACTGGTCTGAAAAGAATCAGTAAACCTGGTCTTCGTGTTTACACGAAAAGCAACGAAGTACCTCGTGTACTTGGTGGTCTGGGTATCGCGATTATCTCGACATCCAAAGGTATCATGACGGACAAAGAAGCTCGTCAATCAAAATCCGGCGGAGAAGTCGTCTGCTACGTTTGGTAATATAACGTCACAAGATAGGAGGTGCAACATATGTCTCGTATTGGTCGCAAACCAATTACAGTACCAAGTGGTGTGGACATCACACTGGACAACACCGTTATTACGGTAAAAGGACCAAAAGGATCTTTGACTCGTGAACTTCATAAAGACATGAAGGTTACAGTTGAAAACAACGAAATTACAGTTGTGCGTCCTTCCGATAACAAAACTCACCGTTCTTTGCACGGCACAACGCGTAGCGTTGTAAACAACATGGTGAGTGGTGTTACTGAAGGATTCGCAAAATCTCTGGAGCTGGTTGGGGTCGGATATCGTGCAAGCAAATCCGGAGATAAAATCGTTCTGAACGTTGGCTACTCTCACCCGGTTGAAATTACACCGGAAGCGGGAATCGAATTCGAAGTTCCTTCGAACACGAAAATCATCGTTCGCGGAATCGACAAAGAGCGTGTAGGTGCTTACGCTGCTAAAATCCGTTCCGTTCGTGAACCTGAGCCATACAAAGGTAAAGGTATTAAATATGAAGGCGAGCGTATCATCCGTAAGGAAGGTAAAGCCGGTAAGAAGAAATAAGATTTCTCTTACCGCCTTTGCGCGGTTTTCGGCTTGCTTGCTTCTTGTGTTTCTAATATACCCCGTGGCTTCTGGTTTGAAGCCAGCGAGGTAACCTGAAAGGAGTGAATCCCAGAGATGATTACGAAACAAGATAAAAACAAGGCTCGTCTGAAAAGACACCTGCGTGTTCGTAAGAAAATCCAAGGAACGGCAGCACGTCCTCGTTTGAACGTATTCCGTTCTGGTAAACATATGTATGCTCAAATTATCGATGACGTAGCTGGTGTTACGATCGCTTCCGCGTCTACTGTTGACAAAGAACTGAGCGGCGACATCAAAAACGGCGCATCTGTTGAATCTGCTCGTAAAGTTGGCGAACTCGTTGCTAAACGTGCAAAAGACAAAGGCGTTTCCAACATCGTATTTGACCGTAGCGGATATCTGTACCATGGTCGTATCGCAGCATTGGCTGCAGCGGCTCGTGAAGCAGGACTTGAGTTTTAAGATATTTTTCAAAAGGAGGTTAACGACTTGCGTGTAGATCCGAATACTTTGGAACTGTCTGAAAGAGTTGTAAATATTAATCGCGTAGCTAAAGTAGTAAAAGGCGGACGCCGTTTCAGCTTTAGCGCACTGGTTGTAGTCGGCGACGGCAACGGCTGGGTTGGAGCTGGTATCGGTAAAGCGGGCGAAGTACCTGATGCAATTCGCAAAGGTATTGAAGACGCTAAGAAAAACCTTGTACACGTTCCACTCGTAGGAACTTCGATTCCTCACTTGGTAACAGGTAAGTTCGGCGCAGGACGCGTTCTGTTGAAGCCAGCATCTGAAGGTACTGGTGTTATCGCTGGTGGTCCTGTACGTGCGGTTCTCGAACTTGCTGGTGTAGGTGACATTTTGACAAAATCTCTGGGTTCTTCGAATTCCATGAACATGGTCAATGCGACTTTGGAAGGTTTGTCCCGTTTGAAACGTGCTGAAGACGTGGCAAAACTGCGCGGCAAATCCGTCGAAGAGCTTCTGGGTTAAGGAGGGAATCTCATGGCTAAATTAGAAATTACCCTCGTCCGCAGCTTGATCGGACGTCCGGAGACGCAAAGAACAACTGTGAAAACATTGGGCTTGCGCAAAATCAACAGTAAAGTGGTTCAAAACGATAATCCTGCCATTCGTGGTATGATTAACAAAGTAAGCCACTTGGTCGCTGTTAAAGAAGTAGAAGCTTAAAAAAGGGTTAATCCCACAAATCTTTAAGGAGGTGCAACGAACGATGAAGTTACATGAGCTTTCACCATCTCCTGGATCCCGCAAAGAACGTAAACGTCTTGGTCGCGGTCCAAGTAGTGGTACAGGTAAAACATCAGGTCGCGGTCACAAAGGACAAAACGCTCGTTCCGGCGGTGGTGTTCGTCCGGGCTTCGAAGGTGGACAAAATCCATTGTATCGTCGCTTGCCAAAACGCGGTTTCGTAAACCCAACTCGCAAAGAATATGCAGTTGTGAATACTGAAGACCTGAACAGTTTTGCTGCGGGTACTGAAGTAACTCCAGAATTCTTGATGACGAACGGCGTAGTGAAAAACGCTAAATCCGGAATCAAAATCCTGGGTAACGGTGAAGTCACTGTGAAGCTGACTGTTAAAGCTAACAAGTTTTCTCAATCTGCGGTGGAGAAAATTGAAGCTGCCGGCGGTACAACCGAGGTGATTTAATGTTCAAGACCCTAAAGAATATCTGGCGGGTTGAAGATCTGCGCAAAAGGGTATTATTTACCCTTTTTGTACTGATCATTTACCGCATCGGCTCCTTTGTTCCCGTACCGGGTGTCAACAAAGATGTGTTCGAAGCGACAAATTCTGCGGGTAAAGAAGTTTTTGGACTTCTCAATACGTTCTCGGGTGGAGCGCTCTTCCAGTTCTCGATATTTGCGCTCGGGATCGTGCCTTACATCACTGCGTCTATCATAGTACAGTTGCTTTCCATGGACGTTATTCCAAAATTAGCGGAGTGGGCTAAGCAGGGTGAACAAGGTAAGAAGAAATCTGCACAACTGACCCGTTATTTAACGGTAGGTCTGGCATTGATTCAAGCGTTTGGTACGTCGATCGGATTCAACCGCTTGTACAATACAGAGATGGTTCCTAATGCGACCTTTGCAGATTATATCTTGATCGCGATTGTACTTACGGCCGGTACTTCATTCCTGATGTGGCTTGGTGAGCAGATCACCGAGAAGGGCATAGGAAACGGGATTTCGATTTTGATCTTTGCGGGTATCCTATCCACGGTGCCTAATATTATCAAACAAACAATCGAATCCGACTTTATCCAAGCTGATCAACTGTTCATGAACATTCTTAAAGGGGTAATCGTTGCAATTGTTATTGTACTGATTATCATAGGGGTCATTTACATTCAGCAGGCGATTCGGAAAATTCCTGTACAGTACGCTAAACGTGTCGTAGGTAACAAAATGTACGGTGGACAGAATACACATATCCCGCTGAAGATTAATGCAGCAGGTGTTATCCCTGTCATCTTTGCATCATCGTTGTTGATGTTCCCATCGATCATCGCAAACTTCTGGGCTGATCGCGGTTGGGCACAGTGGATCGGAGCCAATCTCACTACACATAAACCTTTGGGTATGTTACTGTATGTAGTGATGATTTTCGGATTCACATTCTTCTATACTTTTGTACAGATGAATCCACAACAGATGGCTGACAATATGAAAAAGAACGGCGGTTACATCCCAGGCATTCGTCCGGGTAAAGCAACCGAGAAATATCTGACCCGTGTCATGACTCGTTTGACAACGGCAGGTGCCATCTTCTTGGCAGTCATTTCCGTTCTGCCTGTAATTTTGGGGGCACTTTCTGGTTTGCCTCAATCTGCGCAAATAGGGGGAACATCTCTCCTGATCGTAATCGGTGTTGCGCTGGATACGATGAAGCAAATCGAAAGCCAATTGATCAAACGCCACTACAAAGGTTTTATCAATAAATAGGCAATAGGTACCGGTCAAGCTAAGATTTACTTGCCGGCACCTATTGTGCTGTTTGTTGATGTAGGGTAGTCTTGGAGGGAGTGACATAACGTGAACATCCTATTCATGGGCCCTCCGGGGGCAGGAAAAGGAACGCAAGCAGACGTCATTGTGAAAGAGTTCGGTATTCCCCACATTTCAACAGGCGATGCATTTCGTCTCGCGATTAAGCAGGGAACTCCCATTGGCCTGAAAGCCAAGGAATATATGGATCAAGGATTGCTCGTACCAGATGATGTAACGATCGGCATCGTTGAAGAACGTTTGCAGCAGCCTGACTGCAGAGAAGGATTTCTCTTGGATGGTTTTCCAAGAACCCTGTCTCAAGCAGAAGCGCTCGATGGTATTTTGGATCGACTGAACTCAGGTCTCGATCATGTAATCAACCTGAAAGTGGACCGCAATAAATTGCTCGCCCGTCTGACGGGTCGTCGCATTTGTAAGAACTGTGGCGCCACTTATCATGTCGTGTTCAATCCGCCCAAGCAGGAAGGTATTTGTGATAAATGCGGCGGTGACTTGTACCAGCGCTCTGATGATAATGAAGAGAGCGTAGGCACACGTCTCGACGAATATATCAACAAAACAGCACCACTCCTCACATTTTATGAGAACAAAGGTCTTCTTCGTCAAATGGACGGAGAGCAGGATATCGATCAAGTCTCTCATGAAATCGTGTCCCTGCTGCGAGGTTAATTGAATGATCATTGGTAAGTCCGAAACGGAACTGGGCTTGATGAGGGAAGCAGGGAGAATCGTTGCAGAAACGCATCGTCTCTTGGCAGAGCATATCGCTCCCGGTATTACGACTGGAGAACTTGACCATATGGCCGATCAATACATCCGCAGTCAAGGAGCTGTGCCGTCTTTCAAAGGTTATAACGGTTTCCCTGCCAGTGTGTGCGCTTCAGTGAATGAAGAGTTGGTGCATGGATTTCCCGGCAAACGCAAGTTGAACGAGGGCGATATCGTTACGTTTGACATTGGCGCGCAGTACCAGGGGTATCACGGAGATTCTGCCTGGACTTATCCAGTCGGCCGTATTTCCGAAGAAGCCCGTCGTCTTCTGGACGTTACCGAGGCTTCGTTATACGCAGGTCTGGCGCTGGTAAAACCGGACGTTCGCTTGTTTACAATATCTCATGCGATTCAGAAATATATTGAAGATGAAGGGTTCTCGGTAGTGCGTGAATATGTCGGTCACGGCATAGGAGCTGATCTCCACGAAGAACCACAGATTCCGAACTATGGTCTTCCTGATCGGGGACCACGGCTTAAAGCAGGCATGGTGCTGGCCATAGAGCCGATGGTTAACGCAGGTAGAAGGTATGTGAAAACGTTGGAAGATAACTGGACTGTCGTCACGGTTGATGGATCGTTATGCGCCCACTTTGAACACACCGTAGCAGTTACACCAGAAGGCATGGAAATTTTCACAAAACTGAATGCGTAGGTGATAAGGCATGAACAATCAGTCTAATCCGCAGCTCGGTCAACTTGTGAAGATCCGTAAAGGCCGCAATGCGGACCAAGCCGCAGTAATTGTTGCTATAGCGGACAGCAGGTTCGTATATATTGCGGATGGAGACAAACGTAAGTTTGATCAACCCAAGAAGAAGAATATTCTTCATCTTGAACTCCAGCCGATGATTAGCAGCGAGGTTGTAAACAGTTTAAACGAGAGTGGTCGGGTGACAAACGGAAAGCTCCGCTTCGCGGTTCATTCGTTTCTGGAATCCACGAACATAGCTGAAGAGAAAGGAGACTGACTAATGGCCAAGGAAGATGTCATTGAAGTGGAAGGTACGGTTCTCGAACCGCTACCGAATGCAACGTTTAAGGTTGAGCTTGAGAACGGTCATCAAATTCTCGCTCACGTTTCCGGCAAGTTGCGGATGCACTTTATCCGTATCCTGACTGGAGACAAAGTGGTTGTTCAGTTATCGCCTTATGATTTGACAAAAGGTCGTATAACTTACCGTAAATAGTAGTAGACAGTTGCAATGAACTGTGAAGCTTATGAAGCGGGTTTTGCCCGGCAAAACTTGCGAAAGCTTCGAAGCCGGTTTTACAATAGTAGAACAAGGTCAATGCTTACGAAGAGGGTTTTGCTAAGCAAAACTTTGAGGAGGTAATTCACATGAAGGTAAGACCTTCGGTCAAGCCGATTTGCGAAAAATGCAAAGTCATTCGCCGCAAAGGGAATGTTATGGTTATCTGTGAAAATCCGAAACACAAACAAAAACAAGGTTAAAGAAGGGGGTGTAGCGTAAAATGGCACGTATAGCTGGTGTGGATTTGCCACGTGATAAGCGCGTTGAGATCGCCTTGACTTATATTTTCGGAATCGGTAAAACGACTTCCCAGAAAATTCTGAGCACAACAGGCATCAATCCGGACACTCGTGTTCGTGATTTGACGGAAGATGAAGTCAGCAAATTGCGTGAAAGTATCGACAAAGAGGTCAAAGTAGAAGGTGACCTGCGTCGTGAAATCTCTTTGAATATTAAACGTTTGACGGAGATCGGTTGTTACCGTGGAGTTCGTCATCGTCGTGGTCTGCCTGTTCGTGGACAACGTACGAAAACGAATGCTCGTACTCGTAAAGGTCCTCGTCGTACTGTAGCGAACAAGAAGAAATAATAAGGGGGGATAAGAGAAAATGGCTAAACCGAAAAAAGTCGTACGTACTAAACGTCGTGACCGTAAAAATATTGAATCTGGCGTGGCACATATCCGCTCCACGTTCAATAACACTATCGTTACCATTACGGACCCTCACGGAAATGCAATTTCGTGGGCAAGCTCAGGCGGCCTCGGATTCAGAGGTTCCCGTAAATCGACTCCGTTTGCTGCACAAATGGCTGCTGAGACTGCTGCCAAAGCTGCAATGGAACATGGGATGAAAGCCGTTGAGGTTATGGTTAAAGGACCAGGCGCAGGCCGTGAAGCAGCGATCCGCTCTTTGCAAGCTGCAGGTCTTGAAGTTAACCTGATCAAAGACGTAACTCCAGTCCCGCATAACGGATGCCGTCCTCCAAAACGTCGTCGTGTCTAATGAGATTTGCCCCTGCGTGTGGTATATTTCCAGCACAATCTGCTAATAATGGTTGTTTAGGCATACTACTACATGTTTTCGCAAGAGAAGGTAAATGTTTCATAGAGGACCGACGTTTTGAAGGAGGGGTATTGCAGTGATTGAAATCGAAAAGCCGAAAATTGAGACGGTAGACGTCAACGATGATGGCACCTATGGGAAATTCGTAGTAGAACCGCTGGAGCGCGGATACGGTACGACGCTTGGAAACTCGCTTCGCCGAATCTTACTCTCGTCACTGCCGGGTGCGGCAGTGTCTTCGGTTCAAATCGATGGCGTTCTGCATGAATTTGCTACAGTTCCTGGCGTAATGGAAGATGTTACGGAGATTATTCTTAACCTGAAAGCTTTGTCGCTCAAAATTCATTCGGACGAGGAGAAAGTGCTCGAGATTGATGCTGAAGGCGAAGGAGCAATTACGGCTGGAGATATCCGTGCTGACTCCGATGTGGAAATCCTTAACCCGGATCTTCATATTGCTACGCTCGGACCAGGTTCGAGACTTCACATGCGTATTTTTGCCAATCGCGGTCGCGGCTACGTCCAGGCAGATCGGAATAAACGCGATGACCAGCCGATCGGCGTCATCCCAGTCGATTCCATCTTCACCCCGATCAGCCGCGTTAACTACGCTGTGGAAAATACGCGTGTCGGCCAAGTAACCAACTATGACAAGCTCACGTTGGAAGTTTGGACTGACGGAAGTATTCGTCCTGAAGAGGCTGTAAGCCTCGGCGCTAAAATTTTGACCGAGCACTTGATGCTCTTCGTGGGTCTTACAGACGAAGCGAAAGATGCAGAGATCATGGTCGAAAAAGAAGAAGACAAAAAAGAAAAAGTACTCGAAATGACGATCGAAGAGCTGGATCTCTCTGTTCGTTCCTACAACTGCCTCAAACGTGCCGGTATTAATACCGTGCAAGAGCTGACTACGAAAACAGAAGAAGACATGATGAAAGTCCGTAACCTCGGGCGCAAGTCTTTGGAAGAAGTTCAAGAGAAGCTTGAGGAACTCGGTTTGGGACTCCGTACAGAAGAATAGACAGCCGAGTGCTTGAAGTGAAGGAGGGAAAACAATGGCATACCAAAAGTTGGGCCGTAATTCCAGCGCGCGTAAAGCTTTGTTCCGTGACCTGGTAACCGACCTGTTCTTATACGAACGCATTCAGACAACTGAAGCGAAAGCAAAAGAGGTTCGCTCTATTGCTGAAAAACTGATCACTAAAGCGAAAAAGGGAGATCTTCATGCCCGTCGCCAAGTGGCAGCTTATGTTCGCCGCGAAACAATCGATGGTGAGCAAGATGCAATCCAAAAACTGTTTAGCGAATTGTCCGGTCGTTACGCTGAGCGTCCAGGTGGATACACTCGTATCCTTAAACTGGGACCTCGTCGTGGTGACGCTGCGCCTATGGTTTACTTGGAACTGGTTGACCGCGCGTAAAACAGATGAGATGAGGAAAGGGGACAGAATCACTGATTCTGGATTAACCCTTTTTTTCTCTTCATTTCGGAATTCGTGCTGTAATAGAAGCTCCGGAAGGGGCTTCTTTTGCTGTTCGGGATAGGGACATGTATAGTATGGAACAAAGGTGAGGTAATAATGCGCAACTTGTGTATGACGTTAACTTATGATGGTACGGCCTATTACGGCTTTCAGGTTCAGCCGGGAGGGAATACCATTCAGGACCATCTCGAAGATGCCATTCGTGCTTTAACCGGCGAGAAGGTTAAAATTATGGGTTCAGGCAGAACGGATGCGGGCGTTCACGCACGTAGACAGATCTTCAATTTCCTTACGGATTCCCAGATCCCGATTGAACGTTGGTGTATTGCGCTCAACTCCAGATTACCATCGGATATTATCGTTATTGATGCGGTAGAAGTGCCATCCGATTTTCATTCTCGCTATGCAGCGAAAAAGAAGACATATCGGTATACCGTTAATGCGAATCAATTCCCGGATGTATTCAACCGAAGATTGCAATATCATCATCATGCCAAGCTGGACATTGAGGCAATGCAGGAAGGGTTGCGTCATTTTATCGGTACGTATGATTTCACTTCCTTTGCTTCACGCAAGTCTCAGAAAGACAATCATGTCCGTTCGGTATACGAAGCATGGATAGAAGTGGACCGTTCAATGTGCAGAGATCATCCGCGCGATCAGGGTGTCATTCACATCTATGTGAGCGGCAACGGCTTTTTGCAGCATATGGTTCGTATTATTGTAGGTACACTGCTGGAGATCGGAGAGGGCAAACGGAGAGCCTCTGATGTACCGAATATGATTGCTGCATGCAATCGTTCTGCTGCAGGACCTACTGCAGTTAGTTGCGGTTTAATGCTCTGGGATCTTGAATACAGAAAAGATTAAATTTGCGAAGTAAAATGCTTAATTAACACTTGCGATTTAAGCTCCTATCCTGTAATATAAAAGTTGTGTTTTCTTAATGGCTTTCCCACAGCCCCAATTAAGAGGGTCACATCGAAAGAATTATCCATCAACACCTAAAGTTATAACCTAATGAATGAAGATAAATGAATATAATGATGTTGAACATTTTAAGGAGGAACTTTTCATGCGTACCACGTACATGGCGAAGCCTAACGAAGTTGAGCGCCAATGGCACATCATTGATGCCGAAGGCAAAACGCTCGGACGTTTGGCGAGCGAAGCAGCTGCTTTGATCCGCGGCAAACATAAGCCACAATTCACTCCACATGTGGACACTGGCGATTTCGTTGTTATCATCAATGCAGAGAAAATTGTATTGACTGGTAAGAAAATGCAAGGTAAAAAATACTACCGTCACTCGATGCACCCAGGTGGTTTGAAAGTAACTACAGCTGAAGAGATGGTTAAAAACAAACCGGAACGTATGTTGGAATTGGCTGTTCGCGGTATGCTTCCTAAAACTCGCATGGGTGAGAAAATGAAGCTGAGACTTAAAGCGTACAGAGGCACTGAGCATCCACATGCAGCACAAAAACCAGAAGTTTACGAACTTCGCGGTTAATTAAAAGGAGGACAGTTTCATGGCACAAGTACAATACTATGGGACAGGTCGTCGTAAACATTCGGTAGCTCGTGTTCGCCTTGTACCGGGTGAAGGACGCATTGTCATCAATAAACGTGATATTAATGAATACTTCGGTTTGGAAACACTCAAACTGATCGTAAAACAACCACTGAACCTTACAGAAACACTCAGCAACTATGATGTTCTTGTTATCGCTCATGGTGGCGGTATCTCCGGTCAAGCCGGCGCAATCCGTCATGGTATCTCCCGCGCTCTGCTCAAAGCAGATCCGGAATACCGTGCTTCCCTGAAAAAAGCAGGATTCCTGACTCGTGACCCACGGATGAAAGAGCGTAAAAAATACGGTCTCAAAGCCGCACGTCGCGCACCTCAGTTCTCCAAACGTTAATATGCATTGTAAGCCTTTGGCCCCGGTCAAAGGCTTTTTTGTATTTTCCAGACTAATTAGGCTACATTAAATTGCTCACTACACAGGTGATGCAGCGGCGTAGCTTCAGGTTCCTCTGCAACGATTAAATGTTCTTTCCCTACTAATATTCCTATATTCCTATAGTCCGATTTTCCGAAATCCTCTGATCCATTTCTCGCTTAGAATATCACAATGTTTGTAATCTACTCATTTTTCGCACCCCATTCTCATCAGTTTTTCTTATGGTTTTGATAAAGGGACCTTACAAATGAAGATTACCATCGCACATTTATTTCAATACTAAATCCTCTATTATATTCTTTATTCCTTAGGATCTATAGAATGGTTCTAAACTTCGTTTTATCCATTTGGCGCCATAAACCCAGCACTGGCAATGGATTTCGATAATGAGGAAAAAGGGATAAGGTGAAAATCGATGATGCAACCCATGAATGATTTTATCCTATAATCTATTGAATGCGTAATTAAGACCAACTTATACTCAGGTGAACAAACAAAAAAGGGGCTCTTATTGAAGTAATTTACCACATGGGAGGCATTGACATCCCCAATGAAAGATTTATACTATACATAATTCATATTAGATTAGTCGGCTTTAGTATTTGTTGAAAAGCAGAATGGGGGAAATGCAGAGATGAACTTGTTGGAGAAGGAAGACCTTGCACGCAAGAAAGCTGAAGAGTTGGAGCATGCGAGTCCAGAGGATATTATTCGTTATGCCATTGAGACGTTTCCAAATATCACTTTTGCATGCAGCTTCGGTGCGGAAGATGTTGTACTTGTAGATATGCTTCAGAAGATCAGCCCATCTACGGATATATTTTATCTTGATACGGATTTTCATTTTAAGGAAACATACGAAACACGTGACAAAATGAAAGAGAAATACAATCTTGATTTTGTACGTGTTACTCCGAAAATTACTCCTGAAGAGCAGGCAGCTCAACATGGAGAGCAATTGTGGAAATCAGATCCGAATGCTTGCTGTAACATTCGTAAGGTTGAGCCACTGACACGCATCCTTTCACAGTATGATGCATGGATTACCGGAATACGGAGGGATCAGGCTCCAACCCGTGCAAATTCGAAGAAGGTCGAATATGATACCAAGTTCGGTCTCATGAAGTTCAACCCGATTGCCCACTGGACAACAGAAGATGTATGGGATTATATTCGTGCCAATAACGTCGTGTACAACCCACTGCATGATCAGAATTATCCGAGTATCGGCTGTGAGTATTGCACACGTCAGGTTATGCCTGGAGAAGATCCACGAGCGGGACGCTGGTCTGGAAATGATAAAACGGAATGTGGGCTTCATAAATAAATCCGTTTAGAATATGCGTTAGATGTTATAGTGCTATGAATTCAATCTTGGGGACATAAAAAATGAAGTAACAGGGAGCTGACAAGATGACTTCGATTCTGCCTCATGGAGGTACGCTGATTCAGCGTGTCGTACAAGGAGAAGAACGGGAACAATTATTACGGGAGAGCGAGAAACTTTCCTCTCTACGTATCAACAGCTGGACCATTTCCGATTTGGATCTGATTGGTGTGGGTGCATTTTCACCGCTTCAGGGTTTCATGAATGAAGAAGACTATTTGTCGGTTATATCTCGTATGCGTCTTGCTGACGGAACAGTATGGAGTATACCGATTACTCTGGCTGTAGATGAACAGCAGGCTGCATCGCTCCAGATCGGTGAGACTGTGGCACTTATTGGCGATGATGACGGGGTAACCTATGGTCTGCTGGAAGTGAAGAGTGTATACAATGTCGACCAAGGTGAAGAAGCGCGTCGTGTTTTCAAAACCGATGATCCAGAGCATCCGGGTGTGAAAAAGCTATTGGAACGACCTGCAACTTATGTGGGAGGACCGATTCAGGTTTTAAATCGCCCCAAACCAGCAAAATTCGAACAGTTTTATTATGATCCTGCTGAGACACGGAAGACGTTCCAGGATAAGGGGTGGAAGACCGTCGTCGGTTTTCAGACAAGGAATCCGGTCCATCGTGCCCATGAGTACATTCAGAAGAGCGCAATGGAGATAGTAGACGCTCTGTTCTTAAACCCGCTTGTAGGGGAAACGAAGTCAGATGACGTGCCTGCTGATGTGCGAATGAAGAGTTACCTGGTTTTGCTGGAGAACTATTATCCGGCCGATCGTGCGTTTCTCGGGGTGTTCCCGGCTGCTATGCGGTATGCTGGTCCACGTGAGGCGATTTTCCATGCTATGGTTCGCAAAAATTACGGTTGTACCCACTTTATTGTAGGCCGTGACCATGCAGGTGTGGGTGACTACTATGGAACGTATGAAGCTCAGGAGATCTTTACTAACTTTACAGCCGAAGAACTCGGAATCACTCCTTTGTTTTTCGAGCATAGTTTCTTCTGTACCAAATGTGGAAACATGGCATCCAGCAAAACTTGTCCACATGATAAAGAACACCATATGGCGCTTTCCGGCACCAAAGTACGCGGGTTGCTCCGTGACGGCCAGTGCCCTCCTCCTGAATTTACACGTCCTGAGGTAGCTGAGGTGCTGATTGAAGGAATGGCTGAGCAAGTCCGCTCCTAACGGTATATTTGTCCATCTTGTCCCATATAGATGATTAGAATCATTTATAGAGACGAGGTGGTTTTTTATGCGTAAAAATATGGGGAAGCACTTTGTGGTCTGGATCAGGTTGCGTACAATCAAGAGGGTCATGCTAAGCCTCTGTCTGCTTGCGATGTTTGTTGTGGTAGTCACGTATGAACTCCCTTCATCCAAAATGTCCGGTTACTGGAGTTTGCCGTTAGCAGGTAAAGTCATAGCCATTGATGCCGGGCATGGAGGACCAGATGGGGGAGCAGTCAGTAAGCAGGGAGTCATTGAGAAAGACATCAATTTGTCCATTGCCTTATATGTGCGCGATTATCTGCAGCAGGCTGGGGCCTTGGTTGTGATGACCCGAGAAATAGACACCGATCTGGCTGCTTCAGATACCAAAGGGTACTCCAAACGCAAGACGGAAGATCTGAAACAAAGGGTAAGAAGAATCGAAGATAAACAAGCGGATCTTTTTATCAGTATTCACATGAATAGTGTTCCTTCGAACCGGTGGAGTGGCGCGCAAGTTTTTTATACACCCAACCATCCCGACAATGAAGGACTGGCCAACCTGCTCCAGCAAGAAATGATTCGTAATTTGGAGAATACAGATCGAATAGCTAAAACGGTTAATACGGTTTACTTGCTCCAGGCCCTAAAAATCCCCTCGGCACTTGTGGAGGTAGGATTCCTTTCTCATCCGGAAGAGGCGCGTATGCTTGCCGATGAAGCCTATCAGCGCAAAGTGGCTGCATCGATCTATAACGGCATTCTCCGTTATTCCTCAGGAGAACGTCCTAAAAGTTAGTCATTATTAGAAAGGTAATGATATAATTGGACCAGCATACCTAAATTACATGCCAATAGATAAAGCTGAGGTGCTGTCTGATGTTATCAAAAGAACAGATACTTGAACTATTGCAGCCATTACTGGAACCGCAATTGGGAGTAAGTTTGACCGAACTCCAGTGGATCCGCGATGTCATGGTTAAAGAAAATCATGTTGCTCTTACCATTGTGACGTTGGAGAACCACTCAGAAGAGACCACTGCTCTTAGTGATGCCGCGCGCAATCTGTTGTCCCAACACGGAGTGAATGATGTACATATTCGTCTGCGTGCAGCGTCTGAGCATGAGCGTGAGAGCCTGAATAGGGGACAAGCCGAAGATGAGGGTGAGCAGGACGAAGTGCTTGTAAAAGGCCACGCAGCAGGGCTGGATGGGCATGAGTTGTTAAGTCCTGAATCCGGAGTTCGCTTTATTGCGGTCGCAAGTGGTAAGGGAGGCGTGGGCAAATCAACCGTAACCGTTAATCTGGCTACAGCTCTGGCGCGTCAAGGCAAGAAGGTTGGTTTGATTGATGCAGATATATACGGCTTCAGTGTACCTGATATGATGGGGATTGAAGAATATCCAGTCGTTGAGGATGGAATCATTCAGCCTGTAGAGCGGTTTGGTGTAAAAGTAATGTCCATGGGATTCTTTATTCGAGAGAACAATCCGGTGATTTGGCGTGGACCAATGTTAGGGCGGATGTTGCGTCAATTCTTTACCGATGTAAATTGGGGGGAGCTGGATTACATGTTGCTCGATCTGCCTCCCGGAACGGGTGACGTCGCATTGGACGTGCATCAGATGCTGCCACATAGCAAAGAAATCATCGTTACAACACCGCATGCAACAGCTGCCTTTGTAGCTGCACGTGCAGGTGCCATGGCGATTCAGACGGAACATGAGCTGCTTGGTGTTGTGGAGAACATGGCTTATTATGAATGCAGCAAATGCGGGGAGAAGGATTACGTATTTGGCCGAGGGGGCGGTGGAACTCTTGCCGAGAGCCTGCATACAACTTTGCTAGCGCAGATTCCATTGGGAACGCCGGACAACCATATTTCGGAACCGGACTTTTCCCCATCTGTTTATAAGGCAGAGTCGCGAATTGGAGCGATTTACGATGAAGTTGCTCAATCTATTGATGCCAATTTTTAAATTTTTGAATATGTAAAATGTAAAAACAAAAGCCCACATCTTCGAATGCGGGCTTTTGTGCTTCTATATGCGTATCCCTACATAACTTCTTCAGTTGGAAGAATTTGGAACGGTTTTATCAATATTTTAAGATCCTCCGCTACTTCCTCCATCACCGCCGCTGCCGCCATCTCCTCCATCACCGCCGCCGCTACCGCTACCGCCATCTTCACCTTTACTTTTACCTTTACCTTGTTGATCCCCTTGACCGCCGCTTTCAGTTTTGGGCTGGAGTTCATCCTGTACTACTTTCTTTAATAAGGTTAGCACCTCCATGCGAAACAAAGGGTTCTGCATGACTTCTTGCATAACAGTCATCGTTTGTTTACGGTATTCAGGTGTTTTGGTCATGTCCATGAACATCTTGGATACATCAGGGGATTTCATGACATCTTCAATCGACTTTTGATACGTTGGGTCTTTGATCAATTGCATATGCAGTTGTTTGCTTTGAGCATTGATTACTTTGGCGAATTCGCCTGCGAATTGAGGGTCTGTCATGATTTTCTCGAATTCCTTCTTGTACTCTGGAGCAGTGATGGTATCTTTTACAGCAATACGTATTTGTTCCGAAGATTGCATAGGCATTAACATTTTCATTCCCACTGTTCCAGATCCACCGCCTGCACCACCACCTGCACCACCACCTTGGCCGGCGCCCCCACTTTGTCCCCCTCCAGAAGAACTTTGTCCTGTAAGAGCTTCTTCAACCGCTTTTTTTCCTTCGTCACTTTTGAGAATATCCACGACCATCGTTTTCATCTCTTTATAACCGCCCTGAGGAGGCGAGTAATTCTGATCTGAGCCACAGCCGGCGAGCATGACGGATAGTCCAATTACGACACAGCATAACTGCCACAAAGGCCGTTTCATGTGCACAACCCCTCCTTGATTAGATACTGGATGTAGTATGTGATGGTAAACCGCTAAATATGTTGAATGATGATGGTTTTTTGCTGTGAAGGTTGGTAAAATAAACTCTCGGGGGTGGAAAACATTTGAATTTACGTAAATGGTTTTTCCTATTTTGGTCAGCTTTGCTGATTGGGGCTGCAGGATCATTAGTGACGGGTCTAATTATGATGTTGGTTAATGGAGAAAAAACGAATGGGGTAACCGATTTTTTAATTTATCTCCTGATTTTGTTTGGGTCCGGAATTATGATTAGCGTGTATTCGCAGATGGGTTTTTTCGCATACTTGATATTGAACTATATGGGCAAAGGTGTATTTTCAAAACGAAGTTGGCAAATGGTACAGATTGTTTTAACCGTGTTGGCTTTGCTTGATGTGATGTTTTTACGCTTGTTTGTCGGTGGGGAACGAGAACGCCTATCCGATATTGTGCTTGGAATCATTATTTTGGCAGCTGGAATTGTTACCGCTTACGTAAAGGTAAAGCAGACGCATATTACGGCCCTGGTGCCTACGCTCTTTTTCATGGTAGCTGTTACCGTGGTGGAGACGATCGGTGTGCTGCGAATTGATGTGAATGCGGCCACCATCTTTATTGTGGTTCCACTGCTAATCTGTAATGCATACCAAATGCTAATATTGCATAGGCTGGTGGATGGAGCCATGGAGGAACGGGCAAGCGAAAAGAAAGAGCAAATACAAGAAAGCCATGCGTAACGATTATCTTAAAAACGCCAAAAAGAGCTAACCAGGTTAGCTCTTTTCATTATGGCTTTAGCCAGTTGAGTGCGTGAAACGCGCGAAACAAAAAACCACCCGCTATGCGGGTGGAGGGGTCGAGGGTTTGACCACCATGACCATTCCAATAAAATTGAGATGTTCAGGCTCAAAAGGAAGGAATGGTCATCAATGGCAACCAAGAGCTACAGCCTAGCTCACACAAAGTGGATGTGTAAATACCATATTGTGTTCACCCCGAAGTATAGACGGAAAGAAATCTATAATCAAGTAAGACGAGATTTAATCGAAATCTTCAAACGTTTGTGTAAATACAAAGGAGTAGAGATTATAGAAGGCCACATGATGCCCGATCATGTCCACATGTTGGTGGCGATTCCACCGAAAATGGCAGTCTCAACGTTCATGGGATATCTAAAGGGAAAAAGTTCGCTAATGATATTCGAAAAACATGCCCAGTTGAAGTATAAATACGGAAATCGAGAGTTTTGGGCAGAAGGGTACTATATGAGTACAGTGGGTCTAAATGAAGCAACGGTAAGAAAGTATATTCGTGAGCAAGAGGCACATGATCAAGCAGTAGATAAGCTGAGTGTAAAAGAATACGAAGATCCATTTAGCAGTAATCGGAGCAAAAAGAAGTAAAACCAGTTTAACTGGTAAGTGAAAGTGACAAAAAACACTGAGCCTGGACAGATCTGCTGTCAGGCTAGCGTCTTTAGGCGCAGTTTGGCAACAGGGGGTTATACCCCAAGAGCAAACCACCCGTTGGACGGGTGGTCATGATTTATGGTGATTCAGCGCTTTTACTGGATAACTCCAAAGGTTACGATTACGTTAGATGCAGCAGCAAGCTATGCGGTTAACGTTACTGTGCGCTGGCCTGGTCGCGAACCTCTTTACCTTTAACACTTGAATGATTGAGCAGTTCGGAAACAGTCACGAATTCATACCCTTGCTTTTTTAACTTGTCGATAATGACAGGCAATGCTTCGTGCGTTTGTTTCGATGAATCACTGGCGTGCAGCAGCACGATGTCACCCGGATGTGCCTTGCTGACAACACGATCAACAATGGTTTGTACACCAGGGTTCTTCCAATCCTGCGAATCGGTATCCCACTGGACCACTTGATAGTTTAGGCTACTGGCTACCTGAAGAACTCGTTTGTCAAAATCCCCATTAGGCAGGCGCAGTAATTTCGGTTCTTTTCCCGTTAAATCGGTTAAAATGCTATGAGCTGTAGAAATTTCCTTGCGTATTTGATCTTCAGTCAAGCTGCTGTAGTTGTCGTGTTTGTGCCCGTGGCTGCCAATCTCGTATCCTGCGTCTTGGATGGCTTTTACAATCTCGGGGTGTGTCTTACTCCAGGGGGAGGACAAGAAGAAAGTGGCCTTCTGAACTTTATTATCCTGAAGGACCTTCAGAATAGGTTCTGTCCTTTTATCTCCCCAGCTAATGTCAAAGGTGAGTGCAATCACCTTCTTTTCGGTCGGAACGCTGTACACGGCGGATGGTGCATCCTCCGAGAATACAGAAATATTGCCGCTCTCCAGATAAATAATCCCGATAGCAAAGACGGCAGCAACCAGCACAATCAGGAAACGTTTGATCTTTTTGCCGCTAAATACATAGAACGAGTTCATTCAATAAGCGCCCCTCTCCCTTAAGAAATGCTTGTTTACTCTCCAATGTATGCTCGTACCTCGCAGTTATTCGTATCAGACGGTTTGTTTGTCCATCATCTTGTTTCCACAGGAGGTTATCATGTTAAAATTCAGTACATTTCTCAGAGCTCTAGGTTCGATTAGGAGTGCATTAATTTGGTCAGTTGTGCTGTTTGTTGTTGGCATAGGTGCAGGGTGGGTTGGTACGGGTCCGCTGGAGGATTTGTTGTTAAAACAGATTGGGGGACTCAGAGAGGTCAGTGAACGACTGGAGCAGGGGGGGAATGTGCAATGGAACTTCTTCCTGTTTATCTTTTTCAATAATGCCATCAAAAGCGTACTTGTGATATACGCCGGTCTGTTCTTTGGTATTCTACCTGTCATTTTCCTGTTGATTAATGGAATGGTTATCGGTTTTCTGGTACACACCACAATGAACTATGGGGCAAGCTTTTTCGATATTGTCGTTAAGGGACTACTTCCCCATGGAATTATTGAAATTCCGGTCATTATTATCGCATGTGCATTCGGATTAAGATTTGGTGGGTTGGTTCTCAAAAGTCTTTTCAAATTTGGTGGGGACAAACGAAATAAGCTCGGCAGCCAGTGGGGTTCGTTTATGCGCACTACCGTAACCGCCTCCTATTGGATTGTTATATTGCTTCTTGTTGCAGCGATAATCGAAAGTACACTCACGTACAGCCTGGTGCGAGGATAAATTAATATGGGATGACATTCATAAATTTTCAGAAAGTTGACCATAACAATAAAACGGGTTTCAGAAGCAGCCACAAAAAGGCAAACAAAGATGATCCTGGGATTGCTTCTCAAACCGGCGTTGTCCAATATAGAGCTCTGACCGAAAGGGCATGAACTTGAATACATAGGCACGCCATTATCCATATGCAGAAAAAGGAGAACTCTAATGCTGGGTATGCTGTTTAACGAGAAGGAATGCAAAGAACTGGATTATGTATTACGCAAAGAACTTGATGAAATGTTGTTCGATTTAAGTGATAACCGTCTCGATCAAGAGATTAAATACGCCATAGCGAGCCGCTACAAGACAGTATTCAGGATGTATGCACGCTTTGCGCCACCCAAAGAGCTATCCAAATATGCAAGAGGCGGTAAATTAAAAAAGTCCAAGCCATAATGATATGCCCATAAGGATAATTCAGTTGAACAATACAAGAGAGGTGCGGCCCGTATAGCCAGAGCTGTACCTCAAACATTATGAATGAGATATAAGGTTAAAGAAGAGAAGAGCTTGGGAGGGGATAGGAAACAATTTGTCGAAAAAGGGTTGACCTTTTTTGTTCAATATGATAAATTAATTTTCGTTCCTTTTTTAAGGAGAAGTTAACTGAAACAAGCACCAAAATATAGTAATGAGAATTAAACCAAAAAAAGTGCTTGCCAAGTAAACTTAAACATGATATATTATAAAAGTCGCCGCTGAAAACACGGTGATGCGAAAAACAGCAACAAATTGAATGTTTGATCTTTGAAAACTGAACAACGAGTGAGTAACGATCTTGCTTGCGAGGTCGACGCTGAGAAATCGGTATTCGTCTTCGGACGGTATGATTTCGAAGCACAAATGAGATTTTTAATCTCGTCAGATTCAAAATGAGCTAATCGCTCTTTTCAATACTTTATTGGAGAGTTTGATCCTGG
>NZ_JBHUQN010000010.1:0-68986 GCF_042674385.1 Paenibacillus sp. NPDC056933 | reverse complement strand
CACACGTACCCATCCCGAACACGACCGTTAAGCCCTCTAGCGCCGATGGTACTTGGACCGCAGGGTCCTGGGAGAGTAGGACGCCGCCAAGCGAAGAACCACTGCCGATGTTATTCGGTGGTGGTTTTTATTTGTTTATAAGGAAAGAATGAATAAATAGCTAGATGGATATGAATCAAATTCTGGCTTTGGAAACTGAAGCAAATGGATGCATACCGATAAATTAGCTTTTAAAGAGGGCGAGCGACTACTTGTTAAAAAAGTCTCGAAATGAAGGTAACAGTTTTGTTACGGAAAACGCATTCGAAACCAGTATAATAGGACTATGTTAAATATGCTAAAAGTACCTGACCACAGAGCTGGAATGTGCAGCTGTGAAAAGGAGGGTGTGTGTGATTAGTTGGCGAAGACTACTTCTTCATTCGTTTCTCTTGCTCAGTCTGTTGAGTGTGCTTGTAGGATGCGGGGAAGCAGGATCTGCATGGACATCTTATGAAGGAGCGGTAAACGAGAAGGGTTTCCCGGTTCCTAAAGTGGCGAATAAATCTGACCAGTCTGAAAACAATTCGGATATGGATTATGTTCGATATACGCTATCTGGTATTAGTGAGAGTACTAGCTTGCCTGAGGTATATCTAGACGAGATCAAAAGCTGGGGCTGGACAGAAAAGAAAGCCAAGAGTACGTCCAATGACTCAAGTTCCCTTCGTGTATTTGCTAAGGAAGGACATACTGTACATTTAGCTGTACATGATGGTTTCTTTACGCTGATGGTCCCAAAAAGTGAAGCTGCCCAAACAACAGTGAAATCACTTGACGATGATGATTGAATGATTTTAGGATTGGTGTTGTGATTGACTAATTAACAATGTAATGGTCCGTATATAGCAAGCTCCCGATAATGATCGGGGGCTTTTTTGTATCTTGCTTTGTATGAAAGGAGTTGGGCAATTAAGTTAAAGTATTTGGTTCTGGGAGGCGATGTGATTAAGGAGTAATATCAAGCCATTCATAACTCATTTAGGAGGTGGAGCGATACGATGTAAGACACCTGAGAGGACGAATCATGCCTCTTTAGAGTTGGAACTAAGCTTATAGGGGAAAAGGCCATAAGGGAAGGATGTGAGGGCTTATTACGTATTTAATAGCAGGAAGGTGGGTATCGAGGAATTCCAATCTAGTGAAGAAGAATGTAGAAAATCATTTTGGGGATAACCATTATAACTATGCCCATGCTGTGGATAAAGAGGGAGGGGGATAAAACAAATAAAGGTTATCCACAGTGGATAACCTTTAAGTTTTCGAAGTATAATACAGTATTTCTAAAATTGCGGTAAAGTGGGGCGGTCGTTTTGTAGTCTGTATGAATGAGCTTTAGCGATTTATGTATTACGGAGTCAAAAGTGCATTGGATATAGGTCATGAAGTAAACGTTTATTGCAGGTAATAGGAGACGTCTTGTTCGTTTAATTTGATGAGCCCGTCCTTGCGTTCACGTGAAAGAACAAGAACAACATATAGACGTGGGACAAGCAGCCACAGATGCCAGAATATCAATGAAAGGGTGAAGGGCAGAGGTGACCAAATTAAACAGACGGTAATGATACATAGTCCAATCCAGCTCATATTGAGGTGTACACGGACAAACATGCGATAGCTGAAATGTTGGTCTGGAATATAACCGAACCATGGCATATGGAGATTCCATCGCCAGCGCCTTGCATAGGAAGTACGCACCAACAGTAATATGGTTCTGGCGATGACATAATGAATCCACAGTGTAATTGGGCCTGCCAGAACAAAAAAGAAGAGGCCGGTCCAAGAGAATGCCAATAGGTTAAACAGAAGCATAATCACAGGCAGACTCAAGTAGCTAAAGATCACACTGCGGGCAATGGTCTTTTTTTTCAGAAGCCGGTATTGATAAAAGGTAGCTTTATTCTCCGGTTCGGCGATCATACGATTACAAATCCTCCTTCTGGAATCACGTTCATTTGTAAAAGGGTATTCGTTTACATTTTATAAGGAAATGGATGTCACACTGATGAGAGGGTGCAATATATGACCTTATGGGTCCACCCAGATTGAGGTACAAGATATATAGAGTAGGTGCGTGATCTTATACAAGTATACCTTTGAACTCTCTGGATGTCAGGTTCCCAATCGTGATGTATTATATATCGGCTGAATTTCCAAGTTTTTTTAAGAATATAGAATATAAATTTCAGAGAAGTTGAGGGAGGCAGTAAACGCAGGAGAAAAGGTATCTAAGTGCAGAATACTTAGGAAGTACGCGGATGGATGTTTTTTATAGTAGAAGAGGATACAATCTATGGAGCTACTGCTATGATATACGGCGAAAGAAATGCGGTTAAATGCAGTCTGTCCCGCTGAAATATAGAGAGGTAGGCATTTTTCTTATGTTTTGTTTCGGTACAGACACCCACAGAGGGGTGGGGGAATATATATATTTTATAGAAAGAAAGCACTATGAAAAGGTTTAAAATAATAGAAACTGTGCAATACTGATAGTAATACGTAAAACAAGGTGGGATGGTTGATGGAAGGACACGCCGAACACACATGCATTATCTGCGAACAGCCAAAAAGAGAAGGCATTTTTATTGTATCTGAGTTTATATGTGACGCTTGCGAATCTGAAATGGTTCATACGGATGCACAGGATGCCAAGTACAATTATTTTATCCATCAAATGAAGCAGATTTGGGTGCAAAAGAACGCATAACGAGCGTTAAATCATATCAGTGAACTGCATTGGATCATACCAATGTGCATAGAGGCCCAAAGGGCCTTTTTCTGTGTGTATAGAGGTTTAGAGATGGAAACATGGAAATGTTAAGCACTCTGGTGGCGGGACGAAAGGGAATAGTGTCGTGTCACTGCAGGAATGTTGATTTTTAATGGGGTAGACAATCCCTGATATAATGAAATGGAAAGAGCGTAGCATTACAAATTTCGGATACAGCATTTTGTGAGGGAAAAGAGCAGCAAAGGCAGAGGTCGCTTTTGTTATCGTAAGCATTGTACGATCGGTATTAAAATTATAAAAGTACAGGATGATTATTAATGGAGCATAAATCTAATACCGCACCTTTATATGAAGCGTTGCTGACGTATCGTGATTCAGGGCAGCGTTCCTTTCATGTACCCGGGCATAAGAATGGACAAGTCTATCGAAGGTTGCTAGAGCAAGGGGGCCCGTATCAGTCTGATGGACCGGTGGGCAATCACCAAAATCAGGGTGAGGCAGACCTAGAGCAACGTTTGGAGCGGTCTGTTACTGAAGTAGAAAAGTGCTCCCCACAAGATAAGGAACAAGGGCAAGGCATTGAACCCGGGGGGCTGACGATTCATGGAGGGGATGAAGCGGAGGGATCTGCAACAGATGTTGTACCGGTTAGTGCGTTTTTGGAGATGATGCGGCTGGATGTAACGGAGATTTCGGGGACGGACGACTTGCATCATCCAGAAGGGGTTATACTGGAGGCGCAGCAGCTGGCAGCGGATTGTTTTGGAGCAGAGGAGAGCTTCTTCCTGGTCGGGGGAAGCACGGCGGGTAACTTATCTTTGCTTCTGACCGTGTGTAATGAACCGAACAGCCTCGTATTAGTACAGCGTAATGTTCACAAGTCGGTCATTCACGGGTTGATGCTGGCAGGCGCAAGAGCTGTATTTCTCGAGCCTTGGGTTGATCCTGCGAGTGGACTTGCGGTAATGCCGTCGCTGGAGACGGTACAGGCTGCTGTCCAGGCTTATCCTGAGGCAAAGGCAGTCCTTGTGACTTTGCCCAATTATTATGGTATGGGCGCTGATCTGACGCCCATAGCGGAGGTGTGCCATGAGGCAGGCATGCCGCTGCTCGTGGACGAAGCGCATGGCGCACATTATGGGCAGCATCCGGAGCTGCCTGCATCTGCACTGTCCTGCGGAGCAGACGGTGTAGTGCAGTCGACCCACAAGATGCTGTCTGCCTTCACCATGGGAGCTATGCTGCACGTTCAGGGACCGAGAATGAATCGGTCCCTGCTGCGCCAGCGTCTAGCCATGGTGCAAAGCTCGAGCCCATCATACCCGGTGATGGCTTCGCTTGATCTGGCGCGCCGACTGCTGCATGTGCAGGGCGCAAACACGTTCACGGCGGGGCTTGCCGCCGTGAACGCATTTAAGCGCGGCCTAGCGGAGCTGCCGCGCTTTCAGTTGCTGCAGCCCGCAGAGCTGCTGCAGCAGGACCCGCCAGCCGGGGCGAAGCCGGCAACTGGCGGCAAGTTCGAGGCCGCCGCAGTAGCGGGGCGGCCAGAAGCTCTGCCCGCGGCGGCGTTGCCTTCAGCCGCGGGATATACCGCTCAGGACCCGTTCAAGGCCGTCATTTATGACGGCACAGGGGTACTGAGCGGTTACGGGCTGCAGCAGCAGCTGGAAGCGCGCGGCTGCGTGCCCGAGATGAGCGACGAACGATACGTCGTTCTGCTCTTTAGCCTGGGCTCGACACTCAGCGATGCCGAGCATCTGTTGCAGGCTTTAAGGCAAATTAGCCTTGTACAGGAGCAGAACCAATCTTTTGGTGAGCAATCACAACGTTTTACAAAAGATTCCGAAAATTATATTTCCACGTGGAACAATTTTCAAGAAGGAACTCCTTTTTCGGAGCCTATCCCGTTCTCACTTCAGCCGATTAAGGAGGAGGATACGGCAGAGGTTTCCATTGAAAAATGTGAAGGTCTTCGCTCTGCGGAGATGGTCATTCCGTATCCGCCCGGCATACCTCTTATGTACGCTGGTGAGCGAATAAGCCCGTCCATGACAGCACGTATTAAGCTCCTAAGAGATGAAGGAGCAAGGTTCCATGGCGTTTCGGATAATTCGCTGCAAACATTGAAAATCATTAGAGAATAATTGAGTTTAGCATAGGTGAAGAACTTGAGGAGTCAACCGGCATTAAAACCGGCACCTTGCTTAATTCGATTTAATTCACTCATGGGTACCACGTATAGACGAATAGGAGCATTCGGATCTATAACTGGTTGATTGAAATACATTCTTTGGTTTATGCAAAATGCTCAAGCGAGTTTAAGACATCATTGCTGGCTGGACATAAGAAAGAAGGGAACAAACTTTGGATATTCGGCTAAAAAAATATACGGGAATCGTCCTGCAAGTCCTATTGATGTACGGCTTTTATTGGATAGGAAACCTGCTTCAGGCCATACTGCATCTGCCTTTAACAGGTAGTATTGTGGGCATGGTGCTTTTATTCATCGTCATTCAACTGGGATGGATCAGAGTAAGCTGGGGAGAAGAGGGCTCGTCCTGGCTTCAATCGAATTTGCAGTTATTATTTATCCCTCCTACAGTGGGCATTATCAATCATTTTGATTTTTTTAGAGCCAATACCGTGCTGCTTGTTCTGGGGTTAATCGTTAGTACATTAGTTACCTGTCTGTTGTCTGCGAAAATCAGTGAATGGCTTATGGCGTGGAGATCGATGCATCAAGGCAAGAAGGAGGAGATCCCATGCTCACACTCATCCTCGGAATTGGAATGATTGCCCTGACACTGGCTATATATATTCCAGCGACTCGTCTATACAGAAGAATGAAATGGCCGATTCTTATGCCCGTATTAACGGCAACGGCTGTAATTGTACTGATCCTGCTGCTTTCCGGTATATCGCTGGATACGTATATGCTCGGCGGTAAATGGATACAGGAGCTGTTGGGACCCGCTGTAGTTTCCCTGGCATTTCCTTTGGCAAAACACCTGGATGTACTGAAGCGAAATATGATCCCAATTTTGGGCGGCACCTTGGGTGGAAGTGTCGTTGGCATGTCAACAGGTGCTGCTATATCGCTATTGTTGGGTTACCCGCAAGATATCGTTATCGCATTATTGCCTAAATCCATCACTACGCCTGTTGCCATTCAACTTGCTGATCAGGTGGGAGGGAATTCATCCTTCACTTCACTATTTGTGATGATTGCTGGTTTTTCGGGGATATTATTGGGGCCAATGATCATGAAGTGGTCCAGAGTAAACAGCAGAAATGCCTATGGGATCGGACTTGGTTCGGCTTCCCATGCACTGGGGATGGCAAGATCCTTTGAGTATGGGGAGAATGCAGTCGCATTGAGCTCTGTATCCATGATCGTCAGCGCCATTGCTGGCTCTATCATGCTCCCGTTATGGGTATGGATTATTTACGGTTGATCAGGTCGACTTCTCGAAAATATTGGAGAATAGCTGACCGCTAACGCAGGATCATGTATGGTATTATAGAAAGAAGCTTGTACTATACTCAAACCACCTAATCCGGTAGTCGTGAATATACACCTCTAGGCTGGCTATTTCATAGTCTGGAGTAGGAGAGGATCGAGGCTGTATTTATCGCAGCACAATAAGAAGCAATTATCGATATAGAAAGCAGGGAAGCATATGCAGGGCAGAGGTAAATTCATTACGTTGGAAGGGGGAGAGGGGTCCGGCAAAACAACGATGATTAGCCAATTAGGTTCTTACTTTGAAGAACAGGGTATACCTTACGTAGTTACTCGGGAACCTGGAGGGATCGAGATTGCTGAGAAAATACGTGCCATCATCCTGAATCCTCTCCATACGGAAATGGATGCACGAACCGAAGCACTACTTTATGCAGCTGCACGCAGCCAGCATCTTGCTGAAAAGGTCGAGCCTGCATTGAAGGCAGGCAAGACAGTCATCTGTGACCGCTTTGTCGACAGCAGTTTGACCTATCAAGGCTATGCTCGTGGACTTGGCATGGAGAATGTGTGGGCTATCAATCGGTTTGCGATAGGTGAACTGATGCCAGACGTCACACTTTATCTGGATATTGAGCCGGAAGCAGGTCTTGCCCGAATTGATGCTCATGATGGACGTGAGGTTAATCGTCTCGATCTCGAAAGCCTGGAGTTCCACCGCAAAGTACGTGAGGGCTATTTTCTACTAAAGGAACAGTTTCCGGAACGGATTAAGGTCATCGATGCTTCCCAAACGCCGGAAGAGGTTTTGGCAGCAATGATTTTGTCGCTGGAGACAGAGATTTTGAAGGATTTTGACGAGTAATTGTCTAATATATAGACAGGGGCATTTCACAAGATGCTTATTCTAAAGGAGGTTATGCAGGATGAAACTGATTGTTGCGATTATACAGGATAAAGACAGCAACCGATTATCCAGCGCATTGGTCAAAGCGAACTTTCGGGCTACGAAATTGGCCAGTACCGGTGGATTTTTGAAGGCAGGCAACACGACGTTTATGATCGGTGTAGATGATGGTCAGGTCGAGTCCGTAATGAACGTCATTCGCAGCAGCTGTAAGGTTCGTGAACAGCTCGTGACGCCGGTCACTCCGATGAGTGGAACAACCGACTCTTACCTGCCGCTGCCTGTCGAAGTTCAAGTAGGCGGAGCTACCGTATTTGTTCTTCCGGTAGATCGTTTCGAACACTTCTAAACTCGGTTTATCCCCAGTCCTTTGCGACGTATTGATGCGTCCTTCTTAATCCAAAGAATCGGCGCTCTCTGTCCGGAAGATACTTTTCCAGAAGGGAGAGGTTTAATCCGGACAGAGGTTGACTAATAAACCAACTAGCAGAACCTTAATGATGATATTTATCTACTATTATATATTGCTTATGATTCAGCATATAAAGGTCTCTCTTCCACGCACAGGCGCAACGCGCACTGTGCTGATGGGCGATTGGCCTACTAAGATAGAAAGCGGGCGTTTCCATGAAAATCAACCCTGGATTTCGACCGATGCAGAGTGGGCTCAGCTCTTCCGACTCCAGCTCCAAACCGGTACAGTCCAAAAATTTCTCAGATATGATGAATCACCAGGGTGAACGGGCATCACAGGCTGAACTTACCCGCAGATTAAGTGAGATCCAGATGCAGGGTGATCGCCTGTCTCGTTCCATGACGATTCGTGAACTGAAAGCGTACAAGCAGCTTGTAAAAAGGTTTCTGGAGGAGACGGTCCGTCGCGGTGTCTCCATGAAGGAAACTCGGGGATGGGATCGGCGTGGAAGAGGGAAACGGTACAAGCTAATAGATGAGATTGATTCTGCTCTATTATCTATGGCTGATAATTTGCTCGAATCAGAGGAAGGCAAGATCACACTGCTACAGCAAGTAGGAGAAATTCGGGGAATGCTTATTAATTTAAGCTTCTGAGGAGGAAGTATGTCCTTTCAACAAATTATGGGCCAGCAGACAGCCAAGCAGATGTTACAGAGCAGTTTGAGACGCCAGGCCATAAGTCACGCCTATTTGTTTAGCGGGCCATCCGGCAGCGGACAATTGCAGACGGCGATTACATTTGCCAAAGCGATATTCTGTACAGAACTTGAAGATGATGCCTGCGGACAATGTCTTGAATGTCGCAAGGTCGAACATGGCAATCATCCAGATCTAACGATGCTTGCCCCAGATGGCAACAATATTAAAATCGATCAAATACGGGATCTGCAGCGTATCTTTTCATACCGTTCGGAAGCAGGCCATCCCAAAGTATATATCATCGAACAGGCCGAGAAAATGACTGTTCAGGCAGCGAACAGCCTGCTGAAATTTCTGGAAGAACCACAGGTGCCGGCGGTAGGCATCCTGATTACGGATAATGGACAGGCGATGCTGCCTACCATCCGTTCACGCTCTCAACTGGTTCCTTTTAGTGCGCTGAATCCCGAGGAGATGCTCCAATCGTTGATTGCGGAGGGGCAGCCTGCCAATCTGGCTCGCTCTGCCGTCCATTTAGCGTCAGGACTGGAAGCATGTAGAGAAATTCTCCAGCAGAATTGGTTTGCAGAAATTAGAAACGTAATGTTACAATTAGGGAAGGAGTCCCTGGGTAGAGGAAGTACATCATTGATCTCTGCACAGCAGAAGCTTTTTAAAACCGGACTCTCAGAGCACCTGGATATAATGCTTAGCCTGTTCCATTTATGGTTCAGGGATATGCTGTATGTCCAGTATGGTAGGCATGAACATATCGTTTTTATAGATCAGTTGGACATGCTGTCTCAGTTGGCCCGGACCCGCAGCACCGAGCAGTGGGTCTCCTATATGGATATGGCCGCAGCATGCAGAAAAAAATTGCGTTTCAATGTCAATGGCCAGCTTTGTCTGGAGCAATTTTTGATCGGTTTGGCATAAGACTGGGAGAGGACAGGGTTTGTTCCAATCATATGCAAACGGTTATAACTTCGGCGGGTTCCCTAAGAAGACAGGGCTTCAGACGAAGTGGGATTGGCTTACGAGGGGGTTAATTTTTTGTACAGTGTAGTGGGTGTCCGTTTCAAAAAAGCGGGCAAAATTTATTACTTCGATCCCCTGGACCTTCCCATTGAAAAAGAAAACTGCGTTATCGTGGAGACAGCGCGGGGGGTAGAGTACGGTAAGGTTGTCGTTGGCAAGAAAGAAGTAGGCGAGTCCGATGTGGTGTTGCCGCTCAAAAAGGTCATCCGGGTGGCGGGCGAGACAGATGCCCGTGTCGTAGATGAGAACAAGCGTGCAGCAAAAGAAGCATTCGGTACTTGTTTAAATAAAATCAAAGACCATGGCCTCAAAATGAAGCTGGTCGATGTGGAATTTACGTTTGATCGCAATAAAATTATTTTTTATTTTACAGCTGAAGGAAGAGTCGATTTCCGGGAGTTGGTCAAAGATCTGGCAAGCATTTTCCGGACACGGATCGAACTGAGACAGATCGGTGTACGTGATGAAGCAAAGATGCTTGGAGGAATTGGACCTTGCGGCCGTGTATTATGTTGTTCTTCCTGGCTGGGAGACTTTGAGCCGGTATCAATCAAGATGGCTAAAGATCAGAGCCTGTCACTGAATCCGACGAAAATTTCCGGGTTGTGCGGAAGACTCATGTGTTGTCTGAAATTTGAGCATGATAACTATGAAAGTGTGAGAGAAGAACTACCGGCTGTAGGCAAGTTGGTCGTCACCTCATTGGGTGAAGGAAAAGTTGTCGGCATCAATGCGGGTAGTCGCACAGTCCATGTTCAACTGTTCGACATCAGTAAAGTCAAAGAACTTCCGCTGGATGACGTCGTTATCAAGTAAACCATAAAGGTTGCTTCGGGGTGGAAACTTGGAAAAGAAAAATCTGTTTACGCACATTCATGAAATGGAAACCCAATTGGGTCAGTTGCACAGTGATTTAGGAGAGTTAAAAATGATTGTTAAAGAGCTGCTTGAGGATAATCAGCGGCTTACCATCGAGAATGAACAGTTACGCAAACTGCTGAAGCGTGAGGCTCCGGCAGATCTACCTATCGCATCGGCGCTCGCTCCGGTAGCAAGGCCTGCCGGTCCGGCTACAGGTGAAGATGTTGTAGGTGAAGGATATGATAATCTGGCTCGGTTGTATCACGAAGGATTCCATATCTGCAATGTCTATTATGGACATTTGCGGACGGAAGGCGATTGTCTGTTCTGCCTGTCTTTTTTGAATAAATGAAGTGACCGTAGGGATCCCCTACGGTTTTTTTTCAAGGTTAAGAACCTTGTCTGAGATATAGAGTACCGGAGGATGAGTGTATCATATGACAGCAAAATCAGTAAACTTGCAAGATTCGGAGCGGATTGACGATCTGCTCTCTCATGATTTGAGAATTATTCAAAGTGATGAAGTGTTTAGTTTTTCGATGGATGCCGTATTGTTGGCCCGATTTGCTTCAGTACCGAAACGTGGGCGTGTGCTTGATTTGTGTACAGGGAACGGGGTAGTCCCCATTCTGTTGACCACACGCACACAGGCAAACCTGGAAGGTATTGAAATTCAACCACGATTGGCAGATATGGCACGCCGCAGCGTACAGCTGAATGCATTGGAGGAGTCGATTACCATTCATGAGGGTGACTTACGGGAACTTGTGCAACAAACAGGGCATGCTGTATATGATGCGATAACTGTTAATCCTCCGTATATGCCTTTGAACGGCAGTGATCTCAAAATGAACACACATCAGGCCATGGCACGCCACGAAATTGGATGTACGCTGGAGGACGTGATTCAGGCCTGCAATCGACTGGTACGCAATGGGGGCAAAGTATCCATGGTTCATCGTCCACAGCGTCTCGGCGAGATCATCTCTCTGATGCGAGAGTATAAACTGGAACCGAAACGGATTCGGATGGTACATCCACGGGCTCATTTGGAAGCCAATATGGTATTGATTGAAGCCCTTAAGGATGGAAAACCAGAAGTACGGATGCTTCCACCGCTCATTGTCTACAATGAAGAGGGAACATACTGCGATGAAATTATGGACATCTATTATGGTTCACAACGTACAGAACAACAAACGGAAGGAGGAATATAGATGGCATTGCATATTCAGAAAAGTTATGCGGAACAGTCGGAAGGCATGGGGAAGTTATATTTGGTCGGAACACCAATCGGCAATCTAGAGGACATGACATTTCGAGCAATTAAAACACTGCAGAGCTGTGACATCATTGCAGCAGAAGACACACGCCAGACCCGAAAGCTGCTTACTCATTTTGAAATTACACCATCGATGTTATTCAGTTATCATGAGCATAATAAGGCAGCCAGTGGACCTGAACTGATACGCTATATAATAGAAGGAAAAAATTTGGCACTCGTCAGTGATGCCGGTTTGCCGGCTATTTCGGACCCGGGTTCTGACCTTGTAAAACTTGCGCTTGAAGCTGGAATTACGGTCATTCCCATCCCGGGAGCGAATGCAGCTTTGTCTGCTCTGATCGTGTCCGGGTTACCGACGGAGCGTTTTACATTCGGCGGTTTTTTGCCGCGGGAGAAAAAGGATATGCGAAAAGTGTTAGAGGCTTTTGATGAGTCCAACGGCACGTTGTTGTTTTATGAGTCACCTCACCGTATTCGCAAAACATTAGTCTATCTCGAAGAGATTCTGGGGGATCGATCGATTGTACTGGCACGCGAGTTGACAAAACGCCATGAGGAATTTGCGCGAGGCAGTGTTCAGGAGTGCATAGACTGGCTGGAGGAGCATCCGCCAATTGGTGAATATTGTCTGTTGGTGGAAGGCATCAAGGAAGAGGAACGAAAAGCAGAGCGTGAAGCCTGGTGGCAACCATTGTCTTTGTCGGATCATGTGAGCCATTATGAGGATGAGGGCATGAGTCGCAAAGATGCAATGAAGAAAACAGCAACAGATCGCAGTTTGGCCAAACGCGACGTGTACAATGCCTTAATTGAGTAACAGACTCTAATGGATATTTGAATCTCTTCTGTGCTGGGGAATATAACCTGAGAAGAACCTTATAACCAACCTTAATGGAATATTAAAATGAGCAGAGTGGAATTTAAAAATGTAGAAAATACATTGGCCGCTCGCTCTCCCTCCCCGGGGAGTTAACACGATTGATATTGACCTTTGGGTAATGAAACCAATATCAAGGCAAAAAATAACCTTCCAGCGGTGGGTTTCACACCGGGAAGGTCAATAAGGAATATAAAAAGGTTAGAAATAACAATTGGATAAGTCCATTATATCTGGTTTTTCTTATTTTGTCACAGGTGCAGGGATTTCGGAAATACATTCGTTACAAACGATTTTACCTTTGAAGTAAGTAACGTTCTCTGCATTGCCGCAGAAGATACAAGCGGGCTCGTATTTTTTCAACATGATGCGCTCGCCGTCCACATAGATCTCAAGAGCATCCTTTTCACCAATACCGAGCGTACGGCGCAACTCAATTGGAATAACTACCCGTCCCAGTTCATCCACTTTTCTTACAATACCTGTTGATTTCATCATTATAATCAGTGCTCCTCTCAGCTAACTATCATTGTCATTATTCGACATTATTTTATGTTTTATGATACTCATCATACCAACGATTCCCAAAACAGTCAACCTTAAAATTAGCTTAAAATGAAGGTTATTTTTTATAATAATAGGGATGGCAAGGGATTGGCAGCAATTTTTCGTATTTAAACATCAATGTCAGCTTTGTCGATTTGGAAAACGTTAAAACTACCTTATTCGACACGATTCGTCAAATGGTGTCGAATCGTTGGTTCGCTATACTGAAAAGCGACAAATATAATAGATAATAAAGGAGTGAATATACATGGAACAGCGTTTGACGGAAGAAAAGGTGTTTAAAGATCCAGTACATAATTATATCCATGTACAAGATCCGATTATATGGCAGTTGATCAATACGCCTGAATTTCAGAGATTGCGTCGTATCCGCCAATTGGGAACATCTTATCTTACTTTCCATGGGGCAGAGCACAGTCGGTTCTCCCATTCCCTGGGTGTCTACGAGATTACGCGTAAAATCATCTCCCAATTCGAAAGAAGTCATTATTCCGATTGGCCGAAGGAGGAAAAGACGGTTGCCCTTTGCGCAGCATTGCTGCATGATCTTGGGCATGGGCCGTTCTCTCACTCCATAGAAGAAGCGTTCGATATGAATCATGAGGATTGGACCTGTCGTATCATTACAGGTGATACCGAAGTAGGGGCGATCTTAAGAAGGTATGCACCTGATTTTCCTGAGAAAGTCGCTTCGGTAATTCAAAAAACATATGAGCAGCCTATTGTTGTTAATCTGGTCACCAGTCCGCTTGATGCAGACCGCATGGATTATTTGCTTCGGGATGCCTATTTTACTGGTGTAAATTATGGGACAATTGACCTTGACCGTATCCTGCGTATGCTGCGTCCATATCACGGACGAATCGTAGTTAAGGAATCGGGCATGCACGCCGTAGAGGATTACTTGATGTCCAGATATCAGATGTACTGGCAAATATACTTCCATCCGGTTACCCGAAGTTCGGAAATCATATTGCGGCAAATATTTAAACGGGCGAAAAGTCTTATCCAGCAACATTTTCAATTCCGCTTCATGATTGATCCCCTGCCCCAGTTATTCGATGGAACGATATCGGTGGATGAATACTTACAGCTGGACGAAGCTTTAATTCAGACGGCATTTATGCAGTGGCGTAAAGAGGACGATGCTGTTCTAAGTGAGTTGTGCGAACGTTTCATGGATCGCAAATTATATAAGTATGTAGAGATTGAACAGATCGACGTAAACATGATGGAAGAGATTCGGGAAGCCTTTACCCTTGCTGGCCTCAATCCCGAATATGATCTTGAAATTGATTTTCCATCGGATAATCCGTATGATGTGTTTCGTCCAGATGAATCGACGGACAAACAGATTTTACTGCTGGATCGACAAGACAAGTTACATGAGTTGTCAGAGGTTTCCGACATTGTCCGGTCAATCAGTGGTCTTCATCGGGGAAAACATCACATGTACTATCCGCAAAATAAGGTAGATGCAATTATTCATGATTTACCTTCTCATATACGCCCCTATTTCTCACATTAATGAGGTGCAAAGCTGTTCATGAGTCTATAGGCGAAAGGCTTTCTATAAGAGCTATTTTCATGATACAGTAATCTGCTTTAATGGAGAGTACATGTAGATCGACATAATTTTGTAATATGAGCAATTAGAATACAACCCTAAAATCTAGAGATCAGCAACATATAGATGTAAAAGTTTTTCTTAATCTATATGTTGTGCTCATTGACACTGGAATTAAATGTAGAACATAGCTTTGATCTATATTGCAATCAATGAAGTCAAGTCAAGATTTGCAAAGATATTTGAAAAGAGAGAGTCTTTTATTCGACATGAAGGGAGCAATACAAAATGATGTTGTTCGACACACATACTCATCTAGATGCACCACAATTCGACGAAGACCGCGAGGATATGATTCAGCGGGCGGTAGATGCGGGCGTTGGTCGCATGATTAACGTGGGCTTTAACCGGGAGACTATTCCAACTACGATGAAGCTGGCCGAAACCTATGATTTTATATACGCTGCGGTAGGTTGGCATCCGGTGGATGCAATCACAATGCAGGAAGGTGATCTGGAATGGATTGCATCTTTATGCAAGCATGAAAAGGTGGTAGCTATCGGTGAAATTGGTCTAGACTATCACTGGGACACTTCTCCGAAGGAGGTACAGCATCGCGTATTACGACAACAGATTGGACTAGCTCGAGAGTTGAACATGCCAATCGTCATTCACAATCGGGATGCGCACGAGGATATTGTGAAGATTCTACGTGAAGAGAAGGCTGGAGAAGTTGGCGGTGTCATGCATTCATTCTCTGGCAGCTGGGAAACGGCAAAAATGTGCCTGGATTTGGGATTTCATCTTTCCTTTGGAGGGCCCATCACGTTCAAAAATGCAAAACAGCCAAAGGAAGTACTTGAGAAGGTTCCGATGGACCGATTTTTCATCGAGACGGATGCACCATATTTGACACCTCACCCGTATCGAGGGAAACGAAATGAGACAGCGCATGTACGTCTGGTTGCAGAAGCAGCTGCGGAAATTAAAGGCATTTCGATAGAGGAAATTGCTGCAATAACCACCAAAAATGCCATGGAACGATTTGGAATTCGCTAAAATATCGAGCAAAAGGGGTAAAAAAGTGAGTTAGACGGAGTTAATTTGCTTTTTGATCCAAATAAATCAAGAATATTACAATATTTTAACCAAATATTTAGAAAAACGTACTTGAACAACGCTTTACAACATGCATAGAAACACGATATCATCTTTTCAGTGAATTGTTGTGCGGAAAATTGGACAGATGTTCGGGGGATGAACAAAAGGGACACTTTCCGATGAAACAACATTACTTTCATGAATCAGTCTCGCTGAGTCTCCGTTAACGGAGAGCGGGGGAACCAATAGGGCTTAAACATCGGTGAATGTAGCTGATGCGCAATATTCGCTGACCCAAAACAGTGAATACCTTTGCGAAGCCATATTTGATTTCTTCTTTGGGTCTCGGGGTGAATTCAAGGGCGTCCGCCATGAGCGGATGACCGGAGATAGGGCGGCTCTCTTTCGCCCGAACCCGACAGCTAACCTCGCAAGCGGAAAAAGAGAGGCAACCTCGTGCATGAATTTCCGATATTCAAAATCATTCGGAAGCCACGAAAGAGTTCCTCTTAAACTCTTTCTTTGGCTTTTTTGTTTTTGAATAAAAGAAATGCGGTCATCATACGGTAAGTATTCAGGAGGATGACATCATGTTGCGAAGAGTGGTTCATGGTGCAGAACCGGTTATGTTGGTCCGACCTGTGTTCTGTAGAAAATTTGGTATAGTCGCGTCAAAGACATCATGCATTACTTAAGACGGCGAGGCTATGAAGGAGGACGGAGAAGTGGGCACATTCCAACCAGAAGAGACCCATGAGTCACGATCATCCAGTAAGTCTTTCGCGTTGCGGTGGAAGCATGAGAACTTGCGTCAAATGGCATTGATCGCGATTTTCTCAATTGCGCTTACAATCATGATCTTGTTAGTCGTTTACGGTCAGGCCGGGAAACAAATTTCACTGGTTATTGATGGCAAAGCTCAAGCGGTAGAGACTCGTACAGGAATGCTTCAGGAAATGCTGGAGGAGCAATCAATCACAGTCAGCCCTCACGATCAGGTATCCATGCCCTTAAACGGGGCAATCGCAGATGGAGACCGCATCGTTATTGAGCGGGCCGTTCCAGTTAAAATTACGGCAGACGGAGACACCAAGACACTGTATACAACCGATTCATCGGTACAAGAAGCAATTCAAAAATCAGGTATTCAAATTGCAAGTGAGGATAAAGTGTATCCGGCGCTTGGAACCACTGTTGAAGCGGATATGAAAATCCGTGTAGTGCGTGTAACAAAGCGTACAGTGGACGTGAAACAGCCGATTGCTTACAAAGTGATCAAAACGGCTGATCCCAGCTTGTACAAAGGCGATAATCGTGTCGTTGTGAGTGGTAAAGAAGGCACCATTGTACAGCATATTGAAAAGGTGTTTCAGGACGGAGAATTGGTCTCCAAAAAAATGGTGGGCAAATCGATTGCAACGAATCGCGTCGATAAAGTGATCGCTGTTGGTACCAAAGCAAAACCAGTTGTGAAAGAGCCGGTGATTCAGACGGTATCCGCGCAGACTTCCACAACCAAAAAGGCAACAACCACGAACTCGAAGAAAACCGCTGCCTCGGGCAGCAAAGTCATTACCGTCTCAGGCACTTCTTTTAAATATTCCAAGATCCTTAAAAATGTATCCATGACGGCATACTCTTCCGAAGAGCCCGGTATTGGTACAAAAACTGCATCGGGTACCCGCGTAACTGAAGGACGTACCATTGCAGTTGATCCCAAAGTCATTCCAATCGGATGGTGGGTATATATTGAAGGCCTTGGCTTCCGTCGTGCGGAAGACACAGGTGGTGCCATTAAAGGCCACAAAATTGATGTGTATTATGATAGTGTGAAGCATGCCCTGAACTTCGGACGGAAGAAAGGCAAGACGGTATATGTGATCGGACCGGTGAAGCCGGAAGCGAACTAAAATCGTTTTACTTTGAAATGGGAATGCTATAAAATAGTTGCATGAATGATTCATGCGGAATATGCGGCGGAGGGGGCTGATATCAGTCTCCCCGCCGTTTGGCAGAGAAGAGGATATTCCTCTTCTTTTTGCGTTAGAAAGGAAGAAATGGAACATGATAAAAGAAGTGATCGTGGTGGAAGGCCGTGACGACACCGTAGCTATTCGACGGGCGGTTCAGGCAGATACAATTGAGACCGGCGGGTCGGCCATCAACCAGCGCATTCTAAAGCGGATTGCACTTGCCCAAGAGAGACGTGGCGTCATTGTATTGACAGACCCGGATCATGCGGGTGAACGGATTCGCAAAATCATTGCCAATAAAGTACCGGGTTGCAAGCATGCTTTTATACCCGAGGCTGATGCTACGCGCAAAGGGGACATCGGGGTAGAGAATGCCTCACCGGAAGCTATTCGTCATGCACTGGCACGTGTTCATACGTCATATGAAGGTGCACCGAGCCTGATCGATTGGGAGGATCTCATCGCGGCAGGACTGATTGTGCATCCACAGGCTGCTGCACGTCGTATGGAGATGGGCAATCTGCTCGGCATTGGATATTGTAATGGCAAGCAGTTTCACAAGCGGCTCAGTGTATTTCAGATTACCCGGGAAGAATTCTCCGAAGCATTATCGCAAATTGAACGTGAAGGATTGTGAGCGTATGAAGGGCATGGACGAAACGATTGAGATTGCAACACCGAAACGAACCAAAGAAATTATTCAAAGACACGGATTCTCTTTTAAAAAGAGCTTGGGTCAGAACTTTCTGATCGATCAAAATATACTGAACAAGATTGTAAATGCTGCCGATTTGGACGAGACCAAGGGAGCACTTGAGATCGGACCTGGTATTGGAGCACTTACAGAACGTCTGGCTCGGGTAGCCGGCCCTGTAACGGCTGTAGAGATTGATCAGCGACTGCTGCCCATTTTGGGCGAAGTGATGCAGCCTTATCCGAACGTTCGTGTGCATCACGGGGATGTATTGAAACTGGATCTGGCGGAGTTGTTCCGCACGGACTTTGCATCGGTAGATAAGGTGAGTGTTGTAGCCAATTTGCCTTACTATGTAACGACGCCAATCATGATGAAGCTGCTGGAAGAGAAATTGCCTGTGGATAGCATTGTGGTCATGATTCAAAAAGAAGTGGCTGAGCGGATGGCTGCTGCACCAGGATCTAAGGACTATGGAAGTTTGAGTATCGCAGTCCAGTACTACAGTATGCCGGAATTGGTCTGTGTCGTGCCACCTACGGTCTTTATTCCGCAACCTAATGTGGAATCGGCTGTGATCAAGTTAAAGGTTCGTGAGCAACCACCAGTGGAGATTCCGGACGAAGCACACTATTTCGAAGTGGTACAGGCTTCATTTGCCCAGCGCAGAAAGACGATCTCCAACAATCTGAAGGCCCGCTTCTTTACGAAGGAGAACAGAGACCAGGCTGATCAGCTGCTGGAACAGGCTGGTATTCAACCCTCAAGGCGGGGGGAAACCTTAAGTTTGCAGGAATACGCAACGCTCAGCACCGTGATGTGGGAAGCCGGGGTACGCCAAGCTCTGTAAAATTCGGATGAACCAATCCGGGTCCTTGCCCATACGATGGGGTAGAGGTGATTATGTTGATGAATATCGGAGACTTGGTCGTTCGGAAGTCATACGGCGGAGATGTGACTTTCCGGGTGGAACGCCTTCAGTTGGATGCTGCGGTCATTAAAGGGACCGAGTTCCGGTTGCTGGCTGATTCCCCTGTGGACGATTTGATACAGGTTCCATTTGAACCGCAGAGTGCTAAGACCCGGCAGGCACATGTAAAGGCCCATCAGACGCTCTCACGCCTGCAACAGAATCGGATGGAACAGGCAGAACGTAATCGTGAAGGCTTAATTCAAGAATGGTCTGTTCAGCAGGACCCGGCTTATTTCGAGATGCCAGGCAAAGTGTTGCATTTGGATGGAGACCCGAATTATTTGAAAAAAAGCATGAACCTTTACGAGCAACTTCGTGTTCCCGCAGAGGGTCAATATGTACATGAATCAGCGATGGCGGATACATTGTACCGGCTCCTTCCTAAAGTACGTCCGGATATCGTCGTCATTACGGGCCATGATGGGGTACTAAAGACACGTCAGCCTTATGACTTATATAGCTTGGGCAGTTACAAGAATTCACAGAATTTTGTAGCAGCCATTCAGGTGGCAAGGCAATATGAACGTCATCTGGATGCACTCACCATTGTTGCAGGGGCCTGTCAGTCCCACTTTGAGGCCTTGCTTCGGGCTGGAGCGAACTTTGCCAGTTCACCAGGCAGAATTCTCATTCATGCCCTTGACCCGGTCTATGTGGCAGCCAAGGCAGCCTTTACATCGGTGCGGGAAACAGTAAACATGAATGATGTTCTGCATAACACGATCAGTGGTAGCCAGGGCGTCGGGGGTGTAGAAACACGGGGAAGTTATCGAGTAGGACTGCCGGGATTAAACGATTTATCCACCCTAAAGGTGAATCCGTCAGCTGTCTGATGAAGTTAGAATAAAGTCCCATTTAGGGGCTTTTTTTGTTCGTAAAAAAATTCATTGACAACAACTTTTTGATACTGATATAATAATTAGTTTTGATTTGACAATGACTGTAAAATCCAGTATAATGGACAAGAAAAGAGGTGGTCGTCTACAATGGCTAAAAACACGCTATTGGATATCAAGCGCAATCTCGACGCACATATTGGTCAGAAAATTATGCTGCGGGCTAATGGTGGCCGTCGTAAGACCATTGAGCGTACAGGTGTATTGGAAGAAACGTACCCTTCTGTTTTTATTGTCAAGCTTGATGAGGAGCAAGAAACTTTCAAGCGAGTATCTTACAGTTATGCGGATATACTTACGGAATCGGTGGAAGTCATGGTATTTGATCCAGGCAGCCAGACGCATAGCTCCTACTTGGAGACGTAAGTATGGATTACGGCGATTTGCCCTTGAGGCAGATCGCTTTTTTTATTTTCAAACAGCCACACTCGATGAATTGAAATCATATAGGATCAGGAATGACAAGGGAGAGGAAGCGGCATACTATTTGAACAGGCTCAAGGTGTTTTCCAAAGTACTCAAGGAAAATGAACTTGGTCTGATGTAATGGCAGGGTCTAAAGCACTTATCATGAATTAAACCAATTTGGAGGAGGACCATCCATGAGCCGGAGAAGAAGAAGTGTAATGTCGGATGAACTCAAGAACGAGCTTGCGAAAGACCTGGGTTTCTATGATACCGTTCAAGAGGAAGGCTGGGGCGGAATCAAAGCGAAGGATGCGGGCAATATGGTGAAACGGGCCATTCAACTTGCTGAACAAGCAGCACGCAAATCGTAATCCGGGTCCATCGGTTTGGAGGGCGGGGCAATCCGGTAGGATCGCCTCGCTTTTTCCCCATCTATGCGGAATAGAAATGACTTGACAGCCCCATTTTGATATAATATGTTAAGTTGTCTTAGGGAAAAGGTGAGGACGGGTGAACGCCTTGAAAATTTACGAAAAAGCGCCTGCTAAAATTAACTTGATGCTGGACGTTTTACATAAAAGAAGAGATGGATTCCATGAAGTTGAGATGATCATGACCATGGTCGATCTTGCCGATCGTTTGGAGATGTCTGAGCTGCCTCGGGACACCATTTTTATCTCCAGTCAGGCGGGTTATATCCCGCTGGATGAGAAGAATTTGGCCTTTCAGGCGGCCAGACTCATCAAAGAGCGATATGACGTGAGGAGCGGAGTCCATATTCATTTGGACAAAAAAATCCCTGTTGCTGCTGGACTTGCTGGGGGCAGCAGTGATGCGGCAGCAACGCTGCGGGGATTGAATCGCCTTTGGCGTCTCAACATCCCGGATCAAGAGCTGCAAGAGCTTGGAGCCGAACTGGGCTCGGATGTACCTTTCTGCATCACTGGAGGAACAGCGCTCGCCACAGGTCGTGGAGAGAAGTTGACACCGATGCCTAATCCTCCTCAATGTTGGGTGATCTTGGCCAAGCCGCCAATTAATGTGTCTACAGCGGATGTGTACGGACGTTTTCGTAGCGACAAGATTGTTCGTCACCCAAGCGCGGCAAAAATGGAACAGGCCATTCGCAACCAGTCTTTTGTTGAAGTATGTGCGCAAATGGGGAATGTGCTTGAAGATGTGACGTTGAAGCTGTATCCGGAGGTTCAGCATCTGAAGGATGCTATGACCCGATTGGGAGCAGACGGAGTATTGATGTCAGGCAGTGGACCAACGGTGTTCGGTCTGGTCTCCAAGGAGTCCAAGGTTGCACGGATCTATAATGGCCTACGGGGCTTCTGTAAAGAAGTATATGCTGTACGCATGCTGACTTAAAATTCGCTTTTATAATGTACAAACACGTATAAAGGTGGTATATTTTTATATAATTATTCGGATTTGGATGTTTTCCGTGATCGTGAGGATGGATCTCTGTGAAGAAATTAAAACGAAGCGCAAGGCTGGTTGAAATGACGCAGTACTTATTGTCTAGACCACATACGGTTATTCCGTTGACCACGTTTGCCGAACGCTATGGAGCCGCGAAATCTTCGATCAGCGAAGATTTGGCGATTATCAAGGAAGTGTTCGAAGAAGGTGGTTCGGGAGAACTGCATACACTGGCTGGGGCAGCCGGAGGAGTAAAATGGATTCCAAAGGTGTCTAGAGAACTGGCACTCGGTTTTGCCGAACGACTTTCTACCCAGCTCGCGCAACCCGACCGGATTCTGCCCGGAGAATACCTGTACATGTCCGACCTGCTAGGACAGCCTGCTTTGATGAACGAAGCCGGCAAGATTTTTGCAACAGCCTTTGGCAATATGGATATTGATGTGGTCATGACGGTTGAGACCAAAGGCATTCCGCTCGCCTATGCGACCGGAGCCCAGCTTAACCTGCCTGTTGTGCTCGTGCGCAGGGACCATCAGGCTACGGAAGGATCAGCCGTAAGTATCAATTATGTCTCCGGATCTCATAAAAGTCTGCACACCATGTCCCTGTCCCGCAGGGCGATGCGCGAACACTCCAAAGTGCTCATTGTGGATGACTTTATGAAAGCTGGAGGCACTGTGCAGGGGATGATCGACCTATTGGCCGAGTTTAATGCATCGGTAGCCGGAGTAGGGGTATTGGTAGAATCCGGATCGGTCGATTCCGAAGAAAGACTCCTGACGGATTACGTGTCTCTGGCGAAACTGACAGCTGTGGATGCCAAGAGCAGACATATTTCCGTTAAGCCTGGCAACTATTTTGACCTGTAGAATCATGACGAATTACATGTCGGGAAAAGTTCTTTTCCATCGACCTGGCACTAACATTGTCGAATTGTGTATTAAATAAAAAAATTCCTGAAATTAGGACATTTTTATGGTTATAAAAAGAAGGAGTTCGTATAGGCTGTGTGGAATTATACACCAAGTTCTGATGGAAAAAGGTGGTGAACACACACATGCAAATTACGGATGTCAGACTCCGCCGTGTTAACTCGGAAGGGAGAATGAAGGCTATCGCATCCATTACCATCGATAACGAATTCGTCGTTCATGACATTCGTGTCATTGATGGTAACAACGGAATGTTTGTTGCTATGCCGAGCAAGCGGACTCCTGACGGAGAATTCCGTGATATCGCCCACCCGATCTCTTCCGGTACTCGTGAGAAGATTCAGGCAGCTGTATTGACTGAATACGATCGCGCTGCAACTGAGGAAGAAGTCATTGAAGAAGGTGCCTGAGAACATTATTGGGGTTCGAAGGAAAAGAGAGCCATGTCTTATGGCTCTCTTTTCTTTTTGACCGGAATAAGATATATTCAGTATTGAGTTTATTCATAGAAGAACATTTGCAGCCGGATTGTTGCAAAATGTTGAAAGAACAAAAAAGCGCAGCGTGCGCTTGGTTACAGGGCGGCATCTTAGGAATCATGGGATTCGGTTAAGCTCGCAGGTACACGGCGTATACATATAGGTCACGATTCGTAGGTGTCCGCGTTGTTACGCGTGATTACAGAGACAGCAGGCGATGAACAAGACCGGCGCAGAGCCGGCTGAACGGTACTCATCGGATATATAAAGGCGAGGTCCAACGATGGGGGTATTCAGAACAGGAGGTCGTAAATTTTGAAAAGAATGGCAATTGTTCTTGCGGCAGGGCAAGGCAAACGGATGAAATCAAAATTGTACAAAGTACTGCATCCCGTATGCGGTAAACCTATGGTGGGTCACGTGCTGGATGCAGCTCTTCGCGCAGGCGTTGAACGTAGTGTCGTCGTGGTCGGTCACGGTGCCGAAGCGGTGCAGTCATTTTTGGGTTCCAGAGCAGAATATGTTCTTCAGGCTGAACAACTGGGAACAGGACATGCTGTGAAGCAGGTTAAATCTTTGCTCGGCGGAGAAGCAGGCTCAACCATTGTCGTCTGTGGAGATACACCACTGGTGACCAGCGAGACGCTGGAAGGTCTGATGAAACTTCATGAGAGTCGCGGAGCAGCGGCGACGGTACTAACGGCCCATTTGGACAATCCCAAAGGGTATGGCCGCGTGATTCGTGGAGAAGATGGTTCTGTACAGCGTATTGTTGAACAAAAGGATTGCACAGAGCAGGAAGATGCTGTGAACGAGATCAACACAGGCACATACTGCTTCGACAATGCCAAATTGTTCGCTGCACTGGAGAAAGTAACGAACGAGAATGCTCAAGGTGAGTATTATCTCACTGACGTTGTTGGCATTTTCCGTAATGATGGGGAAGTGGTGGAAGCTTATATGTCGGATGACATCGCAGAATCCATCGGAGTTAATGATCGACTTGCTCTTTCACAAGCAGAAGCGTTCATGCGTGAACGTTTGGCGACAAAACATATGTTGAACGGTGTTACAATCATCGATCCGGCATCGACATATATCGGGGCAGATGTTACCATTGGATCAGATACAGTATTGTATCCGGGAACCATACTCAAAGGCACCACTTCCATTGGTGAAGCTTGCCATATTGGTCCTCAGGCAGATGTGGAAGACAGCATTATTCAGGATGGGGTTACAATCAAGCATTCTGTATTGTCACAGGCAGAGGTAGGTTCGGAATCAACCGTAGGTCCATTTGCTTATTTGCGTCCAGGTACCATATTGGGCCGTAAAGTAAAAATCGGTGACTTTGTCGAAGTGAAAAATGCTACAATTGATGAAGGCTCCAAAGTATCTCATCTCAGTTATATTGGGGATGCCAAAGTAGGAAAAAATGTAAATGTTGGATGCGGGGCAATAACGGTGAATTATGATGGATATAATAAAGCTGTAACGACGATTGAGGATGATGCGTTCGTAGGCAGCAATGTCAATCTGATTGCACCTGTCACAGTAGGTAAGGGCGCATATGTTGTTGCGGGCTCTACTGTTACCCACTCTGTTCCAGAGAACGATCTCGCGATTGCCCGTCCACGCCAGGAGAACAAACCTGGATATGCGGAGAAAATTCGCGGGCGTGCCAAAGCTAAAAAACAAAATGCCAAACCCGAATAAGGGGTATTGATATTAAGATTGCCTTCCGATCATCGGGAGGTGCCGACATGTCGCAGACGCTTATAGATTCCAATGAACCAGCACGGAGGGTTTTTATTTTATGACTTATTTTGATTCGAAATTAAAAATATTTACTTGCAATTCTAACCCCAAGCTTGCCCATCAAATTGCTGATTATATCGGAATTCCTATGGGTGAATCTCACACAACTAGCTTTAGTGATGGTGAGATCCAAGTGAAGCTCTCTGAGAGTGTTCGGGGCTGTCACGTCTACATTGTGCAGTCAACTTGCTTGCCGGTTAATGACAACCTGATGGAAATGCTCGTGATGATTGATGCACTCAAACGGGCATCTGCCAAGACGATTAACGTCGTTATTCCGTACTATGGCTATGCAAGACAGGATCGCAAGGCACGTTCGCGTGACCCGATTACAGCGAAACTGGTTGCCAACCTGATTGAAAAAGCGGGTGCAACCCGTGTAATCGCGATGGACTTGCATGCGATGCAGATTCAAGGATTCTTCGACATTCCGGTCGATCATCTGCTCGGCGTGCCGATTTTGGCTCAATATTTCCGCTCGAAACAGATTGAAAATCCAGTTGTAGTTTCGCCTGACCACGGCGGCGTAGTACGCGCTCGGAAACTGGCGGACTTTCTGAATGCACCGCTCGCAATTATCGACAAACGTCGTCCGGAGCCGAATGTCAGCGAAGTGATGAACATTATCGGTAACATCGAAGGCAAAACAGCAATCCTGATCGATGATATCATTGATACAGCGGGAACGATTGTATTGGGAGCGAATGCTCTGATGGAAGGCGGCGTGAAGGAAGTCTACGCATGCTGTACTCACCCGGTATTATCCGGACCTGCGATGGAACGCTTGGAGAATGCTCCACTGAAGGAAGTCATCGTTACGGATACCATTCCGATTACGCATGCCAATCCGACAAGCAAACTTAAAGTGTTGTCCGTAGCACCGTTGCTCGGAGAAGCTATTATCCGGGTTCATGAGGAATTATCAATCAGCAAGCTGTTTGAAATTGAATAAGGATGTCTGCATAAAGTAGTAGAGGGGTTACGTTTTCCGGATCAATGGAAAATGTAACCCCTGTCGGCGTGCCGTTATATTGGAAGTGAAACAGTGCCTGCCGAATGTCTAGTATCCGGGACGGGAGATGAACCGGAACCTGCGCCGATGAAAAAGAGTGTCGGCAATTTCGACAAATTGATTATCGAAACGGGTGATAAGTCCAATCTCAATATGGGTGTCGCGGTCATATACCTGTACAGGTACGTGATATTCCAGATGATAGATGAAATCGCTATGTTGAGTCAGTTGTCCGTTGTCTTCGCGCAAAACCCGCTCACCTTCCTGGGTTGATGAATAAAAGCTGTAAACACTATATAAGTTGAAACTGACGTTTACACCAAAACGGAGAGTGCAGAACCAATCTGAAGAAGCGGAGCGTACGCCTGAAAGCTTTCTGCAAGAAAGCTACTTCGGAAGCATATGCTATCACCGGATTTTACCCTTGGATTAAGGGAATAAAGAAAATCTGGGGATAAGAGCGATCAAAAGATGGTACTGCAATCGAAGTGATTAGGTGTAATAATCGTTCAAATTATATAACCAATTCGAATCTCACTTTGTTGATATTATATGAAATATAACATTCGAAGTCTATGCTTCACCTTACGCGGATCCAAAGGAGGGAACGAGATGAAGTGGATTGTCGGCCTCGGGAACCCGGGCCCGAATTACGCCAAAACCCGTCATAATATTGGATTTATGGCACTCGATCGACTGGCAGATCGGCATGGCATTTCGATTACGCAGAGCAAGTGCAAGGCGTTGATTGGAGAAGGGGTAATCGGCGGCGTCAAAACCGTGCTGATTAAACCGATGACGTTTATGAACCTGTCCGGTGAATCGGTAAGGGCCTATATGGATTTTTATAAAGTTAGTCTGGAAGACCTGATTGTCGTCTATGACGATATGGACACAGAAACAGGCAAGGTCAGATTGCGTTACCAAGGCAGTGCAGGTGGCCATAATGGAATCAAATCCATTATTCAGCATACCGGTACACAGCAGTTTAACCGGGTACGGATGGGAATATCCAGACCCGAACCAGGACATGCCATTGTAGACTACGTGCTTTCGAAGTTTATGAAGAATGAAAAGGAAGCTCTTGATCAAACGATTGAACAGACCTGCGATGCATTGGAGTACAGTCTGGATCACACGTTTGAACAAACCATGGCCAAGTTCAACGGATGACCGCAGCGATTGACACTGGAAAAATGATCAAGATTCGGGTTCAATTCAGTCTTAATGGGCATACTGGACGTATAAAACCATGTTCAGGAGGCATAAACATGTCAGTGAATTATGTGTGCAGGCATTGCCGTACTTTTATTGGACGAATCGATTCTGCCCGGATAACGGAAGCGCAATTGGGCTTTCATTTCTTGACCCCCGACGAGCGGAGGGATATAATAGCGTATAATTCCGGTGGCGATATTACCGTCCGGATTACATGTGATTATTGCAAGGAAGCTCTGGAGCTTAATCCTGAGCTCAGTCTGCTTGCGAGTCCGCTCCAATAGTAGCTCGCGATGCAGCAAGAACCGATGACAGATGATGGGGGCTGCGGAATACCGCTCCCCCTTTATAGCCTTGGCAGACTGCTGAGGCTTCTTTTCAGTTGGGATGAAAGCAGTCTATACTCAAATGACGGTCGAGCCACATCAAACGGATGTGGCAAAGTAGCGATGAATCCTTTATGATGAAACAGGACAAAAAGGAATTTGTATCCAATTTTATATTGGTGAACCTGCACGCAGGTGTGAGATACTCAAGTAAGTTATAAGAGAGGTGCCCCTTTTGTTACAAGCACTTATACAGGCTTTTTCCAAAGATCCGGACTTCGGGTCCATTACGGCCGGCATTACATCCGGCATGAAAGAGCAATTGGTTTCGGGCTTATCCGGATCGGCGCGTCAGATTATGCTGGCTGCCCTACATCAGGAAATGAACCGACCGCTGCTCGTTGTGACACATAATATGTTTTCCGCACAAAAAATTGCAGAAGATTTACAGGAAGCGCTTTCACCTGATCAGGTACTGCTCTACCCTGCCAATGAGCTTGTTGCCGCTGAAGCCGCTGTTTCCAGTCCGGAAACATTGGGTCAGCGTATTGATGTATTAGTCCGTTGCGCCCAGGGGTTTAGGGGCGTTGTTGTTATTCCATTTTCCGGGGTACGGCGTTATGTTCCGCTTCCTGAAGTTATGGCTAATGCCCAGATTACAATTAAACAGGGCAGCACGCTTGAGTTGGATTCGTTCCTGCTAGAGATGGTGAAGCTCGGATATGAGCGTGTGGAGCGTGTTGAATCACGTGGTGAGATGAGTGTTCGCGGAGGAATTATTGATTTCTATCCTGTCACATCATCCATCGCGTATCGAGTGGAGCTGTTCGATGATGAGATTGATTCCATCCGTACCTTCGACCCGGCGGACCAGCGTTCCATTGAACGGATCGAAGAAGTCACGGTACTGCCGTGTAAAGAGCTAATTGCAGACCGGGAACGCATGGAGAAGGCTGCAGATGCAGCTGTTACTTTGCTTGAACGACAGCTGGAGAAGATGACCGACCGGCAGGCGAAGCTGCGTCTGCGTGAAGAAATTCATCGGGAGATTGAACTGTTGCGGGAGCATGTATATTTCTCCGAAATGTATAAATATATTTCACCGCTCTATCCGGAAAATAAAACGATTTACGACTACATGCCGGAAGATACCTTGCTTGTACTCGATGAGCCGGCAAGGCTCGCAGAGACATCGAAACAGCTGGACCGGGATGAGTCGGAGTGGAATCTGCATCTGATGCAAAACGGGAAAACACTTCCTGATCTGCATCTATCGGCGGATGGCGATGATCTGATATATGAGCGTCCATTTCAGACGTTGTTTATGTCCATCTTTTTACGGCAGGTTCCTCACACTCAACCCCAGAATATTCTGAACTTTATCAGCCGTGGAATGCAGGATTTCCATGGTCAGATGAATGTGCTCAAAGCAGAGATGGAGCGATGGCAGAAGGCTGGAGTTCAAGTGCTTATGCTGGCAAACGGTGAGGAAAGACTCGATCGGATGCGCCGGGTTCTCATGGATTATGATATCCCTGAGCCGGAAATGCTTATTGGTAACCTTCAGACAGGCTTTGAAATGCCATCCATTCATCTGGCTGTCGTAACAGAAGGCGAGATGTTCTCCCAGAAGCAGCGCAAGGTACGTAAACCGATTCGCAATGTGGACAATGCCGAACGGATTAAATCCTATAGTGAGCTGAAAGTGGGCGATTATGTCGTTCACCAGAATCACGGGATCGGTAAGTATCTCGGGATCGGTACACTTGAGGTTGGCGGCATTCACAAGGACTACATGCATATTCTTTATGCGGGTGGAGACAAACTGTCTGTACCGATTGAGCAGATTGATCTGATTCAGAAATATGTCGGTTCCGAAGAGAAAGAGCCGAAAATATATAAGCTGGGCGGCAATGAGTGGACACGGGTTAAAAATAAAGTCCGTACATCCGTACAGGATATTGCTGATGATCTAATCAAGCTTTATGCGGAACGCCAGACATCCAAAGGTTTTGGTTTCGACAAAGACTCTGCGGAGCAACAGGAATTCGAGGACATGTTCCCGTATGACGAGACACGCGATCAGGTGCGTGCAATCGAAGAAATCAAAAAAGATATGGAACAAAACCGGCCAATGGACCGTTTATTGTGTGGGGACGTCGGTTACGGCAAAACCGAGGTTGCTATTCGTGCCGCGTTTAAGGCTGCTATTGAGGGGAAACAGGTTGCTGTATTGGTCCCTACAACCATTTTGGCGCAGCAGCATTATGAGACGTTCCGTGAACGCTTCTCTGGATATCCCTTTAACATTCATGTACTTAGCCGCTTCCGTTCCCGCAAGGAACAAAACGAGACAGCCAAAGGCATTAAGGCAGGTACCGTCGATATTGTCATCGGTACGCACCGATTGTTATCGCAGGATCTGGTGTTCAAGGACCTTGGTCTGCTTATTGTGGATGAAGAGCAGCGTTTCGGTGTAACCCATAAGGAAAAACTGAAAAAGCTGAAAACCAATGTCGATGTGTTGACACTGACAGCGACGCCGATTCCACGTACCCTTCACATGTCCATGCTGGGCGTTCGGGATCTGTCGGTTATTGAGACACCTCCAGAGAATCGTTTCCCGGTACAGACTTATGTGGTTGAACACAGTCAGGCGCTTGTCCGGGAAGCCATTGAACGTGAATTGGCCCGTGGTGGTCAGGTCTACTACCTGTACAACCGGGTACAGGGAATTCAGGAGATGGCTGCCGAGATCTCCGAATTGGTACCTGAAGCGAAAGTCGGAGTGGGACATGGCCAGATGTCGGAAACAGAGCTGGAGAAAACCATTCTGGACTTCCTGGACGGGGAATATGACGTGCTCGTCAGCACAAGCATTATCGAGACCGGGGTGGATATTCCTAACGTAAACACCCTGATTGTACATGATGCGGACAAAATGGGGCTATCCCAGTTGTATCAGCTGCGCGGACGGGTGGGTCGTTCCAACCGGATTGCGTATGCGTATTTCACGTACCAACGGGATAAAGTATTGACCGAAGTTGCCGAGAAACGCTTGCAATCGATCAAGGAATTTACCGAACTGGGTTCGGGTTTCAAAATCGCGATGCGCGATTTGTCGATCCGCGGTGCGGGTAATCTGCTCGGAGCAGAGCAGCATGGCTTCATTGCGTCCGTCGGGTTCGATCTGTATTCTCAGATGCTTGCAGAGGAAATCAACAAACGCAAAGTGACCATGCTCGGCGAAGAGCCGGTGCCGTCCGATCAGTGGAATACCACGCTGGATCTCAGTATCGATGCGTACTTGCCGTCAGATTATATCTATGACAGCATTCAGAAGATTGAAATTTATAAAAAAGTGGCGGTTATTGCCTCCTTCGACGATGCGATGGAACTGGAAGACGAATTGGTTGACCGATTCGGTGATCTTCCGGAAGCTGTGATCAATCTGTTGGCAGTTGCCAGACTGAAAGTCTATGGCAAAATCTACGGCATAGAGTCGATCTCTCAACGAGGAGATGACCTAACGGTGAAGTTCTATGAAGGCCGTGAACATGCCTTTGAGCTCTCGAAGATCGCACACATTGGAAATCAGTTCGAAAGACGTGTACAATTTGAACAAGGACCCCATATGCTTATTCATGTCAAAGGCAAAGGGATTGGGGACAAGCAACTGATGGAGCTGGTAGAGAAATTTCTGGAGTCCATGAAAAGTGCTTTTAAATCAAAGGGGGAACTAAAGGATGTTAGCAAAGTATAAAAAAGTAGGGAAGGTACTGTCTGTGAGTATGGTCGCAGTACTGTCCTTATCACTGCTTGCTGCATGTGGCAAGAAAGAAGAAGCAAAAGCACCGGAAAAGACTGATACAAGTGCTGTAGTCGCTACGTATGAGGGCGGCACCATTACAGCCAATGAATTCGACATGGAGCAACGCGTCATGAAATTCCTCTATCCGGAATATGCACAAATGATGGATATGGATGATTTCAAGGAATACCTGGTGAAACAGGAAGTTGCATATGAATATTTGAGTGGAAAAGCAAGTGATGAAGCCAAGACTGCTGGTGCCAAAACAGCAACAGAACAATTCGACAAAATGAAAGCTTCTGTTCAAGCCGATCAATGGACCGAGATGCAAAAAGCTCAGAACCTGACGGATCAGAACATCAAAGATTACATGACTCGCATCATGACCGTAATTAAAGACAAGGAAACAGGCGTTACTGAAGATGCGATTAAGGCTGAATTTGAGAAAAACAAAGATCAGTTTACAACCGCCTCCGTTCGCCACGTACTGATTAACTTCACAGATCCAAAAACGCAAAAAGAGCGCAAGAAAGAAGATGCTCTTAAAATTGCAAAAGAAGTTAAAAAGAAATTGGATGGCGGAGCCGATTTTGCTGAAGTTGCGAAAAAATACTCTGAAGATCCAGGTTCCGCAGAAAAAGGCGGTTTATATGAAAATACTCCTGTAGCCAATTGGGTAGATGCCTTCAAGGAAGCTGCCAAAACATTGCCGTTGAACAAAATCAGCGATCCTGTTGAAACAGAATACGGATATCACGTGATGAAAGTGGAATCCCGTACGGAAGCAGATTACAGCAAATTGACGGATGAGCAGAAAGAAACGCTGAAAAGTCAGTTGGCTGCTGCCCAAATCGATACATTCATGAACAGTGAATTGGACAAAATAGTTAAAGAAGTGAAACTGCCGAAAACAGATAAAGCTGAAGAAGGCAAAACAGAAGGTACATCCGGTACAGGTACGGAAGGTAATAAAACCGAAACTAAAACGGATGATACCAAAGGTACAGATACCAAAAAGGATGAAGGAACAACTGGAACCGATAAAGATGCAACAACAGGTGAAGGTGCAGACACAAGCGGGAAATAAGACCGCAGGCGTGAACGTTTCCTGATTCAATTTCATCTTAATGAAATCTGGAACGATTGAAATATGGACAACCATACAGAGGAGCAAGGGGAGGTCTTATGGCCTCCTTCTTGCTTCTATTTGTATTCAGGGCTGCCAAATGGGTATATGGTCTCCTTCTGCAGAATTGACACAACTATATTCTCCAAATCATGTATAAGGAAATGGGAACAGATGAATACTATGGTCAAGATATCACACTAAACGTTCTGGGACTTTCCTCTACCCATTAAGGAACAGTAGTTGAAAAATCTTCTCGAGAAAGTGGGGCAACATGTGAAATGAAAGCTACTGGTATTGTCCGCCGTATAGATGACCTCGGTCGTGTGGTCATTCCAAAAGAAATCCGCCGTACGTTACGTATCCGTGAAGGCGATCCACTGGAGATTTTTGTGGACCGTGATGGAGAAGTTATCCTTAAAAAATATTCGCCGATTGGCGAACTTGGTGATTTTGCCAAAGAATACGCGGAATCCCTGTATGAAAGTACTGGTCATGTAACGATGATTTCTGACCGTGATACCATTATTACGGTGGCAGGTGGTTCCAAGAAAGAGTATCTGGACAAGCAGGTAGGGCCACTGCTGGAGAGCTGCATGGAGAATCGCAAGACGATCCTGGAGACAAACAACGGGTCTTATGAGCTTAGCAAAGATCATGACGAGACGTTATCTTCTTTTGTTATTGCCCCGATTATTTCTGGTGGTGACCCCATCGGAACGGTTATCCTGTTCAACAAGGATGAATCAGTGAAAATGTCTCAGATGGAAGTTAAAATGTCTGAGACAGCTGCTGGATTCCTTGGTAAACAGATGGAACAATAAACCGCAGATCAACTCCTGGTGCCCTGAGGGCAACCAGGAGTTTTTGCGTTTTTTGGGGATTGGGCGAGATCCAGGGTGATGACCTAAAAGGAAGCTCTGCCTAAGGGGTTAGTCTGAGTGCCTATAGACAGGTATAATAGTTAAGTATACTTTGAACGAACGGACACGCAGGAGGGACATATGAAACAGTCGTCTACAGGCTCAAGGTTGCTTCAGGGCGCCTTTGTGCTTGGGTTTGCCGCTATTATATCCAAAATCATTGGTGCTTTTCAGAAGATCCCGCTGCAAAATCTCGGCGGAGACGGGGTTTTTGGGATCTACAACACGGTGTACCCGTTCTATATGCTTCTTATTACGATCGCGGCTGCCGGATTGCCTGTAGCTGTATCCAAATTTGTAGCGGAACAGAATGCAATGGGTAGGCCGGAGGAGGGTAGGCGGATTGTACGTTTATCCTCAATGCTGCTTGGTGGAATTGGATTAGTATTGGCTTTGTTAATGTATATAGGCGCACCCTTTATCGGGGATCTTATTGGTAATGGAAGTGTTGTATCTTCCATTCGCGCAGCGTCCATGGCATTGTTGTTCGTACCGGTGATGACAGGATTGCGTGGTTACTTTCAGGGCTTGCAGCAAATGGTGCCTACAGCGGTGTCCCAAGTGGTGGAGCAGATGGTCAGGGTTACGGTGATGATCGTGCTTTTACTATGGCTCATGGGGCGAAATGCTTCGATGGAGACCATCGCGGCTGGGGCCATGCTTGGATCGGTGGCTGGAGGCATTGCCGGATTAGTCGCCATGCTTGGTTATATGTACCGTCATCGACGGAAAAATCGGGAACAGTTCACTGTTAAGAAAGATGCTGACACAGCTGAGCAAATGCAGAAAACCAAGGAACACCGAAGCGGGGGGAGCAGCCTTCTTCCCGTGGAACGGCGTTCCAACAGCGAATGGATTCGGACGCTGCTGATCTATGCCATTCCGGTCTGTCTCGGATCATTGGCCGTGCCATTGATGAATCTGGTGGATACCTTTACGGTACCCCGTTTATTAAGACGAGAAGGGTTGGATGAGCTTCAATCCATGGTCTCCTTCGGGATTTACAATCGGGGCTTGCCGTTAGTTCAACTGGTGACGATGCTTGCGACGTCACTATCTGTGCTCTTTATTCCGGCGATGGCCGAAGCCCGGCTCAAGGGCGGGCCGGAAGCAGTGAGGCAGCAAGCAGGCCTTGCGCTGCGCTGGTTCTGGTTGATCGGCTTGGCGGCGTCCGCGGGACTGGCGGTGCTGGCTGAGCCAATCAACCGCATGCTGTACGGGGATGCCGCAGGCACCGAAGCTCTGCGGTACATGGCGCTGATGGCTGCGGGCAGCACCGTCAGCATCATTGCGGCGGCGCTGCTGCAAGGCCTCGGCGCCGTGCGCGCACCCGCGTTCAGCATGCTGGCCGCCGCAGGCGTCAAGGCGCTGCTGAACGTCATGCTTGTGCCGGCGCTGGGCATCAGCGGCGCGGCTCTGGCAGGCGCAGTCGCCTATATGCTGGCGGCTGGCCTCAATGTGGCGCTGCTGGCGCGGCTCACCGCCATGCGCCCGGCCCCTGGCGCCGTCCTGGCGAAGCCGGCGCTCGTCATCGCCGCCATGAGCCTGGCGGCGGCAGGCACGGCTTGGGCCGCCGAAGCAGCGCTCGGCGGCATCGGCATCGCGGCCGAACGCAGGCTGGCCGCGGTGGGCGTGAGCCTGCTTGGCGTAGCCGCAGGCTCGGCCGTGTTCGTGCTGGCCGCGGCCCTCACGGGGCTGTTGACCGCCGCAGAGCTGGCGGCCGTGCCCAAGCTGGGGCCGCTTCTGGCCAAGCTGCTGCGCAGACTGCGTGTGCTGCGCTAAACCCCCGCGGAGTCTACATCCAGCGCCGTGGAATATGCAATTATAGGATAACGTCTGATTCTGGTATAATACGTGTAATTATAGAGCGCTGTTCTGCTTCATGGCTCATCCACATCGAAAGCGATCCAGGGATGGGGAAGTCGGAACAGGATGGTTCGGATGGAGGTTTACAAAGATGAGTGCAGCTTTGACAGTAGTTGGTCTTGGTTCTGGAGACGCAGACCAGCTGACGGTAGGGATTATTAAAAAAATGAAACATGCGGCCACGCTGTTTGTGCGTACACTGGATCATCCCGTGTTGAATGATCTGAAGCAGGAAGGGCTTGAGATGACATCTTTTGATGCTATCTATGAGGCTAAGGCTTCTTTTCCCGAAGTCTACGATGAAATTGCAGATCGGCTGATCGATGCCGCACGCACGGGTGAACAAGGCACTGAGATCGTTTATGCCGTGCCAGGGCATCCCATGGTTGCAGAAGCGAGTGTACGCCTGCTGAAAGAGCGCTGCCCCCAGATGGGCATTTCGCTGCGTATCATGGGCGGAGAGAGTTTTCTGGATGAAGCATTCATTCGTCTGGGATTCGACCCCATTGAAGGTTTTCAGCTTCTGGACGCCAGCAGTCTGAATATGGAACTGGTGCAACCCCGGCTTCATACCTTGATCGGGCAAGTCTACGATGTGTTTACCGCTTCCGACGTAAAATTGTGCCTGATGGACGTTTATCCTGACGATTATCCGGTATTTGTTGGACATGCCTTGGGTGTACAGGGGCAGGAGATCATTCACAAGGTGCCACTGCATGATCTGGACCGTATTGAAGGGTACGGTAATCTTTCACTGATCTATGTGCCAAAAAATACAGATGACGCGCTTCGTCGACGTTCCTTCGCACGATTGCATGAAATTGTGAATATCCTCCGCAGTCCAGGGGGCTGTCCATGGGATCAGGAACAGACCCACCAGTCGATTCGCAAAAATCTGATTGAGGAAACCTATGAAGTTATTGAAACCATTGATGAAGATGACCCCGATCACATGAAGGAAGAGCTGGGTGATCTCCTGTTGCAGATTTTGCTGCACTCCCAGATGGAAGAAGAGGTTGGCACGTTTAACGTGTACGACGTTATCGAAGGATTGAACGACAAGCTTATTTTCCGTCATCCGCACGTCTTTGGCGAACACCAGGCAGGTGATGCGAATGAGGCACTGCAAAACTGGGAACAGATGAAGGCAGAGGAGAAAAAGCGTAAAGGACAGGACCTGCAGAAGACCTCCGTGCTGGATGGTATTCCCCGTGACTTGCCTGCTTTGATGAAAGGATATAAATTGCAGAAGAAAGCGGCCAAGGTTGGTTTCGACTGGGATGATGTGGAGGGTGTCTTTGCTAAGATCGAAGAAGAATTGGCCGAACTGAAAGAAGCAGTGCAGCATAACCAATCTGCTGAAGAACGGAAGCTGGAGCTGGGCGATTTACTGTTTGCAGCTGCCAATGTCGCTAGATTCATTGATACAGATCCGGAGGAGGCACTTGCCGCCACCAATCGGAAATTCGTTCAGCGTTTCCAGTATATTGAGGAGCGCCTGCGTGAACAGGGAAGAACTCCGTCAGACAGTAATGTCGATGAAATGGAGGAATACTGGCAGGCAGCGAAGAAGGCTGGATTGTAAAGGGTTCTGGCATTTTGAGCGCTGATCCGATATCATTCACATAGTGAGCATTTTGCATAAATCCAAAGAGCGGTCTTCCAATCAGCAAGATATAGATCGAAATGCTTCTATTCGCCTATATTTTGTACCCGGGAGCGAGATGAATCGAATTATGCAAATTGCTTAGGAACATCATGTGTATTATGTTAGTCGAAGCAACGCCAATGATCACTGTGTGATTAATGGAGGGTTGTTTCGGGTATTGGACTTAGACTGTTCTTGGGCAGGACCGACAGAATGTGAAAAAAGTCGAGGGCCAAGGCAGGATTTCAGATGCCAAGCCAGAATACATGTGTAGTAACCTAGCGCGGAGTCAGCGGCAGCAGATCTGTTGCCATGAATTCGCAGATACTTTTTTTTCAATTTGGGAGGCTTTTAAAAATGAACAAAACAGATCTGATTAACAACATTTCCACCAAAAGCGGTTTGACTAAAAAAGACGTTGAGTCCGTATTGAACGGCTTTTTGGGAGAGATTACAGATGCACTTGCCAGCGGAGACAAAGTACAATTGATCGGCTTTGGCACTTTTGAGACCCGCAAACGTTCCGGTCGTACCGGACGTAACCCACAAACAGGGAATGAAATCGTGATTCCTGAGTCCACCGTTCCTGCATTCAAAGCAGGCAACAAACTTAAAGAAGCCGTAAAATAATGCGTCTTGATAAATTCCTGAAGGTCTCTCGGCTGATCAAACGTCGCACCGTTGCCAAGGATGTCTCTGAACAGGGACGTGTTCTGGTGAACGGGCGCGAAGCGAAGCCCAGCGCCGCTGTTAAAGTGGGCGATGAGCTGACGGTTCAGTTCGGTCAAAAGCTGGTCACCGTAAAGGTAGAACGCCTTGCCGAGAGTACCAAGAAGGACGAGGCAAGCAGCCTCTACACCTTGGTTAAGGAAGAGCCGATCGCCAAGGATAATGGGTTGAACTGGTAATAGGAATGCCCGACATGCTTTTGTTTCCATTCATGGCATGAAATGGAACGCCTTTCCCCTAGAGGGAGGGGCGTTTTTTTGATGCGTATTTATCTGACATTCGTTTCATCCGCCCTTGGTTCTATTCCGCACTTCTGATCCATAAGCTAGGTGTAAGAAGGAGGGGTACATGCCATGGTTGAGCAAAATAAAACGAAACAGCATCATCTGAGTATGCAGAATCGGAAACTGCTGGATCTGACAGGTGTCTCCAATGTGGAGAGCTTCGACAGTGAGGAATTTTTACTGCAAACTGAACTTGGGCATCTGACCATCCGGGGGCACAATTTACATATCAAAAACCTTAGCCTGGAGGACGGTTTGCTATCTATCGAGGGAACGGTCAGTTCTCTGCAATATCTGGACCCCGGTTCCCAATCCAAGAACGGTAAAGGCCTGTTCGGCAAGATGTTCCGATGAGTCCCGATACTCAATGGATCACATTGATGTGGATGCTGATATCGGGAGCCGTGATGGGGATGGCCTACGACAGTTACCGGGTACTGTCCGGTCAGCTGCGGTTCCCGAGATGGAGTGTCCACACGCTAGATCTGTTGTACTGGGTCGCCTCCGCGCTGTTCGTCTTCCGGATGCTGTACGCCGGTAATCACGGACAGCTGCGGTTTTATGTCTTTTTGGGGCTGATTATAGGGGTTTGCTTCTATTTTTGGCTTTTAAGTGTTACAACCCAGCGTTTTGTGGTAATGTTAATTAAACTCGCAAGAACGCTGATTCATTGGTGTGGACATATCCTTAACATCCTGATCGTTATGCCGGCAAAAGGGCTTTATAGGCTATTGCGTGTATTATTTGGTTTTATACTCGCAATCCTGTTATTTCTGGGCAAGCTGGTATTGCAATGTTTGGTACCTTTCGGCAAGTTGTTCCGCTGGATGTTTAGGCCGCTCCTGAAGCACTGGGTAACGCCACGCTTCCTGATCCGTGCGGGTTCAAGTATTGCAGCGATGTGGAAACGCTGGTTTTAAGGAGGTCCAATAATGGGTAAAACACCTATGAGCAAATCAAAAGTACAAGCAGGCCAAGGAAAATCTACTGGTGCAAAAAGGCGTCTTATGCTTTGGATGACTTTTATGGTTGTGTTTATCATTTGGGCAGGTTATACGTTCCTTGTGCAGACTGCACAAATTTCGGACAAGAGTTCTCACCTGGCGGCACAGCAAGCTTCAAAGGAAGAAACAGAGAAGAAGCTGGATCAGTTGAAGTATGAAGTCAGCCGGTTGAAGGATCCCGAATACATAGGACAACTGGCACGAAAAAGAGGATACTATCTGCCTGACGAAACACCAATTAAGGTTGAAGAGTCAGGGAACTGATGTAATTTGGCTCATTACGGAGCAAGATTTGTTATCTATATGTCTGAAGCCGCCATACCGGAAAAAATAGGCTCCCTTAAGGGGCAGAGCTCTGTTGACCTTGGTTTGCGGCATAAGGTATAATTACATTAGCACAGCATTGATTTTGGCATTCAAAAAATCGGGTTGTATATTTTTAAGGGAGGATCATTTTATTCTATGGCAATTGAAGTGGGCACCAAGTTAGAGGGCAAGGTGACAGGCATCACGCATTTTGGAGCATTTGTGGATCTGTCAGGAGGTGTCACGGGTCTCGTTCACATCTCGGAAATCGCCGACAATTATGTCAAAGATGTCAACGACCACCTGAAACTTAATGACCTCGTTACAGTGAAGGTCATCAACGTTGACAAGGATGGCAAGATTGGTCTTTCCATTAAGCAAGCTGTTGACAAACCGGTTGAGCAACAAACCCAGTCCAGACCCCCAAGAGCTCCTAGACCGGAACGCAGTGGAGGAGATCGCGAACGATTCAGCGGTGGAGGCCCAAGTGGTGGCCAAGGCCGTGGCGGCGGTGGTGGTGGATTTAACCGTGACCGCGGAGGCCGTTCTTTCAAGCCCGCAGCAGGCAAACCTTCATTTGAGGATAAAATGTCACGCTTCCTGAAAGATAGCGAAGAGCGGATTTCTTCGTTGAAGAAGAACACAGAAGGCAAACGTGGTGGCCGCGGAGCCAAACGCGTGTAATCTGGTTCAACCTGATTTAAAATATAAGAAAAACCGTTAGCCTTGGGGCTGGCGGTTTTTTTGCGTTTTTCCTTAACTTTTGCAGTTATCGTTTGCATATAGACAATAGACCGAATTTATAGCCGTTTTTGTAAAGTGGGGTTCCGTATCCCCAGTTTTTCTGCACAGGAAAAAAGTACATAAGAACATTTGTCGTCTACTATTTTTTACCGACAGGTTTCCATGGCATTCCACAGGTATCCTGCTCAGATCGTGGCGATGACGAAGCGCTTTCGGTTCAAAATCAGACAAGTACCTTGTTGGAAGGGTGTGTGCCAAATGGATGAAACCATAATAAGGCCGGGGGTTTCGCACCACCGCGCCGTGTCTGTTTCTTTTGTCGTAAAGTTTTTGGGGCCTGCCCACCAATTGTGACAAACTACGTCTTCTATTCTATCTATAATCAGAACCATCGAGAACGAAACACGAAAAAACATTTAATCGAATGGGGTGCCTTGAGGATGATGGAAAAGTGGAATGTCATTCAATTTCCGGGAATGAAAGCTGGTAAAGGAGGTACAGAAGCTCGTGAGGAGCTGTCAGTACGTCTCAAACAGTGGGTTAGCTCCCGCAAGGCTGTCCAGATCGTTGCTGCCCGTAAATGGGTGTTGCTCCTCACCTTTATGGGATTCTTGCTCGGAAAAGCCATGATTCTGAATGAATTATCGCCCTTTGCGATCGCTTACTTTGCGGTCATTGCCTTTATGCGCAGGGATTATATTATTCCGGTAGGCGCCGCGTTGCTGGCCGGAAGCCTCTTTGCCCCTTTCCCGGTACCGCTCATCGTAGCATCGGAACTTGCAATTTTCTATCTGTTGTTCCGAGGACTGGAGTCTTATGACCGCGCTGAATTATCTTATGCGCCGACGATGGTGTTTACGACTACTTTTATGGTCAAGTTGTTCGCTGTTGTTATTGGGCCATCGTTCAGTTGGTACGCCATGCTGATGCTCACGATGGACTCTATACTCAGTTTCGTGCTCACTCTGGTTTTCATACAGGCCATACCGATCTTCACCTATCGCAAAAAAAAGTTCAACCTCAAAAACGAGGAAATCCTCTGTTTGATCATATTACTGGCCTCTGTGATGACGGGGGCGGTGGGCTGGACCATTCAGTCTCTGTCGGTCGAGCATATGCTATCCCGATATCTTATTCTGATCTTCGCACTGGTGGGCGGAGCCCCCCTCGGAGCCTCGGTAGGGGTCATTACTGGCCTCATTCTGAGTTTGGCCGATATGTCAGCGGTGTATCAGATGAGCCTGCTTGCTTTTGCAGGGATGCTTGCGGGTATGCTGAGAGAGGGAAAACGTGCGGCGGTTGCACTGGGCATGCTGCTGGGTTCCTCTATTCTGTCCATCTACCTGGGTGGACCAGGAGACGTCATGAATTCTTTATGGGAGACATGTGCGGCCATTGTTCTGTTTATGTTAACGCCAAAGAGCATGATGACGGCCATCTCCAAATATGTTCCTGGTACACAGGATCACACGAAATCGCAGCATGAATATGCGAAGCGAATACGGGATGTCACCGCCGAACGAGTCACTCGCTTCTCGCAGGTATTCCGTCAGTTGTCACGAAGCTTCGATCAGATGTCCGGGGCGGGGGAGCCGGTACAGAACGAGGGCGGGATGGAGCATTTCATGAATGCTGTAGCTGAAGGGACATGTTCGGGTTGCTTTAAACGGGCCCAGTGCTGGGATGCGAAGTTTATTCAGACCTATAAATATATGACGGATGTGATGAGTTCCATTGAAACCAACCCGGAGATGTCAGGCAAGCAGATTCCGGTGGAATGGAACAGGGTATGTGCGAAACCGGAGGAAGTACTTGAAGTGATGCGCGCCCAGTATGGTCTGCATCAACATAACATGCAATGGAAACGTCAAATTATAGATAGTCGTCAGCTGGTTGCAGAGCAATTATCAGGGGTATCCCAGGTGATGGAGGACCTGGCGAAAGAAATTCAACGGGAAAGTGAGGAGATGGTACAACAGGAGGAACAGATTCGAGATGCGCTTGAATCGTTAGGTCTGTCCATACATTCTATTGAAATCATTAATCTGGAAGCGGGGAATGTGGAAATCGAGATTGTTCATGCCTATACACGCGGATTTGACGAGTGCCGGAAAATGATCGCTCCGCTGATCTCGGATGTACTGGACGAGCATATTGCCGTCTTGAGTGAGACGATGCTCGACCCGCGCCAAGGGCTGGCGACAGTCACATTTGGCTCTGCCAAAACATTTGAGATCACAACGGGTGTTGCTGCTGCCGCCAAAGGGGGAGATGTGATGTCCGGAGACAGTTTCAGCACAGTTGAACTGGGCAACGGCACATTTGCGGTTGCACTCAGCGATGGCATGGGCAATGGGGAACGGGCACGTATGGAGAGCAGTGCTGCACTGAATATACTGGAGCAGTTGTTACAGTCAGGCATGGATGAGAAGCTGGCAATCAAATCGGTGAATTCCGTTCTGATGCTGCGTTCTCCTGAAGAGATGTATGCGACGGTAGATATGGCACTGATCGATGAATATACAGCGGAGACCACATTTATGAAAATTGGCTCGACTCCTAGTTTTATTAAACGAGGGCAGGAGGTTATCCAGGTTTCGGCCAGTAATCTGCCGATTGGGATTATTAAGGACATTGAAGTGGATCTGGTAACCGTACAGCTTCAGCCAGGGGATATTTTGATTATGATGACGGATGGGATCTATGATGCGCCGGGGTATGCCGTCAATAAAGAATTATGGATCAAGCGTCTCATCCAGGAAATTGATAGCGAGGATCCTCAGGAGGTAGCGGACTGTTTGCTTGAAAGTGTTATTCGATATCAGCAGCACGAGATCTATGATGATATGACCGTAGTTGTAGGCAAAATAGAGCATTTTCGCCCTGAATGGGCCACACTGCGGGTGCCTGGCATCAACCGGATGGAGCGTCCGCGTACTGTCAGTTAATCACATATTCCTCGGTTTGAAGTCTCTTCATTCTGGCAATGCTAGTCATAGAGTTGGAGAGTAACCCAAAACGGAGGGATATCGGATGAAACAAATTTTGTTAATCACTGACGGTTGTTCCAATGTAGGCACAAGTCCGGTTCTGGCTGCGGCGGAAGCACGTGAAGAGGGCATTACAGTCAATGTGGTTGGTGTCATCGATTATGGAACCATTGGTGAGTTGGGGAGTCGGGAGATTGAGGATATTGCCAAGGCTGGAGGCGGCATTAGTCAGATCGTAGGTACAAGACAACTTGCACATACGATGCAGATGATGACAAGAAAAACGGTGGTTCAGACCATTCAGCAGGCGGTTAATAGAGAGTTAACACAAATACTGGGAGAACACGAGCCCAAAACGGTAACCGATCTTGAACCAGCCAAACGTGCGCAGGTGGTTGAAGTGATGGAGGATATGGCGGAGACAACACCGCTGCAAGTCATTCTTCTCATTGACGTTAGTGCCAGTATGAAGCCAAAGCTTGCTGCTGTGGAAGAAGGAATTCGGGATTTAATGCTTAGTTTGCAGTCACGTATGGGTCAGAGCCATCTTTCCGTATTTCATTTTCCTGGTCGACATAGCGGAGAAGAAGCCGTCATGGACATCGACTGGACAACTGATCCGAGCCGTGTACGTTCTCTGTTTGGGCGTTTGCAGATGAAGGGAGCAACCCCGACAGGTCCTGCGATTCAAAGGGTGATTGATTTTTACCGTTATGGTACACTGGAGAAACAGCAGGAAATAGAAGGGAACTATCGCATTGAAAGAGAAGGGATGCTCGGTGACAACGTTGTCTGACGCCTCTTTCCCGCCAGGAACAGTCATAACAGGGAAATGGAATCGCAGTCGTTATACGATTCGGAAGCTTTTGGGCAAAGGAGCCAACGGCATCGTTTTTCTTGTCCAGCGGGGTGAGAATGGCAAACATTATGCACTTAAAATGGGATTTGATCCTGTAGATCTGCAATCGGAAATTAATGTGCTCAAATCTTTTCAATTGCAACGTAATCATGAGGCTCTTCGGCAGAGCGGCATTCCTTCCTACTTAAAAGATGTGGATGACTATGCCGTTCGTGGCCTTGATATTCCCTTTTATGTGATGCGCTATGTTCGGGGTGAATCTCTGCACCACTTCATTCGGCGCCAAGGTACAGACTGGACACTATTGGTTGGACTTAGGCTATTGCAGAAGCTGGCCCAATTGCATCAAGCTGGATGGGTATTTGGCGATCTCAAACCTCAGAATGTACTGGTGTCCGATTATGGGCAGGTAGAGCTGATCGATTATGGCGGGGTTACTTCTATTGGTCGTAGCGTCAAGCAGTTCACCGAGTGGTATGACCGGGGATTCTGGAATGCAGGCAGCCGCACAGCAGATGGCACCTATGATGTATTTGCTTTTGCGTTGTTATTCATTCATGTGTTGGAAGCCGACGCCCTCAAAGCGCTGGCCGCAGAAGGATTGCCACAACTGCGGAGTGTGAACCAGCTCGTAGCTCTGGTGGAACGTAGTGAACGGCTCGCCCCTTTTCGAAATTGGACAATCCAGGCGTTGCGAGGTCAGTTTCAGGACGCTGGACACGCGGCTAAAGTCTGGAAAGAGATGATGGTACGCCCTTCTCCTCTTCGTCGTCGTTCCCAAAGTACAACTCCGCGTTGGCTCAAAAATGCATTTGCTGTATCCGTTATATTACTTATTGGGGTACTCATCTATGCACTGCGATTCTGACCTTTGAGCGTGCATATACATAACGTAAGGAATGAGGAACAGGTATGGAGGCTTTACGCTGGAACAAGCTGGTGAATAACGTGCTGAATGCAGCGGAAGAGCATCAGTTATGGGTTCCCGGGGATCGGATTGTCGTCGCAGTATCGGGCGGACCGGACTCGGTAGCTTTTTTGCATATCATGCATGAGATCAGTACCAGACATGTTCCGCTGGAATTGATATGCGCCCATGTACACCATGGCTTTCGGAGTGAATCCGATCATGAAGCCGAGATGATGAAGGAGCTTGCTTGCCAGCTCGGCATTGCATTTGAATGGGTGAAGGCCGATGTGCCTACTTATATGAAGCTTACCGGTCAAGGCCCGCAGGAGGCCGCGCGCAACAAACGATATGAGTTTTTGCATGAAGTAGCTGCCCGATACAATGCGGCGAGCATTGCGCTTGCCCATCATGCAGACGACCAGGCAGAGACGGTTATGCTCCATTTACTGCGTGGAAGTGGCCTAACCGGACTCGCGGGAATGAAGTTTAAACGGCGAGAAAAAAATGTGGAACTTATTCGTCCATGCCTTCGTATAAACAAGACAGACCTTGTAGAAGCTTGTAATACCCAGGGTTTTCTGTACTTTAATGATGAAAGCAATTCCCTGCGTAAATATCGGCGTAATGCCATTCGCTTGGATGTGCTTCCTTTTTTGGGGCAATATAATGGACAGCTCACGCCGTCTTTGAATCGACTTGCCGAAATTGTGGGCGATGAAGACGATTTCATCGAACAAGGTGCATATGACGCATACAGGTGTCTAGTGCAGGCGAACGGCGGAAGGCAAACCTTTGAGGTGCCTTCCTTTTTGAAGTTACATGTCGCTTTACAACGAAGGTTGATTAAACTAATATTGAATTATCTGCCTTTGGACAGTGATTTTGTCGACTTTACCCGTATTGAGACCATTCGCCGCAAGGTAATTCAGCCTGACGCGACGACCTGGAGCCTGGATATAGGACAGACACTCGCCTGCACCCGGGAGTATGATCTGATCTCTTTCGGCATACGGACTGACGTACAGGATCAATCTTACGAATATCGTCTTGCTCAATGGAGCGGATCTTATGAGCTTTCTCTCACGGAAATCGACCGACATGTTCGGCTTGTTCCGATGAGTCCCGAGGACTATCATGTACCGGAATCGGCGGATCAAGCCGCATTTGATGCGGATCAACTGCTTATGCCGCTGATTGTGCGTTCACGGTTACCTGGAGATACCATGAAAGTGATGGGATTAAACGGAAGCAAAAAGGTGAAAAATATTTTCATTGATGAGAAAATCCCCCCTTCTGTCCGTTCACGGGTTCCCGTGGTATGTGATGGAGCAGGCAATATCATCTGGTTACCGGGCGTTCGCCGGTCCAGTGTAGCTCCTGTCAAGGAGGATACTTCCGCAATCCTGTACATGACTGTAGGCGATTCAGCGATTCAGGGGTAGTGGTTATGGTTCAGGTAAGGCTTTCATAGTATAACTTAGGAGGTTCGCACAGTTGCAGAACGACATTCAGGAAGTATTGATCAGTGAAGAAGAGATTCAGAGTAAAGTCAAGGAATTAGGCGCAACACTAAGTGCCGAATATGCAAATCGCAATCCTTTGGTCATTTGTGTGCTCAAGGGTGCGTTTATATTTATGGCTGATTTGGTTAAGAACATTACGGTGCATGTTGAGATGGACTTCATGGCAGTATCAAGTTACGGTGCTTCCACCAAATCATCTGGCGTTGTCAAAATCATTAAGGATTTGGATGTACCCGTTGAAGGACGCGAAGTTCTGATCGTAGAAGACATTATCGATAGTGGGCTTACACTCAGCTATCTGATTGAACTCTTGGAAAACCGCGGTGCCGAGTCTGTTCGTGTTGTCACGCTGTTTGACAAACCCTCAGGTCGCAAAGTGGAACTTGAAGCTCATTACACAGGCTTTGACATTCCAGATGCATTCATCGTTGGATATGGTCTGGATTATGCCGAGAAGTACCGGAACCTCCCTTACATCGGGATATTGAAACCGGAAATTTACAGTAACTAGTGTTTAAGCTAGTCCCAAGCCCTGATCTGTTGGTGGCTTCTGTTGAGAAGCCATGTCGGGCTATGTTAAAATAATTAAAGTGTCTCGAGAGGAGGTAGGGGATGAATCGGTTCATCCGGAATTCTGGTTTTTATTTGATTCTTTTTTTAGTTGTGGTGGGGATAGTCCAGTTCGTCAGCAATGGCGGCGAAGCCACCGATAATCCTAGATATGATCAGTTACGCGCGCAAATCAAGGCCAACAACGTCTCTGAATTGACAGTTCAATTCAACGGTCAGACGTATCTCGTGACCGGACAATATAGGGAGACGCCTGACGGAGCCAAATCAGAAAATTTCTCAACGTATATTCCTCCTACGGATGAGGCGATTAGTGAGCTTGTAGCTGCAAGCGAAACGAACAAATTCCAATATCATCAGGAACCAATGAAAGGTGACAGCATCTGGTTGACGTTGCTGACTTCCTTTATTCCTTTGATCATTATGTTCCTGCTGTTCTTCTTCCTGTTTAATCAGGCTCAAGGCGGCGGCGGTAAAGTAATGAACTTTGGTAAAAGCCGTGCCCGTCTTTATAACGAAGAGAAGAAGCGGGTTACGTTTGAAGACGTTGCGGGTGCTGACGAAGAGAAACAGGAGCTTGTTGAAGTCGTGGACTTCCTCAAGGACCCTCGCAAGTTCGCAGCAGTAGGCGCTCGTATTCCGAAGGGCGTATTGCTTGTCGGTCCTCCGGGTACCGGTAAAACATTGCTCGCTCGTGCCGTTGCCGGTGAAGCGGGTGTACCCTTCTTCAGTATTTCCGGTTCCGACTTTGTTGAAATGTTTGTCGGTGTCGGTGCATCTCGTGTACGTGATTTGTTTGAAAATGCGAAGAAAAATGCCCCATGTATCATCTTTATCGATGAGATTGATGCTGTAGGACGTCAGCGTGGTGCTGGCCTTGGCGGTGGTCACGACGAACGTGAACAAACGCTTAACCAGTTGCTCGTTGAAATGGACGGATTCGGTGCCAATGAAGGTATTATCATCGTTGCAGCAACGAACCGTGCTGATATTCTGGACCCTGCCTTGCTGCGTCCAGGACGTTTTGACCGTCAAATTACGGTTGATCGCCCTGACGTAAGAGGTCGTGAAGCGGTTCTGAAAGTACACTCACGCAACAAACCACTCACTAAAGATGTGAAGCTGGACATTATTGCGAAGCGCACGACCGGATTCTCCGGTGCAGATCTGGAAAATCTCCTGAATGAAGCGGCATTGCTTGCGGCGCGCCGTAACAGAAGAGATATCTCCATGAAAGAGGTAGACGAAGCGATTGATCGTGTCATTGTAGGTACGGAGAAGAAAAGCCGTGTCATCAGTGATCGCGAGAAACGTATTGTCGCTTATCACGAAGCAGGTCATACCATTGTAGGTTACTTCCTGGAACATGCCGATATGGTACATAAAGTTACTATTATTCCGCGTGGACGCGCGGGTGGATATGTAATCATGTTACCAAAAGAAGATCGTATGCTTGTGACCAAGCAAGAGTTGCTGGACAAAATTACTGGACTCCTTGGCGGCCGTGTTTCCGAAGAACTGTTTATCGGTGAAATCGGTACGGGTGCATACAGTGACTTCCAACAAGCGACGGGGATTGTCCGTAGCATGGTTATGGAATACGGTATGAGTGAGAAATTGGGACCTATGCAGTTTGGTAGTTCGCAGGGACAGGTATTCTTGGGTCGTGATATCGGTCACGAACAGAATTACTCGGATTCCATTGCTTACGAGATCGATCAGGAAATGCAACGCTTCATTAACGAATGTTATGAGAAGTGTAAAGACTTGCTTGTTAAACATTCGAAAGAAGTGCATCTGATCGCTCAAACGTTGCTGGAAGTGGAGACATTGGAAATGGATCAGATCAAGCAATTGATCGAGACAGGTTCCCTGACTCCAAAAGAAGAGAACAGCAACGATGGTGAAGGTACGCCTAGCGAAGGCGGAGAAGCGATCATTGACAACATCGGTGATGTACGCGTCCGTATCCAAGGTAAAGAGGAAACGCCTGAGCCACCAGCTGGAGATATTCCTAACGAAGCTCCGAATCTGGACAAAGGAAACAGCAATGGCCCGGATGATGGTGGAACGAAGCCAACCTCTTAAGTTATAAAACGATTTGGCTAAGCAAAGCAGATCTTGAAGAGAGCCCTAGGGCTCTCTTTTTTTTATGAATTAATTCAAATTATATAGATACAGATATCCGGGAGCTTTGGGGCGAACCGCGTAGGAAATGGGCGGTTATGCTGATATTATGGGGTGTTTTCATTTATTGACAGAGTCGTGAACGTTGTGTACATTAGGTGTTAAACCGCTTGTGATTCGTTTCTCAAGCGAAAAATAACGACTTAGGTTAGCCATATGAAACAGCGCATAGCGCTGTCCCGATAAAGGAGAGGATCGCAGGTGGAAGCTCTGGCTTTAGAGCGCAAGGCTGAGATGAACCGGGAGCTGCGCGAGCGGCTGATGGAGTTGAAGAAGGAACGTAATGCCATTATTCTTGCCCATTATTATCAACGTGACGAAGTGCAGGAGGTAGCCGACTTCCGTGGAGATTCGTTTCTGCTCGCTCAGAAGGCAGCACAAACGGATGCGGATGTTATCGTTTTCTGCGGCGTTCATTTTATGGGTGAAAGCGCTAAAATTCTAGCCCCGAACAAGACGGTTATCATTCCAGATGAACGCGCAGGCTGCCCAATGGCAGACATGGTGAATGTTGAAGGTCTGCGTAAATTGAAAGCACAGCACCCGAATGCCAAAGTTGTCACGTATATCAATTCTTCAGCTGAAATCAAAGCAGAGACCGACATTTGCTGTACGTCTGCCAATGCTGTCAGAGTCATTCAATCTGTGGATTCGGATGAAATCATCTGGGTGCCGGATAAGAACCTGGGACACTATGTGCAACAACATACAGACAAGAAAATGATTATCTGGGAAGGTTACTGCAATACCCATGATATGCTGACGGTCAAAGACGTGGTTGAGATGAGAGCGAAGTATCCAAACGCGGAATTCGTAGTTCATCCGGAATGTCGTCCCGAGGTTGTAGAGATGGGTGATTTCGTAGGCAGCACAACAGCCATTTTGGAATACTGCAAAAATTCATCAGCCAAGGAATTTATCGTAGGTACCGAAGATGGTACAGGATACCAGCTTCGTCTCGATAGCCCAGATAAACATTTCCACTTCGCTACCAAGTTTCTCGTATGTCCGAACATGAAGGTCAATAATTTGAAAAAGCTGGTTAAATGCCTGGAGACGATGAAGCCGCAAATTTACGTGCCACCAGCCGTTGCCGACAAGGCCAGAGAATCACTAGAGCGCATGTTACTGGTGAAGTAGCATGCGCTACTCTTGCTCCAAGACAGGTGAAATAACATGATACCGCAATATTTAGTTCAATTTGATCTGTCCGCACTGCCGACAGTGGAGACGGATGTGCTGGTTATTGGTTCAGGCATTGCCGGTTTGTTCACTGCGATTAAGGCTAGTGAACAACGCAGTGTGTTGATGATCACGAAGAAGTCATTGCTGGAAAGTAACACCCGGTATGCACAGGGGGGTATCGCTGCGGTTATCGCTGAAGACGATTCACCTGCCTACCACTTGCAGGATACCCTTGTTGCCGGAGCAGGCTTATGCCGCTCCGAGGCGGTGGAAGCATTGGTAAATGAGGGCCCGGATGGAGTGAAAGAACTAATTCGACTGGGCACGTTGTTTGATCTGGAGAACGGCGAGTTGGCATTGACGCAGGAAGGTGCGCATAGCCACCGCCGTATTTTGCATGCCAATGGGGATGCGACGGGATATGAGATTGTGCGGGCTCTGGCTGCACAGGCGAATGAACATCCTGGAATTGAGGTGTGGGATGAACATTTTGTTATCGACCTGGTCACAGAGCATGGAGAATGTGTAGGTGCTTTGGTTCAGAAGGCGGACGGTTCGAAGGTATTTGTGAAGGCACAGGCGACCGTCCTATGCTCCGGCGGGGCCGGACAGCTGTATCGATACACGACTAACCCGGAAGTAGCTACAGCAGATGGTATTGCGATGGCCTACCGTGCCGGAGCAGTCGTGCGGGATATGGAATTTATCCAATTCCATCCGACCTCACTTTGTTACCCGGGAGCGCCACGTTTTTTGGTATCGGAGGCTGTACGTGGGGAAGGAGCCTTTTTACGTAATGTGAAGGGTGAGCGCTTTATGGATCGCTATCATACACAGCTTGAATTAGCACCGCGTGATGTGGTAGCCCGGGCGATTGTCAGTGAGATGGAATCGACAAGCAGTACATTTGTTTATCTGGATATCACCCATGAACCGGCAGAGATGATTAAGCATCGGTTTCCTACCATTTACGAAACCTGTATGCGCTATGGACTGGATATGACCACAGACTGGATTCCAGTGGCTCCTGCTGCACATTACATGATGGGCGGAGTGAAGACCGATCTTAGTGGAGAGAGCAGCATTGGAAGATTGTTTGCTTGTGGTGAAGTATCTTCTACAGGAGTACACGGAGCGAATCGTTTGGCGAGTAATTCACTGTCTGAAGCCATTGTATTTGGCCGGAGAATCGTTGAGCGCATTCTATCTCTTCCCCCGCTTGCTCCACTAGAGACAGAGAGTTCAACACCTGTGATCATGGACAGAAGATTGAAGGGAGACCAGAGACCGGTATCCGAAAGACGTTTACGACTGCAAAAAATGATGGTGCGGCAAGTGGGATTGCGCCGGAATGGAGCAAACCTGCAAGAGGCCATGGATAAGCTGCAGCTTGAACTGCATTTTTTTGATCAGGTGCTTACTCACAAAGAAGAGATGGAATATGCCAACCTTCTGACCTGTGCCTGGTTGGTTACCAACGGAGCATTACACCGCAAAGAAAGTCGGGGAGCCCATTACCGTGAGGATTTCCCGAAACGGGATGACGCCGAGTGGCAGAAGCATAGTCTGCAGCAGCGAGAACAAGCGATTGTGGAGGAATTGATGTCATGATACTGAACGGATATAATGAAGGACTCATTGAATCGATTAAAAACTGGCTTCGTGAGGATGTCGGCGCAGGAGATGTAACGACCAGCGTGACGATTCCCCCAGGCAGCCAATCCAAGGCGATAATACATGCCAAAGACAATGGAATCATTGCGGGAATAGCCGTAGCTGAACTCGTATTTCAGGTAGTTGATTCAGGCCTTGTATTCACACCAAGGGTCAAAGACGGCGATGCAGTCACTCATGGCGCAATTTTGGCTGAAGTAGAAGGAAGTACGCATAGTTTGCTGACTGGAGAGCGTCTTGCGCTTAATCTGCTGCAGCGTATGTCCGGTATTGCCACCCGTACACGTTCTTATGTCGATGCCCTGGATGGACTTGCTACACGTCTGGTGGATACACGCAAAACAACACCCGGACATCGATTGTTGGAGAAATATGCAGTCCGGGTCGGTGGTGGAGCGAACCATCGGTTTGGCTTGTATGATGCAGTGATGATTAAGGATAACCATATCAAGGGCGCGGGTGGTATCACTGAAGCGGTACAGCGTGCACGAGCTGGCATTCCACATACCATGACCATTGAAGTAGAGACGGAAAATCTGGAGCAGGTGCAAGAAGCCTTGCAGGCAGGGGCAGATATCATTATGCTGGATAACATGCATCCAGATCGGATGCGTGAGGCCGTTGCGCTTATCCATGAGCAGGCTCCGCATGTGAAGGTTGAAGCTTCAGGCAACGTCTCGTTAAATACCATTCGTGGGATTGCAGAGAGCGGAGTGGATGTTATTTCGGTTGGCAGGTTAACCTATTCTTTTGAGAGCCTGGATATCAGCCTGGATTTAAACGAAAAGAAAGAGGGGTGAACCTCTTTGATTCTAGTTGTAGACGTGGGGAACAGCAACATTGTACTCGGGGTATATCAAGGCCGGGAGTTGCTGCACCACTTTCGTCTGAGTACATCTCGTCAGTCCACAGTGGATGAATACGGCGTATTGATTTATAATTTATTTCATATGTCGGGTATTTCCACACGTGATATCGAGGGTGTGATCATCTCATCCGTGGTACCACCACTGGTGAATGTCATTGAGGCCATGTGTGTGAAGTACGTAGGCAAAAAACCGCTGCTTGTTGGACCCGGTATCCGAACCGGTCTGAACCTGCGGTATGAGAATCCCCGTGAAGTTGGCGCGGATCGCATCGTTAATGCAGTGGCAGCCGTTGAGAAATACGGTGGCCCACTCGTTGTAGTCGATTTTGGCACAGCGACGACCTTTGACTGTATTGACGATAAAGGAAACTATTTGGGCGGGGCCATTGTACCCGGCATCCATATTGCAACTGAAGCGCTCTATGAACGGGCATCCAAGCTACCTCGCATTGAACTGGAGAAACCCAAGAAGGTCATTGGTCGTAATACCATCCATGCGATGCAGGCCGGAATCATATATGGCTATGCTGGTCAAGTGGATGGCATTGTGGATCGCATCCGTGAGGAAATGGGGGCAAAGCCCAAAGTGATTGCAACCGGAGGTCTTGCCAAACTGATTGCAGAAGAAACCCGCAGCATCGAGGAAGTGGATCCGCTGCTTACGCTTGAAGGGCTGCGTATCATTTATGAGCGGAACCGGGAAAGGTAAGAACAGAGACGGCAGACAGCGGGCTGGGATTACAGTCTTCGTGTTATGCCGTTTTATTATAACTGGCGATTACGCCAAAGGAGGCTGAATGACTTGGAAAACAATAACAAACAAGACCGGTTAATTCGTGGTACAGCAATGAATGGACGGGTTAGAGCTTTCGCTGTCCAGACGACGGAGCTGGTCGAAGAGCTGCGCAGAAGACATGACACGTTTCCCACGGCTACAGCTGCCATGGGGCGTACGGCTACAGCAGCAGCCATTATGGGTGCAATGCTCAAGGGAGAAGAGAAACTGACCATTCAGGTTAAGGGAGACGGTCCCATTGGGCAGATTGTTACCGATGCCAATGCCAAAGGCGAAGTTCGTGGCTATGTAACCAATCCGCACGTACACCTTCCGAGCAACAGTATGGGTAAATTGGACGTTGCGGGTGTAGTCGGAACAGAAGGATTTATTAACGTAACCAAGGACCTTGGCCTGAAAGAGCCCTATCGCGGAAGTGTGCCCATTATATCGGGGGAGCTGGGCGAAGACTTTACGTACTATTTTGCGAAATCGGAACAAACGCCTTCTGCCGTGGGAGTTGGCGTATTGGTTGATACCGATAATTCCGTTATTGTAGCGGGTGGATTCATTGTACAGTTACTTCCTGGGTTAACGGATGATGAAATCACCGAAATCGAGAAATCAATCGGCAACTTGCCGCCAGTCACATCTTTGCTGGCTGAGGGTTTAGAGCTGGAAGAGCTGCTCCGCCGGATACTGCCTGATGTACGAGTCATGGACGAAATGGATATTCATTTCCGCTGTGAGTGTTCGCGTGAACGGGTAGAGAAGACATTGATTAGCTTGGGCCAATCCGAAATGGAGCAACTGATCGAGGAAGAAGGCCGTGCTGAAGTGGTCTGCCAATTCTGCAACGAAGCTTACGAGTTTAACAAGGAACAACTTGAGACCATCCTAGAGCAAGCCAAGAACTGATAATATGCGGGGACGGGACGCGGAATGACAAAGCAGGAAAAAGGGTTATGGACAGCTGTAATTGTCTTAACGCTTGGCGTGTTGGTCATGGGTACGTTGATGGTTGTGCATGGTTTGCGGACTGGGCGTGATGAAGCGGATTCCACTCAGGATGCCAACCAGGAAGAAGGGAGTACTGTAGCCACGATCAATGGAGAAGTCATTACGGACAAGGAATGGACCGAGGCATTAAAAAAACGTTATGGAAGCGAGCTGCTGCTCCAGATGCTCAACCGCAAAGCCGTTTATGCGGAAGCGATCGACCATAATCTGACAGTGTCTCCCAAAGAAATTGCGAAGGAACTTGCCGCAGCTATGGACGGGTATGACTCGGAGAAGGCTTATTTTGACGAAATGCAATCTCAGCTTGGTTTATCCAGGCAGGATCTTGAATTAGAGGCGGGGTACAGACTGCTACTTGAGAAAATTGCAACAATCGGCATTCAGATCAAGGATGCAGATATTGAACATTACTGGAACGAACACCATGAAGACTATGTGTCCCCGGAGAAGTATGATCTGTCCATCATTGTACTGAAGGAAGAAGAGCAAGCGGAATCGGTTCTGGATGCGCTGGACAAGGGAGCTGACTTTGAAGAAACTGCACGGAATGAATCGACAGACAGTTATTCTCGTGACTCGGGAGGCCGACTGGGCTGGATTGAGCAGAATGATCCGTTCCAGCCCAAAGGAATCCTGAAACTTGCAGCGCAATTGGAAATTGGTGATATTGCAGGACCGGTTCAGGTTGAAGAAGGTTACGCTATCATCAAATTGAACGACAAGCAAGAGCGTCAAGTGCAGTCAGCAGAAGAGGCACGTGAAGAGATTCGAATGCAGCTGGCACTGAGTCAGGCTGATCCGTTGTCCCAAGTCGAGGAATGGCTGCGCAACAAGTACGAAGCTGTCATCATCGCCGAAATTCCGGCTTCCTGATATTCACTCAATTCAATATCCTGCTGCATCGTGATAAAAATACTCTGTCTACGGCCTTAGGGCCTAGGGCAGAGTATTTTTTTGAGAACTCATATTGACAATAGAGTATAACGTTGATAAGATAAAAACAATCAAATACCTACTCGTTTACTCGGAATAAAACCATGAAATTGCACAAAGAAATCTTCGGAAACCCAGTTTCTGCCCGGTCTATTGCAGACGGAATGAACTCAGACGGATTTCCGCAGTTCTTCTATAACATCTAGAGGCTGCTCGGCCACACATGTATATGGCAACAGGACTTAAGTAGTATTCATCCCACTAAGGAGGGCATTCATATGGCTAAAGTAGTTAATAACGTAACAGAACTTATCGGAGGTACTCCGCTTGTTCGTCTGAACCGTATCGTACCTGAAGGCAGTGCTGAAGTATTCGTGAAACTGGAATACCAGAATCCAGGTTCAAGCGTCAAAGACCGTATCGCGATTAGCATCGTGGAAGAAGCGGAAAAAGAAGGCAAGCTGAAACCGGGTGATACCATCATCGAAGCAACAAGTGGTAACACAGGAATTGGACTGGCTATGGTGGCTGCAGCCAAAGGCTATAAGTCTGTTATTGTTATGCCGGAAACGATGAGCATGGAGCGTCGTAACCTTCTTCGCGCCTACGGAGCTGAGCTTGTGCTTACACCGGGAGCCGAAGGTATGAATGGTGCAGTAAAAAAAGCTGAGGAATTGCTTAAGGAAAATCCATCTTATTTCATGGCTGAGCAATTTAAAAATAAAGCCAACGTGAAGATCCACCGTGAAACGACTGGCCCTGAGATTGTTGAAGCCATTCAATCTGTAGGTGGTACGTTGGATGCTTTCGTTGCAGGAATCGGTACCGGCGGAACGATTACAGGTACAGGTGAAGTGTTGAAGGAATCATTCCCTGGGATTAAAATCGTTGCCGTTGAACCAGCAGCTTCCCCAATCTTGGCAGGTGGCAAACCAGGCCCCCACAAAATTCAGGGAATCGGTGCTAACTTTATTCCTGAGATTCTTGATCAGGAAATCTATGACGAGATCATTCACATCGAGAATGACGATGCGTTTGAGACGGCTCGTCAGGTAGCGAAGGAAGAGGGCATTCTGTCCGGCATTTCTTCCGGTGCAGCTATTCGTGCAGGTCTGCAAGTGGCGAAACAACTGGGCGCAGGCAAACGCGTTGTGGTTATCGTACCAAGTAACGGCGAACGTTACCTCAGCACGCCTCTTTACAATTTCGAAGCTTAAGGTTAACCAGTGATGAAACAAATCCTCCTTGCCCGGATGTCGGGTGTGGAGGATTTTTTGCTGAATGCTTTTAAAAGCAGCGGCGCTTTAGTATACTATCAGACAATAGAACTAGCGACAGATGGAGGGCGGCAAACCGCAATGACACACCTGATGACAACATACGCCGACTGGACAGAGTGGGCCGGACAAGGATGGACCATGATGCCTTATATGATTAAGTCGGATGAAGGGCCGTATCATGGCGGTTTACCGTTAACGTGGGAAGCAGCTTGGCAAGAGGCTTCGCCTTATGCCATGGTGCTGGAGAATGGAAAGGGCGGAAGATATACATTTCTGGGGTTGCACCCGGTATCCGTTATTTCCGGCAAAGGCAACGAGGCTGTTATTCATGATCTTATTAAAAGCGATATCCAAACAGACAGCGGAAAACCGCTTGAGGTGTTACAAAGGTGGGCTGCGCCATACCGTGCACCCAAGGTGAGTGGGGCTCCGGACTTTGGTGGCGGATGTGCGGGTTATCTCAGCTACGACGTAGCCAGATCTCTGGAAAAGCTGCCAACTTTGGCTGAAGATACCCCGGCTCTTCCGGATTATTGGTGGATGCGTTTTGAAGAAATATGGGCGTATGACCATGAACAGCAGGCGCTGTTCTGCATGGTTCATCTGGCTGTGCAGCCGGATCAGGATGAAGCTCAGCTTCGCAGGCTATACACAGAAGCAGAAGAGCGAGCAGCAGCCATGCAGCACCGCTGGCTGCATATTCTGGGATTTGCACAGGCGGAAGAGCAACAGCAGGCATTGGAGCATCGGCATAGTCAGGTTCATCTCACTTCGCAGACAGCAGATTCGGATCGGGAGACGGAAGGATGGCATACTTCTTTTCCTCAAGAGGACTTTGAGCAGGCGGTACGCACGGTGCAGGAATATATCCGGCAGGGTGATGTGTTTCAAGTGAACCTGTCGCTGCGACAGGAGAAACGTCTGAAGTCCAGTGCAGAGCATATCTATGAATGGCTTCGCCTCGTGAATCCATCTCCCTACATGGGAATGCTGCGCAGTCCGGATTTCCAACTGGTGAGCGGTTCACCTGAGTTGCTCGTCAAAGTGGATAATCGCAAGGTGAGCGCTCGTCCTATTGCTGGTACACGGAGAAGAGGGCGGGATGAGGCTGAGGATGAATTGATGGTCGCTGAGTTGCTGAACAGCGAGAAGGAACGGGCAGAGCATATTATGCTGGTCGATCTGGAGCGCAATGATATCGGACGAATTGCAGCCTATGGATCGGTCCATGTGCCTGAGCTGATGACGATCGAAAAATATTCGCATGTCATGCATCTGGTTTCTCAAGTCGAGGGAACGCTGGCTGACGGACTCTCTGTATTCGATGTGATCGCAGCGACGTTCCCTGGTGGAACGATTACGGGTGCACCCAAAGTACGCACGATGGAAATTATTGAAGAGCTGGAGCCTGTGCGCCGCGGACCGTATACAGGTTCGATCGGGTGGATCGGTTACAGTGGGAACATGGAACTGAACATTGTTATTCGTACACTTTCCATTAAAGATGGCATGGGATATGTGCAGGCAGGAGCAGGCATTGTTATTGATTCCGATCCATACCGGGAATACAAGGAGTGCCGCAACAAGGCAAGAGCCATGATGAGAGCTGTGAATTACAGTGAGGAAGCTGAAGCCGTTAGATTAAAATAATCAAGCAACCGTCCCAGGTGTGGACGGAAGAACAGGAGGAACAAGGATATGATACTGGTTATCGACAATTATGATTCCTTCACGTACAACCTGGTTCAATATTTGGGTGAACTGGGAGAGACGGTGGAAGTTCGCCGTAATGATGAGATTGATCTGGCAGGCATCGAGGCATTGGCACCTGATCATATTTTGATCTCGCCGGGCCCATGTACTCCGAATGAGGCAGGCATCAGTTTGGCTGTCATTGATCACTTCAAAGGAAGCATTCCGATCTTCGGCGTTTGTTTGGGACATCAGGCGATTGGACAGGCATTCGGAGGCAACGTCATTCGAGCGGAACGCATGATGCATGGCAAAACATCGGAGATGCACCATAACGGAACATCCGTATTTACCGGATTGCCATCTCCCTTCACAGCAACGCGATATCACTCTTTGATCGTAGAGCGCAGTAGTCTGCCAGATTGTCTGGAGATTACGGCTGAGACGGCAGAAGGCGAGATTATGGGCCTGCGCCACAAGGATTACGCCATTGAAGGCGTTCAGTTCCACCCCGAATCCATTATTACGGATCATGGTCATCAAATGCTGCGTAACTTCCTGTCTCAGCACGTAAAGGTATAACGATGAAATATGCCGCGATAAACGGAGCATTGGTCAATATGGCGGCAGCCGTGGTTCCGGTAACGGATCACGGCTTTTTGTACGGACTCGGATTGTTTGAGACGTTTCGGACGTACCATGGAGTTCCTTTTCTGCTGGAACGTCACTTGGAACGAATGGCTTCTGGGTGCCGTGAGCTGGGCATTCCTTTTACAACAACAGCAGCGGAGGTAACGGACTGGATCAAAAACCTGCTGCTTGCTAATGGACTCCAGGATGCCTATGTGCGCTATACGGTATCTGCGGGCGAAGCACCGCTCGGGCTCCCTTCAGGGGATTATGGGAAACCCAATCATATCGTATTGGCAAAACCACTACCTGAACCCTCCCCATCGCTATATGAAAATGGAAAAATGCTGCAACATCTCTCGACGCCCCGTAACACGCCTGAAGGAGAGGTGCGGTTCAAATCGCTGCATTACATGAATAGCATTCTGGCGAAACGGGAGCTGAACGGATACGGGCAGCCTGTGCAGAGTGCGGAAGGGCTGCAATTAACCCGAGATGGCTATATAGCTGAGGGTATTGTCAGCAATGTGTTCTGGGTGGGAAAAGGCGTACTCTACACGCCAGCACTTGCGACTGGCATTTTGCCAGGAATCACAAGAGCCGTCGTACTGGAGCTTGCAGCACAACAAGGAATGCCTTGCCAGGAAGGTTTGTTCCCTTGGGAGGAACTGTTACAGGCAGACGAGATCTTTTTGACAGGCTCTGTTGCTGAACTCGTTCCAGTTACTATATTACGGGATCTGGATGGAACGGAAACGGTAATCAGTAGCGGACATATAGGCCCGGTTACAGAAGCGCTTTTGGGTATGTACCGGCAGAAAGCGGGGTATACTTCATGACACTTACACCAGTCATCTATGAACGGAATTATGCGTGTGGCCCGGCAGAGTTAAAACTTGGCACACGTACGCTTATAATGGGCATTCTGAATGTCACACCGGACTCCTTCTCGGATGGGGGACGTTATACCCGTGTGGAGCGAGCGGTGGCTCACGCCATTCAGATGATGGAAGACGGCGCGGATCTCATTGATATTGGAGGGGAATCTACACGTCCGGGTTCAGATATCGTTGGCGCTGATGAGGAGCTCAGCCGGATCATTCCGGTCATTGAGGCACTGCAGCAGCAGGCTCCACATATTCCGATTTCGGTGGACACCTATAAGGCGGATGTTGCTCGGCAGGCTATTCAGGCTGGTGCACACATCATCAATGATGTGTGGGGTGCCAAGGCTGACCCCGAGATGGCACGCACTGCCGCAGAACTGGGATGCCCTTTGATCCTGATGCACAACCGGCATGAACGAGACTATACCAACTATCTGGTTGATGTAGTCAGTGATCTTCAGGAAAGTATACAGATCGCGTTGGAGGCTGGCGTACATCCTGATCAGATTATTCTGGACCCGGGCATTGGCTTTGTAAAAGATCTGAACGAAAATCTGGCGCTCATGTCATCGCTAGGATTGCTCAATGAGATGGGATATCCTGTTCTGCTCGCTACCTCGCGTAAAAGATTCATCCAGAACACCTTGCAGGTACAATCGGATGATGCGCTGGAAGGTACAGCCGCTACGGTTGCTTTTGGCATAGCCCAAGGATGCCAGATGGTCCGGGTTCATGATGTGAAGCCGATACGACGTACGGTGGACATGTGTGATGCCATGCTATATGCATCTCCAGGCTTGCGGAGGACATAATGCTGGCGGGTCTGGTGACCCGTCCAGTTGAAGCGTAGCGTTTTACAATAGGAACGAACATCGAACCATGATTTCAATATATATAGAGGGCAGGCGGAACTTATGGATAGAATGGTATTGCATCGAATGGAGTATTACGGATATCACGGCGTATTTGCCGAGGAACGGAAGCTGGGGGCGCGTTATTATATTGATTTGGAGATCGATATGGATCTGGGCGAGGCTGGGCGTAACGATGATTTGACCAAAACCATCAATTATGCGGAAATCCATGAGTTGGTAAAACAGATCGTCGAAAATAAATCATTCCAGTTAATTGAAGCTTTGGGCGAACATATTGCATCTTCGTTACTTGACACTTATACTGTTATCAATGCATTGACAGTCAAAGTGACGAAGCCGCATCCGCCGTTTGATATTCATTTTGGGGGCGTGACGGTAGAGCTTCGCCGCACAAGAAAGTGAGAACCGATCATGATTGCACATTCGACCTCTGAATCTTCAGAGGCTTATATTGCTTTAGGGGCTAATTTGGGTGACCGGGAACAGACGCTGCTTGAGGCATTAACGTTGCTGGATGCACATCCTCATATATCCGTCCTGCGCTGTTCTGCGCTGTATGAGACGGAGCCAGTAGGTTATGTGGACCAGCCAGCGTTTCTGAATATGGCAACGGCGGTAGAGACCACACTTTTGCCGGAGCAGCTGCTCACGGAACTGCTGGATATTGAAACACGGCTTGGGCGAGTTCGTGATATCCGTTGGGGCCCGCGTACAGTCGATTTGGATCTGCTTTGGATGGATGGAGAGACGAGTGATACCGAACGGCTGCAATTGCCGCATCCACGGATGGGTGAACGGGCGTTTGTATTGGTGCCGCTGGCTGACATCGTAACCGAAGATGAGCATTCAGGTTTGTATACTTTTGTGCATTCATCATTGTCTGTACTGGATGGAAAGGATGGAATACAGCTTTGGAAAACGTGCAATTGGCCAATCGAATCCGGGCTTTCCGGAAGCTGAAAGGTTTAACACAACAGGAACTTGCTGCGGAGACAGGCATATCGCTGGCCACTCTGGGTATGATCGAACGGGGCAACCGCAAGGTATCCGAACGGGAGTTGAATCTTATTGCCGGGGTACTGTTGATCAGTACTGAGGAATTACAGGGTAACTAAGCCGCTTTTTTATGAACCAGAAAACATCGTCATTATCCGTTTATTTATACAGCAAATTAACCACAGCCAGGATTTATGCAAGAGTCTGCGGATTGAAAAGGGAGTGGAACGACTACCATGCTTAAAATTGGTGACATTGAAATGAAAAACCAGGTCGTACTTGCGCCGATGGCTGGCGTGTGTAATCCGGCTTTTCGTCTGATCGCAAAAGAATTCGGAACAGGTCTCGTATGTGCAGAGATGGTGAGTGGCAAAGCCATCGTGCATGGCAACAAGCGTACACGTGAGATGTTGTTTGTAGATGAGCGTGAGAAACCGCTGAGCCTGCAAATTTGGGGGGGAGATCGTGAAGCCCTCGTAGAAGCAGCCAAAATTGTGGACAAAGAAACCAATGCAGACATTATCGACATCAACATGGGATGCCCTGTGCCAAAAGTGACGAGCTGTGATGCAGGTGCACGCTGGTTGCTTGATCCGAACAAAATTTATGAGATGGTATCCGCTGTAGTGGACGCGGTAGATAAGCCAGTTACAGTCAAGATGCGGATCGGCTGGGATAACGAGCATATCTACGTGGTTGAGAATGCACTTGCGGTTGAACGGGCCGGTGGACAGGCGGTCAGTGTTCACGGCCGTACGCGTGAGCAGCTCTACACAGGTACAGCGGACTGGTCACACATCAAAAATGTAAAAGAAGCTGTCTCCATCCCGGTGATCGGCAATGGAGATGTATCTTCACCAGAAGATGCCCGTCGCATGTTGGATGAAACCGGTTGTGACGGCGTTATGATCGGTCGTGCCGCCCTGGGTAATCCATGGATGCTGTATCGTACCATTCAATACCTGAGTACGGGTGAATTGCTTCCTGACCCAAATGGAGAAGAGAAGATCCGTGTGGCCATCCTGCATATGGATCGCCTGATCGCACTGAAGGGTGAGGCGGTTGCCGTACGAGAGATGCGTAAACATCTGGCTTGGTATCTGAAAGGCCTCAAAGGTTCTGCACGTATCAAGGATGTTATTATGGAAGAAACGAAACGGGATGAGATGGTTCAAATCTTGAACAACTTTGTAAGTGGGCTGCATATTGAAGGCAATCTGGAGCAAGAATCGGCAGTAGTCGAAAATGTATCCTGAACCGGGGCTGTGAAACGTTTACAGCTATAGGGGCCTAACATTGACTTTTCGAGACCGTTACCCTATAATTTCACAGTATAAATTCGCCATGTGCGTCATAAGGCTAGTGCATCAGGAGGAACGTTCTGTTTCTCCGGAGAACTTCATATAGTTTTTGAAGATGTATGCGGGCGGAGCTCTGTAAACAGCACTGGTTCCGTTGCCGTGCAATCAAATTATTCCCATGACAGGAGAATCGGTTGAGATGAGCGATAAGGAAGTTATCCTTACACCAGAGGGACTTAAGAAGCTTGAAGAAGAACTGGAAATGCTAAAATCGGTGAAGCGCCGCGAAGTGGCTGAACGGATTAAAGTGGCCATCGGGTATGGAGATATTAGTGAGAACTCCGAATACGAAGACGCGAAGAACGAACAGGCTTTCATTGAAGGCCGCGTGATCACGTTGGAGAAATTGCTCCGGAATGCACGGATTATCAATAGCGACGAGATCGATACCGAAGCCGTAAGCGTTGGTGCGACAGTTACAGTAGAAGATCTTGAGTTCGGCGACATCACTGAATATACGATCGTAGGTACTGCGGAGTCGAATCCGCTTCAGAACAAAATATCGAACGAAAGCCCTGTTGGAAAAGCCATTCTGGGTAAGAAAAAAGGTACGGTTGTTGATGTAAGCGTGCCTGCTGGCGTAATTCAATATAAAATTGTAGATATTAAAAAGTAATATAAGCAATGAAGCAGTCGGGCACTGAGACAAAAGCTTCCTTAGGGAAGCTTTTTTCAACATTTGAGGAAGAACACCTCTGAAGATGTCTGCAATGTAAATAAGGAGATGAATATAGATCATGACGGATGAAGTCTTGAATCAGGAAACCGAACTAAGTGAGCTTTTACAAATTCGCCGCGACAAATTGGACGAGCTCCGCAAATTGGGGATCGACCCTTTTGGCCAAAAATACGTACGTACGGAAGAAGCCGGCTCCATTCTGAAGAAGTATGATGAACTGACCAAGGAAGAGCTGGAAGAGAAGCACATCGAAGTCAGTATTGCCGGACGGATTATGGCGAAGCGGGGAATGGGTAAAGCGAGCTTTGCACATATTCAGGACCTGAGCGGCAGAATCCAGATCTATGTTCGTCAGGATACTGTGCCGGAAGACAAATACGCTGCATTCAGCCTGCTTGATCTGGGGGATATTGTGGGTGTCTCGGGTGTAATCTTCAAGACCAAGACAGGTGAAACTTCGGTTAAGGTTCAAAATCTCGAAGTACTGTCCAAGTCACTCTACCCGCTTCCGGATAAATATCATGGACTCGCGGATGTGGAGCTGCGCTACCGCCAGCGCTATGTTGACCTGATTATGAATCGTGAAGTGCAGCAGACCTTCATTACCCGTTCCAAGATCATTCAGTCGATGCGCCGGTATCTGGATTCCCTGGGCTATCTGGAAGTGGAAACTCCGACGCTGCACACCATTGCTGGTGGAGCTGCTGCCCGTCCATTCATCACGCATCACAATGCGCTGGATATGGAATTGTACATGCGGATCGCGATTGAGCTTCACCTGAAACGTCTGATTGTAGGCGGGTTGGAGAAAGTATATGAAATCGGGCGTGTATACCGTAACGAAGGGATGTCGACACGTCACAACCCTGAGTTCACGATGATTGAACTTTATGAGGCATATGCTGATTATCAGGATATCATGCGTTTGACTGAGAATCTTGTTGCCCATATCGCACAGGAAGTGCTTGGCACGCAAGTTATCCAATATGCAGACTATCAAGTGGATCTTACGCCACAATGGCGCCGCGTTACGATGGTAGATGCTGTTAAGGAAGTTGTGGGTGTGGACTTCTCCGTGCATATGACAAATGAGGAAGCTCACCGTTTGGCGAAAGAACATAAGGTTCCAGTTGAAAAACATATGACATTTGGGCATATCCTGAATGCATTCTTCGAACATTTTGTAGAGGAAACGTTGATTCAACCAACCTTTATCATGGGGCATCCGGTTGAGATTTCTCCGCTGGCGAAGAAGAGTGATGTAGATCCACGTTTCACGGACCGCTTCGAGCTGTTTATCGTTGGACGTGAGCATGCCAATGCCTTTACGGAGCTGAATGATCCAATCGATCAGCGTCAGCGCTTTGAGGCACAATTGCTCGAGAAAGAACACGGAAACGACGAAGCGCACGAAATGGATGATGATTTCATCCGAGCGCTCGAATATGGTATGCCACCAACAGGTGGACTGGGAATCGGTATCGATCGTCTGATCATGTTGTTGACCAATTCGCCGTCTATCCGTGACGTACTGCTCTTCCCGCACATGCGTCCTCGTACACAGGATTAAATAAGGAACGTTTAACGCGTTCATAATAGAAGAGGAACCTGCCGTTCAGTATGTTGCTGGTGGCAAGTTCCTCTTTAGGTTTACACAGGCATCGAAGTGATTCGTCCGAGCCTGTTTTTCCAAAGTTTGGTGACAGACCTTGTTCGCCTATCTGCTTGTAATATGTTAAAAGAGGTGCCCTCCATGAAGTTTAGGCTTCACATTGCTAAATTCCTATCGCCTCCATTGATCCTGGTTGGTGGTTTTATGCTAATTATCACGATCGGTACGATTCTGCTCATGTTGCCTGTATCCAATCAAAGCGGAAGGCATTTGGCGTTTATTGATGCGCTGTTTACTTCGACTTCTGCTGCATGTGTGACCGGGTTAGTTGTTGTGGATGTAGGTACGACCTTTAACCTGTTTGGTCAGATCGTGATTATGGTGCTTATGCAGCTTGGTGGTCTTGGCTTCATGACGATTGCAACGCTGTTTGCATTGGTTCTGGGCAAGCGAATCTCGCTTAAGGACAGGCTGCTGCTCAAAGAAGCTATCAATTCTGACAGTATGGAAGGCATTGTACGCATTATACGCAAGGTGCTGATCTTTTCGTTTACCATCGAAGGAGTGGCTGCCATTATATTGGCAGTGCGCTGGGCAACGGAAATGCCTTTTGGACAGGCGGTATACTATGGCGCTTTTCACTCGGTTTCATTATTTAATAATGGTGGTTTTGATCTGTTTGGGAACAGTTTTCAATATTATACAGGGGACTGGCTGTTTAACGTCACAGCTTCCGTGCTGGTTATATCGGGTGGACTCGGATTTGTGGTGTTGAATGATTTGTTTGAGTTTCGCAAGCGACGTCGTTTATCATTACAGTCCAAACTGGTATTGTCTGTATCGGGTGCACTGATTGGTATCGGTGCAATTGTACTGTTTGTATTTGAATTCACCAATGGGCACACACTGGCTTCTCTTAGTTGGAGTGAAAAGATCTACGCCTCCTTCTTCCAATCTGTCTCCACACGTTCTTCGGGTACGAGCACCATTGATATTACCGAAATGAGGCAGGCTACCCAGTTCTTCTTTATTCTGTTGATGTTTATTGGGGCATCTCCAGGATCAACCGGGGGCGGGATCAAGACAACAACGTTCCTGATCATGATCGGGGCGGTGTATGCCATGATTCGCGGTAATAAAGATATTGTGTTTTTCCGTCAGCGTGTTCCCAAAGAGCTATTGATGAGAGCGTTGACGATTATTATGGTCTCCCTGATCATATTCATGGTCGTGGTGATGCTTTTGTTAACGACAGAGGATGCCCCATTTCTTGCACTTATGTTTGAGGCGGCCTCAGCGATCGGAACGGTAGGTTTGTCGGTGGGAGTAACGCATGAATTAACCGATTGGGGCAAAATCATTATCGTTTTTACCATGTTTATAGGACGGATTGGGCCATTAACCATTGCATACGCGCTCCGTCCACGCAAAGAAAAGAAATTGTATCGCCATCCGGAAGGTCGGATTATTATCGGATAAAAAGAAAAACCGTCAGGCATCTAGGACTAACCCTAATATGGATATATAAAGGGTAGTCACAACGAATGCCTTGCGGTTTTTTTGTTTTATAGAAGTATTTACCCGGTTCCTGTTGTGTGATGGATAGAGCTGTATTTAATTGCGGGACTGAATGCTATTCTGGATCCCGGCATAACGTTACAAGATGCATGGTAAGAATGTCATCCATGATCTTGGTGTTCATTTGGTCAGGACGAAGAATCGCATGAATTCCCAAACCGTCGATCAAAGCGTACAGCCGTTCAATTTCCAGTTCCTTGTCGAGATCTGTACGGGAGAGATTGAGCTCCATAAGGTAGGTGATAACCGTAGCCATCGCGTGTCTGAGTTCATCATATAATTTGTCGGCATGCTCTTTGAGAGCGGGTTCGGTCTTGGATTTGGCTGTAAAAGCGTACCACACCTCCATTTCGGCCATTTTTTCATCCGTACTTGGCAAGAGTTCTAGCAACAGAAGCTTCATATTCTCCAATGGAGAAGCATCAAAGGACATCTGGGCAATTCGATTCGAGACCCGTTCCGATACCAGATTCATTGCATATAGGAGTAGTTCCGATTGGGTTGAAAAGTAGTGGCGCATAGATCCGGCTGATATGCCAGCCTCTACTGCAATATTTCGAACAGAGGCTTGTTCCATGCCATCTCTTCGAATGACGCGCCAGGCCGCTTCAGCCACGAGCAGACGCTGCTTATCATGATCAACTATTTTAGGCATAAAAGGATTATATCATTGTTGATTATTATAATACAAACGTGTTAAATTGTATTTAATACATTTGTATTATAAAGGGAGTGGATTCTTTGATTGCCTATTTTATCATTGGATGTGAGATTGCTTTCTGGATATTTGTTGCCGCAGGTCTGAGTGTGCGTTATCTGCTTGGGATGAAACGGATAGGGATGGCGCTGTTATTGGCGACACCCATTGTGGATGTTCTTCTTATGATTGCGACGGTAATGGATCTTCAACGTGGGGCTACGGCAAGTATGGTTCATGGCATTGCAGCGATATATATAGGTGTGAGTATTGCCTATGGTCATCAGATGATCGCTTGGGCTGATCGTTATTTCTTGTACTGGTTCAAGGGTGGAGATAATCCTCGGAGCAGCAAGGTGTACGGCAGTGAGCATGCTAGTCGTGAGAGAATGGGATGGCTTAGACATCTATTGGCGTGGAGTATAGGTAGCTTGTTTCTGCTCGCGATGATCTGGTGGATTGGTGATGCGGAGCGTACTGCGGCATTCTCTAATCTCATAAGGGTATGGGGAATCATACTTGGGATCGATTTTATAATCAGCTTCAGTTATAGCTTATGGCCTCGAAAGATGCCTGTGAACAAAGTGAAGTAACATATAACTGGATAAGGTGGGAGAACGTGCGGATTATCCGTGAGAGAAAGGTGATCCGCATAGATATAATTTATTGAAAATAAAGCTTGCAATCGAAATCTGTACATGGTATATTCTAATTCCGGCCAAGAAAACACGAGAAACACGGTGCGGCAAGCAAATCAAATAAGCTTCGTAAGAAACTTAAAAAAAGAGCTTGCAAAGTTGGTTCGGATGTGATAAGATATAAAAGTTGCTGTGGCGAACAACGCACAACAATGAAATAAGTTTGATCTTTGAAAACTGAACAACGAGTGAGTAATGATCTTGCTTGCAAGATCGACGCTGAGAAATCGGTATTTGTCTTCGGACGGTATGATTTTCAAAGCACAAATGAGATTTTTAATCTCGTCAGATTCAAAATGAGCTAATCGCTCTTTTCAATACTTTATTGGAGAGTTTGATCCTGGCTCAGGACGA
>NZ_JBHUQN010000009.1:0-72851 GCF_042674385.1 Paenibacillus sp. NPDC056933 | reverse complement strand
CCGCTTGTTGCTCGAAGCGATCCAGCGCGGAGCCATTGGTGAGTCGGAACTGGAGCGAGTAGCGTATACCCTGCAAGTAGGGAGAGAAGCGATGGACGCGCGCCTGGGCTTCACAGCAGCTTCGTTGGAAGAACTGAAGGACAAATTGCATGGCTATGTGGAAGGGAAGGACGAGCATACCGACCTATACACAGGGCAGGCAAGGAAGAATAAAGAAGCAATGGCGCTGATCGGAGGGGACGAAGATTGGCAAACGGTAGCACAGGCATGGATGGAAAAAGGGAAATATGACAAACTGCTAGCCTTCTGGAGCAAGGGGCTTTCCGTCGATTGGAACGGCTTGTATGTAGGGAATAAACCGAGCCGAATGAGCTTGCCAACATATCCATTCGCCAAGGACCGCTACTGGGTGATAAAAAATGACGCTAGCCTTGGTCAGTTATCGGGAGACAGACAGGTAAGTGAAGTGGATTCTTCTTCAGAAGAGTTTTCCAGGGAAGTTACTACTGAAGCGCTGAGGCTCATTCCAATATGGGATGAAATCCTTTTACCCATAGCTAGGCGAACAGAGTCGACAATGGAAGAAGGAAGAATTATCGTCATCAACGGCACGATGGATAGTAAATACCAGTTAATGAGTTATTTTCCGCAAGCAGAACTTATTGATGTGGATGGAAACGACTCAACAGCAATGATTAAGAAGAAACTTCAACATGGTGGCGATATTAAACGTATTGTATGGCTTTCGTCGACAACTTCTAAAGGCACCATTATGGACGGGACGTTATTAGATGATCAGGAAGACATATTGTTTTCAGGTTTCCGAATCATTAAAGCAGTATTGGAGCTTGGTTATGAAGCCAAGGCACTGCGCTGGGATGTATTTACCGTTCAGGCTCAAACGGTTCGCAGAAGCGAATGGACGAATCCTGTTGATGCTGGAATCTATGGATTAATGGGGACATTGGCGAGAGAATATCCTTCCTGGAGTATGAACATTGTGGATATGGAGGAGGGAGCGGAATGGCCACTTTCCGATGCGCTAGATTTACCTCCTGATCGTTACGGTCAAGCATGGGTTTACCGAGAACAGAGATGGCAACGTCGCAAACTCGCGATGATTAAAGATACGAGTCAGACGAATCTAGAAGCGCAGCGAATGAATGGTGTGTATGTCGTTATCGGTGGCGCAGGTGGTATTGGCGAAGTTTGGACAGAACATATGGTTCGGAATTATAAAGCTCAAGTGGTGTGGATTGGCCGAAGAGCTTGTGATGAAGTAATTCAATCCAAATTGGATGCACTTGCTGTACTCGGGCCAGCCCCACTATATCTCGTTGCTGATGCATCCGATCTTGTTGCGTTAAAACAGGCCTATATCGAAATTAAGAATCGTTTTGGAACCATTCATGGGGTTGTTCACGCAGCCGTTGACTTATTTGATCAAAGCATACAAGCAATGGATGAGAATCGATTTAGAAATGGATTGAAAGCGAAAACTGACGTAAGTATAAGGCTGGCACAGGTTTTCCGTCATGAAATACTTGATTTCGTACTGTTCTTTTCCTCTATGAATTCTTTTGTCAAGACGCCGGGTCAGAGCAACTATGTGACGGGTTGTCTATTTAAAGATAGTGTTGCTCATCGATTGTCACTGGAATGGTCATGCAAAGTAAAAGTAATGAACTGGGGTTACTGGGGCGATGTTGGTGCAGGAGCTTCAGCCTTGCATAGGGAGCTTATGAACCGGGCAGGAATTGCTTCTATTGAATCGGCTGAGGCTATGGAAGCCCTGGAATCGTTGTTGCATGGTCCCTTGGATCAAATGGTGTTCGTGAAAACTTCCGACCGCACATCTATTAGGGGGATTGTTGGTGAGGAGGTTGTCGAGATATATCCTGAGACACTTCCAGCTGATATCGATATTGGGCATGTCTTTGAAGACTTGCCGGATAATACCCTTTCTATTGCTTTGCAGAAACACATGAATAGTGAAACGGAATCCACTCCTATGTTGAAAAACTTGCAAGCCTTTATGCTCAAACATGCATCGGTGCTGTTACAAGTTGGATTTGAGGAAATACATGTCGATGTTGATTTGTATGAGTATGGTTTCGATCCGATCCTATTGACTGAGCTAGTGACTCTGGTAAACCGTACGTATGGAATTGAGATGACTCCGCTTGCTCTGATCGAGAATCCCACAATTCTCAGTTTTTCTCGATATGTGGAACAAATCTACGGAGATGCTATTACGGCTCTACAGGTCTAAACAGAAGAATGATGCCTAGAGACGTGAGATGAGCAACATAAAAAAGGAGTTCGATAACTATGAAATTAAAAGGAGACCGAGCAGATGAATGAATCAGTGGATGAAGCGATTTATAGCAATAAGATTCTTGCAAGGTCTGTTGCTGCTTACATTGGAGAGAGAATTAAGCGTGATGCCACAGACCGCTTAAAGATTCTGGAGATCGGCGCGAGTAGTGGGGAGGTGAGTCGTACTGTTCTCCAGAACATTGACTGTTACCGGGATTTTATTGAGGAATATAGTCTTACTGATATCTCGCAAGCTTATATTCATCAAGCTATGGAGAATAATAACTCAAGTTTTCCTTATTTAATTTGTAGAACCTTCACTATCGATTCTGATCCATCTGAACAAGGATTTTCAAAAGGTGAATATGATTTGATGATAGCGGGTGGTACTTATCTTGCCAAAGGCAGCATCAAAAGTGCAGTTCGGAATACCAAGAAGCTCTTAAAGAGAAATGGCTGGCTGGTGATTTATGAGAATGCCCCCGTTTCGACCTCAGAAATGCCGGAAAGATGGACAGCTATACTTGAAAGCGAAGGCTATCGAATCGTTCGCCATTCGCTCCAGAGCGAAGCTCATCTTGTCATTGCTGCAAGTGACGGTATGATACGAATTAGTGAGCCAGTCCATGGTCACTTGAAGACTGGGACAGAAGCCGAGACCAGAAATCGGGTTGAAGAATCTTCTCTATCTCTTCAACTGAATGTGAACAGAACCTCACCAACTCAAAAATCAATGGTATCAAAGCAAGATGACTCCTACCTTGAGATCCGAGTAGTTGACACAATAATCGGAAAATTAATGGAAACGTTACATATCAAGGAGCAGTTGATTGATCCTGAAAGACCGTTCACGGATTATGGTTTGGACTCTATCACGGGTGTTCAATTCATTCAACAGTTGAATGAGTATTTACAAATTGATCTAGAGACGACTTGCCTGTTCGATTATAGCTCTGTTCTCGGCTTAGCTGCTTATATCGTCACACGGTATAATGAGCGGCTTCTTTCTCTTTACCAAGCAGATGATAGATTTACAGAGTCAGAACTCGTGTCTGACGAAGTTAATCACAGTGTACTTGAAGATGTCGATCGACATGAAAAAGGGATTGATAAACAGCGCTCATCATCGGGAGTAAACAAAAAAGGGGCTAGTCAGGGTGGTGTTCACTCGAAAGAACCCATTGCCGTAATCGGGATGAGCGGACGATTCGCCAAATCGGAAACACTGGAACAATTGTGGGAACATCTTGCTGAGGGCCATGATCTAATCGAAAAAGTAACGCGTTGGAATCTGGAAGAATATATGTCTGGGGATTACTGTGATTATGGTAGCTTCTTGGACAATATTGATCGTTTCGATCCTTTGTTTTTCAACATTTCAGGTGCGGAAGCTTCCTATATGGATCCACAACAACGTTTCTTTTTAGAGGAGTCTTACAAAGCTCTTGAGGACGCAGGATATGCTGGAACACAGATACAAGGTAGATCCTGTGGGGTGTATGTCGGGTATAACGGAGCAGATTACGACAGGTTGATTGGTCCAGATGCGCCACCGCAAGCCATGTGGGGAAATTCTGCATCGATCATTCCAGCTAGGATCTCTTATCATTTAAATTTACGTGGGCCAGCAATTACGGTAGATACCGCTTGCTCCAGCTCATTGGTAGCGATTCATCTCGCTTGCCAAGGACTTTGGAGCGGAGAAACAGAGATGGCCTTAGCCGGAGGGGTATTCATACAAACGACGCCTGGTTTCTATATTTCTGCTAACCGTGCGGGTATGTTTTCTCAATCCGGTCGCTGCCGTACTTTTGATGAACGTGCGGATGGTTTTGTTCCAGGCGAAGGTGTTGCAGTGGTTGTTTTGAAGAAACTTGAGGCTGCTATGGCAGATGGCGACCATATTTATGGTGTAATCCGAGGCTCTGGTATGAATCAGGATGGTGCAACGAACGGGATTACAGCACCGAGCGCTCTTGCGCAAGAAAGGTTACAGCGCGATGTCTATGATACGTTTGGTATTGATCCGTCAGCAATAGAGTTGGTAGAGGCACATGGAACGGGTACAAAGCTTGGTGACCCTATTGAACATCAAGCACTTACTAAGGCATTTCGAGCATACACGGACCAGCGAGAGTACTGCGCTATCGGTTCAATAAAAACTAATATTGGACATACCACATCTGTGGCGGGTATCGCAGGGTTTATCAAGGTATTGTTATCTTTGAAAAACAGACAAATCCCACCGTCCTTACATTTTGAAAAACATAACCCCAATATTGACTTGGCTGGGAGTCCGTTCTATGTCAACACGCGTCTTCAACATTGGGAATCACCATCGTTGGGAGCGCGTCGATTAGGAGCAGTCAGTTCATTTGGCTTCAGTGGAACGAATGCACATATCGTACTTGAGGAGGCCCCGGAAAGGGAGACAAAATCAATTAGTAAGCCTGCTCATTTGATTGTGTTATCAGCAGCGACAGAGGGGCAATTACGAGAACAAGCTGAACAGATCGTTTCTTATTGTGAAAAACCGGGAACTAAATATTGTAGCCATATGAGCTTCACACTCCTTGTGGGGAGAAAACATCTTTCCAACAGGCTTGCTCTTATCGTAAGGAATGAGGATGAGTTGAGAAGTACACTTTCCCAGTGGCTTGAAGGTGTCACATCTCCTCGATTATTTGTAACCACCAAGTCGGAAACGGTTGCAACCCGTGAACGGCCTTCTCTTAGACGGATCGGCAACCAATGTATTCGCAATAGTCTGATCTCGGATGACGTGCGTGAATACATAGATAACTTGGAAGTTGTAGCAGAGTTATTTATTCAAGGATATAAATTGGATTATGAGGTGCTGTTTTCGAATGATCATTACAGCCGAGTGTCTATGCCTACCTACCCTTTTGCAAAGGAGAGCTATTGGGTGTCAGATGCGAAGGCATCTCCGTCTGGATATGTTTCAAACACGGTAGTGCGGTTTGATCCCAGTTCTGCAGGAATTGAACATGCAGAACCTGGTTCCTCAGGTATTCCAAGCGAGGGAACCGATGAGCGTCTGTTGAAACTGGTATCGTCCATATTACGCATAACTGTTGATCGGATCGATGATAAACAAGATTTGTTCAGTTACGGCCTCGATTCGATAAGTGGTATGTCGCTTATGAACGGGGTGAAAGAGGAGTTTGGAGTTGAGATGTCATATAAGGAGCTCCTCAACTATAGATCGGTTCAAGAAATAGCGGAGTACATCCTTAAAAACACTCAGTCTGGACCTCAGGATTGCTTACAACCAGACTGCGAAATGGCGAATGTTAGTCTAGAGGAAACCCTTAGGTTCCCTCTATCGTCCGGTCAATTGGGCATATGGCTTATTCAACAGCTCGCTCCGACAAGCTATGCGTATAACTTGCCTCATGCCTTCAGAATCAAACAGAAAATTGATTCGGATGCATTGTATAAAGCTGTAAATGGGATTGTTAACCGTCACCTGCTCTTGAGAGCTGTAATTGAAATGAATGGGACTGAAGCGGTTCATGCCATTTACCCTGAGAACCGGTTTCTCTATGAAACAGAACATGTTTCACATTTGTCTGATGAGGAACTCAACGCATATTTGATTCAAAAATCGCGGGAGCCTTTCCAACTAGAAAAAGGACCACTTCTTCGTGTATGTTTACTGACCAAAACAGAAGATGAACATATTCTGTTTATCAATGTGCATCACATCGTATTCGATGGAAGTTCATTAATGGTGCTTCTAAAAGAGCTATTACTGTTGTATGCCAAGGCTTTAAATGGTGATTCGATGGTGCTTGCTGGACCTGAAGTAACGTATAAGGCTTTTGTAGATTGGCAGCAGAATTTTCTTGGTAGTGAGACTGGGCAGCGTCAACAAGCCTACTGGAGAACTCAACTATCGGGTGAAACGCCTACGCTTCAATTACCTTATGATCGTCCACGGCCGGAAACTTCCAATTTCCAGGGGAAAACGTACATTCAAAGGTTAGATGAAGCACTGACGCAGAACGTTCATCAGGGTAGTGTGAAGGAAAAGGTTTCCCCATACATTTTTATGCTTAGCACTTTTAAAATGCTGCTGCACCATTATACCGGGCAAACAGATATAGCAGTCGGAACGGCACTCCGAGGCCGACAGGAGAAGCAATTCAATGACGTCATTGGTTATTTTGCCAACATCGTTATGATACGTAGTGAGGTTACCTCGGAACTTCATTTCGGAGATTTTGTGAAGCAGGTTCAATCTAAAACGTACGACGCTCTTGAACACGGGAATTATCCTTTTGCAGAAGTCGTGAAAGAGATGCAGGGGAAAACGAACCGCGGAGACGCTCCCATCGTTCAAGCTGCATTTGTATTTCAAAACTGGCTAAAGCCAGAAGATCTGCTCCAAAATGGAGAAGAGTCGATCAATGAGAACAGCCTGCTCATGTTGGAGCCTATTCATGAAATCCACCAGGAGGGCGAGTTTGATATCTCCTTTGAGGTTTATTATATCGACAACCGTTATTCTATCTTTATCAAGTATAATCCGGATCTTTTTAATGAGTCGACAATCGAACAGATTGGCGGTCATTACGAACAGTTACTTCATGAAATGTCTACCGGAAGCGATAAACTTGTTGGCGAGGTCGATTTTCTCTCTGAGGCTGAGAGAAGCTTACTTCTAAGCGAATGGAATGATACGGAAAGTAACTATCCGGACGATAAATGCATTCATCAACTATTCAAGGAGAAGGTTAAGCTTTTCCCCGATCAAACAGCTGTTTCCTGTAAATCGCGTTCTTTAACCTATAAAGAACTGCATAAACGTTCGAACCAAATGGCGAGAGTGCTGAAGAAGGCTGGAGTAAAACGTGGCACGATCGTAGCTGTGGCAGCTAAGAGATCCTCGGAATTAATGATTGCACTGTACGGGATTCTTAAGGCCGGAGGGGCTTACTTGCCAATAGATCCTGATTATCCTGCAGAACGAATTGAATATATATTGAGTAACAGTGAAGCCTCTGTATTGCTTATGCTTGAACCCTTAGGTTGCGAATTTAGTTTCTCAGGAGAACGCATTTTGTATGACAAAAATGTGTTGTTAAGCATGGGTGATGAAGAGTTGAATAATATTAATAAGCCTAACGATCTGGCTTATATCATATATACCTCTGGCTCGACTGGCAAACCAAAGGGTGTCATGATCGAACACCGTTCAGTTATAAACCGATTGAAATGGATGCAAAAGGTATATTGTTTAACCAGTGATGATACGATACTTCAAAAAACTCCGTTTACATTTGATGTTTCAGTGTGGGAGTTATTCTGGTGGTCGTTAGAAGGCGGCAAGCTCTACATGTTGGACGCTGGAGCTGAGAAGGACCCGCATTTAATTGCTCAGGCTATTGAGGAACAGGGCATTACTGTGATGCATTTCGTCCCTTCAATGTTAAACAATTTTCTCCAATATATCACTGGATTCTCATCCATCAACAAACTGTCGCATCTGAGACAAGTGTTTGTAAGTGGAGAAGTGTTGACTGGTGCTCAGGCAAAGCTGTTTCATCAGACATTACATCAGGCTTATGGGACTAGATTGATGAATTTATATGGTCCAACTGAGGCTACCATCGATGTTTCATATTATGATTGCACTGCATCAGACTCACTTTTGAGAATTCCAATTGGTAGACCTATTGATAACACGAGTCTATATATCCTTAATTCGCATAATCGGCTACAACCTGTAGGGATTCCAGGCGAGCTTTGCATTGCAGGGGTGAGTGTTGCTCGCGGTTATGTAAATAATGCCGAATTAACGGATGCCAAGTTCGTTCCAAATCCATTCGTACTCGGAACAAAAATGTACAGAACTGGAGATTTGGCAAGATGGCTTCCGGATGGGAACATTGAATATTTAGGCCGAATGGATAGACAGGTGAAAATAAGAGGACATCGGATTGAACTTGGGGAAATTGAAGCAGTTTTATCCTCATATGAACAAGTCAAAGAAGCGCATGTCATGGTTAGCCCAAAGAAAGATATGTCAGGTAACATGCAGTTGCTCGCCTTTATATGTGCAAAGGAAGCAGATATCCTCTCTACCGAATCGATTAAACAATATTTGAGGGGCATGCTACCAGAATATATGGTACCTGCATATTTCGTGCAGATGGATGCGATGCCTCTAACTGTTCATGGGAAGATTGATATGCACTCGCTTGCTGCTCATGCGCTAGATATATATCCAAAGGCTTCTATTAGCAAGGTAGATGAAACAGATACACAAATCAAGCAGCAGATCATGGCGGTGTATCGCGAAGTATTACAGCTTGATGATATTAATCCAGTAGACAATTTCTTCGATCTCGGGGGTCACTCTATGTTGCTTGTTACGGCTGCAATTAAATTGAAGGATGTCTTAAATAGAGAGATTACCACCGTTGACATGTTCAAATATCCAACTGTGGAATCCCTAACTCGTTATTTGAGTAAAACCGAAACGGTAAATCCATTTGACAGAAGTAAACAAAAAGCGAAAAGACAACGGGAAATCTTAATGAAGATGAGTCAGGCCAGAACAAAGTGAAAAGTTAGAGAGGGAGAAAATACATGGATAGTAGAATAGATGATACAGATGATCAACTTGCTCTTGATATCGCCGTGATCGGCATGTCCTGCTCGTTTCCACAGGCAAAAGGACTAGAGCAGTTCTGGGAGCTCCTTAGAAGTGGTAAGGAGGCAATATCGTTTTTTACAGATGAGGAACTGTTGGAAAGAGGTGTTTCAAGAGATCGATTGAACGATCCTAACTATGTCAAGGCTGCTTCAATTATGGAAGATCACGACGTTTTCGATGCTGGATTTTTTGGAATTAGTCCGAATGAAGCCAAAAGTATGGATCCGCAGCACCGTATTTTTCTGGAAGGATGCTGGGAAGGACTTGAACATGCAGGCTATGATCCGGAGAAATATGATGGTGACATCGGCATCTTCGCAGGTGTTGGCATGAATACGTATTTATTTGAAGTGCTTGGGAAAAACCCTGAGTACTTAAAATCGATCAGTCAAGAGCAGATTATGATAGGTAATGATAAAGACTTCCTGCCTACAAGGGTTGCTTATAAGCTTAATTTACGAGGGCCAAGCATCAATATTAATACGGCATGCTCTACTTCTTTAGTTGCCATTCATCTATCGCGCCAAAGTTTACTTCTAGGTGAGTGTGATATGGCGATTGCTGGAGGCGTCTCAATTTCTCTTCCGTTCCGGAATGGGTATACCTATATGAGTGATGGTATTCAATCCCAAGATGGACATTGCCGAGCCTTTGACGCTGACGCAGGGGGGACGATTTGGGGAGATGGCTGCGGAGTCGTCGTATTGAAGAGACTGGCAGATGCAATCAGAGACGGTGACAGCATTCATGCAGTCATCAAAGGGTCAGCGATAAATAATGATGGATCAAATAAAGTTGGGTATACCGCCCCAAGCGTTGAAGGGCAAAGTAAAGTCATCGTTGAGGCGCTTGCGGTGTCCGGGCTTTCTCCAGACCAAATTAACTATGTTGAGGCCCATGGTACGGGAACTGCTTTGGGCGACCCTATTGAGATTGCTGCTTTAAGCCAAGCTTTTCGTTACGGTACAGACCGTCAAGCATTCTGTCCGATTGGATCTGTTAAAACGAATATTGGCCATTTGAACTCAGCAGCCGGTATCGCTGGATTGATTAAAACGATTCTATCGCTACAAAATAGACAACTGCCGCCAAGTCTCCATTATAAGAGCCCTAATCCAAAGATCGACTTTGAGAGTAGCCCTTTCTTTGTTAATTCAACGTTAATGGATTGGGAAATGGAATCAGGACCATTACGTGCAGGAGTAAGTTCCATGGGGATTGGTGGGACTAACTGCCACGTTATTGTGGAAGAAGCTCCTGCAGTATCAGCTCAGCCAGCTACAATACAAGATGTAGAGCAGCACACACTTCTTTTATCAGCACGTTCTCAAGAAGCTTTGGAGCGTGTGACAGTCAACTTAGCCGATTATTTAGGAAACCATCCCGAACTTTCAATCGAGAACGTTGCTTACACGCTTCAATGTGGACGGCGTTCATTTTCACACCGAAGAGCTCTACGAGCTAGAACCATTGAGGAAGCCGTTTTTATTTTGCGAGAGAGGGAATCAGGAGCGTTACTTGATGCTAGAGATGTACAGTCTAATGAGAGTTTCTTATGGCAGGATCCTGAGCTTGAGGCATGGATTAAAGGCAGAGAGGTCAATTGGTTAGTACGCTGGGAGCGTAGGTCGCCTCGTCGCGTTCCGTTACCGACGTATCCATTTGAACGAACAAGATATTGGGTTGAGCCTGCAGCAGCTCCAACCGAGCAGCTTACTGCTCAGCATGATGATTATTTCAAAAAATTGGAGGACATGAGTGATTGGTACTATTTGCCGTCATGGAGAACGTCATCATTATCCTTCATTCATAAACCTCAGGAAGCTAAAGTTCGTATGATTTTCCTTGATAAATTTGAGGTAGGTGATGCCATCGCTTCTTCATATGAGAAGGAGCCGGGAACAACGATTAAAGTGACAATTGGCAAACGGTACAAGCAAACGGAAGAGTTATCTTTCGTTCTTAACCCTACGGAACCGGATGACTTTCGCAGAATGCTGACCGTTTTGCACGAATCGGATCTTTTACCAGACAGCATTATTTTTGCATGGGGGCTGGACACAGCTTCCTACGAAAGTGAACCTAATCTCAAAACATTAATCAATGCCCAGAACAATGGATTCTTTGCGCTGCTTCAACTGGTTCAAGCCATTGATGAACGATTGCTTACTAAAAAAGTAGAACTTATTGCATTAACTAATAATGCGTTTGACGTGTTGGGTAATGAAACGCTTTGTGTAGATGCAAGCACGATTTATGGTTTGTTACTTGTTGTGCAGCAGGCGTATGACAATTTTGTATGCCGGCTTATCGATCTGTCTGTCTTAGAATCGGAACCATCTTCTAAGCAGCGCAATCAAACCATAGTGGCAGTTCGAAAAGAAATCGAACATCCAACCAACGAACTTGTATGCGCTTACCGAGGAGAGAAGCGCTTTGTTCGGAAATATGAGTCTCTGAAAGTAGAGAAGGACGCGCCACGATATAACACACTGCGGAGCGATGGTATTTATCTTGTATTTGGAGCATTGGAAGGCATAGGTTACCTCATATCCGAACACATGGTACGCAATATCGGGGCGAAGGTACTTATACTTGAGGAGAGCAATTTTCCAGAGCAAGCGGATTGGAACAAATGGCTGCTGGAAAAGGGTGATGATGATCCGATAAGTCAGAGAATTCAACATGCAGTCTCACTAGTTGAGAATGGCGCACAGTATATAGGTAGGATTGGGAATATGGAGGAAGTTGACACATTACTGACGTCTGTTCAAGCTCAAGTAGGCACGATAACAGGAATTATCCATGCTCCAGGGGCTTCAAATGCAAAGAGGGTTCGATCCATAGCAAGTACCAGTAAGGATACTTGGGAGGAACATTTTGATAATGTCGTATTTAGCTTAATTGTGATGGAACGTTATTTTCATAATAAACCCCTTGATTTCCGTATCATGCTGAATTCGTTAGGGTCAGTGCTCGGTGGGGATGGTTTTATTCAAATTGCGACTGTTTCAAACTATGCCAAAGCTTACCTTACTAGACAGAATCGAATGGACGAGCAGAATTGGGTTGTACAATGCTGGGATTCTTGGGTTATTGAGTGGGGGCAGATTCGGAATTATCTACCTGATGCTGTATACGCACGCTTGGAGCCATCTGTATTGACGCACGAAGAAGGTATTGATTGCTTTGAGCACTCTTTTGCCGTAAGTGGAGTTGTGGAGCTAGATATTTCGGCAACTGATTTGAATAACAGATATAAAAAGTGGGTCTCATTAGAACCTCTTCAAAAAGAAAACTCGAAGGAAATGGAAAAGGAAGCCAAGCATTCTCGGCCAGACCTGATTACAGCCTACGAAGCCCCATCTAGTGATATCGAAAGATCTCTTGAGGCTATTTTTGGAGAACTACTGGGTATCGAGGCAGTTGGGATTCATGATAATTTCTTTGAATTGGGCGGTCATTCGCTTTTGGGACTACAGTTAGCTTCGAAAATACGGAATCAGTATCATGTGGATGTAAATATTTATTATATCTATAACTATCCTACAATTGCAGGTTTAACCGCTTATCTGGAATCTCCGGAACAAAACATCGTTGTCTAGTTAATTGCACAAGTTGTTAATCTTGAAGAAGAGTCTACTTATTAATTATGAAAGTGGGGAATGGGTATGTTAGTTTCGTTGGAACGGAAAGAATGGGAAAATTTTGATGATGAGGCACTGTTTAGAGCGGTTATTTTACCGACAGTTCATGAAATGCATAGTGGTGAGGCTCCATTAAACAAATTTGAGGTCTATAAGAAGCTTACCTTAGGTCAGCGCGCAGTTTTTATGTTCTGGGTGCTCTATGATCATTCGGATAAGGAAATCGATCAGTTCTATACATGGATTCCGTATATGAGGGAGTCAGAACAGAGTTATTGGCCGGAACTGAAAGCTGGAGTTTCAACTATTGGGGACGAAGCATTGTTGCTTTTTCTTAACGATTGCGAAAAAACATTTGACTTACTGAAACAAGTTAATCAAAAACACGATCCGAATTGGAAGGATTATTTTCATTCCGATTTGGTGAAACACCCTGAATTACGACCTTATGTTAGAAGTCTTCATTTAACTTTTGAAAAGATAGTCCCAACAACAATTTCAATTATTGGTAATTATATTCGTAACGTCCCAAATGAGTTTGTCCAAATCAAAGAGTAAATGATTTAAAAGAATAGAGGAACATATATCTAAGGAGGAAACTATGGATAACACGTTAGAGCATAAAGAAATTTTCCCTGTAGAGGCACAAGATATGATGAACTACATTTATCGATCTTTCATTGGAAACCAGCAAATCTCCTATGTTTTGAAGTTCGAGGGAAGGTTGGATCCTAATCTTTTAAACGAAGCTATACAAATTACGGTTGGTCTACAGCCCATCCTCGCATGCCGATTTGTAGAAGATCCTGTCCGACCTTATTGGAAGAAGGCAGAAATGGCGGTATCAGCTGAAATCCGTCTAGGTTCGTTGGAAGAAAGCTTAGACGAAGCAGTTGCATCATATATAGTGGAAAAAAATGATTTTGAGAGTGGGCCTGCAATGAGAGCTGCATTATTCCGTGGATCGTCGGATGTGCTGTGCATCAAAATCTTTCATGCTTGCTGCGATGCTGCAGGCTTCAAAGAGTATCTTTTGCTTCTCTCTGAAGTATATTCTCAATTAAATGTAGGCTCAAAGGCAGAATTTGCTTGTCCGTACACTGGAGAAAGAAGTCAGCAGCGATTATTTGATGCAGTGGGTATAGTTGATTACCAAACGATGCTTAACCCTAAGGACATGCCAGAGCCAACTTGGGGGGTTCCATCTCAACCAGGATCGAACGAATTTCCCCATGTATCAATGCGGAGATTAGATAAAGAACTTTTTATAGAACTGAGAAATATTTCAAAGCAAAAAGCAGTCACAATTAACGATCTTCTAGTGACTGCTTTTTATCGCGGACTTTTTAAAGTAGTTGACTATGATAAAGAGGAGGAAACAAAGGAAATTAGCTTAACGGTTAATTTGCGGCGGTATCTAGAAGACAATGTAATGGATCCGGTATCCAATCTGTCAGGTATGGCTTATATTGCTATACTTCCTCAAGAGCATGAACCGTTTGATCAGACATTGGAGAAAGTAGTCGTAGCTTTGGGGCATGCGAAATCGGACTTGTTTGGTATCCAGCCTGCCATTGGAATGGAGATGTTATCAACGTATGGATTCAATGCAAGCTTTCAATGGTTGCAGCAGCAATCTATGACAGCTATACAATCGAAGAAGGCAACCCCATGCATAACCAACTTTGGCACGCTGAGTGCTGATACGATTTACTTTGGAGATCAGGAAGTAGTGGATGCATATATGATCCCGCCTATTATATATTCGCCTCATTTTGCATTGGGTGCGAATACATACAATAATCAGCTTACATTGTCTGTAGGGTATCACCAGTCCTCGAACAATCAAGAGACAGTGAATCGTTTTTTAGATGAAGTTGTGGCCTCTCTAACTGATTGGATAGAGTCATCGATTAAATACAGTTGATGATTGACGTACAATATTAGTTAGAAGGTGAGGAGAGAGCAAACTCACGATAACGGTTAAGAGATATCTGGTTGATCTGCTTTTAGTTAGGGGGAGATTGAAATGTGAATATACAGATGTTTTTCCATTTCAACTCTCGTCCTACTCGCTTTTTTACTTCGTCAACCACTAATTACGGTTTTGAGCCCTTTATAATATTAATTTTTTTAGATAACTCGTAGGGTAATTATATTTAGGGCTTGGGAGTTTGATGAAATTTCAACTATGTACCATTTATACTAGGGCGTGTCTTCAAACTGATTAAATGGTAATACATGGGTTAATTATATTAAATGAATACACGATACGAAATTCACGAGAGACAATGGCGGCTAATCCAAGATTTGTTTCCACCTGAACGAAAACCACAAGGAGGACGTCCCGCAGTGGACAATCGAATCATGTTAAACGCAATGCTTTGGGTAGCTCGTTCAGGAGCCCCATGGCGTGATCTGCCAGACCACTTCCCCAATTGGAAATCCGTCTACACCCGCTTTCGACGCTGGCAGCAAGCGGGAATTTGGGATGAAGTGTTAAAGCATGTATCCCTCGATCCTGACGAGGAAAGCGTGATGGTTGACGCCACGATTGTGCGAGTTCACCAGCATGGATCAGACGCAAAAGGGGGCAAAGCAAGCAAGCGATCGGACGTTCCCGAGGTGGATTAAGCACGAAAATTCATGCAATAGTTGACGCGTTAGGAAATCCACTTCGCTTCAACTTGACCGGAGGTGAAGCGCATGACTCCGTCCAAGGTTTCAACCTCCTTAAAAGCATGAAACTGACCCGGAAGCAAGTTCTAGCCGACCGAGCGTATGATACGAATGCCATTCGGACCTTTTTGAAGGAACAACAGGCCATACCTGTGATTCCCGGGAAGAAAAACCGCCGAGTGATCCCGAAATATGATCGGGATGTCTACAAAGAGCGCCATTTGGTGGAATGCTTCTTTAATAAAGTAAAGAATTATCGTCGTTTGGCGACTCGATATGATAAATTAGCGTGTACATTCAAGTCTTTTTTGGCCTTGGCATCCATTATGGTGTGGCTTGCTTGAGTTTGAAGACACGCCCTAGTATCCTGTCAGTCTAAATTTATTTGATTTTTGAGATATCTGATATAGTCAGAGTAAAACGAGGTTATTTCATGAAAAAACGAGACTATGCCGTTAGCTTATCCCCTGAACAACAATTGAAACAGGCTCTGCAGTGCAAGGACCTCCACAGCACGTTCTTTGCGGCGAGCCCCAATTACTTTTATGGGCGGATGAAAATCGGTCCAATGTCAGACTTTCGGATGTAGAAATCGCGTTTATCTAGCTTTTATGGATACCTGATGAAACGGTTGGATTTTTCAAATATTTTGAGAACGCTTAGTTTCTAAAATTAGTCGATATATGGCCAATACATCGGTATTCCCCAATATAAGGCCTAGAACACCAAGAAGCCCGCGTCCTTCGCGGGCCATTACTTTGTTTACTGCGCTTATTCTTCTCCCGTAGCCACTGCATTCCCCTCATAACTAATCCAATCGCTCCAGCTTCCTGTATATAGCTTGAGCTAGCCTTGTTTCCTACCGAAGAAACGTCTATCAATAAATGAGGCAATTATTAAAGCTAGTATACCAAGTAAAATAGGTAGACCAAACGCTTCAAAGGAGAAAGGTTTGCCTTCCAGCTTCAGGTGGTCTGTGGCACGATATTCAAGACGCTTAGCTGCAAATTTCGCAGTTTGGATATCCTCCTGTTTTGCCAAATCCTCAAATGCAGGGTCCATCGCAAATCGCTCTGCCATATCACGGTGCAGGAACAGTAGCTCCGCACCATTGTCACTGTTATTCCATTGCTTAATGTCCTCGGCAGCTATAGTCTCAGCATCGGGACCAACGACAATCATTTTAGCGAGTTTTGGTACGTTTGGTGTTTGATAACGCGCGACTAGGTTCAGACCATGTTTCGTTACGATGGGTTCATTTTTATTGGATATCGTAAGTGTCCTTGTCGTGCCGGAGGCACCGTATGTATCAAATGCGGCAGACAAATCCAGTTCATCTGCGCCATTGTAAAGGAGTACGCCTGCTTTGGCTTTGTTCCATTGATAGGCATTATTTAATACGTATGTGATATCACTAAGTCCAGCATTAAAGGGCTCCATATTTGGATTTATCACATAATTATAAGAAGGATAGTTCATATTTTCTGCTACTTTTTTTGCAGCCGCATCACCCAGCTGCTGGGAGATGACATATAACGTGGCATCAATTCCTGATGTCAGACCCGCGGAAGATACGATATTTCCTTGCGCAACGTAACGTTGATCCTTCACCCAGTGAATGTCTGGATATTTTTTGATAAGTCGATTAATATCGCCCCAATGTGTAGCAGCTGATTTACCATTTAACAATCCAGTATCTGCCAGGTTCTCTGCTCCGTTACAAATAGAGAGTAAAATCGTCTGATTACCCGAATGCTTTTGAATCCATTCACGAACAGGAGCATACTTTTTATCGTTCAAAATCGGCATAAATGGAATGACGATAATGTCTGGACTTTTTCCTAACATCGTATCCATCTCATCGAATGAATAATGTGGGATAACATCGAGTCCCCCAGTAAGGGATTTGATTTTACGGTCAGGAGCAACACCATACACATTGTAAGCTTCTGTCATCGCAAACATCTCGTAAGGAACGAGAAAGTCGAACACCTCTGTCACTTCGTTCTCCAGTAGTACAGCCACTGTTGGCTTATTAGCGTCATATTTTGGTATTTGTACATTCGCTAATGAAGGCGCAGTTTTATCGTAAACTGACATTCCGGAATTCATGGTGTTGATAAATCCGATGGCTCCTGTCCCTCCTACGATAAACACAAAAACGATCAGATAAATGGTGATGCGTAATACAATTTTCAATTGATTATTCTCCTTTAGCTATAAATTATCTACCGAGTAAAATATAGCAATGTAAGATGAGTTTATCATCAGTCTTTGGAGGGTAGTGGGAGCTGGACTAATGTTGAGAAGAAAGCTAGCCTCAAGTCTGGTTTACTTTTTTTGCAAGACTCGGTAGGGCTATTACTATCTTTTTATTGTGAAAATAGTTTGTTTTTTTAATCTATGTAAGCTATAAACTTTACACTAGACCACTCCGATTGCAGTACCATCTTCCGATCGCTGTTATCCCCAGATTTTTTGGATTCCCTTCTCCAAAAGGAAAAATCCGGGGATAAAGGCGAACGCTTCGCTTCTTCAAATTGGTTCTGCACTCTCCGTTACGGTGTAAAACTCAGGTTCAACTAATATACATGAAGCTAGTTGCAAAGGACATTGGCTACTTTCTTTGAGGGTTTACTTTTCCCCTGTAGCCACGGGATTCTCCTCATAACTGAGCCAGTCGCTCTGGTGGAACAGTTTTAGCTTCCCGTAGGCTATTGACGATAACATGAATTCCGAATGAGAGAGCAACATTTCAAACGTCACCTTGCAATATAATTGACCATGAATTCAAAACAAGGAGATGAAGGCATGAGTAAGTTGAAGGGTAAAATCGCTTTAGTAACCGGTGCAAGCCGGGGAATTGGTCGTGGTATTGCGTTGCGTCTAGCGCAGGAGGGCGCAGTAGTTGCAGTACACTATGGAAAAAGACAAAATGAAGCAGAGGAAGTTGTTCATCAGATAGAGCAAAATGGAGGTGCCGCATTCGCGATCGGTGCTGACTTAAGTACCCTTAACGGCATTCATGATTTATATGCGGCTTTGGATGAAGCCCTTCAGGAACGTACAGGTGATAATCGTTTTGACATTCTTGTGAATAATGCTGGAATCGGACAAGTTGTAACCTTTGAAGAGACGACGGAAGAATCTTTCAACGAGGTCATGAACATTAATGTCAAGGCACTGCTTTTTGTTACCCAACAAGCTTTACCACGTCTGAGAGATGGAGGCCATATTATCAATATCTCTTCGTTTGTAACACGTGTGGCCTCCCCCAGTGTTTTCGCCTACAGCATGTCGAAGGGTGCAGTCGACACGCTTACGCACATCTTGGCTCAACAGCTTGGGAGCCGTAATATTACGGTGAATGCCATCCAGCCTGGTATCATTAATACAGAGATGAATGCCGGGACGTTGCAAAATCCCAATGGACAGAAATCTGCCGCTGGTCTTTCAACCTTTAAAAGGTGGGGGGAGCCTGAAGATGTTGCAGATATTGCTGCCTTTCTGGCCTCGTCGGACAGCCGTTGGGTCACTGGTCAATTAATTGATGCAAGTGGCGGATCTCATCTGTAAATTAACGGGTTCGAAAAACCTGTCCGAAGAGCTAGCGATTTATGTTTGACGGACACCTTAAATCGAAAAATCGCATTATCGCGGCAATCACTTGGGTGCATCTTTGCTCCGGTTGATTGCCGCTTGTCATAGCAATCGCAGCGAAGGAAAGTCGTGACGAAAGTTTGGCGGAGCAAGTTTTACTACGTTGTTACCAAAAGAAACCAATGCGAATCGAAATACCGGGAACGCACCAAATGCAATCGAATCGCTCCGTATGACGATCTTGCACTTGCTCCACACGAAAGGATGCACCGTTCCTGGTCTGAACGGACTGAGACAAGGGGGAAAGCATTCAAGAACAACCTGATGCGACCGCCCGCTGTGGCTGGCTCAGGCACTTACAACCATTTGCAACCAACGATTGTTTGCAAGCTGTTGACAGAAAAGTCAAAAGTGGGCGGCAACAGGTCCTCAAACAGCAACCTATCATAACCCCCCAAAAAAACCGCGTCCGACGCGGCCTCTCGCCCCTTACTCTTCCCCCGTCGCCACCGAATTCTCCTCATAACTAATCCAGTCGCTCCAGCTTCCAGCTACAGCTTTACATTCATAAACTCTGCCATTTATCAAACAGTTTTGAGCCGCTCTTTGATTGATAATTAATGTTTATCATTAAATAGTTATTGTTTTTCGTAAACTTATCATTTAGTATATATTGTAAGTTCACAAGAAAAGGAGATTGCGTATGAACGGAATTGAATTTAAAGCCAAACCTGGACTCAAAAAAATGCACATTGCACTTATGATCGGATACTGGGGAGGAATCGGGCTGCTCATTGCGTTGGTCTGTTTCAAACTCTGGATTGGATTAAAACCTCAGGAACTGTTTTCTGCAGAGAAAGGAATCGCGCACTGGTTCTTTTCAGTACCTTTATCGGATACGCTGACGAATAGCGTTATGGTGCCTTTCACTTATTTTCAACCGATCAATCCCGATATGTTCGATGCCAAGACTGCTTATCTGGTCGTCAGTTTGACCAACACTACGCTTATCTTCATTACTTACATCTACTCGATTGGTCAGATTCGTAATATAATAGGTAGCATACTTAGCGGAAGCAGCCCGTTTAATCAGGCGAATGCCACCCGTCTGAAAAAGCTGGGAATAGTCGTTATCCTGTATTCTTTGCTGGCGAAGCTCGTTCTCAACATTCTGATCTGCCTGTTCGTTACTCGTATCTTCTCAATTAATCTGGGCGGTATCTCTTTAATCGGAATTATCATCGGCATACTAGTGCTGTTCGTCTCCGAGATTTTCAAATATGGCGTTCTTCTGCAGGAAGAGCATGATTCGACTTTATGAGAATGGAGACTGATGACAGTGCCGATTATTATACGTCTCGACCGAGTTCTGGCCGACAAAAAAATGAAATTGAATGACCTGGCAGATAAGGTTGGGATCTCAAATGTCAATCTGTCCAATCTGAAAACGGGGAAAGTGAAGGCGATCCGCTTCTCTACCTTGGAAGCGATCTGCGAAATCTTAGACTGTCAGCCGGGAGACATTATGGAATTTGTTCCGGATGATAGCGACAGCCGTGAAATGAATTGAGAGTGCCTCTTCATCCTTTAATTGTTTCGGAATATTTCAGAACACTAATGTACCGAGGGTAAATCACCCAAGCCCTAACAAAAAGAACCCGCGCTCTGCGCGGGCTTTTTATCACTTGTACTATACGTTATTTTTCCCCGGTAGCCACCGGATTCTCCTCGTAACTAATCCAGTCGCTCCAGCTTCCGGAGTACAATCTCACATTCGTATATCCCGCTTCTTCCAGCGCAATCACATTCGGGCAAGCAGAGACGCCGGAGCCGCAGTAGACGATAATCTCCCCATCCTTATCGAGCTTCGCGAACCGTTCCTCCAATGCGTCAACACCAGACCAGCGACCATCCGGACCAAGCACGTCTTTCCAAAAATAGTTCACTGCGCCCGGAATATGTCCGGCCTTGGCATCAATCGGTTCCTCCAGCCCGGAATAGCGGCGGGCATCGCGAGAGTCGATGAGCACGGCGCTGCCGCTTACAGAAGCCTGCTGCACATCCTCTACACTTGCCAGCAGCAGCGGCTGTAGGTTCCACTCGAACGAAGAGGGAATCTGTACCGGTACATCCGTCGTAACAGGGAATTTCGCATTTTGCCAAGCAGTGAAGCTTTCATCCATTACATACACATGTTCATGTCCCATATAACGCAGCAACCACCATAGCCGTGAGGCGTTCATGCCACCTTGATCATCATAAGCAATGATGCGGCTATTCGACCCAAAGCCAGCTTTGGAGAGGCGGCTTGCCAGTGCAGCCGGATCAGGCAGGGGGTGACGTCCGCCATGGGCTGACACCGGAGAGGAAAGATCCTGTTCTAGATCGAGATAGACTGCCCCCGGAATATGACCAGCCTCATAAGCCTCTCTTCCGGCATTCGGTTGACCGAGCAGGAAACGGCAATCCGCAATGACAACATCTGGTTCGTACATTCTGGCGAGCAGCCAGCGCATGGATACAATATTTTTCATAACAGTACACCGCCTTATAAGGAATGAGATTATTTTGGAATGCATCCGTTTTATTTATATAAGTTGAACTAAAGATTTTACACAGTCCACTCCGATGACAGAATAACCTTCAAATCGCTGTTATCTCCAGATTTTTTTAAGAATCCCCTTTTACAAAGGGGAAAATCCGGTGATAAAGTCGACCGCTCCGCTTTTTCAGGTTCTTTCTGTCCTCTCCGTTAAAGTGTAAATGAATAGTTCAACTCATACAGCATTGCCCAGCTTACTTCACACAACAGTTGGTTTAGCAGGTGTGTTCCCTACGATACGGTCTTCAGTAGGAGCAATCTGAGGTTTGATTTTGCCATACCGAATGAAGATCCATACCCCGAAAATGATGACAACTCCGGCAGACATCTGCAATGCATTGAGCGATTCACCGAGGAGCATCCAGGCCAGTAGGGAGGAAAATACAGGTTCCCCCAGAACCCCCATTGATACGGTCGTGGCATTCATATATTGAAGCAGCCAGTTGAAGAGATAATGCCCAAAAATCGTTGGCACGATCGCGAGCAACAGGAAAATTCCCCACTCGGAAGCCGCATAACCGCCAAACGGGTGACCATTAACCAGATTATATACCGCAAGCGTACAGGCAGCTACGAAAAATACCCAGAAATTATAGGAGAACGCACTCAGACCGGCACGCAAAAACTGTCCAAGCAGCATATGTACTGCCACAGCGATCGTGCCGAGCAAAGAAAGAATATCCCCTCGCAGCGCTGTGCCTGCCAACTGGAAATCTCCAGCTCCAATAGCAATGGATCCGAGCAGGGCGATGCCCATGCCGATGATCATCATGCGGTTGATTTTGGCTTTGAACAGCCAGACCGAACCGGCGAGGATCAATATAGGTTCCAAAGCGAGAATGACCGTCGAACTGGCTACACTCGTGAGCCGAAGCGATCCCATCCAGAGCAGGAAATGCAGTGCCAGCATCACGCCGGATGAGAGCAGCAAAACCCACTGTCTGAAGTTCAAACGCATCATCTCATGCCGATATTTCCACACCAAAGGAAGCATCAGCAGATTTGTGAGGAACAGTCGGTACATCGCAATGACAGCAACATCTGCTGTGGACCAACGTACAAAGATAGAAGAAAACGAAATGGCAATAACGCCGACAAAGAATAGCAGAAAGATCGATCTGCCGGCACGGTTCAAGCTAGTCATGGGTGTAGCTCCTTCTTGAAGTCAAATGGCGTAAATCAACTTATTATACAGGACAATATGCCTCCAGGAAAAGATAAAGAGAAGAAATAGATAAGTAGATTGTAACCGGGCTTGTAACTATTCTGTCATTCTCCCAGACTATTTTTCTATTAATCTTCTATATAGAGACATGAAACGATATAATGTACCAATAATCGGGAAAAAAATGAAGGTAAGGAAGTGGCCTGGAAGTGAGAGTTCAACAACAGAGAGCGGGAGAGAGTGGCGGCATCCCGCATAGAACAAGCCGAACCAAGACGCATGGACGAAGAAGAATCCGGTATGGGAGACTGAGTGCTGCGCTGGCGTTTCTGGCACTGCTCATTATCGGTTTAACATATGCATTCATTGGCATGACGCACTGGATCAAGGATTATGTAACACCCCCTCCAGTAGCTGTAATTGAACAGCCAACCAAGCTTGGGATGATTGAAATGACTCCTGAAGCCAAAGAAGAACCTGCACGGTTCCAAGGTCAGGTGCGCAAGCTGGCATACATAACGTTTGATGATGGTCCTAGTGAATACACAGGACAATTACTGGATATTTTGAAGCAGCATGAGGCGAAGGCAACGTTTTTCATGATTGGACGTCAGTTGAATCAGCATAAGGAAGCCGTGGAGCGGCTTGTCAAAGAGGGCAGTTATCCGGGTCTTCACAGCATGACACATAACTATAACAAACTGTACAAGAGCGGAAACTCCGCCAATTTTGTGAAGGAATTCAAGAAGGAGCAGAAGATGGTCCAGGATCTGATCGGTTTTACACCGCATCTGATTCGTGCTCCATATGGCAGCAGCCCTCAGATTGGGGAATCCTTCAGGGGTGATATTGCTGCGGCCGGATTCAAAATGTGGGATTGGACCACCGACTCCCTCGATTGGAATCTTCCAGGTCAGCCGGACAAAATTGTGAAACGGGTCAGCAACAGTGTGCATCGGGATAAGGAAGTGATTCTGATGCATGAGCGCGAGCAAACAGTACAGGCGTTGCCGCGCATATTGGAATTGCTTGAAGATCGGGGCTATGAGTTCGAGGTCTACGATCCGAGTGCGCATTGGATAGCCAATTTTAGCGGAGATACTCGCTTATAATAACAACATAGCAGTTGCAAGAGAGGGGGCACCCCAAGGTGCTTAGAAGAAAAAAGATAGCTCTGACCGGAGTCAGCATACTGCTGGCTCTGCTTGTCAGCGCTTGCGGGCAGCCGCAGGAACCGGCAGCAAATCAAGTCAATCAACTGATTGTTACCGATCAGGAGATGAATCAGAGTCTGAAGGAGCTTGCCCGCCATGAACGGGAAGACATGGAATTGTATACATCGATTTTGAATAAAGGAAAGAACAGAAACAGTGATCTTGAGTCCTTGCTGGATCAGGCAGACAAACATATTTCCGAGCGAAGAACACTGCTGGATCAAGCGGAAGTGGTCATGGACAGGACGAAAGGACAGATGGAGGAGCTTCGGACTTCACTGGATCAATTATCCTTTGAAAAGGAAGAGAATCTGGCTCAGGCCCACACGGTATTGGACCAATATGAGCAAAGAGCTGCGTCGTTTGCAGTGTTTGTCGCCTCCTACAGGCAGAGTCTTGACGCGGACGAGCTGTTATATTCACTAATGAGGGGCAGCGTGGAGCCCAATCTGGTCAAAATCAAGCGTTCGATTCGGGAACGGAACAGCCAATATGCCAAAGTTGCTGAGTTAAGACAGCAGTTCAACAAGCAGACGAAAGCTTTCAACGTAGCCAACGCAAAGCTTGTGCAAATGGAGCAAGCCGGCTGAATATTCATGGTATCAAAAGGGTGTTGAGCACTTTGCATGATTAAGCGACTGGTCAGCCGTGTAAGTAATACTAAGCTGTCAAGTTAACAAAGTCAGGCAACATGGACAAGCATCATGGCGTATAAGCTAACGGAGGTGTTCATATGCGAAATACTATGAATATTAGTGCATCATTACTTGTTTTGGTTATGGGATTCTCGCTTGTGGCCTGTGGCAACAGTAGCCCTGCTGCTCTGCCACCCGCGAATAATACAGAAGTACAGACACCGGCACCGGCACCTGAACAGCAGCCTGAGGAAAGTGCTATGATCGAAGCCAAAGGTATTTTGACCGGATGGGCAGATCCGCACACGGTTGAAATTCGTGTGAATGAGGAACCGATGTCTTTCCAGGTGGGTGAAGATGTACAGAAGTCTTTGGATGACATTGACGATGAGGATTCGGTTCAATTCAAATATGTAGAAAAAGCCATTGAAGGCGATACAACGATCAAACAGCTGGTGCTTACGGAAATTGTCAAGATCGAGACGAAAGAGGACAGTAACGGTTCAGATACAGGCGGTAATGTTACGTCCGATCGTCCGAAGACGTCTGAGCTGGAAGTAACCGTAGAAGGGATGACCGAAAAGCGCCCGGTTACACTGGCTCAAGGCAAAGGGTACTCATTATATGTGTTTAAACCGATGACATTTGATGCGGATGATCATGAATTGACCATGAAGATTGATCCGGATTATGAGGTGAAGATTGATAAGCTGCCTTCGAATTATAACCTGAATGACCTGAAGGTGGATGCGAAAAAAGAGCTGTCAGAAACCGGAGCGGTCAAGCAATTAAGTGAGGAAAAGCTTAGCAAGGGCCCGATGAAAGATGCAAGATTGTTCATGATGGCTCAAAACGATAAGAAATCAGAATATGTTATCGTAAAAGAGCTGGATGGAACTGGCTTCGTATTCCATATCCATGCACCTGTTGGGGAACCATCTGAAGGCTTCCTGCCTATGGTTTATGCCTCTATTCATTCCATCAAGAATGAGTAAGCGTGCTTCGATAATGAGTGTAAAACTGAACGGCGAATGAGGGGTTATCGAATGCAAGAAAGAAAGATAAGGGAGATCAGGGTGACGGATGTTCTTGATATTTATTTGCTGAATCAGGAATTCAACCCGAATCTGCATGAATTTTCCGAGCAGCAAGTTAAGGAAAAGATAGAGGTCATTACAACGAAAACTAATGATAAGATTTTGGTATGTGAGCAGAATAACGAGGTCATTGGCTATATTCATGGAAGTCCATATCAGTTGCTTTTTGCCAACTCTTTATTAAATATTCTGGGCTTTGTTGTGAAGGAAAAGGCTAGAAATCAGGGTACAGGCAGCCTGTTGATAGCGTCTCTTGAGCAATGGGGAAAGAATAACGGGTACTCCGGGATTAAACTACTGTCTCATCCAAGTCGAATCCCGGCTCACCGATTTTACGAACGTCGTGGATATGTATTTACAAAGGATCAGAAAAATTTCATTAAAACATTTGAATAAATCATCAATTGAAAAGAGCCGGAAGGAACGATGCGACAGGCATAGGTTCTTCCCGGCTTTTTGGCCGTATGTCTATATAGAAGAAAGGCAACTCAACATACGGTTAAAGTTCATTTGCAATCAGCTTGCGTATTAAACACTTCTTTACGCCTTATCAGACCATGTGGGAGAATGGAAGAAGAAGTTATTTGAGAGTTGAATTGTAGAGGAGGGGGATGGACGATGCTGCTAAAGGATCGTTTTCAAGGTTGTTTAATTGGGCTTGCGGCAGGGGATGCACTGGGAACAACAGTGGAATTCAGCAGTCCTGGCACGTTTGAGCCTGTTACCGATATTGTGGGCGGAGGTGTATTCGATCTGGCTCCCGGACAATGGACGGATGATACGTCAATGGCCCTTTGTCTGGCTGAAAGCTTGGTCAGAAAAGAGAGCTTTGATCCCGAGGACCAGATGAGACGGTATACGAATTGGTATCAGGTCGGCTATATGAGCAGTACGGGAACCTGCTTTGATATTGGCGGGGCTACTCGCAATGCCCTTGAACGGTTTGCAGCAACAGGTGAAGCGTATAGTGGTTCAACCAACCCGATGACTGCGGGGAATGGTTCCATCATGCGGCTCGCACCTGTAGCCATGGCATATGCCAATCAGCCGGATCAGGCATTGTTGTATGCAGGGTTGAGCTCCAGAACGACACATGCCGCTGTTGAAAGTGTGGAAGCATGCGAAGTGCTGGCGGCAATCATGGTTGCGGGACTGCGCGGAGCGGACAAGGATACCATGTTGCGGCCTGATGCCTACTGTCAGTGGAGGAAAGAGAAAGCTTTTTCACCAGCGATTGCAGAAGTTGTCCAAGGATCATACCGCTATAAAGTACCACCTGAAATTCAGGGGAGCGGATATGTCGTTCGTTCACTTGAAGCGGCGTTATGGGCATTCCATCAATCTTCGACCTTTGAAGAGGGTGCGTTATTGGCGGTGAATCTGGGTGATGATGCGGACACCACGGGAGCGGTATATGGGCAAATCGCCGGAGCGTATTATGGATTAAGCGGCATTCCGTCACACTGGCGAGAGAAGTTGGCCATGCGAGATACGCTGGACGAATTGACAGAGGCACTGTGGTTAAAGGCAGAAACAAGATAGAAGAGACAGGAGAAGAGAACATCATATGCGTAAGACAGAATCAACTCAAATGGAATCGGAAGTTACGAAATCCGCCAAACGAGGGGCGTTTCCCTTATCCCTTTTATGCCTGACGGTAGGGGCTTTTGCCATCGGCATGACGGAGTTTATTATTATGGGCCTTCTGCCGAATGTGGCCGCGGATTTGAATGTAAGCATCCCCCAAGCAGGGCAGCTAATTACGGGTTACGCGCTTGGTGTGGCGGTAGGTGCACCTGTACTTACTGTGTTCACTTACAAGATTCCGCAGAAAAAACTGCTGGTGCTGCTGATGTGTATTTTTATCATCGGTAACGCATTGTCTGTTATTGCTCCAACTTATGGGCTGCTTATCTCGGCACGTATTCTGACGGCATTTGCTCACGGTACGTTTCTGGGTGTAGGATCGCTGATGGCAACACGATTGGTTGCACCGGAGAGAAGGGCAGGGGCGGTATCCGTCGTACTGGCTGGATTAACGATTGCCAACATTATTGGTGTGCCGTTTGGTACATTCATTGGGCAACAGCTTGGGTGGAGGTCATCGTTTGGAGCCATTACCATTCTGGGCGTCATCTCATTGATTGGTATCATTCGTTTCATTCCGGTGATCCAGCAGGGACCACCCGCAAACTTGGTTCAGCAATTCCGGAATCTGGTTCGCCCCCAAGTGTTATTGATATTGTTGATTGGTGCGCTCGGCTGTGGAAGTTTGTTCGCTGTGTTCACCTACATTACGCCGATGCTTGTCGATATTAGTGGTTTTGCCGAGCAGAGCGTGACCTGGATTTTGGTACTGTTCGGTGTCGGTGTTACATTGGGTAATATACTTGGTGGCCGTCTGGCGGACTGGAGGCTGATGCCTTCCCTGATGGTTAACTTTGGTATACTGGCAGTTCTGTTGGCCGCATTAACGCTGACGCTGGACAATCCGTATCTCGCGGTAATGACCATATTTTGTTGGGGCGTTGCGGCATTTGGTATTATGCCAGGCTTACAAATTCGAATCATGAATATGACCCGCGAAGCACCGCTGCTGGCGACTACGTCGAGTCATTCGGCCTTCAATCTGGGCAACGCAGGCGGTGCGTATCTAGGCGGGTTTGCAATTACGCATACGGGGCTCAACTCGGTACCGTTGTACGCAGCCGTCATTGCAGCATTTGGATTGCTGGGATTAATCATTAGTGTGACAATGGAACGCAAAACACGCTTGCCAAAGATCGCAGAGGTTGCATAAACGACCCCGACCAAATGAAAAGACAGTCAGAAAGCCTCAATTCTCCCGCTGAACACGGAGAGTTGAGGCTTTTATTTAGATTCGCACATATCACGGTTTACATGCGCCAACTTTCAGATTTTTAGAATAACTTTGTAAAGAGATATACTTTTTAAAGAAAATACAATGGAAATTTAAGTATTTGAATACTTAATAAGTAATTTAATGCGTTATAATGAAATTGATTGTAAACACAAAAATTCATGTTCTCATTTTCGTTCAAGAGGCAGTTAAGGGAACAGACCAATATATGCGGAAAGGGGGTGAAGTTCACGTTATTTATGTAAGGGTTTTCAAATTATGAGTTCAATGAAAGACCTGTTTTAAAGCTAGTTTTCACATACCAAAATAAAGTTGGAACAGGAGAAGTGATGATATGAAAAAACGCTTGTCTGTCATTTTAAATCTTTCCATAGCTGCTGCATTACTCGTGCCAACGATGGCTTTCGCCACTGAATCCAAGGAAGGTGTGACCGCCGCCGCTCTGCAGGAAATTGGAAGTGGAACTGCGAGTGTCTCGAACTATGCAAATGAAAATAGCTTGACTGCAAGTGCGGTTGTACCTGCACCGCCCGGTTATGATTCATACCGTAACAACATCCCACACGGAAATATGAATCTGATCTCATATTATTCCACTACCGTTGGCAACTCACGCAAGGCTATGGTGTACACACCGCCCGGGTATTCCCCGAACAAAAAGTATAATGTTCTGTATCTTTTGCATGGCATTGGCGGGGATGAGTATGAGTGGGTTAACGCGATGAAACCGAAGAACATTCTGGACAACCTGTATTCCGAAGGCAAGCTGTCACAGATGATTGTGGTATTCCCAAATGGTCGTGCCATGAAGGATGATCGTCCGATCGGTGACATTTATGCCCCGGATAAAGTGGCTGCATTTGAGAGATTTGAACAAGACCTGATTAAGGATCTGATCCCTCATATTGAAGCGAATTATCCGGTTTACAAAAATCAGAATAGTCGTGCATTGGCAGGTCTGTCTATGGGTGGCGGGCAATCCCTCAATTTCGGGTTGAAGAACCTGGATACCTTCGCCTGGGTAGGAGCCTTCTCCGCAGCACCGAATACCAAGCCAGTGTCGGAGCTGGTCACCAATCCGGGACAAGTAGCAAGTAAACTCAAATTGTTATGGATATCCTGTGGATCGAGTGACGGTCTGTTGTGGGTCAGCCAGAATTTCAAAAACGGCTTGAGCAGCATGAACATTCCGCATACCTGGTATCAAGATGTGGGTGGGCACGAGCCGTCTGTCTGGAACAGCGGGTTGTATCAATTCTCTCAACGCATCTTTAAGTAGTCACAAGCCTTCATGTCGTTAATGACTGTCAGCCTCAGTTCTGTAGTATACAGAGCTGAGGTTTTTGGTACGTGAGTTAAGCCATCGACTTGTTTCTCTCATTCTCGATGATAGGCTCTAGTGTTGCTGAGAGCATGTTGAAGAGAGTCTTCCTTTTTCGAATCTACTACGTGCGATTCCTAAACCTCTGCCTGCGACTCAAGAGTCCGTCCTTGTTCGTATATGGGCTCAGAGACAATTGAGCATATCTTTCAGACATGCGTAGAAGATAAGAGGTGGAAATTTTCTTTATTTTCTGTTTAAATGGAAACCAACATTTTGACATTTTTAATAGTCTGATATTTTCACACAGGGGTGAGTGCTGCCGAATCTGAGACACGTTATTTAAAGGTTTGAAGCGACTACAGTAGGCTAAGGAATCTGAGACACGTTATTTCGGGATTGGGGTCCGTTTGTAGCGTTTTTATGATAATTTTTAGGAAATAACGTGTCTGGTGTTCCTTAATGTTTGAAAAAGAGGGCTTGGTGTCCCAAGAAGGCGCCCTGGGTTCTTTAGAAAAAGAGCACGGCTAACACTAACACTACTGCCTCGCTTGAGGGCTGGGGCTATGAGGGAGTCGATGACATGTTTTACTACAAAGGTGCATTCAGAGAAACGGATAATTTTATCTATTTCAAAAGCGAAGTTCAATTATCTGAAAGTGATGTCGTTATATTCGGCGAGAAAAAATATTTTATCGAAAGTGTCGAGAAAGAATTCCTACTGCTTCAAAAGGTGGGATCCATCGTTTCAGTGAGTGTATAAAATCATCACGAGTCCATTTCCTTTTTCAAGTGTACGTGCACTTATGGGCCCCTGCCTACATACAATAAATCGACCCTGTTCCCACATGTGCTCAGGCCAGATCGTTGTAAAACTGCAGGAGGTGTCATCTGTGCCCGGATTGTTTACCGCAATTGCCCTGTTCATCAAAGAGTTAACGTTACTCGTCTCGTATGTCAAAAATAATGCATTTCCCCAGCCACTGGCTGAGGATGATGAAGCCAAACATTTACGCCTCATGGCTGAAGGCAATGCACATTCCCGTAATTTGCTTATCGAACACAATCTGCGCCTCGTTGCGCATATCGTCAAGAAATTTGACAATACTGGCGAAGACCAGGAAGACCTGATTTCCATCGGAACGATTGGTTTGATTAAGGCGATCGAAAGTTTTCAACAAGGCAAAGGGACCAAACTCGCTACGTTTGCTGCCCGTTGTATCGAAAACGAAATACTTATGCATTTGCGCTCACTGAAGAAAACACGTAAAGACGTATCCCTACACGATCCGATAGGAACGGACAAAGAGGGCAATGAAATCACTCTTATCGATATCCTCGGAACAGAAGCCGACGACGTTGTAGATAAGGTGCAACTCAAGATTGAAAAAAGTAAGATTTACCGGAATCTCGATATCCTGGATGATCGGGAGAAAGAAGTTGTTATTGGCCGATTTGGCCTGGAGGCAGGCGGGGAAGAGCGCACCCAACGCGAGATAGCCAAGGAACTTGGTATCTCACGATCCTATGTATCACGGATTGAGAAGCGAGCGCTAATGAAACTGTATCACGAGTTTTATAAGGCGAAGCAATGAGATCACAAGTTACAAGGTGGTATGGATAAAATAGAGTGTATAGGAAGCGACTTGTCTGCGGATGAGTTGCTTTTTTCAGCATAAAAACGGGATGCGGAAAGTCAACCTTGTATCGAAAACGAAATACATACGCATTTGCGCCCCCTGAAGAAAACACGCAAAAAGATTCCCATTCATAATCAAGAGGGATAGGTATTCTCTTCAGATTATTATATGATGAGTTGTATACAAGTTGGGCATCGTAGAGAGCATGTACAGAAAGAGAGTGGTGGTTACCATGCAAGAAGAAACTTTAACACGGGGATTGAAGAACAGGCATGTGCAATTGATGGCGATTGGAGGTGCGATCGGTACAGGTCTGTTTCTCGGAGCAGGCAAAACGATACAACTGACAGGTCCATCCATTTTGCTGGCCTATATCATTACAGGGATTGTGCTATTCCTCATTATGCGTGCGTTGGGTGAATTGTTGCTAAGCAACCTGCAGTATCATTCCTTTGTCGATTTTGTGCGTGATTACCTGGGAAATATGGCGGCATTTATTACAGGCTGGACCTACTGGTTCTGCTGGATCTCCATTGCCATGGCTGACATTACGGCTGTTGGATTGTATACGCAGTTCTGGTTTCCGCAGGTACCTCAGTGGATGCCCGGGTTAATTGCGCTGGTCATTTTGCTGATCATGAACCTGGCGACGGTCAAGCTGTTCGGTGAAATGGAATTCTGGTTTGCTCTGATTAAAGTAGTAGCCATTCTCGCACTCATCGTTGTTGGTCTATATATGATCTTCAAAGGGTTAACGACGGATCAGGGTCCTGCGAGCTTCACCAATCTGTGGAGTCATGGGGGATGGTTTCCGAACGGGATGCATGGATTCCTGATTTCATTCCAGATGGTTGTATTCGCCTTTGTAGGCATGGAACTGGTGGGACTGACCGCAGGGGAAACCGAGAATCCGGAGAAGGTTATTCCGAGAGCGATTAACCAGATTCCCATCCGTGTACTGCTCTTTTATGTTGGCGCACTGCTGATTATTATGAGCATCTACCCATGGAACGCCATTGTGCCCACTGAAAGTCCGTTTGTACAGGTGTTCGCAGCCGTAGGTATTGCGGCAGCTGCCGGCATTGTTAATTTTGTGGTGCTTACGTCTGCTGCTTCGGCTTGTAACAGCGCCATTTTCAGTACAAGTCGTATGGTGTTCTCCATGGCGAAGGATCGCAACGCACCCAAGTCGTTTACACGATTGAATAACAGGAAGGTTCCTTCCAATGCGTTGTTTTTCTCCACGATCGTTATTCTGATCGCAATTGTGCTGAACTATATCATGCCAGAGGGTGTATTTACGCTAATCACCAGTGTGTCGACGGTGTGTTTCATCTTCGTCTGGGGCATCATGGTCATCTGTCATCTCCGATACCGCCGTACCCGGCCGGAACTGGCGAGTTGCAGTCGCTTCAGGTTGCCGCTATATCCGTTCTCCAACTACTTGATTCTGGCGTTTTTGGTATTTGTGCTGGTGATACTGACATTGGCTGAGGATACGCGTGTAGCGCTATTGGTTACCCCTGTGTGGTTCGTCCTTATGGCAGTCATTTATATTTGCAAAAAGAAAAACGTGTAACAAGAAAACATTCAAGTCGCCCATGACTCGAACTGCAATCCAAATCGTAGACACAACGTATGATTGGAGTTGCTACTAGACGATGGGCGGCTTTTTGTGCTCAGGGTTGATTTTATTTCCCACGATTCAACCATTTGAGGATGATCTCCACAACCTCCATATATCGCTGGCCAACCAGCAATCCGGTATGTGTAGTATTCCACAGCCCCGCATATTCAGCGCCTAGCTGTTCTGCCGTCAGTTGACCTCTCCGCTCTTCGTCATCGGATTCTACGGCTTTGATGACCAGACTCGGACATGTAATTAAATCGCCATTGATGGATACACCTCCGCTTAAGCCGGATGCCGTCGAGAACGTGAGAAATGCCTGCGATGACTCCATCTGCAGATATTTACGCTGGAATGCAATGTCCTCCGCAGTTTCGTCGATACTGCTTTGCTCCTCGCGAGTTGGGGGAGGAATGATGATGTCAGGTGTAATTCGGCCACTCTCGGGATAGGGCATCAATTGATGAACTTCCTGGCTGACACTGGAATCAATGACGACCAATCCAGTTAAAGCATTCGTCTCTGCAATCTTCTGACTGAGTATTCCGCCCATGCTGAAGCCGATAAGAACAGGGGGCTCGTCGAACTCCGCCAGAACTTCCTGTATATCCTCCAGGTAATTGTCAAACGTAATCTTCGTTATGTCCATTACCCGGCTTTTGTAATGACTTCTCAGGTTCATGACGTAGCAGGTCCAGCCTTGTTCAACGAAGTGGGGGATATACTTGCTCCACATCCAGCTGCCTGTATATGCGCCATGAACAAACAGGAGGGGTGACCTTTTTATTGGATTTTCCGAGTGGGTAACCAGATCACTTTCATATATTTCAAGGAATAGATCGTGTTCTCCTAACGTTTTAACCTTATGTTTGGGCAGTAATTGAGTGAAGTCGATCATAGAAAATACCTCCTGAAAATTAGTTTTATATAAAACTATTAGTTCAAAAAAAATTAGAAATTCCCATGAATTTTCATCAAAATCCGGAGCAATTCCTTTTTCTCCGCTTCCGTAACATCCGCATAAAACGAGTTCAGCATGCGCTGCGAAATGTCTTCAAAGACTGGCTTTAATTCTTCGCCTTTTGCAGTCAAGGCCACATGAACAACCCGTGAATCTATTGCATCGCGCTCTTTGACGACATAACCGTTTCGAACCAACTTGTCGACAAGCGCTGTTACAGTGGATTTATCCTTGCCAATTTTTTTGGCGATTTCGGCCATGGTCATTCGGGAATTGTTGTACAGGGCATAGATAATATCCCCATGGGAAGTGGCCAGATCCTGAATTCCCTGCTGAGCCATCTCGGCTATAATGAAGCGGTTGACCTTCTCTTTAATTTTGGATATGAGTGATATAGCGTCTCTTGTTTTCATACGTGTAATATAGTTTGTTATCAAACTAATGTCAAGCCCGGATTTCAATATTGGTTTATAAAGCTTTAATCAGCTGTTCCACACTAACTTTACCTTGCATCCATCAAACGTATTTTTCGGTTTTAACAGGCTGAGTGCATCGAGCTGATACGTATCATTCTGCATACGGCTTACAGTAATTGTAACTTCCGTAGCAGGGACGAAGAACTGATCGTAGGCTGTCCGTTTGGTTCCATCGTGGCTGTTTCCAGATCGGCAATACTTGTAATCCCTTTTTCCCTCAGCTGCATCTCCAGTTGATCCACCGTAAAGCGCATACGTTTCAGATTCGGTAGATTCAACTTCCCATCTTCCACGACGACCTTCGATTTTCCACTCATCAGCTTTTCAAATCCATTGAATTTTAATTGTAATTGTTCAACGATAAGTAATGTGAGGATAAAAACCGATGCCGATCCGAGCGCTTTGCCAAACTCATGTTTCGCGACAGGCTGTACAATCGTCGTTCCGATCGAGATCATGATGACCGTCGCGGGACACTCATCTGCGAGATCGATTTACGTCCAGCAATCCGCAGCAGAATCATACCAATCAGTACAAGCACGATGGATTTCCATATCCAGTCCATTGGTTGTATTCCTTTCTGTACCAAATCATGTCTCGTATTTCATAGCCTGTTCTTGATCTGGTTGAAATATACAAGTGGCTTAGGACAAGAGATGTGGATGAGGAAAATAGTCCCGACATGATAAGGACCATTATACTACATCCTAAAATAAGGAAATGACCGATATTATTATGGAGAGCTTTCTTCTAACAAAATGAGGAGTGATACAACGTACAATGTATACAAACATGATCCAAAAGCATCTATCCCAAGGAGATATGGAAAGCGTTGTTAAACAAATTGCATATATTGGCGAAAAAAAGGATACCACCCAATTGCCTTTCTTGATTGAACTCCTGAAATCTACGGACAACAAAATACTACGAAACGAAATTGCTATTGCTTTATCTGACATTGGAGATGATCGAGCAGTTGAACCGTTAATTGAAGTCATCACAGACCCCAAGACATCAGGAAGCAGAGGCACGTTGCTATACGCTCTTGAAAACCTGAATTACATAGTACATATAGAGAACATTATTCCATTTATCGGTGATTCCAGTCTGGAAGTGAGCGCGCAGTCATTCATGTTGCTGGAGCAAATAATGGATAAGTTATCGGATTTACAGAACCTTAGGTGTCAACAACTTATTGAAATGCAAATCTCACATAACCAAAGCAAGCTTTTGGAAGTAGCTTTAGAAATGTTGAAGAAATGGAGGTATTAGCTGGAATAAGATAAACACGCTTCTTTCAATCTCCCCTCCCGATCGTTTACAATAAGAAATTGAATGCAACAAACGAAGGAGCGGTTAAGGATGGCCAAACAGAAATACTATGTCGTCTGGGAAGGAAAGCAGCCTGGCGTATACAGCACATGGGCAGAATGCAAAGCACAGACTGATCATTTTACCGGAGCAAAATATAAATCGTATGAATCGAAAGCTGCTGCCGAAGAGGCATATCGTGCCGGATGGAAAGGAAACTGGGGGACAGGTGCCGGTGGATCGGGCACTTCTTCGAAGACCAAGTCTGGCAGCAGCGGAAGAAGCTCAGGCATGGAAACATCCGCGGAAATTGACTATGACAGCATATCTGTTGACGTAGGTACGCGCGGAAATCCGGGCCCTGTGGAGTATAAAGGGGTGGACACGCGCACTGGGGAGATTATTTTCTCCGTTGGGCCGATTGCCAAGGGCACAAATAATCTGGGTGAATTTCTCGCCATTGTGCATGCCCTGGCTCATCTCAAAAAAGAGGGCAGTAACAAAACGGTTTATACGGACTCCGTCAATGCGATGAAATGGTTGAAGCAAAAAGCGGTGTCCACTACGCTGGTACGGGATGCCTCAACCGAAGAAATCTGGTTAATGATTGACCGAGCCGAGCAGTGGTTGCGGACCCATACGTACAATAATAAAGTACTGAAATGGCAGACTAAACAATGGGGCGAAATCAAGGCGGATTACGGCCGAAAATAACCCTTTTTCGCTACGTTTTCTTCATTATTAATTTTCTATGAGAAACGATGTTTACAATTTCCAGTTTCCATTCTATAATCAGTTCAATATGATAAGTTACACATATCGGGAGGAGCCTGTCATCAGCAGGCTCTTCTATCTTTATGGACCATCGTGTCCATAGAAATGTTGAATTGAGTACACTTTGCAGGAGGCAGACATGAGTTCCATTTATAGAAGTGAAGAAGGCAAGAACAGCATACTTGAGGAATATGAAGCGTATGTTGATCAATTGGGCGAAGGTTTCACACGAGAATACGTAGAGACACGTTTTGGACAAACGCATGTTTTATTAACCGGTCCTGAACATGGCAAGCCGTTATTTATTCTTCAAGGTGGGAATTGTGTGAATCCGATGACGTTATCCTGGTTTTCTTCGCTATTCAAAGAATACCGGATTATTGCACCCGATACGATCGGTCATCCAGGGTACAGTGAGGAAACGCGGATTTCGGCAAGGTTTGATAGTTTGGCTATGTGGGTTTCTGACTTGCTGGACCACTACAAGATCGAAAAAAGTGCGTTTATCGGTCCTTCCTTCGGAGGAGGAATCATCCTAAGGCTGGCGACCTACATTCCGGACCGAATTGCATGTTCCGTTTTGGTAGCACCAGCTGGATTGGCCGTGGGCTCCAAAATCAAAATGGCCCAGGATATTGTGCTGCCGCTCGTTACGTACAGAATGACTTCTTCTCCAACTTCTCTGCAAAAGATCGCGGATACCATGTCATGCAGCTGTATGAAAGAAATAGATAGAACAATTATCGGAAAAATCTTCAAACACGTCAGTCTGGAACAGGATATGCCCAAGCTAACAGAGCGGGAAGAGCTGGTTAACTATACGTCACCAACTCTATTACTCGTGGGGGAGAAGGATGTCTTTTTCCCGGCAGACAAGGTAATCGAACGTGCTCAGAAAATTATCTCGAATGTAAAAGCAGTCAAATATGATACTGGTCATTTCCCGTCTCCGGATGTGTTGATCCACATGAATGAGGAAATCCAACAGTTTTTACAGAAGAATTATTAAAAAGTAGTAAAGGATGGGGCGGAATTTTTTACCAGTTAAAATAAACCCAAATTAACCGCCCTGTCTGTCATAATAGTAGATGAGTGTATCTGGTTCCATTTAAGATTGTGGATTTCAATAAGGGATAACTCTAGTATACTGCATTGTATAGCCATTTTTATGTTGTGCGCATGGATGTGTTTCAATCTGCATCATTTGGTTTATATAGATGGTTGGCGATGAAACGCCTGTCCGGTTGGAACTGAGTGATGCAACATGCGACAAGTCTTCCGATCGACAAGGTTGAAAAGAGGTCTGTTATGAGAAAAGATAACTCCAAAATAGCTTTGCAGCGCAATGTTATTTTGAATGATACATATCAGGTAAGACAAGTACTGGCGTGCAGCGAGCTTGCCATTGTATATGCAGGTAGAGACAAGAATACAGGCGTAAAGGTTGCGATCAAGGAATTTTTCCCGCAAAGACTGGCTGCCCGTCAATCAGACAAACGGCGGGTATTCTGTTCTTCGAGAGGATTTGGTGGACAGTATCAGGAGCTTCTTGCTGCTTTTATGGTAGAAGGAGATCTGTTATCTACGCTGAATCATCCTCATATTATTCCGTATGTGGATCACTTTGAAGCGAATGACACGGGTTATCTTGTGATGGAATATTGCACAGGAGTGACCCTGACGGAATATCTGAACGAGCGCAATCACGCGCTGGATGCAGCTTTTATTACGAAGACGTTGCTTCCGCTGGTGGACACACTGGACTATATTCACAAACAGGGAATTCTCCATCGGGACGTGAAGCCCTCCAACATTATGGTGATGGAGGATGGGACACCCAAGCTCCTGGACTTTGGTTCGGCTGCTCGCTGGCCCATGCAAACGGGAGATAAACAGGTGATCTTTACTTCCGCAGGTTATTCGCCGCTTGAATTTTACTCGGAGAAATCCAATCAGGGACCGATGTCAGACATCTACAGCCTGGCGGCTCTGCTTCATTATTGGACATGCGGACAACCGCCGATGGATGTAAAGCAGCGGTTGTTCCGGGACGAACTGCCATCTGTACGTACGCATAATGAGTATGTGAGCCCGTGGCTCGCGCGTGTGATTCACTGGGGTTTGACGGTCCGCTCCGAGAAGCGCTGTGCTTCTCTGGCTTGGGTCAGAAGGTCGTTGCGGGTTCAAGCCTGGATGTGGACATTGCGTAAACCAGGCAGGGTGGAATGGACTTTGTCCGAAAATGAACATACCCAGATCTATGCCTTGGAGCCTCAGAATAAGGATGAGACGGCTTGAGGGATAAGCCTCTTATGCCGAAACGAACAGTTACAATTAATGAGCGTATGTGTCTTATATAATACAAGAAACAAGCCAGTTCATCTTCCTTGCGAGGGGCGGACTGGCTTTTTTCTGTGCTCTTTTTTAGCATGACGACAGCGATCGGAAGGTTGTTCTGGCAGCGGAGTGGCAAGTGTAAATATTCTTTAGTTCAATTTATAAAGATGTTCAGTTTGGCGCCCGCAAAAGAAAAATTATTTCTTTTTTTAATTATTTTATGGAAAAATACTTCATTCTCATTCCTGATGCTGCATATACTCCATTGGAAAGATGGAGTGATAAGTCAGGACATCGGACGCAAGCGCTGGCTCCCGTCTTACACCAAACTGAGGGGGAATGTTGTGTGACCACCAACAAAAAGGGTTTGACAGTATCTTTGCTGTTAGTCGTTATGATGTCGATGTTGCTTGCTGCCTGCGGAGGAAATGGCACTACTGCTGGTACGTCAAGTCCGGCAAGCGCTGGGGGAACAGGCACAGAAGCCGACAAAGGTGCTTCGACTGGAGAGCCTGTCACTCTGGAGTTTTGGACAATTGCACTGCAACCCACCTTCAATGATTACTTTAATGATCTGATTGCCAAGTATGAGAGCAGTCATCCTGGCGTGACGGTGGAGTGGAAGGACTACCCTTATGATGCGATTTCGCAGCGTTTGTTGACCAGTACGGCCAGCGGCAACAGCCCTGATGTCGTGAATCTGAACACCGAATTTGCCAGTCAATTGGGAAGTAAGGGAGCCTTGTTGAATCTGAACGAATACCTGACAGATGAGGAAGCAAAGAGTTATTTTGAAGGCATTTATAATTCCACGATCTTGAATGGCAAGGCTTACGCGCTTCCCTGGTACACAGGTACGGAAGTGCTGTTCATGAATACTAAGCTGGTGCAGCAAGCGGGCCTTGACCCGGCGAATCCACCTCAGACTCGGGAGGAGTTGGTTGAGTGGGGCCGCCAGGTCCATGAGAAGACTGGAGTTGCAGGATATGCGCAGCAACTTGTCTCCAAGCTGTTCCCGATCGATGGCATCCCTATTCTGAATGAGGATAAAACTGCCGCTGCTTTCAATACGCCAGAAGCCGAGGCAATGATCGCCCAAATGCGAGATTTGATGGCCGAAGGTGTGGTACTGAAGGAGGATGCGGAATTTAGCAAGCAGATCCAATACTTTTCCGGCGAGCAGGTAGCTTTCCAATTGTCGGGGCCAACCTTTATCAATTTCATCAAGAAGTCTGCGCCGGATGTTTACAAGAATACGATTGCTGTACCGCTTCCAACGGGCAAAGCCAACCTGCGACTCTCCAACTCCATGAACCTCGTTGTGCCGCAGAAGTCCAAAAATCCCGAGCAGGCTGTAGAATTTGCCGCTTTTATTACCAATTCCGAGAATCAGACTGCCTTCTCCAAGGTAGCCAACACATTGCCGTCGAGCAAAGCCTCCATTCAAGATCCGTTCTTTACGGAATCCGACGGCTCGCTGGAAGCAGAAGCAAAGGTCGCTTCTTCTCAGAGTCTGGACAAAGCGACGGATTATATGGTCGGCGTCCCGAGTGCTGCGGATATCAACTCCGCACTGACGCGGGGGCTACAGGAAATTCTGATGAATGGAGCAGACATTAAAGAGACACTGAATGCTGTGGAGAAGGAAGTGAACAATATCCTGAGCCAGGGCTCTTAAACAATCGCGGAAAAGCTTGTTGTGGGGGAGTGCGTTCTCCCCCTCGATCCTTGAGGAGAGGGAGGCATAACGGGGTGTATAAGGCGATTCGATCCGAATCTTTTACCGCATGGGCGTTTATGGCACCAGGCTTATTGTTTTTGGCAGTGTTTACCTTTTGGCCGATTATTTACGGAATACCGCTCTCATTCACCGATTATTCTGTTATTACGGAGACGCATTACGTAGGACTGGATAACTTCACTCGTGCCTTCAAAGATCACAATTTTCTGGTTTCGCTGTGGAATTCGCTGGTGTATGTGCTGATTGTACCCGTGATTCAACTCCTCTCAATCTTAATGGCGATTCTGGTCAACAGCCGGATTCCGGGTGTCAAAATGTTTCGGGCTGCCTACTATATACCGGTTGTAACCTCAATGGTTGCCGTAGCGCTGATCTGGAGCTGGCTCTTGGGCAATAATGGCGTGGTCAATTATCTTCTGCTGAAGGCAGGCGTTCTCAGCGAGCAGGTCTCATGGCTCTCTACGAGCAGTACGGCGTTGTATGTTTTGATGTTCATCACCATGTGGAAAGGCCTGGGCTACTACATGATGCTGTATCTGGCAGGACTTCAGGGCATTCCTGCTGATCTGTATGAAGCAGCCCGGGTGGATGGGGCTGGGCCGCTGAGAATGATTGTTCACGTAACCATTCCCTTGTTGCGGCCGCATATTCTGTTTTGTACCTTAATCTCGGTAATGGGGGCGATCCGCGTGTTCGACGAGGTCTACATTTTGACCAAAGGCGGACCGGGAACATCCACGTTGACCTCAAGTGTTTATATTTTTCAAAAAGGGCTGGAGCAGTTTAACTTTGGTTATGCCTCGGCACTTGGACTGATTGTCAGTGTGTTAGTAGGGGCGCTTAGCGTGCTGGTGTTCCGTCTGAACCGGAAAGGCGGGGTGAATTCCTATTGATTCTGAGTACACTTTCGTCTAAAAAAATGAAAACATGTCTTCGCTATGTGATCACCTATGTGCTGTTAATCCTGCTTGCCCTGTTCATGATGGGTCCTTTCCTGTGGCTGCTTAGTGTATCGCTAATGCCGGGTCGCAATGTGTTCGCCAATCCGCCAGCGATCCTGCCTACGTTCATCGCATTCGACAACTATGTGCAGGTGTGGGAGTTCATGGAGTTTCCGCGCTACATTATGAATACCGTAGTCATCACCCTGCTTGGTGTGGTTTTCAACATTATTTTGTCCTGTCTGACGGCATATCCGCTGGCGGTTTTCCGGTTCAAGGGAAGGAATCTGGTATTTACGCTGCTGATCTCGACCATGGTTATTCCGTCGGCAACGGCCATGATTGTGCATTATTTGACCATACAGGCCTTGCATCTGGGCAATACGTTTCTTGGGGTGGTGCTTCCAGCTGCGGTGTCAGTGTTCAACATCTTTCTAATGCGGCAGACTTTCTTGGGCATACCGGTGGATATCAGGGATTCTGGCAAAATGGATGGAGCCTCCGAGCTTCGTATCTTCGTACAGCTCGTCATGCCTCTGGTCAAACCGGGCATTGCCGTCATCGGATTGCTGGAGGTTATGGCGTTCTGGAACAATTTCCTGTGGCCGATTGTAGTGCTGGATGATCCGCAGAAATATCCGCTGGCAGCAGCACTTACGTATCTGAACGGTCAGTTCTCATATAACTTTGGCTGGATTGCCGCCGGAACGATGATTTCGGTGCTGCCCATTATCATTGTGTTTCTCTTCACACAGAAATACTATATGGAAGGCATTGCAGGTGCGATTAAAGGGTAGAACGAACGAGATACGAAGATGACCGGACCCCAAGTACAGAAAGGGTGATCACATTCATGCCAAAGCAGTATAAGCTAGCACTTGTCCCGTTGGATGAACGGCCGTGCAATTATAATTTTCCTTATTTATTGGCCCATGGGACAGAATTCACAGTGGAACGTCCGCCCTTAGAAATGATGGGGCTCAAGAAACGCCCTGGTGATGTGGAGCAGCTCTGGTCCTGGTTCGAGGAAAGCTGTACAGGGGCAGACGGTGCTGTTGTCGCGCTGGATACACTTCTATATGGCGGTATTATTCCATCGAGACTGCATGAGTTGAAGCTGGAAGAACTGACCGAACGTCTGGAGCGACTTAGGGGAATCAAGGAGCGTCATCCTCAGCTGACCTTATACGCGTTCCAACTGATTATGCGCTGTCCGCAATATTCCCTGTCGGATGAAGAACCGGACTATTATGCGGATTGGGGGCGGGAAATCTTCCGCAAGGGTTTCATCAGCCATCGGCTGGAACTGGGGATTGCGACTGACGAGGAGATCGCGGAACTGAATGATATTGATACCCGGCTGCCAGCCAAGGTGCTGGAAGATTACCTTGGGCGAAGGGCGATCAATATTGCAGCGAACCAACAGGTGATGGCTCTGGTAAAGGAAGGAATTATCGATTTCATGATTGTTCCTCAGGATGATTCAGCGCCTTATGGTCATACGGCGAAGGATCAAGAGAAGGTCCGGGCAAGCATTACTGCTCTGGATCTGGAGCTTAAGGTATATATGTATCCAGGAGCAGACGAAGTGGGCTGCGTACTGCTTACCCGGATGATGAACAAGACCCGCGGCCGAATGCCGCTTGTGTATCCCCGCTTGTCGTCTGTGCAGGGAGCGTTTGTTACGCCGCTGTTCGAGGATCGATTTTTCTATGAGACCCTGAAGTATCAGATTCTGGCCGCAGGCGGGCTCATTGCATCAAGTGCAGATGAAGCGGATCTGATTCTGCTGATCAGTACACCGGGTGAGACGATGGCAGAGGCGGTATCGCAGCAGCATTCTTTCTACAGTTATGATGTGTACCGGAACCTGATGGAATTAATTGAATACGGGGATTATCTGCTCCGATGCAAGGGGAAACCGATTGCAGTTGCGGATGTCGGGTACGCCAATGGCGGTGATCAGAAGCTGGTCAAGATGCTGCGGCAAAAAGACATGTTATTCGATCTTGCCGGATATGCGGCCTGGAATACCAGTTCCAATTCGCTCGGGACCGTCATCTCGCAGGCCATGATCTATCTGATCTATGGGCGTACACAAGAACATCTTGATTTTCTGGCGCTGCGGTATGCCGAAGATGTCTGCTATTGTTCAGTTGTGCGGGGAGAACTGAGTAATGGCCCGGTGCAGGAGATGGGGTATGGCAAATATCTGCTGGATGGGCCACGCGGCCGTATCGCTGCCCGAGTAGAGGAACGGCTGCGTCAGGAGCTTGCTGTACGAATAGACAGTTCTTCTGGGAGTGTAGAGATTACCAATTGTTACATGCCGTGGAACCGGATGTTCGAAGTGGGGCTCTCTGTACGGTTTGTTCCTGCCGCCCTTGGGCTGAAGAATTAGATGATGAGAGAGAAGGTGGGGAGCCTGAAAAAAATGGTCCTGGAGAAACTGCATCAGGGGCTGATTGTTTCCTGTCAGGCGCTGCCGGATGAGCCGCTGCACGGCGCGGTGTACATGGCGCGGATGGCTGCAGCGGCTGAAGAAGGCGGAGCAGCCGGGATCCGGGCGAACGGTGCTGCGGATGTGCGGGCCATCAAACAAGCCGTATCGCTGCCAGTCATCGGTATTGTGAAGCGCAATTACCCGGATTCTGCTGTATATATCACCCCCACGATGAGAGAAATCGACGAGCTGCTGGAGGCTGGTGCAGACATCATTGCATTGGATGCGACCCGGCAGAAGCGGCCGGAGAATGATACGCTTGAGCAAATTACAGGCTTTCTGAACGACAACGGAACGGTTTCCATGGCAGACATCTCCATTCTGGAGGAGGCGGTATATGCTGAATCGCTAGGAGTTAGTTGTGTCTCAACTACACTCTCCGGTTACACCCCTTACTCCCAGCAGCAGGATGGACCGAATCTGGAGCTGCTGAAGCTAGCTGCCCAGCGTCTGAAGATTCCGGTCATTGCTGAAGGCCGAATCAGCCAGCCTTCCCAGGTGGAAAAGGCGCTGGAACTGGGGGCCTACGCTGTTGTGGTAGGCTCCGCGATAACACGGCCCCAGCTGATTACCCGGCGGTTTGCGGCAGTGACGACAAAAGTGAGGATGAGAAACGATGGAAATGAACGATCGAATTAATACGTATTACCCTTCAATGACCAAGTCGGAGCAGAAGGTAGCGCGTTGCGTCGTGGAGCATCCGGATAACCTGATCTATCTATCCGTGACGGAGCTGGCTGATTTTGCAGGAACGGGAGAAACTACGGTGATGCGCTTCTGTCGTAAAATCGGGTTTAAAGGTTACCAGGATTTCAAGCTGATGTTGGCCCAGGGGCTGCCAAAACGGCAGAACCTTCCGGAAAGCGGGGGTGAAGAGAGTGATGTTGCGGACCAATTATATGCTTCCATGGTAGGTGTGCTTCAGTCGACTCAGGGGATGCTGGATCGAGAACAACTGAAGCAGACTGTACAGTGCCTTGATCAAGCACGACATGTACAGTTCTTTGGCGTGGGCTCTTCGGGGATCACGGCCCTGGATGCCAAAAACCGCTTCTTGCGCATCGGTCGGCGCGTGGAAGCCAATTCCGACAGCCATATTCAGTCCATGATGGCGGTGACGATGGGGGAAGGCGATGTTGCTTTTGGAATCAGTGTGTCGGGGAGCACGCTGGATACGAATGATATGCTGAGGAAGGCCAAGCAGAACGGAGCAAAGGTTATTGCCATGACGAATTATGCGAAATCCCCTGTTGCTTCCATTGCAGATATCGTACTTTTGACTGCCGGGAAGGAATCTCCGCTCGAAGGTGGGTCCGTCGGGGCCAAAATATCCCAGTTGTTCATTATCGATCTTCTCTGCCAGGGGTTGGAGGGACTGCATGTGGAAGAGAGCAAGAGGATGAAGGAATGGACAGCAAGGGCGGTAATTGACCGTATTTATTGAACCATGTATCTGAATGGGGGAGAAGCAGCTGCGGCAGGTCATTGGCGTGGATATCGGAGGAACGGGGATCAAGGGACTTGTGGTTAATGAAACCGGAATGGTTCTTGCGGAAATGGAACGAGCAACTGAGGCATGTCAGGGCCGGAAAGGTATACTTGGTCAGTTGAATGAGCTGTTGAGTGAGCTGCTGGCAAGATGTGCCGAGGTGGAGGCCATGGGCATCGCTTCAGCGGGCAGGGTGAATGCAACTACGGGGGAAGTAGTCTACGCGACCGACAATTTACCTGGTTGGCAGGGCATGCCGCTGACGCAATGGGCGAAGGAAACGTTCGGATTGCCTGCAGTTGCGGATAACGATGCCAATGCCGCGTTGATCGGAGAGGTGTGGCTTGGGGCAGGACGTGGCAAGCAAAGCCTGGTGATGCTGACTCTTGGCACCGGTGTCGGAGGTGCCAACATGTGCGAAGGACGGCTGCTGCGCGGAGCTGGCTGGCGCGGTGGGGATTGGGGGCACAGTGTACTTGTGCCTGGAGGGCATCCTTGCAATTGTGGCAAACAGGGTTGTGTGGAGCAATATGTCTCTGGCAGTGCGCTGCAGCGGATTGCACTAGAACAGACGGAGAGCACGTATACTCATGGCCGTGAAATCATGGCAGCCGCAGGAAGGGGAGAAGCAGCTGCGCTCATCGTTCTGGAGCAATACACTGCCGACTTGGCGCTGGTTATGGCCAATATCAGTGCATCGATGGATCCCGAGTTGATTATCCTCGGTGGTGGAGTGATTCATGATCATGCCATATGGTGGCATCGGCTTACCAACAAGCTGCACCGTGAAGGGCTGGCAGACCGGATTGTTGCTGCTGAACTTGGCAACCGGGCTGGTTGCTTCGGGGCGGCAAGACTGGCTATGGAGCGGCTGTACCAAGACGGATCAGCCTGACTCGGAGGCAGTGACAAGGAGGAGAAAGCGCATGGCTATGGAGCAGGAAAAATGCACTGATGTTGTTATTATCGGTGGCGGACTTGGCGGGACGGCAGCTGCACTGGCCGCAGCCAAAGCGGGTCAGCGGGTTCTTTTGACGGAAGAGACGGACTGGCTTGGTGGTCAATTGACCTCACAAGCAGTGCCACCGGATGAGCACCGCTGGATTGAACAATCCGGCTGCACCGCTTCGTACCGTGAGTTTCGCAGCAGGGTCAGGGATTATTACAGACGGAATTACCCGCTTACAGAATCCGCTAGGTGTAATCCCATTCTGAACCCTGGCAATGGCTGGGTCAGCCGCTTGACGCATGAGCCCAAGGTAGCACTTGCGGTTCTGCACGAGATGCTTGCTCCCTATGTGAATACTGGACGGATTGAAGTGCTCTATCATACCGTACCCGTTCATGTGGATACAGCAGGTGATCGGGTGACTGGCGTGACTGTGCGGGAAGGGCGAACGGGAGGATTGATTAAGCTCCGGGGGGCCTATTATCTGGATGCCACAGAATGCAGCGATCTGCTTCCCCTTGCCGGAGTGGAGCATGTAAGCGGAGCAGAATCTAGGCGGGAGACGGGTGAGCCTCATGCCCTGGAAGAAGCGGACCCGCTAGATATGCAGTCGATTACCCATGTGGCGGCGGTGGATTATGTACACGATGGAAACTTCACGATTCCCCGTCCTCGGGAATATGACTACTGGCGTCAGTATGTTCCCTCGTTCTCATCGTATCCGATCCTGAGCTGGTATGCTTCAGATGCCAATGATACCTCCAAGCTGAAAGAGTTCACGATGTTCCCGAATGAACAAGGTGTTGTCTCCTTATGGGATTATCGTCGGATCGTTGATCCCGAACTATGGTCAGAACCGTTGAACGATGGTGAAGTTACACTGCTTAACTGGGCGCTGAACGATTATTATGCTGGTCCCCTGATCGGGGTATCCCCAGAGGAAAGGCAACAACATCTGGATAGCGCAAGGCAGCTTACGCTCTCTTTGGTGTATTGGCTTCAAACGGAGGCTCCCCGCCTCGATGGAGGACGGGGCTACCCCGGCGTACGGTTGCGCGGAGATGTGCTGGGCACGGATGATGGTCTAGCAAAAGCTCCGTATATTCGGGAATCACGTCGAATCCGCGGCCTGTATACCGTAACCGAACAGGACGTGAGCAAGGAATTGCGTGGGGCAAAGGGAGCAAAACGTTACAAGGACAGCGTAGGGGTAGGCAGCTATCATCTGGATCTCCATCCCACAACCGTGAGTCAGCGGACCTTTTATATTCCTAATCATCCCTATGAGATTCCCTTGGGCTCGCTGATCCCGGTGCGGATGAAGAACCTGCTTCCAGCCTGCAAAAATATTTCCATGACCCAGATCGCGAACGGGTGTTACCGTCTGCATCCCACCGAATGGAATATTGGTGAGGCATCCGGTACCCTTGCGGCATATGCGATTGCCAATCAGGTAGAACCGACAGCAGTAAGAGAGACAGATGAGCATCTTCAGTCCTATCAGGCACAGCTGATTCGGCAGGGTGTTCAGCTTCATTGGACAGATGCGGAGCTGGAAGGGGATCGTTAGACAGACGTCTGGTAGAAAATCTCTATAATAGCTATACACTTGCATATTAGAGATAACAAGGGGATAAAAAAATGATTCCTGTTGAGTACAGGAATCATTTTCTGTTAGTGGATTAGCTCTCTTCAACACTCCGATTACCCCATGGCGTGCTGTGGATCTTTCTTTTGTCCTACATAGATATTGGTACTTGGTTTGATGGCTTTGTATCGAATTTCAATCTCCGTGACTCCATCCTCAAACGTAATATACAACTTTTCATTATACTCCAGAGCTTCTGTATGCCTGGGCTTCACGGGTGTTCGTCCCCGAACGACTGTGCAGTTCGTATCATGTCGTACCAATAACGTTTCCTTTTTACCAGCCTCCAGCCAGATTCGTCCTGACTCCGGTACCTTAATCCCAATGTCCATCCGATCAAATAGTTCACTGAGACTTACTTTCCGTCGCTCCAATGAAGTCAGTGGCCAATTCGTCACGGGAATATCTTCTCCGTTTGCAGTGGCCAAGAAGTATCCTTCCAGTCTTCCGCGGAATACAGGTTTTGGTTTCAGCACAAACCAATACAGGGCGAAGATGCCCCCGGCTGCGAGGAGACCGAGTCCCGTATATAGCAGTACCTTTTCACGTAAAGAATGAATTTGCAACTGAATGTCTGCGGTTACACTCGCGCCTTCGGAATCCGTTGCGGTTACCTTGATAGATGAACTACCGGTGTGAAGCGAAGACCAGCGCAGTATATTGCCTTCAATGACAGCGTCTCCGAGTTTGCGCTCACTCCCACCTTCTGAGAGGGCATACGTTAATGGGTCATTATTGGCATCCTTAAAATAGTTGCTTAGATCAGCCTCTGTATTGCTATCGTCTTTGGATAACACCATGGACTCCCCGGTTGCTATGGGGGCCTGATTCGTAATATCTACTTCAACGGGGGTGATCTCCCGATAAAAGTCAGGACCATCAATCCGAAGACCCCATGTGTATATACCCGATTTTGGAAAAGTGTAGTTCCCCTTAAACCCGCTGCCTGTATTGGCCAAAGGGATACGCTCTGTTTTGCCATCAGACGGGGTCACAATGAGTTCTGCTTCAAGTCCCTTGTAAACATTCAAATCCTGAATGGGTTTAGGGTTCACGGCCTGATCGTAGAGAGAGGCTTCAAATGTGATGCTTTTCCCCTTAACAGGCTGCTCCGTTGCCATATTTGCAACCGCAGACACGTTGTAGTTACCAAGTAGATTGATCTTCACCAAATCTCCGCTGCGCCCCTTGAATTTCAGCTTGAACTGTCCTTTGACCGGACGAATGATCTTCATTAGAGCATATTTATCAGATCGGATGAAGCTGACATTGCTCGACTGATAATACAGCTGAGCTTCAGAGACAGCATGATCCGAGAGCATGATAATGTTAGCATCCGCCATGCTTGAATTGGGAATGTCCACAGTTACCTCCTGCATTGCCCCTGTTGCTGTTACTGCTGCCACAGATACTAGAACAGATTGAATCTGATCTGCAAAAATCCGGTTGAAAATTTCAGGCAAGTCGTCTGCACTTCCCGTGATAAAGGAAGATCCACCCGTCTCCTGAGCTATCCGCTCCAGTTCAGCGGGGTTAACTGTACCATCGCGGTTTAGTCCGACGGTATAGATGGGATAATTAGCTTTTTGAGCCATCTCAATAACCTTGTCTACATCTTTGGAAGAATCAGCTGGTGTTCTGCTCGACGAACCACGCAAATCCGTTTCCCCATCAGAGAGCAAAATCATAAATGGCTTTCGTTTGTCCGTCTGGGACTGTTCGAGCAAGCTCGCACCTCGGCGCAAGCCAAGTCCAAGATCGGTATACCCTGAGCGTTTTAAGCCGTCAACACGACTACGAAGGTTATTTCGTGCCCCAGAGGATGATATATCCATTAGGGGTACGGATGAAGTGATTTGATCATTATAAGCTACAAATCCCAATCGAGTCTTAGGTCCACTACTCATATCCATAAACATATGTATAACTTCTTCGGCGATGCGATCTTTGTCGGTCTCATTCATGGAGTAGCTAACATCCAGGACAAACATGGCATCAAGCCCTTCATACGCGTGGGTCTTGACAGATGATTCCGCGTACGAACTCCCAATGTCCCATGCTGGAATTAAAACGCTAATCACCAATAGGGAGAGCAGTATTTTTTTGCATTTAATTAATATCATGTGAGGCTTCAAATCTCCTTTCTGGTTTGAAAACTTGAGTTCATTTTTTGGAAATACTAAAATTTTTTTTTAAAACTTTTGCTTATTCACGATATAAGGCCGTTATGCATAGTTTTTGTTTGTTAATAATAATGCAACACCGCATACTTTAAGTCTTTTTACTCTTAATTAGGGGGAAAACTCCACTAGTCTTAAATCATTGAACATCATCCAAATTATAGGATATTCTATATCATCGGCATGATTCGTAAGGAAGTGAAGTGAATTCTAGAAATTAGTTCTATAGGTATATCGAAGGTTATAAAATGAGCTTTTAGACCTATATTGGGGATTGTTGACAAAACATATCTCTGATGATTAAGATGAATTCCATAAATCTCCAAAGCAAACGGCATAATCTGGTACATAAGTTCCAGTCGTATGTTGACAGCTCGTTCTATTGGTCTTGTGTGTGCTGGGGATGTTGATTCTCCTGGATCATGACTTAAGGCTGATAGAGATGTGCGGAGTGTCAAAAATTGATGGAGGGGGGGAAGCATTCGCCCGAAATGAATCATTATCTTGGCGGATGTTGCCTGAATGGACATTATTAATCAAACGAACCGAACGATGCTTTTTGAAGAAATCAATCCCGAGAAGTTGGACTTGATCACCATTGTCGGTGATGTTAAGGGCATCGACAGTCTGAGTGACGATAAGATCAAGGAGATTAACGAACACTTGCTTGTTCGTAGCTTTGATGAGTTCTTGGACAAGTTCTCACCTAGCGTGTACTCCTTTTTCAATGCGGTAAACCAGAAAGTCATGTATACGCTTAAAAAGCCGGAAGGTATTCCCGAAGAAGCGATCTCGGAGATCAAGATTGACCATAGCAACGACTTTCTGAGAATGCTGTTCACCCTGATTGACACCAAGCGTAGTCAAGGGATTACGAACGTTGATTTCAAGTTTGAAAATCTGCTCGATATGATCTCACCGAAGAAAGTCATGGATGACATTCGGCAGGTGCGCAAAGAAATTCATTACATGTACGGCCAGCATGAGAAGCTGGATGACGGTGACCCGAAGAAGCTTGATATCGGGGATAAGCTGAATGTTATGTTTGAAGATGCAAGCCGGAACTACAACAATGTCATGGCCATGCTGCCACTCGCCATTGAAGATATCAAGACGCGTTTGTTGTTGGGCCGGGCTCAGGAAGAAACATCCTCTGAAGCGATCCAGGTGGGACAACTTACGATCGGTGAGAGCGGAGAATTGAAAATTATCGAAGCTCCGAAGAGTGATAACAACGAGTTGATGCTTCTCGATGAAGCGACAAGCACTGATTTGACGCAAGTATTTGCCGAAGATTATGACTCGCTCTCCGAGACACCTTCGCCGTATGTACAGGATCTGGTGGTCCGTACCTTCTGTCCGCTTCCTGCAGTACAGTCCGAAGTGGATACTGCTGTTGAAGTGCAGAATTACAATACATACCTGGAGTTTTACAAAAACGCCAAGGATGATTTTGTAAAAACGGTAAAACCGTTGGTCGAGAAAATATTGGGTGTCAAAATGTTCTTTGACCAATATGCGATTAAGAATAAAGGCATGCTGCCTTCCATGCTGATCTCCAATGCCAAACTGGATATGCTCGTCAAGAGCAGTAATATTCCACGGCTTGAAACATATCTCAATACTGTCAACGCGAAGAATGATTTTACCGATACGATCTGGTTCGGTATCGTTCCTTCCGTAGAACTGGAAAATACAGGCCAAGTCAAAGTCAGTCGTGCCCGTTTCCGTGGTAATGAGAAAGTGGTTAAACAAGACGGAAACAGCATGGAATCTCTGGCAATGCTCCTTCAAGTCGTTAAGGATTACAAGGTGCAGGTGTTCTTCAGTTTTGAATCCGGGGAAGAAACCACGTTCAGCAGTATGGCTACCGCAGGTATCGATAAGTATATCGATAAATGTTCAGTGTTGACCCGCAAGGAATACAGCGAGTTTGCCATTCCGAGTGCGCCAAACTTCACGATTATTCCCAAGGAGAAATCGGGTGTCGTGATCGACAGTCGCATGCTTCAGACAGAGAATGGTGTGGAACTCTCGAAGGAGAAGGAAGACATTCTGAAACTGTGGATTGAAGGCGTGTATGTTGGAGCGTCCTATGTATCTGCAGGGATTGTTGCTGCATATCAGTGTCCGGAATACCTGAAAGGGGCTTTCAAGAACGTCAACCGTGATTATCCGGGTGTGCGTTTTGACATTGAGGCAGGGGACAACAGCTTGCGTGTTGTAACAACAATGACCAAAGAAATTTCCGGATTTACAAATACCATCAAGGATTTGATTAACCGAAAAAACTTTGGATTTATTTTCTCATCGGAAAATGCCCAAATCCAGGATAGCGACATCAAGCGGATCACGGTCTATAAAGCGAGAAGCATGGCGATGTCCGAAGATGGTTTCGACTCCTTGTACAAAACACTTGTAAGTACTTACATTGAGCGCTTGCTCCGTTTCCAAACCGGTGATTTCAAGCATGAAAATATCGTCAAATTCTTCAGCAACAATCCGAGCAGTCAGAAGAGCCGGTGGTTGGGAACTCGAGGGTCGATCAATTCGATCATTCAGGAAGGCGACGACATGAGTTTTATCATCGATGAAAAGAGCAACATGTGCCACATTGATCTGGTATTTAACGGCAACGTGAAGAACCTGGAGGTCATGATTACTAAAGGCACCAGTGCGATGAAAGTGTAAGAATACATTGGAACAAGTCTGACTATTAAAAGTAATTCATCAAACAACGTATAATAGACATTTATTTTGGTGTTAGAGGCAGACTTCATCGTCTTGCCTTTATACATATATTCCGGTACCTCTCCCGAGATGGGGAGCATACCGGGCACATTTTTTCCTAATTTTAAGGAGGTTTTTATTAATGGGTTTTGTATTGAAAGTAGAAGGCGCAGAAACAATCGAATTGGGAATGGATAATATCCGTACAGTTGTGTATGACACGGATACACCAGATGATTCCAACGCTAGATCCACAGATGTAGGCGCTACACTTCGCATCAGCGGCAAAATTATCACTGCAACCGACGGTGACAATGCAGATGACACAATGAAACTTGCTTTGTGGTCCCTCGTGCCTGCTGAAAAAGCGGATTGCTACCGCAAAGTAACCCTGGAAGTGGTTGCAGCAGATCAAGTGGTACGCAAAATTTACATGCCTAACGCATTTGTTGTGGATTACACAGAGCGTTTCGGTGATACCGAAGGCGTAGGTGAATTCAGCCTGTTCATCAAACAGAAAAAAGACAAAACTGAATTCACTAAAATTGAAGGCGGCTTCCCTGTATAGAAGGGAACAACTGTTGTCTCGGGCCAGCTAGTTTTGTCCGAAACAACGCTGTCATGTTAAGGGGCCCTGGTGCCCCTTAATCTTTATTTACGCCCGAATACGGCAGGGAGGAAGGAACGAATACCATGAAAGATTATTATGCCGTGCTTGGTGTAGAACGTGAAGCTTCTCCGGAGCAGATCAAGAAGGCTTATCGCCAATTGGCGAAGAAATTTCACCCGGATGTCAATGGGGGAGATGCACAGGCAGAAGCGCGTTTCAAGCAAGTACATGAGGCATACAGTACACTCGGAAATTCCGAGCTTAGGACATTATATGATCAGCAGCTTCGCACTGGACGTAATACAGGTCAAGCGAAGGGATCAGCATCCGGTACAGCCAGATACAGTAAAGGCAATGCGAAGTCTGGGAGTGCAAATACCGAGAAAGTATGGTCGGATCCATCGCGGATGCAGGAACAGTTTGAACAATTTTTTGGCTATCACCCCAAAGGCAAGGAAAGTCCAAACGGTGGCAAAGCCGGTCCCAATAAAGGAATGGATATGTCCGCTATGTTTGACCGATATTTCGGAGTTCGAAAAAAGTAGACCGGTAGCTCGTTATGGATCATGCCGGTTCAGGCGGAGGTTATGGAAGTGAAACGAGGAAGGTCGGTATTGACGATGGGGCTTGACGCTTGCGTCGCCATGATTTCGTTAGCCGTGATGTATTACATATTTATGATTAACCGGGATATGAGTGCCCAGTGGGTAACTGGAATTATCGTGGTCCTCTCTGGAGGAGCATACCTGTATTTTAAATACATGCCAGCCGCCAAGGCGGAAAAGAAGAAATTGTCTTCGCGTGTCGTAAAGCTTGTCCTTCTGGACGACGACGGTACAAGTGTGAAGGAATGGTATATTCAGGGCGAAACGAGTGTTTTGATCGGGAAAAGTTCGAAGAACAGCGAGGCTGACATTGATCTCTCCGATACACCCTATGCGTCTCTCATTAGCTCGCAACACGCCGTATTGAACAAAGCCTCGGGTCAATGGTTTATCGAGGATATCGACTCGGCCAGTGGAGTAGGCGTACGTAAAGGAAATCAAAGCAGAGCATCCAAATTGGAAATCGAAGAACCCAGTCTGATTGAGGCAGGGGACTTAATTTATATTGCCAATACCCGCATTTTGGTGAAATAACGTTGGCGTACATCATACAAGCTTACGGGGGAATGAAACGAAATGAGTCTGACAAGATGTGGAAACGGACATATGTTCAGCACGAGACGGCACGGCAATACATGTCCATATTGCAATCTGGCCGTTGAATCGCCAGCTGCCAGCAATGGTGAGGCAGCGGGTGCAATCCCGCGCGCACCTCGTACGGCAGAGGATGACAGAACGATGCCATACCTGGGCGAAACGACAGGAATTGAACCGGTAACGGGTTGGATGGTGTGCATCGAGGGTCCGCAGATGGGCCAGGATTATCGAATAATGGCTGAAAAGAACTTTATTGGACGTTCGGAAGAGATGCATGTTCGCATCCTCGGAGACAACACCATTTCTCGGCGTAATCACGCGGTAATTGTGTATGATCCCAAAAAGCGGAATTTCTATTTATTGCCCGGCGATGCTTCAGGCCTCGCATACCACAACAATGAAGCGGTCTATTCTCCGGTGGAACTGGCTGCCTACGACGTTATTCAATTGGGACGAAGCAAATTCATTTTTATTCCATTGTGCGGTGTGCACTTTGAATGGGAGCAACAGTGAACACCTTCATGATTTTGTGGAACGACAAGGAGCTGATGCCCTACTGGGTACTTGCAGGAGGCTGTTTGTCGATCTGGTTGTTATTATTCGTGCGAAGCCGGATTCCGGTAAGGCAACGTGACGATAGACCGGTTGGAGTTCAGATTGGGAATGGACAGACCATTGGTGCTCGCAATGAACAGGATGATTATTTTGCCTGTGCCGTGCAGCCGCATGGTGTACTTGCTGTACTTGCCGATGGAATTAGCGGCTTATCTGGTGGAAAGGTCGCCAGTACGACTGCCGTAGAAACATTTATCCGGGAGTTTGAAGAGTTGGAACGTTTTCCTGACCCGGAAGAGTTCTGGGATGCTTCTTCCCATGCGGCAAATCAGGCCATTCTTCGTAATTTGCTGGGCGTTCCCGGAGGGACAACGTTGGTGTCTGCCATGATCAAGGGCAGGGATCTGTATTGGGGTGCGGTAGGGGACAGCATCTTGGCCGTGTTTCGCAAAGGAGAGCTGCTTGCCATCAATCACAAGCACACACTGGAAAGCCAACTTGAAGAACAGTATATGTCTGGAGAGATCTCGGAGCAGGAGGCGCTTGACAATCCGCAGCGCAAAAGGCTGGTCAACTATTTGGGGTACGACCATTTTAAACAAATGGAAATCGCGGACGAGCCGTTTGCACTGCAGCCGGCGGACAAGATTGTGTTATGCAGTGACGGGGTATACAACTCCCTCACGGAGATGGAACTGGAGACTATACTGGCGCAAGATATTCCGCCCTTTGATGCAGCCCAGGCCATCATTGATTTAATTGAAGAAAAACAGCTCGTGCATCAGGATAACGCCACGATTATCATTTTGGAGCAAGGATGGTAACGGATCAGGCTACGCACAGGGAAGGGAAATGGGGAGACGGATGAGGAAGGAGAACAGTGAATTCAAGACGGCTTTTGTCTCGGAAGCGGGGTCTTTCCTGAAAAATCGGGATTTCTACGGCTGCGTTGAACTGGAAGATTGGGCTTGTTATGTCATTGCAGATGGTCTGGACACCGATACGGAAGTGAATAGTGCACAGATCACAGTACAGACCATTCTGGAATCCTTTTTGGAAAAGCCAACCATGTCCAAACGCAGACTGACGGAATATATCAAGATTGTACATGAATGGTTGCAGTATGAAAGCCGCCGGGTCAGGCTCAAAGCGGGATTCGTCATTGTAGTGACGGATTATACACGCATGGTGTGGGCATCTGCCGGACATAGCCGCTTGTATCATTTCCGGGGAAATAGGCTTGCATTAAAAAGTAAGGATCACAGCGTAGCCGCCCAACTGGCAGCGGAAGGCCAGATTGCAGAGGATCGTGTGGATCAGCATGATGAACGCGGCAATCTGAATGAATACGCGGGCAAACCTGGCATGATCAAACCGTATGTATCCGATAAGATCAAGCTTGCCGATGGCGATGTGCTTGTTCTATGCACCCCTGGATTATGGGAAGGCGTACAGGATGCCGAGATGATTGATGCGGTGGAAGGTGCCAATGACCCGCAAGCGCTGGCGGATACGCTTGAAGAAGTGATGCTTAGCAAGCAACGTTCACGAATTGAAAATTATAGTGCGGCAGCCATTTATGTGAACAAGATTTTTCATGAAGAGCCCAAGAACCGTAAGAAATGGATTAAGCGGATTGCTATCATGCTGGTTATGCTCCTGATTTTTGGTGGAGCCGGCATCTTCTACGCGGTGAAAAGTGCAGCCAAAAAAGCCGAACTGGTAGTAGATATGCTGCAATACGAACAGAACGCTGACCAGTACGTGAAGGAACAGGAGTATGCCAAGGCCGTCTCGGATTACAGCCTTGCTCGCAACAATTCGATCAAAATAAAGGACCCTGTGCACAAAAAGCTGCTGACTTCGAAGATGACTGCTGCTCAGACATTGGTTGACGGCGAAGCTCATTTGAAAGAAGGAGATATTCCCAAGGCAACCGCCAGTTACACCAAAGCACTGGAATTGTCTGAGTCCTACAGTATGTTCAACCGGGAAGCCATTCAGGAACGTTTGGAACAGATGACCACCTTCCAGCAAGTACAAGACTGGATCACCGAGGGGGATCTGAAACTCCAGAACGGAGACTACAGTGGAGCGATCATTTTGTATAAAAGGGCCAGAACGGCTGCCACGGAAACCGCATACAAGGAAGCACTGAAGGAAGTTGTCACCAAATTGGAGACGGCCGAAACCAAACGGGCGGATATCAAGCGCCAATCCAGACAGCTTCAGGCTGATACGCTGGAACAGAAGGGTGACCGCTTCAATGAAGCCGGAGATTATAGTGGCGCCATGGATGCTTATGCTTCGGCACAGGAAATTTATCAGGAGATCGATATGTTGGAACGCGTGTTGGCAATGGAGCGGAAAATAAATAAGCTGGATGAGAAACTGAATCCACCTGTACCGGCGGCAGAACTTACGCAGGATGCGGCAGGATTAGGAACAACGGATACGTCTGGTTCAAACTCGGATTGGACCGGGAATGCGGGAGGGATGAGCACAGGCAATTCAGCGGGGAGCACTTCTTCCGCGGGTAATGCCTCTTCGGACGGAAGCGGGACTGTGGATGCTTCAGGCTCCGGTTCTTCTTCAGGGAAAACGACAAGCAATGCTAGCATTAATTCAGCCTCAAAGGCTAAAGAAAGCACCGACACCACCGAGGCTGAAGAGAATGAACAGGAAGCAACGGAAGGAGGGGATTCGTGATGAAAGAGATTATTCGTGACCGTCTAAACAAGATGGAGGATCTGGAACAACGCCGCATGCTCAAAGACCTCATGACAGGCGTTTTTCTTAATCTTGTGGAGTATCAGGAGACACTAAACAAACAGATCGAGCAACGTGTGTTTGACGAGGTGGTACCGCTGGAGGAACGCCACGATGTATATGTCACATTATGTCCGCGGGAAGATTTGGACCCCATTCATGAATTTCTGTATCCGATTCTTCCGGAGGATGCTGCACCACAGACTGTTTATTTGAGCGAGGCTTCAGAAGCGCTGGCACGTAAGGAAGAGATGAGTTTATTCACGTTCTACATGGAATGTGGGCAACAGGAACTCCAATCCCTGCTGAAAAGTAATCGGACATTTCGCGGGGAGATTGTAACGAGTGAAGGCAGACATGCCATAACGGTTCGGTTGAAATCAAGTACAGCGTATATCTCCAAAATTGAAGAACTGTACCGGGTCTTTCGTAAAAACAGCCTACCATGGAAATCGATTAATGCACCCTATGTGTTCAAATTCGTTGATTGTGTTCTAGTGGGTTCGGACGATGGAACTGCATGGGACAAACAGCATGTGGTCAAAGAACTTTCAATCCATTTGGAGGAGTTTGAGTCATATAAAAGAACGAATATGATCCCCCTTTGGAATATTCAGAAGCTTGATATGAAAACAGGTGGATTCCCTGTCCCGGCTTCGGACCGCATCAATTATGAACATGTGTTACCGCTCCGCAAAACAGGGACTGAGCACGGATATTTAGTGGATGGAGACGAATCGCATATTCGGTATATCAAAAGATCGGAAGAAGATATCACCATCGTATCTCCGCTGGAGAAATCCGATTCATGGACGGTACTGAAAATAGCCGGTCCCGTTGCAACCCGAATCGGTAGAATGGACTTTCCGCTGTTTTCCAACAACAAACGGGAAGGGTTTGCCGGTAAATATGCGCGTCAGGAAGGACGCTCTGTGCGATCCAAAGGGGAGATTGCTCGCATGGTTCATGCTTTCCAGGCAGCAGAGGGATTGGAACTGGAAGATGTGAAAGTGGTGGCACCTGGGCCCACCTTGGGCATCACGTACCCGCTTAATGGATTTGTTAGCGATCATGTCCGTGTTGAGGCAGATAAACATCGAATGATTTTAAGGTTCAGCAAACACGGAATTCAGCCAGGACAGGCTATTTTTCTGGATGATTTGCTGAGCTTTCTGGTATCCGAGATCCAGTTGGCTTTCCCTGAATATCGCTGCGAAGGGGAATGGATGTGAGCTCAATATGAATTATATATGGGATCTGATTATTCGCGCCAAGCGTAATGGAACTGATCTGAGAGACGTAACCTTTGTTCCTGCACGTGTATATTCGCCATACATGGAATTAAGTCATACGAACCTGAATGCTTCAGACGTGGAACGTACGATTGAAGTCAATCCGTATTATCGTTTTTTTGATATTTTCAGGGATTTGTTCGATATCAATAACGAAGAGCAGGTGGAATTGCGGGAGACGCTCTTTGATTTGGTCATTCATTTTCTGGCGGATATGGATTTGATGCAGGGGATGAATAAAAGGGAGTATTACATTCGCTTCATTTTGAATGATATGCATTCGGGTGTATACGGGAAACGGATACGGCAGCGACTGGAGTTGTTCGGACGGGAGGAACAGGAAGTGATCGCCTGCAATATGCTCCGTCTGTACGATACGGGAGAGGCCGTTCATCTGCTGAGGGATACCCTTGTCCGGATGTTCCCACGTTCAACCCTTTATGCCAATTGTGAGGAGAAGGATGAATTGCTCTTATATATTGGTCAGGCAGAACGGACGGAAGCGAAGGAAAAGTTGGAATTGATTCTTGAACTCTTCCTGCCGGTTCGTTTTGACACAGAAATCTACTGGGGTCATCATTTTGGCATTCTGGATGTGGACTATACGATGATACAGGACGGGATTGCCCTATATTAAGCAGCACCAGCAGTTGTAAGGAGGAAGTATAGATGAACGGCTATTCATACCGATTGTATCCTGACGCCACCAGCAGGGAACGTTCCAGAGGGACCATGCGTTATACGCGTGAAGAATTGATGGACATGACCACATTTCAATTACGGAACATTTGTTACAAGGAACGGTTGATTGAGGGATTGGGGCCTCGGACGGAGCGGGAAGAACTAATTCGGATTATTTTAAAATTTTTGGGAGCGGACGATGTATTGTGGATTGATCAGTCTGTTGAAGGCGGATTCGAGCGTATACAGAAGGCCATTTCTCGTCATATGACGGCTCCCATGAGCAGTGATGGAGGCATTAGTGTACCTGCGCGACTGATTCTATACGAAGGATTGAACGTGGACAAGCTGGATCGTTACGTGGTCACCGCACCGGGTGGATTAACCGAATCCAACGTACTTTTAGTCAATGAGAGCATGGAGCTGTGTGGTATCTTCAACCTGGTTAAGGACGAATCCGTAACGGGAACCTTTTATTTGACAGCAGGAAGTGGGTCGACCTGGAAGAGATCGGGAAACAGACAGTACAGTCTTCTCTTTTTCCGTAAACGCGACTCGGAATATTTATATCAGACCTATTATGCCAGCGGACCGCTTCCACCGGTTCATATTCAATATACTCAAATCCCACTGGCCGATCTGGACATCCGGGAACTTGAACCGACAGAAGCAGTGCTTGCGATTGATTTTGGCACCTCCAATACGACGGCAGGCGCCTATTTGCATAACGGTTATATTCAGGCTCCGAGCAGCCAGGATTTGCTGAATGGACGAGTGCGTATGGATGCCATCAACTACGTTTCTTTTCCCGATCCTTCATACAAAGATACGGACTGGATTGAGGTCCTGCCTACGGCCATCGGTGTGGCGGAGTGCTCGGATCCAGCGAACATTCGTTACGAGTTCGGCTATGAAGCGCTGCGAAGCATGCGTCGGGGAGGATACAGCAGCCGGGCGAGTGTCTTCCGCAGCATGAAGCGCTGGGTAAACAATTACAACAAAATGGAAGAAATCGTCGATGTTCATGGGAATGCAGCTATGGTTTCTCGTATGGATCTGCTGCGTGCGTACATGAATTACATCATCCGAACGGCAGAGCATCAGTTCAAGTGCAAATTTCGCCATGTGCATTTTACCAGTCCGGTGAAGATGAAAACACAGTTTTTGCAGATGTTTGGAGAGATGCTTCCCGATTATCGGATTGAGCAGACGTATGCGCTGGATGAAGGAATGGCTGTGCTCTATAACACCCTTGCAGACGGGATGGAACGCGGTGCTTTTATGGAAGGGCAGACGTATCATGCACTCGTGATTGATTGTGGCGGTGGAACGACGGATTTGTCATCCTGTGCGTTTACGATCGAGGACGGTCATATGGCGTATAAACTGGACATCCATACCACTTACGAAAATGGGGATACCAACTTCGGAGGTCACAATATTACCTACCGTATCATGCAATTCATGAAAATCGTGTTTGCCGACTATTACAGCGGACGTCGTCAGGTGACGGATATTGATAGCCTGATCGAGGCACCCGGTGCGGATGTGTTCCGTCAGGTGGACGAAGAGGGCGTGAAGTCCGTCTATCAGAAGCTGGAGCAGCGATATGAGGAGGCAGAACACATCATCCCTACCGCGTTTGCGCGTCGAGAGAATCGTTCACGGGATGAGTATCTGCGGGTGAGAGGCAACTTCTATTTTCTGTGGGAAATCGCAGAAGAGATGAAGCAGCAATTTTTTCGCAAAACAGGCATCTTACGTAACCGATTCCACTCCGAGATGGAGGGCGACGGGGACAGTGATCTGCAAATAACCACCATGGAGCGTTGGTTCCTCTCGGTAGAACGAAACGGTGAGCTGAAGGATGAATATGAGTTCCCGGATGTGGTGTTTAACATCAAAGAAATTACTCAGCTGATTAAGGCTGATATTTATGAAGTAGTCCGCAAGTTTTTGGATGATTTCTATCGTCAGGGGCGGATGAGCCAATACTCAATTATCAAGTTGACAGGTCAGTCCTGCCGCATTGATGTATTTCGGGAAGCGCTAAAAGAGTTCGTTCCAGGCAGAAGCATTGAATTTCGGCAAAAACCTGCGGAAGGGCGTGTACCTGATCTTAAACTTGCCTGCCTTCGAGGGGCAATCCGTTATCTGAGTGCCCGCAAAACAGGAAGCGTTCAAGCCGACATCACGCATGATGCCGCTGTAATTCCGTATACCGTAAGTGCCTACACGCATAATGGACGTGAAAAAACGCTGATCAGCAGTCTGGATCGGAGCGATGGCATTCCGGGCAGCATTTCCCGTCCATTCGAGACGGCAGAAGTGGAGTTGTACCTTAGCGGAAGCGATGGTCAGCTGAGACAGAAAATCGTCTATGCCAACCGTCCGGACTTCTATAAAGAGGTACTCTATGAAGATATCCGGGATCAATACGGAGATAAAATCCCGCAGGATGATACGGATTCCATCGTAAATGGAGAAACGAAGTTTTTTGTGTTTCCGGATGATCGCCATTGGGGCTTTCATGTATTGCCTGTAGCCCGGAGGAATGAACGGCTGTATCTGGGTCCGCAGAAGCTGCTCCCGTTTGAAACGGATTTATCGGAACTGGACTTTTTTGATGGAATGAAGTAAGGATCGCCAGCAGAAAGGAGGGATAGCGTCCATGTTCACGTATTCGTATCCGCATTTTCACAAAGGAAGAATCCTGAAAACGTCGATGCTGGAAGGACTGCGCAATTTCCCAAGAGACTACATCGAGCTGTACTACCGCAGTTATGCTGACGGCATCCTTGCAGGGGCGGAAGTGGAAGTGTTCCCGGACAAGCTGGTTGTCGCTCCGGGGATGGTACTGCACAAAGGAAGGCTTTATATGCTGACGGAGCCTATGGAACTGGCATACCAGGCTACGGGCCGGGTGAACGTGCTCAAGCTTCGGTTTACCGCAGATGAAACGGGGAGTGATATGACCACGAGTCATTCGGAACTGCATTTGGATGAAGAGACAACGTGCGCACCAGGGGAGATGGAGCTGGCCCGGTTCAAGCTTAAGGAAGGGGCTAGGCTACGGCGGGACTATCAAACCTTTGCCGATTTGGCAACCGAATTCAATACCTTGCATGTCATTCATGTCCCTTATGCAGCCGAGGGGGCAAGCACCTTATCCCCGGTTGTTATGAAGGATTATGCCGAGAGATTGCTTCGAACAGGGAGCACTGATCCCCAGGATCTGGTCTTCGCCATGATGTGTCTCAATGAAGGAACGGTTGCGCGTAGCGTCATTTTGCATCACATTGCCAGTCGATTGGGGCTGGAGTACAGAGAATACGATCATGCGCAGATTCATCGATATCTGGATCGCATATTGGCGAATGCAGGCCGGGGAACGGGACGCTCAGGGCACCCGGTAGGTGGACCACATCGAATGATTGTGGATTGAAATTTCAAGAGAATGGGAGGGTGTAATTCGCTAATGGAATATATGGATCGCAAAATAATCCCCATGTTATATGGTAAAACATTGAACGGCGAACCTGATCAAGGAACAGAGACTAGAGATGTTGAATCCTCTCCTGAATCAAGGGAAGTTAAACCATTCGAGCCATTAACAATGATACACCTTGAACAGGAAACGATACATCTGAGAAGAACTGAGCTATATGAGGGCAAGGTTACCGTATCTCTTCCCCGCTTATTTCGTTTGGTAACGGAGAGAGAAGCCCAGTTAAAATATCCATCGTCCCATCGTCCTGAATGGATCTATACCAATGATTCGGGAACGATCAACTTTACGTTCAAGGCGTTGGATCATCGTCTTACTCCGGAAGAGTTGAATTCCTTTACGGAATCGATGGCTGATGTGATTCGTGCAACTCAACCTGTACGAGAATGGAAAAAACATGGTGTTCGAGTGACGGATGCTGGTCTTTCCACAGGTTACTGCCAGTTCGCTGTTCAGGGATTGAATGATCAGATTTATAACCATATGGTGTTCACCATTTTAAATCAGAAAGTTCTTGTTTATGGCTTTAACTGTACGGACGAAGAGAAGAAGGATTGGATGGAACCTGGTGCCGCACTTCTGGATACACTCATTGTCGAATTGAATTAGAGAGGAGCTGAACCCATGAGTCTGACATATGAAAATCTGATCATTGAGCCTTATGAGCTGGTACATCTCCAGGAATTGACGATACGCAAAAAGATGAATGAGCACACCCGGCTTGTTTTCAAAGGCATGGTATCCGAGGAATGGAAGGATCGATATGTGGATGTTACCGATCAAAGTACTGCGATTGAAGTGTGGCAAAAGGATGAGGAGGGGAACAAAAGTCCGCTATTCAAAGGCATTCCATTATCTGTAGAAGTACAGGTTGTGAGGGGCGTATATACGCTCCAGGTTGAAGCGATCTCACATACGTACCTGATGGATGTCAAGAAGCGAACGCGTACGTTTCAAAACATCCAGATGACGCTCCCTGAATTGTTAAAGGAGTTGGATCAGGATTATCCGGGACTGGACGTGATCGATGAGGGGACCGGGGGAGCCAAGATTGGCAAGGTTGCTGTGCAATATCAGGAAACAGACTGGGCATTTCTCAGAAGACTGGCTTCCCGATTTCATACAAGTCTGATGCCTGCGGCTCAATTCGACAGTCCTAAATTTTATTTCGGCGTATATGAGCATGGTAACTCGATCCAACTGGATAATACACGTTATACCGTCCACAAAAACATGACTCCGTTCATGTACTTCACGGAGAACGAGACTGTAAATGTGAATGAAAGTGACTTCATTGTATACGAAGTGGAGACAGATCAAGTCATGGAACTGGGACACCATATCACATTCCGTGGCAGAAGTCTGTATCTTACAGAAGCCTATACGGAACTCGCCGGAGGTATTCTAAAGCATCAATATGTGCTGAGTCTTCACAAAGGATTGCGACAGAAGACGTACTACAATCCGCTGATTGCTGGAAGCTCATTATTGGGACGTGTTATCGGTGTTCATGGTGGACAGGTTCAGGTGCATCTCGATTGCGATGATAAACAAGGGATGGAAGATGCGCTGTGGCTGTTGTATCAATCCCCGTACATTGCAGAGGGAGAGACGGGCTGGTATGTCATGCCCGAAATTGGTGACCCAGTAGCTGTATATTTTCCAACGATGTATGAAGAAGACGCTTACGCCACGGGTGCTCCACGACTGGATAACAAGTCAACATCCACCAACAAGCTGAACAATCCGGATCATAAAATATTCCGCACTCCTCATGGGAAAGAGATACGTCTTACTCCAGACGCTGTAATCATTAGCGGCAAAGAAGGCGAGGTATATATTCGGCTCAGTGGAAATGAAGGTATTCATATTGCAGGTAGTCAGCAGGTAAGTATGTCAGCAGGAGGGAGCATTTCGTTAAAAGCAGGAAAGAAAATCACATTATCTGCTGGATCAGAGCTTCTTCTTGAAGGCGGAGGAGGGAAAATAAGGCTCGATGGTCAGGCTCAAATGAGCGGGACAGAAGTGAAATCCAATTAATGTTGGAAGGAGGAAAGTCAGTGAGCCGGAAGGAATCACTACTGCACTTTTATACGAATCAAGTGGAGCCTGAACGGATCAGGTTGATGGATGACCTTCAACATACGTTAAATAGCCAATCCCCAATGTTGACTGCGGAGTTCCTAGGATATTTCGAGGAATTGACCAGCAAAGTAAGGCACAGTCAACAGATTGGTGCCAAAGGGAATGTGGCTTATATCCAATATTCCATGTTGCGGACAGAAGTCGCCACTGGAGCGATGCATTATCTTGCCGAAGCCAGTGATATGTCATGGCTTCTCGACAGAGACCCTATACGGGCAATATACGATGCCAAGTGGGCCTTCGATTGTTTGGAACAGATGCTTGTTCGTTTGAAGAAGACTCTTCCTGATTATCAGGGGAAGATTTCAATGGTTGAACTGGATCGAATACGGCTTCGAGAGGCAGCTTTGGTCCACCGCTACGTTGTTTATTTTATTCGTCAATGTTTCCATCAGCTCTTTGATACTCAACTGATATCGGATATAAAGGTGGAGCCCGTATTTGAGATTCGTGTAGGGGAATATTTGGATTCCAGTGAATGTGTGTATCGCCTTGACCAACGAGAACGGAGCTTGGAGGAAATCGGCAGGGAGCTTGAAGAGGGTGATGGTTTGGGCGGGATGTATGCGGACTATCATGACCTGGACATGGAAGAGATGATATGCAGCGACCTAGACTTCCGGTATAGCAGGTTTAATGACATCAGATTAAAATCAACGGATTTTGAACGTTGTGTGCTGGTAGGCACACGTTGGCATAACTGTGATATGAGAGATACCAATTTTGCGGACAGTCTCCTATACGGTGCGAACTTCAGTGGATGTTCACTGGAAAGGGCTGTATTCAGGGGCATTAACGGGGAAGAAGGCCATCCGGATGGACGAATACAGGGTCCAGGGTACTCAGCTATCAACTTCGAGAATGCCAACTTGGCCGGAGCAGATTTCAGGGGAGCGCGACTCCGTGGAGCTGTGTTTCGTGGAGCGAACCTAACTGACGTGTTATGGGATGGGGCAGATCTGGAAGATGTAATATTTGATGAGTCCGTTAAGGAGGAATTGCCATGCGATACTTTAGGCTGATGCCGGATACCAGATGGATAAATCGTGTAGAGACAGAAGCGGTTGGTGAGGTACAGCGGCGAGAGTGGAATGCTTCTTTTCAGGAAGGGGGCAGTGATCACACCGCGATTAACCTTTCAGTCAAAAGCAGACCTAATGTAGACTACACCGATTATTTGGAGCGTCCTGTACCTCTCGTATCGGACCGAATGCTGGAAGTATTTACGTTGTACGATCCCGCCTTAATTCGCAGGGCAGCAGTGCTGACGGACAAAGCTCGTATGTCCCAGGAGACGTATTGGGCCATTTATCCAACGACTATGGATGTGCTCTCTCCCCAAACGGAACGTCATCTGGATGGGAATCTGAAACGGATTGTACTGGGTCGTGGTAGGACAGCACTTCCATTGTTTCAATTAAAGGAACCTCGTGAGTCTATCATCGTCGTTAATCTAGCTTTGGCGGAGAGTCTGTTGCGTCGGGATTTTGCCGGGATCCAGTTGGTCCGTCTGGAGCAAGAACAGACAATTTAGGAAGGAGAGAGGGGAAAATGGCACAAGGTAACCAAGAGAGTGAGATCAGTATTCAATCTGCTACAGGAGATTCCAAGAGCTATGTGGTTGCCGGGGCCATTGTGCGTTGCAGTTGTGGTACACAGCGCACCCGATTGAAGATCCCATTCAGTCATGGCGTTTATATCAAAGGCAAGGCCCAGTTGACGATTGAAGATTATGTTCCAGGAGTCCATATTGGATCATTTGGGAATTGCTCCAATCTGGAGAATCCGGCTGTATCCAACAGTATGATGGTGGATATCTATGGGGTGAAGAAAGCACCGTGTGTACCCGTCTTGACAATGCCTTGGCTGCATGGCAAAGGAGATGCCAAGGTGGAAGGGAAAGCTGCTCTACTTGGTCACTGTACGCATAAGTGTCTGTATGGTGGAGATATCGTCATCGAGGATGACGGACAGCAGCTGGATTTTTGAGATGAGTGAATCCAAGAAAAAGGTACAGGAACGCATAGGGTACGAGCAACTCCGTTTATATTGGCCGTATAAAGTGCAGTGGCTGGAAGAAGTCCGAATTACCCGCCAGATCAATGAGCATGCGAAGTTATATATTAGCGGAGTTATACCGGAGGAAGAAGGACCAGGTATCCTTCATGTTCAGGCTGAAGGGGAACCGATTGTACTAAGACAGCTAGATGAAATGGGGAAATCTGTAAGGCGTCTGTTTCATGGCGTGATGACCTCATTAACTATACATTTGGTTGGTGGCATTTACAGGTTTGAACTAGAGGCCATATCGAATACATATCAGCTGGACATTGAAGTATCCGAGCGAGCATTCCAGAACAGGGCGATGTCCTATGGTGAATTAGTTAAATACGTGATGAAGGCGTATACCTACTCGGATGTAATCGATAATGTCACAGAGAATACCCAATTGGGAGAACTTGTTTTACAATATAGAGAAACCGACTGGATGTTTCTGAGACGTCTGGCTTCCCGGTTCGGTACCGTACTGGTGCCTGAGGTGACAGCGGCTTCACCGAAATTGTTCTTCGGGTTACCCATGGGAAAGTTGTGGAAATGGCCTCTGGATCGTCCATATCATGTCAAGAAAGAAATGGGCCATCTGAATTGGCATGGGGATGAGCAGCATCGTTATATCGTGCAGAGCTCCAAAGGCACAAAGGGGGCACTCATCTACACGATGGAGAGCTATGAAACCTATGCTTTGGGTGACAAGGTAGAGATGCCCGACGGGAAGGAATTAACGGTAACTCAAGCGGAATCCCGCCTGGAATCCGGGTTGCTCATGACTACATATCGCATGATGCTGGAAGATCATATTCGGGTTCCACGATCCGATCTTCTGGATGTCATTGGCTTGTCCCTGTACGGTGAGGTTACTCGCATAATTGGTGATCGTGTACAGATGGAACTGTACATTGAAGATGGTCCGATTAAGCCGGAGTCTTCCTGCCCCTATCCGCTAGCGACATCCTACGTCGCCGAAGGTCACAGTGGACTCTATCTGATGCCGGAGATAGGCGACACGGTGGAATTGTACATACCCGGAAGTCGGGAGTCCAAGGCGTATGTCAGGAATGCAGTGCCGGAAGGCAAACGTTCGGCTTCTGGTGGAACGCAGCACAAAATGTGGAGTCATCCTGATGGACCATCGATTGGCATGTCATCGGATGAAGTGACCGTACAGGCTGGAACCGGACTTGTCATCACACTGAATGATCAGGGCGTAGTGATGCAGAGTGCAGGTAACATCTCGATTCAGGGTGGAAGTCTATCGCTTAAGGCAGGTCAGATCGAAGCTACCGCACCTGAAGCAATTTGGCTCCTTGGCGGGGGAAGCAGCTTTATTCTGGATGGACAAGCTGATGTTCGTGCTGGACTGCTCCAACAGGAAGGCAGTCATAAGGCACCGGTCGTAGTAGCCGATTTGCCGCCCGAGCCGGAGCCGCCCCTGATTCCGCTTGAACAATATGAGGCAGCTCAAGCAGCAGCTGCAGCCGAAGCAGCTGCTATGCAGCCTTCCGTGGTTAACATGAAGGTGGCCTCGCTGTTTGGCGCAGCGGTCGCCATGGCGGGCATGATCCCCGTCTTGGGTATGCTGGGAGGTGCACCAGCTGTTGCAGCACAGGCCGTTGCCGTTGGCGCTGCAGCCATCGGCATGATCTCGGGTATCCCAAGTACGGGGTCTTTTAAGCCTTCTGCCCTACAACTTCTGAATCGTTTAAAAGATGGTTTTGTAGGTATGCTGGAGGGAGAGGAGGGGTACAAGCGCCAGTTATTGGGCAAAGTTGTCTCAGCTGCACGAGAGTTAACCACGGCTACCTCCTTTCTGGATTTTGTGAAGAAACTGCATCAGCAGGATAAGGAAATTAGCCAGATGTATTATCAGATTCCAGGCTATACGAGGGAGAAGTGGGCTCATCAACAGATTGACCAAGAGTTGAAGGAAGCGCTGGTGCATTATGGGAAGGTGCAGCAGAATGACATTGAATATGAACTTTTCTTCGGCCCTTATCATAACGGTATTGCTCGAGATATCGGAAGAATAGACATCACTGCTGAGGAGCTTGGTGACTATAATTACTGGCAGAAACAGAATCTGACGGTCGAACAGAAGAAGTATCTTGCCCGGCGGATTATGGCTCCCATGAGCGAAGAAGAACTATCTACCCTGATGGGTGAATTCGAGCAACACGAGATGACTATGAAAGGATTGGACGGGGAGTTCAATGGATTTACGGGCAGAGTAGGCGCGAAAAAGGGCTCTTCAGGTGTACCCGAATCCTCAGACCATCCAGGAACAACGGGTTCTCCAAGTGCTGCTTCTAAAGGAACAACGATGACAGATAAACCGGCTACAAGCAAAACAAAGACATTTGTGAAAAAGTCAAAAGATGTGATTGTTAAAGCCGTCAGCGATTATTATAAAGAGAGCCAAATCATCCGGTTTCAGCCTTGGGGCAACTTGGGAAACAACAAGCCCAAAGAGTCGGGTAGTGCTGGGGAAGTTAGTTCCGGAGGGAAAACAAGCTCGAATGCTGGGAATAAGTCAAGCGATGGGGCAGGAACAAGTTCCTCCAGCAATGGCCATAAACCGAATCAGACCCCGAGCAGCAGTAAGAAGTCGCAATCATCGGGTGAAACTAATAGTACGGGTTCGAGTTCAGGTACAGGGAAGAAGCCTAGCGACGGTGAAGGAACAGGCTCATCAGGCAGCGGCAAGAAAGAGGATCCAACTCCGAATACCAGTAAGAAGACCCAAACATCCGGAGAAGCGGACACTACAGGATCAAATACAGGTACAGGGAAAAAGTCGAGCGAGGGTGAAGGAACAAATTCATCTAGCACTAACAAGAAAGAGAATCAGATTCCCAACAGTCATAATCAGTGGAAACAAGATTCATCGAAGAAAAAAGGAAAAGATAAAGATGATAAAAAGAAAAAAGAGGAGGAAAAACGTAAAAGGGAAGAGGAAGAAAGACAAAAAAGTGAATCAGAGGCTGAGGGGACGGGTGATGTTCCTAAGGTAAGTCATGGAAAAGTATTCCCAACAAGAGTAATTGATTTAGAAACAGAAGGTTTTATTATTGATAAAGTTAAAGTGTTAAGAAGTAAGCTTTCTAATAGGATTAAAGGTGATCTAAATTTTGCGTATGCGAAGGTAGAAATTGAAGGAATTGACAAGAATGAATTTTATTCTCATAGTAGTTTGAACGGGGATAATAAGGAAAAGACCTATGCTGATTATTCATTAAAACCAACAAAACCAAAGTACGAGGCTACTGAAGCACCAGATAGGAGTGGTAATGTAAGATTAAGAGACAATGATACTGAGTATAAAATTCTCAATGATTTGGCATCTAGACTTGATAAATTGTCAGATCCATCAAAAGCTCGTGGGAAAATTAAATTATTTACTGAATTAGATACATGTGGAAGTTGTAGTAGAATTATAGGCAAGTTTCACAAAGATTATCCCAATATTGATATTGAGGTAATCCATAATGGTGATAAGATAGTTGAGCCATAAGAAATTTATTGGGAGGACATAAAGTGAAACGAAATTATGAGGCTTTATTTGGAGCTTTTTATGAAAACTATTTTTATTTTAAAAGTGAGGGAATGAGTGGTCCTGAAGCTCTTGCTTGCACATGTGAGGCATACTTCGGTATGGATAAAAGAGGTGAAATGGAAAAAGCAGTATTGTCTATTGCGGAAGGGAGAATTCATTTAACACATTCAAAAATTTTTGTTAAATCGAAACAAAAGATAATTGATGCATTAAATTCTCTAGATTTAAATAAGTTACAACATGAAATAGCTCCAGATGATTATCAGGACATATTAGAACGAAGAGATATGGTGCTTGATGGAATTGAAAGTATACCTGTAGATTATAGTCCGAATACAAGATATTACTACTTTGAAATAGAAAAGGAAGTTAAAAATTACTTTGGGATTTTATTCAATGAGAAGAAAGATGCAATTGAGCTTGTTGAGGAAATAATGGAACGATTCGAGCGTGAATGTAGGAGTACATTAAGTGAAAAAATAGTTGTTAGAACAACACTTGCAGAACTACTTATCAGATATAGAATTAATGCTATAGGTGAGTTTTTGAAAATAAAAAATGAATTAGAGCAATTTGATATGAATGATGTGGGGGAACAATTGTCGGAAAATGAAAAGTTGGATCTTTCTATGCGAATCAAGGAAGTCTTAACTAAACTTCAAAATTTATAGATCAATTTGTTTTTTCAACGATCTGTATTTAGAATGATACAAACAACAACGCCACAATGCGAGCTAAACGCTGTATTGTGGTTTTTTATCCGCCTTTATTATCCAAACAGTCCAAACTAAAGTGTACCCTATAAGATGGACACTTTAAAAAAAGTCGATCTCATAGGGTACATTTTAGAATAGAAAATATGCAAGACGACATTTATGATCCTTATAGTTTGTATACACATGGTTCAGGATCGCATGCTGAGGTGTATGCAACTAATAAGGCATTATTGGATAATCCAAGTGCTGCTATTGATGATATTTTAATATATGTGATAAGACCTGGAGGCTCTTCAAAGCCAGTCATCGATGTACCATTCCAAACATGTGCGCACTGTAATTATATTTTACGGGATTTTAAAATAGAATCTGATTTACCCAAATAATCTAAATGGAGTGGATGATATTAAATGATTGATGTTAATATTTTGCGAATGGAAGACGTATTGTTAACAGGTATAGAATTTACTGATGATGTTTGTTTTTCTGGAAATAGTGGGCAAGAAGTTTTTGACTATCCTGGCCAATTTATAGAATATCGCGAAGGAAAGCTTCCAAATACAGACTTGAGTGGCTTCATAATTGCTCCACCAATAGATTTACCAGAAAT
>NZ_JBHUQN010000008.1:0-160701 GCF_042674385.1 Paenibacillus sp. NPDC056933 | reverse complement strand
CCACACGTACCCATCCCGAACACGACCGTTAAGCCCTCTAGCGCCGATGGTACTTGGACCGCAGGGTCCTGGGAGAGTAGGACGCCGCCAAGCAAAGAACCACTGCCGATGTTATTCGGTGGTGGTTTTTATTTGTTTATAAGAAATAACATATATAAACCTTAACAGCCCTGGATATTCACCGGGCTGTTTTTTTAGTTCAATATATGTGAATATGTCAAACCTTCTAAGGTTGTTCATTTCTTTATAGTACATCGAACTAAGCATCCACTATCTATCTATCTATCTATCTATCCATTCATTAATTGCAAGCATCCCCTAGACTTATAAGGGAGTTCTGCAATGCATGCTGGGTTTCCGAATCTATGATGACTCCTTGTTTATTCATTTTCAATGTAATATGAGGAATGGTTAGTGAGGCTTCATGTAAGACTCGGGCATTAATCATGTTTAACGTCAGCAATAGTGAGGCGTGGGCTTTGTCACCGCCCATGGGGCTTGGAGAAGCAGCGATGGCAACGGTGGGTTTATTAAGCCATTCTCCAGAAGATACAATCCAATCTAATGCATTTTTTAAGGCTCCGGGAACTCCGTTTCCATACTCCGGCGTGCAGATCAGTACTCCGTCCGAATGCTTGAGTTGGGCTCTCAAATTTTGCACGGACTCAGGACCTTCCTGGACATCGAGGTCAGGGTTAAAATGCGGTAGATCGTTTAATCCATTGTATACGTCAAACTTAAGGTTAGGAGGAGCCAGCTTAATTATGGCATGCATTAGTAACGTATTGGAGGACTGATTGCGCAGACTCCCGGAAATCGCAAGAATATTTAATTCTTTCTTCAATGTAACATCATCTCTATTCTTTAGTAATGTAGGCGATTTAATTATTTTCCTCCTCTAGGAGTAGACTGTCTATAAAAAACGGATTTAATTAAGGTATTCTTCATGTTTCTCAGGGAATAGCCACATTTCTTCATCAAAAATGCATATTATTCTTTGCATGGCTCTGGGTAATAGGTATGTTAAAGGGCACTATAAATAACTGCAGATAAAAAATGACCATAAATATTTAAAAAAATTAGTACCAAGTACTAATACTTAGTGCTATAATGATAAAAAACAAACGAGGTGACTACCGGTATGAATCAATCAAAGGCAACAATTACGGCAATGGGTACGTATGTACCGGATCGAATATTAAGTAATGCTGATTTGGAGAAGCTGGTCGACACGAGTGATGAATGGATTGTACAGCGTACAGGAATGAGAGAACGGAGGATTGCAGCTGCTGATCAATTTGTATCTGATCTGGCCACAAGGGCTGTAGAAGATATGATGCGTCGCTATCATGTTAGCGTAGAAGATGTGGATATGATTTTGGTGGCTACCAGCACACCTGAATATTCTTTTCCGAGCACAGCATCCAGAGTCCAGGCCAATCTCAAGATCCCACATACGGGAGTCCTTGATTTGAATGCAGCATGTGCAGGGTTTACGTATGGATTGCAGCTGGCTGACAGTTTGGTAAGCAGTGGTATGTATCATAAAGTGTTGGTTATTGGAGCAGAGACGTTGTCCAAAATTACCGATTATACAGACCGTACGACATGTGTATTGTTCGGGGACGGGGCAGGTGCATTTTTGGTAGAAAGATCTGCTGAGAAAGGCGATTTTATGGCAGCCATCTCAGGTACAAGTGGAGAAGGAGGTATTCATCTCTATAAGAGCGGTCTATCTTCGGAGATGAATGGCGTTCCTCTGCAGGGTGAGGGATGCCTTGTCCAGAATGGCAGAGAGATCTATAAGTGGGCAGTACGCATGATTCCGGAACAATTGGGTGGACTTATAACCAAAGCAGGGATGAAACCGGAGCAGATCGATTGGTTTGTACCCCATAGTGCTAATCTTAGAATGATTGAAGCTGTTTGTGAACGTGGCCCTATTCCGTTGGAACGTACTTTAACTAGTGTGGAATATCGGGGAAATACCTCGGCGGCGTCCATTCCGCTTGCTCTACAGCTTGCAGTAGATGAAGGGAAGTTGAAAGAAGGGCAAAGCGTAGCTCTATTTGGCTTTGGCGGTGGCCTGACGTATGCTGGTCTGGTGCTTAGATGGAGCGTGCCAGATACCAATTAAAAAACCGAATGCATATCTTCTCATAGTGATTTGAGTTAATCACAAAAAAAGTACACCCCTATTCATGAACGCATGAAGTGGGTGTGCTTTTTTGTTTGCAGAACGATTGGACACAAGTTGTGTGTAACTTCGATAGCAATATTATGCTGATTGCTACCACGCAATTCCCATCGTGCCGGATATTTAGCATAAATTGCTTAGATTATTCTAATCCAAGTCTAATTAACCTGATTAAAAATTTATGGTGTGAGCTTAGGGGCATGGCGGTGATGAGTCCCTTGCTCATAGCTGTAAGCCAGCTTGATCAAAGTTCCTTCATCAAAGGCACGGCCCAGGAATTCCATACCTACAGGCAAACCGTCTGTAGTAAAACCGGCAGGAACTGTAATGGCCGGGAAGCCTGAGAATGGACTCAAACGGTTGTTCCCGCCGGAGTTCTGCCCCTCGCCAATAACACCAGCAGCTTGTGTGGATGTTGGATAAATGATGGCATCCAGGTGGTTATCTGCCATAACTTTCAGCAAGGACTCACGTGTAACTTTTGTGCGTTTCAATACAATGTCCTTGTATTCTGTAGTTTCCAGCGTTTCCCGCGCATCACGAGTCTTCATCGACTGTTCTTGTGACTTGTCGAACTGCCCGGAAGCAATAATCTCCGACAAGCTGTGATAAGGGGCCTTGTCACCAAGGGATTCCAGGTAGTCATTCAGTTGGAATTTGAACTCGTATCCACTCAAGCTCGGATATTTGTTGATTTCCGCCAGATTGGGAATGCTGATCGGAACTGCTGTAGCTCCCAGAGATTTGAGTTCTTCTACAGCGTTGTTAATCACGTCAGCGACGGCTTTTTCTTCAGCTTTGGTATTTGGAATGAGTTCGGTGGCCACACCGATCCGTGCACCTTTCAGTCCATTTACATCCAGAAAGTCTGTATAACTGGAAGGGATTTTGCCTACGGCATAGGCTGTAGCGACATCGTTTTTGTCATAACCGGCTGTAGCATCCAGCATAATTGCAGCATCACTCACGGTACGAGCCATAGGGCCGCCTACATCCTGTGTCAATGCGAGAGGGATAATTCCTTCACGGCTGGACAGTCCGATCGTTGGACGAATACCCACGAGGCTGTTGAAGCTGGATGGGATGCGGATCGATCCGCCCGTGTCTGTACCCATGCCTGCAGCTGCAAAGTTTGAAGCGATGGCGGCACCTGTACCCCCACTTGAACCGCCTGGATAGTGATCCAGCGCGTAAGGGTTCAGTGTTTGTCCACCCAGTGAGCTGGAAGTGGTAATGCCAAATGCGAATTCATGCAGGTTTGTTTTGCCCAAAATAATGGCACCGGCTGCTTTGAGCTTCTTCACTTGCTCGGCATCGTGAGCAGGTACAGAATCTTTCAAACAGATACAACCTGCGGTTGTAGGCATATCGTTTGTATCAAAGTTATCTTTGACCAAAACCGGAATACCATGTAGAGGCCCACGGGCGCCTTGAGCAGCACGTTCCTCATCCAAAGCTTCAGCGATTTGAAGTGCATCCGGATTCAACGTCAGGACTGCGTTAATACTCACACCCTGATCATCGTATTTTTCAATCCGATCCAGATACTTCTGCACGAGTTCTTTGGATGTCAGCTTTCCTTGCGTCATGGCAGCCTGGATATCCATGATGCTTGCTTCCTCCAGAACAAATGGCTTTATGTAGTTATAAATGCGGTCTTTCAGTATGGCGACATCATTTTGGGTAAGTACTGCATTAGGAAGGAAGAGGGTGTCGGTATATCCTTTCATCAACCCAGCGGTGTTCAGGGCACCAACGGCTCCGGCAAAGCTCGCCTGATCCGGAATATCCGTGAACGACTCTGGTGTGGACTCCAGCTTCAGCCAGGTTTGCAGGGCTACAGCAGCGTCTTTACGCTGTACCGTTGTGCCGGAAAGCTTGTCCATGGAAAAAGGAACACCTGCAAGTGTAGCCGCTTCCTTCATAGCTTGAACAAATGCCGTTGCGGTGACAGGCGCCTTACCAGTTGTTACGGCTGCAACCGTAGTTTTGCTCGAAGGCGTTGCTACTGCAGCTGACGCTGAGGGAACCGTTCCTCCCCATGTTGTGGCAACAACTGCTCCAGCAAGTAACAAAGCCCCACCTTTTTTCAATACAGATCCATGATAAGTCATGCATCCACGCTCCCTTCCTGTGTATCAATGATGTGTGTGCTAGCAGATTCTGATATAGATGCTTTTGTCACATTTTAAGTAGATGTAAGGTATTCTTACAATGCTCGTATTTATCCATGAAAACGTATACAGCTTGTCTTTTCAATGTTTTTCCTGCCAAATCCTACGTATCTCATGCATAGAAGAAAATTGTCGAAGATTATTGTGTTATATTATCTAACATTAATTTGATAGAAAGATACATAAGAAGCGAGTAACGAGAGAGGAAGCAGCAAAGCTTTACCGTGAAATGTTATAATGAGAAGATGAGCTGATCAGGAAGAGAAGAGTCATAGGCTTGAAGAAGAGAGGAAGAGATAAAGTGAAAACATTGGTACTCGCAGAAAAACCATCTGTAGCACGCGAAATAGCCAGAGTGATGGGCGCGCGTGATAAACATAAAAGCTATATGGAAGGCCCAAAATATATCGTGACCTGGGCGCTTGGACATTTGGTTGGATTGGCTGAGCCAGAGGATTATGACAAGAAGTATGCAACGTGGAATCTGGAGGATTTGCCGATTCTGCCCGATCGTACCAAACTGAAGGTGCTCAAGGAGACAAACCACCAATACAAAGCGGTACAGCAGCTGATGAAACGTCAGGATGTTGGTGAACTGGTCATTGCAACGGATGCAGCGCGAGAGGGAGAATTGCTGGCTCGGTGGATTATGCAGATGGCGCAGTGGAAAAAGCCGTTCAAACGGCTGTGGATATCATCCCAGACGGACAAGGCAATCAAGGATGGGTTTGCATCGCTGAAGCCAGGCAGCCAGTTTGATCGTCTATATGAATCGGCACGCTGCCGGGCAGAAGCGGATTGGATGATCGGGCTTAACGTAACCCGTGCATTGACGGTCCGATTTAATGCACAATTGTCAGCTGGACGGGTACAGACTCCTACACTTGGCATGATTATGGATAGGGAAAATGAGATCAACGGTTTCCGCTCGCAGGAGTATGAGACGTTAACGGCAGATTTGGGCGGTTTTCAGGCGGTATGGCGGGCTGCAGGCGGTGATTCACGCATTTTCAATCCGCAGGAGACACAAGAATTAAAAAAACGAGTAGATGGCCGTAAGGGCACAATTGCCCAAGTGAAAAAAAGCGAGAAAGTTGAGCCGCATCCGCTGGCTTATGACTTGACGGAATTACAACGGGATGCCAACCGGAAATACGGTTTTTCTGCCAAGCAAACTTCGAATGTGCTGCAACGACTTTACGAACAGCACAAGCTGGTAACCTATCCGCGTACAGACAGCCGTTACCTGACTTCGGATATGACAGGTACATTGAAAGAGCGCTTGGAGAGTGTAGCGATTGGCCCTTATGCGTCGCTGGCTCGTCCGTTGTTGCGTAAAAATCTGAATATTACCAAACGTATCGTGGATGACAGCAAAGTGACGGATCACCACGCGATCATTCCAACAGAACAGACAGTTCTCCTTAATCAGTTGAATCCAGAGGAGCGTAAGCTCTATGACCTCATCGTACGTCGTTTTATCAGCTTGTTCTATCCGGCGGCGAAGTACGATTCTGTGGCGATCACAGTTCAGGTGGGCAATGATTCCTTCCATGTGAAAGGCACAACGGTAAAAGAAAGCGGCTGGCGAGAAGTATACGGCGGGGATTATAGCGATGAGGATGATGATCGTGCTGACGATCCATCAGACCATGAGCGTGCGCTTTTGCCAGACGTAAAGCAAGGACAGTCAGTGACCGTTCAACGGTGTCATATCAAAAGTGGACGGACGATGCCGCCTAAACGTTATACCGAAGCAGCATTACTTTCCCAAATGGACAAGCATGGATTGGGTACGCCGGCTACACGTGCGGATATTATCGAGAAGCTGGTCAGTTCCGACACCATTGATCGTCAAGGCAACAGCATGCATCCAACAGGAAAAGGGAAGCAGTTGTTTGAACTTGCTGCCCCTCAGCTGCGTACCCCGGAGCTAACAGCCCGTTGGGAAGCTGAACTGGAGCGCATCGCACGTGGACAAGGGAAGCCTGAGCCTTTCCTGGAGAGTATACGCTTGATGGCGAAAGAGCTTGTATCTACGGTAAAAGGAAGCAAAGCCGAGTACAAGCCGCATAATGTATCCAATAGTCATTGTCCGGATTGTAATGCCCGCTTGCTGGAGAAGAAGGGTAAACGCGGCAAGTTCCTCGTGTGTCCTACAGAGGATTGCGGATATCGTCGTTCGGCAGAGAAAAGATTATCCAACCGTCGCTGTGCACAGTGTCACAAAAAGATGGAGATAAAAGAGGGTAAGGCAGGGTTATACGTGCAGTGTCTGCCTTGCGGCATAACGGAAACATTAGATAAAGACAAACAGCATGTGAATAAACGCGATCAGCAAAAGCTGGTTAAACAATATGCGAAGCAGGAGTCGATCGGTTCCAATCTGGGAGAGTTGCTGAAGGCAGCCATGGAGAAGAAGGGAGAATAAGTCCTTAGAAGAACACAAGTGGTGATGGTCGTATAAGATTCTCCTTTTTCAGGCAACGTAAGCCTAGGAGGTGATACGCAGATGCCACATAACAAACCAGAGAAGATTCATAATCAGCAGAACAAAGACAGTATTCAGGAAGAAAGTATCGCTGTACGTCCCGATAAGGCAGCTAAAAGAGTACCCAGCCTGAATGGTATTCCTAAACAGGAGTCATAGGATCAATATTCGGGCTTCATTGTTTCTAAATATCTTTGCGGTTCCCTTCTCGCGTTGATCATGTTCCTTCAGAGGACTATAATGGAGGTACAGGGAGATGTCCCGGGATAGGGGGACCGCTAAAAGGATATGCAAACCGGATTGATACTGTGGTTCTTATTTATCAACGTAGTAGGTTACCTGGTCATGTCAGATGACAAGAAGCGTGCGCAACGCCGTCGTGACCGTACACCCGAACGAACGCTCTTTCTGCTTGCCTTCATCGGTGGAGCTTTAGGAGTGTGGATTGCAATGTATCGTAAACGTCACAAAACAAAACATCCCAGCTTCACGATTGGCATTCCGTTGTTGTTGTTTCTGAATGCGGTAATCTATGGTTATTTTCTGCAATAAGATGACGGAATAAATGGATGTTAATAATTTGTGGTAATTCTTGTGAATTACTCGTAGTACTGTGTAATTATTTCCGTACGAATGGTTCACTTGGGTCAAGGCATGTTTAAGGAGTTACATGAATTTTTGTATTATATTTTAATTTATTTTATGTCAGACCGAAGCTTGCTTCGAGAGTTCTACATATAAAGGAAGGGACGGGATTTTCATGTTATTCTCCAAAATACTGGTTGCTTACGACGGTTCAAAAGCTTCAAATAAAGCACTTGATCGTGCGATTGAGCTAGCCAAAGTTTCCCCGAACGCTGTACTGGATATTATTCATGCCTTTGATTTCCCACGTGTATTCATTGGAGAAGGATTGGCACCTTTGCCACCATCAATCAATAATGACTATTATAATCTGGCAGTTCAAACCACAGATGAAGCGAAAGAGCGGGTTCAGGCTGCGGGAGTTACAGCGAACGTCGATTTGATTCAGGGTGCTGCTGCCGAGGTTCTTCTGGATTATGCCAAAGAAAACGGATCGGACATCATAATCATTGGTAGCCGCGGTCTCGGGGGAATTCGTGAATTTGTATTGGGCAGCGTCAGTCATAACGTGGTGCAGCATGCTCAGGTTCCTGTTCTTATCGTGAAATAAAAGTAGAAAAAAATGATTACAAAAATAAGCAGGAAGCCGGCTGTCTTCGATGGATTGAAGAGAAGTCGGCTTTCTTTTTTGGCTTAAATTGGATGGACTACCTCTATAATGTTCGTTATTCCCGAACATTATATTTGTCAATATGTTAAATGTTCGTCTTTAAGTTGACATTAGCTGTAGGGGATTGTTAAAATGTTAGATGTGTCGATCAGATGAAAATAAGGTCGAGTAAGAGCGAAGTGTGTAGAAGATGGAATAGAATGAATAAGATGGTTTGAAATAGATATTTGCTCGTATAACGCCGGGAATAGGGCCCGGAAGTATCTACCCGGGAACCGTAAATTTCCGGACTACGAGGAGATACGGCTGAGAGTCGCATGAATACAGATGCGGACAGCAAGCCCACTTTTGGCATGCCCAAATGCGGGATACGTATTTCTTGGAGTCCGGTGTCCGAAGAAAATGTGATGTTTTCGAGGGTAGCGGATTTTTTCATTTCATAAGGAAATGGAATGAAACAAGATACGATGAAATCAAAAAAGCTCAGACGGGAGTTGGATTATACATGTCATTGCAGGTCGCTGTAATTATGGGCAGCAAGTCAGATTGGGAAACGATGAAGCATGCGTGTGAGGTGCTGGACGAGCTCGAGATTGGATATGAGAAGAAGGTCGTATCTGCGCATCGCACACCGGATTTGATGTTTGAATATGCGGAGCAAGCGATTGGCCGCGGATTCAAGGTTATCATTGCAGGTGCGGGCGGGGCAGCACATTTGCCCGGCATGGTTGCTTCCAAAACGATGCTTCCGGTCATTGGAGTTCCTGTGCAGTCCAAGGCGTTGAACGGTCTCGATTCCTTGTTGTCCATTGTTCAGATGCCTGGTGGAATTCCCGTCGCAACTGTAGCGATTGGCAAAGCAGGTGCAACGAATGCAGGATTGCTGGCAGCTCAGATCATCGGTGCTTTTGACCAGGATGTCCAACGTCGTAGTGAAGCTCGCAGAGAGCGTATTAAACAAGAAGTGCTCGAAAGCAGTGACGAAATATGAATAATACACATACAAGGGCTCTATCTGGATCGGCAGGCGAATCAGAACATGTCTTGCTTCCAGGGAAAACAACCATCGGCGTTCTCGGGGGCGGGCAGCTGGGACGCATGCTGACATTAGCCGGGACAGCGATGGGTTATCGGTTTGTTACGCTTGATCCGGCAGCAGATGCACCCTGTGGACAAATTGCCGACCAGATTGAAGCTGGATATGACGACGAGAAGGCAGCGCTCGAACTGGCCCGGCAATGTGATGTAATCACGTATGAGTTCGAGAATGTAGATGCAGATGTTGCTGCATTGCTGGAGCGGGAATCCTACGTGCCTCAAGGAAGTTCATTATTGTACACGACTCAGCACCGTTTGCGTGAGAAACGAGCCATTGAAGCAGCAGGTGTGCGCGTAGCCCCCTATCGAGAAATTACGAGTAAGGATACGATGCAAGCAGCCGTAAGCGAACTTGGGGTTCCTTGTGTACTGAAGACAGTGACCGGAGGTTACGACGGTAAGGGCCAACGGGTCATTCGGGAAGCGGATCAGGCGTTAGCCGCTTATGAAGAACTCGCAGCTACCGGTGCTGAACTGGTGTTGGAGCAATTCATCAAGTTTGACTGCGAAATCTCGGTTGTCGTTGCACGGAGCACCAATGGGGAGATTAAGACATTCCCGCCTGCGGAGAACATTCATGTGAATAACATTTTGCATGCCTCGATTGTCCCAGCGAGAGTGGCTACGGAAGTGCAGATTGAAGCGCAGAAACTGGCAGCAGCCGTGGCGAAATCGATGCAAGCCGTTGGATTGCTGGCGGTGGAACTGTTTGTTGCGGCAGATGGAAGACTGTATGTGAATGAGCTGGCACCAAGGCCGCATAATTCGGGTCACTATACAATGGAGGCCTGTGCCACATCACAATTTGAACAGCATATTCGTGCGATTTGCGGATTACCGCTTGGAGATACTTCATTATTGAGTCCGGTTGTTATGGTTAATGTGCTTGGAGAACATCTGGAAGGTATTATTGCCAGAACGGGTCAGGCTGACGCGGAAGCACTGGAACTCGGTGTGATTCCCAAGCTTCATATATATGGTAAAACCGAAGCGAAGACAGGACGTAAGATGGGGCATGTCAATCTGCTCTGTCAGGATGTAGAAGAAGGTTTACAATGGATTGAACAAACTAATCTTTGGAGGAATACAAATTCATGATCGAACGTTATAGCAGACCCGAAATGAGAGCCATCTGGACTGAGGAGAACAAATTCAAGTCATGGCTGGAGGTTGAGATTTGTGCATGTGAGGCGTGGGCCGAACTCGGTGTGATCCCTAAAGAAGAAGCAGCATTGCTTCGTCAGAACGCTTCTTTTGATATTGACCGCATTTACGAGATTGAACAGGAGACACGTCATGACGTTATCGCATTTACACGTACGGTATCTGAAAGTTTGGGTGCAGAGCGGAAATGGGTACATTACGGACTGACTTCCACAGATGTCGTGGATACGGCTCTGGGTTATGTACTGCGTCAAGCGAATGAGATTCTGGAAAAGGATATCGTGAATTTCATTGAAATTCTTCGTGAAAAAGCACTGACCTATCAGCACACACCAATGATGGGACGTACGCACGGGGTACATGCGGAGCCAACAACATTTGGACTGAAAATGGCGTTGTGGCATGAAGAGATGAAACGGAATTTGGAGCGTTTCCGTCATGCAGCAGACAACGTACAATACGGAAAAATCTCAGGCGCAGTAGGAACGTACGCGAACATCGATCCGTTTGTTGAAGAGTTTGTCTGCGAGAAGCTGGGCACGAAACCTGCACCAATCTCGACCCAAACGCTGCAGCGTGACCGTCACGCCGAATACATGGCAACCCTGGCATTGATCGCCACATCTTTGGACAAGTTTGCTACAGAAGTACGTGCACTTCAAAAGAGTGAATTCCGTGAAGTGGAAGAAGCATTTGCGAAAGGTCAAAAAGGATCTTCTGCAATGCCGCACAAACGTAACCCCATCGGCAGTGAAAACATCTCCGGTCTATCCCGCGTCATTCGCGGACATATGGTATCGGCATACGAGAATGTGACGCTGTGGCACGAGCGCGATATCTCGCACTCTTCCGTAGAGCGTATCATCCTGCCGGATGCAACGATGCTGCTGAACTACATGCTGAACCGTTTCGGTAACATCGTGAAGAACTTGACCGTGTTCCCTGAAAATATGAAACGCAATATGGAGCGTACCTTCGGTGTACCGTTCTCCGGTCGCGTCATGACGAAGCTGATCGACAAAGGTTTCAGCCGTGAGCAGGCTTACGATACGGTTCAACCACGTGCGATGCAGGCATGGGAAGAACAACGCCAGTTCCAGGATATCGTGAAATCCACACCGGAAATCACTGAAGTGCTGAGCGAAGAGGAAATCGCAGATGCGTTCAACCCATCGTGGCACCTGAAGCATGTGGATACGATCTTCAAGAAACTTGGTTTGAACGACTAATATAAATACTCTCATAAGGCTAGAAGAACAGAATGATGGATTTGCAGGGATCGCAGAGGACAGAAATAAGCTGAAGAAGCGAATGCGTTCGCCTTTATCCCCGGATTTTCACTTTGCAAAAGTGGAATCAAAAAAATCTGGGGATAACAGCGATCGGAAGATTGTTCTGTCGTCGGAGTGAAATGTGCACCATCGCGGTTCTGTTTATAGCCTTACATCTCCTGAAAGAAGGTGAGCATCATGGCATTATCCACTGCAGCAGATCTCGTAAAAGCACCTCTGTTATATAAAGGAAAAGTACGTGAACTGTACGATCTGGGTGAACATTTTCTCATCGTGGTTACAGACCGGATTTCGGCGTTTGACTATGTGCTGGACCCAGCTGTTCCTGAGAAGGGCAATGTGCTTAATAAACTGAGTAGTTTCTGGTTTGAACTGACGGGCGACATGATGGAAAACCACGTGGTGCATACCGATGTGAACCAATTGGGCGATATCCTTACGGACCCTGAACTGCTCAAGGACCGCATCATGGTGACCCGCAAAGCCGAGCGCATTGATATTGAATGTGTGGTACGGGGATACATTACCGGGGGCGGATGGAGACAATATGAGGCGAGCGGTGAAGTGAACGGCATCAAGCTGCCGGATGGACTTCGCAAAAACGCCAAGCTCGACGTTCCCATTTTCACTCCTGCTGCCAAAAACGATGTTGGTCACGACGAAGACATTCCGATGGATCGAATGAAAGAACTCGTTGGGGACGCTCTGGCGATTGAGTTACAGGAAAAGAGCCTGCGTCTCTATGAATTCGCTCGCGACTATTGCGATCAGCGGGGTATCATTCTTGCAGACTGCAAATTCGAATTCGGTATTGTCGATGGCAAAGTCATTCTGATCGATGAAATCTTCACTCCAGACGCTTCTCGCTTCTGGGCTAAAGAGAATTATGCACTCGACATCGAGATCGACAGCATGGATAAAGAGCCGGTACGCACCTATTTGTTAGGCAGCGATTGGGACAAGAACAGCAAACCTGACCCGCTTCCACAAGAGGTTGTGGAGGCAACAACCGCAAGATACGTCGATATTTATAACCGTTTAACGGCACAATAAATGGTAACGTTTGTGCAAGCTGCGGGAAAGTTTGGCTTTCGATCGCTGTTGCCCCCGGAATGCTTTTTATTGGAATCCTTTTTTTCAAAAGGATACATTCCGGTTGCAAAGGCGAAGCATATGCATTCGAAGCAGTTTTCTTTCAGAAAGCTCTTAGCTTCGCTTCTCCAGCTCAAATCTTTCCCTCCGCCAGTGTCAAACTGGGGGATGAGGCAATTGAAGACAAAGACTTCTCTTCATATATAGGAAGTCTACCAATATCAAAACAGTAAGGTTACTAATGTAACTTGAAGACCATTCACTGTTTCATGTAATGGTCAGTCTCAACCATTACCCACCGTGCAACGTAAAAGGTTTAGGCCTTTAAAAAACGTCGCATGGACTAGCGGAGGGGCGGAATTGTTCTTAAAGAAGCGATAGCGTTCGCCTTTGTCCCCGGGTTTTGACCGCAGAGCGGGCCAAAACAATCCAAAAAACCCGGGGACAACAGCGACCGGAAGAACAATCCGCCCCGGAGCAAGCTTTACTATTACCCACCGTGCAACGTAAAAGGTTTAGGCCTTTGAAAAACGTCGCATGGACTAGCGGAGGGGCGGAATTGTTCTTAAAGGAGCGAAGCGTTCGCCTTTGTCCCCGGGTTTTGACCGCACAGCGGGCCAAAACAATCCAAAAAACCCGGGGACAACCAGCGACCGGAAGAACAATCCGCCCCGGAGCAAGCTCCCAAGTCACTTTTTTAACAGCATAAAGCATTTATCCCGTTCATTACTGAGGAGGAACATAAGGATCATGATCAAAGCAACCGTATATGTCACTATTAAGCAAAGCGTACTCGACCCGCAAGGCGTAGCTGTTCAAGGAGCCCTGCATTCAATGGGATTCAATGAAGTGGAAAGTGTACGGATCGGTAAAGTCATGGAACTGAACCTGGATACAACAGATCGTGCGGAAGCGGAGAAACGATTGAAAGTCATGTGTGAAAAGCTGCTGGCCAACACCGTTGTTGAAGATTACCGCTACGAATTGGAGGGTTAATCCCATGAAATTTGCAGTTCTTGTGTTCCCTGGCTCCAACTGCGACATCGACTGTTATAAAGCGGTAGAAGATGCAATTGGACAAGAGGTTGATTATGTATGGCACACGGCTACAGATCTTTCGGCTTATGATTGTATTCTGGTTCCGGGTGGTTTCTCGTATGGTGACTATCTGCGCTGCGGAGCGATTTCCCGCTTTGCACCGGTAATGAACGAGGTAGCCAAAGCTGCTGAACAAGGCAAATATATTTTGGGCATTTGCAACGGATTCCAGATCCTAACTGAAGCGGGATTGCTTCCAGGTGCATTGATCCGCAACACCTCCCTAAAATTCCGTTGTCACGATACGGTATTGAAAGTGGCAAATACAGATACGCCATTTACGCGTGACTACGCACCTGGGGAAGAAATTATCATTCCGATTGCTCACGGTGAAGGCAACTATTATTGCGACGAGGAGACACTTGCGAGTTTGCAGGCGAACAACCAGATCGTATTTACGTATGGCAGCAACCCGAATGGTTCCCTGGGCGATATCGCGGGGATTTGCAACGAGGGTGGTAACGTGGTCGGCATGATGCCGCATCCAGAGCGCGCGGTGGACTCACTGCTCGGTTCGGAAGACGGCAAACGTATGTTTACATCTATTTTGAAAGCATGGAGGGATCGGCATGACGCAGCAGCTATCCGCTAAGGAACCAACAGCAGAACAGGTCGCAGAACATAAACTTTACGCACAAATGGGCGTGTCTGACAGCGAGTATGAGCTGATCTGTGAGTTCATGGGGCGCAAGCCGAACTATACGGAAATCGGTGTATTCAGTGTCATGTGGTCCGAGCATTGCGCGTACAAAAACTCCAAGCCGTTACTGCGCCGTTTCCCTACGAGTGGGCCGCGTGTCCTGATGGGACCGGGTGAAGGTGCCGGTATCGTAGATATCGGTGACAATCAGGCGGTTGTTTTCAAAATTGAAAGCCATAACCACCCTTCCGCGGTTGAGCCTTACCAAGGTGCGGCAACAGGTGTAGGCGGCATTATCCGTGATATTTTCTCCATGGGCGCAAGACCCGTGGCGTTGCTGAATTCCCTGCGTTTTGGCAAGCTGGAGAGCGATCGCGTTAAATATTTGTTCGAGCATGTTGTAGCAGGTATTGCCGGGTACGGGAACTGTATCGGTATTCCTACCGTTGCAGGTGAAGTGATGTTTGATGAGAGCTACGAAGGCAATCCACTGGTTAACGCCATGTGTGTGGGTCTGATTGATCATGACAAGATCCAGCGCGGCGTAGCAAAAGGTGTGGGCAACCCTGTGTATTATGTCGGACCGCCAACAGGCCGGGATGGTATTCATGGCGCTACCTTTGCATCGGTTGAACTAACGGAAGAATCGGAGTCCCAACGGACAGCGGTTCAGGTTGGTGATCCGTTTATGGAGAAACTGGTGATGGAATCCTGTCTGGAATTGATCGACACGGGAATCGTGCTCGGAATTCAGGATATGGGTGCTGCCGGTCTGACATGTTCGAGTGCAGAGATGGCGAGCAAAGCGGGCAATGGTCTGGAACTGTATCTGGATCAGGTGCCACAGCGTGAAGAAGGCATGACACCTTATGAAATGATGCTATCCGAGTCTCAGGAACGTATGCTGTTCGTTGTTGAGCCGAAGGATGAAGCGCAGGCGATGGAGATCTTTGAACGTTGGGGCGTTATCTGTGCCAAAGTCGGTAAAGTAACGGATGATGGTCGTCTGAAACTAATTCACCACGGCGAAGTGGTCGGGGATATGCCAGTAACGGCTTTGGTTGATGAATGTCCAGTATATGACAAACCTTCTTCCGTACCAGCTTATTATGAAGCAAGTGCTTCCATCGACACGCTTCGTTACGACGAAGTGTCGGATCTCGGCGGAGCGTTGAAACAAGTGCTGGCTTCACCAACGGTTGCAAGTAAAAAATGGGTTTATGATCAATACGATTACATGGTGCGTACAAGTACTGCGGTTCGTCCAGGTTCGGATGCAGCGGTTGTAACGATTCGTGGAACACGTAAGGGTCTGGCAATGACAACAGACTGTAATGGACGTTATGTGTATCTTGATCCAGAAGTAGGCGGACGGATTGCTGTCAGTGAAGCTGCCCGTAACATTGTATGTTCCGGTGCAGAGCCACTCGCGATTACGGACAACCTGAACTTCGGTAACCCGGAAAAGCCGGATATTTTCTGGCAGATGGAAAAAGCAGTAGACGGTATGGCAGAAGCTTGCCGCGTGCTGGATACGCCGGTTATCGGTGGTAACGTGAGTTTGTATAACGAAAACGCCAAAGGCTCCATCTATCCAACGCCAGTCGTCGGTATGGTAGGTCTCGTTCATGACACGGATCATATTACGACACAAGCATTCAAATCCGAAGGTGATGTCATTATCCTCCTCGGTGAAACCAAAGCCGAGCTGGGCGGCAGCGAGCTGCAATACACCGTTCATGGTCAAACAGAAGGCCGTCCGCCAGAACTGAATTTGCAAACGGAAAAAGCATTGCTCAGCACTGTGCTGGAAGCCATCCAATCTGGTCTCGTTCGCTCTGCGCATGACTTGTCTGAAGGCGGTCTGGCTGTTGCATTGGCAGAGTCCTGCATCAGCGGTAACGTGGGCGCACAAGTGAATGTGGAGACGGCATTGCGTGCAGACCATGCATTGTTCAGTGAGAGCCAATCCCGTATTCTGTTGTCCGCTTCGCCGGAGCAAGCGAGCAAGCTCGAAGCATTTGTACGTGAGCGTGGTGTACCTGTAGCTGTAATTGGACGTGTAGAAGGAAGTAACCTGACGATTGAATTGAACGGAACATCAGCCGTGAACGAACCTGTAGGAGGTTTAACTCAGGTCTGGGAGGATGCGATTCCATGTCTCATGAACTGACGACAGGACCATTGTGGACAGGTGATTATTATAACGAAGGGTCCGGCAAAGAAGGACTCGACAAATTGAAGGAAGAATGCGGCGTGTTTGGGGTGTATCGTCACCCTGACGCGGCTTCTCTTTCCTATTATGGTCTGCATGCGCTGCAGCATCGCGGGGAAGAAAGTGCAGGCATGTGTGTGAGTGACGGTACGCAGTTTAACTATCACCGCGGTATGGGACTTGTGAAAGAAGTGTTCACCAAAGACCTGATGCAGACGTTGACCGGGGATATCTCCATCGGACACGTTCGCTATTCGACCAGTGGTGACAGTAAGCTGACGAACGCACAGCCATTGGTATTCAAGTATCGTGATGGTGATCTGGCTGTAGCAACCAACGGCAACATCGTCAATGCACCAACGATCCGGCGTGAGCTGGAGCAGAGCGGGTCCATTTTCCAGACGACGAGTGATACTGAGGTTATTGCCCATCTGATCGCGAGATCATCCAAGGGATTGGTGGAAGCGGCAAAGGATGCATTCCAGCGTATTGTGGGTGGTTATGCATTTCTGATCATGACCAACGACAAGCTGCTGGTTGCTTCTGATCCCCACGGTCTGCGACCGTTGACGATGGGCAAATTGGGAGATGCGTATTTATTCGCATCCGAGACATGTGCATTGGAGACGATCGGCGCAGAGTTGATTCGTGACATTGAGCCCGGTGAACTGTTGGTGCTGGATGCGGATGGTCTTCACGAAGACCGTTTCGATCATCATAAACACCGCAAGGCGTTGTGCGCGATGGAGTATATCTATTTTGCTCGTCCGGACAGCGACATGAACGGTGTCAACCAGCACGCTGCCCGTAAACGGATGGGTAGCCGGATGGCGATTGAGTCCTTTGTGGATGCCGATTTGGTAACTGGTGTACCGGATTCGAGTATTTCCGCGGCAATCGGATACGCTGAGCAAACGGGAATCCCGTATGAGATGGGTATGATCAAAAACAAATACACCGGACGTACGTTTATTCAGCCAAGCCAGGAACTGCGAGAGCAGGGTGTGAAGATGAAGCTGAGTGCCGTGCGTCGTGTGGTGGAAGGCAAACGTGTGGTCATGATTGACGACTCCATCGTACGGGGAACAACGTCCCGCCGGATCGTGAACATGCTGCGTGATGCAGGAGCAACCGAGGTACATGTTCGTATTACCTCACCACCGTTCAAAAACCCGTGTTTCTACGGTATTGATACGCCTGACAGCCGCGAATTGATCGCATCATCATTGTCAGTGGAAGAGATCTGCCGTGAGATCAACGCGGACTCCCTGGAGTTCCTCAGTCCCGATGGGCTAATTGCTTCGATTCAGGGAGATAATCAGGATGACTATAAAGGCGGGCTCTGCCTTGCATGTTTTGATCATGATTACCCAACCCGGCTCGACTTCGACGGCGAAGAGAAATTCGGCTGTAGCTGCTAGTTGTAATGCCCCGCCTTGCGGAGCAACAGGGGAAGGGCAGCCAAGCGAAGCAGCTGCCGCCGGGCGCAGCCCGAACGCCCTTAGCCCCGCCTTGCGGAGCAACAGGGGCAAGGGCAGCCGAGCGAAGCAGCTGCCTCTGGGCATAGCCCAATCCCTTAAGCCCCGCCTTGCGGAGCAACAGGGGCAAGGGCAGCCAGGCGAAGCAGCTGCCCCCGGGCATAGCCCAAGCCCCTAAGCCCCGCCTTGCGGAGCAACAGGGGCAAGGGCAGCCAGGCGAAGCAGCTGCCCCCGGGCACAGCCCGAGCCCTTAAGCCCCGCTTTGCGGAGCAACAGGGGCAAGGGCAGCCAGGCGAAGCAGCTGCCCCTGGGCATAGCCCAAGCCCTTAAGCCCCGCCTTGCGGAGCAACAGGGGCAAGGGCAGCCAGGCGAAGCAGCTGCCCCCGGGCATAGCCCGAGCCCTTAAGCCCCGCCTTGCGGAGCAACAGGGGCAAGGGCAGCCAGGCGAAGCAGCAGCCCCCGGGCACAGCCCAAGCCCTTAAGCCCCGCCTTGCGGAGCAACAGGGGCAAGGGCAGCCAGGCGAAGCAGCTGCCCCCGCGGGCTTGCCCGCAACGCAGCCGAGCGGGGTTCGCTGACCGATGGCCTGTGGCCAACGGAATCGGCGAACAATCCAGCGAGCACACGCACGAATCAACCATAGCAAGATCATACCAGCCACCCCTGCACCGCTTGTTTGGCGGGTGTCCAGAGGGCCTGCCAAGGTCCTATGGGGTCCTCCCGGGCGGGAGGATTTAGGAGGGGCGAAAAAAAGGAGCTGATTCCACTTGTCAGAAGCATATAAAAAGGCCGGGGTTGATATCGCGGCAGGCAATGAAGCGGTTGAACGGATGAAAAAACACGTGAAGCGTACCTTCCGTCCAGAAGTGATGACAGATCTGGGGGGCTTTGGCGCCCTGTTCGGTTTGAACAAAGATAAATATGATGAGCCGGTACTTGTATCCGGTACAGACGGCGTAGGAACCAAGCTGAAAATCGCGTTTGCCATGGATCGTCACGACACGATCGGCATCGACGCGGTAGCCATGTGTGTGAACGACATTGTTGTACAGGGAGCAGAGCCACTCTTTTTCCTGGACTACCTCGCTTGTGACAAAGTCATTCCTGAGAAGATCGAAGCGATCGTTGCGGGTATCGCGGAAGGCTGTCATCAATCCGGCTGTGCATTGATCGGCGGTGAAACGGCTGAAATGCCGGGCATGTACAGCGAAGGGGAGTACGACATTGCCGGATTTACCGTAGGAATCGTGGACAAAGCCAAGATCATCAACGGTACAACCATTGCTCCTGGTGATACTGTAATTGGGCTGGCTTCCAGCGGTGTGCATAGTAACGGGTTCTCGTTGGTACGCCGACTCCTGCTTGAAGAAGCGGGACTGGATCTCCACACTGACATAGCGGAACTGGGCGGCAAATTGGGTGATGCCCTGCTGGAACCAACGAAAATCTATGTTAAACCCCTGTTGTCCCTGCTGGAAAAGGTAAAAGTAAAAGGTATGGCACATATTACAGGTGGTGGCTTCATCGAGAATATTCCCCGTATGTTGCCAAGCAACGTAAATGTGGATATTGACTACGGCTCTTGGCCGATCCTGCCGATCTTCAACCTGTTACAGGAAAAGGGAGCTGTCTCTAATCGTGACATGTTCACCACATTTAACATGGGCATCGGACTTGTCCTGGTGGTTAATGAAGCAGATGCTGCGGAAGCTCTGCAACAACTGAAATCATCTGGTGAAGAAGCATACATCATTGGCCGTGTTACTGAAGGAGATGCGCGAGTAACCTTCACGGGAGCGGATGTTTAATGGCGAACTACCGCATAGCTGTATTTGCCTCGGGTGAAGGGACTAACTTTCAGTCATTGGTCGATGCAGTACGGAACGGTGGGCTGAATGCATCCGTAGATCTGCTCGTATGTGATAAACCGTCTGCACGTGTTGTGCAGCGGGCACAGGATGCAGGCGTGGATTGTCATCTGTTTACTCCGAAAAATTATGCTTCCCGTGAAGCCTATGAGGCAGAGATCGTGGAAGTGCTTGAATCCAAAAAAATCGACTTGGTTGTTCTTGCAGGATACATGAGATTATTGACTTCGGTGGTAGTGGATCGCTATGCAGGCCGGCTGATTAACATTCATCCATCTTTGTTGCCCGCGTTTGCAGGCAAGGATGCGATAGGACAAGCAATGGAATACGGCGTTAAAATTACCGGAGTTACCGTCCACTTTGTGGATGGAGGCATGGATACAGGGCCGATTATTGCCCAGCATCCGGTTCCCATTTTGCCAGAGGATACGCCTGAGTCAATCAGCCGTTCCATCCATGCAGCCGAACAGCAGTTATACCCTGAGGTTGTTTCCTGGTTCGCTCAAGGTCTGGTTCAATTAGACGGACGTCATGTTACTGTTAACAAACCGGTTTGATATAGTTTTAAACTGTTTCACACATTAACGGAGAGGACAGAAATAAGCTGGAGAAGCAAAGCGCTCGCCTAAAAGCTTTCTGAAAGAAAGCTACTTCGGAAGCATAGGCTTATTACTGGATTTTTACCATTGAGAAATTGTTCAAAAAAATCCAGGAATAACAGCGATCGAAAGATTATTCTGGACTCGTAGTGTTTTAGTGTGAAAATCCATGTATCAACTGTATAACAGAAGTCGAATATTGGTACGCATTTTGTGATATTTCTCGGGAAATAAATCGGTTGTGTTTCGCCATGAAACGCGAAGCCATGGGACATTAAAGGAGGAGCATATTGTGAGTATCAAAAGAGCGCTGGTCAGCGTATGGGATAAAACAGGTATCGTGGACTTTTGCCGCGAGCTGTCGCAAATGGGTGTGGAGATTATTTCGACAGGAGGTACAAGCAGCCTGTTGTCGAAGGAAGGCGTACCTGTCATCGGAATTTCAGATGTGACCGGATTTCCGGAGATTATGGACGGACGTGTCAAAACATTGCATCCGGCAGTTCATGGTGGCTTGCTGGCTGTTCGTGACAGCGAAGAGCACAAACGCCAAATGGAAGAGAACGGGCTGGGTTATATTGACCTCGTTGTTGTGAATCTGTATCCATTTCAGGACACCATCGCCAAGCCGGACGTAACGTATGAAGATGCAATTGAAAACATCGATATCGGTGGTCCAACTATGCTTCGTTCTGCTGCTAAAAACCATGCTTATGTTAGTGTCGTTGTAGACACCGCAGATTATGGCAAGGTGCTTGAAGAAGTCCGCAGCAATGGAGACACCACACTCGAAACACGCAAACGGCTTGCAGCAAAAGTGTTCCGCCATACAGCGGCTTACGATGCAGTTATTTCCGATTATCTCTCCAACCTGAACGGTGACCCACTGCCAGAGCGACTGACGGTTACTTACGAGAAACTTCAAGATTTGCGCTACGGCGAAAATCCGCACCAGCAGGCGGCATTCTACCGCAAACCGCTTGCAGCCCAAGATACGTTGACAACAGCCGAGCAGTTACACGGCAAAGAATTGTCCTACAATAATATCAACGATGCAAACGCAGCCTTGCAGATCGTTAAAGAATTTGAAGAACCGGCAGTTGTGGCGGTTAAACATATGAATCCTTGCGGCGTAGGTATTGGCGAAAGCATCTACGAAGCTTATGGTAAAGCCTATGCGGCAGATCCAACTTCCATCTTTGGCGGAATCGTGGCAGCGAACCGCATTATCGACAGCGATACAGCAGCCAAACTGAGTGAAATCTTCCTGGAAATCGTGCTGGCTCCTAACTTTACACAAGAAGCACTCGATATCCTGACCAAAAAGAAAAACATTCGTTTGCTCAAAACGGGTGAACTGAACGCTGCCCGCAATCGGGAGAGCCAATTCGTAGTCACTTCCATCGACGGAGGCATGATCGTGCAACAAAGCGATGTGCATTCCATCGAAGCGAGCGAGTTGAAAATTGTTACAGATCGTGCACCATCCGAAGAAGAATTGAAACAGCTGTTGTTTGGCTGGAAAGTGGTTAAGCATGTGAAATCCAATGCGATCGTGCTTGCAGCAAACGACATGACTGTAGGTGTTGGTGCTGGGCAAATGAATCGTGTCGGCGCAGCCAAGATTGCTATTGAACAAGCAGGGGATCAAGCCAAAGGAGCCATTCTGGCATCCGATGCGTTCTTCCCAATGGGCGATACACTGGAACTCGCAGCGAAAGCTGGAGTTACGGCTGTTATTCAACCAGGTGGCTCCATCAAGGATGAAGAATCCATCAAAGTAGCGAATGAATACGGCATTGCCATGGTTTTCACTGGCGTTCGTCACTTCAAACACTAATCAACCACTATATAAAAAAATTGGTGTGAATAGAATGCGCTCGATTCGTTAGACTGGTATGCGTTGGTAAGGGGTGTCCTCCGTCATGCTCATGACTTATGTGGACATCCCTCTTTTTCAGTTTTTTGGCCAAGAGAACGGAACATATTCTTAATTCATGGAGGGGAACAACGCTAATGGATATTCTCGTAGTAGGCGGCGGTGGCCGGGAACATGCAATTATATGGGCACTGGCGAAAAGCCCGAAGGCTGGCAAGATTCATTGTGCTCCGGGAAATGCAGGAATTGCACAGCTCGCCGAGTGTCATCCGATTGCGGTTAATGAATTCGATAAACTGACGGCGCTTGCCGTGGAGCTAAACGTGGATCTGGTTGTTATTGGGCCAGACGATCCGCTTGCAGACGGCATTGTGGATGCTTTTGACAAGACAGGCATACCGGTATTTGGACCACGCCGTAATGCAGCAGAGATTGAGGGCAGCAAAACGTTCATGAAAGACCTGCTGCACAAATACAATATTCCGACTGCGGCCTATGAAAAATTCGACAACTATGAGCAGGCGCAGGCTTATCTGGATGAGCAAGCCATTCCTGTGGTGATCAAGGCCGATGGGCTTGCAGCTGGAAAAGGCGTGACCGTTGCCTATTCCCGTGATGAGGCTGACCTGGCACTCCGCAGCATTATGGTGGACAAGGTATTTGGGGAAGCAGGAGCCAAGGTCATCATCGAAGAATTCCTGGCAGGTCAGGAAATGTCGATTTTGGCTTTTGTCGATGGGGAGACCGTTCGTCCCATGGCGGCTGCACAGGATCATAAACCGGTATTCGATAACGATCAGGGGCCAAACACAGGTGGCATGGGTACGTACTCACCATTGCCTCATATCCCCGCTTCGATCATTGAAGAAGCTGTGGAGACGATCATCAAACCCACAGCCAAGGCGATGGTATCCGAAGGGCGTCCGTTCCAGGGCGTGTTGTTTGCCGGACTGATGATCTCTCCCGATGGCAAACCCAAAACAATTGAGTTCAATGCACGTTTCGGTGATCCAGAGACACAGGTTGTGTTGCCGCGTTTGAAGAGTGATCTGCTCGATATTTTCTGGGCAACCGTGCACGGGAAATTGGCTGATATTGAGATTGAGTGGAGCGACGAAGCCGCTGTATGTGTAGTGCTTGCTTCTGGGGGATATCCTGGTCCTTATGCAAAGGGAGTAGCCATTGAGGGACTGGATCAAGTTGATGAAGCCGTAGTATTCCATGCTGGAACGGCACGCAATGAAGCTGGAGAATGGGTCACCAATGGTGGGCGGATTCTGGGCATTGTGGGTCTTGGCTCTGATATTGCTGAAGCCAGAGACAAAGCTTATGCGCAAGCGGAACGAATCCGTTTTGACGGAAAGCATCTGCGTTCTGACATCGCTGCCAAAGCTTTGGTTTAACCCATTCGAATTAAATACAGTAACACATGAGGGTCCGTAAAGATGTGCGCCGAAAAAAGGTGTTTGCATCCTGCGGGCCCTTTTCAACGTATATATGATTATGGTATGTACTGCTGGACTGATCTTAGTCTGGATACGACAAAGTGAATTGGTGTAAATTAAAGGTCCTGAGCAGGTTTAATCCACTAAAGTAAGGGGTAGTTTTTCTATAAACTGGTCTATACTATACATGTGAACAATATCACATGAATTAACTGTAGGCACGATACAAAGCAAGAACACGTACATAAAAGTTTATTTTGTGAACACGTTTTAGAATCCACATTCCAAACCATAACGTGCAACTGGATGGTTTGGCGCAGATCATGTTATACTTTTCTGAAACAGGAATGAACAAGAGGGGAGGTGGATATCTATTGGGAAGGCGATATTGTAAACTGTCCAAATGGAGAATTTTGGTGGAGTAAATCGGGAAACCATGACAGCATGAGGGGCAACCCTGTTTTTAGTGAAGTAGTTTCTAAGTTGATTGACTTCATCCTGAATTCCTGTTTTGCAATTTTACAAGGTCAGAGTACAACTTATACAAACGTTAAGATCAGATCGATTTTATATAAGGCATACGCCGTGTTTGAACGAAAATCAGCGGTTGAATGGTTAACAAAGTTAACGACTCACGCTGTAACTATCTCTGGAGGTGAATCCCTGAGAAGCGGGGAAATCATTGGACATAATTACCATATTGAATATTGTATTACTCATTATTTTGATTGCGTTGACCGCATTTTTCGTTGCATCCGAATTCGCTGTGGTCAAGATTCGTACGTCACGAATAGATCAGCTTGTTGCGGAAGGCAATAAGAAGGCTGTTTTGGCGAAAAAAGTAGTGTCGGATCTGGATTATTATCTGTCAGCCTGTCAACTTGGTATTACCGTCACTGCCCTTGGATTGGGAGCGCTCGGTAAACCAACGGTTGAAAGGCTACTGTATCCTGTATTTGATTACCTTAACGTATCTGCTTCCATCTCGTCTGTTGCATCGTATGCGATTGCGTTTATACTCGTCACGTTCCTGCACGTTGTTGTTGGTGAGATGGCTCCCAAGACGATGGCAATTCAATTTTCGGAAAAATTGACGCTGTTGCTCTCACCGCCATTGTACTGGTTCGGGAAAATCATGTATCCGTTCATCTGGGCGCTGAATGGAGCGTCACGTGTCCTTCTGCGGGGATTCGGCGTTAAACCTGCCGGGCATGATCAAGCCTACTCGGAGGATGAGATCAAGATCATCATGAACCAGAGTTACGAAGGGGACGAGGACAACAAGACCAAGCTTTCGTATCTGGAAAATGTATTTGTATTCGATGAACGTGATGCCAAAGATATTATGGTTCCAAGGACGGAGCTTGTGACACTGAATCAGAATATGACCTATGACGATATTATTCCGATATTGGATGAACATAATTATTCACGTTATCCCGTCATCGAGGATGGAGACAAGGACCGTATTGTCGGTGTGGTGAATGTGAAAAAGATATTGCCGGACATGGTTGCTACTCGGGCACATCAACTGAGCGAATTCGTGCGCGAGATTCCATTCGTATCCGAAGTTACACGTATCCAGGATGCCATGATCAAGATGCAGCAAGAGCGAGTCCATATGGCTGTTGTTGTGGATGAATATGGCGGTACAGCAGGTATTCTGACGATGGAAGATATTTTGGAAGAACTCGTCGGTGAAATTCGGGATGAGTTCGATGCCGATGAAGTTGCTGACATTCAGGAGACTGGAGAGAACCAGTATCTCATTAACGGCCGGGTGCTTCTGGATGAGCTGGAGCGGCAGTTTGGGCTTGTTTTTGAAGGCAATGAAGAGATGGATACCGTGGCCGGATGGATTCAATTCCAGAAGGGTGTCGGTGTGGAAAAAGGAGATACGGTAGAACACGGTGATTACGTCTGGACCGTTGTGGACGCAGAGAATTTTCACATTAAGCAGGTACTGCTTGAACGTGTAAACGGTGCTGAGGTTAAGGAAACAGCCAGTGACCTTGCGTGATTTTGGTTCGCTCAGGGCTGTAATCTTGGGTTTGACTGCGCAATTGGCTACTGCCCTCAGCATTTAAAAGTTTTGGCAACGTCACTCGTGCAACCTTATTTTAAATTTTATTGGAGGTGAATCCCTCAACCTGAGGGAAATCATTGGACGGAATAATAGCCTTGAATTTATTTTTAGTAGCCGTATTTATAGGTCTGACTGCCTTTTTCGTTGGAGCAGAATTTGCAATTCTGAAAGTACGGATGTCCCGAATCGATCAACTGATCCTGGAAGGGAACAAAAAAGCGGTTTTGGCCAAAAAAGTGGCTCACAATCTGGATTATTATCTATCTGCTTGTCAATTGGGTATCACAATCACGGCTCTCGTATTGGGTGCATTGGGTGAACCTACCGTTGAGAAAATGCTGCATCCACTGTTTGAGCGACTGGAAGTGCCAGCAGCCTTGTCTACAGTACTCTCTTACGGAATTGCCCTCGCGATCATCACGTTCCTGCATGTCGTAATTGGTGAATTGGCACCAAAAACATTGGCGATTCAGTTTGCCGAGAAGATGACGCTTATGCTGGCACCACCGCTATACTGGTTTGGCAAAATCATGAATCCGTTCATCTACGCGCTGAATGGGGCTGCCCGTCTATTGCTTGGCATATTCGGTATAAAGCCTGCCGGTCACGATACGGTTCACTCTGAAGAGGAATTGAAGCTGATCATGGCGCAGAGTTATGAGAGCGGGGAGATCAATCAGACGGAGCTGGACTATCTGAAGAACATTTTTGCTTTTGATGAGCGTCTGCTTCAGGAGATTATGATCCGCAAAGAAAAAATTGTGACGCTGGACAAAGAAATGCCGCTGAATCGTATGATTGAGGTTTTAAAGCAGCATGAATATACACGCTTCCCTGTGATCGAAAAAGGAAATAAGGATCACTTCGTTGGATTTATTCATACAAAAGAGATGCTGACAAGTGTTGCCGCAGGCCGTGCATTCAACATGGATACGTTTGTACATGACATGTTGAGATTTTCGGAGTTATCTCCAATAAAGGATGTCTTGATCCAGATGCAGCAAAGTCGTTCCCATATCGCAACGGTTCATAATGCGGAGGGAGCAACGGTTGGTCTGGTTACGATGGAGGATATCCTTGAAGAAATTGTTGGAGATATCAAGGATGAGTATGATGGCAAAGATCTGGTTCAACCGCCAAAGCGATTGAAATTAACCTAGAAAGCGTCCAAATAAGGTACAAAGAAAGACGGGTTTCCGAGTGATCGGGAACCTGTTTTTTGTTCCTGAAAATAGCTCAAGCCATGGTTAAGCAAGTTAAAAGAGTAACAATGTCTTAATTTTAAAACAAAAGCTTGCATAATGTCGGCAGATAGATTAATATAAATTTAAAGAATCTTAATTTAAAGATAAATAACAAAAGGCAATGCATAACAAACTGCTAAATATAACAATGATACAATTAAAAATAAGGGAGTGGAGATTATGTTCAGAACTTCAGGAATCCATCACGTTACGGCTTTTGTAGATGACGCACAGAAAAATGTTGATTTTTACGCAGGTGTATTGGCACTGAGACTGGTGAAAAAAACAATTAACTTTGATGCACCGGATGTGTACCATCTGTATTATGGCAATGAGGATGGGGCACCGGGCACCATTATCACGTTCTTCCCACAGCAAAATGCAAGAAGAGGTGTCATCGGCTCAGGACAGACCGGCGTAACCGTATATGCGATTCCAATGGGCAGCCTGTCATTCTGGAAAGAACGTCTGACTTCCTTTAATATCCCGTTTGAAAATAAAACACGATTTGGCGAGCAGTACATTCGCTTCTTCGATAAAGGCGGTCTGTTGCTCGAATTGGTCGAGCGTGAAGGAGGTCAGCCAAGTCAGTGGGCATTCAATGGTGTACCGTCTGAACATGCGATCAAAGGTTTTGGTGGAGCTGTATTATTCAGCCATGTACCCGACAAAACAATGGATGTACTGACAACGATGCTTGGTCTGGAGCAGGTTGGAGAAGAGGATGGAATCATTCGCTTGCAGGCGACTGGTGACATCGGTCAACTGATCGACATTCAATCGACTGGAATTCAGCGGGGCATTGGCGGAGCAGGTACGGTTCACCACATTGCATGGCGTGCAAAAGATTATGTCGAGCATGAACAAATGCAGCAGGATCTTCAAAAAGCCGGATACCATCCAACGCCGGTCATTGACCGCCAGTACTTCAACGCTGTGTATTTCCGGGAACCGGGAGGTATACTGTTTGAACTGGCTACGGATCCTCCGGGATTTGCACGGGATGAACCACAGGAGAGCATGGGACAGAAACTGATGCTGCCTGAATGGTATGAACCACAACGTGAGCAGATTGAGCAGCTTCTGCCACGCATTGAAGTACGTGAATGGAAAGGGGAGTCCAAATCATGACTACTACCAATACAATGAAACATATTTATAAAGCAGGTGCACAATCGGATGCCCCTACACTGTTGTTGCTACACGGAACAGGTGGAACAGAGAATGATCTGGTTGGTCTGGCCGAGATGATTGCACCAGGAGCAGGTATTCTGGGGGCACGTGGTAACGTTTCTGAGAACGGGATGCCCCGATTCTTCCGCCGTCTGGCGGAAGGGGTGTTTGACGAAGAAGATCTCATTGCACGAACAGAAGAACTGGGTTCATTCGTGGATGCAGCTGCTGTCGAGTATGGCTTTGATCGTGCCAATGTCTTCGCACTGGGCTATTCCAACGGTGCTAACATCGCCGCGAGTCTGATCTTCCATCAAGCTGACGCATTCAAAGGGGCGATTCTGCACCATCCGATGGTACCCCTGCGCGGTCTCGAAATGCCAGACCTGAAAGGTCTGCCTGTATTTATCGGAGCTGGAGAGAACGATCCGATTGTGCCGAAACGTGAGACGGAAGAACTCGCTTCACTTCTGAGTGGAGCAGGCGCAGCCGTGCACATGCACTGGGAGCGTCAGGGCCATCAGCTGACCCGTACCGAGGCGGAAGCTGCGGCGGCATGGTTTAAAACTCAGGGATAAATCTCCCTGGATGCTTTAAATACTTCTTTAAAAGGGGTGTCCCATAGTCATGAAAATGACGGGGACACCCTTTTTTGGCATTTTTACTGATGTGCTTCTCGGGCCGAGATGTTGATCTGGAAAATGATTAATAGGGCTACAGTACATTGCCAATGTTTAATACGCCTTGTCCTAAAGGGTGGAATAATCTATAAAAGGCGCAAGGAAAGAACAAAAGTGATACAATAAAAAGAAAAAGCAATGCTTGCATTGCCAACCAAGATAAGCGGAGTGTGGAGAAGAGATGAAACCAGTGGAACAAGAACCAACGGGAACTACAAATCCCGGCCGTGCCAGTGTTGGCATGGAAGATATCGTGCGCGCACATCATGTGTTGCGTGAAGTCATTGTAAGAACGCCGCTGCAGCGGGACGCTGTATTGTCGGCCAAATATAACTGTAATGTATATCTCAAACGGGAAGACTTGCAAGTGGTACGTTCGTTCAAAATACGTGGTGCATACAACATGATTCGTAGTCTGACTCCAGCAGAGATGGAGAAAGGCATTGTCTGTGCGAGCGCAGGAAACCATGCACAAGGCGTTGCTTTTTCCTGTAATGCTTTGGGCATCCACGGCAAAATCTTTATGCCGAGCACGACGCCTAACCAAAAGGTGAAACAGGTACGTCGGTTTGGTGGAAATAATGTTGAAGTTGTGCTCACGGGCGATACGTATGACGATGCTTATGAAGAAGCAATTCGTACGTGTAATGAACAAGGCATGACGTTTATCCATCCATTCGACCAACCCAAGATTATTGCAGGTAATGGTACGGTGGCGATGGAAATCATGGAGAGCCTGGATGAGAACGCGGACTATATGTTTGTTACTATCGGTGGCGGCGGTCTCGCTGCTGGAGTCGGAACTTATATGAAGACGGTCAGTCCGGAAACGCGTATCATTGGTGTAGAGCCACTTGGCGCAGCTTCCATGAGTGAAGCCATGTTCCGTAAACAGGTGGTCACGCTGGATGATATCGATAAATTCGTGGATGGTGCTGCGGTAAAACGCGTGGGTGACCTGACCTTTGATATCTGTAGTGGCACGCTGGACGACATTGTGAAGGTTCCTGAAGGTAAAGCCTGCACCACCATTTTGGAGCTGTATAATGAAAATGCCATTGTTGTAGAGCCTGCCGGTTCCCTGGCGGTTGCTGCATTGGAGCAGTATCGCGAGCAAATTGCGGGTAAGACCGTTGTTTGTGTAATCAGCGGCGGGAACAACGATATCGACCGGATGCAGGAAATTAAGGAGCGTTCCTTGATCTACGAAGGTCTGAAATATTATTTCATGGTCAATTTCCCACAGCGTGCAGGAGCTTTGCGCGAGTTCCTTGAGGAAGTATTGGGACCGAATGACGACATTGCCCGTTTTGAATACACGAAGAAGCATGATAAGGAAAATGGGCCTGCCCTGGTGGGCATTGAGTTGATGTACAAGGAAGATTACCAGCCGCTGATTGAACGCATGAATCGTAAAGGCCTCGCGTATACGGAGCTCAACAAAAATCTTAATCTGTTCAACATGTTAATCTGATGAATCACTCCAATGTGAAGTCGGACCGTAGTGAGGCGCAGCCTCTGTTGAGACCTGCTCGCAAAGAAGATGCAGCACAGGTCATTCCTTTACTTTATCAGGCGATCGGTGATATTGCATACGCTCTGGCTGGTGAAGAAGATCATGAGAAAGCGATGGGGATTTTGCAGCAATTTTACGTGCGTGAAGACAATCGGATCAGCTATCGTAATATAACGGTAATGGAACTGGATAAGCAAGTGGCGGGAATTCTGGTAGCCTATGATGGCGGAGAAGCAGACATTCTGGATCAGCCGATTCTGGATCGGCCTGGTCGGAGCACAGATGAGAAATATACGTTGGTCAAAGAAACCCGTCCCGGGGAGTATTATCTGGATACTCTATCGGTAAGCGAAGCATATCAGGGGCAGGGCATCGGCAAGGCATTGATGGCTGCTTTTGAGCAGCGTGGTCGAGAACTTGGACACTCGCAGGTGTCCCTCATTGTTGAACGTGACAATGGACGGGCCTTGATGTTGTACGAACGGCAAGGATACACCAAAGATGATGTGATTGTAATTGCTGGACATGAGTATAACCATATGGTTAAGCCAATTCTGTAATTCTTGAATTTGAGTTAGCCGGGTGTAGGAGTTACAAATACAACGATAGAATCAAAAGAAAACCGACATGGGAGCGAATCCTGTGTCGGTTTCTTTGTGTTCATTAGGTGATTAGTATGATGAATCATTTAATAGCCGGCATCTGCTACGTTCGGAACATTCTGTTCCAGCCATTTCTCCACTGCTGCTGTTTTCTCATACTTTGCTTCCTTAACCACATCCATAAAGGCACCCAGCTTGGTTAGGAATTCACTATCCACGGATGCAAGACGCTGTAACACCCCATTGTATCCTCTTTGGGCATTGGCAACCATTTTGTTCGTTTCATAATCAAACAGCGGTGTATTGTTCAGCCCATAAAAGGTATACAGGGTATAACTGTTCAACAGATCCTGCACCTGCTTGGCCCGATTCGATTTCGGATGCAGCTCCAGGAATTTTTCCTGGCTGAGTGCTCGAAGGAGAATTTCCTGATAGCCAATGACCAGAGCTCCGTCATCCGCAGGCAAGTTTTTCGTTTCCCTCATCATGATGAAGATGTAGCTTGAGATATCCTCAGTAATATCAGAGGTATATTTCACGAGTGCCGCATAATTCATAATGGGATAGAGGGAGCCTTCGAGCATGACGAGACGATAGCCGCTGTCTTGGGCTTCTTTTAGCAGTGCACGCAGATCGGAGTCCTGGGTACGCTTCATGAGTCTGGTGAAGCTGTCGTTCGCTTGATATGCCTTGAGCATCTTGTCCTGAACGTTGGGAACGAGCAAACGGTCCGTCATCGAAGTTAAAGTCTTCAGGCGCGCATTCTCCAACTGCAGAACCATCAGGGTAGCGTGATGCGTTGTTACCTTTTTGATATTGGATTCCAGATAGGTGTCAGCGGCGGGCAAGCCGTTCTTTTTTTGGAGCATGGATTGGAATGTTTTATATATGGCGGTTGAACTGCTGGTGGTTACTTTGGCATCCGGGCCTGAGGGAGCTGCAGCTGCGATTCCAGGTGTCACCGCAGTTCCTGTAATGATTGCAGTAAGGGTAACAACAGTTATGAAGAAACGTAGCCCTTTACGCTGGCCAGATAAATATGATGATGTCATCCGTGTACACCTCCCGTAGTTTTAGAGATAATAGGTTGTTATTCACTATAGATTAAACGAATTTGGGAAGAATGTTGTTTCGGAATAATGACAAAATATTCTGTTATTTTTAACCTTTCAAAGGTAGATGATGGAAGGGGATTTCTGCGAAAATATTTTTTGTGGGATTGGAAACTTTTACGCCTATTCATACGTCTTAGATGTGCACAGGAAATTACAGGAATTAATGAAATTCAGAAACGAATACAATTAACTTAAATAATGAAGAGAATGGGGATATTGGATATGAGGAAAGCGGGAGGACGTCAAGTGAAAAAGGTAATGTCAGCACTGGCCGTATCAGCCATGTTGATGTCTGCACTACCCACGTCAGTGATGGATGCAGCTGCAAGAATCAGCATATATATTAACGGTGCGGAGCTGTCGTCAGCACAAGCCCCTGTCATGAAAGGTGGACGTGTACTGGTTCCGTTGCGCTCCATTTTTGAAGGCTTGGATGCCACAGTAAAGTATACGAATAAAACTAAAACCATTACAGCAAGCCGGGAAGATCAGGAAGTGATCCTGAAGCTGGGCTCCAAAACGGCATACATCAACGGAGAAGCGATCTCATTGGATGTACCTGCGAATACAATCAAAGGAAATACGATGGTTCCCATTCGTTTTGTCAGTGAAGCATTTGGAGAAAAAGTATTCTGGAACTCTCGTAATCAGCGGGTAGATATTAAAACAACGTCTACACCTCCTGTGGATGAGACGAAATATGCAGCATGGAACATTTATGGTTCTGTATCCGGAAGCAATGGGGATGGTCGTGATCTGACCGTAAGCTTCACGCGTCCAACGTCCGAGAAAGCCGTATCCGCATATCGTATTATGCTTGTAAAAACACGTGATGTGAATAGTTTCAATGAGTCTGCGGCAACGGCTGTGCCTGCTGCGAATTATACATCCGTTACTCCAAATGGCACTGATCCAAGATTGACGCTTAATGCACAGACCCGTGACGTGAACGGGGATCTGTTGAATTCCAATGAGACCTATCGTCTGTATGTCCTTACGGTGGGAAACAGGAACAATAGCTACAAAAATCTGCTAGCCTGGTCCTCCCAGTCTTTGAAACTAAATAACAATGTGAAAACGACAGTGCAACCTGTCACAAGCCTGCGGATTGCAGATATCAGTGACTATGGGGACGGCCGTGATCTGGAAATTAACTTCACACAGCCGAGTACCACATCCAATATTACGTATTACCGTGCTTTTATAGTCAAAGCGAAGGATGCTTCTTCCTTCAATCTGACTGCGGCGAATAATGTGTCCAGTTCCAATTCAACCATTATATACAAAGGCAACAGCACGGCGGTCAAAAGCCAGCTCTCGTCTTCTACGCGTGACACATCCGGGGAACTGATCAAAAGCGGCACATCCTATGTCGTCTACATCATGTCCGTAAGCTCGAATGCGGCAACAGCAGACAACAAACTGTCCGCGGTATCTTCTTCCCTAACGCTTGGAGTAAATACAGCAACAGCACCTGTCATCACGTCAGTGAGAGACAATTCCGATTATGGAGATGGTCGTGACATCCAGGTGAGCTTCAACCGTTCATCTGATGAATCTAAAGTTGCTAATTATCGAATTTTCGTAGTGCGCAACTCGGTATCCAGCAGCTTTAATCTGACTACGGCGAGCAATCTGTCTTCGAGCTTGTATTATACTGTGAACAAAACAGGCAACAACATTACAACCACACTGCCATCCTCCATGAAGGACACCAGTGGTTATAACGTAACGAATCTGCAGGACTACCGAATCTATGTTATGGCAGTGGGGAACCAGCAGAATGGATATACCAATGCGCTGTCCTCCTCGTCAACGCAGTTGAGACTGACAACGAATAGTAATGCTGGTGTCGCAAGCAATATTGGGGTGGCTGATGTGAGTGACTACAGCGATGGACGGGATCTCCGCGTTTCGTTTAATAGAGCTTCGGATGAATCCAACGTTTCCGCGTATCGGGTATATGTGGTACGTTCCGGCAATGCAGGCAGCTTCACGCTGAGTGCGGCTAACGCATCGAACAATTACTATCAGGTAAACAAAACGGGTGGAAATCAGTCATTTACTCTTCCTAACTATATGGTAGATACCAATGGTTACACAGTTACCAATAACAATAACTATCGTGTGTTTGTCCTGTCGGTAAGCACAAGTGGAAATTCCAGTCAGAACGCGCTGTCCTCTTATTCTTCACAGATTACCCTGACTGCCAATGCAGCTGTGCCTGCACCAAGCAATGTGGCGGCAACAGATATTGGGGATAACGGTAATGGTAGCGATCTGCGTGTGACGTTCAATCGTTCGACGGATGAGACGAATGTGAATCACTATCGTGTGTTTGTGGTAAAATCGGGTACCAACTTCAATTTGGCATCAGCAAATGCAGTTGGTAGTGCGAATTATACGTATGTAAGCAAAAATGGAAATAACCAGACGGTTAACCTTACAAGTAATACTAAAACTGTGGATAACAGTACTATTGGCAATGGAGTAGCCTACCAAGTATATGTGATGGCAGTGAATAATAACGGCTCTCTTGCCAATGCATTGTCTTCGGGCTCGGGAACGATCACATTAGCTTCCAATACCGCTGTGTCAGCAGCGAGCAACGTGAACGTAACTGTGAAAAATCAGGGGCAAGCGGGAGATGCATCGGATGTAACGATAAGTTTCAATAAAGCTTCCAGTGAAAATGGAATTGCCGGTTACAGGGCATTTGTTGTACCAGCAAACCAAGTAAGTGGTTTTAATACGGCTTCTGCACTGGGAATTTCTTCGAATATTGATATCAACAAAAATGATGCTGCCGGTCCTGTCGTCCTGAATAATGGTCATCGGGATATTAATAACAAGTCACTTGTTGTAGGGCAGAAATATCGGGTCTTTGTGTTATCCGTATCAGACAGCAGCTCGCGTGCTTCCAATCTGTCCGCTGCTTCCAATGAGTTCAGTATTATTGCGCCAGTCACTGAAGTCAAAACCGCAACTATAAGCGACTTAAAAAATACTAGCTCGACCACGGATGTCAGTTATAAGATATTATTTAGTAAACCATCGGATGAAGCTGGAATATCCCAATATCGACTTTTTATTGTTAAAGGATCAGATAATTTGAATGTAGCCTCAGCAGCCTCGGCAGTCTATAGAGTAATTACTCCGGGAGAACTTGCGTCGGGGGAAATCAACTTGACACTAGGAACAAAAGATTCCACAGGTACCGATATTGCCGTTGGCAATGATTACAAAGTGTATATCTTGTCTGTAGCCGCAAATCCAACGACATATAGTAATGCTCTTTCCGCTGTATCAAGAACAGTCAAACTGGAATTAGCTAAGCCTGATGCACCTGTTCAAGATCCAGGTCAAGCTACAAACCCAACTGCTGATCCTTCTCAGAGCAGTGGGAATACGCCACAGATCTAATGTATAAGCGAGAATTCGGAGAGACCCCGTGCAAGGAGATCAAGCATTGCCTTCAGCTCAAGATGGAGGAAGACTCTACGTGCGCAGGGGATCATTCGTTCTGAAGGACGACAAGGCTAGTCCTTTTTCTGGAGTGGATGGAAAATAAAAATAGCTGTCGAGACTTTCTCAACAGCCGGGTAGGAGGGGCCATTACCATTATGGCCCCTTTTTTGACACTCGATATTCTATTCCCTCACCGAGTGTCGTTACTTCCTTTTTGCACACCATATCCCGTTGTGATATACCCAATGATGCTGCTCCAAAAAGGGTAATACTTATACTTTCTTCTGTCCGAAGAGTGGTCTCAATGTCGCCAGTCCCACAATCCCGATCACGAGACTTATCCATGGAGCCAGTGTAAATAAGGGAAGTCTGTCACGCAGCGGATAACCTACAAACAAGACCAGCACAACGATGACGATATAAATGACGATTCCGCGAAGGTTGATTTGTGGTCTGGAAGTCTTGTCTGCTCCGTGATCGTCAGGCCGCTCAGCGAGACGACGAAGCATTTCTACCAATGCAATTCCGCCAACTGCCGCTACGATTAGCGAGAACAGGCTGATATGGCTAAACGGTTCCGTATCTCCACCTGTCCAGCCGACAAATAGCCCTGCCCCACCCTGAATCAGCATGACAAAAGACAAAGCAGCCCAGGCAATCATGGCATACCATTTGGGCGTGCGTCTGACCTGATCCGGTGTCTCCGAGGATTCGGTTTCATCCGCTGAATCTTTTTTCTTGGCGGAAGCATTTTGTGTATTCGATTTGTTCCGGCTACCAGATGCAGCTGTACTTGAAGCCCCGGAAGGTTGAACCTTGGAATGGCCAGCAGTGGCATCCTGTGTATGCTCTTCAACCCCGAGCTGCGAACGGATATCCCGTTCCAGATCAGGCCCGTATAATTCACGAGCGGGCTGTCCATCACGCTGAGCTTGTACGATGGCTTTTCCTGCATAGAGAATCCATTCTTCCTGCGTTCTCTCGTCAGCAGGTGCATGGCGCGCAATGGTGCTGATCTGGTCGAACAGCTTTACATTTTCAGGCGTCATTTTACTCATTTCGGTCATCTGGCGATTCTGTATTTCTTTCAACTTTTTATAGGAAATTCCCAATGATTGCTCCCCCTGTCTACACACGTTCTGATCCCCGGCGATCTGGAGACCCTGACGGTATTTTAGTATACGGGAAGGGCTCTCGTTTCGCAAAGTCATTCCTTATAAAACAACTGTTTGTGATTCGCCCATAGCCCTGCAAAGGCCAGAATGACACAGGTGCACAGCAGCACCAGTTTTCCGTGATTGCGAATCCATTCCAAGATGTGTTCCATGAGTTCAATCCTTTCACCGGAAGAGTCGAAAGGCAAATGTTGCCTGTGATATATGGTCTATGTTCCCCTTGGCTCGTCGTAAATATGCGTAGGGTTCCGTCCATTTCCAACGATTGTGTGAAGCATGAATAAAGTGCAGCCGATTCCACCACAATAGTAGCATTTCCAACAGAAACCAGGGATTGGAGTGTGCCAGATATGGATCAACAAACGGAACAATTAACCAGGAAGCTGCTGTTAAACAGTAATTCTCGTGGAGTTACGGATGAGGTTGTGCCTATGGAGGAGACGTTGGAAGATACTGAATATGCCGAAGAATATACAGAAGGCACCTTTCCGTCAGGAAGCTTCTGGGAAGGCTCTAACTCGGCACATGAACAGGATTGGCAGGGACGGGTGGAGACCCATGAGATGTTCCGACGGAGCTACGAATAGCTGTCTCGACAGATATTAAGTTCCCAATTCAAGTACTAACAGGCCACCTTCGACAAGAGGCTCGGTTCGCAAGTTATTCGCCTATCTCCATCATATAAACAAGCTTAGGAATGATTCGAGTCAGCTGCTGTCAGCATGGCTCATTTTTTTTGGGAAATCCCGATAAAATGTGGACAAGCAGCCTCTTGGAAAAGGACATTTCCTCACGTTGACTTGAGGATCACAGGATGATAATATACTAATATCATCTTAATACACATTAAACTTATCGGATTTATAGATAATTAACAAAATGAACAAGAGCAGGGAAGAATGGAAAGGGGAAATGAACATGGAGCGTCAGATCAGTATTCGTCATGGGCAGGAGGAATTAACAGCTACGATTCATTATCCGGTTGTGAAAGACATCAAGGAGGAGAATCAACAGAAGCGTGTACCTCTGGCTGTCATTTGTCATGGCTTTGTAGGAAGCCGGATCGGTGTAGATCGTCTGTTTGTAAAAACTGCTCGTGAGTTGGCCGAAGATGGGTATCTGGTTCTGCGCTTTGATTACATTGGCTGCGGGGAGAGCAGTGGTGAATATGGCGCAGAGGGGCTGGAGTCCATGATTCTTCAGACACGCTCTGTGTTGGATTACGCTGTAAATTGCAGTGATGTAGATCCAACCCGTGTAACGTTAATCGGTCATAGTCTGGGCGGCGCCGTGGCCCTGCTTACCGCTGTTCGAGACAAACGTGTCAAAAACCTGGTGATGTGGTCGTCCGTGGGATATCCATTCAATGACATCGTGAAGATTACAGGAAGGGAAGTTTACGATGAAGGGGTGAAGCAGGGTTCTGCCGATTATCTCGGTTATAAGTTCACGCCAGCATTCTTTGAGTCACTCGCTGAGCATCAGCCATTCCAGGAAGCCGTTAAGTTCAACGGGGATGTTCTGGTAGTACATGGCACATCGGATGAGATTATTCCTGTAGATTACGCATTCCTGTATCAGAAGGTACTCTGGATGCGTCAGGAAGGACGCTGCGACAAGGAGATTATTTTCCAGGGTGATCATACCTTCTCTTCCGGTAAAGAGCGGGAACAACTGATTACCCGGACGAGAGAATGGCTCGGAGAGCGTCAGAAGATTGAACAGGATTGGCAGCACTGGATGATCTAAGAGCGATATGGGTGGAGTCTTAGGGTACCGCTGGAACATCACAGGGACAACATGATCGATCTAAATGGCAACATGTGCGTCCGAATGCCAACAGATTGGGATGTCTGCTTGGAAAAGCGCCTTCTTCGGGGTAAAATAGAAGAGTAAGCATCCTATCGTGTCTGGAGGTTGGCAGCAATGACATTACCCGCATTTTTCATTGCGCATGGTTCTCCCGCACTGGCGGTGGAGAGCAATGACTACACTCACTTCTTGAAACAGCTTGGAGACAGGCTGCCGGCTCCGAAAGCCATTGTTGTATTTACGGCGCATTGGGATTGTCCCGAACCGTCCGTCACAATGGATGATACACATCAGACTTTGCATGATTTTTACGGATTTCCATCTAATATGTATACAATGGATTACCCTGCACCTGGCCAACCAGATATTGCGAATGAAATCTGCGCTTTGTTCACCCGGAGTAATCTTCCGCATCAACCGATCCGAGGCCGTGGTCTGGATCATGGGGTATGGGTACCGCTGTTACACATGTATCCAGAGGCCCAGATTCCCGTAATCGCGGTGTCCGTGGATTCGCTGCGTTCCCCGCAGGAACAATATGATATAGGCCGAATGCTGGAGCAGCTGCGTCATGATGATGTGCTGATCCTTGGCAGCGGCGGAACGGTTCATAATCTGCGCTTGCTTGGTAGTGACAACGAACCGCAAGAATGGGCGGTTGAGTTCGATAATTGGGTTGGGGAGCGCCTCACCCAGTGGAATACGAGAGAGCTGTTTCAATATGACAAAAAGGCTCCCCATGCCCGCACAGCGGTTCCATCTTATGGAACCGAGCACATTGCACCCTTGTTCTATGCCATGGGTACAGCGGATATGTCGCGATCTGCAAAACGTCTATTTCAATCGTATCCTTACGGCACGCTCAGTTTGAACTGCTGGCAGTTTGGTGACGGCGCATAACTTGGAACAGACAACAGAGCGTAAACCCGATCTGTGGGTGTAATCTTGCTAATCTGCTTGTAATTCTGCACACAGACGTTTAGTTGAACAGCAAGACAAAAAGGTTTCTGCAGCCAGCTTGGTGGGCTACAGGAACCTTTTTCTAACTTGGGCAACTTTAATACGAGACGTTAACTACTTGCGAATCTCGAAGAGCTCACATGCTGTACGCGAATGATAAGCCAGTTCACTAACACTGGACTGCACGACAACCGTGTTATGGTCAAACCGAATAATGACGCCACCGGAATTGATCTGGTGGTTATCTTTAAAAACACGAACCTTATGCTTCATTTCCATGGCTTCCTGGAAGTCGGCATCGGTTTCAAGACGGCGCTGGGTTGGCATGTCACGTACTCCTTTAGTTATAATCAATCGCTATGTTCATCATAATACGTGTTTCTGTGAATGAGCAAGCGAGACTGAATACATAGGCTTATGAAAGGAAGAAAAAAGTCCTACTCTCCAGGGGGAGGAGAGCAGGACCAAGTTATTTAGTCGAATGATTAAGCTGTTTTATGCGTAGGGCTTATCGTTGGTGTGTCTTTAGGCTGGCTGCCTTTATTGCGAGTGAACAATCCGCGGAGGTAAGGGAGTACCCAACGATCCAGACCGATTTTACCAGCGTTTGCTCCAGCGACCACAAGGAAGATTTCCATTAGAACCAGTTGAGCATTCGTGCTTACGGTTCCCGAGAAGAGGAACGCGAAGTTCATGACCATGGCCATCAATGCTGCCAGTGTTGTGAAGCATCCAAGAATGAGGCCCAAACCTACAAGGAACTCACCGAGAGGGATGACGAAGTCGAACAGTCCTGCATTTGGTACTGCGAATTTCTCAAGGAAGGTTGCCCACCAAGCTTGAACTGCCGGATGATCGCCTGTTGCTTTTTCTACAGCTCCTGCAAGGAATCCACCTGCTTCAAATCCGCCTGTCAGTTTGCCCCAGCCGTGTGTCATCCAGTCGTAACCGATATACACCCGAAGTACTGTCAAAATCCACATTGCCACTTTGTTTTCTCTAAGCCATTGGTTGATGCTGAACATATAAACCACTCCTTCATGGAATTTAGTGTGTGTTGTTTTTGTTTTTCTAAGTGATCACCTTTGATGTCTTTATTGTATAGTTCAAAAGTCATCTTGTTTGTGATTATTATCACAATCTAGTTCAAATTTTAAGTAAGGTTTGAGAAGTTCACATTTAGGACTTATTTTCAGCTTGCCTGAAGTTTCAAACGTAAAATACAGGGTACAAAATGCTCCCTTAATCGAAGACAAATGATGCAGTGTGTGATTAAATGGAAAGAAATACGTGAAATGGTCACCGCATAAGAGCAACTACAGCCTAGATTTCAGCCAAATCGTTCAGGAGGTACATATATTGAAGCAATGGAAATGGAACAAAACGACGTCAGCAACGTCGATGTTCATTTTGGCTATGAGTCTGGTGGCTTGTCAGAACAAGGAGATGGTCCAGAACCCGAAGCCGGAATCCGTTCCAACACCTGTACAGGAAGAACAAGTGACGGAAGAGCCTGCCACGTCTCTCTACACAGCACCACTCACAGGTCTGCCTTTGGATGAAGCAATTACGCGCCGCCCACTGGCCGTCATGATTAATAATGCTCCTGCGGCACGGCCCCAGTCAGGTCTGAGTGCGGCTGACATTATTATCGAAGTGCTCGCAGAGGGAGGCATTACCCGTTTTATTGCGATCTTCCAGAGTGAAGGCGGAGCAGAGACGGTCGGACCTGTGCGCAGTATCCGTCCATATCTGATCGAGCTTGGTGAGAGTTACGATGGTGTATTAGTTCATGCAGGCGGCAGCCCGGATGCTTATTCCATTTTGCAAAAGCAGCAAAAGCAGCATATGGATGAGATCTCGAATGGTGGCCCCTATTTCTGGCGTTCCTCCGATCGTAAAGCACCGCATAATCTGTACACGTCGTCGGACAAGCTGAGAGAAGGAGCGGACACCAAAGGCTATAGTCACGATTTCAAGTCGCCTGTGTATACGTATAACGAAGAAGGTTCTACATCCTCTGGCGAGTCGGCCAAGCGATTCGATATTCATTATTTATTGGAGAGTTACCGGGTCACGTATGATTATGATGAAGATAGTGGACGATATATGAGATTGGTGAACGGAAAGGCAGATCAGGATCTGGACAACGGCGAACAGATTGGAGCGGCCAATATTATGGTCGCCGGTGCGAATCATAAGGTGCTCGACAACGTGGGCAGACTGTCGGTGAATCTGGAGCAGGGCGGGGAAGCCATGCTGTTTCAAAAGGGGAAGGTCATTCATGGGCAGTGGGTAAAGAAATCGGGTGACATTATTCGTTTTGTGCAAAATGGGACCGAAGTTGCTCTTGTTCCTGGCAAAACTTTTATCAGTATTGTTCCAAATCAGCCTGACTTTGCAGACCATGTCGAAATTCAAAATTAATCCAATTCCAAGAGAAATGTAAACGCAGTGTAAAATTTAATCATCATTTTTCCAGTCATTCCAAATAATTAAGATTCATTTCAGATTTATGTGATAAGAATATAAAAAAGGATCATGCCTTATGTACAAACCATGAAACAAATATGATAAGATATCAAAGGTTGTCATTTCATGTTTCATCGGTTATCGGCAATTTCTCGTAAAGGGGATAGAGCTATGAAGCTTAAGAAGAAGAAGGATATATTTTTTGAGACACTAGAGAACATGGCAGATACGGTCGTGCAAGCGGCTGATTATTTCTCCCAACATGTTTCCAACCTTCAGGATGTGACTCTTTTTGCCAATGAAATGAAGAAGTACGAGTCCCAGTGTGATGATTATGTTCATACCATCATTACAGAGCTCAACAAGACATTTATCACGCCGATCGAACGCGATGATATTATGGAACTGACAACGACACTTGATGACGTATTGGACGGACTCGAAGCAACGGCTTCCCGTTTCTATATGTACCAACTGACTGACCCGGACGAATATATCGTTCAATTCGCTGAAATTTTGCGCCAATCGGCTTACGAAATTCAGAAGGCCATTCATTTGCTGTCTCAGAAAAAATTGCTGGCGATCCGCGAGTACACGATTCGTCTGAACGATTTGGAAAACCAGGGCGACGAAGTGCTGCGCAACTGTATCAAGAACCTTTTCGCTACCGTGCCTGATCCGATTGAATTGATCAAGCGCAAAGAAATCTATGAACGTCTTGAGACGACAACGGATGCTTGTGAACACGTAGCGAATGTGCTCGAATCCATCATCATGCGTAATTCTTAAGGAGCCAGAGAATAATGGAAACAACGATTTGGGTATTGGGTATAGTCGTCTTCCTTGCACTGGCGTTTGACTTCATTAATGGTTTTCACGATACAGCGAATGCCATTGCAACTTCGGTTTCGACACGGGCACTGACCCCGCGCCGGGCAATCCTTATGGCTGCGGTGATGAACTTTGTCGGTGCCATGATGTTTACAGGAGTAGCGAAGACGATTGGGGGAAGTGTAACAGACCCCACCAAGCTGGATAACGGGATCGAGGTCGTCATCGTCACCTTGATCGCTGCGATTATCTGGAATCTCGTTACATGGTGGTTCGGTATTCCTTCTTCATCCTCGCATGCACTTATCGGAGCCCTTGCTGGAGCAGTACTTGTTGGTGCGGGCGCTGATAAAGTGAAATGGAGTGGATTTATTGATATCGTCGGAGGATTGTTGTTATCCCCTCTGATTGCATTTGCCATAGGTTATGTGGTCATGACGATTCTCAAATATGTTTTTGCGAAACGCAGTCCGCATAACGTGAACAAAGGTTTCCGTACGGTCCAGATTTTTACGGCAGCGCTCCAGGCGTTTACACATGGTACGAATGATGCTCAGAAAGCAATGGGGATTATTACGTTTGCACTGGTTGCAGCAGGCGTACAGGATCATCTGGATGTTCCGCTGTGGGTTAAGATCTCAGCAGCAACGGCAATGGCTCTGGGTACGTCCATCGGTGGTTGGAAAATCATCAAAACGATGGGAACCAAAATCTTTAAAATTGAACCGATTAACGGTTTTGCCGCGGATTTGTCAGCTGCATCCGTTATTTTCTCAGCAACGTTGCTTCATCTTCCAGTGAGTACAACACATGCGATCACATCGGCCATTCTGGGTGTCGGTTCCGCGAAGCGTTTTTCGGCTGTGAAATGGGGACTTGCTGGACGTATTATTATTACGTGGTTCATTACGATTCCAATTACGGGGTTGCTCGCAGGTTTGCTGTACTGGATTATGTTCTAAACAAAGTTATCCCGGAAGCATTCGGGGTTACAGAGTTAACAGATAAACTGTTCATAACTGTGTGAATATCGGGATATGTGGACAATTATACAACCATAATGAAGAGACGCCTGTGCATGAACATGTGGACAGGCTGGATATGTGGATAGCCATCCGTGGAATGATAAACCAAAAGAAGATATTCCTGTGGATACAGGAAACTGTGGATAGGGAAATGAGAGAAGCCAACAGGGTTGGCTTTTTTTGTTGTCACGTCCGCAGGATAAAGTGGAATCATGGGCAGCTGCAGGAGACGATTCAGTGGTTAAAGTTGTACAATAACGTAAAGGATACAAGACAAGGACGTGGTCTAACTTATGATTCGTACACTCGCGATTACACGGGATCATCAGGTTTCCGTGAATGTACCACTGACACAGCTGGACCTCCAGGATTACGCCTGGGTATGGGCAGACTTCAACCAGCCTTCGGAAGAGGAAAGCCGATTGCTGGATACATATTTTCATTTTCACCCCCTGGCGATTGAAGATTGCCTGCATGTGCTGCAGCGCCCCAAGCTCGACTATTATGACAATTTGCAGTTCCTCGTATTGCATGCATTGAATCCATCCACATTGGAAGCAGAAGAGGTGGATCTGTTCCTCGGGGCGAACTTCCTGGTTTCTTTTCATCATGGCGTACTGGAAGAAGTGGATGAAGCATGGGAGCGGTTGTTGCATCACGCACACGAACGAACCATTTGGGCCCGTGGCCCGGTGGCGGCTGCATATACGGTGATGGACAAGCTGGTTGATCATTATTTTCCGTCACTGTTTGCCATCGAGGATGAGCTGGCTGAATTGGAGAACCGGGGCGGGCAGGAATCGGTGGAAGAGCTGATGAACCAGGTGTTTGACCTGCGCAGTCGATTGCTGAAGCTTAGACGAACGGTAGTGCCGATGCGGGATCTGCTATATCGAGTAGTCAATTCCCAACATGTGCAGCGATCAGGGGAGCATACGGCATATTTTACGGATATCTATGATCATCTGCTGAAGCTGGCCGACATGATTGAAGCTGATCGGGAGATGACCGCAGACCTGAGAGACAGTTATATTTCGCTGAATTCCAACCGAATGAATGCAATTATGAAGACCCTCACGGTAATTACGACGGTCTTCATGCCACTGACACTGATCGCTGGCATCTATGGCATGAACTTTGCCTATATGCCTGAGCTGCAATGGAAATTTGGGTATGGTGCGGTGCTGCTGTTGATGTTCATTCTTGGCGGGAGTATGGTGGCCTGGTTTGTGAAGCGGGGCTGGTTTAAGTAAGGGATAATAGAAACTGGATAGCAAGTGAAGAGTTAGCGGTCTGCACAGATCGCTTCTTTAGCCTGTCTATGATGTGCATAAGAGGGCAAATAGGAGTACATATAGATTCATTTTCGGAATAGATGTCCACATGTGGATAAGATAAATGAAGAAGCATCATGAGCATAACTTGGTTTAGGGGAATCTAGCTGTTACGAACAGGGTGAAAATAGTAAAAGGCATCTTCAGTACTGAAGACACCTTAGGAATATTTCAAAAAATGGATTCCATGAGCTGAATTGCCACATGGGATTCTTATCATGAAATGAACTCTGTTACGTTTTCATAATAAGTTGGATGGCTCCATCGTATTGTAGATTACTCTGTTTGCTCCAATACAAAGGTAGCTGTAGCGGTAGGTTGTCCATTAACGACAATCGTTAGTGTATGCAAACCGACATAATGCTTTCTCGTCGTAATGACTTTAAACGATTGCTTCGTTGCAACCTTGGTTCTTCCGGTAGGAAAAGTCTTGTCAGAACACTTGAACCGCTTTGGTGCCTGCTTGCCATTTGCTTTCATATATCCGATTTCATATTCTATCCGCAGCTTCTGTGACTGCCCACTTTCATTCATTACATCAAAGGAAAAATGAAGATCCTCTCCGATGGCTACTGTATCTTTTGCAAGTTGAAGATGCTCAATATGTGCCGCGTCCTGCTCTACGTAGCCAAAGAGACGTAATGCTTTTGGATGGCCCTTCTTGAGCAGGGAGCGGCTTGCATGACGAACAATCCAGTCGGTGTGTTCATGTTGCCCGTACCAGCTGGAGGCCAGATCCAGAACCAGTTCCGGATGATCTTTCGAGATATCGTTCAGATGATTGGCAACACTTTTTCTCACGTACAAGGACTCGTCCTGCTTCAATTTATGCAAAATCGGAAGTACAGGCGTTGGATCGGTAATGAATGCCCGAAGTTTGGAACCCCACGGAAGACGCGGACGACTGCCTTCACTGGCAAGTCTGCGAATGTGTTCATTGGAACTGCCTGCCCATTCCATCATACGTTTCATCGTCTCGATCGGGTAACGTTCAATAAACGGGCGTACCGCGAACTCGGAACTGGAATAAGGTGTGAAGACGGTCAAGTACTTCATGGATAGCTCGTAGTTTTCCAAGGCAAGTCCGTTTACTTCAATAAAATCGGGTACGAACAAATACTCAACGCCTCGCATATGCGGTGCAGCCTGTTCGATAATCGTCAATGCTTCTTCATAGCTGGGAGGTAGCACTTCAGTTAGAGCCAACGTGATTCGGCGAATACGGGCTTTGAATTCCAGATCATCCCAGCCCTCGGCAAATACAAGTTCTCGGAATTGCTGTATGTTCAGCTTGGGATAAAATTGGTGCAGCTGTTCTCCCGTCCGATTGATTAAAGCGGGAGTATATTTATCTTTGAACAGTTCCATAGTCCGCCTCCTTTATCTAATTCCAGTATACCTCAATTCACTGAGATAAGAACATAGGTTCCTGGAATTCCTGTTTGTAATTTATTTTATTCGTTGAAAAGGTGCATGGATTGGAGATATGAGCAGCAGCGTGAACATGGATGAAGGCACCCTCTTTCTCCAAGAGAGTGCCTGGGAAATGAATTAGATTTTTTTGCTGCTTTTGGGACGACGTCTGGTGGAGTTGGATTTACGACGGGGGTTGCTGCTGGAGCTGCGTTTACGCGGCGCAGCAGTCGTTTTCTTACGGCGTTTACGTGAGCGAGGCGGGGAATATTCTTCATAATCTTTATCCGCAGCGCTGCTGTTCTTTTTTCCTTTGCCAAAAGGAAACATACCCATTACGAGCTTCATCATTGGCGCCATCTGCTGAAAGCCGCCAACGACCTTTTGCATTTTGCCGATCCCATTCATGATGCCATCGATTCCCCCAAAGCGGTCGATCATACCCTTCAGTTCTCCGATGTTGGCCAGTGAAAAGCCTGAGGAAGATGCAGGTGCTGTCACCGGAGCAGGAGGGGCTGCAGGAGCTCCTCCGCCAAAGAGACTTCCTCCAGGTCCTCCCGGGCCTCCTGGGCTATAAGGTACAAGTCCGGACGCTTCGACCTCCTGGAATGGAGGGTAGTATGGATCTACTCCAGGATATACGGGTTGAACCTCAACTTCATTCAATGCGCGCGGCGGCATGTATGCAGATGTATAAGCCTGCCGATGCGAATGGGAAGACGGACGCTGCCGCGAGGCGGACTGGCGGTGATAATAATGCTGTGGCATGAACTATCACGTTCCTTCTATGTTGGATTTCGGAATTGCGTTCCATCAGCTGTATGACAGATGTGCATAACAGACCGAGATGGAACTCCCTTTTGCTATACTGTATGTCATTCGCGGAGAGACGGCGTAGGCGGTTATCCCGGAAAACGGGATATTTGCGGATTTGGGCGCAGAGGGAGATAAGAGGTTTAGAGTTGGGTGGTCTAGTTTAGACACAAATTTGTAACATTTCAAATGGATAAAATCATACATGATTAATCGGATATATACAGGCGAATAATGGGAAAAATCGTGATATAGCAGGGATTGTACGCGAGGGAAGGACAATAGTACCTGTTGAAAGCGGTAACATGTATTTTTATTCTGTACTGCGTGAAAACGGTAACGCTTGAAATACCAACTCAGGGTTAGTACAATGTAGGTACACAGTAACCGCTAGGGGATGATGATGAAATGCAGCTGAAAAAGCTAAATGATAAAAGTATTGAACAACTATTTGAGGCCATTTTGACTCTGAAAGATATTGAAGAGTGTTATGTATTTTTTGATGACCTTTGCACGGTAAACGAGATTCAATCCATGTCCCAGCGGCTGGAAGTAGCCCGTATGCTTGGTAAAGGAAATACGTATAACCAGATTGAAGCAGAGACGGGAGCAAGTACCGCTACGATCTCTCGTGTTAAACGCTGCCTGAATTACGGCAATGACGGGTATAAAATGACGCTGGAACGCCTGGGACGCTAAGCAATGGAGAAACCGGGTGTACTTATCATTAGTCACGGTTCTCAGGAGAAGACCTGGGTGGAATCCGTCGATGACGCGGTCTCCCGGTTGAATCTGCCTGAATCATTACCCGTTGAAGCCGGGTTTCTTGAACTTGTGGAAAGACGCCTGATCCAGGACGGTATCGACCGACTGGAAGCACAAGGCGTAACGGACATCCTGGTGGTACCGTTGTTTGTTTCATCCGGTAGTACACATGTGGATGAAATTGAATATGCCATCGGTGCCAAAGATGCCCCGGAACGCGAGACGGATCTGGAACCGTTTCACGTAAATGCACGGGTTCACTTCGGTTATCCTGTGGATAACGACCCGGATATCGCGGTCATGGTGTGGGATAAAGTGAGGTCCCTTTCACAACAACCAGAGCAGGAGACGATTCTGCTGGTAGGTCACGGCAGTATCCATGATGGATTCCGTCAGCGATGGGAAGCTGGTATTTCTTCACTCGCACAGCGGGTGCGGAAAGTCAGTGGTGTCGCTCATACCGATTATGCGCTGCTAAATCCCGATAGTGTGTACGATAAGGCGAAATACTGGAGCGAAGAGCGGGGGAGCCGGGTTATAGTGGCGCCGCTGTTTTTGAGTGCCGGTTATTTCACCATGAAGGTGATCCCGGGTCGACTGAAGGAACTGGATTACGCGTATAGTGGTGAGACGCTGCTTCCGCATTCGCTGTTAGGAACGTGGCTGGAGCGCCAGATCCGAATTTTGCTGGACAGGGTATAACCAGTCTTCATCATTACCTAAACATAAACGGCTGAGAGGCCGTTTTTTTGTTATAACCAGATCACGGATTATAATATTTATTGTCAGGATCGTTGTCAGTCGGAGCGAATGACAACGATGCTCCATACATATTAGCCATATTCCGGATATGACGGCGCAACTCGGCAATGAGCTCGGGAGGTTCTATAACCGTGACATTGCTGCTATAACCCAGAATGTTCTGCACAGCCCGATCCGTGGAGGAATAATGGGCAGTTACAGATAAACTGCCATCCGGATTCGAGGTAACCTGATCATAACCGAATTCATCTCTCACCCTCGTCTTGACGGCTGGATCAAAACGTAAAAGGGCTTTTACCCTAGCAAAATCAGCTTTACTTATGAACTGCTGCTCCACATCATGCAGCGTATAATTGCGGCGGACGAATGTTTCAGGCAAACTTCTAGGCTGGAGCATGCGAGTAAGCCTGAAGACGCGGTAGTCCGATCGAGTCAGGCAGTAACCGTATAGATACCAAACGTAACCTTTGAGAAATAGTCCCATGGGTTCGATTGTGCGTTTTGTTTCGACCCCCTTATTGTCCAAATAGACAAATTGGACCATATGCAGTTCTTTAATTGCTTTGTGAAGAGGCGCGATCTTCACCCTGTCGTTAGGCGTCGGCTTCAGATCAATATCGACATGAACTGCTCCCCTTGCACTCGTCTGCGCTGGCATCAACGCACTAATTCTCTCCAGCAGCCCATCGATATCTGAACTGTCCGTAGCCGACTTGGCCCCACGCAGCGCTGTATAGATAGATGAAAAATCGTCCAACGACAAGAGCTGTTTGCTAATATGATAGCCGGACATGATCTCGTATCCCCCATCCGAACCAGCAAATGAAGCAATAGGGATTCCGGCTTGATTAATGGTCTCCATGTCCCGATAAATGGTACGCAGGGAAACCTCGAAGCGCTCAGCGAGTTCAGTAGCGCTGACACGCTGTTGATTCAATAAGGTCATTGTAATGGCGAGCAGCCGATCGATCTTCACTCTTAAGTTCCTCCTTGCCATATTCCGTTGTCATAGGCCAGATTCTTAATATTTTCTATACTCATCGTTCAAAGCCTGCTATGAAGTGAAGACAATGGCATGAGACTTTTCATCAGCCGCTGCAAATCTCAGGAGCTTGGCACCTTCCTCCATCAGAGCCATATGATCCTCTGTAGAAAGTGGTTTAAAAAGTTCAATGATAAGCGTTGCAGTACCGTGTTCTCGCTGAATCTTCCATATTCCGGAGACGAAACCATCAATGAGCAGCGTGGAACGTATGATGCCATTCACGCTAAATACCCGTTTACGGTACGCCTCATCGATGATACGGCTGCGATCTGCATACGACAACAGCATGTTGTCAAACTCCCCAAGAAACCGCGGTGGAGATGGGGTCTGTGCATCGGGCCGCGGAGCGTCAGGCAGGTCAAACAGATCACGGCCTTGTTCGTCACGAAAAATGGCCAACTGCGGATGCAATTTCTTGATTATTTCGCTCATCCGGGTGAGTCCAGACCATACTTGTATGTCCTTGACGGTGGCCGGACCGAATGCCGCCAGATAACGCAGAACGACCTTCTCTATCGATGACTCAGAGGAGAGAGGATGACCGAGCCATTGTTCCGCAGAAGTATGCTTAGCCTGGCCATGCTTACCCCAGAGTCCTCGAGGAGGTACCTGTACGAGCGGTAATAAGACTCGGATGGCTGCCGCAAGGACGGCAGGATCATGATTGGGCCATCGCTCGCCCAGTCGTTTGCCCAATTCATTAAACGTAAGCGGCTCAGCTTCGATTAACGCCCGACCTGCCGATGCCAGCTCGTTCATATCTAATCCGAGAAGGTGCTTGCCGTAGGTGCCTTTCAAGCCGCGGTCATGCGCAGCCTGAACCAATGGCCGCAGATCCAGGCAGTCTCGCGCAGACACCAGATGCAGGGTCGAGCGCATCAATGCGATGCGCACAACTTGGCGATTTAAGTAAAGCCGGGATAACTCATCCGGATGGAAATCTTCCATACGCGTCCACAGGCCGAAATAAGGAGCAGTCGGAGCTTGAGCCTGCAGACCAACCAACCGCTCGATGACCTCTAGTGCGGAAAGGTTGACCCGACTCAGCAGCATTTGCCGTGCGAGAAGAGCTCGATTCAGGGCACGGGGGCCAAGCACCTGCACCTTTGCATTAGATCCATGTCTATTTTGCGTTTTTTGGTCTACGGTCATTTTGTGAAGCCTCCTTAGTCATAATTGCGATAGACCTTATCTAAAGCGACGGAAAAATTCTTTTAGGTCAGCGGCCAAAATATCCGATTCATCCATAGCGGCAAAATGGGTGCCGCGTTCGAACTCCGACCAATGAATGATGTTGGTGTTGTCGCGCTCTGCAAAGCGTTTTATGGATTTGAAATCATTGCCGAATACAGCCACACCTGTCGCAGCCTGATTCGGCCCTTGCGCCGCCGGATCTTGGTTGTTGGCATTCTCGTAATACAAGCGAGTCGAGGATTCTGCCGTATTGGTAAGCCAGTAGATCATCACATTTGTCAAAAATGCGTCGCGATCGATGAACTCCACATGGTCGCCGAAACCGTTGAACAAATCCGCAATCCAGGCAAGCTGGCCTGCCGGAGAATCCGCAAGACCATAAGAAAGCGTCTGCGGCCGGGTCTGTTGAATCAAGTTGAAGCCCGCCCGTTCATGGAAGTTTGCGAGAAATTGCAGGCGCTTCTGATCTTCTTCGGATAACTCAATCATCTCCGCCGGATCGCCGGATGGGAAGGAGAACAATTGCAGCACATGGATGCCGAGCAGACCTTCCGGCTGTTGAATCCCCATCTCGCGGGAAACAAGCGCACCGCAGTCACTTCCATGTGCTCCGTATTTCTCGTAACCCAGACGATTCATCAATTCCGCCCAGGCTCTGGCAATACGAGTGATGTTCCATCCCGCTTCGAGGGACGGGCCTGAGAATCCGAAGCCGGGTATGGAAGGGATGACGAGATGGAAAGCGTCCGCCGGATTTCCCCCATGGGCCCGAGGATTCGTGAGTGGGTCGATCAGATCCAGAAATTCAACGATGGAGCTCGGCCAGGCGTGTGTGAGAAGGAGTGGAAGTGCATCCGGTTCGGGCGAACGAACGTGGAGAAGATGCACATTAGCTCCATCAATCGTCGTCGTAAATTGAGGGTATGCATTCAGACGCGCTTCTTGTTTGCGCCAATCATACCCCTCCTTCCAATAGGATGCCAACTCTTTCACATAATCAAGGGACACGCCGTATTTCCATCCTGCGCCCGGCAGCGCTTCTGGCCAGCGGGCATGGGACAAGCGGTATTGCAGCTCATCAAGAGCTGCCTGTGGAATAGCAATGCGGAAAGGATGAATTCCGGTGTTAATACCGTTAGAAGTGGAGTTAGAAGTGGTCATTGAATCGCCTCCTCGAATTTGGGTTGAAGGTGTTTTCCTCTTTACACAGCCAATTCTAACAAAAGCACCCTGACAGCATTATGTCAGGGTGCAGCAGTGGATTGAATAAATAATTCAATAATCAGGTTATCCATTTACCGGAGCATGCAGACTCAGATGAAGCTCCAGCAAAGTTATTAATTGCTCAACCATTTCCTCTGCCGGATAAGGCATGGAATGCATAATCCACCATTCCAGCAGGCCAACAGCTGCCGAAGCCAGGAATTGTACAGTAATCTCCATTTTCATGCCCCGCTGGATGCCGCACGCGTCCATTTGATCCTCGACTCCCTGGACCATAAGTGTCATCAGCTTGCTTCGGAATGCGGGAATTCCTTTTTTGGTGAGAAGCGTAGAATAAATAGCGGCATGCTCTTCCAGATAACGGAAGGTGCGGAGTAATGCATCTTTGGCGGTAACCGGAGATGCAGGACTACCGTTGAGACAGGTTTCCACCAATTGCTGCAAATACGTTTCGATGCATTGATCCAGCAGATCAAACTTGTCCGCGTAGTGTAAATAAATGGTGCCGCGGTTGACGTTGGCACGGTCAGCAATGTCATTGATCGTCATTTGCTCGAAATCCTTCTCTTCAAGCAATCCCACAAAAGCCTCCATGATGGCCTTTCTTGTTTTGAGTACGCGTCTGTCCATGGCCCCTCCTACCAATGTTTCTATAATACTTTTCAACAAAAATGTGCATTTCGTTGATTATTCAACAAAAGCCGATATTTTAACGATTGAAGCAGAACAGGTGCTTTGTTACTCTTATTTTATCAACAAATGTTGATAAAGCAACGATTATTCATAAAATTCGAAATAGAGGGATAACGAATGAAAATATTGGTGTATGGCGCAGGGGTATTGGGCAGTCAGCTGGCACACGTTCTGGTGCGCGGCGGAAACGACGTAACCATGCTGGCCAGGGGGCAGCGGGCAGAAGAACTGGAGAGGGATGGCATCGTCATTCGCCATGTGTTTCAGTTTAAAACGACAGTGGATCCGGTTCAAGTAGCCCGGAAGCTTGATGTGGATGACCATTATGATCTTATCTTTGTTGTGATGAAATATAATGATTTTCCGTCCGTATTGCCTATACTGGCTGACAATCAGAGCAGCAACATTGTGATTGTAGGCAACAACGCGGATGCGCGAAGCATGCAGACGTTTCTGGAAGACAATAGCCGGGTGGAAAAGCGAGTAGCGTTTGGTTTTCACGTTAGCGGTGGGAAGCGGAACGACAAGCGGATGCTGTCTATAGGCGTGGGAAAGGGACTGATGGTGATTGGCGCGCTGGACGGTGAGATCCCTTTTCAGCCTCTGCTGGATCAGGCATTTGTTAATGCAAAATACAAGCTGGATGTGATTGATGATATCGATGCTTGGCTGAAAAGCCATCTCATCCCGATTTTGATGCTGAATGCGGTGAGTTTTAATGAAGAGCGAGAGTTGAAGAAGCCGGAGGGTAGCAAAAAACAGCTCCTGCACATGATCGGGGCCATGAACGAGGGAATTGCTGTACTGGAGGCGATGGGCATCGCCATGATCCCGAAAGCACAGGCCAAGCTGATCCGCAAGCATAAGCGGACGTTGTATCTGATGTTGAAACTCTACAGTATTCTTCCGATGCATAAGCTGATGGCGGGTTCTTTTGGTGAGATTGAAGCGTTAAACGATGCTTTTACCAATTGGAAAAAGGCAACCCATAGGCCTACACCTCATTGGGATGTGCTAAAAAAGGAATTTTCTATCCTGAAATGAACGTAAGTTTCTGATTGGTTGGGGAAAAGCATAGGACCCAATATGAAAGGTGTTTCAGCCAAGCTGGAGCACCTTTTTATAATATGCTGCGGACAAGATTAATTCCTGCCCAGGCGGGCAGAATGGATGAGTGATAGTTCGTGAATGACAGGAAATCGATAGGATTAGATTCAAGATGAGTGTGAAAGGTTTATTTTGTAAAGGATAGACAGGGGCGCAGCAGAGAGCATGAACGCTATTGCTGGAGTGATGTAGTGCTCTTGGTTTTATCATTATTGTTATCCTGTTGTAAAATTCATTATGATACGTTATGAAAAAAGTAGCTTATGCCTTACAGGCTAGGACATCTTCATATTTGATGATATGATAGTACATAAAGGCTTTGGAATGAGATGGAATTCCTTATGCATAGATATAGGTATGGATGAAGATTCGGGCAGGATTAACGGATGTGGGTCATCATGTAAAATGATGCCGACTGTGCTTACTCTCAGGTGGTAAGAAAATGAGGTTGTTCAGACTCATGGATAATGTGGAATAGGTGGCGTATGAGATGAAAAAAGCTCGTTTAATATATAATCCGACCTCTGGCCGGGAAGAAATGAAGAAACGTCTGGCTGATGTTTTGCAGCGTTTGGATCAAGGTGGAATTGAAGCTTCAGTACATGCAACAACGGGTGAAGGAGATGCAACCCGGGAAGCGGAGCTCGCAATCGAGCGTGGTTATGACATGATTATTGCCGCAGGCGGCGACGGTACGTTGTACGAAGTCATTAACGGCATGGCCGAGCGGGAGAATCGTCCTCCGCTGGGTGTATTTCCTTTGGGAACGACGAATGATTTTGCGCGCGCGCTGGGTATTCCGAGACAGTGGGAAGATTACGTAGATCTGGTCGTTAACCAGCAGCTTCGCCCACTTGACCTGGGAAAGGCAAACAATAAATATTTTATCAATATCGCAGGCGGAGGCTCGTTAACCGAGCTGACCTATGAGGTGCCAAGTCGTCTGAAAACGATGATTGGGCAACTTGCCTATTACATGAAAGGTATTGAGAAAATGGCGAGTCTGTCTCCGCAGGAACTGGTTATCCGCGCGGCAGGTCAGGAAACGATTCATGATGAGTTCATGCTGTTTCTGATCGCCAATACCAACTCCGTCGGCGGCTTCGAGAAGCTGGCTCCGGGTGCAACCATTGATGATGGTCTGTTCGATGTGATCGGTGTACGCAAATGTAATCTGGCTGACATGATTCGCCTCGTAACCCTTGCGTTGCGTGGTGAACATCTGAATGACAAGAAGGTCGTTCATTTTCAAACGGATTATATGGAAGTTACGTCACCGGGCTATGTTCAGTTGAACCTGGATGGCGAGCTGGGCGGCACACTGCCTGCGACATTCAAGAACCTGCGTCATCACCTGATGTTGTATCGTTGATCCGAATGGACGCTGTAACCTGAAGTCTCCCAAGACATGGAAGTCAAACATGATCCGGCAAGCGGGACGTCGGACCGGGGAATGGAAAAAGGGTTGTCGTTGCACTCTGCATACTGCATGGATGAGTCAAGCAATGAAGCGGTTTATCGTAGAGCTTTTCCAGTTGCGGCGGTTGCCGAGATCACGTATAATCTCATGGGGTTCGTTCGTGCTAATGAACTCAGGAGTTCTTATTTTGGCGAAATGAGTGGAATTAGAATTCTAATGAATCTCAGCGTCGCTATTTAGGCTGAAATGACCTAAAAAGATATGGAAACACGATTGTAGACTGAAATAACGTCTCTGAAGTTCGTTAGGATTTTGGAACGTTATTTTTGACGTAAATAAAGTGTCTCAGGTTCACTTGATTCAGTGAATTATCTCTCGTGTACGTGTACCAGAAAGTGTCCCACATGACTGAAACCACTGCCTGCACAGGCAGGGTACTATATAAGAAGAAAGAAGTGAATGTACGTTGTCTAATACGAACCGCAGCGGTCGTGGAAAAAACCGCCGGAATTCGGCTGCCTCTCAGGGGCTAGGGAACGCTTCAGCGTCCCGTCAGCCAAGTCAATCATCTCGTCCATCACCACGTCAGCAAGGAAAAGAGGTGCGGCCACAAGGCGCATCTCTTTCTGCCGTTCGTCCAAAGGGGAGAACGCGTGAATCTGCACCAGTCGAAGGACTGCCCGTTAGTAAAAATGAAGAGACCGTCATCGACATCATTGGCATGAACCATGACGGTGAGGGTGTAGGTCGTGCGAATGGTTATACGCTCTTCGTGCAGGGTGCGCTTCCAGGTGAAACCGTGCGTGTGCGTGTGATGAAGACCAAGAAGCAGTATGGTTACGCCAAACTGCTGGAGATCGTGAAGGCAAGCCCGGATCGTGTGTCCGCGCCTTGCCCGATCTACGATCAGTGCGGCGGCTGCCAGATCCAGCATATGAGCTATGCCGGACAGCTTGCGTGGAAACGCCAGTTGGTGGTAGATAATTTGCAGCGGATTGGCAAGTTGAACGTGATGGTGGAGGATACGGAGACGTTGGCATCCAACGTGCAGGATGACGCTTCAGTTGGTGAGGTGAAGCTGGCGGAACGGTTGGAACATGATGCGAATCAGACAATTGGACTGGCTACATCTCAAGAACAAATGACTGGAAGCAATCGTATTCGTCTTCGAATGGAAGGTGTCATGAACGAAGAAGATGCCGAGCAAGGCATTCGCGTACTGCCTACGATGGGCATGGACGAGCCATGGCGCTATCGCAACAAGGCACAGGTGCCGATCGGCGTAACCGAAGGTGGATTGGTAGGTGGATTTTACGCTAAAGGCAGCCATCGGATCATCGATATGGAAACGTGTCTTATTCAGCACGAACACAATGACGAAGTGGTTGCGAAGGTGAAGGAGATCGGCAGTCATTTTGGAATCAGCGCCTACAACGAAGAGACAGGTCGAGGCTTGCTCCGTCACGTGGTCGTGAAGAAGGCGTTCCGTACAGGCGAGATGATGCTTGTTCTGGTCACGAATGGTCGAGACATTCCGTACAAGGACGAATGGATTGGCAGTATCCGTGAAGCGATTCCGCATGTCGCGAGTATCTGCCAGAACGTGAACAAAAAACAGACCAACGTCATATTTGGCGATGAGACCCGCGTCCTGTGGGGACGTGATGTGATCTATGATTATATCGGTGATGTGCAGTTTGCAATCTCGGCACGTTCGTTCTACCAGGTGAATCCAGTGCAGACGGAAGTGTTGTACGGGAAAACGGTGGAGTACGCAGGACTGAGCGGCAAAGAAACGGTAATTGATGCCTATTGCGGCATCGGAACGATCTCTCTTTTCCTCGCGCAGCATGCAGATCAGGTGTACGGGGTGGAGATCGTACCTGAAGCTATCGAGGACGCACGTAGTAATGCGATGCTGAACGAGATGCGGAACGTGAAGTTCGAAGTTGGTGCATCCGAGGACGTTATACCACGCTGGAAAGAACAAGGTATTGAAGCTGATGTCATCGTTGTCGATCCACCGCGGAAGGGCTGTGATCCACGTTTGCTGGAAACGATCTTGGAGATGAAGCCCGAGCGAGTGGTGTACGTGAGCTGTAATCCGAGTACGCTGGCACGTGATCTGCGTGTGTTGGAGGATGGTGGGTATCGGACGGTTGAGGTAACGCCGGTGGATATGTTCCCGCATACGGTGCATGTGGAGTCAGTGGCGATGTTGGTTAGGGTGTAGTGTTTTGAAGCTACATTTACCTGTTTTAATATAGCTACTTTGCCCGAAGCTTCTAAAGCTCGGGCTATAATTGTTTTAACCGAAGTAATTCATTCAGCGAAGGGCATTTGATGAGGCTTCCGTTCGTCGGATGATAGTTTTATATAATCATTAGTAGAGTTGATGTTGGTCTGAAATATCCAGTTTTCCAGTTTATCCGTTTTCAATAGCTTGGTGTTGTTCAGTGTTTTCTAATGCCACAGTAAGACGTGGTAAAGGTATGCCTAACTTTTTTGCTGCTCTCACAACTTCAAGTACCGCAAAACCGGCTTTACTATTGTTGTATTCAATGAAAAGTCGTGGTAAGCTGCCCTTTGCAAAAATAACCTTGTTAAACAGCGTGCCGAGAAGTGCTGGTGGAATCTTGGTCAACAGTAGAGTAATCGCGTCCATCTTTGCGCCTCTTGCTTTAAGTACAGGGGTCATTTCCCGCATACTCTTACCGACATTTGCGAATGAGTCACTATGATTCAAGACTGCTGGGAAACTTCCCCGTTTTAACACCTCGGTCTCCATCGCCGCATTCATGGCAAAATGATTCCATAGCCAGCTTTGCATATCTTTTGTCCAATTGATTTTAAAATGGGCGCTTTCAAATAGTTCTTTGACCTTGTTGTTTATCTGTTCCGTGCCTACCCGTGGTTTTTCCAGAAATATCGTTTTTAAAAAGCCGCCCCTAAGCTTATTGTCCTCAATGCCGCCTCCTGCTCCTGGGAACCCAAAGACAACATTGTTCATAGACAAGGGCAAGATCGATGATTTTAAATCCTGCCAAATATTATTGAATATTAGGATAGGGGTGTTACCCGCGGTAGTCGATAGTAATTGTGCTGCTTCGGGAAGTTGCTTCGTGTTGACACTCGCAATAATGAGATCGTAATTTGGGCTTATCTCCTCATGCAGTTTGATGTTCCAGCTTTCTTGGATTAACTGTTTCCCTCTTCGTGCGTCCCACATTTCAAGCGCTATATGACTTCCGAGGGTTTCTTTTCTCCCTTTTCTAACGTAAAACTCAACGGTATGCCCTGCCTTTTCAAAAGCCCAAGCAACTGGGTGGATATGACACCTCTACCAAAGAATAAAATTCTCATATTACCTCCTGAAAAAAATATTTTAATCCTTGTTGATGATCCAACAACGTGTTGTATAATGTTATTGTATTGATTCACTATACGGTCATCAACCATCAGATTTTTAATATCTGTCGTATAATTGATCGAACAGCAGACGGAGGCAAATAATGAAAAAGCAACCTGAAATTACGGACAAAACAAGGCAGACATTTATAAATGTATTCTGCGATTTATATAGCCAAAAACCCATCGAAAAAATATCTATTCAAGAGATTACTAACAAATCAGGATATAATCGCAGTACATTTTATCAATACTTTACAGATATCTATGAGTTGTTGGACTGCGTTGAAGAGCGTGTTTTGAAATCCATTAACGAGGAAATGGCAGGCAGAGAGTTTTCTACACATACGTTCCAGGATGCACTTCAATGCTTGGAAAATGCAGAGGACATTTCAGTTCTGAAAGCCCTCTTGGGCGACTATGGTTCTGTTCATTTTGTGGAACGCTTGAAAAGAGAAATTCCCTTTGAGCGATTGATTGTGGATTTTCCAACAGATGATGTCTTGGCACCATATATCATTGAGTTTTACATTTCAACATTAATATCTATGTTTCGTCTTTGGATACGCAACGACAAAGATCTATCGTCAGAAGAATTGGTCAAGCTGATCGATAGCCTATTTGCAAAGGGGATAACACCGTATCATATCTTTGGCGCGGTCAATCCGAAGCGCTCTGATTTGAATAAAAGTAAAGGGGCGAGGAGAAGGAGAATGAGGGCCTGACTGTAACAGATTCCCTGATACGAGGGTCGCTTCCCTAATCATTTTGCAAGACCCTTTTCTGGAGTGCCTACAAACAGATCATACAGATATCCTAGCGAAAATAGTAAAGAGGAGCATTTGCTCCTCTTTACTTCATTAACTACAGTAGTCTAAAAATCCCCATCATCCCAGGCGGTAGTTAATATATGTGCACACCCGTACCAAGCACGGATTTGTTTTGTACGGAATTACCGGATAGATATACCTTTTGCAGATCAGGCAGCTGGCTTAGGTTCTCGATATTAGAAATGGCATTGTTTTCGAGATGAAGCTCTTCTATGGCCTGCCAGTTACTCATAAATTCGAGAGAAGACAAATTGCTGTCTTGCAGAGTGAAGGAACGTAGAGCGGACATGTTGGCAAAGTAAGGCATCATTTGGTCAACTTCAGCAACAGAGGTGTTGCTTATGCTGAAATATGGCTGCTCTAAGGTCAAATGTTCAAGCACGCCGTTCTCTGCGGCCGATTTTTGCTCGAAATTCAGCCTGCACTCGGAGCACATCAGAGATTTGATCTGCTTCAAACGAAATAAAGCATCGCTCTCCTTATATAGTGACGAGTCGTAAATGTTCAGGGTCTCTAGGCTGGACAAGCCGTCCAAGGCGCCAAGACGGGTTATTTCATCGATCTCCCAGAGCGATAGCTGCTCCAGTTTCGGGAATTTCCCCAGCGCAGCCAAGTTCAATTCCCCGCTTCCGCCACGAAGCGTCAGACTGGTTGTAGCCGGGGCCTTTAGCCCGGTGAGAAAGGAGCTTGGAATTTCCGCTCGCCCCACATTAGGCAATGTCAGCGCTTCTGCTTTCTCGTAGTGACCGGACAACGATAATTCCCGTAGAGAAGACAGACTGTTTATGGTCTTTACCGAGCTAAGCTGACTTAGAGAAGCCAGGCGTAGTTTAGTAATGGAGGCCTTGTCGGCCAAGCGCTCCAGGCTTGAAAAGTTTACATTTTCGATATCTAGCGTTTGTAGAGCAGGCATATTTTGTACAAAGTCGATGGACTTTACGTTGGTTAAATAGGAAAGCTGAAGCTCCTGAAGCTGGGTTAAGGCATACAGCGGCTGTAGGTCTGTAGCTTCACTGTAATGTATGGACAAGGATGACAGCCCGGTCATGGACGACAACCATCCGAGTTCATCGACAAAGGTGAGCGACAGGGACTTGAGCGGCAGTTTATTCAACAGAAAGAAATCCGTTACAGACTCATCCACATAGGTAATGGATAAGGAGTTCAGATTAGGAAATTCCAGCAGCAGGGCCAATTCCTGGTTGCTGCGAAGCTGAGTGGAAAGCTCCGTAATTTTAGACTTGTCGCCAAAGTAGCCCGAAAATTTACTGAAGGATTCGTTAAAAGCGCCTCCATAACTTTTTAATCCGGACATATGGGCAAAAGTGGTTTGATCCGTCTGGGAGATTTCATAGGTATTCGTCAGGTCTAATGCCGTCAGTCCCTTAAAGGCTTCAAAATCTCGCTGATCGATCTGCTGGCTATTCAGTTTCTTGTCCTGAGTAACATAAGTGATCTTCTCGGCCTGCTCATCGCTGAAGGGATCAGAGAAGCTATAGGTAAACTGCCACTGGTCATTCTCCGAATGCTCCACGGTCAAATAGCGCAGACGAGCCAATTCTTCCTCGGTCGGCAAGGCAGATCCTTTATCGAAGATATCCCGCAAAAAGGAGAGCAGAACCTCGCTTTCAGGCATCTTTCGCACAGGCATATTGGCTTCTGTTTTTGAATAGGTGGAGCTGTTGCTATAATAAAAATATGTACCGATGGCGCCAGCTAGGACTAACATCAGTATCAGCATTACCTTTACGGAGGCAGTCTGCTTCAGCGGTGCTTTAGGGGGCGTTCCGTGGTAATGATTGATGGTCTGGTCTACGTAATAGACATGATTTTGCTTCAATAAAAGCTCTGTTTCACAATAGGGACACTTTAAAATCTCACCCTCTTTGTATTCAATTCTTCCGTTGCAATTGGGACAGTTTAACGGGATAAACGCCACGAATGTCCTCTCCTTCATTTCATTATGATGTTCATAAGATCATGCTGAACGGTTATCTGACTTCATTATACCTTGTGAATTTACGTTTGATGAGAGAAAGAAGTTTCACATAGCGAAGGAGCAGGGGAATCCTGCTCCTTTTTGATCTTTTTTAAGTATGGCTGGGGGGAGGCATCAGACATCATCAAGCGAACCGCTGCCTTTACCTGGGGCGGTTTATTTATGTTTATTGAACGCGAGGGTGAGTATGTTATATTGAGGAGGGGAAAATCAAACGATACCATTACATAACAGGTGGGATGTAAGATGTTCTTTTTCATTACATTGCTCGTGTGCTTCGTTGTATTCATGTTGCTGACTTCGTTCTTCAACAGAAAACATAAAGTTCTAATCTCGTTAGTCAGTTCGCTCGTAGTGAGTACGCTGCTTCAGGCTCTGGAACAATTTTACCTAAGCAGTATTTTAGTGGCGTCGTTTTTGGTTTATTTTATAATCGGAAATATCAGCACTTTAAAAAGCAATCAGCTTAGACTAATCTTGGCGGTATTATTCAGTACGACCATAGTAACACTGGTGCTCTCGTTTACATACTTCAATCAAACCGCAGCTCCACCGGATGCCGAGATTCTTAGAGTTATGTTTATGTACTATCCGTTATTAGTTGTGTTTATTGCGTGTTATGTCTACATGCTCCTTAGCCTGTTCAATTTTAAAATGCTGCAAGCCACCAATCCGTTCCTCTATATCTGGAATAAGGTTCGTGCTTTCAGACGGATGATGCGTTTGTTCTGGATTATTTCACGTAAAGGTTTGGCTCATTTGATTCAGCAGGATCATGCCAAGTTGCCCTTTGCGATTGCTGAGGTTCTGGATAACATGGGCGGCGTGTTTGTTAAGTTTGCTCAAGTGTTATCGACCAAAAAGGACATGCTGCCTGCCAACTATATTCAAGCGTTCTCCAGTCTGCATGACCAGGTCAAACCTCTGAGCGAAGATGAGCTGAAAACAATCATTGACGCTAGAATCGGGAATATGGATGAAACCTATGAATCCTTTGGGATGAAGCCGATTGCTGCGGCTTCGATCGGACAGGTTCATCTGGCAAAGCTAAAGTTAACGAGCGAGAAGGTTGTTGTTAAAATTTTAAGACCTGACGTGAAGCAGAAGATGACAGTGGATTTGGATATTTTGATCCAGTTTGTCACATGGCTGTCCGAACGCTCTATCAAAATCAAGAGACTTGGGTTAATCCAGTTGGCCGAAGGATTCAAACAGAATTTGCTTGAAGAAACCGATTTTGATATCGAGGCCTTAAATACGAATCTGTTGCGAAAAGCCTTCGAGGAACATGATATTCAGATCCGTGTTCCTAAAATCTACGCCGAGTTCTCGACGAAACAGGTGCTCACCATGGAATATATCGAAGGAACCAGCTTCACAAAAGCAGTGACAAACGACGTTTCGGTGAGGGTGATGCACGCATTTTTGGATCAAATTCTGATGATTGGTATCTTTCATGCGGACCCCCATCCTGGCAACCTCATGCTTACTTCTGATGGAGAAGTTGCATTGATCGACTTTGGTTCAGTGGGATATCTAACGGATGAGGAACGAGGCGGCATGTTAAGCTTCCTGATGGGTTACAGCACTAAAGATACGAAAGAGATGGCGCAAGGCTTAACGCGAGTCTGTGAGGAAGGAGAATCACTGGATAAAAAGCTGATTGAACAACGCCTTAACCGTTTGTTAGCAGAAGCATCTTTCTCACCAGACCCGACAAGTGTCATGATGAAACATATGATGATCCTGATCACGGATATGGGGATGTCCTTAAAACCGACCATTGCTGGTGCATTCAGAGCTATCATTACGCTGGATGGTACGTTGTCATCTGTAGATGATACCTACTCTTTATCCGCAGCAAGTCAGTCCTACGCCAGCCATATGGATAAAGGGCAGATGGTTAAGGAGCGCATAAGCAAGGTCAAAGAGCAGATTACGGACTACATCCCTAGATTATTGGAGCTGCCTATTCTGAAGGATAATAAAATTACGATTGCTCGTGAGCAAAATCATTCATTGAATGATGTTATAGGCACGTTAACTGTGGGAATTTTCACGGTAATCTGTATGGTTGTTATGCTCGCAAGCTTTGTTGTGCAGAGCGAAGTCATGCGATTTCTACTTGGTCCATTATCCATATCAGGCTTTGGTGTAGGGATGACCATTTTGAGCGTATCTGTAATTAAACATTTGAAGCCTAAGGTGTAGTGTAAAGATAGATCAGTCAGATCAGGATGGATAAGCAATCGTTTACTTTTTTAAGAGTAGGTCGCACTGTGCCAGTATCCATAATTCGAGATCGAATCGACGGATTATCTGCTAAAGTATTTTACGATTGGTCGATTGCAGAGTACACTGGCACGTATCTCTAAACATAAGCAGGAGCCCGTCAATCCGTCGGAGCCTACAAAAGGCTCCATTCCGCTTATGCAGTGCCTCGGAGGCTTTCACATTATGTTGCTTGGTGAACAAAACAGCGAAGTCGTGTGGAGAACAAAAAAAGAGCGGAAACGTTGTGCATTCCTGATCCATCATGAAGGGAAACGGGTTAATGCTCCCGTCATTATCGAGGTACTGCGGCCGGGGGACGACCTCGTAAACTGTACTGACACTGATGCCGATTCCAGATTGATCTGGAACTCCCGAACCGAGCGAGGCATGATTAAATAAATCATTAAGCGATCGAAGTAATCGGATGTTTAACATGCACAGGGTAGAGATGATCACCAGGGGTTCTTACAAATAAGCCGTCATTGGTGATTGTACTTTTTAGAACGATAAGATCTGTTGCATCTGGCGTGAAATGGAAGATTATTTCCTGCATATCCTCATCTGCAATCTGATGTAAAATATCTGTCATATGGATTGTGTTTAAGCTAATTACATCGAAGAGGTCGATGTGATGTTTCTCTTTTTTATAAATAACGATGACGTTTTCATTTTCCAGGTAATAAATATCATCACTAAAAACATTCAGGCAGTAAAACATGAATATGCCCTGGACATGATCGGTTGCAAAATGCTGCGAAACAGGCAATCTTTCGAGTGAAAATCTATGGATAAGTCTCAGATCCGCCGCGTTAGTAACATCAAGTTTCTGAATGTTCGCAGCCTCTGGTGATTTTTTTGCCGTATAATTCATTGAAAAAAGATGTTCTTCCACCGGCTTAAACCCAAACTTGGGGTAAAAATCAAGCACCGATTCATTGGCAAAAAGGTACATGCAATCGTATTTGTTCTCGTATTCCTCTAAGACTTTATTCATTAAACGTGTAGAGAGTCCTTTCCCCTGATAATCAGGATGTGTCATCACCGTGCCGATTTGAATCGCCTTTTTCTTCTCTCCTTGAATAATGAGTTCAAGGATGTTAACGGAAACGTTGGCAATAACCTGGTCCCCATCGACATATGAATAAGGGATGTAACCCTCGCCCCAGTACCCTTGTTGATACCAATCTTCAAAATTGATCTCAAACGTGTTGGCAGCAAGCTCGAAAAAACTCTTACGAAGTGCTTCATTCGTTTTAAAATTCCTCATAAATATTAAATCTTGCATGGTATTCTCCCCTTAATCCTCCATAGTGACTACATAAAATGACCAAGCGTAACTGCAATTTAAGTCAGTAATCTGGTGTTCACTATTCAAAGTCTTGGTCCATCAATCTACGGCAAAATGCACGACCGCACTATATAACATTTTGGTACGAATAGGGTCAAATGTTACTTGATGTTGGACTTGCTTCACACGCAGCATTAGCGCTTTATTGATTTCAATTCGTTCTTCAATCGCTCGCGCCAGTTCATGAAAGTCATAAGCCTGCAAGCATTCGACTTTATCTTTAATTATATCCAGTGAAATTTCCATATGTAAGCCATGCCTCCTCCAAATGTCGATCTGCAGGTTAAATGCCTGCCGAGCTTAATTGTAGATGAGCTTATGAAGAGTAGCAAGTGAAAATGCCCTGATCTACATATCAGGGGCACGTTCTGGTCGCAGCCGACCAATAACGGTAAAATGAGGGCATTATGCGAAGATCTACTGTAAACTTAGGCTGAAAATCCAATAAAGACGTGATAGAATCGGAAAAGGGCGAAAAGCCTCATCCCTCGGTTCATGGTTCCAGGTAATAGATGTATCTGGGAAGATCCACTGATTCACTGAGTATTTTACGGGCAACCACTGCCCTGATGTATAGAGGAGTTTTAGAGATGACAAAGGAAAACTTTTGGCGTGAACTACCACGACCATTTTTTATACTGGCACCGATGGAAGATGTGACGGATGTTGTGTTTCGGCATGTCGTAAGTGAAGCGGGCAGACCGGATGTATTTTTTACGGAGTTTGCGAACACAGAGAGTTATTGTCACCCGGAAGGGAACAAAAGTGTGCGCGGGCGTTTGACTTTTACAGCAGATGAACAGCCGATTGTGGCTCACATTTGGGGAGATAAACCGGAATTCTTTCGTGAGATGAGTATCGGTATGGCAAAAGAAGGCTTTAAAGGGATCGATATCAATATGGGGTGCCCTGTAGCGAATGTAGCGGAGAATGGAAAGGGAAGCGGATTGATCTGCCGTCCCGGAATCGCAGCCGATATCATTCAGGCCGCCAAAGCCGGGGGACTGCCTGTCAGTGTAAAAACAAGGCTCGGATTCACCGAAGTAGACGAATGGCGTGACTGGTTAACCCATATTCTGAAACAGGATATTGTTAATCTGTCCATTCATCTGCGGACAAGAGAGGAAATGAGCAAAGTAGACGCACACTGGGAACTGATTCCGGAGATTAAAAAACTTCGGGATGAGATCGCACCGAATACCCTGTTGACCATTAATGGGGATATCCCTGACCGTCAGACTGGCTTAAAGCTCGCTGAGCAATATGGTGTGGATGGCATTATGATTGGGCGCGGTATTTTCCAAAATCCATTTGCTTTTGAGAAGGAACCGAAGGAACACAGCAGTGACGAATTGCTTAATCTGTTACGGCTTCATCTGGATCTCCATGATCAATACTCAGAATTGGAGCCACGTTCGTTCAGCCCGCTTGCCCGCTTCTTCAAAATATATGTCCGTGGATTTCGAGGGGCAAGTGAACTAAGAAACAGCTTAATGAACGCCAAGTCAACAAGTGAAGTGCGTGCTTTGCTCGATGAATTTGGAAGTAAGGATCACGATGAGGCGGGGTAACGTGGAAGTTAGCTTCTCTTTGTTAAGGGAATGTGCGAAATGGGAGAGGGAAGACTGGAAATCCATGTGACTGTTTGAAATATAATTAAAGCTAAACAGCAATTCTTCCAATAATTTTGGGAGAAAGCAGTTTAGCTTTTTTGCATTATTTCTAATTCAATAGATAAAGAATAAGCCCGCGATTTTATTGAAAAAGGCCTAGGGCATTAACGCGTATACTCCGGTTGTTCCATCGCGAGGGGCTGAGGATTAGCAAGCACCCATAACACCGCCAACTCGCATAATCTAGCAGGCGCATCATAATCCGATCCATTGCGAAGTCTACCGGCCCTGCTGCCTCTTGGAGAAGTACCGGAGCTAATGGCGCACCACTGCCAAGGTGCCGAGTCAGAGCATCCAGCATCTTACGATACTCAGCATCCCAGTTTCCACCGCCATTATTCAATACTTCATGAGAGACGCGTCCTGTGATGCGGATCACCTCTCCCTGCACCGTTTGCACCATGGCCCTGAGGCGGGATGAGATATTCCCAAAGCTCTTGGTGCTGTTTGGACCAGGTGGTTGCAGGCAGTTCCAACGTGCATGATTCGATTCGCTACCGGCTCGACATCAAATAGTCGATACAACTGGAGCAGCGCCTCTGAGACTTCGTCAACGCTGTCCTTATTGAACTTTTCCCGGAAGAATTCAAAATCCTTGCCAATTCGCTTCACGGACTCTTTCATAGCCGGGGTGACCGATGCTCCGGCATTCAGCAGAATCGCGGAGATCTCCGCCATGTTGACAATAGCACTATTCCTGCAATTGACTAACCCCTTTGTAAAGGGGGAATTCCCCTGTTTATTCTCTATGTTGATATTAGCACCTTGGGTTACCAATTCCTGTTTCTATATCAATAGGAGAGGCCATTTCTTGGTGCTGTGTTATACTTTAGGTGAATGTCGTTATTGGAATTAGAGAGGTACATGTAGATGTTTAATTTAAGATGTTTGCCGCCATTCGACCGGTAGGCTTATTGAAAATAGGAGGATCTATGTCCTGGAGTAAATTGAAGCAACAGCTGGAGAGTTTTCTCAGTCCTACGTTAGCTGGAAGAGTTGAATATCGCGCAACCGGTTATCGTTATTCACCTGATAAAGCAGGGCTTTGTTATATTTCGGTAGATAAAAAGAACGTACTCAATATGAGTGATAAAACCAGCTCAATCAGATGGTATCAGACGGAGCTGGAAATTAAGAATGATCCCAATATCCAAATTCCGATCAGTGATGATGAATTGGAAGCCGTCAGAAAGGAAACAAAAGGGACTGTTCCAGAGGATCGTCTAAACGTAATTGCAAGAAATAGAAAAGTATCCGTACTCTCAAAGGAGCTTTTGTCAGCACAGGCTGCATTAAGTAAATCCAATTTTGTCGCTACAGCGAATAAGTTCTTATCTACTTCTATAGAAGAAAGCATAGAGAGCGATGATATCTTATTGAATATTCTTGCTTTGATAGACAGACGAGTTGGCAAAAAGCGGATTTTAAACATGGGAGATATGATGAAGTTAAAGCATCCGATTGTGCAATATTTTTATGAACTGCGGCGCAGTGCGTGATGAGAATAAATAATGTTCGTTGAAAGAATCATATTGCACTTGTGGAAGAGAGGGAATTTCATGTCTGAACAAACAAAGTCGGAAAGAGTTCATCAGGTATTTGAAAAGATATCGGATCAATACGACTCGATGAACTCGGTCATCACGTTCAGGAGACATATCGCATGGCGCCATGATGTTATGAAACGGATGAATGTGAAAGTAGGTAGTAAAGCTCTTGATGTGTGCACTGGAACCGGGGATTGGGCGATTGCTTTAGCAAATGCTGTTGGAACGCATGGAGAAGTCATTGGATTAGATTTTAGCCAAAACATGCTCAGAATAGCACAAGATAAGCAAGAGCAACAAGCTTTAAAGCAGCTTACACTTATCCAGGGAAATGCCATGGAGCTTCCTTTTGAAGATGATTCATTTGATTATGTAACCATTGGTTTTGGTTTAAGAAATGTACCCGATTATTCCACCGTACTACGGGAGATGTATCGAGTAACTAAACCATGCGGACAAGTCGTTTGTTTAGAAACATCCCAACCCACATTAATCGGTTATAGACAAGCATCCCTCTTTTATGTTCGCTATATCATGCCCTTGCTTGGAAAGTTTATTGCCAAAAGTTATGATGAATACTCATGGTTACAAGAATGAGCCCGTCATTTTCCCAATAAAAATGCACTGAAACAAATGTTTTTGGAAGCGGGATTTTCCAAAGTAGATGTAAAAAGCTATAGTGGTGGTGTCGCGGCAATGCATAAGGCGATAAAATAGATAATAGAAAGAGGGGCATCGCCCCTAGGCAGAGCATTGCCCAAGGTAAAACAACGGTTTCAGCACCGGCTCAGTCCGTTATCAATCAGAATCAGACTTCGTTAGAGTTGGCGAAGACAGCCTTGGCATATCATGAGGGCTGTCTTCCTAAAGGAATAAGTCGCTGACAAAGCGGCTTTTTTGGTATGGTATTATGACTATGATTGCATAAAATGATCAAGTGACAGAAGGGAAGTACGAATATTACATTGGGGTATAATAATTTTTTGAAATGTTATTTGGGAGGAGATTAGCTGATACTTGAAGATGCAATTGCAAGAGAAAACGAAGAAGAGACAGGACTTAACACTAAAGTTTCTAAGTTATTATACATATGCGATAAACCGGATGCTTCGCCTTCACTAATACACATAACGTTCCTACTCGAAAACGTAGGTGGGGAAATACGCTTCCCATCGAACGAGTTTGATTATAAGTGGTGTGGAGTTGGTTCCGATCCAAAAACTTGCAGCTTATGGATTCTCAGAGAATTTTATGGCGATTGTTCAAAAAGGCTTTCCTAAGTCAGGAAGCTACAAAGGTCTAAAAAGCAACATTGGCTTATAGGGAGGACCGACGAATGAAAAATATTTATGTTGTTCGACATTGTAAAGCAGACGGACAAGCTCCTGACGCTCAATTAAGTGCGATTGGTGCTGAACAAGCGGAAAAACTTGCTGGATTTCTCTCGAACAAAGGTATCGATTATATCATCTCAAGTCCATAGTCTTTCTTCTGTTTTTAGCACGACTTTAATTACCTTTTTGGTCCCGATCTTCATATCCTCCTACCGTTGTATTGTTTGAATTGTAATAATCTGATTAAAAAAATTGTGGAATTAATTTAGAAAATGGAAATAAAATAAGATAATAGTACATTCAAAATCTGTGGCATGTCTCACGGGAGCGCTACAGATAAATAAAAAAACAAGGAGGTTTGAAAATGACTAATAAAAGGTTTCCTTTTAATCCCTTATCACTTTTGGTAGTTTTAGCAGTATTTCTATCCACATTCTGTGTAGCCCTACCGTCAGTAAACGCAGCCGCTAGAGGAGCATGGGGTCCAAATACCACATATGCAGTAAATGACACAGTAACCTATAGTGGAAGCACTTATACCTGTCTTCAGGCACATACTTCTCTCGTAGGTTGGGAACCGTCCAATGTTCCTGCTTTATGGCAGAAAGACGGTAGTGGCGGAACTACGCCACCAACCACACCACCGACAACGAACGGAGTAACATTCTATGCAGATATAAACTATGGAGGAAAAGCAGTGACACTCGGGATAGGCAATTATACACTGTCTCAGTTGAACACAAACGGAATTCCGAATGACTGGATGTCGTCTCTTAAGGTTCCAAGCGGTTGGACGGTTGAAGTATATGAGAATGATAATTTTGGAGGAACAAAGTGGACCTTTACTTCAGATTCTTCCTGGGTTGGCAACACGATCAATGACAAAATGTCATCGGTCAAGATTTATACGGGTTCACCATCTCCTACAGTAACAAAGCCTGCCGAGGTTCCAAGCCATATCTGGACATATGTCATGAATGCGGACAATACCTATGGGAAAGGCGGAGATTTTGCTTTATTGCTAAGTGCTGTTATCAAAAAGGAAAGCAGCTTTGGAGCAGGTTTACCAGGTAGTCCATCGGCTGGCGACGGATTGATGCAGGTAGAACCAAACACACGTAATGCGTATTTATCTCAATTCAGCTCAAAATTTGGCCGTGCGTATAATCATAGCAGTGAACAAGATCAGGTATATCTGGGCGCGTTGATTTTAAATGAAAAAATTACGAAGTTTGGAAATATCTACAACGGATTATTACACTACAACGGTGGAGATAACTGGTATCCGGGAGCTACGGATTCTTATGGCCGTCCTATTCTGGCAGACCAATATGCAAATGCAGTTTACGCTACTTATAAGGGCTATGGCGGTAAGAATTAAGGTGTTACATTGAACAGCCGATGGTAGCCCATATCTGGGGAGATAAGCCGGAATACTTTCGTCAAATGAGTATCGGCATGGCGAAAGAAGGGTTTAAAGTCATCGATATTAATATGGGTGATATTCCCTGAATTTGGAGGCGATGATCATGTTGAGGTAGATGAACACGGAAATTAAATGGACAGTCGATAATATTTTTGGAAAACATGGCCGACTTGGCTGTGTTTTTTCTTTTGGAAACATTCAGTATCAAAAGTAATCTTAGCAGTCATTCTAGTTATAGCTTCTAGCTATAACTAGTTATGGTTTTTAAGTATCTCTTCTAACCCCTTTTTGCATGATATGATAATGGTATACAACGAGGGGGTTTTTACATGACTGATAAGTTCCAGATCGTAGGAAGTTTATTGCGGCCCGATGAGCTGCTGAAATATAAAACGCAAATTGAACATCGTGATGATATCCAATACCCATTCTATGAAAACTTCGAAGGTTATGAGAAGTGTGAGACGGAGGCAATCCAACAGGTTGTGAAGAAGGAAATCGAGCATGACCTGTCGATTATTACAGATGGCGAGTTTTCCAAATCGATGTGGCATCTGGATTTTGTGTGGGGTTTTGGCGGAGTTGAGCGCTATATCGCGGATCACGGCTATTTTTTCAGAGACGTGGATGGAACGTCAAAATATGAAACACGCAAAGATATTGGCCTGCGTATTACGGGCGAACTGAGCGGAAAGAATCATCATTTCATTCAACTGTTCAAACAGTTGCAAGACACGGCTGGTGACCAGCAAACGAAACTTTGCGTTCCGTCGCCATCCCATATTTTTGGTGAACTTTCCTGGTCGGATAATATCGGCGGTACGGGTGCTGTTTATCAGAATATTCAGGAGCTCAAAGCGGGTCTTGTGAAGGCGTATAAGGAATTTGTCGAAGAATTCGCTGCGGTAGGCGGCAAAATTCTGCAATTCGACGATTGCTTATGGGAGCTTTTTGCAGACGACAACCCGAACTCTCCGTTTACAGGGGAGCATATTGACCAAGCGGAAGTACAGGGTCTCGCTACCGAATTTATTGATATTAACAATACAGTAATTGACTTCGGTCATAGCCTGGGCTTGAAAATGTGGACACACAACTGCCGTGGCAACTACGATTCCCGCAACATGGGCGGTGGATCTTACGCGAAAATTGCCAACCTGTTCCTGAAGCAATTGAAGTATGACCGTTTCTTCCTGGAGTGGGATGATGATCGTGCAGGTTCGATTGAGGCGCTGGAAGTGTTCAAGGACAGACCGGAAACGGAGATTGTACTCGGTTTGTTATCGTCCAAAACAAGTACACTTGATGATGAAGCGCGCGTCATCCGTTTACTTGACGAAGCATCCAAAATCATCGATAAGGATCGCCTGTTATTGTCCCATCAATGCGGTTTTGCGTCCTGTGATGGTGGTAACGAACTAAGCGAAGCCGAGCAATGGGCAAAGATCGATCAAGGTCAAAAGATTGCCAAGCAGTACTGGAGCAACTAAATTGTAAATAAAAAGAACGTTTTATAAAGCGGCGGTCTTTTCCTGAATTCAATCCGGGAGAGGTCGCCGCTTTTGTTGTAGAAACGTTCCTTGGTGTGAACCGATCTGGATGGATATTTGGATATGGTCAACTCTATTGTGCACGCTGAGCAAGCCACTCTTTTTTCAGTAATGCATACTGATACGTATTCTCGTATTTTGGCGTGCCGTCTTCATTTTTAACAAATGAAACGAATTCGATGAAACAGCCTTCCTGGCGCATGCCCAGTTTCTCACACAGCTTCTGTGATCTGAAGTTATCGTCCTCGACATAAGCGTACAGTCTTCTTACTTCCTGTTGCGTAAAGAGGTACGCTATGAAGGCGTTCGTGCTCTCACTTGCGTATCCTTTCCCTTCAAATCTGGCATTAAAATTCCATCCGATACCATACGTATCCGAATCTCGTTCTTCTTTCATACCAAATAGCTCCCCGATCAGTTCGTTGCTGTCTTTCAGGCAGACCGCGATATGGGAGTCGTCACTGCTTCTTTTTTCAACCTCCGCAGAAGCTTCTTCCAACGTCGAAATCTGGTGATCCCTAAAGCAGTTTACTCTGGGATTTGCCGTATACTCCAATAATCCTGCTGCGTCGGTTGTGGTAAAATTTCTTAGCTTCAACCGATTGGTTTCGAGCGTTTGCATGAGTAATACCTCCATGTCATTGTTCAAAAATATAGGCAAAACGTAATAATGAATAGCTTTTCTCTGAGTTTGAATTCCGCATTTGAATGCAATATTTCATATTCTTGTAATTTTGAAAGTCTGGCCTTCATTCCATAATGTAAAATGTACAAGTATATGTGAGCTGTGACAAGTAAAAAGCTGTGGAATAACAGGTTGTTTTTCGACTGTGAATTTACTAGAATTTAGTTGGACAAGAATGATTGAAATTGTATCCCCATTAAAGAAGCTGGCATATTCTCTAGCTTGCACTTACGCTTCATTAGCCCGATGAATTCTAATAAATTCGGCAATACTATTTAAACATCTAACAAAGAAACAGCCTATTGAAGGGAGAAATATAGATGACAACGAGCACATTTGGAAGTGAGAGGGAGCTATCGCCGGAACAACGTGAGGGACTGCTCCAAACCTTGAAAGCGCGTTTTGAAAAAAACATGAACCGTCATCCAGATATTGAATGGGCCAGCCTGCAAGCGAAGTTAGAGGCTCAATCAGAAAAACTGTGGTCACTCCATGAAATGGAAAGGACTGGCGGCGAACCGGATGTTGTGCATTATGACAGTAAGGCAGACGAATACACTTTTGTGGATTGTTCAGCGGAAAGTCCCAAGGGCCGCAGAAGTATTTGTTATGACCATGAAGCCTTGGAGTCAAGAAAAGAGCATAAACCACAGAATAGTGCGGTTGGAATGGCAGCGGACATGGGTATTGAGCTTTTAACGGAAGAGCAGTACCGGGAGCTGCAGAAGCTGGGAAACTATGATTTGAAAACGTCGAGCTGGGTGACAACACCCGCTAATATTCGAAAACTAGGCGGAGCCATCTTTTGTGATCGTCGCTATGACACGGTTTTTGTATATCACAATGGAGCAGAATCCTACTATGGTGCAAGAGGATTTCGCGGCTCGTTAAGGGTCTAACTCGTTAAGGGCATAAACCTAAATAATGTCTACCTATGTTTTAAGCTCAAGTGGTTTTGCGACTTGAGTTTTTTGTTTTGGTCATAGATACGTAATGCTAATCATGTGATAGTGCCCTATAGTAAAGTTGTGAAATCGAAGTACAGGTGAGGTATCCTGTTCAGACAAACGGGGTGTATAATTTTGGTAGTCCATAATACATAGATTATTTGAGGGGTGCAACACATGAATAATGAATATAAAGATAGATTGGACAAGGTGATTCAATACATTCGGCAAAATAGTCATCAAAAGCTCAACCTCGATATGTTGGCTGATGTTTCAGGTTTTTCCAAATATCATTTTACAAGAATATTTACATCGTTGGAAGGTGTGTCTCCAATCGCATTTGTAAATCGAGAGCGTTTACAGAAGGCTGTATATCTTTTGGGTGAAAACAAGAGAACCATACTAGAAATATCGAATCACTGCGGCTTTGAATCGGTATCCACCTTCAATGCTCTCTTTAAGAAGCACTTTGGCAAGACCCCAAGTGAAGTCCGAAATAACATCGGAAAACATAGCAATTATCCCTTACATTTTAGCAAGCAGCAAGAAGAGTTATCCTCTTTGGGAGATTACAATAGAAATGGAAGAAATCATCTTCTAGAGAGGGCTTGGAAAAAAATGATAACGATTAAGGAACTGCCAGATTATGAAGTGGCGTATGTCAGACATGTGGGGAGTTATTTGCATACTCATGTGGCATGGGAGAAGTTGGGACGTTGGGCTAGCGAGCAAGGAATTACTCCGAACGATCATTATTTTATTGGGGTGTCTTTGGATGATGGAACTTTCGTCGAAGAATGGGCTTGCCGATACGATGCTTGTGTAACATTGCCCCGTGGATTTGAGAAGCTCCCACATCAGGGGCAAGTCGAATTTAAAACGCTATCTGGTGGAATGTACGCTGTATACCCATTCTACGACACCATTGATCATTTCGTTCTCGCCTATGAAAGCGTATTTGGATTATGGCTGCCGAATAGTGAGTATGATGCCGACGACAGACCAAGCCTTGAGTTCTGCATGAATGATCCGGCGAAGGATGAGCAAGGGAAATGCAAAATCGATTTATGTATTCCGATCAAGAAATCTCTTTAACCACACATCCCATGAAACATGACTATGAAGCTGAGGCGAAGAGCTTGACGTATCATGATGATTTTTCAATAAAAGATAATATGGGGAAGTGACGAAATGAATGTGGAGGCAGTTTATGATCAATTTCCGATCCTAAAGTCAGATGAATTGGTATTGAAAAAGATTGAAGATCAGCATGCTAACGAAGTTTTTGAAATCTATGATAATGACAATGTATTCGAATACTGCGGTATCATACCCAAACATAATAAAGAGACAGTGAAGAAGATGATCGGACATTTCGAGAGAGATTATCATAAGAGATCAAGAGTGAAGTGGGGCATATTCGCGAATAATGGACCCGATCGGTTGCTTGGCATTATTGAGGTCGTCGATTTTAACCTGAAAGTGAATATGGTGACGATCGGTTACTTTTTGGCTGAATCACATTGGGGGAAGGGGATTGCGACCCAATCGGTGGGGATGTTGCTCGAATTTTTGTTCACGAGGGTTAACGTCAATCGAATTCAGGCAGAAGTGATGCCTGCAAATGAACATTCGAAAAAGGTGTTATTAAAAAACAGCTTCATCCATGAGGGAACGCTTAGACAAGCTACCTTATGGTCAGGCAAAGGAATTATTGATATGGAAATGTACGGTATTTTAAGAGAAGACTATGCAGTATCACATCGGGATTCTATGGTGGAGAAGGCGCTCAAGTAGGTGAATTAGCATAAACTCGACTATTCGCACGGTAAAGAAGAGCCATGCGTCAGCATGGCCCATACATATCAGATGAGAAGGCAAACTTCATGTCTTAAACAACATGAGCACTCTGCTTTTTGAAATACTGCTCCACTAGAAACGTAAGCATCGGTCCGGGGTCTGCCTTCTGTAATTGAGACTGATCTCCGAATTCCATGAGATACGGCTGCTCCGTGGTGCAAGGAATCCAATGAGGCATCAGATTTCCGGTGGCATCTGGGCCGTTCGGGTCACCTGTAGCAATAAAATTAGACAAATAGTTGCACATGTGGCGGGCCAGATCGTAATGTTTGCCCACGAAAGGACGCCAGCACTTGGCGAGTGTTTCGAAGAAAAACCACAGATCGACGGAGTGGAAGGTACCCGGCTGGTCCCAGCCAGGAATCTCGGCGTCGAAGTTGTAATAGTAGAGCGGCGTTTCAGAAGGATGACCGCTGTTCGCGCGGATGGCGAGCAGGATGGCATGCTGGATCATGCGGACAGATGCGTGCTGCAGGGCACGCTCTGTTTGGCCGGCATCAGCCTCACATAGCTGCAAAAAGGCAGGAGCCTCCTCGCCAAATAGCTCTGCGGCCATCTGTTTCAATTCTTCCATATTGGCTGCGGCAGGTCGGGTCCAGAATTCCGAAGAAGTATGTCCCAGCATGACGGGGATTGGCTCACGTTCCTGCTGAATAAAGCGGGTAAACGGATCGCCTGCACAGAATTGTTCATCGATGACGGTGCCCCAGAAGCCTTTGTATTCCAGAGCTTTGTCGCGAACATATTCGGCATCCAGTTGTCTGGCCTCTGCCAGAGAGGATACGCCCAGGAAGCGGAAAAATTCAACCCCTTCCTGCTCTGCTTCCCGCAGTGTGGAGCGGACAGAAGGCACGCGGACCTTCGGGTACAGCTCGGTAGCTATACCGCTCATAATGACGGCTCGCTGGAACAAGCCTTTATTTTGCGGAGAGGTCATCTGGCTGAGCACACTGCCTCCGCCTGCCGACTGCCCGCCGATCGTGATCTGGTCAGGATCACCGCCAAAGGCGGCGATGTTGCGTTTGACCCACTGGGTACCTGCTTGCTGATCGAGATGTCCGAAGTTGGCGGGTGCATGGGGAGATTCGGCACTGATCTCGGGGTGACACAGGAAGCCGAAAGCATTCAGTCGATAGTTGATCGTGACGACGACAATGCCTCTGCGAGCAATCCGCTCGCCATCAAATTCCATTTCGGCGGTGTTCCCGACCTGAAGGCCTCCCCCAAAATACCAGACAAAGACAGGCAGTTTCTCATCTGTTCGTTTGGCAGGTGTCCAGACGTTCAGATACAGACAATCCTCGTCCATAGGCAGATCCGGATCAACGGCCCATTCGCGGGTATAGATGTTGTTATCGTCTATAACCGTTTTGGCTTGCATGGAGGTAGGGGCAAAATCAAAAGCTTTCAGAATTCCATTCCAATTGGACTGCGGCTGCGGAGCGCGCCAGCGATTCCCACCTACAGGAGGTGCGGCAAAAGGGATTCCCTTGAAGCTGGTAATACGCGGGTCCGCCGCGGGCAGCCCTTGCACTTGTCCGTGTTCTACCGTTACCATTCTAAGCAACACAACATTCTCCTCTCTGGATAAAGCGTATATCAATCATGCCGATCAAAGATGTATGGATGCGCTTACAAATGTGTGGGCGAGATGCCCTCTATTTTCATAATAAGCAACTTTCAGGGAGCTTTCCAGTATTCAAACAAAATATAAGAATGCATGGATTATATATAAAAATTGATATATGCGTTAGGGGGAATCAAGGTTGAATCCGATTTGGCATGAGAGCAGCAGAGCCAGTCATTTATATTTTATCAGCGGCGGTCACAAGCCAGCCAACCTTCACCAATGGGGGCCAGGAGTACGTGACGTTTATGCGCTGCACTATATTATTCGCGGCCAAGGGACGCTTGAGACGGGCGGCCGCGTGTTTCAGCTTGATGCGGGGGAAAGCTTTATCATATTTCCGCAGAAGGAGATCTACTATTACCCTGACCCGCATGATCCGTGGGAGTATGTTTGGGTAGAGTTCAGCGGCGAGGATGCAGGGCGTTTGCTGGAGCTGACAGAGCTCTCAGAGGTAGAACCTGTGGTGACGGTCACGCGGGAGACGCTGCAGCCCTTTTTTCATCTGGCGTGGAACGCGGGCGCATCACCCTATGAAATGCTTCGGGCGGATGCCCGTTTACGTCTCCTTCTTTCCTATTACATGGAGTATTATCCAAAGGAGCCGCAGATGGATACCAAGGATTATGTCTGGCTGGCGAGAAAATACATCGAGCAGAACTACTGGAAGCCAACCTTGACCGTCACGGAGATCGTAAAGGCAGTCAATCTGGAGCGCAGCTATTTGTTTCGCCGGTTTAAGGGAGCTACCGGCAAATCTGTGTTGGAGTATATTACATCTTGCCGAATTCGGCGAGCCTGCGAACTACTAAAGATGTCGGGCTTGCCCATTCAATCGGTGGCCTACTCCGTGGGTTACAATGACCCGTTATACTTTTCCAAAGTATTCAAGAAAGCAACATCACATACGCCATCAGCGTACATGATGCTGCATGCGGAACCAACAGAGCTTCAGCGGAACAGGGCGCAGTTGCCGGATTCCCGGAAATAACGAATCAGCTTCTCAATGGGCTCTCGCCCGCAATTCAGCTTCATGCCGAGGCAGTCGATGCACGAAAATTGCTGGGCAGAGCGCGATACCAGCTTCAGGTAGATGGCCACATCGTCCGCCGCAAGCGGAACCTGACAGGACTGGCACAGGCGATTGCTGACCATCTACTTCACCAGCTTGGCCCGGACAATGAGGCAATCATGTGCTGCGACAACTGGGGCGAAGCGTTCACGGAACTCGCCCAGCTCCTTATGTTCCCAGCAGTCGTACAGCGACAGGGCGTAACCGGCAGCGTAAGGCAGGCCCATGTCCCAAAATTGCAGGGAAAGTTCTCGCTGGCTATCGCTCAGGTTGAAGAAACCGATGGCCAGATCGCCGTCTGTCAGCACTTTCACCAGCATAAATACATCGTCTGTGTGAAACCACTGCGGTTCTGGCTTAATACGGTAAGCTCCGCGTGCCTCCACATCCTGATTGATGGCAATCAGGTCGGGATTCAGCAGAATATCCTTTGTAATTTGGTTGGCTTTGCGCACGTCGCATCCGATCATCAACGGTGACCCCATCATGGACCAGAGCGAGAAGTGGGTTTTATACTCAATGTCGTTGCATCCGCCGATGCTGCCAATATAATCATTGTTGCTCCCACCGTACATACCCACAATCAGCATGTCCATGTCGTTATGGCAGAAAGAGCCGGTGTAGCTTTGTTTGCCTAACTGCGACAGGGCAAGTTCTTTCACTGATTCCCAGTTATCACGGATGTCACCGGTAGAGCGGTACATATGAGCACCCGATTCCCGAATCCAGTCGTATACGTCGTCGGCTCCCCAGTTGCAGGCGGAGAACAGGATGTCCCGTCCGCAGTTTTTGAGTGCGAGGCTCATCCGTTTGTACAGCAGCTCGCCCGAGATATGGCGTGGCTTGAAGCAATAATCATACTTCAAATAATCAACGCCCCACTCGGCAAAAAGCGCAGCGTCCTGGAATTCATGCTCAAAGCTGCCTGGATACCCGGCACAAGTATGCGTACCAACGCATGAATACATGCCGAACTTCAGTCCTTTGCCATGAATATAGTCGGCGAGCGCTCTCATTCCACTCGGGAATTTCTCGGGATCTGCTGCGAGATTGCCACTTGCGTCCCGTTCTTTCAGGCTCCAGCAATCATCAATGACAATATACTCGTAGCCAGCAGCCAGATAACCTTCCGATACGAACACATCAGCGACATCCCGAATTAACTGTTCGTTAATATCCCACGTAAAGGTATTCCACGAATTCCAGCCCAGGGCGGGGGCAAAGCCCAACACTTGGTTGTTGCTCATCTTATCGCATCCTTCCTCATCTCGGGTTCGTTAGTAGAACTAAACTGAACTTAAACGATGAGCGACGTTCCCAGCCATAGCTAGACGTTGCTTGGACATGGACAAATGATGCTCAACTGGTGGAAGCAGCCTTCCCGATTAGACAAGTGGCAGGTATTTAGAATGTTGTCGGAATAAGTATAAGAAAGGAGAAATGTCCGCCTGCGAAGAAGTTATATTCTTTCAGGTGTCTTGTGCGAATTCTTTCTGAGCTATCCATTTGTTGGCCCAGGATGTGTGCGGTCGTCCGTCCTCTAACAGAATGAGGGATAAGGAGTGAGCAGATGATTTATTTAAGCAATTTCAAACTGTCTTCGGAAATTTCCAGCAATCCCAATATATATCCTGATCATGTATTCAAGCATATGTCAGGGGAAGCCCTTTTTTTTGATCGAGTTACGGTGCTCTATGGCAGCAACGGTTCTGGCAAATCCACCTTGCTGAACGTGATCGCCAACAAGTTGGGAATCAAGGGTTCTGAACGAATGACAACTTATGGACATAGCGCCTATGTACAGCGTTTTCTGGATATGAGCAGTTATGAGTTTGGGCATGACGAACAAGAGCGTGTCATCCGGCAACTGCCGGAAGGGAGCCGATACATCAAGTCAGAGGACATTTTGTATGAAATTAAGAAAATTCAGCAAGCAAATGTGCTCCGCGAAGGACTGTTGTATGAACAGATTCAGCAAGGAATGAGCAAAGCCGAGACAGAAGAGTTAGAGCATTCCTATGCTTTTAAGAAAAAACTGGATAACATTCAGTTTTCTCAGGAAAAATACTCTAATGGGGAAACTTCCATGCAGTTTTTCGAAGAGTACCTGCTTCCGGGCCAATTATATTTATTGGATGAACCAGAAACGTCGCTTTCTCCTGCTAACCAAATCAGGCTGGCAGAGCAAATCAATGATTTGGCGCGTTATTTTGATAGTCAATTTATTATTTCGACGCACTCGCCCTTTGTTTTGGGGACGCTTCATGCTAAAATTTACAATCTCGACGGAACGATTTTGCAAACGGCAGAATGGTTCGAACTGGACAATGTGCGATTTTTCCACCAGTTTTTCGACAAACATAAGCGTCTGTTTGATTAGGCATAAAAATTTAATAGGGTTAAGGGGTGTTGGGAATTGAATCTGGATGAAGTAATGCAAGAGCTGGAGGCACTGGGCAAAGAACGAACCAAGAAAATATATATGGCCAATGGCGCACAAGAACCGCTTTTTGGGGTGGCAACCGGAGCGATGAAACCCATGGCGAAGAAAATTAAAAAGGATCAACCTTTGGCTGAGCAGCTTTACGCTACAGGGAACTATGATGCCATGTACTTTGCTGGCGTGATTGCCGATCCCCAAGCGATGACGGAAGCTGATTTTGACCGTTGGATCGACGCCGCTTATTTTTACATGATCTCTGACTTCATCGTTTCCGTCACGTTGGCGGAGACCGACATTGCCCAAGCGGTTTCGGACAAGTGGATTGCAAGCGGGGATGAACTGAAAATGTCGGCAGGCTGGAGCTGTTATTGCTGGTTGCTTGGTAGCCGTCCAGATCATGAATTTGAGGAAAGTAAACTGAACGATATGCTTGGACAGGTACAACAGACGATCCATGAATCACCTGAACGCACCAAGTATTCCATGAACAACTTCCTATACACCGTTGGCGTATCCTATCTTCCATTGCATGAGCAGGCGGTGGAGATTGCCAAGGCTGTGGGGCCTGTTGAAGTCAACAAAGACAAGCCGAAGAGCAAGTTTCTACAAGCTTCCGATAACATTCAAAAGGCAGTCGAAAAAGGACGTACGGGGTTCAAGCGCAAATATGTAAGATGCTAAGCTGAATAATTGTCGGATAAAACGATTGGTACAAAAGATTACAGAAAACACGCCATTATGGACGTGTTTTTTGTGTTTTCTAACCTTTCATAACCATTTCTTTGGCTTGCTGCCTGCCCACGGATAGAAAGCTGTCGCTTAGTTCAGGATCATTAACAGAACGTGCAAGAACAAGCGAGCCAACCATGGTGCTGAACAGTGCACGACCTTTGGACACATCCATATCTGCCAGATTGGAGATAAAAGCGACCATCCGCTCCAGTTCATGAGTGAATACCTGCCGAACCTCTTCGGAGGAGCGGGATATTTCACCGGAAAGGGCAGGGAAAATGCAGCTCATTTCCGTTTTGTCGCGGTGATAGGGACTGAGATAATAATCGATGACTGTATTAATTTTGGGATTCTGCTCTTCCTGATCAGCGACTTTCTGAAGGAGTGCGATGGTATCGCTGATGGCATATTCGCAGGCTTCGGCGACCAGTTGTTCTTTGTTGTCAAAGTGTGAGTAAAACCCTCCATGAGTCAATCCGGCTCCCTTCATAATGAACGGGACACTGACATCCTGGATACCATTGGTGCGAAAAGCCCGAGCAGCACTCTCAACAATTTTACCTCGTACTTTTATTTTATGGCCTTTGGGATAGGGCATTGTCATTCACTCCATAGCTTCATCATTCTATAGAAATTGAACTAAAGAAGTAATTCTGTCCTCTCCGTTCTTGTGTAAATGTGAAGTTCAATTTCTATACTTTTAAAATATTATAGTCATCATAATAAAGCCTGTCAATTTGGCGACTGGATAGCTGTGGGTTGATGAAAGGGCAAGTGAAGTTGTTGACGCCCTTAAAATATGATGGTTATAATATATTACGGTCATCATATTTTAAATCGACTTCAAATCAGGAGGTATCAGGATATGGGTAAGCTTCAATTGGTAGATACGTTAGTTATTGGATCAGGTCCGGGAGGGTATGTGGCGGCGCTGCGTTCTTCCCAACTGGGGATGAATACGGCAATTGTCGAACGTAAACAGCTTGGCGGGGTCTGCACGCATGTGGGTTGCATACCATCCAAAGCATTAATTGCGGAATCACATCGCCATGATTTGTTCAGACAGTTCAATCAAGCTGAAGCGGCAGCGACTTTTAGGAATGCTCAGGAGTTCAAGCAGGGGGTTGTGAATAAACAGGCAGGTGGCGTCCACTATTTGTTAAAGACTGCGGGTGTGACCATTCTCGAAGGAGAGGCCCGTCTGGTGGATGAGTACACAGTGATGATCCAGCAAGCTGGACAGGAGCAAAGCCTTTCTTTTAAAAACCTCATACTTGCAACGGGGTCTCGTCCGATTGAGCTGCCAGCATTTCCAGTTGGAGGTCGTATCTTGTCTTCCACAGAAGCACTGTCTCTGCAGGAGGTTCCGAGTAGTCTGGTTGTGATCGGCGGAGGGTATATTGGTGTGGAGCTTGGACAGATGTATGCCAAATTCGGAACAAAGGTAACGATTCTGGAGGGAGGAGCTCAAGTATTGCCCGGATTCGAGGCGGAACTTGCGGCCCCTGTAGTCAAACAATTGAAGGCGGACGGCATCCACCTCGTAACCGGAGCGATTGCTGAAAAGGCGGAGCAGAATGCCGACTCCATTACACTGCATTATTCGAGGAATCAGGAACAGCACAAGGTTACGGCTGAATACATATTGGTCACGATCGGCAGAAAACCCAATACAGACGGCCAGTTAGGACTGGAACGCATAGGTTTGCCCGTAACGAACAGGGGACTGGTGGAAACGGATGAACAGTGCAGAACAGTTATCCCGCATATTTATGCCATTGGAGATATAACAGCCGGTCCGGCGCTCGCTCACAAGGCATCTTACGAAGCGAAAGTAGCAGCAGAGGCCATTGCAGGCCATACCTCCAAAGTGGATTACAAGGTGATTCCGCTTGTTGTCTTTTCTGATCCAGAGCTATCCAGTGTTGGAGTGAGTGAGACGGAAGCCAAAGCACAGGCCATCCCGATGGTTATTGGAAAATCTTCTTTCGGGATCAATGGAAGAGCATTGGCTTTAAGGGAAACCGAAGGATTTGTGAAAATTGTGGCTGACCCGACCTCAGGAATCGTCATTGGTGCGCAAATCGTTGGCGTGGAGGCATCGACACTGATATCGGAGCTCGCACTTGCGATCGAAATGGGTGCAACCGTGGAGGATCTGGCCATGACCATTCACCCTCATCCCACTTTGGGAGAAGTGATCATGGAAGCTGCCGAGAACGCAGTCAACAAAATGATGAAAAGTAAAAACAGGCAGCAGATTTAACCATATACGAGGATGGGGAATGGGAGAGATAAAAGAATGAAGATAAAAGCAGGTTTGTATATTGGAATTGCGATGGTGTTCATTGTTGGAGGTTCACTTCTGGCTGTTAAAGGGAATGATGCTGTAAGTCAGGCCGAGAGCAGGAAACAAGGCATGCTTGAGGCAGAGCAAACGACAGTGATGTATCAAAATAGTCCTGGGGCGATTGTAGAGGCGGGTGCGTCGGCAGGTGACTCCGTGAAAGAGGGAGAAGTGTTATTCAAAGTGAAATCAGCTGGGGAAGGAGATGTCGATGTACTCGCACCGTATGATGGTTTGGTCGACCGAGTTGCTGTAAAGCAGGGAGATCAGGTACAAGCAGGAGTACCGCTGGCTGTTCTGCAAAAGAATAATTACTATACGGATCTTTATATACAGGAAAGTGAAGTTCAAAAGCTTGAAGTGAATCAAAGCATTGATGTTCATTTTCCGTATTTGGATCAGCCAACACAGGTCAGTGGGGTAGTTACGTCCATCTCATCTGCCCCGCAATTCGCGAGCTTGCGCATGTCTCGGGAAAAAGGGCAAGCCGATTTAAGTATGTACCTGGTCCGAATATCGATGGATTTGAATGCAGATTTGCTTCCCGGGATGACAGCAGAGGTGAAACTTGATGAACTCACTGATTGACGAGTGGAAGTACGTATCGGGAAGTAAGTATGTTCGATTGATTTTTATCGGCCCGCTTATTGCAGCCCTGTTCTTTGGTTTAATGTTCTCACACAATCAAATTAGCAAATCGCCAGTTGTGGTCATTGATGAGGATCATAGTGAATATTCACGGCAGCTGATCTCCAAAATAAATGCCTCGCAATATATGAGTGTCAAAAGTGTATATGCGAACCGAATGAGTCCGGAAACATTACTTGCCAACGAGCAGGCTGTAGCGGTCATTATGCTTCCTAATCAATTGGGATTACGTCAACAGCAGGGAAAATCGACGAATATCGGCATCTTGATGGATAACACAATGCCCTCGGGGCTAACCGGAATCCGGACCGCGATTCAGGAGATCATCCAGACGGAAAATATGACCCTTTCCATGACACGTCTGATCCAGAAAGGGATGGATGCCGAAACAGCTAAAGGAATTGTATCGCCGTTGTCCCTTCAGCAACGGATGCTGTTTAATCCAACCTCCAGTTATGTTGGTTTTATGGTGCTTGGATTTGTGAATATCGTTGTATTGATGATTACAACAAGTGCAGCGGGCTCAATTGCACCTCGGCTGCGTCAGGAAGGAAAACTGTTTACAAACGGAAATTCACCTTTCCAGCTATGGATTCGGTGTGTGCCTTACGCTGTGCTGAGTTCTCTTTCGCTGCTTTTATCCTATGGATTGTTAAAGCAGGTGGGGGGAATGCGGTTTGAAGCGGAGTCTTATCTTTTTATCATCCCACTGGTTATTTATGCCTTCGCCTTGTCACTTCTGGGGATGTTGATTGGGTACACGGCCAGAGATTCGTCCAAAGTCAGTCTGCGAACCAGCTTTGTATTGTATCCGTCCTTTCTGGCTACGGGGATTCAACTAACGCCGCTGGCATTTCCTGAACCGTTCCAAATATTCGCATGGGCATTACCGATGAACTGGCTTAACCGCCTGATTCGTGGAATGGCTTTTCGGGATGGGGCGTTAACCGCCTACAGTCAGGAGTTGGGGGCATTGCTGATTATTATTGGCGTAGTGTCCTTGTTCATGGGGTTACTGTTTCTGCGTGAGACGAGGAAAGCTTCTCCCAGCCGTGAACTACTGTTGAATGCAGATGTGGTGCCAGGCGGCTTATAATTAAAAGATAAGCATTAAATAACGAGAGCAGACGCACGGGAATCATTCCTGATGCGTCTTTCTGTTTAGATGACATACTGAAGAAGCGAAGCTACAAGCTTTCTGTAAGAAAGCTACTTCGAAAGCGTACACTTCGCCTAAAAGCTTTCTAAAAGAAAGCTACATCGGAAGCATAAGCTATCTCCAGATTTTACCATTAAAAAAAGAAGTCAAAAAAATCTGGGGATAACAGCAATCGGAAGGTTGTTCTGTCATCGGAGTACCAGTGAAAATATTCTTTAGTTGAACTTATATAGCGAAGGTTTTTTATATCGTTTATACTTGTAAGGCCAATTTACTTGAGGAGTTGTCTAACGAATCATGAATAAAAAAGAAGTCGCGCATATACGCAAACAGTTTAAGATGGATCATGATCTACTGAATATTTACGATATACTCAACGTGTATATTACGAAGGAAACGAACGAGATTTATCATTGGGAGCGTCATCCGTTTGAACTGGTGGATAGAGAGAAGCAGGAACTGTATATGGGCAATTTCAAAAAATTGCTAACGGGCGAGCTGGATCAGAAATTGTTTGAGCTGAGGTTCCAGGAGCAAGCGGAGGAGCCGGCTCAGGTGATGCTTCACCAAGCATTGGTAACAGGGGATCCGGAGGAGTGGCAGGACCTGATGCTCCTGTTGGTGGAAAGAATGCTGGCAGATGCCAAGTATGAACGGGATATGGTGGTCACGTTTGTTCGTGGACAGTATTACTTGCCTACCAAGGCTCGAAACGATGAAGCGGAAGAAAGCGAGAAAAACGAAGTGTTTGCACATCCATTCATTCTGTGCAGCGTGAACTCTACGGAGAAGCAGCGGAAAACACTTTTGTTTGATTACGTGGAGAGAGAATTTAAGTACAATGTCATTGTAGATCCGGTTGTTAAATTAAGCACGCCAGAGCAAGGGTTTCTGTACCCCAGCGTGACGGACAACTACTCCGATGTGAATCGTGTTCTATATTGCACAGGGAAATCCAATTTCCCGGATCCGCATTTTGTTGAAAATGTATTGAATGGAGAAAGGTCTGTGACAGCACTGGAAGAACGGGCGATCTTCGAAGATATCGTGAAGGAAGTGGCCGGTGAACAGCTCGACTCAGCCACAATTGCACATGTGTACGAGGAGATCAACCGGGTCATCGAAATTAACGAAGAGTCACATGAAGAAGAACCTCCGAAGCTGGATTATAAAGATCTGGAACGTGTACTGACTGCAAGCGGTGTAGAGGACCTGACGTCTGAGAAGGTGGAACGTGCCTTTGAAACCATCGTCGACAACAAGAATTATGAAATGAAAGCGACCAGTGTCATGCCGAAGTTTACGTCCAAGTCCATTAAGATTGAAACCAAAGTGGCTACAATTTCGGTTAGCCCACAAGACTTGAGATATGTGAAACAAGTGAATTTTCAAGGCAGACGGTGTATCATGATTGAAGTGGACGAAGATGTCGTCATTGAAGGGTTCACGCTTACGACTGAGGTATTGTAGAATTGCCTCACGGTTTTGTTTTTTGAGATAAATAGATGGAAATTAATATGGGCTGTTCTTAAAATCTTTTATCAAGATTTTGGATAGCCCATATTGTAGTTGTAACTCATTTTTCTCTTTTTGGCTTGAGAGATTTGGTATAGTACATCTTAAGTCTGTATGATAAAGGTGGGAACGCTATATTATGGAACTGAAAAAAATAAATGAATCTATTTATTATTCCGAAAGTGTCAGAGAAACAGATAGACCTGTTCTAGGGTATGTTTTAGGTAGAAACTTCTCCATTATGATTGATTGTGGCAACTCAAAATCGCATTTCGATGCATTTATCAAGTGTCTGGATGAGCAAGATCTGCCACGTCCCAAATATGCTTTGATCACCCACTGGCATTGGGATCATACTTTTGGCATGCATGCGTTTGATGGAGAAACCATAGTCTCATCGGCAACGAACGAAATACTCCAGAGACTAAAAGGATGGGAATGGGATGAAGAATCTGTCTTAAGACGCCTGGAGACAAAAGAAGAAATAGATTTTGCCTATAACTGTATGAAAAAAGAATATGATACGTTTGATGATATTATGATTAGCACGGGTTCGATCATGTTCGAGGATTCTTTGACGCTAGATTTGGGGGATACCACTTGCCAGATACTAAAGGTAGGCGGACCTCATGAAGAAGATTCTTGTGTTGTATATTTAAAAGAAACCGGAATTTTATTTGCAGGTGATGCACATAGTGGAAATTACTATCATGGGGAAGGCAAGATTGATCCTATTAAAATGAGAGCATATGTTGAGTTTTTGAAGGACCTTTCATTTACTACGTATGTTCCAGGACATGATGCACCAATGAGCAAGGATCAAATCATTCAAGTGTTAAGTCGTTTTTGTAATGTGTAGTACAGTGAGTGGTACATTTAGCATGGCAATTAAACTAAACATTTAAGTTCAAAGAAGACGCGCGAGACTTGCTCCCGAAGCGTCTTTAATTTGTCTATAAACTCTATCGCAGATATCCCTTCCCTACATCCACCCCGTAAACTCCAAAATGGAGGCTTTCGCAGATTGCGCTTCGGACTGTGCGCCTTTACGCCATTGTTTGGGTGACTCGCCCATAAGTCTGGAGAAACATCGGTTGAAGCTGGAAATGGACTGAAAACCAACTTGCTCGGAGATTGAAAGAATGGAAGCGTCCGTGCTTTTTAATTGCTTGCAGGCTTCTTCAATCCGGGTGCTGTTTAGGAAATCCAGAGGTGCGGTTCCCATGATGTCATGGAATTTTCTTCGGAAATGGGTGGTGCTTAGGTGGCACAGATCAGCGAGAAAATCGATGGTAATGGGCGACATATAGTTTTTGGTGATATACTCCAGAACCGGAGAAATAACAAGATCGCCTTTTAGATTATGCTGCGATTCTTGATCGGCCAAGGGTTCATTCCGGGAATGGATTCGCAGGAGTTCGATATAAAGGGATAGCAATAAGCCATAGGCACTTTCCTGATAGTAAGGACCTTTTTGCTTCAATTCCTCTACGACCGATGTCGCAAGTGTATAAACCTTCGGATGATCCTCCCTGTTTAATATGCAGTTCATTCCCTGAATTGCCCACCAATTGGGCTCAAAGTTACTGTAGGTACTACTTTTAAACGAATGCTGAAAGAGATCCTCTGGTGAGAAAAAGAGATAAGACCATAAGCTGGCTTCATTGGGTGAACTATACGTTGTATGAGGAAGATATCTGGGGATAAAGGTCACATCACCGGCTTTAAAAGGTACTGATTCACCTTTGATCTCCATCATGCCGCTATCTGAATGGCAAATGCCAATCTCCAAATGGTTGTGGAAATGGAGATGTTCACTTTTGATATCGGAGATTTTCCAACGTTCACCGCTTAACAGCAGAATAGGAAAGTGGATCGGCAAGCTGTAGTGACGGTATTCAATAATGGGTTGCTTTTTTCTGGGCACATTCGATAACTCCCATTCATAAATGATTGAAATTGCTCAGTTTTGTTGCGAATATGCTTAGATTGAAACTATTTTACTGCGTACAATGGAATAAGTAAAGCGTTTTCAAACGAAGGACGGACAGCTCTCAAGCGCATTTGGGGGCGTGTGCGCCAGGAGAGGGGAATCACCGATGCTTCAAGTGAAATATGACAGAGAAGAAATTTTAAGAGTCATTGATAACGTTACCCAAAAAACACTGGCGATGGATTTGACATGGGACTGGCCTTGCGGTGTGGCATACTATGGTGTAACCAGAGCTTATCAAACGACAGGGAATACAGAGATTTTGGACAGGCTTGTCCAATGGGCGGATGAATACATCGAGCTGGGCTTGCCGGACTGGACCGTAAATACATGCGCGATGGGCCATATGCTGATTACTTTATATGAAGAAACTGGGGATCAGAAATATTGGGATATTGTGATGAGCAAGGTGGATTATCTGCAAAATCATGCGCTTAGATTCGGAGATAACGTGCTGCAGCATACCGTATCCATTTCCAATGATTTTCCCGAGCAGGCATGGGCGGATACATTGTTTATGGCGGCATTTTTCCTGCTCCGTGTAGGAAGCAAATTAAAAGATGAGGCCATGATTCAGGATGCTCTGAATCAGTACTACTGGCATATCAAATACCTTCAGGACCCGAGTAGCGGACTGTGGTACCACGGCTACAACAATGTCAACAAGGATCATATGTCTGGATTTTACTGGGGCAGAGCGAACGCCTGGGGAGCTTATACCATGTCTCAGGTGAAACCTCAGTTGAAAGACTGGTACTTATATCCACAATGTATGGACGTCGAGTGTTCGCTGCGGGATCAACTAGCCGCTCTGAAGCTCGTTCAGACCGAGAACGGCTTGTGGCGGACGGTTTTGGACGACGAGGATTCGTATGAAGAGGTGTCGGCTTCTGCAGGTATTGCAGCAGCCATGATCAACAACGGTAATCCGCTACACACAAAATACGTGCAAAAAGCATTGGAAGGTATCCTGAACAACATAAGTGAAGATGGACGTGTGCTTGGTGTATCGGGTGGTACGGCGGTGATGAAGGATCGGGATGGCTATCGCAATATTCCAAAAGATTGGATTCAGGGCTGGGGTCAGGGCCTGGCACTCGCTTTTCTGTCCGATATGTTGAGATAGGGAGGGAACCCAATTGTCCAAACCAAGCAAAGGCTCCTTTACGCTGCCGGGGGAAGCCGGTTATGAGGATCTGACTTTACAACTTGCCGAGCGATGGGGGGCCGATGTCATTCGTGACAGTGACGGTACGCAATTGTCTGATGAGATTATTAACGCTGGATATGGCATTTACTCGACGATTTGCATTATCCGGGATCATAACGAATGGGCGTCCCGTAATACGGATAAGCTGCAGCAATGTTTTCTAATTACGAATCCCAAGGTAGCTGTACAAGATGATGTATCATTCTATCTGATGGAAGATTTTTTTGCTGAACAATTCAAGGTGAATGATTCCAAAGAGGCGTTTAAATACTGGCAGGTCTACGACCGGACAACCGGGGAGGAAGTGCCAAGAGGACTGTGGAATTATGAAAGGGAATCCGGCCATGTGGTCATTACCGGCATTGTCCCTTGGCATAAATACACAGTAAGCTTCATGGCCTATCGGATCTGGGAAGAGATTTCGATGTACAATCACACCACGAACCATTGGGACAAAGAGCACTTAATGCAGATTGATCCGATCTATCCGGAAACGCAAACATATTTGCTGGAATGGATGGAGAATTGGTGTCAGCAGCATCAGGAAACAACGGTGGTCCGGTTCACCTCATTATTTTATAATTTCGCCTGGATCTGGGGCAGTGATGAGCGGAATCGCCATCTCTTCTCGGATTGGGGTTCATACGATTTTACAGTAAGTTCAAGAGCGCTTGATCTGTTTGCTAAAAAATACGGATATTCGCTCTCTGCCGAAGACTTTGTGAATGGCGGCAAATATCGAGTGACTCATATTCCGGCACAGCAGCGCAAGCTGGATTGGATGGCATTTATCAATGATTTTGTTATCGAATTCGGCAAGAAGTTAATTGATATCGTGCATCATCACGACAAGCTGGCGTACGTCTTCTATGATGATAGCTGGGTTGGCATGGAGCCTTATAATGACCGTTTTCAGGAGTTTGGATTCGACGGGATGATTAAATGTGTGTTCTCCGGTTATGAGGCAAGGATGTGTTCAGGTGTCAACGTCGATACCCATGAGATCCGGCTGCATCCCTACTTGTTTCCGGTTGGCTTAGGCGGACTTCCTACTTTTAAGGAGGGCGGAGATCCCACGCTGGATGCCAAAAAATACTGGATCAATATAAGGCGCGCCTTGCTCAGAGAGCCGATTGACCGGATTGGATTGGGTGGATATCTGCATCTGGTTGAGCCTTACCCGGACTTTTGCGATTATATTGAGAAGATTGCGGACGAGTTCAGGGAAATAAAAGAGCTGCATCATGAAGGCAAGCCCTATCAAATAAAAACCAAGGTAGCTGTTCTGCATAGCTGGGGCAAATTAAGATCGTGGACGTTATCTGGCCATTTCCATGAAACGGTTATGCATGACTTAATTCATGTAAATGAAGCCTTGTCGGGCTTACCGGTTGAAGTGCAGTTCATTGCTTTTGAAGATATCCGTCAGGGTGTACTGCAGCATATAGATGTCGTGATCAATGCCGGCTCTGCTGGTTCAGCCTGGAGCGGGGGAGAACATTGGAATGACCACCCGTGTGTGGACTTACTGACTCAGTGGGTGTATGAGGGCGGCACCTTTATTGGCATCAACCAGCCATCGGCGGTAGAAGGGTACGACAGCTTTTTCAGAATGGCACATGTTCTTGGGGTGGATGAGGATACTGGCGCCAGGGTGGTTCATGGAAAATGGACATATGAGACTCGCGATGAGTATGGTTTGTTACCGGAAGGGGCAAAAATAGCGGCGAAGAATAACATATATCTTACCGATGGAACAGCTGCTGTGGTGGATGACACGGATGGTATGGTCACATTGTCTACACATGATTTTGGTAAAGGAAAAGGAATCTATCTGCCTTCATTCGAATTCAGTTGGGAGAACACAAGGCTGCTGCTGAATCTGATTCGTTTTGCAGGCAATGAGTTAAATGAGACGAAGTACATCACGGATAACTTATATACAGAGTGTACTTATTATCCGGAGAGTAAAATATTGGTAGTGATCAACAATAGTGACCAAATTCAAAAAACGACGATCGATACGGAGTATGGAAAAGAGACCTTGGAATTGGACCCGTACGATACGGTTATCACCAAAATAGGTTTAACAAAATCGGTATCCTCATAGAATATTAACTCCATAGACCGTATTCTCTTAACCAGAGAGCGGTCTATTTTAGTTAAAAAGGAATTTTACCCATTGAATATTAAGAAGGAAGTGCGAAGTATACTTAATGCGAATGTGCATTAAGGTATGCTTTTTAATTGTTGGATGCTCTGACACTACCTCTTTTCCGAACTGATCCAAATAGTTGAAATTATGACGTTTATAGTGCGGATTTCACTGTATAGTGTTAACATTATTTAGTAGGACATATGAAAAAGGGTAGGAGATCATGAGCCCTAATATGTTATTGCTTTCATCTTTTCAAAGGAGAGAGAGTGCCCTAATGTACACTTATAAAATGTTGGACAAGATAAGCATGGAAACACTTCACCAAGTGTTTGTGGATGCGTTTTCCGACTACCAGGTTAAAATGGATTTGCCTTTTTGGAAGTTTCAACAAATGCTCCAACGAAGGGGATACCACCCCGAAATATCTATGGGGGCCTTTAAGGATGAGAGAATGGTCGGATTTGTTATCAATGGACTTCGAAACTGGAATGGAAAGGCAACCGCATATGACCTTGGAACAGGTGTTGTAAAAGAATGCAGACGGCAGGGCATAACAAGAAATCTGCTCTTGAATATACAAAAGCTGCTAAAAGAAAAAAATGTAGAGCAATATTTGCTGGAAGTCATCCAATCCAACGAATCTGCCGTTCAGCTTTACAGTAAACAAAACTTCAAAATTCAAAGAGAATTTTCATGTTTCCAGTTACAAAAAGATAAATACATACCGCAAACGACCTGCACGGTGGAATGTGTGGAGAAGATCGATCTGGAGCAGTTCAGGGGATTTTGGGATGAGGATCCCTCCTGGCAAAATTCAATTGATTCCATCTACGCTGTGCCGGAAGCTTTTATCTATGTTGTTGCACGTCAGGATCACAGCATTGTTGGCTATGGCATTATAGATAAAAAAACAGGTGATATTCCACAGCTCGCAGTCAACCAAAATTACCGGGGCAAAGGCGTTGCAAGCAGCATCCTGACAGAGATGATCCTTAATACAGAATCTCCTAAGATCAGTGTCCTTAATATGGAAGCTCATCTGAAACCGATGGAAGATTTCCTGGTCAAATCAGGTTTTGTATATCATGTTGGCCAGTACGAAATGCGCTTAAAATTATAACGTGATCGCCGTTTCGGCGTTAAGTTAGAGGTTGCCTGATCATTCAGCAGAAACCAGAATACACAGCCGAGCCTATGAAAATGGACCGGCTGTGGTTATAATCAGGATTTATATGAAATTATTTACATATTATCCTTCAGTCTATCCGGTTATTGCAATTGCCAGAGGGTTGGTGTTGCCGAAGGGATCCAGTCCACTTGAGACTTGTGTGTGAGGAGGCACTTGTACGTCAAGCCATTGTAGCTGACGATGGTACCCACTGTATACTGGGTGTTGGTTGCCCATGCAGGTGCAGTTGAAGCTGCTGCTGTTTTACCACTGACCGTGCTTGCAGCTGATTGGTTGCCTGCCGCGTCAACAGCATAAACCGAAAAGTTGTAGGTCGTGTTTGCTTCAAGATTGGTTACTGTATAGGACGTTGCCGTCCCGGATGTCGTTGTAACTAAAGTAGAACCGTTGTAAATTTTATAACCTGTCACCCCGACATTATCCGTGGATGCCGTCCACATCAGCTGAATGCTGGAGGCGGTCGGTGTTCCCATCACGTGCAGCCCGCCTGGAGATGTTGGTGCGGTAGTGTCGTTAGCTGGAGGTGTAGTTGTGGTAACGCTTACACTATTGCTGGCTGCAGATTCGTTGCCTGCTGCGTCGACTGCTTTGACAGTAAAGGTATAAGTCGTGCTTGCTGTCAGACCCGTTACCGTATAGCTTGTAGTTGTGCCGGATACATTCCCTACCAGGGTAGCCCCGTTGTAAATTTTATACCCTGTTACCCCTACATTATCTATTGAAGCCTTCCAGGATAAGGATGTGCTCGTAGCTGTAGTTGCAGTCGACACAAGGGAAGCTGGAGGTGTTGGAGCTACATTATCAACCGGATTCGTCCCGGAGAAGTTCACGTCGATGACATTATAGAAGGCGTTGGGAGTATCTGCAACCTCCCAGACAGCTAGAATCACATGATAACCACTGCGTTCCGGTACGTTGCATGAGTTGGTGTAACTAAATGGAGGTTGCTTGCCGTCATAGGCTACGGAACAGAACGGTGTCAGGTCAAAAGAATCACGGGATAAAGGTACATTCGGATTCCAGTTCGTTTTCGTAATATAATATTTCCAGCTTGCCGTTGAATGGTTAGCTGTTAGTTTCCAAGTAAACGTATTACTGCCACTAGACATATTCACTTTCGACCAACGCGTAGCGGATTGCTCATCAAGCTTAGGGAACACACCGTTAGCACTTGCAATATGGCCGTCCGTAGGTCCTGTAGTTGGGAAGCCCTTAGGCGCCTCAAGACTTTGGGGTTCATATACGATACTTCCGCAATCCTGGTTGACTCCCGAAGCACACAGTGCAGCGCGGCTCGCCGGCCCTTCTACGTAACCATGTGACAACACCTTTGGACTGTTGAACAGCATGCTTACCGTTGTAAGCACCAGCAGACAGCAAATCAATACCAGCTTGGAAGACGGTAAAATGAATCTGAATAAGGACATTCGATAGCCTCCTGTATCATTTTTTTATATAAACTCAAGTAAGAGCTTATATCGTAATTAAGGAAGTGCTATACCATATATGGATATTGTTTAATGAAGAAATCGATATACGGGAATTTCTAAAGTTATTGTAAAGGAGGCACATTCGCTGAACAAGGATAAATTCCAACGATTATCCAGTTATTCAACACTTAGGTAGTACATGCAAAAGGCCTTTGCGGAGAGATCATCTCTCCACAAAGGCCTTTATTTCCGACCGGATTGATACGTGAAGTACGTGTTAAACAATGATTTATTTCTGAAATGACAAGAGGGAAGTGATTGCTTTTAAGTAGGGGATCGATGGGGTCAGGAATAACGGGAGGGGAATAATAGGGGCTGCGTTAACAATCAATACGAACGTATATTTGAATTGAGTTACTTGTGTGAGCTGCCCATGAAAACGATCTGTGAAACATCAACTCTGAAGGGTTTTGAACAAGATGAAATCATCAATGCAGCTCAAATCCACTTTCGCGGCAATCTAACATATAAAAGAAATCGATTTATTATTGGTAGCTTGGATAATAAGCCGTATTCTTCACTGGGATTTCAAGATAAGCGCTTGTCTATACGGCTTAAATCCAGTGATTATGAATACATATCTGAATTAGCATATGAAATGGATCTCTCTGTCCAGAAGCTACTGCAGCTAAGTACATCATCAATTAATATATTCTATTACTCAAAAAGAGACAAACAATAAAGAGTATGGAGGGCAAGGTATCTAAAATAGATGAGCATCAGAAGATAAAGTGTTCTTTTGGCTGTCTTCTTAAGGGGTACTATTAGGTCTCCTGCTTAGGAGCAAACTATAATCATTATTTTAAAAAATGACCTAAACAGAAAAAACCTATAGAATGAAGTAAACCAGTTTTTCATTATTTTTGTGAGGTGATATGGTTATGGAAAAAGTACTGGGTATTGTCGGTGGTCTGATAGGTATTCTTGCTTTTATTTTTGTTAGTATGGATCCTAATGCAAATGGAATTTCAACCGTTATTTTGGTTTTTGGTTTGCTTATTCCATCCTGTGGAGTGATATATGCTTCTTTAACTCAAAGAATTTTATTATTTATAATTTTTGTGATTTGGTCTTTACCATTAAGCCTTTATATCTCTTCTGGTGAAGGATTTTTCAAGTATATTTGGATTAATCTTGTTTTATTTTTAATCAGTTTTGTATTAATGGTAATAAAAAAGAGACCAGGCATCTGATGCCTGATCTCTTTTTTATCAGTAAATTTCGATGGTGCTTGTTAGCAAAACGCTAGCTTCGCCAGTTGCATCCTCAATAGCATCATAATCGAAGGAGCCATTCATAAATCCCCATACTGACACATTGTGGTTAACATAGGTATATAAGTTATCATTCAAAAAATCATAGTTTGAAAAATTTGCGACAGTTTCTTGACCAACCGCAGCAGGTTTATCCTTTCTCCGGGTTTGTTCCGAATCTACATACCAGTGTGTGTCTATAGGAGATGGATTAGCTGCCCAAGTTGCGGAACCGCCATTGCTATAAATGGCGTAATCATTTTGCATATACCAATAAAGAATCGCCTTTGAGTAGCAAATTTCCCAGCCTACTGGGTCATATGTTAATAATTTTACTTGTTTACTCCATATAGGCGCAAATGGTTTTATTGAATATTCTGGATCGTTCGAGAGGTCTGTTTCAATGGTAGTAAAGGTATTCTTTTCTCTGTTAATCGTAATATCATATCGAGTAGGTTTATCATCAGCCTTTCCTGACCCACTAATGACTTTTCTAACTGTACCATCTGATAATTCTTGAATAGATACATCTAGGTCGTCATTCCCATCAACTGGTTTAAGTTTAACTGAGTTTACAACAGCTTTTGGTTCTTTTGCTGGTGCTTCATTTGCTGAAGCAGCGCCAGCAAATAAGCTAGTAATCATGGCTACAGAGAATAGAATACTAAATAATCGCTTTTTCATTTCCAAACCTCCTCAATTTTGCTAATTATATTCAATTATAACGTTTTTAATCATCTTAATCTATAGGAATCCAGATCTATTATATTATGACATAATTCGCTTCCGCGCTTGAATCGTAAGATTGGCCAATAAGACTTTTTCCAACAAATATAATAGGGCCTGCTCGTCTGTTTTAAGAGAGCGCAGGCCCTAATCTCACTTATAATTAATGAACTTCAGAGATGTAGAAGGAGGCGAAACGAATTCAGTTAAGCATTCACCCGATTAAATATATATTCTGGAAAATAATTTAAAAATATACTATGTTATAGGTTGATAGATGAAGCGATCATTATCCGTAACTATAGTGATGATCATATTAAACTAAAGGGAGTATACATATGTTCAACCAACCGACTGCTTTACGTTCAGTGCTCAACCCTAAATATCTGGAGTTTGCATTGAGTAATCAGTATGACATCGGACCATGGGAAGAATGTTTGTTTTGGCTGAGAGGGTTAAATGATACATACCGGGTACGAACATCCACGGGCATGTATATTCTTCGTGTCTACCGTACTGAAATTACGGAAAACGATGTACGTTACGAACTATCCCTGTTATCTCAATTAAAGGGCATTCTAGGTTCATCAGTACATACCGATATTGGAGAGTACATCGAGAAGAAAGATCGCAGCGGATATACCGTACTGGATGCGGCAGAAGGCAGACGAATGGCCGTAATGTTTCGTTACATCGAGGGGACAGAGAACAATCTTGAGGATGAAGAGTCGTGTTACAAATTTGGTCAGTCTGCGGCTGAGCTGCATAAGGCGATGGAGCAAGTGGTATTGGACCAGCCACGATATGAGTTGGATACGAAGTTTCTAATTGACGAGCCTCTTGAACGAATCATTAACTACATTGGTGAGAAAAATGAAGCATCATCATTTCTTCATACGTTTGCTAGAGAGTTAAAAGCACGCATCGTCGTCACTACCAAACAAGGTTTGGATACAGGGCTGTGTCATGGCGATATGCATGGGAACAATAACGCTTTTCAACAGGACAGGCAGTTTATCCATTATGACTTTGAGTGGGCAGCTAAAGGTTGGCGTGCCTACGATCTTGCGCAGGTGAAAGCCCGGAAGAGGCAGTCTGGTGAGCAAAAAGAAGTGTTGTGGAATGCGCTCTTGAATGGCTATCGTTCCATTCGAAGCTTCTCAACACAAGATGAAGAGGCTATAGATCTATTCATTATCGCTCGCAGATTCTGGGTTATGGGTCTGGATGTTGCTTTTATCGAGAGTGATATGGGTGCACTGGATTATGGCTCGGATTGGTTGGATAGTTTCATGGAGGAGTTTCGTGACACGGGAATTGTTCAGTCGTAGGATTGACAGCTTTATGGATTCACATGAAGAAGGCCTTCTGGATGGTTCCAGAGGGCCTGTTTTAATTTGTACGATACATTCCATAGTCTTTAGTTCGATGAAGACGAAGCTACAACGGCGGCCGAAGTTGCAGCAGCGGTCATGGCAGCCTGTTGGGCGATGATAATGTTGGTGATGCTAGTGGAGACAGTCGTGGTCAAAACGCCGTTTCGAAGATCCTCCAAGTATTGCACCGCTACCAGTGAAGACGAGAGCAGCAGCAATTCCTGTTTGCTGATCGACCAGTTACCATAGCCCTTCTGTGTGCGCAGCCATTCGTATGTTTCCTCAACTTGTTCTACTAGTGTATCTCTGTCAGCGGGCAGCAGGGAGAGTATGCCTAGAGAAGCCAGGGTGTATGTTTTATCCAATCGTATCCCCCGTCTGCGGAATGTCTCATTTAACGCCAATACACGAGCGCCCGCTTCCGGGTTATCATCCCCGAGGACCAGCACCTGCGTTAATGCTTGCACGCTATTGCCCGGCGAGAACTCAGGTTTTAATTCAGTATAGAGGTGCTCCATACGGGTCACACCGGAGTCCACGTCCAGATCGGAAAGGGCCAGCATGGCAGCGAAAATATAGTCGTCCTGTCCAGTGAGAAAGCGGTACTGTGCTTTCATGTGATCATAAAATGCTTTGGCTCGTTCCACTTTATGTTCGAATTGGTCAGGGGTCGCGTGAGCTGCAATCTGATAGGCGGCAATAACCAGATAATCGGAAGTACGAAATTTAATTTTTTTCATCAGATCATAGATAAAAAGGGTGTTTTCCAGTTTCTTTTCCTGATCTGTCGTTAGCGAGAGCATGGTGGCGACGCTGATCGCCGAATTTCCCCTGAATACCGAGAAGAGATTGGTATTTTGTTTAATGAATTCATGGCTTTGACGGATGGCATCGCCGTCGGCTTGTTTATTTTCCGCTGCATACAGCAGGGCCGCCAGACGGTGCATCATCACATTTTGCCACTTGAACGACTTCTTAATGATCTGAGTGTTGGAAACGAATAGCTCGACTCGTGCTGCATGTTGCTGTTGCATAAGCAGACCTCCCAAGTGATTGAACATTTTCCCCAGTTTACTATAAATGCATATGCTTACACAGCGCTTTATTTGATGTACCTAGCAACGTTGAACTGGACTATTTCAAAATGTTCTGCTCACCATGGTCCAGAGGCCTATCCGTTCACAAAAAGGGCACCCTGTAGAAGTTTTGGATTTCCTCGCAGGCTCTAATTGGTACTTCGAAGAGGTGCATTATTGATTGCAAAGAAAGGGTTTTTGGATCTGAATCTGCATATGAGAATAGATAGGATGTGTTCGTTGTACTGTTAATTGAAAGAAATGGTGTAGGATGATGGAATTTGTGCCCCGAAGTATCCACTAGACGGCTCGCCTTGTCGTCATTCAGAATGATCAATATCATGTTCGGATAGAGCGTACGATGACCGAGGAGCAGCAGGTATTGCGCGTGATGTCCTAGATCGACGGGCAGGAAACCCACATTGCGCAAATCACTCTAGATAGCGATGCCGCGCGTGTATATCAAAATGGCTGCATTAGGACAGCAACTAAGCTTCTACTACAGCACGGATGGAAGTCAGTATCACCTGGTTACAGAAAAGGTGGATACAAGCAGCTTGAGCACCGAGGTGGCTGGGGGCTTCGTTGGCTGCTGTATCGGAATGTTTAGCACAAGCAACGGCGAGCGATCCGATCAGGTCGCCGATTTTGACTGGTTTGAATATGTTTCCTGCTGACGGAGTTCGGAAACATCCAGATGCTCACAGATGAAGGGGACATTCCTTTCAATAGGTTATATGTTATGATATTTGCATCTTCAAAAGTTCGATTGAAGGGGCATAGGGTATGAATCAGAGCATACAACAGTTTAAAGCGGATTTTTTCAAAGCGTTGGCGCACCCGATGCGGATTCAGATTCTGGAGCTGCTAAGCGATGGGGCCAAAAACGTGAATGAACTGCAAAGCATTCTGGGATCGGAAGGCTCTGCTGTTTCCCAGCAGCTGGCTGTACTACGCGGCAAAAACGTTGTTCAGGGAATAAAAGAAGGGACAACCGTCACGTATTCGCTCCGCGACCCGCTGATTAAAGACTTGCTGGCAGTCACCAAACAGATCTTTGACAATCATCTGGTTGACGCCATTTCGATGCTGGAAGACATTCGAAAAGAGTCCTGACACAATAAACAAGAGCAACCGGTCGTAATTACCGGAGCTTCTTGTTTTTTTGTGCTGTTTTCCTGCCGGGCTGGTGTGGAATCCGATTGACAGGGCCCACTCAGGGGAGTAGTGTTTTAATTATATTCAAATATTCAAATATATAAAGAAAAGAAGGTTAATGTACATGAAATGGATGGGGAGATATGCGGGTTATCATGCTTCCGATTTTCGCAAGGATCTGGTATCGGGGCTGATTGTGGGGATCATTGCAATTCCGCTGGGTATGGCGTTTGCCATTGCCTCCGGGGTCAAGCCGGAGTATGGCTTGTATACAACGATCATTGCGGGAATACTCATTTCCTTGCTGGGTGGGTCCAAATTCCAGATTGGCGGGCCGACGGGGGCATTTATTCCGATCCTCTTCGCAATTGTTATGCAGTATGGATACGAGAATCTGTTGATCGCCGGGATGATGGCGGGATTAATGCTTGTGCTTATGGGGGTGTTAAGGCTTGGAGCGTTGATCAAGTTTATTCCGAGGCCCGTAACCATCGGTTTCACGGCGGGAATTGCCGTTATTATTTTTAGCGGACAGATTGCAAACTTCCTGGGGCTCCGGGGAATCGAAAAACACGAGGATTTCTGGTCCAATATGAAAGAAATCGGGATGAATTTCTCAACGATTAATATACACAGTTTGCTGACAGCTGGAATCTGTCTGGCTGTCCTTCTGCTTGTGCCCAAGGTCGCACCTAAGGTGCCAGCCTCACTGCTCGGTCTGGTTCTATCCACATTCATTGCCGCACTCTTTTTCAAAGATCAGGTGGCTACGATTGGTTCGTCCTTCGGTGCTATTCCGGGAGCGTTGCCCCAGTTTCATATTCCAGAGATCACATGGGCGCGTGTGGTGAACTTGCTGCAGCCCGCTTTTGTGATCGCCATGCTGGGCGGCATCGAATCGCTTTTATCCGCTGTGGTTGCGGACGGCATGACTGGGAGCCGTCATAACAGCAATCGAGAGCTAATTGGACAGGGGATTGCTAATATGGTGACACCGCTATTTGGGGGGATTCCCGCCACAGGAGCGATTGCACGAACGGCAACGAATATTAAATCTGGTGCAGTATCCCCGTTGTCTGGCGTTATTCATGGCGTTGTTGTTTTGCTGGTGCTTGTCCTGTTTGCGCCATATGCATCCCACATCCCGCTTGCCAGTATGGCCCCCGTCCTCATGATTGTGGCTTGGAATATGAGTGAGCGGAGATCGTTCATGCATGTGTTGAAAACGAGAACAAGCGATTCGCTTGTGCTGCTGATTACCTTTTTGCTGACGGTATTCACCAGTTTAACGACGGCGGTGGAGGTTGGACTCATTCTCGCCGTGCTTTTATTCGTGAAGCGTATGAGCGAGATGCTGAAGGTCGCCAAAGTATTGCCTGATCCGGAGCATAAACACGAAAAAGTGATGGCTCACATGGTTCAGGAGGGACATGACTGTCCGCAGATCAGTCTGTATACGATCGAAGGCCCATTGTTTTTTGGCGCGGCAGATATGTTTGAGAAGTCGGTCATGGATTCGATTCAGCGTCGTCCGGGAATGCTGCTTCTGCGCATGAGCAAGGTTCCTTTTATGGATACAACAGGTGAAGCCAACCTGGCCAGTTTGGTGAAGCATTTTGAGCGATCTGGCGGCATGATTCTGTTTTCAGGCGTCCAGGGGCAGCCCTTGGAGATGATGAGAAAAACGGGGTTAATGGGGTATATTCATCCTGATCACATGTTTGAGCATACCGGTGAAGCGATCAATTATGCATTACAGCATCTGAACCATCAGAAGTGTATAGGCTGCAAGCATTTTGCTTTTCGTGAATGTGCCGCTTTGTCGAGTACAGGCGCCAATCCTGAGCGAAAGAGCCTACTGGAGCCGGGAAAGGGAGTCAAAGCAAACAGCTTTCCACAGATATAATCATGCTTTTATCAATGATTTAATGAAGCTAAATCCTTAAATAGTCAGTACATGATTACATAAAGTTTTGGCGCGGAGCAATTGTTCCGTGTCTTTTTTGTGTATAATTGTAAGCCTCTCTAATCTATCTAATAAAGGACGTTGGGGACTGGATCACGAACTATATGAATTCTGGAAAAATTAAACTGAAGGAGCATAATCATGTTCAATCAACCGACAGCTTTACGTTCAGTGCTCAATCCAAAATATTTGGAATTTATATTGAGTGATCAGTATGACATCGGACACTGGGAAGAATGTTTGTTTTGGCTGCGAGGATTAAATGATACCTATCGGGTATGCACGTCCACTGGCCTGTATATTCTCCGTGTCTACCGTACTGAAATCACGGAAGAAGATGTTCGTTATGAGCTATCCTTATTGTCTCAACTGAAAGGCATCCTGGATTCTTCAGTGCGAGCAGATGTAGGAGAGTACATCGAGAAGAAAGATAATACCGGATACACTGTTCTGGATGCTGCGGAAGGCAAACGGGTGGTCGTGATGTTTCGCTACATCGATGGGACAGAGAACAACCTTGAAGATGAAGAGTCATGTTACGCATTTGGTCAGTCCGCCGCCGAATTGCACAACGCCATGGATCAGGTGGCTGTGGAGCTGCCACGATATGAGTTGAATACGAAGCTTCTCATCGATGAGCCACTTGAACGAATCATCAGCTACGTTGGTGAGAAAGATGAAGCAGCACCATTTTTACATACAGTTGCCAACGAGTTAAAAGAACGCTTGGTTACCGCGTCCAGTCATGGTCTGGAATGGGGATTGTGCCATGGCGATATGCATGGGAACAATAATGCTTTTCAGCAGGGGAAGCGGTTTACCCATTACGACTTTGAGTGGGCAGCAAAGGGCTGGCGTGCCTATGATCTGGCCCAGGTGAAGGCTAGGAAGAGACAATCCGGTGAGCAAAAAGCAGCCTTATGGGATGCGCTCATGGCGGGTTATCGTTCGGTTCGAAGCTTCTCCACACAGGATGAACAGGCCGTTGATTTATTCATCATCACTCGCAGATTTTGGGTTATGGGTCTGGATGTCGCCTTTATCGAAAGTGATATGGGTGCGCTGGATTACGGTTCGGATTGGCTGGACAGTTTCATCGAGGAATTTCGGGATACGGGTATCGTGTAGTTAGAAGGTTATGGATTTGAACTGAGGAAGGCCTTCTGGATGATTCCAGAGGGCATGTTCCTAGTGTACAAGACGCACATTCATGACTAGTTTGATGATGAGGAAGATACGGCAGCAGCGGCCATGGCGGCCTGCTGTGCGATGATAATATTTGTGATGCTGGTGGAGACAGCCGTGGTCAGAATACCGTTTCGCAGATCCTCCACATGCTGAACCGCCACCAATGCAGACGAAAGTAACAGCAATTCCTATTTGTTGATCGACCAGGCACCGAAGCCCTTCTGGGTACGCAACCCGTCCTAGGTCTCCGCGACTTGATCCACGAGCGTATCTTAAGTGATATGTGTGTGCTATGGCTTAATATTTACATTTGTAGCATACCAGTGCCCATTCTTAATTTTTAAATCAATTGTCAGTGGCTCACGAAAGCCAAAGTTAGGCTGATCATACTCGTGAGTTACGAATACCTTTGATATAAAAAAGAAATGTAGTGGGAACACGGTACCTATTTTATGATTTTGGGGTTCATATAAAAAGCTGTCTGAAGTATCGCCTCGTGCAATTAAATTTGTTTTATCAAAGACAGATTGACTCATGTATTCTCCATAATTAGTGTCTGATCCCAAGGACTTTTCCAATATAATTTTAGTATCCTTCGCTATCCAAACACCAAACGAAATGTAAATTAATGCAATCAAAAAAATAAATGTTAGGAGCCATTTCTTTTTATTCATAATTAGTCCTCCTATACTAAAAAGTTGGTACAGTTATTAAACCATACCAACTTTCTATACAAATACAATACTTATTTATAGGATGTGAGTAAAGTAAGGAATTACAGTGCCAGCAGTATTATTAATGTAGAAATCCCAAGGTACATTCTTGCGGTTGGTTGTGTGATACGATACTAATGGATTTTCTGGATTGGAACGGTCGGTTACTACAGCAGTGTGGTTCATAGTATAATCTTCCCCTTTATCATAAGAGATAATATCTCCTTCATATAGGTGCTTTGGTTCTGGTTTGCCGTAACCATGAATTGTATCTGTACTTCTAATTAGTTTGAAAAATGAATCTGCTTGCACCCAAGGCACAGCATACAACCATTGTCCAGCTGGAGCCATTTTGCATGTTAGGTTTACAGGAAAATTGTTGGATGGGAAGGGCTTGGGCTACCATGTCAAACACACAGGCGGATTACAAGAGTCCGGCTATTCGTAGCTCCGAAAATCAGGCGTTTCAATTTGGTGAATTCTTTTAACGGTTCAATGGTGGAGTCCCGGATTTTGGGAAAATTGTGAAGCGTACAAAAAATGACCGCGATCAGCGGTCATAAGATGGTTGGGTTGGTATATCTATCTGCAATTCGAATTAATTGAATGAAATGGTGTAGGACACGGAAGGGAATGCCGAAATGGACCCTGGTACGCGTTCAACTACGGTGACCAGTGTGCCAGGGCTGTAGTAGCCTGAACCACCATTGTAATTGGTACTGTTTACGATGGCTGTTCCCAGATCAACTGACGTATTATTGTAGCTCCAGTAGTAGTGCAGTTGAAGTGTATTCGCTGCGGATGTCGTGATTTTCACGCTTGTACCGGACGTTTTGGCGGTAGGGAGAATGTAGGTATATCCTTGACCGGCGGTGAGTGTATTGGAATAGCTGCCTCCATAACTTACAATGGCCGGATTAGCCGAAGCGGTTAGGCCGAGCATAAGGGAAATGCTCATGAAAAATACAAATAAAGCGCTGCTCCATTTTTTCATCGATACCTCATCTTTTCAAAATGAATGTTTTAAAGTGTAACTACACCAAAAACGAAAACCTTTTCGAGAATGGACTGAAGCATCCTCCTTTTTTCAGTTTATGTTAGCGTTAACATTTCTGAGGGCTATAATATATACCAATAAAATACAGTTGTAAATAGTGATTTAAATGGAAGGATAGCCAGTTACGAATTATGACCTCTGACTATATCCTATAAAAAAATGACCGCTTTAGGCGGTCATAAGATTACTTGTTTCTTGATGTATGATCTGATGCAATTACATTAATAAACCTAACAAATGAATGGCCCCAATTATCCCCATGGGGTAAATAAATGATCTGGAATATGTATTCTTAAATTCATTACGAGGGTGCTTTTCGAAAAATAGGTACAGTGCCGCATGAATGATGAAAAATATATCCAGTACCCAGAACGTAATCGTATGGTAAGAACTGAAAATCAGTGCAACGATGATGGTTCACTTGGCTTTTTAAGGACTTTTTGTTCTAGCGTTTAATTCCAAACCATACAGTCCACAGGTCTTTTTCGACAATCGGGTTTTGAACGGGCTCCAGTTTACGTTCCACGTATTCCACCAATTCTTGCAAATCCTCATCGGACAGTTCATGAAGGAGTGAGCGGCCAGTGCGCGACAATAAATCTTCTTTCAAAGACTCCATATCTTCATACACACGGCGAGTCTCCCATAAAGAAACGGTCTGTTCAAGCTTGAACCCGCTTGCTTCCATCGTCTGTTGCACCTGATTGGCATCATATCTGCGATTCACTTCCAACTCGATCAATTGAGGAAATTTTTCGAAGAAAAACCCTCTTAGGTGATGTTCACTTCCAGGGAGTGTACAGTCCTGAGGAGTACGATCCTGAATGATGAGAGTTCCACCTGGTTTTAAAATTCGATGGGCTTCCCGAAAACAAGCGCCTAAATCGTTAAGGTGATGAATCAATGCCCGCTCTAACACAAGGTCGAACTTATGATCAGGGAGTTGGGTATCGTAGGCATTGCCAGATAAAAATGTGATGTGCGGAATCGATTTGCAGTTTGCAGAGGCTCCCTTTAACATCTCCTCAGAAAAGTCTACACCGGTAACCTGTACTGCCCCCATCTGGGCCAGAGCTTGAGTGTAAATACCACCGCCACAGCCAATGTCAGCGACATATTTTCCGAATACATCCACGTTTTCTTGGATCATGGAGATCCAAGAATCGTTCGCAGATCTTGTGGTATAGGTGAAACGATTCTGTTCATCATGAAAATCAATAGGCATATAAATGACTCCTCTCACTTATATTTTCATCTAGTGAAACCTGGTTTCATTATAACATCATAATTATACCATAGATATCCAATAATTTTTGAGGAGATACTCGTCTTTTTAAAATAATGTTCTGCTTTTTCAATAAATCAGACTTCAACGGACTGCTGTATTCATTAAGGGGTTATCCTGTTACTGTGTACTGAATCCGCTTCCTTACATTCCTTGTTGTATTTCTGCGGCACATCTCGTACAATTTGGTGAAGCAATCCTGCATTGCGTTAATGTGAATATAAAAATGTATCTTACAACAAGAAGCTGCACACCAGAAAAGGGGAGAATCGTTTGGAATCGAAGCAACTATCTAGAGGGCTAAAGCCCCGCCATGTAGAGCTGATTGCACTCGGGGGTACGATTGGCGTTGGATTGTTCATGGGATCGGCTAGTACGATCAAATGGGCAGGACCTTCCGTGCTGCTGGCCTATTTGCTGGCCGGGATCATTATCTTTTTTGTCATGCGTATTATGGGGGAAATGTTGATTCAGGAGCCTGTCACCGGTTCGTTTGCCACATTTGCTCACAAGTATATCAGTCCGCTTGCCGGATTCCTGACGGCCTGGAGCTATTGGTTCCTCTGGGTTACAGTGGGTATGGCGGAAGTTACGGCGATTGGGATCTATGTTGGTTATTGGTTCCCGGATATTCCACAGTGGTTGCCGGCACTTGCCGGGGTACTCATCATTGCGGCAGCGAATCTGGCAGCGGTAAAGTACTATGGGGAATTCGAATTCTGGTTTGCGCTGATTAAAGTGACAGCCATTGTGGCAATGATCATAATCGGAACGGGACTCATCTTCTTCGGCTGGGGGAACGGCGGACAGCCCATCGGGCTATCGAATCTGGTGAGCCATGGCGGCTTCTTCCCCGGAGGGATCAAAGGTTTCCTTTTTGCCCTATGTATCGTTACGGCTGCGTATCAGGGCGTTGAAATGGTCGGTATTACGGCAGGCGAAGCGGAGAATCCAAAATATACGCTGCGTAAAGCGATTAAGAATATCGTGTGGCGTATTCTCATTTTTTACGTTGGGGCGATCTTTGTCATCGTGACATTGTATCCTTGGAACGAAGTGGGAGAGACGGGAAGCCCGTTTGTACTGACGTTTGCCAAAGTCGGAATTGTCGCTGCTGCGGGAATTATCAACTTCGTGGTGCTTACCGCCGCGATGTCGGGATGTAACAGTGGAATCTACAGTGCAGGACGTATGCTCTATACACTTGCGGAGAATGGACAGGCACCAGCTTTTTTCAAAAAGCTGTCCAAAGGCGGGGTTCCCCGCAACAGTATCATCATCACGATTTCCTTGCTGCTTGTGGGTGTTGTACTCAACTACCTGATGCCCGACTCCAAACTGTTCCTGTACATCTACAGCGCAAGTGTTCTTCCGGGGATGGTCCCGTGGTTCGCGCTGGCCTTCAGCCAGTTCAGGTTTAGGAAACGTTGGGGCAATGAGATGGCAGATCACAATTTTAAGTCCAAATGGTTCCCGATCAGCAATTACATCATCATCGTATATCTGACGCTTGTTATTATTGGTATGGCGTTTAATCCGGATACACGATTACCCTTGATTGTGGGGGCTACATTTATGGCGATCGTTGTGATCGGATACTTTGTATTTGGCATAGGAAAAAGACAGCGGGCAGATGAAGGCGAAGATCACTAGCCACGACTCAGAGATAAGAGGGCACTGCAATCGGATTGGAAAAGGTGTGACTTTCCCTGGTCAAACTATAGTGAAACATCATACGTGCATTCCTTGTACACATTGGAAACCTTCGGGAGATCCAGTGTTATGCAGGGAGTGCTTTTTTTGTTTTTCAAAATTCAGGCTTGAATCTCCTGTTGCTGGAGGTTTTAGGATTGGAGAACGAATCGTTTTGACGGTCGAGCCGATCATTTTGGCGGCTTCACCGATTGTATAGGTATCTTTGCTTTGGTTCAACGAGACCACCTCATGTTCTATTATACAACCTCCAGTCACTGGAGATTCAATGGCCAGAAAGTTGGCATGGGAATGACCAGATCCGGTTTAAATTCCACACATCTCGGTTACAAAGGAAAGAGTGCAACTTTTGTGAAAACAACATAATGAATAAATAAATCCGAGGAGGAATTGAACATGGCTAATCAAGGACCAACACACCATGCAAGATCCGACGACACAATATCCGAAGGCAACATCAGATTGGAAACAGCAGCAGGAAGAGCCGGGACTTCAGCGTGAAATGACTCCTGTTCCTGATGCGGGTGAGAAAAGCTATAAAGGCAGCGGGCGTCTGACCGGACGCAAAGCGGTTGTAACCGGAGCCGACAGCGGCATTGGTCGGGCAGCAGCCATCGCTTTTGCCCGTGAAGGCGCGGATGTCGTTCTGGCCTACCTTCCTGAGGAAGAAGCCGATGCCAAGGAAGTGATCAAGCTGATCGAAGAAGCAGGCCGCAAGGCTGTTGCGATTCCAGGTGACCTCAAGGATGAGAAGTACTGCGAAGAACTCATTGAATCTGCTGTAAAAGAGCTCGGCGGGATCGATATTCTTGCCAACGTGGCAGGTAAACAACAGTTTGTTGAGCAGATCGCCGATCTGACCACAGAACAATTTGATGCGACGTTCAAAACCAATGTCTATTCGATGTTCTGGCTCTGCAAAGCAGCGGTGAAACACATGAAACCAGGCAGTTCCATTATTAACACGTCTTCTATTCAGGCATATAAGCCATCTCCAATCCTGCTGGATTATGCAACAACAAAGGCAGCAATCAACACCTTCAGCAAAGCGCTGGCACAGCAGGTCGGCAGCAAAGGCATCCGTGTAAATGTCGTCGCGCCAGGTCCGGTATGGACACCGCTTCAGGTGGTTGGTGGACAACCGGTGGAGAAGCTTGCCAGTTTCGGCTCAAACACACCGCTTGGTCGTGCGGGGCAACCTGCCGAGATGGCGCCTGCGTTTGTATTTCTGGCGAGTCAGGAATCGAGCTATGTGAGCGGTGAGACACTGAACGCCAATGGTGGTACGGTTAGTCCGTAAACTTTGGATATAAAAGGCCTATGAGTGATAGGTCAGTGAACATAGGCAAGTGAAGAAAAGAGAAGCAAAGAACTCCATTCCCGATGAAGGTGAATGGAGTTCCTTGTTGTTATGGAATAATTTTTCTTAATTATTGGATGACTTCTGATCCGGTTTAGGGTCCAGAATGGCGTAGCTGCCGAGTGTAGCCAATTGCGCCGTACCCAGAAGGGCTTCATCCACCGCAGCTAGAGCCTCACTTGCGGCGGTCATCAGTTCATCTGAATTAACGGGCGAGGCAAAACGTAGAATGACCCGTTTCTCCCCATTTTTCAGTTCACTCTCAGCCTTCGTTTTGTATTCACTAATCGAAGCAACTTCAAGATCGTTCTGTACATAATAATCGTTCGCATCACTTTCGCCATTAAACAGAGCGAGTTCGGAATCAAGCCAGTAATCCTTATCCGCAATCGTTTTCTGACTTTCAGCCGTCTCATCATTTGCATTGTACAGGAAGTAAGGAATACCGGAATTGGTCAGGTTGTTGGTGGCATCCACATGGAACCATTCATTCCCGATTTTGACCTTGTTCCACGCATGAGGAACACCGCTGGATGCTCCCGTTACGACAATGCTTTCCAGTCCAGACAGATCGGAGAGCAGTTTGTAGACGGAAGCATAGCTTGCACATACGCCAACGCCTTTGACAAGGATACCGTAAGTTGTAAACGAATCGTTGAACTGTGCATCCACATTTTTAAAGTTGTTCTGTTCCGCATTTTCCAATGCAGCATCATCATACTTCGCGTTATCGTTCAGATAATCGTAGATGGCTTTCCGTTTCTCATCATCCTTCATGTCATGCTTGATGATGGAAGCAACCACTTCGTTTGCTTTGGCAATAATCTCGTCCTGTTTCTTATGGATGACATCTGCCGATTCATTGTAATGGATCGAAAGGGTAAGTGTACCGTAATTGTATTCAAAACCTTCCACACCCAGAATCAATGGATTCTGGTACATCACTTTCAGGACCACATCCGAGAGTGTTGTGAAGTTTTGGGCTTCGGGAAAAGCTTTCAATGAGATCTTGTCTTGCGCAGCAATCATGTTTTTGGCCAAAACTTCTTCCAATGCAGAATCTGCATTTATAAGTTTATCGCCTGTAGCTGGCTCAGGAACCGTTTCCTGATTACCTTGCTCCACATTCTGCTGTGTATTGGATTTCTGCTCATCTACCAGATTATCCTCTTCAATTTCGGAAGCTGGATCATTAGATTCACTCGTAATTTCATCAGAAGCTTTATCGGAAGACTTATCGGAAGTATCATCGGAAGCCTCGTTGGATACCGGGTCAGTTTTGTCTTCTGACGTTCCAGTATCGGTTGTGGATTCCGTAGATGTAGATTCCGCCGCCGCTTCTGTTTCCGTTGAAGGCTCAGATGCTGGTGTATCATGATTGTTGATGATGGTTGGCACATCAGGTGCAGGGACGTAAGGTGTGTCATTTTTCGGTTCTACGAGTCCGTTACTGGATTCTGCGACCGTTTGTTTATTTAATTTATCCAGATCCTCCTGAGTCACATTTTCCACTCGTACGTAACTTTTCAGAGCTGTTCCTTTAATGTGAAAAGGAATACTCGTTTCATTGAACTCTGAAATCTCTACACCAGCGGTGTCATAGACAATCGTTTCTTGGGAAAACGAACCATCAATGTACTCAATACTTGTTGTTTTAGGCAATTCATTCATGTTCTTCAATTTCTTCATATACAGTTGTTCTTTTAAAGCCATCGGCAACTGATTAGATAGAGGGGCAGTGGCAACACCGTTGCTGAAATTGGATTCCTTATCTCCGCTGACCGCTGTGACGTAATATTCACCTTTCATACCATGGTTCTGATAAGAAGTCATCTGCTCATTAATGGTGCCGAGACCGCCTTTTCCATCTGCCATAAAGTCATTAAAGGATGTTTCCGTTGTTGTGGTTAAAACCAATGGATTGCTTCCATTGAAGGCTTTCTCCGCTCCTTGCAAGGGTACGTTGTTTGTTTCAAAAATAACCGTTCGATCTGCACGATTATAAATTTTATATTCGGTTGCACCTTCGACCTTGTCCCAAGTCAGTTTAAAGCGCTTATCCTTGTCGATTTCATATTTGAGATTGGGAACAGGCAGCTCGGATTTTACTGTGAAAGGAATGATCATTGGTTGGTCCAGTAGCGTGAGCTTTTCGGCATCCAGATCATAGTTAATACGAATGTAATAAATGGGGGCACCGCCCCAAGTGCTTTGCTCCTGTGTCCGTAACTTATCTGAGGTTAAAACACCCCATCCAAGAGGCTTAATGGAGACACTATTGTCATTGATTTCTGGTATGGCGTAAACTTTGCTGGATTCAAGGGCCTTAATATCGGTATGTACACTAATCATATCACTTGCTTGTATACGGCTATTTTTCAGATCTGCTTTGAATTTAAATTTAAATTCTTCATCTTGAGCTACGTTGTACATCGGCATAATGGCTTTATTCGATTCAGATCCGTACTTCTGTTTCAAACTTAATACGCTGGAGCCTTCTACTATTTCTGTAGGGTTATTCTCGGACGGGCTACTCTCCTTGTCATTGCTCTGGCATCCAGCCAATAACAGGGTGAGCGTAAACATAATCAATATTAAACGTTTCATGGTACACCACTTTCTCGTTTTTCTAAGTTGTTGCAAAGGCTAATTTCTAAAAAATCTAAACACTGAAGATTATCATTTCTGGTTAAAACCTATTTTCGAACCTCTTATCAGCAAAACCTCCTATTAATTACCTAATGTCTTTTGCTAGTCTATGGTCATATAGACTTATTGTCAAGATGTGTAATGGTATATTATGACTATATACAATAGAGTAAGAATCCTGTATAAGAGCCAGTTAAATTGATCTTTGTGAGAGAGTGAGAATTGTCGAGACTTCTGGTACAATGCATGATAAAACGAAAAATGGAGTGGCTTAGATGACACCAGAACAGATTGTCAGAACTTTTTTTGAAGAGGTGCGCTCCGGTCGCAATCTTGATTATGCCAATACTCTGATGGCCGAGCAGGTACTGGCTCACCAGGTGATCTCGGAAGAGGAAGTGACAGTCACAAGAACGCCTTCTGTCTATGCGGATCATGTGAGGGAAATGATTGAGGAGTACGGAGATTTTTCGCTGCAGATTCAGGAGCTGCTTGCTCAGGGAGATAAAGTATATGTACGCTGGAGACAAGTGGGTACTCATGTTGGAGAAGTGGATGGATATGCGCCGACCAACCTGCCCGTGATTGAAATGGCGAGTGCGGTATATCGAGTGGAGAATGAGAGAATTGCAGAATACTGGATTCAAATCGATAGGCTGGGGATCGAGAAACAATTGGAGCGCAATCAGAGCTGAGCACCAGCTCTTTCACAGGAGAGACTTCTTAAATTATTTAAATACGGGTATAACATGTGGAGGTGACATCATGAAACACATCACAAAAATGGCAATGGCAGTTCTGGCCGCCACCGCCATTATTACTACAGTAATAACAACAGCTTCAATGAATAATGAAACTGTTGTCAACACATCCTCCACATTATCAGTATTGAATAATGAGGATCTTGCAGGTACTGCGACTACGAAACAGTTTAATATCCCGGTGGGATTTGAATATGTGCAAGTGAGCTTTAAAAATATAGGTTCGAAACCGTTCACGTTCACGATCAACCAAGAATCTACTACTGGAACCGCAAAAATGTCTTATACTGTCCCGGCAGATGGAAAAGAGCATACTTATTGGAGTGACCAAGCTTGGTCAACGGGTTTGTTTTATGTGAGCATGTCTTCTGCACAAGGGATGTCCGGCAGATTGAGTGTGCATCTGGCTACCGACCTCAATAAACTAAAAAGTTTGTAAAAGCCTTCGGCTCATGCTGGTAAGTGATTATAGGAAAGTCTATGCTTTCTTGACCCTATACCAGTAGGTATAGATTTCCGAGAATCCAAGCTTGGCATAAAGTTTTAATGCGGGAGCATTATTAGCAACCACTTGCAGGTAACTGGACGTAGCACCATTCGCTTTTCCCCAATGCAACAGATGAAGGATCATCTGCTCCGCCAATCCCTGATTCCGAAAGTTAGCGTCTGTAATGATGTCATACAATCCAATATAGCCTTGTTCCACCACACCGAATCCACAAGCAACGACTTGTCCGTCGATGAACAGCGAGATGAAACCTGTGCGCGTACGGATGTTGTTCAACATTTGTTCCATCGTTCCCCGATGCAGATCACTTAGCTGATTCAGTCTGCAAAAGTGATCCAACCACTCTCCGGTTAACTGTTCGTCCATTTTTACATCAGAGTGCTCAGGCTCCTTAATGGTTGCCAGGCTTCGAGTCTGGACCCGGCTCAGATCCACAACGTCATACCCTTTTTCATGCAAAATGTGGTCGAGATGTTCCGGCTGGATAAAAGGAGTAATCTTAAATATGGTACTTAACTGATTGGACGCGTAGATTCGCTCACATTCTTCAATTTTTTCATGTACATCCTGGGTCGAGTAGTGAATGGGTTGGACGGAGTTGGCTCGCTTCGTATATCCATTGGCAAAACGCAGTACCCATCCGTCATAAAGCAAGGTGGATAAGGGTTGCCAGTGATTTAGGGATAATTCTTCAATGGTTTTGTGATCAACATCGGTTATCGGATTCATAGCAGCATCCTCTCGTTTTTTATCAAGTTAATTTCAGAAATAGATGCTTGACAGTTCTGCGGAGTAGCCGTTCCGGTTACGAATCGTTCTTCCGATCGCTGTTATCCCCAGATTTCTTTCCATCTCCCTTCTCAGGGGAGAAATCCGGGAATAAAGGCGGCCGCTTCGCTTCTCCAGAATCGATTTCGTCCCCTCCACTACTTCCACATATCATCAAAAACTAATTTTATATTATAATAATACATATCGGTGTATGAAAATACAATATGTGCAGATGATGTTGGGATGGTATACAATCGTATTGAATTGAGAACACGAGCATTTTGCATAAATCTCATGAGCGACTTCCAATCGGCAAGATGTAGAACTAAGCAAATTTCGTTCTGAAAAAAGTCGAATTCCTGTACGTTAAGGAATCGACTTTTTTATTTGACTTATTAAACTCTAGCCCCCGATAGTTGAAGATAAAATATAAGCTAGAGTTCTCTAACGTACCGTAAAGATATGTATGTGTCATTATCTGAATTAGCGTAGCTTTCTTGTTCATGTAAAAATGAAAATCCCTTTGCTTCATAAAAAGGAATCCCTTTTTTATTTTCTTTTTGAACGGATACATATTGCTTTATTGCCCCTGAATTCTTTTGCTGCTCAGATATAGCATGTAATATCTTAGAGCCAATTCCTTCACCTCTTCTATCAGGTTTGAGATACAGGACAAATAATTCTGTGTTTTTATCATCGAGCATTCCACCTGCTCCTGCACCTATAACATTATCATCTTCAATAGCAACGAAGTCCCCTCCCCAGTTCTTATTTACAATTGTAACTTCTTTAAGTATGCGATCGTAGTTATAAAAATCACGAATAATTCTATCAGTGTATTCTTTAGAGTAAATTTCCCTATACGTGGCTCTGTAACCTAAAGTACATACATCAATAATTCCGTCAATATGCTTCAAATCTGCTTTTTCGAGTGTAAAGAAATGGATTAAGTTTTTTGTTAAGAAAGACCTTCGTTAGAAGAGGGTCTTTTTTTGTTTCTATTCTAATATGTGTGCTAGACAGCGTTCCGGGTATTAAAGCAAAAATAAAAAACAGGTCACCTGTTTTAAACTTTCGGTTCATAACCTTGATGAACTGTCAAGTGTAATAACTCTTTCGTGTTACGGTTTAATTTCTTCGCTAGCATAGATGCTTCAGAGAAATTAATAAAGGTTTTATCAATGCTGTTGTATAACCTTGAAAATTCTTAAGTAAAAAGTTGTCACTGAAACTAAGCTTATGAATAGAATTCCATGTAAAGGATCAAGCAATTTGACACGGGCATTCCAAGTCCTGTAAAAAGAATCATGAGTTTCTTTGTGCCAACTTCTTTCTTTTTTTAAAATTGACCGGTTTACAAAGTTTTAAGGCTTATTAGACCTCAGTTGACAAATTTCGATATTATGGTACTATGATATTAGGATTGTAACCCCTCAGGGGCATTACCTGTTCATTAGGTGTGCATTGAGGGGTTATTTTGCGTTCTCTGAGTACACAGAAGCACCAAAAAATGAAATTACAACAATTGAGAAGGTGGAGACTATGTTTAAACTGTTCAATAAAGCCAAAAATGAAGATAAGAGTATAAAGGCGCCTGTAGATGGTAAGTGCATTGATTTATCAGAAGTGACCGATAAAGTATTTGCCAAGAGAATGATGGGAGAAGGTGTGGCTTTTGTTTTTGAAGGCGACACTATTTATTCACCTTGTTCAGGAACAGTCGATACAATTGCAAAAACTTCTCACGCAATTGCAGTAAGGAATAAAGACGGTGTTGAGGTTCTCATTCACATTGGTATGAATACGGTTTCTCTAAAAGGTCAAGGATTTGATGTACTTGTTAAAGAAAATCAAAAAGTGAAACTTGGAGAACCTTTAGTTAAAATTGATCGCTCTTTTATTGAAGAAAAATCAATTGATTTAACCACACCTATGATAATTACAAATGGAGACAATTACAATTTGTCAATAAATAATATATCTGAGTTTGTTACCAAAAGCGAATCGGAAATCATACATTACGAAAAAAAGTAACCAGATAAAGTCGAGGCAACAAGTTTAATGTTAAAGGAGTCTTACTATGAAAGTTGTTAAAAAGATTAATAACAACGTTGCCATATGTATTGATAACAACAATCAGGAACTTGTGGTATTCGGAAAAGGTATAGGTTTTAAGCCAATGCCATATGAACTCGATGATTTGAGCTTGATTGATCGGACATTTTATGGGGTTGATCCGCGTTATCTAAACTTATTCAATTTTGTTCCTGAATCCATCTTTCAACTAACTGCAAGGATAGTTGATCTGGCTAAAAATAAGATTGAATATAATCTAAATCCAAATATTACATTTACTCTCGCTGATCACATCAATTTTGCAATTGAACGGGCACAAAAAAAAGTTAATATAAAATATCCCTTACAATCTAGTGTGGAGCGGCTTTATCCACTAGAAACTGAAATTGGAAAAGCAGCAGTTCAACTAATCGAAAAGGAAATGAAGATTGCACTACCTAGTGGGGAAGCCTCAAGTATAGCTGTTCACTTTATAAATGCTCAATCAGCTTTTAATGCAAAGAAGGCTAAACACAATGAACAAATTATGGATGACATCATTAGAATAATTGAAGATCATTTCCAAATCGAGATAAACACGGAAGATTTCAATTATATACGATTTGTTACTCATTTAAAGACACTATTGAATAAAAAAGGGGAACAACTAGAAGCAACAGATGAATATAAGATCACTTATGAAGAATTAAAAAAACAATTTTCTGAATTTTCAAATTGTGTGGATAAAATAAAACAATATTTCATTGAACAACATAATTGGAAACTTAACGAAGAAGAGTCGTTGTATCTAATTCTACATGTAAGTCGCTTGTGTAATCGAGAAAGGCATAGTCATTAATTCTTCAATTGATTACTGACAGGAATTAATGAAGATCATAAGGAGCGTGCGGCAACAATGTCTAAAAAGAATTATGATGAGCTTGCTGATCAAGTACTAGCCAATATCGGCGGAAAAGATAATATAAGCTATTCTACTCATTGTGTAACAAGGTTACGATTCAATCTTAAAGATCAGAGTTTGGCCAATGAAGAAGAAATTGAAAAAATCTCTGGGGTAATAGGAGCGCAGTGGCAAGGTGACCAATTCCAAATTGTTATTGGTCAGACGGTAGGTGATGCTTATAAAGCGATCTCTGAAAAAGCAGGTTTCACTCAAGATAATGCTCAAGACGATTCACAGGAAGAAAAAGGAACTACACGTTCAAAAAAGAAATTTAGCTTGAATGCAATACTCGATGGACTTGCTGGGAGTATCGCGCCAGTAATCCCGATTTTAATTGGTGGCGGATTAATAAAGGTATTGGTTTTGCTGTTGACAAATATGGGTCTTTTATCTACTGAAAGCGCTACACTTACAATATTAAATCTTGTAGGTAATGCTGCATTCTATTTCTTACCCGTATTTGTTGGAGCAAGTGCTGCTCGAAAATTTAATACTAGCGCTCCTTTAGGAATGTTATTTGGTGCTATCCTAATTGATCCGACGTTTGTATCCAAAGTAGCTAATAACGAAGCGTTAAGTTTTATTGGAATCCCAGTAACCCTGGCTTCATACGGAAACACTGTATTTCCAATAATCATGATCGTTTTCATAATGTCGTATGTTGAGAGATTCTTTAGTAGGATTTCACCAACAAGCCTGAAAGCACTTTTTGTTCCAGTGGCAGTAATACTTGTAATGACACCTATCGCATTGTGTATAGTGGGACCACTAGGTGTTATTGTAGGTGATTATATCACTACAGGCATTATCTTTTTGTATGACAAAGTCGGGTTCCTTGGAGTAGCAATTATGGCTTCGCTGTTCCCTCTACTGGTACTAACAGGTATGCATACAACATTGGCCCCTTATCTTGTTCAAATGATGGCTTCTGTGAAGTATGAACCTCTTGTAATTATTGGAAGTATCATCACAAACTTCAGTATAGGCGCAGCATGTATTGCGATTGCATTAAGAGCGAAAGGAAAAACGCTCAAATCGACTTCAGCCTCTTGCGCAGTAACTTCTATGGCCGGCGGTGTTTCCGAACCAGCATTGTTTGGAGTGGTGTTGAAGTTAAGGAAACCATTATATGCCGTCCTTATAGGTAATTTTATTGGCGGGATTTATGCAGGTCTCACCAAAGTATACGCATATGCTTTTGTTGGAAGTGGTGGAATCTTTGGAATCCCTGCGTTAGCAGGTCCTGACGCAAGCAATATTATCAATGGTATTATCGCTATAGCCTTATCCATTATTTCTACTTTTTTAATCACATTAATTTGGGGTTTTGAAGAAAAAAAAGTAGGATAAACTGAGCCGTGGTAACACTCAAATTTATAATACATTAATAATTTTAATGAAAGAGGGTAATTACATGACATTTCCTAATGATTTTATGTGGGGCGGAGCAACAGCAGCTAACCAAGTTGAAGGAGCTTGGAATGTTGGAGGTAAAGGTCACTCTACACAAGACCATATAGCTCAAGGATCAAGAGAAGTTATTCGGAAATATACGGAAAATATTGAAGAAGGAATTATTTATCCTTCACATGAAGCTGTAGATTTCTACCATCATTATAAAGAAGATATCGCCATGTTTGCTGAGATGGGATTCAAGATCTACAGAATGTCCATTGCTTGGACTAGAATCTTTCCTAACGGTGATGATGCTGAGCCCAATAAAGAAGGTATTGAATTTTACCGTTCCGTTTTCCAAGAACTTAAAAAGTATGGAATTGAGCCACTTGTCACGTTGTCCCACTATGAAATGCCTTACAACCTTGCTATAAAGTATGATGGATGGGCAGACAGAAAATGTATTGATTTTTACCTTAAATACAGCGAAACAGTATTCCGTGAGTACAAAGGGCTTGTGAAATATTGGCTCACATTTAACGAAATTAACTCGCTATCACTTTCAACAGGTGGATATTTTAACGGGGGAATTATGTCTATTGCTGGTGGCTTCGGACCTATGGAATATCCGAATGAAACAGCGGAACATATCAGCAGACGTTATACTGCACTTCACCATCAATTTATTGCGAGTGCAAAAGCTGTAAACCTTGCACATGAAATTGACAGTAACTATCAAGTTGGTTGTATGATTGCAGGTTTAACTTCTTATCCTTATACGCCAAACCCGGATGATATGCTCGCTGCACAAAAACAAAAACGGGAACAACTCTTCTTCGCTGGTGATATACATGTAAAAGGAGAGTATCCTTATTACATGAAACGTTATTTTAAAGAAAACGGAATTAATATCACAATGGAATCGGGAGACGCGGATGTCCTTAAATCAGGAACTGTTGACTTCTTTACATTCAGCTACTACTCCACAGGCTGTATTAGTACTGATCCTGAAGCTGAAAAAACAGGAGGAAATCTGATTTTCGGAGTCAAAAACCCGTATCTCGACACAAGTGATTGGGGCTGGCAAATTGATCCAAAAGGATTAAGATACTTCTTAAATGAATTTTATGACAGATACCGACTTCCAATTATTATCACTGAAAATGGTTTGGGAGCAGATGACACATTAGAAGCTGATGGAAGTGTGCATGACCCATATAGAATCGAATATATGCGTCAACACTTTCAACAGATGGAAGAAGCTATTAAGGATGGCGTAGACCTTATTGGTTATACTGCTTGGGGTTGTATTGATATTGTAAGTCTGAGTACAGGTGAAATGAAGAAAAGATATGGTATGATCTACGTTGATAAAGATGAAAAAGGAAACGGGTCACTCAAAAGATACCGCAAAGATTCTTTCTATTGGTACAAAAAAGTGATTGAATCTAACGGTGAGGATCTCAGTTAAAATCAACACAATTAATTTAGGGCTGACGAGTTAATCGTCAGCCCTCAGACTGAAGACAAAGTCGTTAGAATTGCGTTTCTAACGACTTTGTCATATGTAAGTAGTATAATTGATATAGGAATTATCGGGAGGTAAGAGTATGCTTCACAAGGAAAATCCGGCCTACAATCGTGGTCAAGTCGGTTTTTACAGTCTAGACGAGTTATTTCTTAAAGTCTACTTACTTCGTCAGATTGAGGAGACCTTTGACTGCTCCTCAAAAACCCTATTATCCAATGCCTATTCGGCATTCGCTCCATGCGTCAGACTATCAAGGAAATTGAAGTCAATAATGCTTACCGCTAGTTTCTGGGGTTAACGCTAGATGACAAGGTCCCACATTTCACAACATACGGAAAGAATGTTGTCCGCCGTTTTCAAGATAAAAAAAAGAAGCGTGTACTCTTCCATCGATTTTAGCACCGATGGAAGAGTACACGCTTCTCATTGATTTATTAAGGGAATTCCGGGATTTCGAACTCTTTGATGATATCCTGCATAACGTCGGCAACCGTAATATTACGCATTTCATTTTCCATGCTTTGTTGAATTCTATCCAATTTCGAATCCATTGCCTTATGGATATTGCTTCCTATCGGACATTCTGGACTAGGATTCTCATGGAAATGAAATAGACTCTCTTCCTTTACAGAGTCTACTGCTTTATAAATATCATAGAATGTGATTTCATAAGTTTTTCTTGAAAGAGTAATACCACTTTTCCCTTGACTAATGCTGATGATACCAGCTCCCTTAAGACTTCCCATTACATTTCTTACGATAACAGGATTCACACCGATGCTACCCGCCAGAATGTTACTGGTAACTTTTTCGCTTTCACCCAAATAATCAATTACCGAGAGAAGATGAACCCCTATCGTAAACTTACTTGAAATCTGCATCTCAACAACCTCCTTCTTGTAAGGTAATCTCTTACAAGAAATCTGTCAATGCAGATCACTGTTGTTATTCGCTAACAACGCTGATTCTTTCTTTGATATGGCTACCTGACTCGATCTCGTCGATCATTGCAATTGCATAGTCAGCATAAGAAATGACACTCTCTCCTTTACTGTTGAGAATCAACTCTTCGCCACCGAGAATGTATTTTCCAGTTCTCTCACCATCTGCTTGGAAATCTCCTGCAGGACTGACATAGGTCCAGTTAACATCATCGTACTTGCGAAGATCATCAAGTGCCTTCTGGTGTGCATTAAGTACTGGCATTGCTTCTTCTGGGAAAGTCGTAACATCCGAAACGGTCTTCGTATGTTCTGGATTGACAAACAGACTTCCTGCTCCACCAACTACTAACAGTCTTGTGTCTGCTCCCTTCAAAAGATTCGCCAAATGATTAGCCGCATCTGGAACAATATGAACTGTTTCTGGCGTCCAAGCACCGACTGCGTCAACAATTACATCCAATCCTGCTAGATCTTCCTTATTAATCTCAAAAACATCTTTGATAATTGCGTCATTTGCGCGTGTTTTGTTCTCCCCTCTAACGATGGCAGTGACATCCATACCACGATTTAACCCTTCTTCGACAATTAGTCGTCCGGCTTTGCCATTTGCTGCTACAACTGCGATTTTCATTATGAAATCCTCCTATAATTCACTTTGGTTTTTCCTATCTTGTAATACATTTCATTACAAGTTGATCATAACAGATTCTTTTTGGCTTGTAAATAATTTTGTTACAGGTTTGATGGAACGAAGAAAAGAGAGGAAATTCGTGGAAGGCACATATCAAGCAGGACATAAATGAAGTCATTAAATCATTTAAATCCGCGTCCATGGAGATAGCCAAAAATCTGGACTATGAGGGAAAACCATTGGTCGTGTCCGGTGATCCTAAACGCCGTAGTGGCGTGATTTTGGCTGCTTCTATGCTTTAAATATTCTAATAAACGCTATTAGCGGTTGGAATACTATTTATCTTACAGAAGCAACAAAATTATTCGTAGGAAAAATCGGCTTTCTTCATGTCGAAATTTGCTTAGCGTATGTTTTCCGCGTTTTGTTGGTAGGACCCCGTACACATCAAACCTAAAAAAGTGAAGCAAACAGGTGTTTAATCCCCCGGTTCATCGGCCCTAAATCCCAATGGACCCCGGAAAAATCACCCGGGTTCCATTGGGATTCTTAACGGGCCTAGCAGGGAAGCTAAAGACTCTGGGGCAATGCTCATACATGATGGGGATTGCTCCGCTCAATTCCTTCATCGTTCCTAAACCTATTCGGGTAGGCCCTTCGAAGATAAAACCCGAAATGGTTCTATTCGTCTACCTCTTGTACCTTAGAGCGAGTAGAATCGAATTATGCAAAATACTGACACGAAAGAAGTGGAGCACAGCATGCTAACGATTAAAATAAACGATCACGTCATTCAATGTCATATTGAATATGGAAAACGCAAGAAAGTCTCCATCACCATGGACTTGCCTTATATGGTCACAATCAAGGCTCCCAATGGTACCAGCGAAGACATGATCCGGCAACTTGTTGCGCAGCATGGGGAAGTGATTTTGACGAAATCAGCTCTGATGCAGCAGGCGTTGGACGGTCCTCAAGCGAAAGAATATGAAGAGGAAGGCAAAGGGAAGTTTCTGCTCTTTGGCAAAGAATATGCGCTGCATGAGTTAATTGAAGTAGAGGGACGTTCGGAAGAGGATTTGCGTGCGAATCTGAAGAAGTTTTATTTTGCCGAGTGTAAAAGAATGATTGGTGAAAGAATTGGACGTTACCAGCAAGAGCTCAAGGTGAAACCGAAGTCGGTAGATATCGTCGAATCGGCAACAAAGTGGGGCAGCTGCAGTTGGGATAAAAAGCTGACATTCAACTACCGCTTGGCGATGGCTCCATTAGAGGTGATTGATTACGTCATCATTCATGAGTTATGCCATATTCATCATATGAATCATGATCGTTCGTTCTGGCGTCGTGTGGGCAGTATTATGCCCGACTACAAAGCCAAGGAAGATTATCTGATGCGAAATGGCCGAGCCATGACGTTGTAAAATACGCGTACCACGAATGGACGTGGTGGAAGGAGTTCAAGATGTCAGAGAGTACCCCTTTTGATGTGCTGGTAGATGAATATATCTCGCAATTTCCTTCGGATGTACAGGTCAAATTACAAGCATTAAGACAGATGATTCGCGACTCTGCTCCTAATGCCGTGGAGAAGATCAGTTACAAGATGCCAACATATGCAGAGCACGGGAACTTGGTTCATTTTGCAGCGTACGCCAAGCATATCGGATTTTACCCGAGTGCCAGTGGGATCGAAGCATTCAAGGAAGAACTCTCACGATATAAAGGGGCCAAAGGATCGGTCCAATTTCCCTTGGATCAACCATTGCCAGAAGAATTGATCCGCCGGATCGTGCAATTCCGGGTGTATGAAAATGTGGAGAAGGCTAAGGAAAAGAAACGAAAGAAGTAGTGTATTGTGGAAAACGCCTATCGATCTACTAAAGCACGGGGAGAGCATATGAACAAAGCGCTGATTGTATTGGATGTGCAATACGGGATTACGTCATTGAGGGATTTTACAGAACAGGTAAGCAAAATTGAAGCGGTTATCACTGATTTTGAACAGCGGAATGAACCGGTCATTTACTTGAAACATGTAGACTATGATCACGAAGGGTCTTCACTCTTTTACAAGAATGCTGCGGATCGGGAGTTTGTGGTTAATACTGGGCGGCATACGATTCTGGAAAAAAGTAAACCTAACGCCTTTAGCAACCCGGAATTGAAGAAATGGCTTCATGAACATCAGGTGGAACATGTGTTTATTGTTGGATTTAACACAGAATATTGTTGCCTGTTTACGGCAATTACCGCCGAACATGAAGGATTCAAAGTCACTCTGATCGAGGACGCAACCGGTTCAGTAAATACAGAAGAGACGTATGAAATGCCAGGATTGGACATCCAGGACTTTGTCGGTTCGATTCTGAACTGGTCCAACTGTATTGAGGTTTTATACATGGATGAGTATAAGGAAATGTATCGTGGATAACCTGGTTTGTATGTGACGCCAGAGATTGGAGTATGGTATAATAAGGGCAGATTAGACGTAAAATGCAAAGAGAGCCGTGCTGGTAACACGACTCTCCGAGCAATAGCCGCTTTTAAGGGCGGTGGGCTTCGGTAACATGAGGGCACGATGAAATAGACCGCATTCCTTTGCTACGGGGGGCGGTCTATTTGCGTGTATTGGACAGAATGGCAACGATGAGCGTACCGAAGGTAAGCATCAGCATGATTGCTTCAAACACTGTCACAGGGCATCCCTCCCTTCGTGGCGAGGTAGCCGACCGACCCTTTTAAGCCTATTCTATTGCTTTGTTGATTATAGCATATTTTGTAAGAATATATGGGGTTAGAATCTGTGTATATGTAACTCGCTCATTAGCTGTAGGGCATCCCGAAACCCTTGTAAATAAATCTCTCTTTCCAGAAGTGTTTGCATGGAGAGCTGAGTATCCTCATATAGAAAAATGGTCTGATTCAGATTCCCAGGTAAAGCTTGGCGAATAGTGTGAAAATAATGATCAGATTCTTCAGATAGTTTGGTATAATCAGGCTGCGTGTGAGACAAATTGTTGTATAATAACTCTAAGCGCGTTCGGATTAACGGTTCTGCCAAGGATTCCAAAGATTCTAACATTCAGCACACCTCTTATAGGCTTTTTTAAACATCTCGAGTTTCTAAATAAACACTAAAGTGTTTAATATTCTTATTAAAGAATACACTTTGAAGTGTGCTTTGTCAATATTTCAGTATGCATTTTAATCTGGAGGAGAAGATGTATGATTAAAGTTCATTTGTCTCGCATAATGGGTGAGAAAAGAATTAACATTGCTGAATTATCCCGATTAACCGGATTACATAGAAATGGGATTGGCAAATTATATAATGAGGAAACAGATGGTGTGAAGTTCGAGACGCTGGACAGAATATGCGAGGCTTTGGATTGTGAAGTGCAGGACATTATTGAGTTTATTAAGGACGAGAAGGGTCATTAAAAATGATCAAATTCACTCTTGAACAGGTTCTGAAGGATAAAGGTATGTCTATGTATGCTTTGGCTAAAAAAACAGGAGTTCGTCCCAACACCATTGGACAATGGGTAACGGATAGCGGTTTTGAAGTCAAATCGATCACGATTGACACCCTTGAAAAAATATGTCTTGCACTGGAGTGTCAGCCAGGGGATTTGATCAAGTTTCGTGACGAGAAGTGATCGTTATACAACAGCTCAATTGAGTTTATTAAGGACGACAGGAATTAACATGCAGACCGAATCTCTTTACGTGGGACGGTCTTTTTTTTGTGTCTGGAAGAATGCCAATAGGAGCCAATCATAAGCGCTAATCGAATTCAGCGATTTTTCAGGTAGAGCCATTATAATACTCACGGAATCCTGTACTGGAAAAGGAGTTTTGGCATGTCTAAGGTGATCCATAAGTCGCTTTACCTCATTCTGCTTGTTTTTGTTGGCTTGTTCATTGTTTCGTCCCTGTTTGTTCGGGCGCAGTACAACTACACCTTGTATGGGGATAATCCGATTCTGGGCATGCAGCAGTGGAGTATTTTTATCCCGGTGATTGCTTTGCTTCTGGTTTCGGGTGTCATGTTATACCGCCTATGTCTGGAGGTGAACAAATACAGTCCCAAGGTTGTCATTCCGGTGGTGCTGCTATGTTCTCTGGCTATTCAAATTATAATTATCTTCGTATTTCCACGAGTGCCCACGGATGATTCACAGACCGTGCTTTCACTCGCGATGAACATGCTCTACGATCAGGACTATTCCTCGTTCGAAACGGGAGGATATCTGCACATGTTCCCGTTCAACTTTTCGACCGTGTTATATCTCAAAACATTACTGTACCTGTTCCCGGATAATTATCTGGTAATCAAGCTGTTCAATATTTTGTTTTCAACGTTAACGACATTTATGATTTATCTCATTTATAAACAGTTAAATAACAAGTCCACGGAACGTGATTACGGGGTTCTGATCTTTGCGGCGACGTATCTTCCATCCCTGTTCCTGAACAACCTGATCTATAACGATGTCATTGCTACGGCGTTTCTGACGTCTTGTTTATACTTTTTGATTCGGTTTATACGTGAAAAGTCTTGGCAGACGATCATCATTGCCGCCATTTTGCTTGCGATTGGCAATGACTTCCGAAGCATCGGAGTGATTGTGCTGATTGCTGCTATGTTTACCATTCTGCTGAATATGCGAAGTATAGGATTCAAGAAAGGGGTATCCTCCATTTTCGTGCTGGCCATTTTGTTTAACGTTCCAGGGTGGACTCAGAATGCGGTCTTGAAATCTTCAGGTGCTGTAAGTGAGACGGTCGGCGAAAATTCGGCACCGGTCTATATGTGGCTGAACATGGGTATTAATCTGGAACGATTCGGGTTCTGGGACAATATGGAGAGTTACCAGATTTATCAGAGACAGGCCCATTATAATAAAGCTGAAAGTACAGAGCTGTACAAGCAGGAGATTGAACGGAAACTGTCGGAAGCGAGCTTAAGTGACTTGGCCCAGATGTATTACAAAAAGATCATTTGGACCTGGACCGAAGGTACCTACCAAATGGATCGATATGGCATCGGTAATGAAAGCTCCTCGGGTATGAGAGCTGGAAGAGGTGGCGGTATTGCCGGCTCTTACAGTTATACCAATGCGGTAACAGACTTATTCAAGGGAGATTCCATCTACCGAACGGGGGTGCTTTGGGTCGTTTATGTGATGAATTTCATGATGTACTGTTTTATTTTCATTCGCTTGGTCGGTGGAATTCGTGGAAAGCGGTATGACGAAGTCTCTTTGATTCTGGTTATTCTCGGATTTATCGGTTTCTATATGCTGTGGGAGATTAAATCGAGGTATATTTACCCCGTATATCCGCTGCTGGTCGTATTGTCGTACATGGGATTCAAAGATGCGTATAACTTTATGTTTCATAGAAAACTCGGCTGGGAACGTTCTTCCCTGAGAAAAAGGTGATCCGTATGCGAAAAAAAAGTTATCTCACAGCGGCTATACTCTCGTTGTTGACCTGTTCAGTTTTGCTCTCTGCCTGCGATGCTATTACTGCCCAGAACATTACGAGTACCGGTTCTGCCCAAGGCATGAATGGTGGCGGAATGATGAATGGCGGTGGCCCGGGCATGAATGGAGGAACACAGAGGGGCGGAGGGCAAGGGATGACTGGTAGAACAGGCGGTCAGGACGATATGCGGGGGATGATGAATGCCGACCTTACAGGCAGAGTGATCTCAACCACAGGGAGTACCGTCACGATCTCGTTGCTTGAGGTGGAGGATAACTCATCCACAGGCTCCACGAATGGAAATGGAAGACAACCAGGCGCCTCCAGAGGCGGAAGCATGGATATGAAAGATACGGGCATTGAAATGAAATTAAACATCAGTGAGGATGTGGATATTACGGAAGGCATGGGCATGGGTGTCCCAGGTAACAATCAGAGTGCTAATTCATCTATTCAGGTGTCTGATCTGAAAGAGGGAGATGTCGTTAGGGTTTGGTATAAGGAGAACACGGAGACCGTAGAACGAATGGTTATAACACAGTCTGCTACTTAATAGAGTATGATGGAAATAAAGAGCAGAAACACGAGATGGTTGAGTATTTTCGGCAAACGAATAAGCGTATTCGGTGGAAAGCTTTGAATACGCTTATTTATTCAAGTAGCGAAGAATGCATAGTCATCCCTATCCTTTTAGAACACTAATTTATAAATGACATACCCTATTACCAATAACATAATGATGATTCCAGAGACTTTCCAACCCAAACCGCCTACTAAATCGGATAAACTTCCAAATTGAGCACGATTCATGCCATCACCAAACGTACCCATGGGATTTCCTTTTAATTCTTCTTGTCTCAATCGTTCTCTTTTTGCTTCGGGTGTTTCTTCTCGAAAATCCATTTAACCACCCCTGAGTTATGATTTTTCGGTACACAGAACCTATATGAAAAAAGAGCACAGGTGATCCCGGATTAAGTCTGGAACGCTTTGTGCTCTTTGCTGTATTTAAATGATGCAGTACTTAGGCATCGATGCTTAGATCGAAATCAGGTTCACACATATAGTCGATCGGGTAGAGGTCATCTCGCGCCGAGATTAGTGCACGAAGGTGCAGGTATCGATTAAGGGGTCTTTCCACAACACTACCGATAGAATAGGGGACAAGTTCGGCTACAACGAATACATCTTCTGCATGGTTACATTTGAAGATCACGTTGTTCGGATTACACACTTCCTCCATATAACTGTAGGTCATGACATGGAAGGAACGTCCTTTCCAATTCGTCTTAATCACTTTATAGGACTGCGTCCGCACAAGATCAAGATAACGCTCCAGTGAAAAGGTATGCTCGAACTGGGTGATATACCCCTTTTTATCCACATCAATCGTAAATTCCACATCATAGCTTACGTGAAACTCTTCATGGAACGTTCCCTTCATCATCTTCATCGCATCAAAGATTGATCCGAATTCAGGATCTTCCACATAGGGAATGGCAATAAGCTCAGGATCAACATGATCGGTAATTACAGTATTCTTGGAAGTGCCAGTAATAAACTTGGATGGCTGAAGCTCAATGGATCCAATCATTTTTCCAGCAAAAGCAGGACTGCAGGTTATTCGCATCGTCATCTCCTTTGTTGTTTATCAGTAATTAGACGAAAGATGGGGGAGAAAGTTTCACTAGAATAAAGAAATAAAGATATTATATGACGCGCGATCCTCTATCGTCGAGCAACGTTGGCTTCCGAGTTATGCCCCTGTACTCACCGTCATTCCTGAAATTTGGTAGTATGTTGCTCTCGATATTGCTGTGGCGTGATGCCGAAGTGATCCTGAAATTTTTTATAAAAAAAACTGAGGTTGCTGTGTCCCGTGCTGCTGGCTATGTCATAGACCGGGCGATCGGTATTGGCGAGCAGGAACGAGCAGTAGTTCAGTTTTTCGCTCTGGACCAGATCCTTGAACGTCTGGCCGGTTGTTTTTTTGATCAAGGTGGACAAGTAGTTGGGATTGAAATTGAAATGGTCTGCGGTGGATGTGAGAGTGCAGTCCATGTAATGATTCTCGATGTATTTCAGAATTTCGATGATTGTCACCTTGTTCTGCGTCAGTGGGCGGGGGCGATTCGTATCATACTGAAACACACGCAGCAGTTCATAAAAGATCAACAGCATATAGGAATCCATCATTTCGGAAGAGCCGAGTGATTGGTCATAATATTCACAGAGCAACTGTCTCATCAGGATGGGAATGTTGCTGTTATTCTCCGAGTGAAAAATAATGTAGCGGTTGTGGTTCTGCCGATCCGAAATCGCATTCGCCAGAAAGTGAGACAAAATGCCGTTGTTTGCCAACTTGCTCAGAAATGAAGAGGAGAAGTATTTTTTACGAATCAGCATGTTGATGATCACATCGTCATCCGATGTGGGCAGAATGGCGTGGGGCACACCTGTATCTACAATACAGATCTGTCCTTGCTTTAACGTGACCTTTTTTCCATTGATGATCTGAGCGCACTGACCCGAATACACGAAGCTGAGTTCAATAAAGGTGTGAATGTGAAGCGGCACCTCGGCAAACCGGGTGTGCTTGGAAATCGTGATGTTGTCTTTTTCCGCAATCATGTCCTGAAAAACATAGACTTCCTGTCCATCATGAACGATTTTTTTCAGTGAATCATAGGTGGCAGAGCGGGAGGATGGATGAGCCTGATAATACAACTCCCTGTCTGTGAGTGTACGAAGCTTCACATCCAATTGATCATGGTTCATGTCTGCTGCCTCCATTCGGCTGAAGTTTGTGGTAACCATAACATCTGAATTTATGACAGTCAACATGTATTGTTTTGATATTTCAGTCTTCGTTTGAAAGCGCTATATTAAAAATGTGGAATCGAAAAGTATCTTTGTTTATATTTATATTCACCCGTTTTTAATGGTTTTATAAGTTTTTATGCACTTATTTATATTTGGATTGGATTTTAATCCTCTTTCTATAATATGTAATTTTGATACTAATTTAAGTTGAACCTGAATTTTTACATCATAACGGAGATTGCAGAACCAATCTGAAGAAGCGGGTGTTCGCCTTATCACCTGATTTATCCATTTTTATATAGGTAATCAAAAAAATCTGGGGATAAGAGCGATACGGAATAAAAGGAAACAACCAAGTTGTTCGTATTGCAGAAAGGAAGGATGTTGGATGAGAAAGATTACCGAAGTATTGGAAAACCGGGAGGACAATTATATTCTGCCTTTCTTCTGGCAGCACGGTGAGGAGGAGCATGTACTGCGTGAGCATATGCAGGTCATAGACGAGAGTGGAATCAAGGCAGTGTGTGTGGAATCCCGCCCTCACCCGGATTTTGTTGGACCCCGTTGGTGGGCAGATCTGGACATTATCATGGATGAGGCGCGTAACCGGAACATGAAAGTGTGGATTCTGGACGATTCTCATTTTCCTACAGGATACGCGGCAGGAAGAATCAAGGCGGATTATCCCCAGTACCAGAAACAGTTTCTGAAAGTACATCAGCAGGATTTCGTCGGACCGCAGCTGCAGGCGGGAATCACGGTGAAATGGGCGCTGCAACGACCGGGTCAGAGGGGTATCAGTGTTGGGGTGGAGCAAGTGAAGTCGGATCAAGGGAGCGAACAAAAGGAAGCCTTCTCGGCTAAAGATCGGATTGTCGGGGTAGTGGCGGCTTGCAAAACAGGTCCCGATGAGATTGATCCGGATTCCCTGGTTGATCTGACCGCACAACTGCATGAAGGAACGGTGCACTGGGATCTGCCGGAAGGGCGCTGGAGAATCTTCACACTGGTTCTGACCTATGACGGGGGTGAGAAAGCAACCGAGGGATATCTCAACCCTATCGTACCAGAGGCGACGCAAGTGCTGATTGATACGGTGTACGAGGCACATTATGACCGGTACAAGGCTGACTTTGGATCCACACTGGCCGGGTTTTTCTCGGATGAGCCGAGGTTTGGCAATGTAAAAGGACCGCTGGCCTCCATTGGACGCATGGATATGATTCTTCCGTGGCGGGAGGATCTGCCTGACATGTTGAAACAGCATATCCCGGATGAGGATGTTATTCGCTCGTTACCCCTCTTATGGGCGAATGCAGGAGTAAAAGGCCATGAGATGCGCTATCGCTACATGGATCTGATCACCCGATTATATGCCGAACATTTTACGGGCAGACTGGGAGATTGGTGTCGCGCCCATTATGTAGAGTACATTGGGCACGTGATTGAAGACAATAACGCCCATGCGAGACTTGGTTATGGAGCAGGGCATTTCTATCGCAGTCTGTGGGGGCAGGACATGTCCGGCATTGACGTGGTGCTGCATCAGATTTTGCCTGGCATGGATAACGGCTATTACAAATCGTTCACAGCCACCGGATGGGACGGAGAGTTCTTCCATTATGGCATGGCGAAAATGGGGACTTCACTCGGGCACCTGGACCCCAAGAAACAAGGACGGACCATGTGTGAGGTATATGGCGCTTACGGATTTGGAGAAGGTCTCAAGCTGATGAAATGGATTACAGACCATATGCTGGTGAGGGGGGTTAACCACTTTGTACCTCATGCGTTTTCACCGAAAAAATACCCCGATCCGGACTGTCCGCCGCATTTATACGCCAACGGATATGATCCGCAGTATCGATATTTGCCAATACTGACGCATTACATGAACCGAGTAAGCCATCTGTTATCCGATGGGGTGCATGTTGCACCAGCGGCCATTCTATATCACGCAGAAGCCGAGTGGTCCGGAGAGTATATGCTGTTCCAGAAACCAGCGAGAGAACTCACGCAGCACCAGATCGATTTTGACGTAATCTCGGCTGAGCTTGTTGCTTCATCGCAGGTAGAAGGCGGAAAACTTCACATTAACGGAGAGCACTTCTCTGCCCTGATTATCCCTTATGCCGAGGCGTTGCCGGAGCACCTGATTGCTCAGCTTTATGCATATGTAGAAGCGGGTTTGCAGGTCTATTTCGTGGATGGACTGCCTGATCGCAGCAGCGAAGGGGAGGCTTGCGAAACCGAATTGTCAGTACTGGATCAACATGAACGAGTAAGCATTGTTTCAATAGATGAACTTGCGGCACGGCTGCGGAGCGATGACGTGTATGAGATTTCCGTGTCTGAACACCAGCCGTACTTGCGTTATTATCACTATCGTCATGACGATGGCGATGTATATATGTTCTTCAATGAAGATCCGGCGAAAGCTATCGATACGACGATTGAAATCCCCGTGTTAGACGGAGTGAATGAGGCCTACATCTATGATGCTTTTACCAATGCACTCTCACCATTACAGGTTAGCACAGGTGAGAACAAACAGACGTTCACTCTGAGACTTGAAAAATATGAGTCTGTAATGATTGTGCAGGGTGCTGGACTGGCGGATCAGATCACAGAAGCTTCAAACTCAGACCGTTCGTACCCAAAAGTGCAGGAGATCACAGGAGAGTGGAACCTCTCGTTGGCAACGGCCATGCAATACCCGGAATTCTCGGCGTATGGGACGTGTTCGGAGCTTGCTTCTCTCGCTGTACCAGAGGTGCTGCCAGACTTCTCGGGAACCGCAAGATATGACATTGAGTTTGACATGGATGAAGTACCTGAAGCAGCCCGACTGGTGATTAATGAACCGTATGAAGTGGCTCAGGTTTGGCTGAATGGTCATGACATCGGAACGCGAATCTGTCCACCGTACGCGTACGACGCCAGCGGATGTTTACAACCGAAGAACAACACCCTTGTGATCGAAGTGACAAACACCCTTGTGAAGGAACAGCAGGACTTCCTGTCGCAATACCTGATTCAGGAACCGACAGGCATCGTAGGCAGCGTCTATTTACAATACTGAAAATGGATATGGATGAAAGTGTAAGAATGGATTGTTCATTCATATCGCACCTATGAAGGAGTGATCAGGCATGGATCATCGTCAACTGGCAACGGATGTGTTACGCAGTGTCGGAGGCAAAGAAAACATCAACAAGGTTACGCACTGTGTTACCCGTTTGAGATTTGAACTGAAAAACAGCAAAATTCCCAATGCCGAAGAAATCAAGAAAATGGATGGCGTGCTTACCGTCATCCAGCAAGGGGGGCAGTATCAAGTGGTCATTGGGAACCAGGTGGTTCCCGTATTTAACGAGCTGTCTTCCCTTCTGGGAGACATGAGCAATACTGAATCCTATAATGATGTACAGGGAGAGAAAAAGAGTCTCTTTGACCGCTTCACATCCATGATTTCCGGTGTATTCACGCCTGTTATGGGAGCGCTTGCAGCAAGCGGTATTATCAAAGGGTTGCTGGCGTGTTTGTCTGCATTCGGTGTTCTAACCGCAACGGATGGAACATATATCGTGCTCAATGCAATCGGGGACGCATTATTCTACTTCTTCCCGATTTTCCTGGGTAGCTCGGCGGCGAAATACTTCGGTCTGAATCAATACGTAGGGATGATTATCGGGGGCTCCATGGTATATCCCACGCTTGTGAGCTTTGTAGGTTCCGAGCAGCAGTTGACCTTCCTCAGCCTGCCAATGAATATGATGAATTATACGTCATCCGTATTCCCGGCAATTGTAGCGGTGTGGATTGCATCCCTGTTGAATCGTGTCATCGAGAAGCGTATACCGCAAGGCTTCAAATATTTTCTGGCTCCGTTTATCGTGCTGCTGATTACGGTTCCCCTGACCTTATTCATCATTGGTCCAGTGATATCGTACCTCAGTAACGGACTGGCCGATATTACGACAGCCATCTACAATTTCAATCCGGTTCTGGCAGGACTTGTGCTGGGTGGACCGTGGATTCTCATTGTCATGTTTGGTTTGCACTGGGCCTTTATTCCGATCTTTATTAACAATATGGCAACCATCGGTTACGATTCCGTGATGGGATTGCTGGCAGCGAATCAGTTCGCGATGGCGGGGGCGGCTCTGGCCTTTGGACTGAGAGCACGGGACAAACAGATGAAAACGTTGGGGATTTCCACCGGTGGTACAGCCTTGCTTGGTGTGAGTGAACCCGCATTGTATGGTGTACTACTTCCACAGAAAAAACCTTTAATCATGGCGATTATCGGTGGTAGTGTTGGTGGAGTCATCGGTGGAGCCTTTTTGTCCAAAGTCTATGCGTTTGCTCCGTCCGGTGTATTTGCTATTCCGGGTGCCGTTAATCCTCAAGGCATTGATGCCGGATTCTACGGTTATGTAGTACAGATGGCGGTGGGTCTCGTTGTTGGTTTCATTCTAACCTATCTCTGGGGGTACAAAACCCGATCAGAATCTGCGAAGTCTACACCCCAAGGTTCAGTAAATTCCGTATCTGTATCTGATGTCCGTGGACAAAATAACGATTCAGGTTTACCCGTACAAAAGGCAGAGATGACGGTACACAGTCCGCTGTCGGGCGAGGTTGTAGAACTGGCCAGTGTAGCGGATGAAGCATTCTCCAGTGAAGCCATGGGAAAAGGAGTTGCCATTATCCCTTCGAGTGGCACAGTGGTTTCTCCTGTTGAGGGTGTAGTAACAACCATCACCAAATCCAGACATGCGATTGCCGTCATTGGCAACGATGGTGTGGAGGTGTTGATCCATGTGGGCCTGGATACCGTCAAACTGAAGGGCGAAGGATTCACCCTTAAAGTGCAGGAAGGCGATCAGGTGAACATCGGGGATGTAATGATGGAAGTGGATTTGGCAAAAATCAAGGAAAAAGGATTCCAATTGATTACGCCAGTAATCATCACGAATTCTGGCAATTATTCATCGGTAAGTGGGATCGGGGCACGGAACATCTCTGCAGGTGCGCCAGTGATTGCGATAAAAGTGTAGATTCATCCGTTAGATGATTCATTTGCCTAAGAATTATGATAATATGACTCCAAGCCTGCGCTCATCGCGGGCTTTTTTGCATTCAGAATATATACATAAATATTTTTGATCTTTTATGATCAGGTTATCGTTAATTGAATTGAGGGGGTGAGGGAGCGTTGAATGATGAAGAGTTGATTCAGGAGATTCGTAAAGGCAGCCGGGCTGCGATGGAAGTATTGGTGAAGCGGCATTACAAGTCGATATTCGCTTATGTGTACCGGAAAACGGGTGACTATCATACCGCTTATGATCTAACCCAAGAGGTATTTGTGAAAATGATGAATTCACTGGACAAGTATCGGGACACCGGAAAATTCAGTCACTGGCTGCTGAAAATTGCAGTAAATCATTGCCTGGATTATTTTCGTGGACGCGATTTCAAACAACAGCAGAGAGAGAGTGAATTAACGGAAGAGGCGCTCCCTGCCAATGAACACCAGAATGTATGGAACATATTCCATAAACGGCTTCAGAACGAACAAGTCAGGCAGGCGGTATTAAGTTTGCCTGAGCACCAGAGGGACGCGGTTATCTTGAACTATTACAACGGACTAAAGATCAGGGAGGTTGCCGAGCTGACGGGAGCAAATGAATCGACAGTGAAGTCACGCATACGTTTGGGCATAACGAAATTAAGGGAAATCATTCTGGGAGGTGATCGGGATGAAACGAAGAGGACACGGAGATAAACGAAATCGAGCAGCTGAATTGGAGATGGAGGAGTACAACGAAATTGCTCCCTATCTGAACGAGTATGCGGTCGATTTTCCATCCGAAACGGAGATCGACAGAACGATCAGGGCACTGGATGCCCATATGCCGGATCAGGTGAGCGTTCGCACGAAACAATCATACGGAAGGTTAATGCGGGAATTGTTCCAGCTTGTTCGGGGTGAGGTTGTGGTATTCCACAAATCATACTGGTTGGTTTGTTCACTGCTCCTGTTGCTCGGATTTTGGCTGGGAACACACAGTAAAATCGACCCTTACATGAGCGGTCTCGTTCTGGTTCCTGTACCTTTTGTTCTTGGATTGCTGGAAGTATTCAAAGGCAGGGATCAGGGGCTCATGGAAATCGAGCTGACCTGCAAAATAACGGCACAGCAGCTGATGCTGACCCGTCTGATCGTAGTGCTTGCAGGGAATATGGCATTTGTATTTCTGCTTATGCTGGTGATGTCCGGTGGAACAGGCAGTCCCATCTCATGGAGTACAATCGGTCTATGGTACGCACAGCTGATGATTGCGGCAGGGGCCAGTCTGTGGCTAGCGATGCATGTGAGGGGGGGAACAGCTGTCAGTATCTTTTTGACATTATGGTTCGGACTGATATGGCTTGCATTAAGTAATCCCCAATTTGTTGCGTTATTTCAATCGATCCAGCCGTCAGTACACATCGCAATCACGCTATGCGGAGTGATCCTGTTGATCAGTCAGATCTACCAGATGGCTAGAAAATATACATCACAAACAGAAAGAGGTTATTCCTTTGATATTGACCATAGATAACGTATCCAAGAAATACAGAAACAAGTGGGCAGTTAAATCGTTCTCGCTGGAGCTATCCAGCGGTGGCGTTTACGGTCTGCTCGGACCGAACGGAGCGGGCAAAACAACGCTGCTTCGCATGCTTGTAGACATCTCCAAGCCAACGTCAGGACAGATTTTGCTGAATGGGCAACCCACCCAACAGATGGGGGATCGTTATCGCAGTATATTGGGGTATATGCCGCAGCGATTCGGATTTTACAATCGTTTCAGTGCTCATCGATTTCTCATGTACATGTGTTCGTTGAAAGGGCTTAGTGTGAGTCAGGCCGGTGTCCGCGTGCAGGAGACATTGCGAATGGTTGATCTGGAACAGCAGGCCCAGCATAAAATCCGTACGTTCTCTGGAGGCATGAGGCAGAGACTAGGCATTGCGCAAGCCTTGCTGAATGATCCGCAAATTCTAGTCCTCGACGAACCTACGGCAGGCCTTGACCCCAAGGAGCGTATTCGATTCCGTAACATAATCGGGGAGCTGGGAAGAGACCGGATTGTACTGTTATCGACGCATATTATCTCTGACCTGGAGTTCTCGTGTAAGGAAATGATTCTGATGAACGAAGGTCAACTGATCACCCGGAACACGCCGGAAGAGATCATGAACAGGATGCAGGGCAGCGTCTGGAAGGCAACGCTCACGCAGCAGCAGCTTGCCGAGCTTACCTCGCATTTCAAAGTAAGTGGCTTGTCCTATCAATCGGATGGCATTGTAGCCAGAATTTTGGCCAAAGAACAACCTGTACCGCAGGCTGTACCGGAGACTCCCCGTCTCGAAGACGTATATATGCACTATTTTGACGAGGAGGCGACATCGTGATTCGTTTAACTCAATATGAATTTGCAAAAATAATAACACGTAAAAGCATTTATCTGGCACTCAGCGGGCTGCTTGTGCTTCTTGCTTTATATGCCTGTTTCGGGCATCCCGGGCCGTTGAACGGTACATCATATTACAAGCCTTACGAAGGAGCCATTACGGAGGAGAAGGTTCAAGCCGCGCAGGGTCAGATGCAAAGCGAGGGGTACAGTGAGGAAAAGAATCAGGATCGATATGGTGTATTTTATGAGATTTCCATATTTTCGCCGGAATCCATCAAAAACTACGGCAGATATGATGACAGCGGGAATCTCATGAAGCGGACGGTAACCGTCTCCGAGATTCACTACAATAAACCATGGGGCTATCTGCTGGAATACATTGATCAATTTGGAGTACTCTTTATGATGATCATCATTCTGCTTGGACTGGCGCCCGTATTTGCAGAGGAATACGCACGGGGAACCGCAGCATTGCTGCGCAGCAGCAAACGGGGGAGAAGCCAAATCGTTTCGGCTAAATTAATGGCTTCCATGTTATATGTCGTGCTATGCGTCATATTGTTTACAAGCGTCAATTTGTTGATCTACTGGTTAAGGTTTGGAAATTTGGCTGGAGCAGATACGCCCATCCAGAGTGTTGGGATGTATTTCCGAGGCTTTGACTATGAGTTCTCTCCTTATCGGTTATCGGCGGCTCAGTATTATGGAGTACAGTTGGTCACTCACTTGGCAGGCAGTCTGGTCTTTGCATGTGTTGTGTTATGCGTCTCAGCGCTTTGTTCAACGTCGTTTGTTGCGATCGTCATTAATGTCGCGATTGTAGGCGTGCCTTATCTGGCATTCGATGTGTTGAACTTCAACCCGGGCTGGGCCACATGGATTGAGGAATTTTCATTCAGTACAATGATGCGGGTAACGAGGTTATTCCAAAAGCCGGCAAGCTATTCGGTATTTGGACTGGAGCTGTCCTATTTGAGTTTGTATATGATCATCATGGCTGTGGTTACTATTGGAGTCATACTTGGTACTTATCGTACGTTCCGCACTCGCGAGGTTTTTTCTTGATAGAATTCTATTAGGGAAGATTATTATTAAATGGGGGGTCCGCAGTTATGCGGGCTTCTTTTACATCATGTGATATTTCCAATCGTCCTACTCTTTTGATACAGTAACTGTAGTACATAGCGGAGGTATAACCATATGGGACCATCGTTTCAAGAACTGATGCGCAATGCGCGCGCGGAGGAGAATACCTTTTTGTACATGCTTCACGAGGAAGCGCGCTTCGACCAGAGGTTATTCTGGAAGTATGTGAACAGTATTATGGAACTGACCCGTCTCACCGCTGACCAGCCGTTGGATCGGGAAATGGCAAGTGCCGTTAGCTTCACATATTCCAAAATCATGGAGCATCTGCAATGGCATCATTCGGATCGGGATGTGTACGAGATCCAACAGTTTCCCTATGAATATGCACATCTCATCGTGGATCGTCTGGGAAGGGTGGTTGATGGTTTCTTTAAGGGCACCATGCTGGAAGAAAAGAGCTTTGACGAAAAGTTTCCTAACCCGGCCTTCGCAGGGGAAATGGCCGAGGAGCAACCAGCCGTGTTGCAGCTGGGGTATTATAAACAAAATACGAATGTGTACGCGATTGGCTTCCGAGAGGAAGATGGGACGTACCGAATTGTTTTGAACGAAGAAGAGGATAGGGAGCTTTTGGACTCCAGGCTGAGCCGCCGAGAGGTGGAGGGAACGTACCTCTTCATGGCTCCGAATGCCAGCAGCGCTCACCAATTATTTCATGAATGGGTGATGGGTAATCACACTCCATATCGCTCTGCAATTAATCTGTCTTCTGAAGATGTTGAATAGCCATCTAAATAATTCAATTCATTCTGAGAGGAGCATATTTTATGAATGTGAATGATCACCTGATTGAACAGCAGCTCCTAACTTTCGTAGGTATTAAACGAACATTCACCTCAAGTATGGATACCTGTAGTACCTTTGTCGTGATTTGAAAGGGATAAACAGGCTACAGGCTAGGTTATAAAGTAAAAGATAAAATTTCAGAGCCAGAAGGCTTACACTCATCATGTAATTCATTAGGAGGCTGAATATGTTATCCAATAAAATTATTGATTATTGTCAAAATCAGGGCTGGTGGCATGAAGATGTGCTAGCAGAGTACGAAGAAGCTTTACGTAAACTGGGTATTGATCTTGAATCGGAGTTTGCACAGTTTTATTTGCATGCAGACGATGGACCGACCTTTTACAGCAGGCATCAGGAGATCTATCAGATCTGCTGGGTGATGGAAAACACCGTATATTTGGAGGACATGACGGTGGCTCAACTCACGTTGGGATTGCCAGAAGCCTACATACCGCTCGACAGCTTTGAGGGCGAGGGTGGATTCTTTTATAACCGCCAAACGGGAGAAGTGGTTCTGGTGGAGCTTGGTGAGTCGATTGAACGTTTCCTGAGCGGTGAAAGTGTACCGCAGTGGGCAAGCTTCAACAATTTTCTGGAATGGTATTTCGAACTGGAGGAGGCGGTTGCGGAGTGAAGGATCTGACACCAGAGCATCCTGAACTGGAGAGAGAAATTATCGAAACGGTAGAAGCAGGCAATATTCTTGATGAAACGCAGCAGCATGAGCAGGCCCTGATCTATTATGATCAGGCTTGGGGGATGCTGCCTGAGCCGAAGACTGACTGGGAAATGGCAAGCTGGATTGCTTCCTGTTATGTGAATGCATATATGGACCTGGAGCAATACACACTGGCGAAGCCGTGGGCTGAAATGGCCCTGCAAACGAGAGGTTCCGATATTAATACCGGGCTGTGGATAGAGCTAGGTATGGTCTGCATGAGGCTAGAGCAGCATGATGAAGCTTTTGCTCATTTGAACCAGGCATATGCATATGGCAAGGAAAGAGCGTTTCAAGGCAGTCCGCGTGACGTTTTGCAATATTATAAGGAACAAAAGATGAAGCGTGAACGAAACTGATTCTACGGATTACAAGATGAAAAGGGTACCCTATCTGCCAAAGCATTGGCCCGTGGGGTACCCTTTTCTTTTAATTTTTTATATAAGTATGATCCTTCAGCGGGTTAATCTTTCGCTCCGTAAGGGAAAATTCATCCAAGAGATCTTGCGGCGATATGGATACAAATACGTGCGTTTACATGCGAAAAGGACGCCTTGCTTGTCGATCTTCCCGGGAACGTCGCTTTATGGCGCCAGAGGCTTTCCGTTGTCTTTTCCATAGCCAGTAGAGTATGAGTCCATGGATTCCGGCAGCTGTTAACAAGAGCCAAATAAACCATCCCACCGACGTTTTCATCAGTGGGTCCGCAGGGCTGAGCACCTTGGTAACTTCAGATGGGTCGGGAATAGAACGTGGCGTCTCTTCTTTCTCCTGAACATTCATGGCCGAAGAGTGATCCAGTATGACGGTTGTTGTCAGCCTCCATTTTCCATTTACAAGTGCGCGGATTGTGGCCCGCTCGGCATCGACATCGGTATGAAGCGTCAGCAGTCCATCCGGTGTAATGGATACTCCCTGTACGGGGGTGTCGAGCTGAAATTTTACATCAGGTGTTTCTTCTGAGGCGGATTGAACACCGTATTGGACTGTGGATTCCCCGGTTACAGGCTTCACCACACGCTCATCACCAGTCATTTGCAAGGTAGTGAGCCCGTTCTCGGCCACAGCTTGCTTCCTGGACAAAGGCTTGATATTGCCGATGCGGAAGCTCAGCTTGGCGTTTTCGGGAGTAGTGGTAGTAATGCCCCAACCAATGACTTTGCCCAAGCTCACTTGACCTGTCGTGTTGGCTTTGTTCTGAACCATTAGGCTGGAAAAGGGAATGCGGATCTGTCCGACAAATCCCGGTTCCAACTCAATCAGACCGGATACCGGGCGAACCAGTTCAGCCTGTCCGGTTAATTTCTCGACTATGATGACGTTTCGATCATCAGACACAGTCAGGGAAAGTTTATCCGATCGGGTCAGTACGATATTAAGAGGCAGCTTTTGGTCCGACTCATTGCGGATGGAGAAGGTCAAAGCCCCATAGCCTGACCAGTCCCGATTCTGCAGCTCATAGACGTAGGCCGAATAGTTTCCTTTTTTGAGCCCCTGTGTAGAGGTCTTAATCTGAATACTGCCTTTGTTATCAACGCTGGCGTCTACCTTGGCTCCGTTGTTCCATTCATGGAGTGTATTCCCATTCACCTTGAGCTGCTCTGCCTGAACAGCCTGAATGGGATACACGTTCCATAACACAGCAAGGCTGGCGACAAGCGTAAGTTTTTTCCACTTCTTGATCATGCTTCACTTGCCTCCTCTCTATAGAATATAGATAAGCCATCTCGTTCAGTTCGTCTGGAGAGATGTTGTTCTTGCCCTGGGGTGCAGGGTACAGGTTGCCTCGTCTGTCACGCAGGGATTGCACCCATACGCATTCCAGTAAGAGATCTTCGCCAAGCGAAAGATGTGATCTGACATGAGCACCCAACACAAAAATGACAAGCCAGGGCTCGTCATTTTTGTTTCAGCCTTTTGCCATCTTTCATCGGCAAAGGCCTATATTCAATTGAAAATCAGTCGGATATGTTGCGCGTGTAATACTCAATAATATCCTTGCGACGGATGATACCAAGGAAGACACGATCCACGTCCACCACAGGCACAAAGTTTTGGTCAGCTGCGAGCGTCAGCATATCCTCCATTTCGGCCTTGATAAAGACGCATTCATTATATACCCGGTTGTCAATCTCATGCACCTGAACTTGATCCATGGTTTCGAAGGTCAGACCCGGAGTGCTCCGCATTTTCCATAACAAATCGCCTTCGGACAGGGTGGCAACATATTTTCCGTCCTGGTCAATCACGGGAATGGCGGTATAATGCTGCAATTCAAGCTGCTCGATCGCATCTTTCATGGAAGCGGAAGACTTGATATAGGCCACTTCGGCTTTGGGGAGTAAAAAATAGCTGATTTCCATCATCGGGCTCCTTTACTATAATCTCACTATCCTTATTTAAACATATTATGTGAGCTTTCGGCTATTTTTAATGATAAATTCGTCAGATTTGTTCCATTGTTTAAATGCGGCTGGAAATCTATAGTGTATATTAGAGGTGATATGACCATGAAATCAAAACGTAAAATTATATACGGACTGCTTCCCATCTTGTTTGCCGGTGGAATTGGAATGTACTTATACATGCAGAATAACAAAACAGAGGAAGTAAAACCCGAAGCCACCGTTGACCAGTACATAGAGCATTTGCAAAAGAAAGAATTTGATCAGCTGTATACCTTGATGACACCTGCTTCGCTGGGTGAGTCAGGCATGAACCGTGAGCAATTTGTGGAGAAATATAATGCAATCTATTCGGGCATGGTGGTTTCTGCCGTTAAAGCAGAGGTAAAGCCGCAGGTAACCGAGTCGACAACCGATGGCAGTGGAAATCCAGCACAAACTCAGAACCCGGATACCTTTGAGACCGACTACAATCTGCAGCTTACGACCTTTCTGGGGGACGTGAACGAGACACATACGCTGAAACTGGTGCGCGAAGAACTTGAGGATGGGGGCAAAATCTGGCGGATTAACTGGAAGCCATCCTTGATTCTGGCCGACATGGTTAAGGGCAGCAAAGTCAGAGTGAGGACACTGTTCCCTGAACGTGGGGACATTGTTGATCGTGAAGGACTTCCCCTGGCAACAAAGGGAAACATATATGAATGGGGCATTGTACCGGAGAAGCTGGGAGATAACCCGGAAGCAATGATCTCCCAGATTGCGAAGCATTACAAGGTAACGGAGGATGGCATTAACAATACGCTTGCTCAGAAATGGGTGAAGCCGGAATACTTTGTCCCCATCGCTTCAACAGAGGACTCCCGTGTGCCTGCTGGACTGGCTGGTGTGCAAGTTCAATCCAAGGAGATCCGGTATTATCCGCTTGGTGAGGCTGCTGCACATCTGATCGGCTACGTCCGCAAGGCCACCAAGGAAGATCTGGAGAAAGATACAGAAGGTTACTACCGTGCGGAAGATTGGATTGGCAAAGCCGGACTGGAGCAATCGCTGGAGAAACAGCTTCGCGGGGAACGTGGTGGACTGATTGAGATTACAGATGAATCCGGCAACACTCGCTCAGAGCTAATCCGCAAAGATGCAGTAGATGGAAAGAATATTCAACTGACGATCAGCTCAGCGAAACAGCGAAAGTTGTATAAGACGTTATCCAGCGGTGGTGACGCCGGGGCGATGGTGTTGATGAACCCGACAGATGGTAACCTGCTGGCACTGGTCAGTGCTCCTGCTTACAATCCGAACAAGATGGTAACGGGGCTGACACAGGCTGAGTGGGATGCATATTCAGCAGATGAGAGGCTTCCTTTTATCAACCGATTCACGAATCGTTATGCACCAGGTTCAACCTTCAAAGCCATTACGGCAGCGGCAGGGCTGATGGAGAAGGTTACCACTGCGGACAAATCGCATGAAATTTCCGGTCTGCAATGGCGCAAGGACGAGAGTTGGGGCGGGTATTATGTAAAACGTGTAAAAAATGTGTCCCCTGTAAACATGGTTGATGCTCTGGTCTACTCGGACAATATTTATTTTGCAAAGGAAGCCGTAGAGATGGGCAGCGCCAAGTTCATAGATGGCATCCAGAAGTTTGGTTTTGGTGATAATTTTGGCCTGGATGAACTGTATTTGAAGCCAAGTCAGTATGCAAACGAAGCTCATCTCGATCTTGCATCCGAGGTGTTGCTCGCCGACACGTCCTATGGACAGGGAGAAATGTTGATGTCGCCGATCCATCTGGCATCGTCCTTCACCCCGTTTATTAATGAAGGAAAAATGGTGAAGCCTGTGCTGATACAGGAAAAGGAGACCGTCCAACCGGAAGTTGTAATTACACCTGAGGTCGCAAATACGGTGAAGGATGCTTTGGGCCAGGTTGTGACCCGATCGGGGGGAACGGCCCATTCCTTGAACTCAATCCCTGAGGGACTTGCGGCCAAGACCGGAACAGCGGAGCTGAAGGCCAAGAAGGGAGAGAAGGGACAGGAGAACGGTTTTGTCGTGGTGTTTGATACCGATTCGCCATCCTTCCTTATAGCCGCAGTCATTGAAGGGGTAAACGGAAGAGGCGGCAGTCATTATGTTTTGGATAAATTGAAGCCTTTCCTGGAGAAATAGGGAGTAACGCAGTAATTGGATTGCTATTTACGATGTATCTTTTAGTATGTGAAGAGCCCAGCCCCCATTTATGTTACGAAAATGGGGGCTGGGCTCTATGTTTGCCTTTATGTTATAAGATTTATTTCCGAGCAGTCAGCATAAAACGTGCCGAGTTCGTTCGAATCCCTTTATCGCAGCGATTTTGCTCAACAAACTGTTGGAAACACTCTAAGTCGGATTCTTTCTCTCCAAAACCGGGAATGATCGGTGCATGGGTCAGCAGGAAAAGTAGATCATCAGGCGTGGCGTAATATTCTGTTGCATTATATTCGAGTGCCTCAATGTCTCGAAAACCTGCTTCCCGAAGTTCACGTTTGTATCGTTCCATTAATGTGCCAGGCTGAACGCCCAGCGATTGTCCACGGTCAAAAGCCTTGGAGAGATTATATTTATCATTTTCACTGACTTGTTGGGTAAGGAATACACCGCCATCGGCCAATACCCTGAATACTTCTGTAGCGCAGAAGCCGCAGTGTCTGGAGGACACCACATTAAAGAATTGATCCGGAAATGTCAGTTGCTCTGCATTCATATGCACAAAACGGACATTCGACCTGGAACCAGATGCCTTAAGATTACGCTTGGCTGTCTCAATCATGCTCTGGGAAAGGTCGATTCCAACCAATAACAACGCTGCATTCGCGATAGACAGAACAGCTTCTCCACCACCTGTGCCAATGTCGAGCAGCAGATCAGATGAATGAATGCAGCGTGCCACTTCCTCGTAGAAATTCCATCCAACGCCCTCGGAAGTCACTTTCAGGGAGCTGAAGTCCCAGCCATTCAATCGGCCAATACGTTCGTAAAAGGCTGGATAGTCCATTTTTTTCTTCATTTATAGTTTCCTCCAACGTGGGTTTTTGATTCTAGACAGATGTTGTGCAAAATCGTTATGGTTAGATGCCGAGCAGGCTCAAAAGGGCATACGTATCCCATGATAGCTGGCACGCGTTTTGACCCAGCCCGACGACTAATTACTTCGACGATTCGGTAGCAACATCCATTTCACCTCACCTTGTGGAATACCGCTATTATAATGAATTGACAGCGTATACGCGAGATGTTATTTTGAGATAGACTCTACTCTACTAGATTGAGGTGATCGATGGTGGCTGTTCGCGCCAAGCAGATTTTTGTCAATTTGCCCGTTAAGGATTTAAAGAAGTCCGTTGATTTTTTTACCAAAGTAGGGTTTGAGTTCAATGCGAATTTTACAGACGAGTTTGCGACTTGCATGATCATTGGAGACAACATCTATGCGATGTTATTGGTGGAGGATCGTTTCCAATCGTTTACTTCGAAGAAGATCTCCAATGCGGCGGACACGACAGAAGTCATTGTAGCCTTGTCGGTGGAGAGTCGTGAACAGGTTGATGCGATTGTACAAGCTGCCTTGGATGCTGGCGGCAAGCCACATAATGATCCTCAGGATCATGGGTTTATGTATGGATGGAGTTTTCAGGACCTGGATGATCATCTGTGGGAAGTTTCCTATATGGATCTAAGCAGCTTTCCGACACAAGAATAAATTTGAATTTACGTTCGTCAGTGCCTTCCTATTAAATAGGGAGGCATTTTTGGTGTCCATTTATTCGAATCATGCACACTCACACATCCATCTCAATATGGACATGAATAGGATAACGCAGGCAGAGATAGCGTTTGTCGGCATCATTTTTTCGTGTTGTGGAAACAGGCACCGGATTTATCCTGATAGCATATGGTGTAATTTACCTTTTTGCTATATGATAAGTGTCGATTCATGTAAAAATAGCATAACATACATACGTTCTTTTTGATGGAGGGATCAGGGTGTATTGTCACGTATGTGGGACGAAAAGCAGTCCAGGGGATAGCACATGTAGAAAGTGTAGAACAAAGTTAAAAGATTCGGGCTCTACAGAAGAACAGATCTGGGCAGAGACTGCGGTTGGCCTTGAAAGTGGAGCGGGAAAAGCAGTAAACCAATTATCGAGACAGCAGCAGTCTGCACCGGAGCAGAGCAACAATGCTCAAGGTCGTGCATTTAGCTGGATCATTCCACTGCTTCTGGCAGCAGTGATGGGGGCTTTGCTGACGTATTATTACAAGCAGGAGATGGGGATTAATGCGGAGGTAAAATCGCTGCATCAACAGGCGGAACAAGCGGCCCTGGAAGGTAAATACAAAGTAGCTCTTCAGTTGCTGGACACCGCTCTAGCGAAACGACCGAACTATAATGCACTTGTACAGGATCGCCAAATTACGGCGAAAGCGTTCAATATGATGAATCAGTTAAATGAAGCGTCCACAAGTCTGAAGACAGGAAAATTGTCCGCAGGAGACAAGACTATACAGGCTGTAGCCAAAGTGCTGAACGAACGGAAAGAACCCGTATTTGCCAAGGTACGTGCCACATTAAACAACAGAAAGGTAACACTCGCCGTACTGAAGGTGAAAAAGGAAATCGATAGTTTGACCACGGTAGAGGCGCTTGCCGAGAAGCTGGATACCGTATCGAAACTGAAGGGAAATGAAGCCGAGGCGGTAGAGAAGCAAATCGTCGACAAGCTGGCAGGCCTCAGTTATAAACAGGCTGAACAGCAAGTGAAGAAAAAGGATTTCACGGCTGCCTTACAAACGGTGGATCAGGGATTGTCCTATGCGCCGGAAAATGAAAAACTGACTGCCTACCGTGAGCGGGTCATCAGTGAGAAAAAGGCGTTTGAGAAAGCCGAAGCGGAACGTATCCAATTGGCCGAGCAACAGGCTGCGGAAGAAGATTTGAAGAATCGAACATCCGCAGTAAGCATCGTGAACGTTGAGGCAACGCTTGATATGTATGGTGACCTTTATATTAGCGGTTCCATGGTAAACAATGCGACCCGGCCAATCTCCTCCGTCACTGTCATGATCGATATTTATGGGACAGACGGTACCTATCTGGGCCAGACATATGTGGATGTGTATCCAAGCTGGCTGGATGTGGGGGAAGAGGGTTTCTTTGAAACCTATTATTATGGTGTGTACCAGGAAGCGGAAGTCTCTGTTGTGAATGCAACGTGGTATCTGGAATAGGAGGACAGGTTGGAATGGCCAAACGAACATGGAGTACGATCATATCCAGTGCCATAATTATTGGTGCTGGGGCAGGAGGCGTGTTCTGGATACATCAGCATTCAGTAGATCAGCTGCAGGATGGGCCCAGACTGGCCGTTGTCGCTGCGAAGGAAACGGAAAATGCGGCAAAGACGACTGCTTCCAAGAAACCTGAGAAGAAGACGCGCAAACAGATTATTGAAGAGAGTCAGAAGAAAGTGGTCACGATTGAGAGCAGCAGTGGATTGGGTTCCGGTTTCCTCTACAATGATCAGGGGGACATCGTCACGAATGCGCATGTGGTGGAAGGCTCAAAAGAAGTGATCGTCCGTACCCTGAGTCATGAGGAATATAAAGGGACAGTGATTGGTAGGGGGGAAGAGACGGACGTGGCTATTGTCAGGGTACCGGATCTGAAAAAGGTCAAACCACTATCCATTGCCAAATCCAAAGCCGAGATCGGAGACGAGATCCTGGCACTGGGCAGTCCACTCGGACTGGAAAACACCGTAACTACGGGGATTATTAGCGGTGTAGGACGCAGCTTTGAAATAGCACCTTATATGTATAGCAATCTTTATCAGATCTCAGCGCCTATAACCCATGGTAACAGTGGCGGACCACTGATTAGTGCGGAGACTGGCGAAGTGCTCGGCATCAATTCAGCTGTGGTGGAGCAGGAAGGCGGAATTGGCTTCAGCATCCCTATGACCAGTGTGCTCAAGCAGGTACAGGCTTGGTCCAAGAATCCTTCAAGTACGACGACGATTCAGACGGCAGGAAATACGCATTCAGGCTCAACCTCCGCCTCAGTGGAAGCAGAGACACTTGTGACAGATTTCTATATGAGCCTGAATCTGAATGATTATGTAACCGCCTATGCATTGCTCGGCAGCGAATGGCAGAGTGGGACGACATATGCCAAGTTCCGCGAAGGGTATATAAATACGAGCTATGTAACAATCGGAGATATGGCCTCTACGACCAACGAAGATAAAGAGATGGAAGTGACGGCAGTCATTACTGCCGATGAGCGTAGAGATGGCGAGTATGTAACAACAAAATACAAGGTTACGTATCAGATAGGGTCTGAGAACGGCCAGCTGAAAATATTGCATGGCCAGGGCAAAAAGATCAAATAAAGCGAGGGAGGGGAGTTGGCAGATATGCCAACTCTCCTTTTTTGTTGATTATGCTTGATGTATCTGTTAAAATACAGAACGAACGTTCAGTATGCGCGAGGTGGAGTGAAACGTATGAATATGAATAAAAAGCAACTACAAACCGAGCAGACCAAGAAGAAACTTGCGGATGCCTCAAGAGCCCTTTTTGTGCAAAAAGGCTATAAAGCAACGTCCATTGAAGATATTGTGGCTGCGACGGGCAGCAGCAAAGGAAATATTTATTACCATTTCAAAAGCAAGGAAGGTCTGTTTCTCTACCTGATTGATGAGTGGGATCGGGAGTGGGAAGAGAATTGGGCGGCCAAGGAACATCTGTATCATACTTCTACGGAGAAGATTTACGGCTTGACGGAACAATTAGTCCTTGATGACATGAATCACCCGCTGACGAAGGCGGCAGATGAGTTTTTCACCGGGGAAAAGAAAGAAAACGATATTGAAGAACGAATAGCTTTGATGTTTGAACGGCATATTCAATTTAACAAACAATTGGTGGAACAGGGAATTGAGAGCGGAGAGTTCAAGGCAGACAACGCAGACAATCTGGCCCTCATTCTGGAAAGCACCATTATTGGTCTTAGTCAGCTGTCACGCGGAATGGAGTCAGAAAAGGCTCTTGCCTTGTACCGCCAGGCAGCCAGCGTATTCTTGAACGGGATTGCAAAAGACAAAAATTAAAGATTAAGGCAACATTTTGACAACTACGGAGGATGGAATCATGGCATTACTAACACGGAACAGGGGCGCATTGCTGCTGTTGATGTTTAATATTTTTCTCGTTTTTACAGGAATAGGGCTTGTTGTGCCCATTATGCCTGCGTACATGGATCTACTGCAAATCACTGGGTTCACGGTTGGTTTGCTGGTCGCAGCATTCTCCTTCACGCAGTTTCTGTTTTCTCCAGTTGCGGGCCGTTGGTCTGACATCCTGGGACGCAAAAAAATTATCGTTGGCGGCATGTTAATTTTTGCTGTATCGGAGTTTATGTTTGGTGCTGTGAATGCACCATCGCTGCTCTTCGCGGCCCGGATGCTTGGCGGAATCGGTGCAGCGATGATCTTCCCGGCAGTTATGGCGTATACCGCAGATATTACCACAGATGAAGAACGCGGAAGAGGTATGGGATTAATCAATGCGGCAATTACTACAGGATTTATCATTGGTCCGGGGATCGGCGGATATATCGCTGACTTTGGCATTCGGATTCCTTTCTATGCCGCAGGTATTGCAGGTTTGCTGGCATCCATCATTACGTTAATTATTTTGCCCGAATCGACCAGAATTACCGGAGAGCAAACCAAACCTGTTGCAGGTGCGTCTAAGGTCAAAAGCCCGGGCATGGTTTCTCAGTTGCTGCATTCGTACCGGGAGCCTTACTTTTTCAGTTTAATTATCGTATTTGTTATGGCGTTTGGCCTGGCTAACTATGAGACGGTCTTTTCTCTGTTTGTGGATCACAAGTTTGGTTTCACCACCAAAGATATTGCTTTCATTATTACGTTTGGTTCCATCGCGGGTGCTGTGGTGCAAGTCTCCCTGATCGGCTGGTTGTTGAATCGATTTGGTGAGAAGAAAGTCATTTCGGTCTGTCTGCTATTTGTAGCGGTATTTGTACTGTTGACCTTGTTTGTGAACACGTACTGGATGATTCTGGTCGTTACATTTATTGTCTTCCTGGGCATGGATATTTTGCGTCCGGCAATCAGTACGCAGATGTCCAAACTGGCGGAAGAACAGCAGGGCTTTGTGGCCGGATTGAACTCAGCTTATACAAGTTTGGGAAATATCGCGGGTCCAATTGTAGCGGGAGCACTATTTGATGTGAATATTAACTACCCTTACGTTTCAGCAGCTGCCGTTCTGGCGATCTGTTTCCTGTTGTCACTGCGGGTGTTAAGAGGCGTCAAATCATCGGGCAATGCCAAGGCGGAAATGTAATTATCATTAGGAAATGAGAGCGTAATTATCAATACAAAAAAACCAGTCGACTACACATGAACTATGTGTAAACGACTGGTTTTTTTAATTTAGGGTGTTAACGGACTTCTCCATTGGTTTCAATCAGTTTTTGATACCAGTGGAAGCTCTGTTTGCGGATACGTCTTAATTCCTTGATATCGAATTCTTCCCGATCCACGTAGATGAATCCATAACGTTTGCTTGATCCCTGATGTGTACTGACCAGATCAATCGCAGACCACGGGCAGAAGCCAAATATATCTACACCGTCAGTAATCGCCAGTTGAATCTGTTCGATATGTTTATTGAAGAACTCGATGCGGTAAGGGTCGTTAACCACGTCACCTTCCTCCAGCTTATCAAATGCACCCAGACCGTTTTCGGTAACGATCAATGGCAGGTGATAACGGGAATAGATCTGGCGCAGCGTTGAACGGAAGCCGACAGGGTCAATTTCCCAACCAAACTCGGTCTTTTGCAGATTCGGATTTACAGATCCTCTGTAAGCGCCCGGCTCACCGACAATCTCATGCTGGTCTCCTGTATGGGAGAAATCATTGCCATCATTCAGACTTTCACCAACGGTCTGTGATGTATAGTAGTTAAAAGCAATAAAATCAGGGTTTCCTTGAGCCAGGATATCCATGTCACCATCTTCCATGACGGGAGTATATCCTTTTTCTTCGAGATAACTCCAGGCAATATGATTGTAGCGTCCATATACTGCCATATCGAGATAGAGCCAGTTACGAATGGCAGCATAGTTATCAGCAGCGAGCGTGTCTTCCGGTTTGGAGCTCGCCGGATAGATGACACCAATATTGGGAGCTGGGCCAATTTTGGCTTCAGGCAGCATATCATGGCACAGTACCATGGCTTTGGCTTGAGCGACCAGCATGTGGTGGTTTTGCTGATACAGTGTTTTTTGCGGGTTAACAAGCGTGGTATCCAGTGTACCCAGAGAGCCGGGATGCAGGATCAGCATATTTTGTTCGTTGATGGTCAGCCAATATTTAACCCGGTCACCATAGTTCTCATACAGTGTTTTGGCATATTGTTCAAAGGCATCAATCGTTGTACGGTTGGACCAGCCCCCTTTTTCCTCAAGCGCATAAGGAAGATCAAAGTGATACATGGTTACAATGGGCTCAATGCCGAATTTAATTAACTCATTAATGAGAGAATCGTAAAATGCGAGTCCCTTTGGATTTACTTCACCTGCGCCTTGCGGATAGATGCGTGTCCAGGCGATGGAGAAACGATAGGCTTTGAAGCCCATTTCAGCAAGCAACGCGACATCTTCCTTGTACATATGATAATGATCACTGGTTACTTTGAAGTCCGTTACGCCTTCCACATGGTTTCCCATGTCGATGACAGAAGGGCCTTTGCCATCTTCATTCCAGGCTCCCTCGATCTGATAGGCGGAGGTTGAACCTCCCCAGAAAAAATCTTTGGGAAATGGCTTGAGTTGGGTATGCTTCATGGTTAGTTCCTCCTAGGTTAAATACGTATGATATAAGTTGGGTCAGACAACAAGAGTCAGTAAGACATCATTTTTCTGTACCTGTTCCTGAGTCGTTTCGAATACATCTACTTCCTGCTGCGTAAGAGTAACAATGACAGGAGTCACGGTTTCGTATCCGGCTTCCTTGATTTGTTCGAGTTCAAATTGGATCAACAGATCGCCCTGTCTGACGATATCACCTTCCTGAACGACAGGAGAGAAGTGTTTTCCCTTCAGCGCTACTGTGTTGATGCCAACATGAATCAGAATTTCCGTTCCTGCGTTGGTTGTTAATCCAATGGCATGTCCTGTGGGGAAGAGTGAAGTGACAACACCATCCACAGGAGCGACAACTTCACCAATCTCAGGAACAATCGCCAAACCTTTGCCCATGGCACCTGTTGAGAAGGCTGGGTCGTTAATGGTGCTCAAGGCTACGGCTTTACCTGTTAATGGGCTATATATTTGTTCCTTTTTGATTTCGGTTGTTTTGGTCTCAGGTACGACAGGAAGTTCTTCCGGCGTGCTTTCAGTCGATGTGTTGGAGACAGATTCATTTTTTTCAGAAGTGGTTTCTTTGGTTTTGCTTTCGTAACCGAACATCACGGTCAATACCGCTGCTACAGCAAAGGAGCAGGCGATCGCAATCACGTAGACAACCGTTGGTGTATAGACAGGAATGGCAAATATATTGTGGAACACATAAGCAGTCATTTTAACGCCAAAGTGACCATTAATGGCGCCGCCGATCGCACCTGCAATGACAACGATAGGAATCACTCGTTTGTAACGCAGGATCAGACCGTATACGATCGGTTCAGTTACTCCTGCAAGTAAACCGGTAAGGCTGGTGGAACCTGCAAGGGTGCGCAGGGTTTTGTTCTTTTTGGCTTTCAGGAAAATACCAAATGCGACACCGATTTGTGCAAACACGGCTGCAGCAGCCATGGCTTCAATCGGATCACCGCCTACCCCGATATTCTGAATCGTAATTGGTGTGAACCCCCAGTGGAGTCCGAAGACTACCATGAAGGTCATGAATCCACCCAGGACAATACCTGATAAAATGCCGCTGACACCAATGAGCCAAGTTACACCGGAAGATATCCAGTCACCTACAGTAGTACCGAATGGTCCGAAGGCCATTGCAGACAGAGGAACCATAATCATTAACGCAATCATCGGTACCAGGAACAACTGTAGATCTTTCAAAATGATTTTCTTGAGTAACTTATCCAGAACAGCGTAGATGCTGATCGATATGAAGATCGGGAATACGCTGGCTGAATAGTTCATCATGACAACGGGTATGCCCAAGAACGATACATCGGAGCCTTTATCCATCAGTCCCGTGAAATTCGGTTCCATCAGAGCGGCACCAATTACGCCAGCTACATAAGGATTGGCTTTCAGCTTCATACCTAGTGTGATGCCGAGGAAAATGGGCAAGAAATAAAAGACAGCGTTGCCGGCAGCGGATAGAATCAAGTAGGTGTCACTTGTATCAGACATCCAACCAAGCATGGTCAGGACGGTCAGTAAAGCTTTTAACATACCTGATCCTGCCATGGCCGGAATTAATGGTGAGAAACTTCCGGAAATAATTTCGAAAACTTTGGATAATACCGAGGTTTTTTCCCCTGTGGACTCCGCAGATGAGGAGGATTCCCCTCCGAAATCTCTGTTCTTCATAATCTCTGCATATACATGAGCCACATTGCTGCCAATCACGACCTGGAATTGTCCGCCACTTTCGACAACGGTAATGATACCGTCGTGTTTCTCCAGCGTTTCACGTTCAGCTTTTTTCGAATCCTTTAGGTCGAATCTCAGCCGGGTCGCACAGTGGACAAGTCCGTTAATATTGGCTTCTCCGCCGACGAGGCGAACGATGTCATCCCCCATTTTTTTATGATCCATGTTCATTCTCCTTTGTGGTTAAGATTGCCTGAAAACAAAAAAATACCTAAACGAATGGCTATGATCATCGAAAAGATGACCCGCTGCCAATCATTTAGGTATCGCCTGCTTTACCAGTAACAATCCTTGTCGTTAAGTTGTGAGACCTACTATAAATGACGTCGAAATCGTTTGCAAGCTTTTTTTATTCAGCGTCCAGTATCTCGTTACGGGAAGTGACACGTTGAATATGGATGGTCAAATACACTTTTTCGTCAATGGACATGGCACTTTCAAACTTGCCTTCCAGGTACTGATTAATCAATTGGGTGCACTGAAAAGCCTTGCTGTATTTGTCTTTCACTTGCTCATACAGAAAATTATCACCAGAAGCAATCTGTTCCTGTTCATTACTCACCATTCGTTGTACAAAATATTGCAAGTGGGTAATAAAGCGTGAATAATTAAATGAATTTTCATCCAAAGTAATACCGTAATGATTGGTAACAATGTTGAAAATATCATCGATGACTTCGGTAATTTCAACCGTTTGTTTCATGCCCTGACCATCTTGGCGGGCGTTGACAAAGTGCATGGCAATAAAGCTGGCCTCATGTTCATCCATCTGGATGCCGAATTGTTCCTGAATCAGCTCCACGGCGTTCATGCCAATCCAAAATTCCTTTTTGTAAAACTTCTTAATCTGCCACAAAAGGGAATTCTTCAGCCCCACGGATTTGCGGTACCGTGTAATGGCGAATTGAATATGATCGATTAACGAAATATAGATATTATCACTAAAAATATCGCCCATTTCCTTTTTGGCATAGGCCACTATTTCGTCAGCCAATTTTAAGTATTCAACCGATGTTTCACCGATCAGATCAATTAGTTTTTGCGGTATTTTATCCGATTTCAGCACAAAGGTTTTTTCGATTTTATCCTCATCCACGGGCTGTCCATTTTTCTTCTTGAAGCCCAGACCGTTGCCGATGACAACAAACTCATGCCCTACCTGATTCTCGGCGCGAATGACGTTGTTGTTGAAAATCTGTCGGATGATCATATAGGTGTTCACCTCAATAGACATAATAATAACAAAAAACCCAAACAAAGGCTTTTTGGACAGCCTTTTGTTTGGGTATCGCCTGCTTACCAGTAACAATCCCGAAGAAGACGCAGCTTCCTCTTTCAATTATGTCCACTATACCGCTTTCATAACAGAATAACAATACAATGATTTATGGAAATGAACGTAAAGACGTCAATTTTTGTTATAATAAGAAAGCTGGAAGTGAAGAAGATGGGCTGGGTTGCATAATAAGTTACCGAGGACGGTCATTTTTAAGCATATACAGGATTATTGGAGTGATAACATGAGCAAAGCAAAAGGAAAAGGCGGCACCGGCCGTGGTACTGGCAAAAAAGGCTGGAACCGTTGGCAAGCCGCTGCAAACCGGGCGAAAAGTGCCCCGAAGCCTTATAAAAGTAAAGGTACGAAGAAAAAGGATGAGACCGAAACTTCAAGTGACGAGTCCGTGTAAATGGGCACGAGATAGAGTAGAGAAGGGATCTGACCTGAATACAGGGATGGTCTCTTTTTTATTTCAATGCAAGGGCAATTATATTAAAAGAATAGAAAAAACCAAGACGTAGGAATTACCCTCCAGCATCTTGGCTTTTCGTTATTACCGTTCTTAGTGTTTACTCGGTATTCAGCTCTAATTGGCCCTTACTTTGAAGAAGGAGATCAGCTCTTGCAATTGACCCGATACGGCAGAAAGTTCATCGGAGGCAGCAACAATGGAAGCCATGGATGATTCCTGTTCGGCAATCGATTGCTCAATCTGTTTGCTGCTATGTGCTGCTTTGCTGACACTCGCAGACAACTCATCCGCAGTAGCGGACATTTCCTGTGTGCTGGCGGATATTTCTTCGGTTGAGCTGGAGATATCCTGAATTTGGTTAGCGACTTTGTTTGTAGCTGTCAAAATATCTTCAAAGAATTGCCCCGTCTCCATAGTGACCTGAGAACCTTTCTCCACTTCTTGAGAGCCAAGCAGCATAGCATCGGCAGATTGAAGAATATCGCGTTGAATACCGTCAATTAATGTGCGGATCTGTTTAGCCGAGTCCTGGGACTGTTCGGCGAGTTTTCGAACTTCCCCTGCGACAACCGCGAAACCTTTTCCTTCCTCACCGACACGCGCCGCTTCAATGGAAGCATTGAGAGCGAGCAAATTAGTCTGTTCCGCAATTTGTGTAATCATATTCACGATGCTGCTAATTTCGTTGGAGCGGCTTTCCAAAGACTGTATGGATTCCGATGTATGCTTCACCGCACCCGAAATCAGGCGCATCTGTTCAATGACCTGTTGCATGATTTCATGTCCTGAATTAGAACGTTGTTCCATGCTTAGGGCTTCATCCGCTACATCTGCAGAACTGCTGGCAATGGTCTGTACAACGGTAGACATTTCCGTCATTGCTCGGGCACTTTCCACGCTGGCCTTATCCTGAGAGCGAAGTCCCAGTGATATATCCCGGATGTTACTGCTAATCAACTGAATATTATCATTATTTTTACCGGATATTTCTAAGAGTTTCTTGGATGAGTCAGACAGGTGATAAGATGTCGTCTGGACTTTGAACATCGTGTCATTGAATCGCTGAATCATCGTATTGAATTTTTCATTGATAATTCCTAGGTCATCCCGGCCAGTTTGGATGGACACATCGAGATTACCGGCGCTCGCAGCCTCGATCCCTTTCATCAGGTTATTGATTGGCTTGAGTGTTTTCTTCAACAGGATGTACTGCAGTATCATAAACAGAATCAGGAAAACTACAAGGAAAATGCTACTGTATGTAATCAGTTTATGAAGTCCTTGGGGAACTGCACTTGCATCAACATCGAAGTAAAGAGCGGCGTAGGTATTGCCCTCCGTGTTCTTGATGGGATACATAATTGTTGTCCAAGTCCCATAATCGTCGGTATAAAAGCTGCTGAAACCGGGTTTACCGTCCATTTTCATATCCTCTAGCGCTTCAACAATTTGTGAGGATAAGGCATACATCGTACCAGCGGCCATATTGCCTTCCTCGAAGGACTCTACCAGGCTGGTTGGAATCGCGATAATTGATGTCTCATTTCCCTTTTCCAGTTCCGTCCCAAAAATATAAGCTTGCGCGATGTTGGGATAGAGCTCGTGGATCGAATCGAGATAGTCCCGAAGTACCTTTTGGGCAGGACCTGAATAGTTTTTCTCATTTGCTGCTTCAAGAACCTTGCTTGCATCCAGATCAGCGGACCATTTCTGCGTTGTTACCTCAGCCTGATCATATAACTGTTGAATCAAAATGCTTTTTTGAAACTGGTATCCGGCTGTGATTAAAATAACGCCTATTAGCGTGATGCTGCCGAATGAAATAACGAGATTTTTAGCAAAGAAGGGAAGAGTACTCCACCTTATCTTATCTAACAACATAATTCACTCCTTTTTCTAATTGTGACCATCTGGATGCGTGTTCGCTCTACGTATGGTGCTTTGTATCCATGTGATATATCGTAATGAGATTATCTTAATGTTAGTTTCCAGAATGAAAATGATGCTTTAGGACCAAGAATTTTCAGAATTATTCTCATTTCTTTCATTATTGTGTTCATATCAGAGAAATGCGCAAATTATTTGCCGCCATTACCCTTAAAATCGAGAAAATTATTGCCATGAAGTTGAAACCTACCTCATGTTGATGGGTGAATTGTTGCCTAATATGTATATACATAGAGGGAAGATGGGTTAATGGTGCAATAAAGATATGCGCATATATGAAATACATGAATACGCAAAAACAGCTTTTATCGAGATTTTACAGATCGACCGGATCACTAAACAATATCCTTTACTATTAATAATAGGCTGCCTCATACAAATGAAGCTAACTAAATAAGTAGTGACATTATTGAAGAAAAAGTTTTTACGGCTCTACGTGTCAAACTAATCAATAGAGTTTGGGAGTAGGACTACAGCTGATTAAGATATCCCTTATTATTCATAGAGCGTATTAGAGAGGTAACAATAGCTTGCAACCACTGGAGTACATTTCAAATCAAAAGTCATTGTAGTGGTGAGATCGGGAGAATAGGTGTGCTTCATTATTAATGAATCAAAATAAAGCGAGGTTAGACTTTCAGCACCCAAAGGCTTAAATACTGGGTTGAAGAAGGAGAGCAGCTCAACTAAATGTAGTGAAATAAAATAATTTATAATATAGGTTGTAATTAAGAAGAGGACATGATATATTATTAATCCGGCCAAGAAAACACGGGAAACATGGTGCGGCAAGCGAATTAACAAGCTTCGAAAGAAACTTTAAGAAAGAGCTTGCAAAGTTGGTTCGGACGTGATAATATATAAGAGTTGCTAAAGAGAACAACGATAGCGACTTAAATAAGTTTGATCTTTGAAAACTGAACAACGAGTGAGTAACGATCTTGCTTGCAAGATCGACGCTGAGAAATCAGTATTCGTCTTCGGACGGTATGAT
>NZ_JBHUQN010000007.1:0-173809 GCF_042674385.1 Paenibacillus sp. NPDC056933 | reverse complement strand
TCTCATCAAGTCCGCTCGACTTGCATGTATTAGGCATGCCGCCAGCGTTCGTCCTGAGCCAGGATCAAACTCTCCAATAAAGTATTGAAAAGAGCGATAAGCTCATTTTGAATCTGACGAGATTAAAAATCTCATTTGTGCTTTGAAAGGATACCGTCCGAAGACGAATACCGATTTCTCAGCGTCGATCTTGCAAGCAAGATCATTACTCACTCGTTGTTCAGTTTTCAAAGACCAAACTCATTTTGCTACCAAGTTTCGTTCTCCTCAGCAACTTTTATATCATATCATTTCCGAACCAACTTTGCAAGCTCTTTTTTAAGTTTCTTTCGAAGCTTATTAGAGTCGCTTGCCGCACCGTGTTTCTTGTGTTTTTTTTGGCCGGAAATAGAATATACCATACAGAATATTAAAATACAATACTTAAATAACATTATTTTATTTTTTCTTTCAGTTAGATCAAACATAGTAAATATGATTTCTTCTTCCAAACGATTATCATCCTTATAATCTGCCTGACCCGCTACAGTCATTAGATATGAAAATGTTAAGCATACTTAAAAGAGAAGCTATATTCGTTATGCTTTTCATACTAGACTGAGTAGCTGTTCATTTTGAGTCAACAGAATCTCCTGTATAAGGGATTATATACGTTGTTATATTGCACATATTCGATAGCTTCTATTATACGATATAAAATCAGGTTTTAAGAATCTACATATAATAGATCGTAACTCTCTCTTTCTATATAATAGTGACTCTGCATCTGGTTCATTGCTCACGACATCCCCGCCACAACCTCTCCTGCCCCTCAGCTTTTGAACCTTCCCATCACAACAGTATCGTAATACTGACCGTCCGCGTGTCGTCGATCCTTTTTCAACGTACCCTCGATCTCGAAGCCCATTCTTTTGTAAAGCTCCATCGCTTTATCATTCGTCCCCAGCACGGTCAAAGTCATCTTCTCAATTCCATTCGTATCTGCCCAATTCATTGAGGTCTCCAGCAGCTTCTTACCTATACCATAACCCCAGAACTCTCTCGCTATGCAGACGCCAAATTCAACTTTATGAGAAAATCGCTTTAGATCCACACCCTCACATCTGGAATACCCGACGATTTCCCCCTTTACGATGGCCACGAGAAATAAGTTTCTCTGCTTCACCGTGTCCAACCGAATAATCTCTTCAAATCCAGCCGAATCGATAACCCCTTCACCTTGTTCGCGATCCATATTCTCGGTTTCTCCATCCATCTGCACACGAAGTGAAGACATTGCGCCGGCATCCTTCTCATCGGCAGACCTAATCGAATAGGTCAATCCGTTTACGTTAAATTCCTGTTGATCAATAATCATACGTTGTAATCCGTCCAATCCACTTTATTTTTGGTCATAAACTATTCATTGCTCTACCCGATTTCAGAAGGACTCTTGCCCGTAAGCATCTTGAACACCTGACTGAAATATGTCGCGTTACGGAACCCGGTCATCTCACTAACCTCGTAGACCATGTAATGCCCTGACTGTAACAGTTCCATCGCCCGTTGAATTCGGTACCCGTTCACATAACTCACAAAATTCTCTCCGGTTACTCTCTTGAACAGCTGACTCAAATATTTGGGGTGTACAAACAGCCCCTTGGCGATTGCTTCAAAACTGATCTCTTCAGCATAATGCATTTCAACGTACTGTTTTACCTGCTCCACCAGTTTATTGCTTTTCTTCTCGCCCATCTCTTTCCGTGTCTGATCCATCCAGTTTCGAATAATGCTGTCCATCCAGCATACCAGATCCTGCAGCGCATATTTTGATTGAATCTCCCGCAAAAAGGTACTCATCGCGAGCGGTGGTGCCAGCATAGGATAATGCCGGTTCCAGCTATGAATTAGCGTGTCGAATAGACTCACAGCCACAACTTGCACATCCTGAATACTCGTACCACTCCCTTCGTCCAACAGAGTGCGCAGATGAACCCATATGTCCTCTGCCAGATCTGTCCTCATATCCGCCCAACACTCATTCCATTGTCGCAGCAATAGCGAGTAATCCGTCACGCATGGCTCTAAAGCATCTGATGAATCATACCGATATACGCGGCTCCCGCCCTGAAATTCTGCTTTCTCCAGCGCTTCCCTGCTCTCCAGATAAGAGTCCATCATCTCACACAAGTGGCCTTTGGACGTACCGATACCTGCACTCATTTCGATCTTGAGATACGTAAAAATCTGATCCATCATCCGGTCAAGCAGGGACTCCATCTGCTCTAGGTGGTCCACGTCCAATAGAAGCAGCACAAATACCTGATCCGAATAATCCACAATCTCCACCTGACCGTCAGACATCTGTACAACTTGCTGTTCCTTGACGGTCTCCTGAATAATATCCGCTGCCCCATACCTTAGCAGCTGCCAGTCCCGCTCTCTCATTCGTGTCAGGAAACCGGGGCGATGAAGCTGCAAACTAATGGCGCGTACCTGAGCGGGCATGCGAATCCCCACATATTCCACACGCTGCGCAGGTAATTCCTCTGCCTGATAGCGCGTGGTTAACAGCTCATGGAGAAACAGTTTGCGCAGATAAGGAACCACCCGTCCAATCTCTTGTTTGTACGTCTGCTCCAGCCGCTCATGCCGCTCCCGCACATCCTGTTCCAGTAATACCTCACGCAGAACAGACTCAATCTCCTCCACCTCTGCAGGCTTCAGCAAAAAATGATTCACGCCCCAGCGCATGGCCGCCCTGGCATTCTCGAATTCGTCATATCCGCTAAGAATGATAATCGGCAGATGGGGGTGATCCCGCCGCAACTTCTGCGTGACCTCAAGTCCTGTCATTCCGGGCAGATAGACGTCCGTCATGACAAGATCCGGACGCAGCCGCTGGAACAGCTCCAGTGCGTCCACGCCATTGGCTGCCGTTCCTGCAATGCTGAGGCCAAGGGATGGCCAATCAATATGTTCGGTCAATGCTTTGACAATATGTGGATCATCATCTACGAGCATAATAGTTTTCATTCATTTTCACCGCCCAGCCACAGAATTAACTGATCTTCCGTCTCAATGCGCGGCAGCGTAATGGTCACTTCTACCCCGCCCAATTCACCTGTGCATAGATCAACCCCATACCCGGTGCCACAATACAGTTGAATACGCTGATGTACATTCCGTATACCGATGCCCGACGTCTCCTCCAGTTTCCAGTCTTCAGGCAAGCCCTGTCCGTTGTCTCTAATGCGAATGATGATTTTGGGTGCATTAGCAGACTTTACGGTTGGACGATAGCCCATGGATGGGCTGCCTAATTCGGACGACTCCGTTGATGATTCGGTGAGAAGGCAGGTTGAAGAATCATTTGCTCCTGATGGATGACTGCTCTCCGACTCACCCATATCAATCTGTATGCGAAGTTTCCCTTCCTTTGGATACCCATGCATAACCGCATTTTCGATAAAGGGCTGCAAAATGATCTTGGGAATATAACAGCCGCGGACACGTGGATCAATCTTTTCCTGATAGTCGATGGAAAAAGGCAACCGCTCGGACTGAATGTTGACGTAACAACGGGCATGCTCCAGTTCATCCCTCACTCGAATAAACAGCCTGCCGCCGCTCAATCCAATGCGTAACAGTTTGCTGAGCTGTACAATCATCCGGCTGATGTCCTTGGCTTCATAATCCAGGGCACGCCAGTGGATCATATCGAGTGTATTGTACAAAAAATGCGGTTTGATTTGCGCCTCCAGTAAACCAGTCTGGGCTTCACGCTTCGCGCGGCTCTCTTCTTTGACCTGATCCATTAACGCCGTCAGCTGTGAAGCCATATGGTTGAACCCATAAGCCAAATGGGCATATTCCTCGGTGAATGATAACTGAACACGGGTATTGAAATCCCCCTTCTCCAGCTGCCTCATCCGTTTGATGAGCTGACGCAAGGGACGAACAATCCGTCGCACGAACAGATACGCGAGTACAACCGAGCATAATAACCCCAGTACGGCTATCCCAAGGACCTGCCAGCCCGCCTGCCTCACTGGAGATAATAAGGTATGCACAGGAATGGTCTGCACCAGACGCCACTGAAGCATGGCTGGCCTTGAATACAGAACAAGCTGCGCTCCTCCGCCCTTGCCGGAAACTACTTCAAATCCGTCCTGCCCGTGCTCGGCGTGCTCCTGAATCCATGCGCTGTCTACAACAGGTTCACTTTCCCCGGGTGCAGAAGCATTTGCAGAGGTATTAATAGAAGATAAAATTTTTGAGTTACCTTTGGTTAAGGTCAAATCTTCATCAGACGTTCCCTCTACATTGTCCTCACCCATCTGCATGACGACATTGCCTGCGGTATCCACCAACAGCACCTGTCCATCCAGTACCATGGGCATATCCGCAAATCTTCGTACAATGTCCTCGCGACTCAGCCTTATGAGAACGTACGCCACCGTGCCACCCCGGCTGTCAAAGATTCGCTGCGCGTATCCGATCAGCGATTGACCAGACTCGTTTTCCCGCAAAGGCACCCAGGCCGCATCCGCCTGCTCCAGTGCAGCAAACCATGAATCGCCGGCAATCGTATCCACTGGATAGATGCGGTCAGCCATCGTGACGGTGACCCCGTTGAAGGCATCCGTATACATCTCCACCGAGGTAATGCCTTCACTGACAACCAGCGTATGATCCAGTATTTTGGATAACTCCCGCCGTTGGTGGATCTGTGTCAGCCTTCCCGTTCTCTTTGTCTCCAGCAGATTCGACAGCTCACGATTGCTCGCCAGAGAGTAGGCTGTCCCTGTCACCCCTGTAATAAAATCAAAACCACGGCGTGTACTCTCGTTCAGGAGAGCCAGCCGCGCGTTGCTGATCTCGGTAAACGTAACAGCAGAGAACGACTGGTACGCCAGCCAGACAATAACTGAGACAAGCATCAGGTTAAATACAATAAAGCAAGTCACCATCAACGTGGAGAGCTTGCTTTGTTGCAGCTTTTGATTTAGGAATAACGAAAATTTTCGTTTCCGCATGCGGAGTCAACTCGTTTCGTCTTGGAATTACCCTTTGAGCCCGGAGGTCGCGATTCCTTCCACGAAGTACTTTTGACACACGATAAATACGACAAAACAAGGCACCAGCGACAGTACTGACATCGCAAACATCGGACCCCAATCCGATTGGGAACTGGAATCAAGGAACAGGCGCAGACCCAGCGGTACCGTGTATTTGCTGACATCACTCAGATAGATCAACTGACTGAAGAAATCATCCCATGTCCATAAAAAGGTGAAGATCATTGTTGTCACCAGTGCGGGAAAAGCCAGCGGGATAATAATTTTGGTGTAAATCCGTACAGGTCCGCATCCATCAATCGTGGCTGCTTCATCCAGCTCTTTGGGCAATCCCCGGAAGAACTGAACCATCAGGAAAATGAAGAATGCATCTGTTGCCAGCCATTTCGGCACCACCAAAGGCAAATACGTGTTTACCCATTCCAAATGGTTGAACAGGATATATTGAGGGATTAGCGTTACATGATGCGGTAACATGATTGTCATGAGCATGAGCCCAAAGCAAATCGCTTTGAAACGAAAATTCAATCTGGCAAAAGCATACGCTGCCATGGAGCAGGAAATGACATTGCCCAGCACAGCACCCAGCGACAGGACAACCGAATTGGTCAGAAAACGGGAGAATGGATTGCCCTGAATCCCCGTCCAGCCATTGATATAATTTTGCCAGTTCCATTCTTGCGGCCAGAACCAGGTCTCGGTGAAAATCATATGTCCCGGTTTGAATGAACTGCCCAGCATCCAGAGCACCGGGTACAGCATAACAAAGGCAATGCCTGAGATCAGTACATGTTTGGCGACTACCCACGCAGCAGAGTTTCGTTGTCCAATCATGATTTTCCACCATCCTCATAGTGCACCCACAGCTTGCTGCTGCGGAATACCAGCAATGTAAAGACACCGATCAGAATTACCAACACCCAGGCCATCGCGGACGCATAACCCATCTGGAAAAACGAGAAGCCTTTTTTGTATAGGTACAGAGAGTACATTAATGTTGAATTGACTGGCCCTCCGCTGCCGTTACTGATGACAAAAGCCTGAGTAAACGACTGGAAAGAGGTAATCAATTGCATCACCAGATTGAAAAAGATAACCGGTGACAAAATCGGCAGGGTGATGTTGAAGAATCGCCGGAAGGGACCAGCGCCGTCAACGGCTGAGGCTTCATCATACTCAGGTGGAATCTGCTTCAAGCCTGCGAGGAAAATAATCATCGACGATCCGAACTGCCATACCGACAGCAGCACGATTGAATACAGGGCATACTTCGGGTTCGCGACCCAATCAGGTGCCTTAATGCCGATCATGGCGAGCACACTGTTGAGCAGGCCGTCACCGCCAAGCATTTTGCGCCACAGCATCGCAATCGCTACACTGCCCCCAAGCAGGGTCGGGATGTAATACACCGTACGGTAAATGCCGAGCCCTCGAATACCCTTGTTCAACAGCATCGCCACCAGCAGGGCAAAGATCAGCTTGATGGGTACGGATACGGCAACATACGTAAATGTGACTTTGAGCGATTGGGTAAACAGTTTATCCGATGTAAACATGGTGGTGTAGTTATCCAGACCGACCCAGGAAGGGGCGGCCAGGATACTATAGTCAGTGAACGAAATGTATAAGGAAACGAGCATCGGGCCAAGTGTAAGAAACAATAATCCAACCAGCCATGGGGCCAGAAACAGAAGTGCAGCTCCATTATGGGCATATCTCCGTTTTACCCGCCGGGCTGTTACATGCTCGGTTCGGGCTTGGCTGACCTGTGTTGTACTCATCTTTGCAACCTCCCGTCAGAATTAGAAATGGAACCAGCCAAATGTTATTGACTTGATGCAAGTGTCGCCTTAGCCCCTTCAATGAACTGGGCAATCACATCCGGTGTGCTGCCTTGACCAAAGGCGATCTGCTCGCTTGCACTCTTGAAGCTGGTATCCACTTCGGAGAATCCTTGCGGGTATGGCGGATCAATCTCACTGGAGTTCTTCGATACTACATCGATAAATTGGAAGATGGCTTGCTCCGATTCGGGCAGCGTAGGCTGCATCTTCTCACGGATGCTGGCATTCACGGGTACTCCGCGCTCCGAACCGAGAATGGCGGTCGCTTCGGGATCATTCACCATGAAGTCGATAAACATCGCCACTTCCTTGGGATGTTTTGTTTTGGCGTATCCGGACAGGAACTGACCTGCTTTCAGGTATTCACCGATTTGCTTTTCCCCCACACCGTGTGGAAGCACTTGTATCCCGAGCTTATGATCCTGGTTTTTGTTCACCTGCTGGAACGTCAGCAATTGATTAGACCACGCAAAATCCATCGCGGCTGTACCAAGCGAGATCGGGCGTGTTTCCAGCGCATTCGTTGTGGATGCCGTCACTTCCGCAGAGGTAGCGCCCCCGTTCTCACGAAGTGCTCCCCACATGTCGAACCACTGCTGAAGCTCCTCGCTGGTTGCTGTCATCGTGCCACCATCAAATAGCCCCTTGCCTGTTTGCCGAATAAATACCTCAAACATGTTGGTGGTTCCCGAAACATCCGCCGAACCGTAGAAACCATCACCCTTCTCTGCTGCAATCTTGGCAGCGATATTGCTGAAATCTTCCCAAGTCCAGCTTTCCTGCGGCTCCTCAATGCCAAGCTCCTTGAATAAAGTCGCGTCATAAATAACCCCAGGTGCATTTACGCCCAATGTAATGGCATATAATTTATCATCGATCGATCCGGCTTTGAGCATGCTCTCGTCATGATCCTCTGTACGCAGCTCCTTGCTTTCAGCAAATGGAGTCAGGTCAAGAAGCGCACCACGGCGGGCAAAGTCGGTTAGAAAAGCGTAATCCATCTGTATGATATCCGGCGCATTGGAACCAGCTACCTGTGTGGTCAGCTTGTCAAAGTAACCATCCCAACCGGAATATTCCGGTTTGATGGTAATGCCGGGGTGTTTCTCTTCAAATAGCTTGATCACTTTGGTCGTGAGATCGTGGCGAGTCTGTGATCCCCACCAGGTCATGCGAAGTTCAATATTGCCGGAAGAGTCACTTTTGCCCCCCTCATTCGATGAAGCTGAAGGTTCTGAAGTTCCTCCTGAACAGGCTGTAGCAAACATGAATAGGGACAGGCATAACAGGGTTACCCACTTTTTGGTATTCAACATGAATGAATTTCCTCCCCTTTTGCTTATATGGAATCGCTTACAAAAACTATTGTAACGACCCATGGCTGCTCATGACATAAACAAAAGTAAGCTTTCCTGTCAAAAAAGTAAGGGGTTGAGACAAATACAGTTATCCATTCATTTCAGATGATCCATATATTTAAAGTGTTTAAATAACCACCAGGAATCTGACTCCAGGTGGTTATTCATATATACAGCAGTCTTTGTGCAGTGCCATGCCTCGTTACATCTCAACGGCATCCACCACATGTCATACAATGAAACGTTCAAGTAGATATCATGTAAGGCTTCGATAAAGGTATTCTGGAGTTGGACTGTCCGTAAAATCTCTAAACTTGGAGTTTGGATGCAGATTAGATTCTACTGGTTGTACTGACACTTTCAGGACTTCGTCACAACAGGTGATGACGCCTTATGCTGAACCAGATGTTTCTTCATCTTCGCTACTTCGGTTCCTGCCAGCATCATAATGCCAATACCATGATTGTCATTCGTCACAGTGAGCAGGTCCTTGTTGTAGTATTCAGCGGTAAACGCATATCTCGACCCGCTGCACACCCCATGTACATTCCCCTGACGGTCAATGGCTTTATTGGTTAATCCGTTCCACGCCTTCTCAGCCGCTTCAATGTAACGCTCAGGCTGATCTAACCAACCAAAACGAACTCCCCGGGCAAAACCATAGGCAAACATCGCTGTACAGGAGGCTTCCTGGTATGTTTCCGGATCATTCAATACCTGATGCCACAACCCGCCTTCTCCTTGCAGAGCTGCATATCCTTCACATAGTTCGTTAAAGAAGGAGATTAATGCCGGGCGCTCCGGGTGTTCTGCTGGCAAAGCTTCCAATACCTCAGATAACGAAAAGAGCGTCCATCCGTTACCCCGCCCCCACGGAATCTGTGTCGCCTGTCCATATTTGAAATCGTATACGTGGGACATGATCTTGAAATCAGGCATGAACAGATACTTCCGGTACAATAAAAATTGTCTGGCGGCTTCGTCCAGTGCTGATTCGTTCTCCGTCAATCGGGCATAACGCACGAGAAACGGTGTGCTCATATAGAGATCGTCCGCCCACATCGTATTCTCGGCAAAATCACCAATACACTCGCGGTAAAATGCGCCGTCTTCCTGTCGTTCCAACCGAGAGAGCATAAAATCTGCAATCCGGTCGGCAATTGGCAAGAACGTTGACTCCTGACATTCGGAGTAGGCTTCCAGCATCGCTGAGCCAAAAGAGCCACAATTGTCCAACATTTTCAGCATAACCAGCTGCTGGTTAACCGCCGGGAAACCATACTGCTCCCGGTCCCATAATGAGTACTCATACATGCGGGTACACGCCTGCACATGTTCTGCCGCATAACGGGTTATGTCCGGTCTCTGCAAATAGCGTCCGGTTTGCAACAGACCATACACGGTGACACCTAATGGATAGTCCCAGCGACCATAATTGGTCACACTGCCTACTGTCCATTTGTTACTGAGCATTGCATTTTCATAATAGGGACGTATCCACGCATCCGGTCTATCCAGTCGCCAATACATGCGTCCGGTCAGAGTCTGGTGGATCCCCGTTTCTTCTGAGTTATCCTGCGTTAAACTACCTTTATACACCCGATCTGTACGGATCAGATCCTGCAAATCAGGTTCGACATCCTCAGATGTAAAAGGTCCGAGATATAACCACGACTCCCCAGAAGCTCCGTGCACACGTTGGGGAAGCTCCAGCTCCAGTTGCTTTTCATTCACCGATGCATTTAAAACAAAAGCCCATGTCCCAGCCGTATCCCCACATTCACTGCGTACCAAAAGGTCACTCCGTCCAAAAGCTGCCGGAATATCTGCCTCAAATGGACCCGCTTTCTTCAATTGCACCGCCAGTTCGCCGTTCAGCCATATATCCAGTGGCCCGGAGGATTGACCAGACAAACGGATAGGGCAATCGCTTGAATCGCTATTGTTCAATCGTGTCCATGCGTAGACTCGTTGACCAGGAAGGTATCCGTATATTCGCTCCAGTGCTGGTTGCGTCTGCTCTTCCTCTGACCATTGGGGGTTAGGCAGCCACTCCAGTCTGTGATCCTCTTCTTTTCCAAGCAGATTCCATTCTGCATAACTGGCCTCCGCTCTGTCGGATATATTGTCCAGGTTAACCGTGAAGAGCTCTTCCGAACTTACCGGCTTCGAATACACCCATCCCGCCTGTCCTTGTCTCTCCTGAAAAGGAGCGAGCACATGCAAAATGCGCACTTTCCCCTCGTCCGAGCCAAACTGGCATCCAAATCCCGCAGGTGTATATTTCATCTCCAGCACCAACGTATTCCATCCCGGCTTGATATCAATTCCCAGCTTCACGGTCGCGTTCGGGTTAATCTCATCCATTACTGTAGAGCGATATACCAGCTGCTCATTAAAATAGAAACGAACAGGTCCATAACAGCGGACCAGCACATCCAGATTCCGATCTTCATCCCCCCAGACCAGTGCTGCAGCGTATGAAACCTGGCCTTTGTGAGCATCAGGAAAGCATTTACTTAAATTCAGATCATACAGACCTTTTTCGTTCTGCAGAATGCCAGACTTCTGAAATACCCGATATACAAAATCAGCCTGCGCATTAGCCCCAATATATCTCTCAGCCAGTACCTTCAACACCTGATCCTGGTCTTCTCCGAATCGATAGTACATGCTCTGCGGTTCACTGAAATATGTTGTCATTGAATGCCCACATTCCTCTCCTGGTGGAATTAATAGGTATAGCGCTTAACCTTTGTGAGATAATCCCTTTTTGGCGAACGTTTATGATACTTCGTTTTCTTTGGAACAATCGAATAATAAACCAAGTATAACTGACCTGCTTCATGGTGGCTACAGAATTTTGATTACGCTTACAGAAATATAAAAACAGATTCCTTTGCTTTCTTTCTCTACTTGTCGTCACTCTCTAGATCAAAGATTAATCTCCGTTTAAATCGGGGTAAGGATACCGGTATATATGATAGCTTATGATAGCTGAAATACACAAAGCCTCCGTTGCACTTTCCTTTTAAGGTAGTGAGCGAAGGCCTTTGTTCCATTATGATCAGAAAATCGTGTACATGGATATCCTTAGTGTTAAATTTCCACAGCTACGCCGTAATGGTCAGAGACCACCGGGCCATTCTTTCCGTTGAGAACTACCGTCGAAGACTTCGCCTGTACCTGGCGATTCGAGAAAATATAATCAATACGCAGATTGCGTTTGTTATCCGCCCAGCCGGCAATGGCTTTGACCACGGTTGCACCGTCATCCTTTTGCTCCGCCGTTGTGTACAGGTCATTCCAGCCCTTGCCCATCATATAATCATAGCCTTCCCCACGTACTTCTGCGACATTATTAAAGTCCCCCATCATATACAGCGGCTGGTCCATATATGGAGCAAGCTTGCTCTCTGTGAGTTCCCACTGCCCCTTAAAAGGTTCTTGTTCATCATCCCACCAGTTATAGTGTCCATTCACAAACCAGGTCGCTTCACCTTGGACGATAGTCTGTACACCTACAATTTTGCGTGTCCGATAGTTCTCGTAATCGCGCATGTGGGATACATATTCTCCAAAAGCCTGTATGATCGGCGTCCGGCTCAGGATTGCTAGCCCTTCATCGTATTTGCTGAAACCAACATGAGCCGGAATCCATGTCCAGTAATAGGTCTCGGTCAGTTGCGCGAGCAGAACGTAGGCGTAGTTATCTTTTTTGATCACAGCATCCGATTCCGTGGCAAAATAATGTTTCAGTTCCTCCGCAGACAGCGCTACTTCTTGCATGGATTGGTTGACCTCCTGCATGGAGATCACATCAAATTGATGTGTATTGATAAAGTCAGCGAGCTGGCTGATCTTGTTCAGTTGGTCTTCTTCTGCCCAAGCGTGGGTATTTAACGTAAGTATTTTCATATGCTCTCTCCTGTTGTTTGAAATTAAGCCGAAGCCCGGCCTGCATCGTTCCTAAAAGGAATACATACGCTAAGCATACACAAGACGAGCCTATTATGCATGGTATATGGTAAAAAATAGAGATTAACACTCTTGGAATTCTACCTATCAAAAAGTCTCATCCAAGTTCTCAGAACCGATGCACGGAGCACACGATAACTGATATGATGGTATATGAAATGTACACCATTACGTCAAGACGTGGTGATTACTGAACCTATGATTTCCCCAGGAGATGGAATGATGAACATACCGAATGACATGAACATGGATGATGCGCAGTGGCAACAGCTGATCAGGCAGGTCGCGGAACATTTTAACAACCTGACGATCATGCGCGGATTCCAATATTATAAACAGAAACGTGTTGGACCATTAACCTACACTGCACAAAACGGAATTTTGGCTGAAGTACAAGGCTCCGATGATTATAAGGTTACTCTAAGCTTGAAATCACTGAACACCAGTCATTGCACCTGTCCGGTAGGTTCTCATTGCAAGCATATGATAGCCGTTCTAATGAGTTATACAGAGCAACTGGGGCGACCCGTGCACGGCATTGTCAATGCTCACTCCAGTACAGCACTGAAACAGGCACCAAAACCTGCTGCTATAGCGTCCGCAGAGCGTTCGGATTACGCATCGCACGAAGAGAATCTCAGCATCCCTGATAATCAGTATAGCCAAATCAGGGAACGTGCAACGGAACTTGCAGAACTTGAGATCACGGAATGGCATGAGCTGTTTCGTGCATGTCTGAAACGACTGGGGACAGGCACGCCAAGTACATCGTATGTGCAGACCGCAGCGGACGAGCTCTATTCCATCAAACCTAGGCTGTCCGCTGGCATGGACCAGTTATTTGAGCTGCATGTTCAGTTGTACCTGATACGCTTCTGTGTGCCTGCCCGCAATTCAATCACACATGCCCCTGTGTATCTGAGCTATCCTGCTCAACTTGCCATGGATGCACTCCAGAAAGGGTTGGAACAGATTCTTAGCCGTCCATTGGATCTCTCCGGTCTGAAGGGCACGAAGCTTGAACAGCATTGGAAGCGGCTTGAGGAAACCTCAGCTTATCTGCGTACGCAGATGATATCCGAGACATCCAGCATCATGTTCTTCACCCCGATATATCGACAACTTTGGTTGAACTGGATCGTTCCTCATCTTCAAGGAGCCCAAAAAATGGTGGATTCGGAGCTGGAATTTCTTCAGGAAATAGAGAACAACCTGAGCCCTGCTTCCAAACCCGCAAATCCCGGTGGGAGCGTGTTGAGCGCAGCCAATTTAACCGAAGACGGGAATGTTACGCCGAACAAATCTGTCCCTCTACCCTTGCCGCTGGTATTGGCGCAGAGCTGGATGTATTTCCATTTGGGACAAGATGAGCAGGCTTGGCAGCGATTAGTCAGCGGAAGCTCGGCATATGGCATCCCGCCGGAGCATCTGCTTCATTTCCTCCACGTACTTGCAGATTCTTCCGACTGGAAACGGCTGGGCGAGTGGTTAGTGCACCTCGGACCTCTTCTGGCAAACCGACGGAACTCCCCTCTGAATGATTACATGCAGTTGTGGGACACAGCCATTCATCATCTGCCCGATGTAGAGCATCGCATGTGGGACACACTGGTTAGCATGCTGCCTCATTCCCGTCCAGCATATGAAGAAGCGATGCATTCACGGGGACAGTGGCGGCGATGGATTGATTTTCAACTAAGCACAGAGACAGAGCCGCTTGAATTTCGTGTAACTGTGCTACAGCCGATTGAAAAGCATGCACCAGAACTGCTGCTGCCTTTTTACCATCAGGCTGTGGAACGTTATATCGGGCACAAAAACAGAGACGGATACAAAGCAGCCGTAAAACTGCTGAAGCGACTATCCAAAATTTATAAAAAATTGAAGCAGGAAGAGCACTGGGAGCAGTTTATCACCACATTGGCCGTTCGCAACAGCCGACTGCGCGCCCTGCAGGAAGAGCTTCGGAAAGGTAAGTTGATCTCATGAGCCTATTGCACCCTTACACCGAAACGATTGAGGTCCACGTTGCATTGACCGGATATGGGGATGCCTTGTTCTATGGAGCACTGAACACCCATCACTTTGTATCGGGGCAGTCTCTCAAGCAGCGCTTATTCGCTTGGCATGCACCCTCTTTCTACGGTACAGAACTGGAAACGAGACAGATCGAAGAGATTGAACTGGTCGTACTGCCTGCGGAAGAAGTGATTCCCTTTTTCAGCGATATGCACACCCTTCTGCACATTGAATGGAAATGGGACGAGCAGGCAGAGCACCTGATCCGGCTGGCTCCGGTACTGGCAGCAACGATTGAAAACCGTAAATATATACCCAGCTTCGCTGCATTCCGTTCAGGACAATTGCAATGGACCTGGGACCCGGACAGCTTGAAAAAGCAGGATCGAACAGCTCTTGGCAAAGCCCTGGAACAGACGGATGAGAGCTATGCTGAAGGACTGAGTGCTGCCTATTCCGCTTCCGTATTCCAGCGATGGTACAGCACGGAAGAAGCTGCCACCGATCTGCGGCGCGAGTTCCCGCAGCTTTTTCCGCAAAGTGGCGCTCCTCCTCAAACAGCCGGAATGGACGCCCAATCCTGGCTGTTATCCATTGGCTGGAAGGCTGATGCAGCACCATTTCGTCCACTCCTGCAATTGCTGGAACCGGAAGATGATGAACCCGCATGGAGACTGCGGCTGGTATTGCAAAATAAACTGGATGCGACCGTATTGGTTCCCGTGCGGTTGGATTCACGTGGCAGGCTGGAAGGTGAATGGCCGGATGTATGGACGCCGTTCATCCTTGACCGTTCAGCTGGCTGGCTGGAGCAATTGCGAGCGCATCTGCCCCGAATTAGCCGCACTATTAGCGGCAGCCGGGATGTGCTGAGTGATCCATTGGGAGATCAGGATGCCTGGCTGTTCCTGACACAAGACAGCGGACGACTGCTCGATGCCGGTTGGCAAGTACTGCTCCCGGGTTGGTGGGAAGCTGCGCGCAAGAAGAGACCCAAGCTGCGTGCCAAGGTGAAACCGGAGGAAGGCAGTGAACGAGGACAGTCGTTCTTTGGCCTGGACTCGATCATTCATTTTGACTGGCGTATTGCGATTGGGGATACGGATCTCAGCGAGGAAGAATTCGCTGACCTTGTCGCCCGTAATGAACGGCTGGTCCGCTTCCGCGGGGAATGGGTTCCCCTCGACCCGGCCTTACTGGAGCAGATCCGCCGGGCCATGAGCGGTGTGGATCAGGAACAGGGACTATCGTTTCAGGATATTCTGCACCTGCATCTACTGCATAATGAGCAGCGCGAATATCGCAACCAGAAACGCAAGGAAGGACAGGCAGAGGAAGAAGAACAGCCACAATCCAATGAGAACATTCGACTTGAGGTGGAACTGAACGAACACCTGAACCGGGTCATCGCACAGCTTGGTGGTGGACAAGGCGGCGCTCCTTCCCTGCCTATTCCGGAAGGGTTGCATGCTGAGCTGCGTTCTTATCAAAAGGAAGGTTTCGCTTGGCTTGGATTTCTGCGCAGGTTTGGCCTTGGAGCTTGTCTCGCCGATGACATGGGACTCGGAAAGACGATTCAGTTCATTACGTATTTACTTCATCTCAAAGAGCATGAGCAGCGATTGCCTGGACAGGCCCCGGCCCTTCTTGTCTGCCCGACTTCCGTATTGGGAAACTGGCAGAAGGAGATCAGTCGCTTCGCGCCTTCAATTAATGTTAGTTTGCACTACGGAGCACGAAGACTGAGCGGAGAAGAGTTCCGGGAACAGACTGAACAGGTGGATATCATCATTACCTCCTATGCAACGGCTACGCTGGATCAGGACATGTTACAGTCGTATACGTGGGCATCGATCTGTCTGGATGAAGCGCAGAATATTAAAAATGCTCAGACGAAGCAATCCATGGCGGTACGCAGCTTCCCGGCAAAACACCGGATTGCACTGACGGGTACGCCGATTGAAAATCGGCTGTCCGAGCTGTGGTCGATCTATGATTTTATCAATCCGGGATATCTGGGCAGTGCACGGGCATTCCAGACTCGCTTTATCAGCGCGATCGAGAAGGATAAGGACGAGCAACGCATGCAGGATTTGCAGCAGTTGGTGAAGCCCTTCATGCTGCGCCGCAAGAAGAAAGATCCGAATATTCAACTTGATCTGCCGGACAAAAACGAGATGAAAACCTACATTCACCTTACGGGTGAACAAAGTGCACTGTATGACCAGTCTGTTCAGGAACTGATGGACAAAATGAAAGAGCTGGAAGGCATTAAGCGCAAAGGCGCTATTCTGTCTGCCTTAACCCAGCTCAAGCAGTTGTGTGACCATCCCCTGCTGCTGACCAAAGAAGCCTTACCCGAGACAATCTCCTCGGATGGATCGTCTGTAACAGCGTATGACATGTACACTCCTCAGGACATGGCCATGCTAATCTGCCGCTCCGCGAAGCTGGAACGACTGATGGAACTGGTCCGTGAATTGCGCGACGAAGGCGAACGGTGCCTGATTTTCACTCAATACATCGGCATGGGACAGATGCTGCAACAGGTATTGAGACAGGAATTGCAGGAACCTGTACTGTATCTGCATGGGGGTACGTCCAAGACGGCACGGGATCGCATGATTGACGAGTTCCAGTCCAGAACGTTGCCTGCGGCGGAGCAACCATCAGTCTTCATTCTGTCCATCAAAGCAGGCGGTGTGGGCTTGAACCTGACCGCAGCGAATCACGTATTTCACTTTGACCGCTGGTGGAACCCTGCCGTGGAAAATCAGGCTACGGACCGCGCCTATCGGATGGGGCAGACAAAGGATGTTCAGGTTCACAAGTTCATCTCGCTCGGTACACTCGAAGAGCGCATCGACGAGATGCTGGAGAGTAAGCAGCAGCTCAGCGACAATATCATCACCAGCTCCGAAAACTGGATTACCGAGCTGTCAACGGACGAGCTGAAGGATCTGTTCACCCGGCGCCGAGACTGGTCGGGCTAACCCAGACTGGATTGATGCACATATGTAAACTTGTAAATAGCAGAATATAAAAAGAGCGAAGTTTCGGAATTTGAATTCCGTCTTCGCTCTTTTTATACCTTAACCCCGGACCTTCCACTTGCAGGCCTTCAATGGTTAGGGTTGCTTTAGTAAGAAAATTCCATCCTAGCGCATATTTCCGATGATGGACGATCTTGAATCCTGCATTTTCTTGATGAAGTTCGTCATCACATCAAAAGCTTCATTGCGTTTGTTGCTCATAGATTGCAAACGCAACATATCCATTTGTTGCGAATTACTAAGTGAATCAATTTGGCCTTTCAGGGCTTGAGCTTGGGAAGTATCCCCTCTCTGAATGGCTGCTTGCAATTGTGCGTTCAGCTCTGCAATCGCTTGATTGCGATTTTGGACTTCTTGAATTTGCGACTGCAATTGGCTATCCAGCAATCTGGTGCGTTCTTGCTGAACCATCATCAAAGCTGTTTCGATATCCATGCTGCTCAGATCAATAGCTGAGAGGGAAGACCCCACCGGATTTACCACAGATACACTTGCTGCAGAAGCAGAAGTTACCACCGATACTGCTGCGATGGCAGCAACAACCGTGGAAGAAATCAATTTGCCTGATTTTTTCATAACGTACACCTCCTTAATGTTAATAGATACCCTCCATTAACTGGCATCTTTCGACATCATATATCGAAGGTCCTAGCTCCTACAACCCAAATTTGCGAAGTTGAGACTAAATTGATACAGATAGATGATTCCATTGCCTCACTATCCATCCATTCCAATACATACAAAAATCTCACTTCAGTTAATCCTGTTACGAATATCAACGTGCTGGTATAAATTCTAGCTTCTCATTTTTGTCATGTCAGGCAATGTTTGCTTCCCAGCGATCCTCTGTACGATAAAGGGAACCAGAATGGAAGTCAGAATGACAGCACATGCAATTTGAGCGATGGCCGAGTCCACATAAGGTACATACGCCGAGTTAAATCCCGCCGCCGTTGAGGGCACAACCATGGAAAGCCCAGCAACGGAACATGTTGCGGCGGCTGCATAACCGGGACGTTTCAGCAATGCACGATCAATGCCAATGAGAGGCAACATGCAGATCAGCAGAAATAATATCGTGACCAGCAAGCCGGACAAACTGGACTGAAACGCAATGCCCAGGTCAATATTGGACCCAAAGCTTGTACCAAGGAAGGGCAGCAGTATCATTGTTCCCGGAGCAAACATCTTTTGGATATTGCTATCCAGATTACCAAGCAGTATACCAATCAGGAAAGGCACCAGCGTAGCAAGAACATTAAGATAATCGATACCGACACCACTTGCCGAATTCAATATCATGACCGGAATGACGGGAACGGCAATCAGATTCAGAATTCCGAACGCGGCACGATCCACATCATCGCCATAGGAGTTCATCAACGCTAGATATAACCCCGGATTACAGCTGGTCAGAACAGCAATGAACGCAACCGCCGAGACGCCTCCAATGCCGTTGATACCGAAAAAGTGTACAAACGACCAGCCGAATAAGCAGCTGATGAGTATGCGGGAAATACAGAGCACACCTGCTCTCTTCAGAGTTAACAGCAGCTGAGACAGGTTCAGTTGTGTTCCGGACACCAGCAGGATCATGCCAATGAGCACCATCGTGCCTTTTGAGGTGAACAGTGCCGTTGTTGGATCACCGATCTGAAAGAAGGCCGGAAACAGGGTGTTGATGACAGCGGCGAGCAGCATAGGGACAATCAGCAAGCCGCCGGGAATTTTTTGGACACGCCCCAGAATATTCATCTTGGGTTACAACTGCTCTCCGTTGGTTTTGATCACATTCTGATACCAGAAGAACGAATCTTTACGGTATCTTTTTAGCGTACCGTTACCATAGTCATCCTGATCGACATAGATGAATCCATAGCGCTTACTCATCTCGGAAGTACCCGAACTGATCATGTCAATCGGTCCCCACATCGTGTATCCCAGAACCTCCACGCCATCGGCAATCGCCAGCCCCATCTGTTCAATATGCTTGCTCAGGAAGTCGATACGATAAGGATCGTTAACGGTTCCGTCCTCATTCAGCTTGTCGTAGAAGCCCGAACTGTTCTCAAGAATAAATACAGGCTTTTTATAGCGGTCATAGACCAGATTAAGCGTGTACCGCAGCCCAACCGGATCGATCTGCCAGCCCCATTCGTTTGCAGGCAAATGCGGGTTTTTGTAAACACTGTGTACGTTCCCGGCCGTCAATTCAAGCTGCTCGGTATCGCTGCTGGAGATCATGGAGTTGTAATACGACATCCCGACAAAATCAGCCGTGTACGCCCGAATACTATCGAGATCGCCGTCTTCCATGTTGATGGCAATGCCTTTGTTTTTGAAATAGGTCTTGCCGTAATACGGATACTCTCCCTGATTCAATACATCCAGGAAGAACTGGTTTTTCATCTGATCATCCTGTTGCATTTGGAGCGCATCCTCCGGCTTGCACGTATATGGATACGTTGTAAAATAGGCCACCATACTTCCGATTTTATTCTCCGGATCGATCTCGTGGGCCATCTTGGTTGCTCTGGACGCAGCCACAAATTGGTGGTGAAGACCCTGAAACAGCATTTCCTCAAAATTCGGCTTGTCATATTCGATAATGCCCAGTGTCTTCGCTCCTGCTTTTACGCTCATGTTAATCTCGTTAAATGTGATCCAATACTTCACTTTCCCTTTGTACCGATTGAACAACACGTCACAGTAATTCACATACAAATCAATCAGCTTGCGGCTGTACCATCCTCCAAACTTGTCAATCAGTACGATTGGCATATCAAAATGACTGATGGTGATGAGAGGCTCCATGCCATGCTTCAGACACTCATCAATGACTTGGTCGTAGAACTGAAGTGCCTTCTCGTTGGGAGCCGCATCATCCCCGTTTGGGAATACTCTGGCCCAGGAGATGGAATAGCGGAATACCTTGAAGCCCATCTCGGCGAACAGCGCAATGTCCTCTCTAAACGTATGATAAAAGTCGATGCCACGGCGCTTCGGATATTTTACGGTATCCGGATCATTCTTCGCTTCTTCGATCATCTCCCGATTGATCCGGATCTGCTTGGTCACCTTGCGATCGTTCTTCTCGTTAAACTTCATCACTTCCGGTATGGTTAGGCTCTTGCCATCCACATTGTAAGCTCCTTCTGCCTGACAGGCAGATAGCGCTCCGCCCCATAAGAAATCTTTTGGAAAATTTGAATTTGTCATTTGGGTTTCCTCCTGTTATTAAGGTCGTCTTATTAAGACTACGTAGCTTGTATCTGGTAGCTTGTTCAGCCAAAAGCTGGACAGCTCTTACGGAATTAGCTTGATTAAAGCTTCGCTCTCACGGATCGGGCCGCTGGTAGATGTGGTCAGTACGTCTCCATACTGCTGCATGTTAGTTACCACAATGGATGTAATGATGTTATAGCCTGCTGACGTAATGCCTTCAGGATCAAACTCCACCAATAAATCACCTGCCTTGATTGTCTGTCCCTGTTCTATGTGAGCTTTAAAATATTTCCCTTTCAGGCTGACGGTGTCCACGCCGATATGAATCAGAATCTCGACACCATTCGCGGCCTTCAAGCCGATGGCGTGTTTGGTGCGATAAAGTGCTTCAACTACTCCGTCAAAAGGAGCGTACACTTTGCCTTCCGTCGGAACAATCGCAATGCCTTTACCCATCAGCTCCTGGGCGAATGCCTGGTCCTCAACTTCAGTGATCGGTTTGATCTCCCCGGTCATTGGACTGACAATCAGCATGTCCGAAGAAGATGCAGATGTCTGAGACGAAGCTTGCTCTGCATTCGCTCCCGTTGCAGCAGCAGTCTGAATGCTGTCCACCGCACCCGTTGCCTGCTGCTTCGGCTTCGCTCCATCCGCATCTTCCTTGATTCCCACCATCAGGGTAAACACAAAGCCGAGTACGACTGCGGCAACAGAGCCAATCACCACATAGATGTAACGATCAGCAGTGTACGTCCCCAAGGCAAGGATGCCGGGCAATGAAATTGCCGTAGCACTGGCATGAACCAGACTGTAAAATCCACCGACCAATCCGGCTGCCGCACAGCCCGCAAAGAATGGCCGTTTATATCGCAGGGTGACCCCGTAGATGGCCGGTTCGGTAATTCCAAACAATGCTGTGAATCCGCTGGACCCGGCGGCAGATTTCATCGTTTTACTTTTCGTCAGTACAAACACACCGAATGCCGCTCCCGCTTGGGCCAGGTTCGCCGCCAGTGCAGCAGGCAGCAGTACGGTTGACCCCAGGCTCGCCACTTGTTGCACCTGAATGGGCATGAGCGCATAGTGCATGCCGAACATAACCATAATCGGTTTGAAAAAGCCGAGAATCAGACCCGCAAGAACACCTGCTGTGGAGAACAGATAGTTAATTCCCTGGGTAAGCCAATCACCGATATAGGAACCGATAGGTCCAAGTACGATGAGTTCTAGCGGAATCATGATAAACAGAACCACCATCGGGGTAAGTAACACCCGTAGAAACTTCGGTATGAACTGATCAACAAATCTGTACACATAGCTCATGATCCATACGGCCAGTATGATGGGAATGACCGAGGATGAATATTTCATCAGCAGAATTGGCATTCCAAGAAAATTAATCGTGGTAACGCCTGTGTCGGCGATTTGGGCAGCTGCATTCAGAATCGTTGGATGCATCAGTCCGGCTGCAAGCGCCACTGCGAGATATGGATTGGTTTTGAATTTATGAGCCGCGCTGACTGCCAGGAAGAAAGGCAGGAAATAGAAGATCAGATCACCAATCATGTTGACGATGACCAAGAATCCCGAGCCTTCCAGCCACCCCAATGCAGCGATCACTGTAGCCACACATTTGATCATCCCACAGCCAATGAGAGCTGGGAGTACTGGAGTGAATATGCCTGCAATGGTCTCCAGCACCACGTTGACCGGGTTACGTTTCTTCTTCGGGCCGCTGCTGTCTGCCGATTCGTCCACTCGATCAATGGTGTCTGAAGTCAGACTTTTCACTTCACTGTATATTGCATCTACCTTCGCTCCGATGACGACCTGAATTTGTCCCCCTGAATTTTGTGCCTTGAGCACTCCCTCCAGTTGATCCAATGTCTTCAAATTTGCTTTGGCATCATCTTTCAAAACAAATCTCAACCGGGTTGCGCAATGCGTCAGTCCCGAGATATTTTGCTCGCCGCCAACAAGTTCAAGAATGTTTTTAGCCAAGTCTTTGTTGTTCATGACCCTTCTCCTTTGTACAGAAAGATAAAATGGTTTGATTTGTATATAAAAAATGACCAAGCCGGGGAATCGTCATTCCCTACGCTTGGTCATGCCTGATCGAATCAGTAACAGTCCATTGTGTAATATTCGATTGTTTAGTTGGATATGAGTCGTTGGATATGAAGAATCAGATATAATTTTTCATCATCGGAACAGGTCCAGCCATAGTTACTCTTCAGGAAATCCGAAATCTTCTCAACACACGCCAGTTCCTTCGGAAACTTCTCCTTTACCATCAGGAACAGAGACTCGTTCTCGTCCTTGAGCGAATTACCGCTCATTTGCCGCATGATGAAGTACCGTATATGTGTCGCAAACCTCATAAAATGAATGGAATCTTCCTGAAAATCAATTTTGAGCGCATACTTGATCACGGATAGAATCTCACCCGTTACTGTCGTCACCTTGGTCGTGTCCGTCATTTCCCCTGAACCGACCTGTGCGTTGACAAAGTGAAGTGCCATGAGTGTCGTTTCTGCCGTCGGCAAGGTTACACCCGTTTGTTCATGGATCAGCTTGAGCGCTGCCTCTCCCACCCGGGTCTCATCGGGGTACAATGTCCGTACCTCCCATTCCAGTGGATTCTTGATGCTAATGCCTTCACGCGTTCGGGTCAAAGCAAAGCTGATGTGGTCGGACAAGGTGAGAAGCAGATTCGGGTTAAATGTTTTATTCAAAATCTGACTGCCGAGCTTGATCACTTCCTCAGCCAAATAAATATCCTCAATGGGAATACTGTTTAACAAGTCATACATGCGAATATTTTTGGGAGCCACAAAGATTTTTTCCACCAAATCCGTCTCCGTCAGCTCGTATGGCGTTTTAAGAAATCCCACCCCTTTGCCCACCACGAATACTTCTTCATTGTTATCATTGATGGCAATGGCAACATTATTATTTACTTTCTTAATAACCTTCAATGTTCTCACCCCCCGACAAAATAAAAAAAGACCGAAAGCGATTACAGTTAAATAATCGAATTCGGTCATGCCTGGTTTCCCCAGTAACAGTCCGTGTTATGAATATATGTATTATTATAGGCCTGTTCAACAGAATGTCAATCCTCCAATATTCGGAGACTCCACCTTCTCTTACCTGAAGGGAAGAGCTCCATTCTACTCGTCATATATACTGAACCTTTTTCCAATAAAAAATAATTGTGACCATATACAGCACCTGAAAGTCTAATCTATGTAAAAACGAACCAAGGGCTGTGTTCATACTCCCCCTAAAGAAAGGAGCTGTTATCCATGGATTCAACCGATCTCATAAACCAAGCCATACAGGGAGATCGCGATGCCTTTATCAGGCTCATAAGAGAGATTGAAAATTCCCTATACAATACTGCAAAATCCATGTTGCGAAAAGAGGAGGATGTGGCTGATGCCATTCAGGAGACTATCCTGAAAGCCTATAAATCGATGCACACCCTTCGTGAACCCCAGTATTTCAGAACCTGGATGTTCCGCATCCTTATCAATGAATGTAATACCATGTTATCCCGACGTTCCCTCTCCAACTCCTATGCGGAGGTGCCAGCACAGCAGAAGGAATATTCCAGTCCCTACGATGAGGTAGATATGAGAGAAGCGGTTGATCGGCTTGACGAACAAAAACGAGTCGTTATCGTGCTGCATTATTTCGAGGATCTCTCCCTGCGGCAAGTAGCTGAGGCGCTCGATATCTCCGAAAGCGCGGTGAAAATGAGATTAAGCCGGGCAAGACAGGAGCTGTATCACAAATTCAAAAACTTTCGGGAGGTAAAACTACATGTCAAACCCGTTTAATATCGATCAGGAATTAAGAGCACAAGCGAAGGAGCGCCCGGTCATGTCAACAACTGTACGCAAACGAATCGATGCCACGTTAGAATCTCTACCAGAATCATCGAGTATGAATTCAGAACCATTTTCACGTAAACCCCGTCTTCGCCAAGGTTTGCGTCGTACAATCGCAGCGACCATCGCTGCCGGAGTGCTGGGTGTAACCGTGTTTGCATCCGGATTTGTGTCTCCCGTTATGGCTGACTCTTTGCGCAGCATCCCGCTGGTTGGCAGCCTCTTCAGCTCCATTGAAGCCGATATGGGATTGCGTACGGCAGGAGACAAAGGTCTTACAAAGCTCGTAAACAGCAATGTCTCTTTCAAGGACGTAAAGCTGGAAGTGTCGGAAACCGTATATGACGGTACTCGTGCAGCCTTCCTGGTTCATGTCACCGCGCCTAACCTGAAGAATGGGGAGTATGACAACGGCAAGGACATCGTGAAGCTTAGCAACGGAATTGATAATGTCTTTTTCAATGTAAATGGTACAGAGCAGGGTGGCGGTTTGTTCTACGGTCCTGCAGGACAAACACAGCCGGATACATTGCTGTTCGAGCAGGTCATTCCCCCAAGCCAAGCCGCTGCTGGGCTACCGGATCAGTTTGACGCCGAGGTCACGTTCACTTTGCAGGGCATTGATCATGAATTCAAGCTGAACATTCCTTTTACAAAAACGACCGAGGATATTCAACATGTTAAACCCCATGCAATCGTCTCCAATGATCAGATAACCGTATCCGTTACGGAGGCCCGGGTTACGCCGATTACAACACGCGTGTCTACGTTGATCTCGCTTAATGGCCAAAGTACGCTCACGGCCAAAGATCAAGATCAGTTACGAAATATAGGGTTTGCGATTTATGATGATCAGGGCAGACAATTGACTGCATTAAACGGTGAGGGCTTGTACGAGGGCAATCAATTAAAATCCGAACGAATCTACGCCACAACTCCAGGAGATACAAAATATTTGATCGTGAAGCCGTTTAAGATTGAAGATGATTTTACGGAAGAGATCACAGATCGGCAATTCATCAAGGGAATGGACATGAAAATCGAGCTTAATCAACCGTAAACTATACATTCAAAAAGGAGTCTTTCCACATGTCCATTCAACTTACGGTTGCGTCCATAACTGTACTGGGTCCACTATTTATTCTCTTCCTAATTGCCCTGGTGTTCTACACCAGGGTGAACCAAATCAGGTACACGTTCAGGCAGTACACCTTAATCATTGCGTTTGCTATCTATATTTTGGCAGTCATGCATTTGGTCTTCTTCCCCATTGATGTCAATTTAGGTATATATGCCAATCAAACGCCCTGGTACAAAACGATCCAGTTCATTCCCATTCTGACGTTGGATATCCCCAGTTTTGCATTGAATATCTTGCTGTTTCTGCCGCTTGGCTTCATTCTTCCTCTGGTCAAGCCTTCGTTAGACTCCGTGAGGGAAGCCGCACGAATCGGATTGATCTTCAGTTTTTCCATAGAAGTGCTGCAGCTCATCATCCGGGTTACCCTCGGTAATGGCCGTTCTACTGACATAAACGATCTGATTGCCAATACAGCGGGCAGCATCATTGGTTATCTCATTTTTCACAGGCTTACAAAAGTTACGATGGGCCAGGACCTAATCCACCCATGGAGGCTCCCGAACCGTTCCCATCAGAAACATTCGTAGAGGACAGTTCCCTCTTAAATCCGGACTTGCATGCAGACAAAATATGGTGAACTCCCTCAGATGAAAAAAGTGATGCGCTATGGTACAATGAAGGAATTGTGTATTCACTGACAGACATAGGGGTAAAGTTGTGAATCCATCCTGATTCATTCAACATTTATCCATGCCTACGCTGTTAATCTAGGGAGGTTTATGGAACAACCATGCTCATTATTGGTATCGCCGGAGGAACCGGCTCCGGTAAAACGACGGTAGCTCGCTCCGTCATTGACCGTCTTGGATCGGGCAAAGTGACTTTCATATCCCAAGACAACTATTACAAAGACCAGTCGCAGCTCACCCCTGAGCAACGTCGACTCACCAATTACGATCATCCGTTTGCATTCGATAATGATCTGTTAATTGAGCATCTTACCCTTTTAAAACAAGGCCACACGGCATATGCTCCCGTATATGACTTCACCATAGATAACCGTGCCGCCGATGAAACGGTTGAACTGGCACCGAACCATATCGTTATTGTGGAAGGACTGCATGTCCTGATCGATGAACATTTGCGTGCCCTTCTGGATATCAAGGTATTTGTCGATACAGATTCCGATGTGCGTATTCTGCGCAGAGTACTGCGGGATATGGAAGAACGCGGCCGTACGATTCAATCCGTGTACAAACAATATCTCGAAACCGTCAAACCGATGCATGATGCATTTATCGAGCCTTCCAAAAAGTATGCAGACATCATCATTCCCGAAGGTGGACATAATGAAGTTGGTATTCAGATGTTATCCATTCTGACTGAGAAATATCTGACCGGTGAAAAATGGAATGGCGCTTAATTCAACATTAAGCTGCTGCAGTAGGCGCGCTATGGCCTACTCGCGTCCCTAGTGAGACAAAATGGACATCGCTCATAAAGTAAGACCTCTGAAATCCAGGTTGCTAATGAATGCAATCTGGATTTTTTCGGCTTTTCTATTTTATAATAGACTCCATAGCTGAAAGGAGACATCACAACATGGCTACTTTTGAAGAGTTTATGCAGCATGATATCCGGGTTGGTACAGTGGTGGAAGCCGAACCTTTTTCAAAGGCTCGCATCCCTGCCATCAAAATGGTTATCGATTTCGGCCCACTCGGCCTTAAGCGCTCCAGCGCCCAAATTACAAAACGATATACCCCCGACATGATGATCGGCAAGCAGATTGTTGCTGTAGTCAATTTTCCGCCGCGCCGAATTGCTGGTTTTGTATCCGAAGTACTGGTGCTTGGCGGTGTACCTGGAGAAGGTGATGTTGTTCTGTTAACGCCAGATCAGACATTACCCAATGGAACGCCGATTGCCTAATTATTCATCATATTGCTATCCATTCTTTTCAAATGTTTGGAAATCGGTTATTCTTGAAGTACATTATTGAACTACATAGGACTGACACCTTAAAGCATAAGGCTATGAATCTGCGGATTCGTGGCCTTTTTTTGCATTTTTTCGAGGTTAAATGGGTCTTGAGGAGGATAGTGCATACCTGGAGTGGATGGAATTTATTGAAAAATAATGCCAATTGCCTAGTTTTACATGGTAGAATATTGTTGATTATGACAAATTTAGTATCTAGTCGTGTGAAGCAGTGGCGTACATACACCAAACAGGTAACAACAATCGAGAGGAGCAGCATTTATGAAAAAGATAATGATTTCCGGGGTAACCGCATTGGCATTATTCACAGGGGGAATTGTAGGTTTGGGAGCGATAGGAAATTCGGTACAAGCCGCTCAAGCTACACTGAAATTCAAAGACGTCCCCTCTACACACTGGGCCGCTGAGGCCATCAATTCGGCAGTTGAGCAAGGATATTTTAAAGGATATGCAGATGGAACATTCAAACCAAGCTCCCCTGTCACCAAGGCAGAAATGGCAAGTATTTTGGGGCGCCTTGCAGATCAGCCTGATGCTACCACACAAGAACAAAACAACTTCACAGATGTGCCCGAGTGGGCTAAGAGCGGTGTTTCGATTGCGATCAAGAAAGGATTTATCAGCCCTTCCAAGTACAATGGAAAACTGGATGCACAGGCAGCACTTCAACGTGGAGAAATGGCCTCATGGTTAACGCAGGGACTGACTGTTGTTGATCCTGAGTACAAACAAGCCCTATCTGATGTAACCAACACCGTTGTGCCTGTGAAAGAGTACTTTACAGGTAAGCTCGCAAGCTCGCAAAAAAATGCGGTTGCAGTTGCTCTGGGTACGGGATTAATGAGCGTGGCAAATGATAAAACCTTTGGTACAGACCGCACAACCACACGGGCTGAGGTTGCTGTTCTCATTGCTCGTTATGCTTCTGTTACTAAAACGAAGCCTGCTGATTTTCAAGGTTTAAATGAGTTGCGTGAGGTGGGGCTGACTGGGACGAACTTGAGTGTTATTGCACCTAAATATAAAAAGGCAGGCAAAGAGAAGTTCTCTGATTCGTATGACTATAGTAAGGTAACTAGTGACTTCGCAAAAGTTCGTAACCAAGAGATAACTACCGTTACTAATTATGCAGATTTGAAAATAAAAAACTGGATCATCGTCAATCCTTATGTGGAGGGAATATCAAGAAGTATCTATTATCCAGTTTTCGTTGACGAAAAAGACATATTGCTAAGAGGAGCCTATTATTCTTTCACAGAATTCGATATTAGTATTAAGAACTCTATGAATCAATTACAAGGAGGAAGTCTTATAAATTCTCCAACAATTAATACTCTAACTTCACCTAGCAGCAAAGCCTTCAGCGAGTATGGACCAAAGCATATCAATGATTTCCTTGGAGCGAAAGGGATATTCACCTTAAAAAATCCCGTCTACTGGGGTCAGGGCCTCCTACACTTTGATAAATCACTTAATCCTGGAGTCCGTCTAACCCTCAAAGATGGGACGAACTATAATGTTATTCCTAATTAAATTATGACAAGGGTGATTTAATGTGCTTTTTCTCAAAAAATTAAAGAAACCACTTCTAGCATTTATCGCATTAAGTATGCTATTCCCAACCCCCTCAGCTATTTTTGCTGGAGGGGGACCGGGGACAAAACCACCATTAGAAGACTCCCGTTTTGTGCCATTAACCGCTGCTAAATCTCAAAAAAAAGTGAGTCAGGTTGAAGGTAGTGGAATGACCAATATCGGTGTATATATCTACCAATTGGATAATATGAAATGGAGCGTAGATGGAGAATGTAATGGTCAATTATTAAGTAATAACTCTTCTACCAATAAACCAAACTCATCACTAGTTTGTATAGATCTGTCTTTGGCAGCTCCAAGTTACAAACCTACAGAATACTTTGATAGTCTTGGTCAAAGTCATCCTCGGGATGAACTCACTTCAGTTTCATTAAAACCTATGTATATGGATAATACAAATTATTACCTACCAGGTAAACCTATTCTAGTAAGTGTGGAATCATTTAATGGTGAGTCGGTAAAATTCACTACACAAATCGGTGGAGCCATCGAACCGACAGCATACGGACCCTATAATCCACCAAAATACTCTGCTGATTACGTTTTTAATACAGATGTATACTGGCGGGCTATCGCAGAAATAACCAAAGAGATCAATCTCACCGAAGGCGGTCGACTTAGCCTCAACCAATCGAAGCAATTAAACGCTACGGTAAAAACGAAAACTGGAGATGGTAATTTCGGAGCTGAAACCAATGTAAACACTGGCAGTGGTGGGACAACGACATGGAGGTCTTCCAATCCAGGTGTGGCTACCATCAGTAATTCCGGTTTGGTTCAAGCCGTCAGCAGGGGAACCACGACTATCACCGTCTTATGGGAGAAGGACGGGTTCACCTTAACTACTACAACAACTGTAGGTGTAGAAGAGGATCCAGGCGATGATGGGGGCAATAATAACGGTGGCGGTGGCTCCTGTACACCAAACGTCGGACCACCTTCTCAAGGAACCACGATGATCATGAGTGATTTAGATCCGAATGCAAATGGAGTAATTAAAGCAGACAATAGATCCGCAGAAAAATTTGATGTGTTAAAAGGCATCCCGACTTCTGAATCTTTGTACACCAATGCATTTGCTGACAGCTACCTATTCAAACAAGCATGGGTCAAAATGACAGGTAAAACAACGTATGATTGTAACGTAACGATATCCTATGCCAGAGAATGGACTGAATCTGGACCAGACATCTGTACCGAGCAAGGTTGCACTCCCGGTCCACCTCTCCCAGCAAATGATACGGTACCGGTACCTTACAACTTCCAGATCACAAGAGACTACTCTTACTGGAAAATCAATAACCTTGAAGTGTACAAAATCGCTAAAGCAACAATGAAAAATTATGCCTTACCTGGTGAAACGGTCACGATGATGCCTTCAGGATACATACCACCAACGTTAGAATCGAAAAATGATGAAGCCGTAGAAAGCCATGTAAAACCGGGCCAAACGAGTGCAATCTCATACACGCCACCCAAATTAACCGGAAGTTTGAATTCACCCCCGAATGTGCCTGATGATACTTCTCGATTAAAAGGAATGGCCGAGTCCAACACACCTCAAAGTAAAGTGAATAATGACTTGGTTAAATTCAATAACACCAAAATTATGGATGATGCAGAAACAACCAAAGATGGCCCAACCCCAACGAATATTCCTAATCCAACGACCATTGGACAGGATGTTCTGTATAAGCCCAATAACATGATTAGTAATACACTCATGAATAAAGAAAATACGACCAGTTCCGGTGAGATCCATTACGAGGTGGTACCGGGTAACGTAAACGGCGGTTCAAACAAAGTGTTACCGATTAATGGCATCAACACCGTTACGGTTCATACCCCTGTCGTCAACTATGCTTTCGTCTCGGATGATCAACCGCACAATCAGAAGACCATTCCAGATACAACTCGTTCAGCTCTGATTCTGGAGCGTCCATTTATCGTGCGTATTCCCACATCAGGACAGCATTTGGAGGTAGCGAGTTACCCGGGTTATGGCAATCGGGACTATGCCAAATATTTTCGCATCAAGCAGGTTCGCTTCCCGTTTGATGTCTATAACGCAGACCGAAGACAGTTTATCCCTACCAAGACCTGGGTAGATATTCCGGTGAATCAGTTGGATACCACCTTTTATCTCCCGGTTTGGGTGGATGAGGGGAACTACCAAGTCGAATTCCGCAACATTGCGGAGAACGCACCGGCGACATTCACTGAGCAACCGGATGCCAATACCAATCTGGCGTACCATGTCGCCTCGGATACGGTCCCTGTTGAAGTCATCGGACGCTTGTATGATTTTCATGTCACCGATATATCGGACTATAACTGGGAAAATGTATTTCGCAAGCAGCTTGGCAGCTCGGAACCTACGGGGGTTAGCTACTGGACTGGATTAAATCATATTGATGGTGATCCACGAGGCAATCTGGCACCCTTCATATTGCCTATACGACCAGGCAGCCATCCGGTACAAGGGTTCCGCAACGTAGCTGTGAAGACCGGGTACCACATTAAGTTTGACCTGAAAACCAAAGGCAATATGTTTGGCAAACAGGATGGTGTTCGGATTACACCGACTTTCTATTTTGTGAGCAAAGATGGATCTTCTCGGCAGGAAGTGGATCTGTACTACCACCGGGGTCAGGAACGGCTGATCCGTATCGGAGCTGCGGAGGATTTGGAGAAACGGTTTGTCGTCCTTAATTCGCGTCTGCGAAATGTACCCGGCACGGAGCTGGGCGATACCGCGCGTTACCAGTATACCTATGAACTGACAGCCGAGGAACAGAACCGAACTACACTGGCTGAATATATGGTTCGACTGGTGGATCAGATCTCTCACCAGAAAACGTGGGTGGGACGCTATGATTGGATGATCCTGTCCGCTCCCATTCGCACATTGATTGGACCAAAAACAAACATTCCCACTGGGGTTAATGTGGATCGAGCCAATGCTGCCATTCAGCGCTGGTACGGGGAGTACAGTCTTCCCGCAGATGTCTACGCCGTGCCGAAGGGAACAGATCTCGAACCGCTTGCCCGACAAAATCAGTTGGATGAAAAGGCCGCTGTATTTCTAAAGAACGGTTATATCGTGGTCAACTTCAATCTGGAGACGTTAAGGGACGGCAATACGGATGCACCGCATCTGCAATACATTCATGCACCACTCATGAATCAGTGGCAGATGGAAGGCTTCAGTAACATTCCTGTAGACAGCCAAGGCAAAACCTGGCCTGTAAAGGATGGCGATGTGGTCTTTTATCATGCAGATCAGTCCAGCCGGAACGATTTCCAATCCCAAGTGCCGCATTAATCATCAACAAAAGGGTTGCTTCATAAGTCATGAATATGACTTTGCAGCAACCCTTTTGAATTTAAACTCTCGAACTTCATGAAGGCATCTCATCTCGTGATTCAGTGATTTTATGAAAAGTATCGTATCGCATCGCATCTATCTTCCCCTAAAGTTCAAGAAGAGCCTGATGCGATCAAAACGTTTATATACAAATAGTCCCTCTGCCACGTTGTATTTTTTTCTCTCCCACGTAAACGTTCCAAACAACATATTGACGGCTATTCTCCCTGTTCGATACTTCTCGATCCTTTCGGGGACACACCCGTCACTCGCTTAAACATCTTGGAAAACAGTAATGGATCTGTGTATCCCACAGAGTGGGCCACTTCGCTGATCGATAGGGCCGAATGCTGCAGCAGTTCAGCTGCACGATTCATCCGGTATTCAAGAAAGAAAGCCTGTAAAGACTTGCCGTACCTCTCCTTGAAAAGTCCTGACAGATAGGTGCGATCCAGACCTACAGCTCGGGCAATATCAAGGATAGAAGTCCTCTGACTATACCTGTTCTCTATAAATTGAACCGCCTGCCTGATGTATTCCTCTTTGGTCGACAGAGGCCGTTGTACCTGCTCTCCTGCAGGAGAAGATGCAATCAGCTCCGCGATCAATCGGTACAGCAAGCTCTGGTTGAACACATCTCCTCCATTGTGTTTGGATGATTGAACCATCTCGGTATACAAACGGTCGAATGTGTCCGAATCTCTGGCATCAAATACAGGATGTCCCGGACTGATATGAGCTCGCTGCATGAACGCCTTGGCATGAACACCTTTGAACCCGAACCAGGAATATGTCCATGGTTCCTTCGCATCCGCTTCATAATGAATAAGCGTGTCAGGAAGAATCACAAAGCCCTGGCCCTGTGTAAGCTCGTAATGCTGATCGGCCATAAACACAGTGCCCCGTCCTTCATGAATGTAATGAACAATATAGGCATCCCGAACACCCGGCCCCCAATAATGCGACGGATCACATGCCTGCCAACCGAAAAATAACAGTACCAATTCCATCTGCTTCAAATCCATCGGAACCACGTTCGTTTCGATTAGTTTCAACACTTCACGCTCCCTCTGTTCAACATAACGAACAATCTCTCCATTAAAATTATAACAGGTAAATAGATGAATTATTAGCTGTAAGCGAATCCATAAATGGGATTATGCCATGTTTCAGAGAGGTTGAGCCATAGTTATATTGGCTCGATCCACCTATATTGGAGATACACCATTTATTCAGGGAGGCTAAACTTGAGATGAACAAAATTACGTTCCTCGGTGCGGGAAGCACCGTTTTTGTCAAAAATGTATTGGGTGACGTCATGATGACCGAAGCACTTCAGGATTTTGAGCTGGCGTTGTTCGATATTGATGCTGAACGCCTAAGCGACTCGGAGCGCTTGCTTACAAGTATGGCCCGTTCGCTTGGAAGCGGCTGTGCCATCAAAGCTTATACCGACCGCAAGGAAGCACTGCGCGGGGCCAAATATGTGATCAATGCCATCCAGGTGGGCGGTTATGATCCTTGTACAATTACGGATTTTGAAATTCCGAAGAAATATGGATTGCGTCAGACCATTGCCGATACACTCGGGATTGGCGGGATTTTCCGTAATTTGCGGACGATTCCGGTGATGCTTGATTTTGCACGGGATATGCAGGAAGTGTGCCCTGATGCGTGGTTCCTGAACTACACCAACCCGATGGCGGTACTGACAAATGTCATGAACGTGCATGGCGGAATTAAAACAGTAGGTCTGTGTCACAGTGTACAGGTATGTGTACCGCATCTGTTTGATGCACTGGGGATTGATCAGACGGGTGTGGTCGCGAAGGTTGCGGGTATCAACCATATGGCCTGGCTGCTGGAAGTAACACGGGATGGTCAGGATCTGTATCCGGAGATTAAACGTCTGGCGAAGGAAAAGCAGAAAGAGCAGCATGACGACATGGTACGTTATGAACTGATGCAGCGCTTTGGATACTATGTAACCGAGTCTTCCGAGCATAATGCCGAGTACCATCCTTATTTTATCAAACGAAACTACCCGGAGCTGATCGAACGCTTCAACATTCCGCTGGATGAGTATCCGCGCCGCTGCGTGAACCAGATTGAAGGCTGGAAAGAAATGCGTGAGAAGCTGTTATCCAGCGAAAATATTGAACATACGCGCAGCCGGGAATACGCTTCGCATATTATGGAGGCCATGGAGACGGATCGCCCTTACAAAATCGGCGGTAATGTCATGAATAACGGACTGATCACCAACCTGCCTCGTGAAGCCTGTGTAGAGGTGCCTTGTCTTGTTGACGGGTCAGGCATCAGCCCGACGTATATCGGGGATCTGCCTCCACAACTTGCGGCATTGAATCGTACGAATATTAATACCCAACTGTTGACCATTGAAGCGGCGATTACGGGCAAAAGAGAGCACATCTATCATGCAGCGATGCTTGACCCGCACACAGCTGCCGAGCTGTCCATCGATGATATCGTGGCGATGTGTGATGAACTGATCGAGGCTCATGGGGACTGGTTGCCGAAGTACACATCATAGGCAGTTCATAATTGTTCATACTTGAAAGCGCCGGTTTCCTCTGATCAGGAGAATCTGGCGCTTTTTTGGGCTTCATGTTGTGTTGTTTTCCAATCTAATCCTGAAGCAGAAAGCGATAGCCGATTCCCGGCTCGGTCTGAATAAAACGCGGACGCGTGGGATCTTCCTGCAACTTTTTGCGCAGATGGCCCACATATACCCGCAAATAATGGCTATCCGACTCATGATGATGCCCTCCCCACACTTGTTGCAGCAGCTGGCGTTGAGTAATAATTTTGCCTGCATGGGCTGCGAGTACCTTCAGCATTTCATACTCGGTTGGTGTTAATTTCACGGGTGATCCATCCAAATCGACCTGTCTCTGGGCCAGATCAATGGTAAGCGGACCAAAGCGCAAAACAGGCTCATCCGTTGTCTTAGCTACATGACGAAGGGCAACCCGGATACGGGCCACCAGTTCTCCCATGCCAAACGGTTTGGTGACATAATCATCTGCCCCGCCGTCGAGTGCAGCGATTTTATCCTCTTCGCGATCCTTTGCAGTCAGCACAATGACCGGTACATGCGACCATTCCCGGATTCTCTGAAGTACATCCATTCCGGACATGCCGGGCAAACCCAGATCAAGCACAATCAGATCAGGATGCACAATGCTCGCCTGGACGACCGCTTCTTCGCCGTCTGCACATTCGTGAATCTCAAATTGGTGCGCCTGAAGCGTAACTTTCAGCAGTTTGCGGATTTGCGGTTCATCATCCACAACCAATATGCGTGCGCCTTGCGGTGACGTCATGTCATTCTTCCTCTCCTTGTCCCACATACGGGAATGATGCTTCGGGTTCCTCTGTGGGCAAACAGATGCATACCCGCGTCCCGCCCCCTGGATTCGGTTCTGCGGTAATCGTACCTCCGTGAACTTCGACGATTCCCCTACAGATGGCAAGCCCGAGTCCCGTACCTGTCACATGCCGTGACGATTCGGATCGATAAAATTTCTCAAATACCCGTTCGCGGTCTTCTTCCGGAATCCCTACACCCGAATCAGCCACCGCAATGGTCATTCGTCCATGCGGCTCATCCACCTTCACCATAATGACGATTTCACTGTCTTCTGGTGAATACTTAATGGCATTGCTGATCACATTGACCAGAACCTGCTCCAGCAAAACCTCATCCCCAGATACAAACGGTGGCTGATCGGGCAATTCTACCCGAATGTGGCGGTGCTGAATAAATTGCTGAACCTGGGTTAACACAATGCCAATCATGTCCCCTACATCGCACCATTTTCTACGCAGCTGCAACATGCCGCTCTCCAGCTTCACCATGCCCAGCAAATTGGTTACCAGCCTGTTCATACGCAGAGCTCCATCTCGAATATTGCCTGTCAGTTCTTTTCGATCCTCCGGGGTAAAAAGAGAGTCATTCTCCAACAGGCCTGTCGCTGAACCAATGATAGCTGTAAGGGGTGTGCGCAGCTCATGGGACACCGAGTCCAGCAAAGCGGTGCGAATTCGTTCCGATTCAGCCGTCACCTGCGCAAGTCTCGCTTCTTCAGCCAGCTTGACGCGGGCAATGGCGCTCGCTGCCAGCCCGCCACACGCTTCCAGCAAACGCAGCTCTTCCCGCTGCTCCTGAAGATCGCTGGATTCCAGATTCACGGCGAGCACCCCATGAATCTGATCCTCTGTACGCAGCGGCACATACAGACCCGCCGATTCCCGCAGGCTCGATGACCCGCGTCCGGCGATTTCGCCATGTTTATATACCCATCTGGCAATAGCAACTTCGGCTTCTCCTTCCCCCCAGCCTGTTGAATCCGAATCCTTCGAAGAGGAGGTAACCTGGAGTTCTCCTTGAACATTTGGCAGATATAATGCCGCCGAAGCCCCAAGCGTCATTGACACTTGTCTCGCAATGTTGTCAAGCAGGGTATGCAAATCAGTAACAGCCGTCATCTGACGGCTTAAAGCATACAGCGAATTCGTCGTAGCCTCGCGCTGCTTCACGACCTCCAGCTGCTGCCGCAAACGCCCTGCCAGACTCGCCGTTAACACCGCCACCGCCAAATACACAACAAAAGATAAAATATACCTTAAATCTTCAACCGTAAAACTAAGATACGGCGGAACAAAAAAGAAATCAAAGGCAACGACGCTAAGACTTGCTGCATATATGGCTGGACCCATTCCCCAGTACACAGCGCTCATCAATACCGGGAAAAGATAAATGAGCCCCACGTTAACCAGGTCTTCGCTAATACCTATCGCATGGAGCAGAATGGTTAGCAATGTGATGCCAAGGGTTACCCATATATATTTGGGAATACGGTTTAGCTTCAGCCAGACATCTTCCCCTTTATTCCGTTCAGACACAGCACATCTCACATCCCGCTCAGATCATAATCGTAGTCCGCAACGATCAATACGTCCATATGTCTGGATAACCGCACCAGCCTGCTGACCACCGTTCCCTTTCCACGATAGCCGTTCAGCCACCAGACCCGTTTCGCTTGACCAACCACCAACTGCGTTGCTTTTTCTTCAGAAGCTTTACCCGCCAAAATACCTGGCACATCTCTCAGCCTCTGGCTATGATGAATATGAAATTTGCCGCCCAGTCGAACGGTCAGCTGTTCCAGCTCCTCCAACTGGCTTTTCACTTCGTCATTCATGAGCATGCCTACGTGAACATGGTGCACATGCCAAACCGCCTTTAACCGATAGGCTGTGCGGAATCCGCGGCGGATCAGCCGTTCCGCATGTCCATCACTGCTTACGCAGACAAAGACCGCTTCCTGTCTGCGCCAGGGACCACGAAGTGCACTTTTGTGCTCCTGAGATTCCAGGCGTTCATCCACATCATCAGCCAATTCGCGCAGGGCAAGTTCCCGTAAGGCAATCAGATTGCCAATGCGAAAGAAATGACCGAGCGCCTGTTCCACCTTGGCTGCTGCATAGATTTTACCCTCCCTCATGCGTTGTCGCAAGGCTTGGGGGGCCACGTCGATAAGCTGGACCTCATCTGCCATCTGCAAAACCTGATCCGGCACTGTCTCTCTGACCCTGATTCCCGTAATATGCTCCACCGCATCGTTCAGACTTTCCAGATGCTGTACATTCACGGTGGTGATGACAGAGATTCCCGCATCCAACAGGATTTGCACATCTTCATACCGTTTTTGCTGCGTGCTTCCTGGAACATTCGTATGCGCAAGCTCATCCACCAATACCACTTCAGGACATAGACGAAGAATTGCTTCAGTGTCCATCTCCTCAAGCTGCACCCCCTGGTATACCCGCTGATCCCGTGGAATAATGGATAATTGGCCGATCTGCTCCACCGTCTCCGTCCGATTATGCGTCTCCAGCAGACCAATCCGTACGTCGATGCCCTTGCGAAGCAAATCATTGCCTTCCCGGAGCATCATATAGGTTTTTCCCACACCTGGCGCAGCACCGATGTATACCTTGAACTTGCCACGCCGAATCTGACCAATCTGTGCCTTCATTTCCTGCTCGCTTAACCTGCGATAGGTTGGAGTCTCTGTATCCGTCAATCGGGTCGGAAGCACCCGCTCGCCCTCATGCTGTGCCCGATCGGCCAGCAGAAACAGATCGACGCCCCGCACGCTTCGCAGCAAGGAATTAACGAATGATCCCCGCCACAGCTCCTGCCAGCGACTATGCCGTGAATGCCCCATAACGATGCGGGTAATCTGATGCTGGACTGCATATCGTGCAAGTGTAGTTGGAATGTTACGGCGGTGCAGCACAGGCAATTCCTCAAACTGCCCCCCGAATTTCTCCACCAGTTTGATCATATTGCGACGAAAAACGGTAGCTTCCTTGGTTAGCGGCTGCTTCATATTGCGAAAGGTTACGGCATGCAGATCCCCGTTTAATCTCTTCGCAATCTGCTGTCCCCGCCGAATATAGATGGACCCGTTCCAGTGATATTGGGTGGACACCAAAATGCGTTCCATGATGCCTGTCGTAACCGTAATCCCCATCTCTTCCCGGTGCTCACGCAGCGATTCGTTAACCCCTTCGGCCACAAGCCGGAGAGCCAGTTCGCGCAAAATGCCCAAATTGCCATGCCGAAACACTGCTTCACCCTCATATCCCCGAAGATGCCCCTCCGCGAGGCGGCTTAAAACCGTTTCCGGGGTCACATCGATCAGCTTCACTTCATCGGCCAGTTCAAGGGTATCGGCAGGCACGGTATGCTCTGCTGCTATTCCCGTAAGCTTGCGTGCAAGCTCCGTATATCCCTCCAGCTCATATACATTCACTGTTGTGATGACGCTGATGTTGTGCCTGAGCAAATACTGAATGTCTTCCAGCCGGGTTGCATGACGAGCCCCTTTCCGGTTTCGATGAGCAAGTCCGTCAACGAGCACAACCTCCGGATTACGTGCCAACAGAGCATCCAGATTCAGATCCTTCATCTCCATACCATCCTTCAAGTGAGACCAATGAATGCTTGGAATCCGCTCCAACTCGCCGAGCTGCTCCACGGTCTCCGGTCTTCGCATGGTCGACACAGCGCAGATGACCACATCGATCCCCTGCTGGCGCAAAGTGTTTCCTTCCCTGAGCATATGATACGTTTTGCCCGAACCACTGACCGGACCGATATAAATCTTCAAGGTGCCCTGCTGTAGCTTCGTGATCATCTTCAAGATGTCTTCCGGGGACTTCCGCTTGAAGTCTTCCATCCTGTTCCCCCCTAGCATACCTTTAACTTCACATGGAGAAAGCCCCTCCCGAAGCTCGGAAGAAGGCCTGATACGAATCCTGTAAAGATAACTGCATCTTCTGTGCAATGCAAACATGTATATTGTAGATCGGGGAAAAACAACACCCCCTTTAGCCTGTATCCAAAACACATCAACCCCACCCGGACAGGATGCCTGTTATTTCAGCTCCGCCTTCAACGCCAAATTCAGAGCAGTCACATTCACACGCGGCTCACCGAATAGGCCCAACGATCGCCCTTGTGTATGTTCCTCCACGATCTTGACAAGCTCTTGCTCCCCAAGGCCCGTTGCCAGGCTAATCCGCGGAATCTGTGCTTTTGCCGCTTCGGGCGAAAGGTCGGGATCAAGACCGGAACCAGAACCCGTCACAAGATCAGCGGGAATTTGCTGCAATCCCGGATTCTCTTTCTTGAGTTGAGCCACCTTTTCCTTCATTTCAACAATATACGCCTCCGAGGCGACGGCACGATTGGAACCTGCCGATGCGGTTCCATCATAGTTGGCGTTCGATGCCCGGGGCTGGAACAGCCCCGGCGATTTTACTTCCTGCGCCAGCAGCGCCGAACCGATGGTTTTTCCGTTGGCTGTAATCAGACTGCCGTTAGCCTGATTCGGGAAGAGCAGCTGCGCCACTCCGGTTGTAACCAGTGGGTAGACAATACCGCAAATCAGCATAAGTACGACAGACAGCCGAATGGCGGGCAGTACCTGTTTCATATGAATCACATCCTGATTTCGTTATTAGTTAAACCATCACACCAGATGAAGACCCGACAGCACCAGATCAATCAGCTTAATCCCGATGAACGGTACGATTACACCGCCCACACCATAAATGAACACATTCCGTCCAAGCAGCCGCGCCGCGGACATGGCCCGATACTTCACACCCCTCATGGCAATTGGGATTAGCAAAGGGATAATAATGGCATTAAAGATCAACGCTGACAGAATCGCGGACTGCGGTGAAGCGAGATTCATAATATTCAGTGCCTGGAGCTGCGGCATAGCAAGAATGAACATGGCCGGAATAATGGCGAAATACTTGGCTATATCATTGGATATCGAAAATGTTGTCAGTGCTCCGCGGGTAATGAGCAGCTGCTTACCAATGGAGACCACCGACAACAACTTGGTCGGGTCAGAGTCCAGATCGATCATGTTGGCCGCTTCCTTGGCCGCCATGGTGCCCGAATTCATCGCCAGGCCCACATCGGCCTGCGCCAGAGCAGGAGCATCGTTGGTGCCGTCGCCGGTCATGGCGACGAGCTTGCCCTCCTGCTGCTCTTTTTTGATCGCGGTAATTTTGTCTTCCGGTTTGGCTTCGGCAATAAAATCATCCACGCCCGCTTCCAGCGCAATGGTCGCCGCCGTCAAGGGATTATCCCCTGTACACATGATCGTCTTGATGCCCATGGAACGCATCTCTGCGAATTTCTCTTTCAGCCCCGGCTTTACCGTATCTTTCAGATAGATCACGCCATAAATCCGGTCATCAATCGCAACAGCAAGCGGTGTACCCCCAGCCTTCGCAATTCGGTTGGCTATATCGTCCAAATCGCCTGGTATCCGCCCGCCACGGGAGGAAATATGGCGTTTGAGCGCATCCACTGCACCTTTGCGGATCTGCGTCCCGCCACTTAGATTTAGACCCGACATACGGGTCTCTGCCGTGAAATTCACATGTTCTGCATCTGCATATTCTGTCTGCGCCCAGTTCTCGCCCTGCTTGCCGGCCAATTCAACGACTGAGCGCCCTTCTGGTGTCTCATCCACTACGGAAGCTTGCAGTGCAGCCCGGGTCATCTCCTGTACAGATACGCCCTGAACAGGGATAAACTCCGCCGCCATGCGGTTTCCGTACGTGATCGTTCCGGTTTTGTCTAGGATCAGCGTATCAATATCGCCTGCCGCTTCCACTGCTTTCCCCGACATGGCGAGTACGTTGAACTGTGTTACGCGGTCCATGCCTGCGATCCCAATGGCGGATAACAGCCCGCCGATCGTTGTTGGAATCAGACAGACAAGCAACGCGATCAGTGTCGCCAGATCAAGCCGGATGCCCAAATAGTTCGCCATGGGCACCATGGTGATGATGACAATCAGGAATATCAGGGTCAACACGGCGAGCAGTGTAGTCAGTGCAATTTCATTCGGCGTTTTCTGGCGCTGTGCGCCTTCAACGAGTGAGATCATTCGGTCGAGGAACGACTCCCCCGGATCGGTCTGCACACGCATCACGATATAGTCGGAAGTAACCCGTGTGCCTCCCGTAACGGAGGAAAAGTCACCGCCCGCCTCCTTGATTACAGGAGCCGATTCCCCGGTAATGGCAGACTCGTCGATAGAGGCCAGCCCTGCAATAATCTCACCGTCCGTGGGAATCAGTTCTCCTGCTTCTACACGGACGATATCTCCTTTTTTCAACTGGGTCGAAGGCACTTGCTTAATTGTTCCGTCCTTCTGTACCAGATTCGCCGTTGTGTCCGATTTCGTCTTGCGCAATGTGTCAGCCTGAGCTTTGCCCCGCCCCTCTGCCAGTGCTTCAGCAAAGTTGGCAAACAGCAATGTGAACAACAGGATGAGAAACACTGTGATGTTGTATCCCCGCCCCGCCTCGGATGCAACAAACAGATCTGGATTGATACATAACAACAAGGTGATGAGTGTGCCGACTTCGACGATAAACATCACCGGATTTTTGATCATGACGATCGGATTCAACTTCTTGAAGGCATCCAGAGATGCTTGGAGCAGAATGTCACGACTTAATGTTTTGGTTCTTTTGGGTGTTCCGGGGTCCGTACCCATACCTCTCGTTCCTTTTCCCTGAGTTCTGATCATACCTCTGTCTAATCCTTCCACCGTCTGCTCCCTCTTTCGTTCTACAGCATTCATTGTGATAGTCCACCTCCGCACTTTACATCCTTGCTCCTATTCCCATATCCGATTACCGTACCGTCCATCACCGGATCATCGCCAAATGTTCTGCAATCGGTCCAAGCGCCAGTGAGGGGAAGAATGTGAGCGCCCCAACTACCACAATCATCATCACCAGAATGCCTGCAAAAAGAGGCGTGTGCGTACGCAATGTACCCGTTGTTACGGGAACCATCCGTTTGGTGGCCAGTGATCCGGCAATGGCGAGCATCGCGATCATGGAAATGTATCTTCCGAGCAGCATCACCACACCAATGGCGATGTTGTAAAAATCTGTGTTAGCATTCAATCCGGCAAACGCCGATCCATTATTGGCCGCTCCGGATGCAAAGGCGTATAACACCTCGGTCAGACCATGCATGCCTGAATTCGAAATTGAAGCGACAGATTCAGGAAGCATAAGCGCCAGCGCGGTCGGAGCAAGGATAATCAAAGGATGAACAAGCAGCGCGATGGACGCGAGCTTCACTTCCTTGCCCTCAATTTTTTTGCCCAGAAATTCAGGGGTTCGCCCAACCATCAGCCCACAGATAAACACGGCCAGAATCACATAGAGCAATCCGTTGAGTAGACCTACCCCTTTACCGCCGAATACGTTGTTGAGCATCATCTCGGCCAGTGCGACCATGCCACCAAGCGGGGTGAGGGATTCATGCATATTGTTCACTGACCCGGTTGTGGCTGCTGTGGTCACCGCTGTGAAAAGTGCAGATTCGGACAACCCAAACCTGACTTCCTTACCTTCCATATTGCCTTGGATTCCCACTGCATCCAGCGCTGGCACACCGCGATATTCCGAAACAAATACCGTGGTCAGCATCACGAGGAAAAGTAAACTCATGGCCGCAAACAGCGTCCAGCCCTGCTTCCGGTTGTTCACCATAATGCCGAAGGCATAGACCAGTGCAGTAGGCAGCAGCATCATGCAGACAATATGCACCAGGTTCGACAGCGCCGTAGGGTTCTCAAACGGATGTGCGGCATTGGTTCCGAACCAGCCTCCACCATTGGTACCCAAGTGCTTGATCGACTCCAGTGAAGCGACCAGCCCGCGGCTAATCGTTTGCTGCGCTCCGTCCAGCGTGGTTGCGTTCACCGCTCCCGCCAATGTCTGGGGCACGCCCTGGAATACCAGGAACAACGCTACAATGAAGCTCAGCGGCAAAAAGATTCTCGTAATTGACCGTACCAGGTCGACGTAAAAGTTCCCCAGTTCATCCCGGCTGCCCACCAGGCCGCGAATGAATGCAATAGCGACCGCGAAGCCGGTTGCGGCTGAGGTGAACATCGGAAACGTCACTGCCAGCATCTGTGACAGATACGACAGGGCGTTCTCGCCTGTGTATGACTGCCAGTTGGTGTTGGTCATGAACGATGCAGCTGTATTAAAGGCTTGGGCCGCAGGCATATTGCTAATGCCATCCGGGTTGAGCGGCAAATATTGTTGCAGCCGCAGCACCAGAAACATCAATAACAGCATAACGAAGTTTGAGATGAGAACAGCGGACAGGTACTTTTTCCAACCCATCGACTCGTTTTCCTTGACCCCCATCAATCGATACAGCAATCGCTCAGGCCCACCAAATACCCGATCCAGACCTGTTCTCTTGCCGTCAAACACCTTCACCAAGTAACTCCCTACTGGCTTCACCAGCAGTATGATGATCAGCAGCGTCACCGCCACCTGTAATAAACCGCTACTCATATCCGTATGTCCTCCCTAAAATCGACGATCCGAGTGCCTTTGGATTTGTGCAATATGCGACCATCAGAATTTCTCCGGCCTCACCAGCACATAACCGAGGTAGATTACCAGCGCGAGCACAATCATCCCAATGAAGATCATATGACTCCTCCCCTTTCATGCCCTATGCATTCAAGCCTTCTCGCAAAATTTCACAAATCCCCAGAACACCACAAACAACAGTACAACGAGCCCGATTATCGTGGCATCATTCATCAACGCTCTCCTCCCTCTGTCTACCGTTCTTGCAACCTTCTACATATGAAATCGTAATACGAAACGCTGTAAAAAGGGGGTAAAGAAATCCCAGCCAGGGTGTAAAAAAAGCGTAAAAAAGACCCGCTCACCTCAGCGATGAGCTGAAGGAACGGGCCTATGGATATTGCAGTTTAGATAATACTATCACATATTCGGTCTTATGAACTTCGTTTAGGCATTTTCATGACTTTACGGGCGTTGTTGTCCGGTTTACTTGTCATATACTTGTTAAAAAAGTCTGTGCTTATTCCAGTCATATGATGAAAGAAGGAAGTCTCCACTTTCCAATCCTCCTCAATCATATAACGAATATCCACAAGACCTTTCTTGGAGAGCAAGTCAATGATGGTTTTGATTCGCATCGGTTTTTGCAGCGGAATTGTATGATCGAAAGGTTCCTTTTCCAGATATCCTCTTCGGTGCATCGCTGCATAGAAGTTCCGATGATCCTTTGCTTCCATCATTCCTAGATGCGCTGCTCTGTATCCCAGTACTTGTAGTGAGGTCTTCCATTTCTTTTTCAAGTCAAGATATTGATCGGGATTCGTCTTGTGAGTGATACCATTCATGTCCAATGAGAATTCTTCCTCAGGCAATAAAAATGCACCCGCAAACAGATTGGCTTCATTCTCAATCAATTTGTGTTCTTTTCGGTCCAGATTGACAAACTCAAGACGATAATGAAGCAGCAAATGGCCAAGTTCGTGCGCAATATCAAAGTTTCTGCGCACTGCTGAGCGTTTTATGTTGCCAAGTATGATAAACGGGCGATCATTTCGCGTCCAAAGGCTGTACGCATCAATTTCTTCACCGATCGCTTTCTCAAACACAAATACACCGCTCTTTTCGATCCAAAACATGAGGTTCTCATTCGTAGATGGCTCCAGATTAAGCCGTTGCCGCGCAAGATGTGCAACATAATGAATTTGAGTAGAACGATCATCGTCTGAATGATGTATATACTCAATAACCTCTTCCCGAAGCTTGATAATGTTCAGCGTAGGAATGCTAATCTGAGCAGTAATATAATTGATGAACGTATCCAAATACTCTACGTGCTTTGCTTCTGTCTGTGTCTTGGAGATCACATTCAACACCTTCGAACGATAGGCAATGTTCATAACATTGATATTGGCAGAGTTATTATGCTCTGCAAGCATATCCTTTGTATAAAAATACTTGCTTTTTACACTGAAGATGCGTTTCAACTCATTCACGATTGGCACTTTGGGAGAGGTATACGCATTTTCATATTGCCAGATTGCTTGTTCTGTCACACCTAATTGTTCGGAGAGCTGCTTTCTCGAATACCCATGCATGATCCGCAAATTGGTCAAATTTTCACCAACGAACATGCTGCTCCCTCCTTACTGAACTACCCGGGGAATTTTCCCCACTGTTCTTCTTCCAAAATTTCAATATCATATGCTGCCGGATCAACGATATCTTCCATCTCTGGTGCAAGTACCTCACGGTCACTCTCATTTAGCTCAGCACCTGAGATCAGATCCGACAAGTCTTCTATAAAATAAGCAATATTATCATGCGGATTGGGCAAATAATGCTGAACCTTCGAAATTTGATATGCATCATCAATAGCATAAGTGAGTATATGAAATTCATTATACGTAGATGCAAAGTGTTCAAGTTCTTCTTTCACACGACTGACCTGACTCTCTGAAATGGGAAAAGACAGTTGTTCGACTCTCTCCAGCTTACCTTGTCCTGTATTGATTGGCTGGGTTAAAGAGAATTTCAAATCTTTATTAATCTTGGAGAGATCATGTAGATACGTACGGAAAGCACCCTTGTTGTCACCACCCGTAGGTATCGTAGCTCTGGAGAAACTATTTAAATTAAAATAGGCGGCGTTCCTAATCAGAAACAGAACTTTTGAATCTTCGTGTGTGAACTGAAGATAGTCCCACGTTAAACCTGCTTTGGATTTTTTGTGAGTGAATCCTTGTTCACCGCAATAGTCTGCGATTTTGCTCTCAATAAAGTTGCCCTTAGTCCAGGCAAACGCTGAACTAATCTTCATTTTATCTTTCCGATCTTTACGGTGCTCAATATAGTCATGGTATCCTTCAACAATAGCATCCACAATCATCTGACTATGTTCCGACTTGAACTTATATTGTTCCATATGGATCACTCCGATTCAGAAATATGAAGGCCATTTATATTTTAATCGATATTCTCATGTAAGGATATGATTTTTTTTGTTATTTTTAAAGTGAAACTAATTTCTGCACCCTTCATCCAAACGGATTCTGCGCCCATTGCAGCAGTCTTTTCCGGGTAATTTTTCCGTGTGACGTATGTTGAATGACCTTTCCGCCGTCCAGCAGCAGAACTTGAGGCGATTCATGGTGAACCTCGGTATCTTCCGCAATGCGGCGGGACAGCGAGCGACTTTCGATGACTTTGACAATCCGGTACTCCATCTTCTGTGCGGGATCTGATGCATTCGAGCCCACAAACGCCATAAACTCCCTATACGCTCTCGCACTGGTTGGACAAGTTGTACTATGTTTCAGCAGCAGCACCGGATGATCTTGCGAACGCTCCAGCACCTCTTCCCATTCCTCCTGCTTATGCAGTTCCTTGACATGCTCACTCAGCATATCATCCAGTCCCGAGCCTGCACGTTTGCTAACGACCGATCCAACCACAACGCCCAGTGCCGCACCAAAGGCAACCCCCAGAGCCAGCTGATTTGCAGCCACACCCATACTTATTCCAATGGCGATACCCAGGACAAGCCAAAGTGCTTGGGGATTTGTTTTTTTGTCCATGAAAATCGTCCTCTCTGAAGATTAGACTTTTATATGTATACTCAATCATTCACTTTAATACAGGAACATTTATTTGTTTGTTTGCATAACCGCAGGCTCAGCCTGTGTAACAACAGGTTTTGTCTTGTGTAAAATTATAACATAGGGCGCCTACGCAGGCGCTTTATACTCTTCTATGGGTACACTTTTGTGATACACTGAATGTAATTTGGCAACGATGAATATGAAGAAAAAGATTGGAAAGGCGGAAAACTCGTTATGGCATATGCTTTTATGATTGAACCGCAGTATTATACCGCTTTGGAGAACGAGGATGAGCTGATTGAAAAGTGTCAGGAGTGGGGCCTGCTTTCGGAGAAAGCCACTAAGGCCAAAACCTTCTATTATAAAGGAAATGGGCTGAATGTGCCTTGCACCATCATTGGCTTTGTCGATCATATGGCCGCAGTCATTCAACTGGACAATGATCAAAAGCACTGTATTCATCCGTCGTATCTGAAAGAAATGCAGGCGTCCAGCTATAGTATAAAAAATCCGATTGCAGCTGGGACTGGAACAGACAAGCCTAACGAACCGGTTGCTGCACCCCCATCAGAGGATATCCTCAGCCAGTATGCTGGCTCTGATTCGGAGGAAATTCCAGCCGGTTTGAATGAGATTCATTCGAATCTGGATACGGACGATGATGATGACGATAACTCAACTGGTCTAAAAGGTGACCCGGACGGTCTGGTGGAAGAGTATATTGGACCCACAAACGGGGCAACCAGTACAGCCAAACCAAAAGCAAAAACCGCAGCCAAGGCCAAGTCGACCAAAATTGATTTGCCGGAGGGTAAGGTGAAAATGTCTGCAGTTGTGAAGGAATTTACGACTGTGCCCAATCATTTTTCCGACAACGACGACGAGGTCATCATCTACGAAGCCGTTACGATTATGGAGCCTGATGTCGTTGACATTGGCGAAGCCTGGTCCAGCCACAGTGCTACCATGAAAAAAAAGGAGCTTGAGGTTGGTGATGTGCTGACTTTTGAAGCCAAAATCATCAAGAAAAAGCTGACCAAGAACCCGGTTCCCTATAAAATCAACAATCCTTCCAAGATTCAAAAGGAAGATTAATCTCTAAAAAGGGTACTTAAAAAACCTCCACGATTGCCTTAAGCAGATCGTGGAGGTTTTTTCCATTGTAAAGCGATACGGCCGAGGGAAAGCTGTCCTACGCTTGTCCAGGTGTAGCGCTAATCTGAAACTGTACGCCAAACTTGTCCGTTACCATGCCATAGGCTGGACTCCAGAATGTCTCCTGGATGGGCATGCCCACTTCACCGCCAACTTCAAGTTTGTTGAAAATCTGTTTGGCCTCATCAGCCGTATCCGTATTGACGGTCACGCTAATGTGGTTCCCGATGATATGCGGCATGCCAGGTAACGTATCGGACAACATTAACACCGAACCACCAATCTGCAAAGAAGCGTGCATAATCCAATCTTTAGCCTCGGGCGGGATCGGGTGATCAGGACTCGACGGGCCTTCGCCGAAGGTCTGAATAGCGAGCACTTTCGCATCGAAAACCTCTTTGTAGAAATCAACGGCTTCACGTCCGTTTCCATTGGTTACAAGATACACATTCAAGCTGATCGACATGCGGTTCTTCATCTCCTTGGACTTATGTAATTATACGTTCATGCCACTTGCGACATGAGTATATATGAACCAGATCCCCTTTGACAAGCGCTTATTTCTTCACTCATCTCTACGGGCTGTTACCTGATTAGGGTTGCCAAAATATTCTTTTTCTATCCCGCTGGCAATCAGGTCACGCCTCTTGTCTCGGCACAAGAGATTTTAGATCAGAACGCGCCCCTCTCCTCAAAAAAAAAACCACTCTCCCGAATCCTGTCGGTCAAATGGCTGTGTTCAATCCTATGAGCTTATCGCGTATTGACGATGCTATCTATTTCACTTTTCAATAAGAGGTATCGGTGAACACTTCTCATGATCGGAACCTTCGTTAGTTTGTTCTTGTCCACATACAGTTTCATCTGGTCCTTGGTCAAACCGAGCAAACTTCCTGCTTCCGATACCGTCAATACGACCTCGGGATTCGTCGCATTAAACGTCTTCTTTACTTTTTGATTCCAGTCCTCGAATACCTGCATAGATCAGCGACCTCTCCCATCCATAGCCAGTTATTTTCCAGGCTGAATATATCCATTATACCATACTTGTGGCGCTCGTAACTTAATCCTTGCATAAGTCCATATTCTGTTAGTCATATTTCCTGCTTGACCCTGACGTTAACTAGAGGGTTTATACTGGCAGCAGGAGGGGATTAGCATGAGCAAGTTACCTGAACATATCACCCAGAAACGACGCAGCAGTGGTATGGCTGTGATTGGAATGAGTTGGTTAACGATGACATCGGGTCTGTTTTTTGCTACACTCGCAGGGGAACTCACCCGTACTATGGGTGCTGCTGAATGGATGATTCATCTCATCCAGGCTGTCGTCATGATTAGTATTGTCTTACCCGTACTATATGTCATTCGGAGACGCTTCCATATGAAGTCCGTTCTTCTTCCTCTGACAGGCAAAGGCGTAATTCACTTGCTTTCCGGGGCATTATTTGCCACTTCTCTGGCCTTCATCGGTTTGGCGATGGGAAGTGTGAGCGGCTGGATTACTATTACGGAATGGCACTTCTCCGCTGATTTCTTGCTTGCTGTCGCACTCAATAGCTGTATTGCTTTCTTGTATGAAGCTTTGCCGGAGGAACTATCCCTGCGAGGTATGATATATGATGGATTGCGATCCAAACTGCGACTTCCTGTGTTTTTCGCTTATGTATGTCAAATCATTCTCTTTCTGCTGGTTCCGATGAGCGTCAGCCTGTTACAAGAACTCGTCGGTATGGATGCAGGAAACCGGATAACCCTGGACTATATGATCCTGCTCTTGACCTATGGAACGACGTTACAGCTTCTGCGTAGTTTGACCAAATCTTTATGGGCCTCCGTCGGATTTCATATCGCTTACCTGGAAGTAGCCAGATTCGTTGTTATTCTAGGTGATAGACCTGCATTGTTAAGCTACACCGAACAAGATAACGGATTGGCCGAAGTATTTATTTTATATATTATGATGATCTTCGTCGGTGCGATTATTCTGACGCTGCTCAATTCATGGCGCTGGTGGAGAATACATCAATCATGAGGGAGGCACTGCCTGTTGTATACTGTTGGGCAACTATCCAAACATACCGGATTATCCATCCGCACACTGCATTATTATGAGAAGCTGGGTCTGCTGCGACCAGCCCGTAATGAGAACAATCAATATCGCACATATGGTGAAGAGGACATCTTGCGGCTTCAGCAAATTACGGTTCTGAAGAAAATGCATTTTAAATTGACGGAGATTGGAGCATTCCTCGATCAGGATGTTACCCACACCACGCCAGAGAATTCAACCTCTCTATGGAATAATGCGTTGGAACAACAACTGGCCGTCGTCAAAGAACAGCAGGAGAGATTAAGCAAGGTCGAGCATCTTCTTTTTTCAACCATATATGCCATCAGAGCTTCCGGTACGATCAGCCTGGAAGAGATGTTGGGTTTCATCCGAGAGCTGGAGCATCCCCCGGGCAGATCCCGTCGAGATGTTTTTACACCTGAAGAACTGGAAACTTTGCCCCTGAATGATCAGAACCATCCACTAACGATGGAATGGGCCGATATTCTCAGAGAAATTCATACATGCAAGATGGAACCTGCGGATTCCGAAGCCTCACGTTTACTGGCTGTGCGGATCTATGATTATGCTGAGAGGACTTTTCAAGGAAATGCAGATTTGGCGCAAAAATATTGGGATTATATTACCCCGAAGGATAATCAGCCAGCTCTTGTGTATGGTATGACAACGGAAACCATGCGTTACATTGAAACGATCCTGGATCGATGGGCAGCCCAGGACTGAGGGATCAACCTTAAGAGCCACTTCGAAAAGTGGCCCTTGATCCATTCCATCGCTATGCTTATTACGCCTCTTCCCAGAATCGGCGCAGGTTGCTCATGGCGATTTTGGACGCTGATTTGCATTCCTCCATGCCTTCGAACTCTACTGTAATGTTACCATCATACCCGGAGTCTTTGATCAGCTTCACAATTTTGCGGATTGGAATATCCCCCTGCCCAACAATGGCACCACGCAGGAAGTTCCCGTAAGCGGTTGTGAACCACTCCCCTTCGCCTGGATGCTCATCAAAAGGACGGAAATAAAAGTCTTTGAAGTGGACCAGAGAAGCGTACGGCAGATTTTTCATGACCCCGATAATCGGATTCTCATCCACGCACATAAAGTTGCCAATATCGAGTGTCGTTTTGAAGTTGGGACGATCTACGGCATGAAGCACGCGCTGCACACGGTCACTGGCCTGCACACTGAAGCCGTGATTCTCAATGGTTGTTGTAATGCCAAACTGCGCAGCATAATCAGCAATGATCTGGCTTCCCTTCACCATCAGAGGCAAATTCTCCTCAAACCAGGCAATGGTCATTTTCTCCTTAGGCAAAGTAAACGCCGTTACGTCATGACGCATATGCTTTACACCCATCCGGTGTACAACATCGACATGTCTTTTGACCCGAGCTATCTCTTCTTCAAAAGCTTCTTCCGTCTCCTGCACGAAATTCGCAGGCATCGAATAGTTGGACAGCTCAATCCCCGCAGAAGCAGCCCGCTCCCGAATGGCATCGGCGAGTTCAGGATTGTCTTCCACGGTGTAGCCATACGGAACCATCTCCATATGCTCGCCACCATTTGCAGCAATCCAGTCGATGATATCCAGAACCGTCATCTCACCCGAATTCAGATCGTTCAACAAGCTATACGTACTCAGGCCCACTTTCATCTGCTCAGCTCCCTATCGGTATTGTTGGATAAATTTAACCGCTTTGCGAATGTCCAGCTCTGGCTGGTCGCCTACCTCGCGTTCAATCGTCAGATACCCCGTATAGCCAATATCCCGGAGGGCTGCAAAGTATCCGTCAAAATCCACGCTGCCCTCACCCAGCGGCACCTCTCGGAAGAACGTTCCAGAAGAGACCATTTCGGCAATTTTCTCATGATCCATGGGCGCGTACCCTACTGCACCGTATACATCCCTGGGGTCTACTTCCTTTAGGCGCACCCCATCTTTCACATGGGTATGCACAATATAATCCTTGAGAAGATGAACACCCCGTGCAGGGTCATCTCCGGTAACCATCACCATGTTCGCCGGGTCAAAATTTACCGAAACCCCGTTGGTGGACAGCGTATCCAGAAACCCTTTCAGGTCTGCTGCCGTCTCTGGTCCCGTCTCAATAGCGAAGTACGCACCTGCGCTTTTCGCGTATTGGCCCAGCTCTTCACATGCGGCATGCAGCGTGGCGTACACTTCGGAGGAAGGATCATGCGGGACAATTCCGATATGTGTTGTAACGATATTCGTGCCCAAATCAAGAGCAAGATCCACGATGCGCTTGGACTTCTCGACTTTCCACGGGTTATCTTCCTTGACCTGAAACCCGTGACCGCCCAAATCGCCAACCAGGGCAGAAATTTCAAGACCGAGAGAATCGATATAACTTCTTAACTCCTTGCGGGCTGTCGGAGAGAGGTTTTCGGGGTCCATCTCTCCATGGACTGCATAGATCTGTACGCCTTCTGCACCTACATCCTTCGCTTTGCTTAATCCTTCACGCACACCTACACCGAAGCTATCCACGATAACGCCAATCTTGTTTGTTAATTTCATGCCATACCCTCCCGTTAAATCGGTATTTGATTTTTCATTCCTGGTGAGCCTTCATGATGAACGGAATGCTCTATTCAATTTTCGACCCCTACCCGGTCACTCCTTTTTCTCCGATCATTTCTTATCCGGTTTCCTGAGACTAATCTGTTGAAACCAGCTTCACGGTTTGAATTTCATATGGCTTGAACGTCAGCTCAAACTTCCCTTCATGACAAGCTAGTGGTCTGATTTCATCCTCCAACAGATTGATTACAGATGTCTGTATACTCGCGTCAGCCCATTGAATCTGAACCGTCTCTCTTCCACCAGATGACTCATAGAAACGAAGTACCGTTCCTGTGCCGTCTTCGGAAGCCTTGATTGTATCCAGAATGACATGTTCACTATGGAAATGAACCCAGCTATGTTCTGCCAGCGATGTGCCAGAGTGTCGTTCACTCGCAACAACCCGAACCGGGTGGTTTAGTTCCATCGCACGTCGTACCACACCCGCTTCCCGCCAATCCCCCTGATGCGGCAGCAGGGAATAAGTGAAATCATGCTCACCCTGGTCAGCATGTTCATCCGGCCATTTGGGAGCACGGAGCAGGGAAAGACGGATCGTCTGATCCTTGATGTCATATCCATATTTGCAATCGTTCAGCAGGCTAACACCACTGTTGCCCTCGGAGATATCCGCCCAGCGGTGACCACACACCTCAAACTGGGCCTGCTCCCAGCTGGTGTTGTTATGGGTTGGCCGCTCCAGCGCACCAAACGGGATTTCGTAGGCTGCTTTGGCTGAAACCAGATCAACGGGAAAAGCCACTTTGAGCAGCTTATGGCTCTCAGCCCAGTTTACCTTTGTCTTGAAATCAACACGTCGCTGATGACGATATAGAATGATATCCTGGTGAATCTCCGAGTCGTTTAACTTCCAGTGAAACCGAAGGATATCCTGCGTTACTCCACGCTGTACTACTTCTCTGGAGATCAGCTCTGCCGCTCCTGCACGTTGCGATTCAAACCGCGGATCAATATCCCAAGCATCCCAGTACGTTGGCCTGTCATGGAAAAACTGCAACTCGTTCGTTTTATCGCCCGGTTTCAGCCACTCCCGTTGGATGGACTTGTCATACCATCTGATGATCTCTCCCACATCGTTAAATTCAAGCGTGTAAAAGTCCGTTTCCCAAACCGAAGGGAAGGATTCATCCTGCTTCAATGCAGGGAGACTGGCAGCCGGTGCCTGACGTAGCCATATCGTTGTATATCCAAAGGCCGGAATGGATGCGACATAAACGGACAAGGTCAGCACGTCTCCATGCTGCTCAAGGTCACTCGCCAGACGATTACCCTGATGGCCGAATGCCGCTAAACCGCTCAGTTTCTCGTCGCCTGTAATCGTGACGACCTCTCCCCGCTCCCGCCCCAGGCTATTAAATACAATATAGGGCAGACCCTCGAAGCCATCTGTCGCAATACGTTCCTTAATACTGCCAAGGGTACCTTCCATAACCGATGTCCCCAGAGCGAACACTTTCGTATACTCCTCTGCGGATGTTACGTATACTTCGGGAATGGACGTCCCCGGGATAATGTCATGGAATTGGTTGAGCATGATCAGCTTCCAGCCTTCATCCAGATCATTCTTCACCTGTGCCGCTTCAACTCCGGCAAACTGCCCCCAGATTTCCGCTTCGCGATACAGCACTTCGGCTTTTCGATTGCTTCGTTTATTGCGCGCATGGGTTGTATAGGTGCCTCGGTGCAGTTCCAGATATAAGTCGCCATGCCATTTTGGCAGCTTAGGGTTGTTGTTCGTAATCTCTTCGAAAAACGCGCCAGCTGTACTGAAATTGCTGATGGGCTGCCCAACCATGAAATGGGATCGTTCGGCGAATGCAACCATTTCGTTCGTTACCCCGCCCCCACCATCACCATGTCCGTAAAGCAGCATTTGCTCAGGATGTACATCCTTCTGCTTGTAGGATCGCCAATGCTCATTGATATCCTTGGGCCTTGTGTGCTCATTCACACCATGATTGAGATACGCAAGCACCGAGGTGCCGTCAATGCCTACCCAATGGAACAGATCATGCGGGAAAACGTTGGTATCATTCCAATTGAGCTTGGTGGTCATGAAATAGGGGATATCCGCCAGCTTGAGCAGTTGCGGCAGTGAAGCACAGTAGCCAAACGTATCCGGAAGCCACTCGATGCTCGAACGTTTGCCAAACTCCTCCTGATAGAAGTTCTGCCCGTACAGGATCTGCCGCACAAGCGACTCGCCACTCGGAATGTTCAGATCCGGCTCTACCCACATGCCACCAACCAGTTCCCAGCGCCCTTCGGCAATTCGGGCTTTGATTCGTTCGTACAGCTCAGGATAATGCTCCTTCACGAATGCGTACAGCTGGGGTTGACTTTGCGAATACACGAATTCCGGGTACTCATCCATCAAGGTACACATCGTGGAGAAGGTGCGGCTGGACTTGCGAACGGTTTCTCGCACAGGCCACAGCCAAGCAATATCAATATGGGACTGCCCAACCAGATGCATGAATCCGTCCCGGTACTCTTCCGGATCTTCCTCCTGTACCGACTGTGCAAGCCATTCTTCCAAATGCTGTACCCAATCCGCTTCAATCCAGCGCTCCGGCTCGTTGTACATCTTATCCATCACCTGATGAATGTCCCGGACAAGACGGGTCCGCTTCATGGCTTTCTCCGGCAATACTTTGAGTGATTCGGCAAGTACCGTAATGCTATACATTAGACTCTGTAAAGGTGAATTAACACGAACCAAAGCGGCTCGGATGCCCGGAATTGGCGGCTGGATGACCGCCTGTCGATTCAAGGGGTCATGTGGTTCCGGTATCGGATCATATAACTCAATCTCCAGCAAAGGCGCATTTCCCACACGGCTCTTCGGCAGCGGTACATACCGATGATTACGGTCCAGTCCGTGATAAGGCGTGCCGTTCACCTTCAGCAGCCCTTCACCCCCGGCCTCGAAAATCAATCCGACACCCTGATCATGCCAATCGGCCGGAATCTCCACGGTTTTACTCAGAAAATAAGTTGTTCCATGTACGCTGTTCAGTGGATTCAAACTCTGCATTGTCTTGTCAGCTTGCCTATCTTCATTTTCATATGCCTGCTCATACTCGTATTCCCCTGGCTGAATGTATCTGGCTCTCTGCATCTGCCACTCTGGAAGCTCGATCGTATCCAGCCACTGCCGCTGCTTCAGATCTTCGATGAATCGCTGAATTCGAATCATGCCTCCACCCCCACCTTCTGGATGTGCAGACTGCAGGCCGTCCAGTCCATGGAATTGCGGCCAACCATTAGCCTGAATTCACCCGGTTCCACGACAGACTGGAGACGGGAGTCGATCAGTGCGAGGTGTTCTTTTTGCACAGGGAATGTAACGGTTTGGGTCTGACCTGGCTCCAGATGGATTTTACGAAAACCCTTCAGTGACATTTCAGCCCGGGTGACTGAAGCCGACACATCAGTGATATACAATTGCACAACCTCACTTCCCGCGACTGCTCCCGTATTCGTGATTTCCACCTGTACTTCCGCTTCATCGTCAGACCCGAATACTTCCGGCACTACCCTTACATTCTCGTATTTGAAATCGGTATAACTCAGCCCAAAGCCGAACGGATATTGCGGTGCAAGATCTGTCTCCAGATACCGCTTGCCCCGGGTGCGTTTGGCATTGTAGCAGACTGGAAGCTGCCCTACATGCTTGGGAATGGAGACGGTAAGACGTCCAGATGGATTCACATCACCGAACAGAATATCCGCAATGGCGTTGCCCCCCTCCTGTCCTGGGTACCACGCTTCCACAATGGCATGGACATGCTCATCAATCCAGGGTTCGGCAATGGGACGTCCGTTAATATAAACGACAATAACCGGTTTCCCCAGCTTAAGTACTTCCTTCACCAGTTCCAGTTGAACACCCATCAGGCTCAGAGACGATCGGTCTATGCCCTCACCGCACTCCATATCGTTCCATGGATCATCCGTAACAACGGATGCCCCCGTCCGCAGATCAATGGTCCCTTCGCCAAAATCACGTGCGCTGGACCCGCCCATCACCATAACGATGGTATCTGCTTCTTCAGCACACGCAAAGCCCTCCCTGGAATCGCCCTTGATCCGGCAGCCCGGTGCGTACAGCACCTTTTCGGTGTCAGCACCAAGCTTGCGTGTAATGCCATCCAGTACCGTGACGATCTGTCCCCTAGGCTGCGGCGAGGTGTAGTCACCAAGCTGGTTATAGATATGGTTTGCATTCGGGCCAATGACCGCCAGTTTTGTACCTGTTTTGCTGAGCGGAAGCGTGCTATCTTCATTTTTGAGTAAAATGATTCCCTCTTGCGCGACTTTCCTCGCCAGCTGAATATGGTCCTCACATCCGATTACTTGCTCTGCAAAGTCGGGATCAACGAAGGGTTGTTCGAATAAGCCCAATCTGAACTTCATCTCCAGAACCCGCTTTACCGCTGTGTCCAAATCCTGCTCCCCAATTAATCCTTGCTCCAGCGCCTGCCCGAGATGCTTTCGGTACATGTACCCGGACATTTCCATGTCCACACCTGCCTTAAGCGACTGAGCGACGGCCTGCTCCCCGTTCTCCGCGGTGTTATGTCCATTGACGAGCATCTGAATCGCACCAAAATCGGTAATGACAAATCCGTCAAAGCCCCATTGCTCGCGCAGGAGATCATTCAGCAGATACGAACTCGACGTACAAGGCACACCATCAATTTCGTTATACGCCGTCATGACAGAACATGCTCCTGCTTCCACCGCTTTCTTGAATGGCAGCAGATCCACCTCATGGAGCTCGCGCAATCCCATATGCACCGGAGCAGCATTACGCCCACCCTCCGAGCTGCCATAGGCTGCAAAATGTTTGAGCGTCGCCACAATTGTCCGGTCGGAATCGAGCCGGTCACCCTGCAAACCTTTCATGGCTTCAACCGCCAATTCACCGATCAGGTAGGGATCTTCGGCAAAACATTCCTCCGTACGCCCCCATCTCGGGTCCCGCACGACATCAAGCACAGGCGAATATGTAGCCGCTCCCCCTTGGCTCCGCGTCTCCACAGCAATCGCTTCGCACATCTTGCGGTACAATTCCATATTCCAGGCACTTCCTACCGCAAGCGGCACCGGAAATACAGTTGCCCCAATGGCCATATGCCCGTGAGAACACTCTTCCCCGAACAAAATGGGAATCCCCAGCCGGGAGTTCTCCATGGCATACCGCTGAATTTCATTCGTGGCAACAGCTCCCTGCCTGGGGGTCAGCCCAGTCTCCAGTGTCACTTCCGTCCAGGGATCGGCACGAAGTGCTCCATATAACGACCCAATCCCGCCCTCTGCGATGTCCGCTTTAAACTCCTCTGTAACCTGTACCGTGCCATCTGCTTCCTTCACATAAGTCTTCCAGCCCATTGGCTGGATCAGCTGTCCAATCTTCTCCTCTGTAGTCATCCGACCGAGCAAATCCTGTACCCGCTCTAGAATAGGAAGCGAAGCATCTTTATAGTCCATGTACACATTCTCCTTATGAGTTCGGCTTGGTCTGACAACCTTGGTAAATGCGATAACGGTGTTGACTCTGACAGGACGTACTCACATGGCTTTTCTGTAGTCACTTGGCGCCACACCCACCACATTTTTGAACGCCCGATTGAAGGAATTATAATTCGTATACCCAACTTCCTCGCTGATCTCCTGAATGGCCTTGTCAGTCTCCAGCATGAGCTGCTTCGCCTTCTCAATACGGTGACTAATTAGAAGATCCACGAACTTCTCACCAATTTCGTCCTTGAACAGCTTGCTTAAATATTTCGGATTAATATCGAATAAATCACTTAGATAGTTCAACGACAGCTCGGGGTTGTTGTAGTTCTGTTCAATATACTTGCGAATCTCAAGAATATGAGATCTGTGTTTTCTGGAACAATGCAGCGTCTGCATCTGCTGAGCCAGCTCCCGGAAGCCTTTCCAGCACAGATCGCGTAAATCATCCAACGTTTCCCAGCCTTCCAACCTGGGAAGCAGCGGTGTAAATACAGCGGCCCATCTCTCCTGATAATCCTGGGATAGTTCCGCGAACTCCCGATTATAATGCTGGAACAGCAATTGGACGGTATTCATAATCTCCTGGCGGGAAAGCACAGATTCACGGATCTGTTCGAACAATCGTTCAAAATGCGTTTCCCAGACTTCGTCTGACAGACGCATTGCCTGCACCAGCAGAGAGATGGTCTTCAGGAATTCATACACATCATTGGTTGAGGTCGGAACCTCTCCGCATGGGATGATTCGATTCATGCCGAGTACAGCCTTGTACTCCAAGGCATGCACAGCCTCCTTCAACGAAGCTCTCAAACCACGAACATCCACGGCCACTCTCCCAGTCCCAATGGTTACGGTGAAGTTCAGATACTGCCCCACTCTGTCCAGATAACCGGAGAGCAGGCTCCGTTCTGTTTCCTCACCCATTTCCGTCCCGGGAATCCAGACAATCGCGTACAGCCGCTGATCCGATATCCACTCTGCCCAACATTCTGTACCTTCCTGCCTTGCACTCTCTTGCAGAATGCTGGATAACACGAATTTCAGAAGGGATTGGTCTTGAGCATGATACTCTTCCAAGAACCGGGAATACTGATCAATCTCTACAACGATTACAGCCCATCGGTTCTCCAACTGTGGCAGTTTAAACTTTGCCATCTCCGTTGTCAGTTCATTGCCAATAAAGTCCCGTGTACCCTCCAGCAGCTCCTGAAAGAAATATTTCTTCTGCAAAATCAGGTTCTCTTCATGCTCCTCCTGATATTGTTTGGTTTGATCAATCATTCGCTCCAGCGTGGTCTGGATAAAACGGAACTCGTTATCCTTCGTATAGCCCATGCCCGGCTGTTTCTGCGAAGCCACCGTCTCTATCAACGTAACGATCTGCTGGATGGGTTTGTAATTTCTTCGTGTAACGTAGATCACCCACACGACACCGATCAACACAACAACAACAGCAAACACCAACCAGATATTATAAAATTGCAGGGTGAATTTGACGATTTTGCCATTGTTCAAGCCTGTCTGTACCTTCCAGCCGCTGTAGCTGGATGTAAACTCGGAGAACACTTCACCGGAGTCCGTTTTGGGAGAAACTGCTGTAATGCCATCCTGCATTCCTCCGTCCCACAAATTGCCCCCCGAGCGATTGAAGATATTTACGAAGGTAAACTCAGGGTCATACATCTGCATAATGGACTTCTGCAAAGTCGGCAGATCAACGTTAACCACCACAAGCCCCGTGCCGTTTCCAACACCGCGAATGAGTGTAATCACCTGTTTTCCTTCCACTGTCGGGAATGCCTTAAAGGATCTGGCCCCCACCCACTTTTGCGTTGCCGCTGCACGGCTGTCTTTAATAAAAGCAGCATCCGGGAACTCCTCGATCGGTACCGCCTTACCATTGCTGAAGACCGTATCGTCGTTGTATCTTACCAGATATATGGAATCAATCAGCGGATACTCTATTTTCAATTCATCAATAACCTGGACCGCTTGAATTCCGGCATATACATCCTCGCTTCCGGTTACCGAATAATAATTTTTCAGGTTGGGATTGGTCAAAATATCACGCAGCACTTTGAAGTCGATGGAGCGCAGTGAATTGTCCAGGTATTGCGTTACCTGTGATGCCAGAAATTCATTGGCCTTGAGTGCTTCTCTTCGGTTCTGTTCATTGAACACCTGGAAGAAGATAATAAACAGGATTGTGGTCACGATAAAAAAAACAGGCAAATACGATAGCAGCAAACGTCTAAACCAACTGTTGTTCATCTCCGAGGCCCCCCACCACTGTTTATACGCATGAGCATTTTGCATAAGCTGGAATGACAACAACCACGCCTTCTGGTCGCTAATTTTCCCATAAATATTCAGTAAATTATATCTAATGAAGTGGGGTTGTCAAAAGGAGAAGACCGTCCCGATTTCAGTGCTAACATCGGGACAGCCTCAATCATGAATCCATCAACTTTTATTGATTTTTCTCAATCGCACGCTGGTAAATCTCAAGGTAATTGCTGAGCCCCAGACCATCAAAACCTTTTACGTACGCGTCCCATTCCTTATCGATGCTCTTGCTGCCGATAATGAATTGAGCCATATTGGTCATCACGTAATCCTTGACGGCCGTCGTAAGCTGCGCAGCAGTTTCTGTATCTTCAGGACGGATAAATACGTTCGCAGGATAAACCTCTTTTGGTGCATATGGTTCATATACATTGGTCGCTTGTGCCAGTCGTGTACCGTAACCTTCGGCTTCCAGCGGGTTCTGACCTTCTGCAAACAGGTTGCGGAACGTATTGGACAAGTCATGTGCTCCGATCTGCGACCAACTCTCGTTGACTACAACATTTGGGTCACGCTCAGGCAGGTTATAGTAGCTGTATTTGGCAGGCTCGCCATTGATGTTTTTCTCATCAGCATCCGCTTTCTTCCAGCCCTTCCCTTCTGTCGGTCCGTACTCTGCATACAGAGCGCCTTCTTCACTGAACATGTAATCTACAATTTTGATCGCGGCAATCTGTTGTGCTTCGGTCGCTTTGTTGGTGATGGCAAACTCGAACTCACCTACACTTTGCGTGGCACCTGTCGTCTGAACACCATCCGGCCCTTTCAGCGGAGGCACGATGTCCCAGTGCTGGTGGCGGGTGATATCCTTGTCGTACGTGTTGACGAGGTAGCTGACCAGCGCTGTTGTAATGGAGCCGACCACTTCGTCGCCTTCCTTGTTACCCAGCTGTCCGATCGCCTGATCGTTCTGTGTGAAGGAAGCCGGATCAATCAGACCTTCTGCATACAGCTTGTGCATGTACTCCAGTCCTTTTTTCCACTCTTCCTTATTCGCAGCAAAATCAACCTTGCCATCGTTTACGATCAGATATTTATCGTTGTCATTATAGATAAAGCTGTTCATCAGATAGGCATCGATGTTGCCGTTCCACACGTACTTGTTGGGTGCACCCGTGAGTGGAATCTCATCGGCTTTGCCATTGCCATTCGGGTCTTGTTCCTTAAACGCCTTTAGAACCGTGTAGAGTTCGTCGGTCGTGGTTGGCATTTTAAGGCCCAGATTGTCGAGCCATTCTGTGTTGATCCAATATTTCTGCGCATACGTGCAGTGGTAACATTCATTGAAAATAGGCAAAGCGTAGATATTTCCATCTGGTGCAGTTACTGCTTCCTTGAAGTACGGCTTCTCCTCCATAATCTTGGTCAGATTCGGACCGTACTGCTTGATCAGATCCTGTAACGGGAGGAACACGCCCTGTTTTCCGTACGTTTGAAGGTCTGAGGTGGTGAACTTGCCATGGAGGAACACTTCGGGATAATCGCCACTTGCCAGCAGCAACTGTCTGCGGTCTTGCAAGGCGTCCGTCGGAGCCAGGTCCCATTTCAGGGTAACATCGAACTTGTCTTCGATAAATTTGGTGAACTCATTATCTTCCATGGACGCTTTACCTTGTGGGGCAAAGAAAGTCATCGTTACAGGGCCACCGCTCTCCTCGCTACCGTCGCTCCCTGTACCCGTCTCCTCGGATGAACCGCATGCGGACAACAAAGCCATCGAAGCAAAGACCAGAAACAACATCGAAATCCAAGATTTTTTCAATCTGACTCCTCCTTTTTGTTGAAAACGGCATAACCATCTGGTTACTGTACTCGTGTTAAACCCGATTCCGGAAGCCGGAGTGTTCCCCACCTCCTCTCAAGCGGCGTAAGGGGCGTAGATTACAAAGGTCATCCTTTGAGCGAGCCAACCATGACCCCTTTGACAAAATGCTTCTGCACAAACGGATACATGATGAGAATCGGAATGCTGGCGACGACGATCAAAGCGTATTTCAGTACCTGCTCAAACCCTTGATCCCGCAGCTGCTGGCTCGTATTGGCCAACATCGCCGGATCTGCGGCGTTTAATATGAGCAGATTCCGCAGCACATATTGGAGCGGGAACAACTTCTCGGAACGAAGATAGATCAGGGCATCAAAGTACGCATTCCAGTGGCCCACCGCATACATCAGGGTCATGACCGCCAGAATCGGCTTCGATAATGGAAGAACCACGCTGATCAAATAGCGGATATCCCGGCAGCCGTCCATTTCCGCCGCCTCCCCAAGCTCTTCCGGGATGGAAGACTGGAAGAAGGTTCTCGCTACAATGACCTGGAACACCGCGAGCGCCCCTGGCAGCCACATCGCCCAGCGTGTATCCAGCAGATGAAGGTCTTTCATCAAAAGATAGGTTGGAATCAGGCCGCCATCAAAGAACATCGTGATCATCATGAAAATGATGATGGCTCCCCGTCCGTAAAATGATTTGCGTGACAAGGGATACGCGAGCATGACGGTGAGTGCCACATTGATAAATGTGCCTACAACGGTATAAATGATCGTGTTGTAGAAACCGAGCATGAGCTGTTGGCTTTTGAAAATGGAAATGTAAGCCTTGATGTTAAAGTCTACCGGGAACAGCCACACCTGACCGGATGTAACGGCACGCGAGGAGCTGAACGAAGAACTGATGATATACAGGAGTGGGTAAAACACCGTTAAAAGTATGGCAAACAGAAAGATATAGTTGAATGTCATGAAGATGCGGTCACCGAGCGGGTCCTTGATCCGGTTACGATTTAACAGGTTGAACATGGATGAGCTCCTCCTTTACCACAAGCTGTTCTGGGATACTTTGCGGGAAATGCCGTTGACGATAACCAGCAGGATCAGGTTGATCACGGAGTTGAACAATCCTACCGCCGAGGAGAAGCTGAAGTTAGCCCCGATCAGACCCACCTTGTACACATATGTGGAGATGACCTCCGAAGCGCTTGTGTTGAGCGGATTCTGCATCAGGTATATTTTTTCGAAGCCCACGCCCATAATGCTGCCCAAACTCAGAATCAGCATGATGACGGTGACTGGTACGAGCGTTGGAAGATCGATATGCCAGATTTTCCGAAGCCTTGAAGCACCATCCATCTTCGCCGCCTCGTAAAGGGATGGATCAACGCCAGCAAGAGCCGCGATATAAATGATTGATGAATAACCCATGCCCTGCCATACACCCGACCAGACATAGATCGATTTGAAGTATTCCGGAATGCCCATGAAGTTGGTCATCGGGAAGCCGAGTAACGTAAACAGCTTGTCTACCACGCCCACATGCGGAGAGAGCATCAGAATGATAATGGATACCATCACGACCGTGGAGATAAAATGCGGAGCGTAGGTGACCATCTGCACGGTCTTTTTAAAGTAACCCGTTCGGATCTCATTCAGCGCAAGCGCCAGCAGGATCGGAATGGGAAATCCGGCGAGTAACGAGTAGAAACTGATACCAATCGTGTTTTTGATTAGCAGCCAGAAATTCGGGGAATCGAAAAAGGCTTCGAAGTGTTTGAATCCAACCCACGGGCTTCCCCAGATTCCTTTGACAACACTGAAGTCTTTAAAGGCAATCTGTACACCGACCATCGGAATGTACTTGAATATCAACAGATACAATACGGGAGGCAGCACGAGCAGATAGAGCTCCCAATGCTTCTTGAGGCTTTTGATAAATGGATGCTGCCTTTTGGGTTCTACATCATTCCTTAAATGCTGGAGCTCCACCGGTGCAGGTATGCTTTCCGTAGCTCGACTCATTCGCGTCACCCCTTCTACACCTTAAGTGTAATAATACATTACATTTACATCCCTTAAACATCCTTTTCTTTGGTCCATTCTTTTGTTCCAACGCTTTCTATGTGAGTATTAGTGTCAGGTAACGCTTTCTTAAATCGATAGTACCTTGAGTGGTGTTCTTTGATCAATTCGCAATTTTCTCTCACCTCTCCTTATTCCCAAAACCCTTGTCAGACAAGGGGAAATTGCACTTTAAACGATGTATTTTGCGAAAATCACCAAACCAAAAAATCCGGAAGACTGTATATGTCCCCCGGGATTTGGATTGTGAACTTATTGGTTTGTGAACAATCTGAACGTAAGTGTGATAGGTGCTAATGCTGTAACTGCTGTTTGCGGCAGCTCTACAGCAAGTCCATCTTCCGTCCGTTGGAACGACAGTACACCATCTGTGCCGACGAGTTCGATCCGCTCCACTTTTTCCACATATGGAATGACCAGCTGTGGTTGTACCGCCTCGTTCTCATTTCTGTACAGACGGAAGGCATATGTAACGTTGATATCTTCCTTACGTGTGAAAGCCCACTCTCCAGTGTAGTATGGTCCGCAAATTCGTGTGGCGTAAATGCCCTCACCGTGGGTACCAAGCCATTCTCCAAGGGCTTTAATGCTCTGAACTGCCCCATTTGGAAGACGTCCATCCGGTTGCGGCCCGACATTCAGTGCGAGATTACCGCCTTTGGATACTACCTCAAGCAGAATATGTGCCAGCTGTCTTGCTGGCTTATATTGATCATCAAATCCAAACGCAAAGGAATTCCCCACCGTGATACAACTCTCCCAAGGAATATTCATTGGATGCTCAGGGATGGTCTGTTCCGGAGTTACGATATTCTCATACGGCCCGCCCACCGTGCGATCGGCTGCCAGGAGCCACGGCTGTGTGGTCTGACGCGCACGCTCCACTACCTCGCCCAGTCGGATATCCTGACCATGGCGTCCTTCACGCACCCAGCCTGCATCCAGCCATAGACACTCGATCCGTCCGTAGTTGGTCAGCAGCTCCATGATCTGCTCATGCGTGAACTCGACGAATTTTTCCCACAGCCACGGGTACTCTTTCGGATCATAGGATGGCCCGCGCCACATATGACTTCCACGCTCCATGCCAGGTGTCCAGTAATATGGCGTATGCCAGTCTGCTTTGGAGAAGTAAGCCGAGATGCCGAGACCCTTGGCACGAAAAGCGTCAAAAAGCGCCCGGCAAATATCTGCATACTTATGGGTGTGAAAAGGAGTATCCTTGCCTGTGATACGATAATCGGTTGTGTGTGTATCCCACATGCAGAATCCATCATGATGTTTGGTGGTGAACAGGAAATATTTGAACCCGTTATCCGCGGCCATCTGTGCCCATTCCTCCGGCTGAAAGCGAATCGGATTGAACGTTTTGTTGAGATCAAAGTATTCCCGCTTGAAATGCTCCATGTCGTCAGTCCAGTCGATATCATTGCGCGACCAATCACCATCTTCGTCACTTAGCGCCCAGGACTCCACGAGTCCAAGCTGGGAATAGGGCCCCCAGTGCATCATCAATCCCAGCTTCTGATCCTTGAACCACTCCAGGCGTTCATTCAGCAACGGATCCTCAGGCTTCACCCATTCCTCTTCTTTGCTAAAATTGTGAACACCGGCTTCCACGACCTGTTCTTCCTGTTCCAGCACCGATTCTTTGGTTTCGCTCATCCCGTTCATCTCCTTTTGGATTGGATGTCATACGCTGAATAAATAGCATTACACTGGACCACTACGCGGTCAGAACAATCTTCCGATCGCTGTTATCCCCAGATTTTTTTTGATTCCCTTTCCTAAGAGGAAAATCCGGGGATAAAGGCGAGATTATGCTTACGAAGTAGCTTTCCTTCAGAAAGCTTTTAGCTTCGCTTCTTCAGATTCGTTCTGCCCTCCCCGTTATTGTGTAAATGTTTCGTTCAACTAAGAAAGACATATTAAGCCCAGTCATTTCGATTGCAGTGCCTTCTTCAGATTGGTCCTAACTCCATTTCGGCGAAATGTTTGGTTCAACAAGTATAGACTTGTTAGACCTCACTACTTCGAGTGGTGTTGCCATTTTCAGATCGCAACACTATATCTACAGTGAAATTTCGCGTCCTTCACGCGCCGACTCGTAGATGGCGCAGAGAATCTTCATGATTTCAACGCCATCCTCAACGGGACTAAGCGTCTCTTTGCGCCCTTGGGTACTGTCGATAAAATGATTGACTTCATTACGGAAAGAACCTGCAAAATCAAGGGATTTGAAATCCACCTGTGGTGTCATATTTAAAATGGTATCGAATTTCTCACCAATCAGTGAAATTTCCGGTTCCAGTTCAGCACCACCTTTATCGCCATAGAGTCTGACCGAAGTTTCATCCTGCTTGGCGTGCAGCGTGAAACTTACATCCACCAGCAGGCTTGCCCCGTTCTCGAAGCGAATCAATGCGTTGGCCATATCCTCCACGGTGTTTTTGTTCGCATCATAGTCCGCCGCCTGGTAGAACGACAGATTACGGATATTGGCACGGTTACCCAATCGATTGGAGACATTCGCAGAGACGGTTTTCACCTTCGGTTTGCCCATCAGGTACCAGGAGATATCAATAATGTGTACGCCGATATCGATCAACGGGCCGCCGCCAGAACGCTCAACATCTGCAAACCAGCCGCCCGGATTGCCCAAACGCCGCAGACAGGATGCCTTGGCATAATAGATCTCTCCCAGCTCGCCTTCATCAATGAACTTCTTCAGGATTTGCGCATTGTCGCTATAACGGCGTACAAAGCCAACTTGAAGCAGCTTTCCACTGCGGTGAACAGCCTTCTCTACCTCCAGCGCTTCTTCTACCGTTTGACAGAGCGGCTTCTCGCAAAGCACGTTTTTACCCGCATCCAGAGCAGCAATGCTAATCTCGGCGTGAGTGTCATTCCAGGTACAGACGCTGATCGAATGGATTTCAGGCAGTGCCAGAAGCTCCTTATAGTCTGTGAATACATGAGTAGCGTTATATTTTTTCGCTGCTTCCTGGGCACGAGCTTCATTCAGGTCACATATGGCGTATATTTCAACTTCGGGATTGCTGGCATAAGCTTGTAAATGAAAATCGGATATCGATCCCGCACCGACAACGGCAACTTTAAGTTTGGACATGGAATTTCCCCTCCATAATCTGATGAATGATGGTCACATCAGTTGATTCAAAACATATGATAATCGGCTTAACGTAACTACGGTGAATGTTTGGACTTTCGGCCACTGTTGTCTACAGATTTCTTGTATCAACCGCTCTCAGCGGTTGAAATCCGCAGACAAAGGCGGGCGCTACCACTCCTACAGTTCCAAACTTCCCCTCTGTTACTTCAGCCTTACATATAAAAATTGATTCCACTTATATAGTAGTGCAGTCGCTGCCTATGCTTCCTCCCAGAAGCGGCGGACGTTATCCATCGCGATGCGGGATGCTGTTTTGCAATTTTCCATGCCCTCGAATTCTACAGAGATATATCCGTCATAACCGGACTGCTTCAACACACGGAATACTTCTGGCATGTCAATATCGCCGTGTCCCACAATTGCACCGCGCAGGTAATTGCCGTGTGAGGTCTGGAACCAGCCCTCCCCGGGATTACGGTAAGAGGGTCTCAGATAGAAATCTTTGGCGTGCACCATGGATGCATAAGGAATGTTGTTTTTCACAGCGCTAACCGGGTCTTCATCTACACACAGGAAGTTGCCGATATCCAGCGTTGTCTTGAAATTTTCCCGAGCCGTCTCATGCACCAACCGCCGGATTCGTTCACTGGACTGCACATAGTAACCATGGTTCTCCACACTTGTGGTAATTCCGTGACTCGCTGCGTAATCGGCAATTCGCTGGCAAGCCTTCACCAGAACAGGCAGGTCGGCCTCAAATTGGGCAACGGTCCCCTCCTCTGCAGGACGAAACGCTACATCATGACGCATTCTTGTCACCCCAAGAGCTGCAGCGACATCCACATGCTTCATGACAGCGGCGATCTCATGTTCAAGTGCATCCGGGCCTTCCCCTGTAACAAAGTTGGCACCAATTGCATAATTGGAGATATCAATCCCCACGTCTTGCGCAGCCTCTCGAATCTGGTCAATTAATTCCGGTTGGTCGATCAGGCTGTACCCCATTGGAACAATCTCCACATGTTCTCCGCCCTGCTCGGCGATGTAGCGGATGGCATCCGGTACAGTCAGTTCTTTGCTATTCAGTGCCTGTTGCAGACTGTATGTGCTGAGTCCTACTTTCATATCCTCTCATCCTCTCCTGCTGGTGTGTGGCTCTACCTTACGTATACCTTTTTGCACCAGATCATTCAATTCCCAATAATCGTTCACTACTCTATTTTCCATGGGATGAATCCAAAACTGGCTTATCTACATAATGTTACGGTCCGGTCCCCAGTTCCATGCAACTCTAATATCACAATTTCATTTTCGCCTTGGCAAAGAAGCGGCGCAGGCACATCCAATGTAACCTAAGGACCTTTATTCCCAATAACGGCCTAACATTAAAACCATTTACGAAGGTAGCCTTCCGGTCCTGTCTGTCCCGTTCACATATGGCAACGAAGACAGATCATCCTTAGGCCCCTCCTTCTGTTTGCTTAGATATATACCCAGCCAGGACAATGTAGGATACCATCTGGACTCATGAATGGTTATACGAATGGTTTTGGCGGTGAGGGCATCGAAACGACAGATTCGTTTGTGACCAACAACCGTCCCGTGATACAACTTCTGCCAATCACCACTCTCACCCTTTGCCTCCAGCGTAAAACGCTCAATTCGTTGACCCGAACGGATATGTTCCATGAGGACCACTCGGTCGAACAGCTTTTCCTCCGGCAGCTCCACCTCCAGCCAAGCCAGTTCAGTTCCTTCGGATGGACACCAGAATGTATCCGATCCCTCACGCAATACCTGGGTAGCCGCATGTTCTTCACCCATGGTATCCGATGCTTGAATCCTCGCTCCAACAGCCAGACTTTGCCGATAAGTACTGCGCAAGAAGTCACCGAGCTGCTGCAGCCGCTCAACATCCTGTTCGTGAATAAGGCCGCGTGGGTCTGGCGGAAGATTAAGCAGAAAGTTGGCGTTCCCCCCGACCGCTCCATCATAGATGCCAAGCAGTTCCTCCAGTGATTTGACTTGATCATCCTCACTTGCATGATAGAACCAGCCCGGACGGATGGACGTGTTCACTTCTGCTGGATACCAGATAAGCCTGTCCTCATGCTGCCGGATCACTTCCCGACTTCCCAGATCTGCATCCTGTGTATTTATTTTGCTGGCAAACTCTCCATCGTCCACCTGTTGGGACTGCTCCTGGATCTTCTCGTTATCCTGCAAGTAAGCAGGTACAACGCTCCATTCGGAAGCCCGGGCATGCCCTGCCTCATTGCCACACCAGCGAACATCCGGGCCGCATACCGAGATCACCGCCTCTGGCTGCAACTCGCGAATGATTGCATAATAGGCCTCCCAATCATAGACCTGCCTTTTACCATTCGGCCCCTCTCCACATGCCCCATCGAACCACACGCAGAAAAGTTCACCATATTGGGTTAGCAGTTCACGCAGCTGATTCATGAAAAACTCGTTATATCGCTCCGAATCCCCGTAGGATGCTTCATGCCGGTCCCACGGCGACAGATAGACGCCGAACTTCAACCCGCCTTCCCTGCATGCATCGGCGACTTCTTTCACCAGATCACCTGTACCATTACGCCATGGGCTGGCAGCAACCGTATGATCCGTGTACTCGCTTGGCCATAAACAAAACCCGTCATGGTGCTTGCACGTAAGAATCAATCCTGTCATACCGGCAGACTTGCACGCCTGGACCCATTGCCGGGCACTCAGATCAGAAGGGTTAAAGATAGCGGGATCTTCATTCCCCATGCCCCATTCCTGATCTGTAAACGTATTCACAGTAAAATGAATAAATGCATAGAACTCCATCTGCTGCCACTTCAACTGGCGCTCCGATGGCACAACCTGTGCCGCCGTATTCACCCAATCGGTTGTATTCACTGGATTTTTCTCCTCTCATGCCGGTTCTCCGCCGAGACTAGTCCGACAAATGCCATAAAGGACCGACAGAGCACATCATCTCCAGCGGTCCTTGATTATGTTCATCTGTCATTGACAGTCAGCTTCCCAAAAGAAACTCGATTCATTTTCCACGTATACGCTGCCAATCTCGGCGGAACCGCCCATGCCCCTCCGTGCTTTCGCAACATCCAGATCGCTACATCACTTGCCTTCTCATGCTTGCCTGCAAACCGCGCCGCCTCAACCTCTCCAATTGGCAACATCGCAACCATAGACGCATGACTGCTCTGAAACGGCTGACCTTCCTGAAAGACATATTGTTTGTCCGCCATAATCTTCATGAGTGGGCCTCCTTTCGGAAAATGATTGGCATTGGGTCACGAGTTTTTGTTATTTTTGTTATTTTAAAAATGTTATTCTTTTATTCATAACCAGTCTAAGACGTTGTGATTAAAACGTCAATACACAAAAAAGACACCCCCAAGGGTGTCTCTCGCTTGATCCATATTTTGTACCTATACGATTATTTACGCTTTGCCTTTGTCATTCGATTAAACATGATCAGTGCAGCAATCAACATGGCTACAATCGCGATATTACTTGCTGCATCATGCGACATGCCGAACAGAACGCCCAGATTGGTAACCAAGCCTCTCACAATCAGCGCGACCGCAATCAGCAGAATGGGACTCCAAAAATTGTACCTTCTCATCCTTCGCAACACTCCTGACCTGATTGTTCAGAAATTCCGGATCTCATAACACAATCATAACAGTCGTCATGTTCAGTTACAACATATCAGACCATCATGCATTACACTTGTTTAAATTCAATCCAGTCGATCTGCAGACCCGGTTTGGTGAAGTCCAGCTTCAATTCGTACAATCCTGCCTCCAGCTCTACTTTGACAAGTTTCTGTCTGATCCATTTGCCCTCGGTACCATTGGTTTGAATGGTCGTCATCAATTGATCATTAAGAATGACATTACATGCACTTTGAGCCAGTTCAGGCTCAGGAGACATGATCTGTACAATAATCCGATATTGACCGGCTTCATCCACTTTCATGTAGACAGGTTCGCCCACAACGGGTTTGACCTGTGCATTGTCAGCCAGCACTTGTGCCTGTTCTGAGGAAAGTGAAGCTTTCGCTTGGAATGAAGCAACATTTTCGACAATCTCATGTTTTCTGGAGAAGACAGGCGCATTCATGATGAACTCACAAATATTCATGGCCGAACGCTGAAGCTCCCCACGTGTCAATGTACCATTTTCCAGAGATTCAATCGTGTTGTCATCCCAGCCGTTGATTTCTGCACCATAGTTAGGTACAACCATGTACAGGTCGTTTTGAGCGCGAACCATCCAATTGGTGTTTTTCCGATCTGCTGGTCCACCTTCAACGCCGTCATTCATAATAGCCCACCAGTCGGTCATTACGATACCTTGGAAGCCCCACTCTCCACGAAGAATAGTCGTGTTCAGATCGTAGTTGGAAGCCGCCCAATGTCCATTAATCGGATTGTAGGAGGTCATGATCGAATTCGCACCGCCTTCTTTCACGGCAATCTCGAACCCTTTCAGATAGATCTCACGCAATGCACGTTCGGATACAACGGCATCCACTTTACTGCGATGCTTCTCCTGATTGTTGCAGGCGAAATGTTTCAGCGTGGCATTAGAGCCACCCTTCATGATTCCTTTTGTACATGCAGCAGCAAATACACCGGAAATCAGCGGATCTTCCGAGAAATATTCAAAGTTACGTCCGTTCATCGGACTCCGGCGAATATTCAATCCAGGCCCGAGCAGTGCATCCACCTGATTTCTCAGCAATTCCTGGCCTTCCATCACATACAGCTCTTCGACGAGTTCTGCATTCCATGTTGCTGCCAGCAAAGTTCCAATGGAAACTTGTGTAGCCTTCTCCCCGCTATCCATACGAATACCGGATGGGCCATCAGCAGTACATGCGACAGGGATTCCGTAATTGAACAGACTGTCACTCACGCCGCCAAATGCGGAAGCTGTACCCGATGTAACGAGTGGGCTGCTCATACCTTCGCCTCTCACGATAGCTGCCAGATCCTGATCACTTAATTGGGCGATGAACGTTTCCAGGCTGACTTTGCCATCCTTCACATCTCTCAGCTTGTAGCCCTGATTGCCGGTTTGCTCCAGCGTTTGCGGCAAGCATTGTTCAATTCGTTCAGCCATGGATACTTGGCGAGTCGGAACATCTGCAAAAATCAGCTCATAAGATCCGTCTTCTTTGCGCGCTCCCGGCTTCATTCTCGTAAAGCTTTCAGTCGGTGCCATTGCTTCCTTGAGCTGTTCCACGAGTTGAATCGTTTCTACAACGTACCCATCTTGGCCATCAATACTGACATGCTCCACATTTTTGACACTGGTTCCCACGTACAAACGATATGTTCCTGCCTCAAGTACATACGCCGATGCATGTCCTGTTACGCCAGCATCATCATAGGAAGCCATGGAATCTACAGGGAAGCTCACAGTCAGACGCTGAGACTCACCCGGCTGAAGCAGATTCGTTTTGCCGAAGGCCACCAAAGCTTTTGCAGGTTTCCCCAATTGACCTTGTGGGGCTTCATAATAGATCTGCACTACTTCTTTACCGGCATAGGTCGTGCCCGTATTGGTTACGGTTACATTCACCTTAATGCTGTTTTCTCCGTCTTGGGAGATCCATTTTGCGTCTTCAGCCTTGGTTATGAATGTGGTATAGGACAAGCCGTATCCAAATTCAAATTGTACTTTTTCAGGTCGAAACGTTTCGAAATAACGATAGCCTACGTAGATATCTTCTTGATAAAGGTTCTTAAACTCATTCCCGTAATTGCTTGTGGAAGGATAATCTTCAATGGAATACGCAATCGTATCAGTCAATTTACCACTTGGTGTAACGTCTCCGGCCAGTACATCGGCGATCGCATTACCACCCTCCATACCGCCATGCCACGAATAAATGACACTTTGGATCGGATGAACGTAGCTTTCATCATTCAACCAGCTCATGTCCATGATGTTCGAGACATTCAACACGACGATTGTTTGTTCAAAATGGTTCGTGACCTGTTTCAGCATCGCTTTCTCATCTTCCGTCAACCGGTAGCTGCCTGGCGCATCGACGTTATCCTGATCTTCACCTGCTGTGCGTCCAATAACCACGATCGCTTTGCTGGATTTCGTTCTGGCCTGGGATACCAATTCATCCGTTAAAGGCATCTCCTTCTGATTCCACGGCTCTGCCGCCCATACTTTTCCGCCATCATCAAATGGGTTTTCTTCAATCCACTTTTCATAGACAGCTGCCAAATCTTCATTAACCGTAAGTCCTTTTTTGCTACGCAGGCCATCGAGCAAATTGGTTGTATACGCCACATGAACGCTACCACCTGAGCCTGTGCCACTGCGATAATAATTGACTTGAATCCGTCCAAACACTGAAACGTTTTCGTCTTTCTGAATCGGAAGAGCTTGTCCTTCGTTCTTCAAAAGCACTGCGCCTTCAGCGGCAACCGTTCGGCTAAACTCTGCAAACCCTTCCAATGGAACTCCGATTTGATGTGTGCTCAATGATTTCCCTCCTGATTGTCATCTCCATCTCCACGAATCACTATGTATAAAATGAATTTATGAAACTCACACTTGGGTCACTCTGATGACAGAACAACCTTCCGATCACTGTTACCCCCAGATTTCTTTAATACCTTTTTAAAAGGTTGAAATCCGGTGATAAAGGTGAACGCTTCGCTTCTTCAGGTTATTTCTGTCCTCTCCGTTATCGTGTAACTCTTCTTAGGTTCATTTTATAAAGAAAGATATTCGATGATCTGGTAGATTCACTTGTATCTAGTCTCATATTAACAGATTCTATAGTAGAAAATAAATCAGGTTAAACGTTTTTTCTCACAGTAGACATGATTTTGTAATTATCCAACTTAAAAAGCCACGAACGTTATTCGTCCGTGACTTTTATTCTTGTGTGACCGATGCATTAGGTCGTTAATTTGGCATAGACAAGGAAGAACACCATGTTCTCTCCCACAATTGCATAATTAGGCACCTGGTAGATGAGATCCACAAGAACGAACGCAGCCAGTAATCCCAGCATAATCGCCAAGTGAAGCGGACGGAGCCGCATATGGGCATGTCTGTAGCGATGGAACACAAGTGAGGTCGACAAGAAATACAGCAGCACTGATCCAAACATAAACCCGATCATGAACACATAGTTCAGTTGATTCTGATACAACAACTGGATCGAAGCGGCGATCATGCTCATGGATATGTAGATAAATAGATGACCATATATAATCGCTTGCCCGGCAGTCCGAATCTCTTTGCTTACTTTTTTCTCTACATTCTCGAAGTACTGCCACCACATAGCAATGACAAATATCGAAGTAAAAACGGCAAACAGGATTGACTTCATATCCCAATGGTCTGCTTGCAGCACAGCGATAATACTAATCACCGATTCACCCAGCAGGATGAGTGTAAAGAGTGCGAAACGCTCCAGCAAGTGATGTGTCTGAACGGGCACTTTCACCAGATTCTTGCGTCCAATCAACGGAAGTACGATATCCACGGCGATCCCCGCATACAAAATCACGTAGCGCAGCCAGGAATCGAAAAACAGAGAACCCGATGAAATCAATATACCAATGACAAAACAGGTGCCCAGGTAACGGGCAGCATGTTGTTGATGTGTACTTTTGGACTTATGAACGGTCAGGTACTGAATGGCCGTAAACGCCCTCGATCCGATATACCCAATGAAGAAGGACAGGTAGTATTGATCAAAATGAGTCGAGAGGCTTGCTGTCATCACCAGAACAGACAGGAGCTGAAGGATGAGGAATATGCGATGGCTCAGGATATCCTGACCATAACGGTTAATGAATAGGGTCTGGCCGACCCATGCCCACCAAACAGGAATGAAAATCAACACAAATTTCATCAGATATTCAAACGAAATCACGCCATGTTCGGCATGCAGCAGGACATGCCCTGCTTTGGAGACTGCGGCTACAAAAAGCAAATCATAGAACAGCTCCAGCCAGGTAACCTTTTTCTCCATCATCCTTCAATGCTCCTTTGGGTTATACTCTTATTAAGATTGTTCATTCTTTACATTCCATTTATAGGACAATTGATGCACCTCAATTATTTCAGTTCAGGCGACCTGGATCAACCATTACCGATCTGAAACAGACATTGCTGGCTCTAACGTTCTTACTTGGATCGGCTGCAAATTGCCTTCGATTTGGGCACGGTATGGTTCAAACCATTCCGGCAGCATGAGTTTTTGTCCAAGCGACTCCGCGGGCTCATCTTTCGTGAATCCAGGAGGATCGGTAGCAATTTCGAACAGGATACCACCAGCTTCTCTGAAATAGATTGCGTTAAAATATTGGCGGTCCCGAACCGGGGTCGGCTGATAGCCATACTGTTGTACAGCCTCTCTCCATTGTTCATGCTCTGCAAAATCTTTGGCACGCCACGCGATATGGTGGACCGTCCCTGCTCCACCAACGCCCAGAGCCATCCGGGTGACAGGAACATCCACAACATTACCGATATCTCCGAAGGACCGGAATCGTACATACTCCTCGTCTTCATCTACTTTGGTGAATCCGAGTATTTTATCCAGCGCATCCATCGTTCTTTGCGGATTGACGCTGAACAGCACGGCACCTCCAAACCCTTTGATGGCTTTGTCCGCGGGAATGCCTTCATGAACCCAGGTGCTCGCTGCGCCCTCTTCACGTTCAACCAGTTCAAGACGCAAACCCTCGCTGTCTTCGAACTGCAGCAGCTCTTCGTTGAAGCGATTCGTTTTGGTTACCTCAATGTTATACTGTTCCAGCCGATCCTGCCAGAAGCCAATAGTCCCAGGCGGAATCACATATGAGGTAATGCCGACCTGACCGCCACCGATTTTTCCTCGCGGTGATCCGGCTGATGGGAAGAATGTAATGATGGTGCCCGGACTTCCGTTCTCATCCCCAAAATACAGATGGTATACATCAGGTGCATCAAAGTTGATCGTTTTTTTCACAAGACGAAGTCCCAGAACTCCAGCATAAAAGTCGACATTGGCCTGCGGATCTCCCGCAAAAGCTGTAATATGGTGAATACCTGCAGTTTGAATAGTCATCGTAATTTCCTCCTTGGTTTATCGAACAATTTTGAGTGGTTTGTAGTTGAGTAATGTCGCATAGACATTTTGTTTATGTTTATAGTGGTTGAATATTATCTTTACATTAAGATATTTAGTCGGAATACATTAATTATTGTTCTGTTGAGCCTGTTCCTCTTTCAATCGATCTGGAGTAACATCGTCGCCGTTCGGATCATAGATGGTCACATTCAGCAGAATATCATTGATCGAACCGCGAAAGGTTTGCAGATATTCCTGGCGCATACGAATTTGCTCCGCTTTCTCCATCTCCGTCAACCCTGCAGCTTTGGCTTTTCTTGAAAGTTCATTTATTCTGGTCAATGTTGGGATCATCATCTTGATCTCTCCTCGTAAATCGGAATTAAGATATTTGATATTCTTGGTGTGTTTTATCTTTATATTTAATATCTTAATTTAAAGATAAATCATTTATGATCCGTTGTCAACCTTTTATCCCATATAAAAATAAAATACAAAAAAAGGCTCACTCAAAAGTAGTGCACCTCTGAGCAAGCCTTCCTGTATTTCAGTGCATTAAGCCAGTTTTTGACCACAGTTAGGACAGAAATTTGCGCCTTCATTCTTGGCCCCACAGTTCGGACAGAAGTTCGGCTTTTTATTGTCTCCAGACGAAGAAGATGCACCTGCATCGCCGTTTTGATTTGCCGCAGGCTTTTGATCCGAATTCTGGTTCTGACTGTTCTGGTTCTGATTCATGTTTTTCATCATTTCATTTGCCATGTTCATCCCCATCATCATGCCCGCCATATCCGAAGCAGCCCCGCCACCCTTAACTTTACCGGAGGATATTCCGTCAGTCATGCTGACCTGCTGATATTTTTGCAAATTGCCGATCATTTCATGTGAAGCCGTCTTCGTAATCATATCCTGGATCTCCTGCGGATAATTGAAACTCATCACCTGGAAACCTGTGATTCCGATCCCGATGTCCATCATTTGCATATCCAGATCTTCCTGAATGCCTTTCGCAATATCCGAAGCATTCGCCTGCAGGTTAAACATGTCCTTACCCTCACGGCTAATCCACTTCATCAGCAGCTGATCCAGCACAGACGTAATCCGGATTTTGACATCCTCGACCAGATAGCTCTGCTTGATACCCGCGATTTTATCGATCAATGTGACATAGTCACTCACTTTAAAATTAAACGTGCCATTCGCACGAATCGGCATCCCGCCTGGAAGTTGAGGCGTCGGAATCAATACCGGGCTTTGTGTACCCCACCGAACGGTAAATTCCTTCGTATTCACAAACAGCACCTCGACCCGCATGCCGCTGTTGAATCCGAATTTGAAGCCTTTTAAGGTAGACAGAAACGGAATGATCTCGGAATCGATATTAAACGAGCCCTCGTCCTCGAAAATTCCTTCCACCTTACCGTTATTCAGGAAAATCGCATCCTGTCCTGAACGGATAATCAGTTTACTTCCCTTCTTGATCTCCCGATTACTCCACTTCCAGAAAATCATGTCATCTCTGAACTCTTCCCATTCCACCACATTCGAAAATTGATTTTTGAAAAATCCCATACATGTTTCCATCCCTTCTATAGTAAGCATTTTGCGCATCATGTGCCCTACACTCGCTTGTATTGATTCACTCTTCTAAAAAGATCCTCTACTACCACTGTGCGAATGGCCGCCTCGGCTGGTGCCTCCGCCCCCTCCACCTCCGCCACCATTATTGTTGTTCTTCTCAATTTTGCGTTTGGTTACGGTTGTGCGAATATATCGATCCTGACGATCGATTACGCTGGAAGTATTCGAATCCTCGTAGGTCGCCCGGTTGACCGTCACACGTCCGCCAGAACGGTAAGCCATAATCCCAACAGCAATGCCTCCGATCACTACAGATGCCCCCAATTGGAACCAGCCATTAAATAAAATATTGTTCGGGTTCACACCAGGTTCATACCCCATGTATTTATAGGAGAGCTTAATATACTTCTCAAAAGCGAGCTTATAATCGCCATTAGATAATTCAGATGTAATCTTGCTTCGGATTGATTGCAGCCGACCATTGTCCAGATAATCTTCGGCTTTATAGAATCCAGCCAGATAAACATCCCGATTGTACATATCCAACGTCAGAATAACCGCATTTCCATGCGCTTTATCATACCCCAGAGCGTGCTCGTCATAGAAATCCTCGGTCATCAGCTGTACATCCTGATTCTCCGTATTATTCGTTGTTAGAATAACAAAATCCGTCTGCCTCTCCGCCCCATACTCATTCGCCAGTGCATTCAGTTCACTTTTCTCCTGCTCGTTCAGCAGATTAGCTTCATCGTAAATCAGGTTTTTGCTGTCGGCTGCCGATGCCACTGACATTGAAATCAATGGAGACACGAGATTAATCACCAATACAATGAGTGTCGCCATCCATGCCAGATGTTTTCTTTTCCTCACAGGAACCCACCTCCCATCATCCAGGAGACCAGTTTCAACGACAACAGAGAAACGGCTGATATCCCTGCGAACCATCCGGCAACTTTAGCTTTGCTAATAGGCGGTTTACCCACCACTTTACCCGTTTGACCATTCATCGCAAAGGTATACTGTGAACGATTAAAGTCATAGTAAACCATCCACACCGGAAGCAGCACATAATCCGCATTTTTTAACGTGGTATCAATCTGTTTGTCTGTGTAACTGACACTGTTATAGCCTGAAACCGTTGATGCAATATAAGAATCGATATAAGAGCTCGTTTTTTCCTTGGCGCGCGGGTAAAGCTCCTCGTCGGTATAACTATATTTTTCCGCAATGTACCCGGCGAGATACGGCGTTTTGAAAAGCTTCAACTGGTTATAAGGAAATGGCTCCAGCTTATCCATCAGTTCATCTTTCATTTTCTCCGAAGCATCAATGGGCAGATTCACATAATTAAGCCGGATTCTCCGGTAAATATCGAAATGCTGCGTTTCCGTATAATGATAATCACCCTGCGTGTAGGTCCTGATCTTTGTGCCACGGCCATGAACTTCGATTTTGTTATGTAACTCATATAACCAAAAAGGTACGTATATCCCGGTAATACTCTGGACCCGGTCAGCCGACATGAATCCGCTTGGCGTCAGCAGACCGTTTCTGCACCACTTTTTGAACGCCTGCTTGGCCTCTTCCTTGCTGATTGCAAAGGGAAGGACCATGGCCGGTGCCAGATTTCCTGTCAGTCGATCACTCAGCACAACGGCAGCTCCGCAGAAACTGCATGTCGTTGCACTTGTCTCCGGCTCAGTCACGATGTCCGCACCGCAGCTGTTGCAGTGATACTCCTTGACCTCATTCTCCGTGAACACCTGTTTCTTCAACGGATCGGGGATCTGTTCGATATTATCCTGTCGTCCGCAGCTAGGGCAGGATAACGCTCCAGTTGCACTATCAAAAAGCATTCCACTGCCACAGTTGGGGCACTTGTACTCGATTACCGGCATTTGCTCACCTCAATGTTTAACGAAATGTACTACATTATATATATCGTTATTTATCTTCCAATCTCTTCTGAATTGCTGCGAGCTCTTCCTCTGGACTCGGCGTCACCTGTCCATTATTACCCGCTTCGGCATTCATTTGCTGCTCCAACTGTGCAATGAGCACATCCAGATCATCTTCCTGTGCCCCAGCACGAAGTTCAGCCAAAGCCTCAGCTTCGTTAAGCGCCTGATTCGCCTTGTCTTCCATCGCCTTCAAAGCAGCATTCGCAGCGGAAGCGTTCCGTTCATTGGCCTGTTGTTGCGCATTGGCAGCCGCCATTCTACCCTTAAGCTCCGTATGCCGAGCTTCCAATTGCCCCATATCCGCAACCAGCTTCTCGTGCATATGCTGCATCATTTTGGCTCTGGCGGAGGCCCGATCATAGGCAGTTTGCAATTCATTCAGTCTCACAGTCTGCGCTACCTTCTTTTCCAGAAAACCACGTGCCTTGTCTTCATCCCCAGACTCCGCAGATTTCTCTGCATACCGCTGTAATTTCTTAATCTCTGCACTGCATTCGTCCAAAGCCCTCTTCGCCCTGCTCTCATCCGAGAGAACTGCAGCCGTCTCTGCCTTCACCTGACCCAAATCGCTGCTCAAGCTCCGCATATATTCATTCACGGTCTTCTCCGGATCTTGCGCCCAAGCCAGCACATGGTTCACATTCGCTTTCATCACGTCCCTAAACCTCGATAAGATTCCCATCATCCGTTCCTCCTTCGAATAGTTTACATTTACCCTATAATACATGAAATTTGTAAGGTACGTTTCACTTTTAACGATTGAGGATCAGCCAGCATCATGAACGTAATGACCCTTATTAATAACAGATAGCGCCCATTCTTCACAGACTCAACATCGTTTACTACGTAATTTTGCCCGTTCTCAACAGGTAATTCTTCTCCATTTGATAAGTAATCAAACCATCCCGATCACATTATTCACCCAGTCGGAGCTTCTCCGAGTGCTCCCTCCGGCGATATGCGCTCGGTGACATACCACTCAGCTTATTGAAGCTTCGATTGAATTGCGAGAAGCTGGCGAAGCCGCACTGCTCTGCAATTTCCGTTATTTTCATGCTGGAGTTCAGGAGCAACTGCTGGGCGTTACGAATACGAGTCATTTGGATATATTGGGTGAGTGTGAAGCCGGTAACCTTGTTGAACTGACGCGACAAGTGATGGGCACTTACGAAAAACGCCTTCGAAATGCCCTCCAGTGACAACTCCTGCTGATAATGGCTGTGAATATAGGATGTAATGGCATAAATCTGTCTGGACATGGATGATCCTGTCTCTTGAACAACGTAACCATTTTCATGGGAATAACGGTGGATGGTATACAGAAAATCGACGAATTTGCTATGGATTGCGACCGAATTGACGGCAGATGGGTGCTGAGAAAGCGCAAAGATATCGTTTAACGGTGTGAATATATCCTTGCACCGCTCTTCCGTGAACCTGAAAATCGGCAGGGATTCCTCAAATATAGAGAACAGTTCGTTGTAACCGCTCTCAAGTCCAGGTACACTGCGTGGCATAGCAAAATTAATAATCACCCGTTTGGGTGGAGCTCCCTTGGGATACTGTGTTTTGTGCAGCAATGAAGGCTTAAGCAATACAATATCAAACGGCTGAATCTCATATAAACTGCCTTCAATGATATGTGCAGCCGTCCGATCAAGCAGAATGTGCATTTCATAAAAATCGTGAAAATGCTGAAACTCCATATTTACATCGTGAGACCGTTCATCATAATCCACATAATAAAAGAGGGGATCCCCAGGCTGGTTTACCTGGATGGCATATCCCTGCTTGTAGGCCAGAACAAATGGTGTCACGGACATGGACATGCACCTCCTCAACCATTTCATTGGGATCATTTTAGCATGAAATGCAATAAAAAGACGTTATTTTAAGCATAGAATACATAGTTCATTACAATCCTCGTTTGCTATAGTGAAGTTGATAACCAACAAGCGCAGCCTGTAAATACTTCAGACCAAGGTGGGAAACGAAATGAAAACCAGTTCCTTATATACTCGAATCCATACCATTGTTAAACATTTGGAACGTGCCCGATTGACCTCAAAAATGGATGTACACGAGCTTTATCATAAAGAATGCGGTTATCACACATGGGAGCTGGTCCACGAAGACCCTTCCTCCTGGGATATTTTTCGGAAGGGAGACGGCTGGGGTGGCAAGGATGTGCACAGTTGTTTCAAAACCCGAATTCGCATACCAGACCGCATGATCGGAAAAAAAGTGGTTTGTGGCATCGTCACTGGTGCTGACGATATATGGAACTACGACAATCCGCAATTTCTGGCTTTTCTGAACGGTGAACTGGTCTGTGGATTGGACGTTAACCATACGGAAATTGACCTGACGGCAGCGGCGAACGCTGGCGAAGAGTTTGAGCTTGCGCTGTATGCGTATTGCAGCACTTCGGCGGCTGATGTCTTTTTGAACGTGTATATCGCTGAACACCATCAGCCTGTGACCGATTTATATTACGATCTCAAGGCGGCCCTTGATGCCGCTGATCTGCTGCGTGAGGATGATCTGGAGCGAATGAAGCTGATCGAGCAATTGAATCAGGCCGTGAATCATCTCGATCTGCGCCAGGAAAACAGTGACGCTTTCCATGCCTCGGTGCTGGAAGCTCGCCGCTATATGCAAGAGAATGTCTATGGCGAAGCCCGTCCTGCTGGAGACCAGATGCCTACGGTCCACTGCATCGGTCATACCCACATTGATGTGGCGTGGCTGTGGACGCTGGATCAAACGCGGGAAAAAGTAATACGCAGCTTTGCCAGCGTGCTGTATTTAATGGACAAGTTCCCGGAGTACACCTTCATGTCCTCTCAGCCCAAGCTGTATGAGTACCTGAAGCACGACTATCCACCCTTGTACGATAAGATCAAACAGAAAGTCGCGGAAGGCCGCTGGGAAGCCGAAGGCTCCATGTGGCTGGAGGCAGACTGCAACCTGATCTCCGGCGAGTCGATGGTCCGTCAGATTATATACGGGAAACGTTTCTTCAAGGAAGAATTCGGCGTAGACAATCGCGTATTATGGTTGCCGGACGTCTTTGGTTACAGTGCAGCCATGCCGCAGATTATGCGCAAGAGCGGCATCGATTATTTTATGACAACCAAAATTGCCTGGAATGATACTAACCAAATTCCGAACGACACGATGTACTGGAGAGGTATTGACGGCTCGGAGGTATTAACCCATTTCATCACAACCACGGATTATGACAAGCATCCCGACCTTAAACTTCGCCGCCGGTTCGAAACAACATATAATGGCCGTTTCAACGCAAGCCAGGTCAAAGGAACATGGCAGCGCTATCAGAACAAAAGTATCAATTCGGATGTTTTACAGTGCTTCGGATTCGGAGATGGCGGGGGTGGGCCAACCGAGGAGATGCTGGAACACGGCAGACGACTTGAAAAAGGATTGCCTGGGGTACCAACGGTTAAGCGTACCTTCGTACGGGAGTTTTTCGAGAAGCTGGAGGACAACTTAGCCGATGTTCGTTCAGTTCCTCGCTGGTCCGGCGAGCTCTATCTGGAATATCATCGTGGAACCTACACCTCCATGGCCCGCAATAAACGCTATAATCGTCATGGCGAATTCGCGCTGGCCGATGCCGAGCTTTTCTCCGTCATTCGTCAGCAGATGGATTCGGGAGCCGTTTATCCTGCAGAAGCACTGGAACATGCGTGGAAATTGACGATGCTGAATCAGTTTCATGACATTCTGCCCGGCAGTTCCATTGGGCAGGTGTATGAGGATTCCAGGGAACAATATGAAGAGGTCCTTCGTGTCACGGATGATCTGAAGGCAAGTGCGCTGAGCGATATTGTGAGCGAGATTCAATCTGATGGAGGAGCGATCGTTGTATTTAACACCACAGGTTTCGAACGGACCGATGTCGTGGAAATTCCTTCTTTTGATCAAAAGGTAGCTGTGTATGACGGAGAGCGACGTGTTCCGAGTCAGCACACACCGGATGGAGGATTGGTGTTTCTGGCCGGAGGTGTTCCGGCTTCCGGGTACAAAAGCTTCCGAATCACTACGGCGACCGCCGATGATGCAACGTCTAACGAGTCTTTGACGCAAGGAGAACCGAGCTTGATCCAGACGCCTTTCTACGAGATTCGTCTGAATGACAGCGCCGAATTTGTATCGATATGGGACAAGGCCGAAGGCCGGGAACTGCTCCAGCCAGGCAAACGCGGTAACGTATTGCAGGTGTTCGAGGATCGTCCTGCGGAATACGAAGCATGGAACATTGATGACTACTATGAAGAGAACATGTGGGAAGTCAGCGATCTTCAACAGCTCGAATGGATAGAAAGCGGCCCCGTGCGTTCCCTGCTCAAAGTAAAACGTCAATTCCTTGATTCCGTCATTGAGCAGACGATCATCTTTTATGCACATACGCGCCGTATTGATTTCCGTACCTTTGTAGATTGGAAACAAGAACATCTGCTGCTGAAAGTGGCATTCCCGCTCGATATATGGAGTGAAAAGGCCGTCTACGAAATTCAGTACGGCAACGTGGAGCGAGCAACACACCGTAACACCAGTTGGGATCAGGCCCGATTCGAGGTGTGCGGTCAGAAATGGGCCGACCTGGCAGAGAACGGGTATGGTGCCGCCCTTTTGAACGACTGTAAATACGGGTATGACATTCATAATTCCGTCATGCGCCTGTCGCTGATTAAAAGTGCAACCTATCCTAATGAAACAGCGGACAAAGAGCAGCACATATTCACGTACTCCCTCTATCCGCACAAGGGAGATTTTCGGGAAGGGCGTGTCATCCAGGCCGCATACGATATCAACCGACCTTTGGTTGCTCGCGAGATTCCACAGCAAACAGGCATGATGCCTGCGGCGTGGTCATTCGTATCGGTCGATCAGGACAATGTCGTCTTGGAAGTAGTTAAAAAAGCCGAGAATAACGATGATCTGATCATCAGGCTCTATGAAGCACATGGACGTCGCAGCCGGGCAGCGATCAAGCTGCCGCAGGGATTATCCTCCACCGCTTATGCCTGTGATTTGCTGGAGAATAATGAAGCCACATACGACGTGGTCAGCGACCAGATTTCTTTTGAGATTAAGCCGTATGAAATTTTGACCTTTCGTGTTCCGACCGCTCAGTAGTCAATTGCCTTGCCAGTAACTTGGCGCTTGTTGAATCACTTGACGTTAGTCCCATAGCCTGGCGCTTGTCCAATAGCATTACGCCTGTTCCATAACATGGCATTAATCTAATCGGACAGTGTTTATCCATACCAAAAGGGGATGTCCCATAAGTCATGAATATGACAGGGAACGTCCCCTTTTAACGTTATTTTTTAAGGAACCTGACACACGCTATTCGCTCCCATTTGCGCAGATCTGAGATCTTACGAATCACAGAGACGTTATTTTATCGATTCGATCGATTTTTTAGGTTTTTACACTGTTTTATGATGGAATAGCGTTACTGAGGTTCGTTAAATCTTGCATACGTAGATGACCCGCCTTTTAAGTTACGGTAGGTTCGTTAGCGCTTGGAGCGAGGGGAATTCTTTTGAGACATCCCCTCTTCAACAACGTAAATTCAACATCCCTATGCTGTCACTTGCGCTTCATCAGGAATTAGCCCTTGATTGCACCAGCAATCATGCTTTTCTGTACCTGTTTGTTCAGCAGCAAATAAATAACGATGGTTGGCAGAGTAGTGATCATCAGTCCAGCTCCAATAATGCCCCATTGGGTGATATAAGTCCCCACCATGGACATCATGCCCACCGTCAGCGTTTGATACGCCTCGTTGTTAATAAATGTAACGGCAAACATCAGCTCATTCCAGCAGGCGAGAAAAGTAAAGATGGCAACCGTGGACACCGCAGGACGAACAAGCGGCATGATGATGAAGAAAAAGGTTCTGTATATACCACAGCCATCGATGACCGCCGCTTCCTCCAGTTCACGTGGAACCCCTTTGAAAAAGCTGCCCAAAATAAACACAGCCATCGGAATACCAAAAGCAACGTAAGGAATAATCAATGACCAATAGGTATTCAGCAATCCCAAATTCTTCAATATGATGAACAGGGGAAGGAGTGCGGCGTGAATAGGAACCATGATGCCCAGAAGGATCAGCGTCATCGTGAAGCCGCTCCATTTCCAGTTCATCCTCGTAATGGCGTATCCCGTCATAGAGGCGAGAATCAATACAAGAATAATGGAGATGACCGTCACGATTACACTGTTAAAGAAATAACTCAACACATGCCCATCCGACAACGCCTTGGTATAATTGCTCCAAAGAAAGGATTTGGGGAGTGCTGCCACATCGCCGCTAAATATCTCGCTATTATCCTTCAGGGAGAAAAAAGCCAGCCAGACGAGCGGATACATCTGTAAGACGGCTACAATGATCAAAAACAGATGCAACATTATTTTCCCCACCGGTTTTGATCTTGGAGACGACAACACCACTTCAACTGTACTCAGTTTTTCCACCCCCTAGTCCGTCTTGAACCATTTATTGATTAAGACTGTACAGATCAGACATTCCAGAATGATAAAGACGGATATCGCACTTCCATAACCATACTGGTATGTACTAAAAATCGTCGTATACATTAACGTACTTGGCACTTCGGTCGTAAACAGCGGGCCACCACCCGTCAGTACATAGATCAGGTCGAATACCTTAAACGCTCCGATGACCGAAAAGATAAGACAAACTTTGAGAATGGGCTTCATCAGTGGAATGGTAATCGAAAACGCCGTACGCAAACGTGAAGCCCCGTCCATTTTGGCCGCCTCCACAATATCCTGAGAGATCGACTTGGCCCCTGCGTACATTAGCAGCATGTGATAGCCAATATACTGCCACAACGTTGGCACAAATGAGGCCGCGAGGGCTGTATTTTTCTGTCCAAGCCAGTCCTGAGCCAGGTGGGACAACCCTATACTTTCAAGCAGAGCGTTCAAAAGACCGTAGTCCGCATTATAGATTTTGGACCATAACTGTGCAATCACAACGGTAGAGATCAGAACCGGTATAAAGTAGACCGTGCGATAAAATCCTTCACCCTTCACACTTGATGCCAGTACAAGAGCCAACAGCAGTGAGATCGGCAATTGAACGAACACCGATGCACCTGCGAACAGCAGTGAATTCTTGATCGAATTCAATACACGTGGGTCTTTAAACATCTCAACATAATTATCCAGTCCGATAAACACACCTTTGCCTATGCCATTCCAATCCAGCAAACTATAATAACTGGACACAAAAATCGGAATGAGTACAATACCGCAGAACAGCACCAGCGTGGGCAAAACAAATATGGCGATCGTGATTTTATTGGAAAATACAGCGTTCATTATCGTTCTCCTCTCCAAGTTGCAGCCAGGGATTACCCCTGACTACAGTCTTGTGTGGGTATTCATGGATCAAAGACTCAACTCCGTTGGTTTCAGCTGAGCCATCTGTTCGCAGAATTCCTCTGGAGTAACGTCTCCGGCCAAAAGCTGTGCAATCAGGTTTTTGTGTGCCTCTGCGGATTCGGCGGGCAAAATGTTATCCCACCATGCAATGAACGAAGTCGCCGTTTTCATAATTTCCGCACTAGACTGGTCAAGCGTGGATAATCCGGATGTATCCAGATCGTCCGTATTCCAGCTAGGGAGCCCTGCGCCTGCCAGATAACCTTGCGTGCCGAGCTGTTCACTCAGATACTTGAGGAATTCAACCGCCTCTTCGGGATGCTGAGTGTTATTGCTAATATAGAAGCCATCCACGGCTCCGCCGAATATTTCAGTGTTGTTCCCTTTGCCATCTTCAAATACAGGAAAGGGAATGACCTTTACATTGCCCTTGGTTGCCGACGAAGGATCTTCAATACCCGCATTCACCCAGTTGGCCTGGAACATCATAGCTCCATTCCCTGCGTTGAATGCACCCAACATTTCATCGTAGCCCATGCTGAACATACTGCTGTTGAATGCCGCTGCTTTGGCGAGATCCTGCATTTTGGTGGCCGCTGCAATAAAGTCGGGCGAATTCCATTTGGCTGGGTCCTTGAATGCTTCAATAACTGCTTCATTACCTGCCTGCCGCATCGCAATGATGTCGTACCAGTACATGCCTGGCCAGCGATCCTTTTCCCCCAGGAGAGCCGGAGTAATTCCTGCCGCTTTCAATTTCTCTACCGCATCAAGCAATTCCGTATAGGTGGTCGGCAGCTTAGCTCCTGCCTGCTCGAACAGCGCTGTATTCACATACAAATTGGCGATATGGGTGTAGACCGGAAGGGTGTAGATTTTCCCATCCTTTTCAATCGCCTCTGCCATGCCTGGGGCCATTCGTTTTTTCAGGTCATCCGTAATATACTTGGTGATCTCCAGCACATTTCCAGACTGGATATAGGGCTCCATAAAACTTCCTCCACCCATGCCGTAAAACAGATCAGGGGCCTCACCTGCCGCAATGGATGTCTTGACTTTGGTTTTGTACTGCTCACCTGTTGTGCCTGTCCGTACAATCTGGATGTCGGGATGTTCCTTGTTCCATTTCTCGATGATTTGCGGCAATAATTTCGCCGACGGGTCTGTATTGCCAACGGACTGATCCCATAACGTCAAGGTAACGCTTCCATCTTTGCCTGCACTTGTTCCCTCCGATGACCCGGATGAACATGCGACCAAGCTGCCTGCAATACCCAAAGCCAACACCATACCCAACGATCTTTTTAATAGCGCTTTCATCTTTTGACCTCCCCTAGTCAGGTTTTGTTCTACTTGTCCTATTTTAGGCAGCTATTACCAATATCACCATTTAGAAAACGAGCAATTCCTTTTAAAATTCGAACATATTCCAGGTCATGATTTGCGCTGTCTGTACTCATTCATGGATCTGCCCATGATTTTTTTAAATAAAACGCTAAAATAGTGTGGGTCCGTGATCCCGACCTGCTCGCCGATCTCATATCCCTTTAATTGAGTCTGCTTCAGCAATGCCTCTGCCTTTTTCATACGCAAATTCGTAAGATACTCGACAAAGGTTCTTCCCGTCTCCTTCTTCATCAGCCTTCCCAAATGACCTGGACTAACAAAGAAAGCCGCAGCGGTATTCGCAAGTCCAATGTTGGGATCGCCCATATGATCCTCCAGGTACGTCTTGACCTGACTGATCAGATTGTCTTCCTTGGTCTGGTTCTTGGCATATACCGTTTCGGATACATATCGGACGTAACTCTCCAATCGGTTTAACAGTTCCGGCAAATGATCGACAGTAAGAATAGAAACGAGCGTTTCTTTGTTAAACACCTGATCACTTTCAAGCTGCTGCTCCATTGCCGATCGCTGACATTCCGTAATGACATCCATTGCTGCCAGGCGAAACTGTGACACACTCGAAAAAGATACATCAAAAATATGATGCAGGACTTCAATTGCACGCGAGGAAGAACCAACGCTGATGTAAAATTGGAATCGCTGAAGAAGATCAGCATTTGACCGATAACACTGCTCCCGGTTATCTACAATATCCTCGAAGCAGACCACCTGATTTTTTCCGACAAAGGCCTGATACGCCAGAGCGCGGCAGGCTTCCTGATAGACTGCCGGCGCATCCTCTACAAGACCATGTTTACGCCCAATCCCCATGCTCACAGCACAGGGATAGGAAGTGGTAAGAAGGGAAATGAGTTCTTCTCCATCTTCAATAAAATCCACATTCGGATTTAAGCTGATGATCACAATTCGGTTTCGAGTATCCGTCAAACGAATAACACCTGGTTCTTTTTCATAAAATGCATCGATTTCGTTGCTGCACTCCATGCTGAGCAAAATCAACTGCTCCTCTGTTTCTTTGGCTGATGCCGTTGAAATTTCAATAACTGCTACTTGAATGCCATCGCTCTCCAGAAGCATTGGAATATTAAAATAGGCCGCTTTCTCTCGGATTTCTGCCTGCGTAGGGAGCACGCCATTCAACCATTGCAGCAAAAATTTTTCCCGGAGATACGGGAAGTTGCGTTCCAGGTCTGCCCGGAGTTTCCGAATCTCCTGTCCACGCTTTCGCTCATCATCAATCATGACTCTCAGCTTGTCTGTCACTGTATGCAGTTCGGCAGCACGAATAGGCTTCAATAGATAATCCACGATGCCTATTTGAATGCTTTTGCGTGCGTATTCAAACTCATCATGCCCTGTGACCACGACGATCTTAATATCCGGATACTTCTCCAGAATCACTCGACTTAATTCAATCCCATCCATGTTCGGCATATAAATATCGGTAAAAATAATATCTGGCTGCTGCTTGTCCACCAAAGCCAGAGCTTCTTGTGCGTCCGAAGCTTCGCCCATGATCCTCATGCCCTGCTCTGCCCAGTCAATGCGCATACGGAGTAAGTTGCGTATCAGATATTCATCGTCTACAATCAGCACATTTAATTGTCCCATGATGCCTCCGCTCCATTCGGTATTCTGATCAGGATGGTTGTTCCTCGTCCAGGTTCACTATGAATCGTGATGCCGTCCTGTATTCCATAGAACATTCGCAAGCGTTCCAGTGTACCCCACAGACCAAAGCTTCTGATTTCGCCTTTTCTCTCCATGTGGAGAATCTGATCAATCTCTTCTCCCGACATGCCAACACCATCATCAGAAATGAACAGATTCACGCCACCCTTTGTTTTACTCGCATGAATCTGGATGGTTCCCTTCGTTCCTTTCGGACGTATACCGTGGTAGAGTGAATTTTCAGCCAAAGGTTGCAGCACAAGCTTGGGGATCGGCGTCTGTAGACAGTCCTCATCCACATCGAATTCAATCTCAAACGTATCCTGATAACGTGTTTTCTGAATTTTCATGTAATTCCGTACAATCTCGATTTCCTCCCCAAGAGTGATCACCTCACGACCTTTGCTGACACTCATGCGATAATACGTGCCCAGCGCCTCCAATAGCTCGCAAACCTGATCATTGCGGCCTGACAGGGCCAAGGAGGTGATAGAGTCCAGCGTGTTGTACAGGAAATGTGGCTTGATCTGGGCTTGGAGTGTACTCAGTTCAGCTCTGCGAATCATCTTCTGTTCTTCCATCTTGCGTTTTAACATCTGGTCCATTTGTTCAATCATTTGGTTGTACCCCTTAAATAGCTGTTCAAATTCATAACTGTTCAGTTCCGCATTCACTTTTCTGAAGTTGCCGCTTGGTGCTTTGTTCATGGATCGCAGAAGTTTATGAATGGGTTTGATAATGCTGTTTGAAATAATGAACGAGCTGACAAAAAACACCGTTCCGTTGATGATTAACATCACCAGCGCCAGTAATACAAGTGACTTGTTACGGGAATCTACCCTGCCATATGAATTCATACTGATGAACTTCCATTGGTCATTTCCATCCGTGCGATATGAGACGGCATATTTCTGTGATCCGTTATTCAGCGTTAGCGACCCTGAGCTGCTCTGCGCAAAATGTTGTTCCAGTTCATCTTGGTGCCCAGACAGAATGTCCTGAAAAGAAGTATTGTCTGGATCAACGGTGGAGTTATCAACAATGATTTGATTATGCTCATCCAGAATAGCCATCTGAAATGAATCCTGATTGAGGAGGCTCGCGTAGGCTTGTGCAAAGGACTCTCCTTTGATATTCATCACCAGAATCCCGAGCGGGGAGGTATTATCGATATCCCTAATCATTCGAATGAAGGAGACAAACGGTTTATCTTCGGCATTGGTGGAACCAGACTCGCTTCCATTGCGAATCAGCACATATTTCCCCTTATTACGCACGACCTGTTCATACCACGAGGTTTCCTCAACGTTCGCTTCCAGAAATGAAGGCAGTTCCTCTGTACCGACGGAAAATCGATGTCCAGAATTGTCATAAATATATACCGAATCAATCATTGGAACCGCTTGCATAAGATTCACCAAATAGGTACTGACCTTGGCCTGGGTTTGCAGGTTGGCATATACATCTCCTTGTCTTAGCAGGTTTTGCAGGTTGTGATCCGAGAAAATCATTTTGGAATAGTTGTTTACATTGTCAATAATCAGCTCCACATTGGTCTGGATGGAGGTGAGCGTCTGCAAGGACGTCTCATTGATTTTTTTCTGGGCCGAGTTCGCAGAGATTTGTGTTAGTACCCAGTAACTGAATACAACCGTGAGCAAAATGATTAGAAAGTAGGCAAATGGTATTTTAAAGGCCAGTTTTTTCGGTTTGCTGCGAATAAAAGAATGCCATGTACTCATTTTTTTTATGATCACTGTATCCCCCCACTTGATATGACCTTGTTCTGCCGTCACCATATATCATTATAGCCGCAGCTCCGTTTATCTCAATGCACGATATGTGGCGCACTCCGTTAAAATAACATCGGGGTCTGCATGAGCCATAGATGCCATTCCTCTGCAAGTTGGCTATAATAAGGGAAGTCTTCTCATTCCGCAACATCCGAGATGGCCAATGAATGATTTTTATAAAAGGCAGGAAAATTATGCGAACACGAGTTCATATTATCGCTCCTTACGAATCCATGACTACGATTATAGAAGAATGCATTCCGCTATTTCCGCAATTAGCCATTCAGTGTGAAGTAGGCGATTTAATGAAAGGCGCCGAGCTGGCGGCCCAAGCCGAACGAAATGGTGCGGAAATTATTATTAGCCGCGGCGGTACTGCCCAACTGATCAAGGAAGCCGTAACCATTCCCGTCATTGATGTGCAGTTGACTGGATATGACATGATTCGTTCCCTTACGCTCGCCAGCCAGTTCAACGGCCTCACGGCCATCGTTGGCTTTTCCAACATTACTTCAGGCGCACAATCCATTATTGATTTAATGGACTTACCTTTAAAGGTATATACCATACGTAGTTCCGAAGACGTGGCAAGATTGCTGCTGGAGCTGAAAGCTTCCGGATACCGGCAGATTGTTGGAGATGTCATCACTGTAAATACGGCCAAGACTTATGGAATGGAAGGTTTATTGATCCAATCCGGTAAGGAATCGATTCTTAGGGCCCTTGAAGATGCACAGTTGGTATATCGTTATTTGAGCAAAAATCATGCGATATCGATCATCCTAAACGACCTGGTTACCAAGGAGCATCCCAATCTCATGATCCTGGACGACCAGAACGAAGTTGTATTTGAGAACTTGACTGATTTCGAGCAGAATCCACTAACGGATAATCACATTTATCTTACCAATACCAACCTGGAGTTCCACCGATCGAAAATTCAAAATGTATTCATCGTTGACGATTACCAACTGACGGTAACAGCCTACGAAACTGCGTTGGATAACAAAAGTTATAAAGTCTATTTTCTTGAAAAAGGACAGCCTTACGCTTTTGCACAATATGGCATAACAGCATATAACGACATATCCATGGAACCGATTGTTGCCGAATCTCCTGCCATGCAGGCCGTATTGAGGAACATCCGTACTCTGTATGAAAATCACGAACCCATCTATCTGCTAGGCGAGGCGGACTCAGGGAAATCTTTTCTGGTGAAACATATTCATCAGATGTACTCTGGCGGCGGGTTACTTTTACAAATGGATTTGACACAAATGCCTCCAGGTCATTTGCACAAAATACCACTTTCCAAGGTTCGAAATGTGGAGATTAACCATATGGAAGATCGGCTGGAGGATGAGGAGCTGATCTCATTCATTCAGACCTGTCTACACAGGCGAATCGGTGTGTTTATCCTCGGTGAACAGCGATTGAATCCGAATCGAACCCTGCATATCGAGCTCAATACAATCATTATGCCGAGCCTTGTGGACAGGCAGGAGGATCTTGCACTTCTGATCCAGCATTTTCTCAGCGATTACTACCAGAAGTATGGGACGGTTGCCGTGAAAATAAAAGAGGAAGCACTGCAGCTGATCAGAGATCAAATCCCGCATATGACAGTCAACCAATTGAGGCATCTCATCAAACAGGCTGCACTGAATGAACAGGAATACGTGATCTCCGCTTCGACCTTGTCACATCTGCTTGGTCAACAACCCTCATCCAATACAATGAAGTTAAATGGTACGTTGAAGGAGATCGAAAAAGAGATTATTCAATACGTTCTGCAAGAGGAAAACAATAATCAATCCAAGGCGGCCGACCGCTTGGGGATTAACCGTGCCACGTTATGGCGTAAACTTAAAGAGTAACTTTAGGTTTACGCCTTTTTTATGATTATGAGTGTTGCATTATTAAACAGTTATAAAGATTACTTAAAATTTACAATAAATAAGTGTTGCTATAATAAACAATATGGGATAACATAATCCATGCAAACGCTTCATAAAAACGATTACTTCATAAGGGAGCCACTACTATGAACATTAAAGCAACATTAGATCGTATTCCTGGCGGCATGATGGTTGTTCCCCTGTTGCTCGGCGCAACCATTAACACATTCTTTCCGAATGCTTTGCGGATTGGGGGTTTCACAGAAGCCCTGTTCGTAAACAGTTCAAGCACATTGATCGCCCTGTTCCTGTTGATTGCCGGTACGCAAATCACGTTCAAGACGGCCGGTTCTTCGGTTGGTAAAGGCGTTACACTGCTTGTGTTCAAGTGGGCAGTTGGTGCAATATTAGGTTTGATCGCCATATTCTTTGCGGACTCCAATGGTTTATTCCTTGGTTTGGCGCCACTCGCCATTATCGCCGCAATGACGAATTCCAATGGTGGACTGTACATCGCGCTGGCCGGACAATACGGCAAAGAAGATGACAAAGCGGCTTATCCGTTCCTCGCGCTCAGCGACGGACCATTTCTCACCATGGTTGCTCTTTCCATCTTTGGTGCGATGGGTTTTGCCAATGGCATGTTCTCCCCGATGTCCTTTGTAGCTGTACTGCTTCCGCTAATCGTCGGCGTTGTTATTGGTAACCTGGATCGCAACATGGCTGAATGGCTGCATAAAGGCAGTGATAAGCTCGTTCCATTCTTCGCCTTTTCACTGGGTATGGGAATTAACTTCTCATCGATCATTCAAGGCGGACTCAGCGGTATCTTGCTGGGGGTACTGACTGTATTGATCACTGGTGGCATCGGTTTCTTGTTGTTCAGAGCTATTGGCTGGAACCCGATTGTCGGTGCTTCCGAAGGCTCCACAGCCGGTAACGCTGTAGGTACGCCTGCTGCCATCGTGGCTGCAAACGCTTCTTTTGCCCCGATTGCCGAGATTGCTACGGTACAGATTGCTGCAAGTGTTGTGACAACCGCCATTCTGCTGCCGATCTTCATCGGGTTCCTCTCCAAGAGACTGGAGAAATCAGGCGGCGTCGAAAAATACAATCAAAGACCGTCCACCTAAATGCACTGAATTTAATTGACCGGACTTATAAATATTTTGCTTTCAAAGGAGGGATGACTGCATGAAATTAGCCATTATTGCAGATGATTTGACCGGCGCTAATGACAGCGGGGTGCAGCTTGCCCGTCATGGATTAAAGACAAGCGTGCTTTTCAACATGGACGAAGATAACATTCGTCATTACGATGCGGTCGTGTTCGATACCGATAGCCGTTCCATCACACCGGAGGATGCGTATCAGCGGGTTAGCGGAGCAGCCGAACTGCTGCTCCGGAACGGATTTGGCACCATTTTCAAAAAAATGGACTCGACCATGCGCGGAAACATCGGGATTGAGATCGACGCCTTGTACGACGTGGTCAAACCTGATTTTATGATGATCGCCCCTGGCTATCCCAAGAACAATCGCACCATTCTTAATGGCACGCATTATCTGAACGGCATTCCACTGGCTGATACCGAGATTGCGAATGATCCAAAGACACCTGTGACTCTTTCGTATCTTCCGGATTTGCTCAAGCTCCAGACCAAGTACGAGGTGGGCGAGATGAAGATAAGCGATCTTGAATCGGGTACAGATCATATTAAGACGCTACTGGAAACCTATAAGGCAAATGGCATTCCCTATATCCTCGTCGACTCGACGGATGAGAAGCACTTGGAGCAGGTTCTGAATATCACCAGCGAGCTGGATTATACCTTTGCCTGGGCAGGCTCGGCGGGTATTGCCAACTACCTTCCAACGCATTACGGCTTGGGAGCCAAGTCCGCGGAATTGACCATCCCAGCAAATCCGGGTCCAATCCTCACCGTTGTGGGGAGTGTGAATAAAAACTCCCGTGAGCAGCTTAAGCAGTTACTACAGAAAACCAACGTATCATCCATCCGGTTCCACTCCTTCAAAGCCGTATCGGGTTCGGCAGATCGTGAGCAAGAAATCGATCGTGTGTATGAAGAAGTGAAGGACAAAGCCGTGGAAGGCAATGACGTTGTCCTCTATTCGACCGCTGAACAGGTCGATATTGAACTAGCACGTGCTACGGGTGAAGTCAGAGGACTTAATCACACCGAAGTCAGCAATGAGATTGTACGGGCCATAGGTGAAATCTGCGCCAGACTGCTGGAGAATGGGTATTTCAAAGGTGTATCCATGACGGGCGGAGATACGGCCAAACAAATCTGTATGAAGTGGAATATCAGCGGTTTCGAACTGCTCGATGAGCTTGAAATTGGTGTACCGATATCGAAATTTATTGGAATTGAAGATTTGCACGTGATCACTAAAGCGGGCGGATTCGGCAAGCCCGACGTCTTTATCCATGCGATTGAAAAATTAAAAGGAGGAGTTCCGGCATGAAACCAACCGTTGGAATTACAATGGGCGATGCAGCAGGCATTGGACCCGAGATCATTATGAAAGCACTGGGTCATCAGGAGGTCTACAACAACTGCAATCCACTTGTCATTGGCGATGCGAAAATATTGGAGCGTGTCCTGCCTGTCATCGGATCGAATCTGAAGGTAAATGCCATTCATGAGCCATCCGAAGCCAAGTATGCATTCGGTACTGTGGACGTTATTGATCTGGACCTCGTTCCCGCAGATCTGGAATACGGTATAGTATCTGCCGTTGCGGGAGATGCAGCGTTTCAGTTTCTGGCGAAAGCTATTGATCTGGCCAAAAAAAAGCAGATTCACTCTATCTGTACGGCGCCTCTGAACAAGGAAGCTCTGCATCTGGGTGGGCACCTGTATCCGGGTCACACCGAGATTTTGGCTGATCTGACCGATACCGAGGATTTCTCCATGATGTTGACCACGCCCAATCTGCGAGTGATCCACCTTACGACGCATATGGGCCTGATAGACGCGATTGCTAGTATCAACCCGGAAAGAACGTACACTGTGGTTAAACTGGCCCATGATACATTGAAAAAAGCCGGCTTCGAGAATCCGCGCGTTGCAGTATGCGGTATCAATCCGCATGCAGGCGAGAACGGATTGTTCGGTCATGGTGAGGAAGAAGAAAAACTGCAGCCCGGCATCGAACGTGCGCAAAAGGAAGGCATTAACGTCGTTGGTCCACTTCCGGCGGACACGTTATTCTTCCGCGCAGGGCGCGGTGATTTCGATATCGTCGTTGCCTGTTACCACGACCAGGGGCATGCACCGATCAAAGTTATGGGTATTGAAGAAGGCGTGAATATCACGGTGGGTCTCAAAGGCGGCATCATCCGCACTTCTGTAGACCATGGAACGGCCTTTGACATCGCAGGCAAAAACATCGCTGATGATAAAAGTATGCTGGCCGCTATCCGTTCCGCCATTGAGCTTGCGCCCAAAACACAAATTTAAAGTAATAAAAGAGATTGTTACAGCAACGACCGTTTCCCATTCTTCTACTGGGCAACGGTCGTTTTGTATTCAAGTGTGGTAAAGAGCATATGGACTTTTCGCAATCATCATCACATACCTTAAAGTAAAAAACGATTGAGGGTGTGTGAACTCCGTGAACAATACTTCCCTGCCATCTTCTACTATGGAGAAACCCAACTTTCTCATCATTCTTGTGGATGAAGAGCGTTATCCTCCTCTATATGAAAGCAAAGAAATCCAGGCATGGCGCAGAGAAAATCTGATTACCCAGGAACGTTTAAAGTCCCACAGTATGGAATTCCATCGACATTATATCGGAACAACCGCCTGCTGTCCCAGCCGGGCTACCATTTTCACAGGTCAGTATCCGTCACTGCACGGTGTCAGTCAAACTGTTGGCATTGCCAAGGAATCGTATGACTCTGACATGTTCTGGCTGAATCCCAATACGGTACCTACAATGGGGAATTACTTTAGAGCAGCAGGATACCAGACGTACTATAAGGGAAAGTGGCATATATCCAATGCGGATATCATCTCTCCCGGCACCCACCAAAGTGTTCCCAGTTATCACCCCCTAACCGGGGTTCCTGAGCCCCAGTTAGAAAGCCTATACCTTCAAGCGAGCCGCTTGGAGGACTTCGGATTCTCCGATTGGATCGGCCCTGATCCCATAGGCAGAAATCCTAGGAACTCCGCTTCCTCCGCCGCTTTTGGCTTAAGTGGACGGGATGAGGTATATGCCGCCGAAACGGTTCATCTCATCGAGGCCCTTGATCGCAAGAAGAACGAACACCAACATGTTGAGCCCTGGCTCATTATCTCTTCCTTTGTGAACCCGCATGATATTACGTTATATGGTGATCTCAGCGCGCGCCTACCCGATTTCAAATTCGAGGTAGATCCGATGCCCGCAGTCGACGCTCCGCCGACAATGCATGAGTGGCTAGGCACCAAACCACGTTGTCAGGCAAGTTACCGAGACTTATACCCAAGAGCTTTACAGCCTATCACCGATCAGAGTTTCTACCGCCAGCTCTATTACCAATTGCAAAAAAATGCGGATCGCGAAATGTTCAAAGTGTATGAGGCACTTACGCGCTCCTCCTTCTATGACAATACCATTGTTATTTTCACATCAGATCATGGCGATTTGTTGGGTGCTCACGGCAATCTTCATCAAAAATGGTACTGTGCCTATGAGGAATACCTTCATGTTCCTTTTCTAATTCACAATAAACGGCTGTTTCCCGAGCAACAACATGTGCATAGCCTGACAAGTCATGTCGATCTTCTGCCAACCATGCTAGGTCTGGCCAATATTAACGTTTCCGAAATCCATGGACGATTGCAAAAAGAATTCAGTGAAGCCCGCCATTTGGTAGGTCAGGATCTCACGCCTCTTGTCTACGGAGACCATAATCCGGCGCTGACCCAGCAACCGATCTATTTTATGACCGACGATGATGTCACACGTGGTCAGCACCAAACCAATCCATTGGGCGTGCCCTATTCGTCTGTTGAACAACCCAACCACATCGAAACCGTAATGACCACCCTTTATAAAAACAAAAAACCGGAAATCTGGAAGTTTTCCCGGTACTTTGACAATGCTCAATTTTGGAGTCAGCCTGGGGCAAAAGATGTCCTCACACAGCCTGTTGGATATCCTGCTTCAGGACAATGCGTCACGACCACGAAAACCATTCCCGTACAGGACGAATATGAATTGTACAATTTGACGGACGATCCGCTGGAAACCTGTAATCTGGCCCATGCCGCCTATGCCACTTCGCAAACGATGACCATTCAGCACTGGATGATGCAGCTTCTGGAGGAACAGCGGCAGCAAAAACGTTTGTATCCTCAACAACCTACGATATAAAGGATAGGGAAAATAACATCTTTTTGATTCGTTAAACCAAACCGGCAGACTTATGGATATCGCAGCAATAACATGTGCTCGGTTCGTTAAACCGAATTAACGCCAAAAAGGATGCCCTCGTCATGTTCATGACTTAAGGACATCCGCTTTTGCGTATAAATTTTGATTATTTTAAATGTAACTCAACAAACTTCCACCCTATCGATCATACCAGTACCCGGGAATGCCTCGTTCCAGACGCATCAACGCCTCAAGATAGAAATAATCACCCCAGATCGTGTAATCGTCAGGTGAATCTCCGCCTCTTACGGAGTAGGAACCATGCTTCAGCAAACCCTCCGCTGTATCTGAGCCCTGCGTGGAATAATGATTAACTAAGGATTTCATGGAGGATTCCGCTGCATTCTGGAAAACCTTCCGCTCAGGATCAGCTTCATCCAGCCATCCGGCAATTTCCAACAGGCCACAGGCAGCAATGGCCGATGCAGAGCTGTCCCTTTCCGTAGTAGGCGTCTGCGGAGCATCAAAATCCCAATAGGCTACTTCATCCTCCGGAAGATGGGCAATGAAATAACGTGCGAGACGCTTGGCTGTCTCCAGCATTTCTGCACTTTGCAGATAACGGCTGCACAGTGCAAATCCGTATATTCCCCATGCCTGTCCGCGCGTCCAGGTGGAGCCGTCGTGGTAACCCTGATGTGTGCCGCCCCGGATAGCTTCTCCCGTAACCTGATCAAAATAAAAGGTATGATAACTTGAGTCATCCCCACGAACGAGGAAACGGCGACTTTTCAGCGCATGCAGCTCGGCAACGCGGCGATACTCCTCGTTATTCGTCTGCTCATACGCCCAAAACAGCAGCGGAAGATTGAGCAGGCAATCGATAATAATTCGCCCTCCGTTGTGCACATCGCCTTTGCGTCCCCAAGCCTGGATCAGTTCAGCTTCCTCCCGCCATCGTTTCATCAGCATATCGGCAGCTTCCAGCGTCAGTTTCCTTGCGGCAGCGTCATGCTCCACAATCCATTGTGCCTTGGATGACAATGAATAGAGGAAACCAATATCATGATGGTCGAATATGATTTTCTGCTCCATTCGCCGACGGAAGTTATCGACGGTACTTGCTGCTGCCTCACGAAACAACGGGTCTTGTGTATACTCCGTGCATAACCACAGGATGCCCGACCAGAAGCCTGCCGTCCACTCCGTATTATCGTTAAGCACATAATGCTCATCCCCGTTGCTAACATGGGGAAAGCGTCCCTCAAATCGTTCTATATTATGCCGGGTGACATGGAGCGCATCTTCAATAGCCTTTTTCCACATGGAACAGTTCCTCCTCTAAGCATGTGATATTATTCAATCCTCTTGCTGGGCAAGTCTGCTGTTTTGCTTATATTGGCCGGGTGTAATTCCCTCATATTTTTTGAAGACACGAATGAACGAATTGCTGTTCAGGAAACCCACCCGCTCGGAAACGTCCTGAATCGTCAGTTCCTCTGCCTGTAAAATTTTTTTGGATTGCTCAATTCGATATTGGTTGATGTAATCGATCACGTTGACTCCGGTCTGTTCCTTAAAGTACTTGGAGACATAGGTTGGATGAAAACGAAACCGCTCCGACAAATGGGTCAGGCCCAAATTGACATCTGCATAACTCTCATGGATAAATTCCACCAGTTGATCCCTCAATTCCTCACTGCGGAATCGCTTGCGCTCATGCACCGTCTGGCATACCGTCTCCAGTATTCGCAACAGCTCAGCTTCGATCTCCTCAAAGGTCTCACATGCAAACAATTGCCGGATCAGATCGTTACGCTGCGTCATCTCGTTATGGTCATCTGTCTTGATCTGTTCAGTGGCTTTCAGAAAGGTACCGATCAACTCAAACATCAGACAGCGAGCAAGTTCAACAGACAAGGGCTCTCCTGCAAAATTGGTCATGAGAATTTCGTTCATCACTTCCGTGGAACGGGCATAATTCCCGGTAGCAATATAGTTGATGAGCTGTCTTTCCAGATCGAGAGGGTAATACAGCTCCTCCTTCGGTCGACGAATCCGGTTCGGGTCAATAATCTGACCGATGCCCAGAATCAGCCGGTATTCCAGCGCCTCTTCCGATTCCCGGAAACAATCCGCGATCTCCACCATACGGTGGTGAACATGGCTTACGCCAACAGAAAAGTATACGCAGAATCGGGAACCGATGAAACGCTGGGCTTCTTCGACTGCACGAATTAACCGTTGACTGGTATCCTCTTCACAGTCCCGAATATTGATCAGGAATGCGATTCTTCCATTAATGTCCACAGAGTATACGTGACCAATCGATCCGATCATCTCCTCCAGCACATTGGTCAGGATCAGATGCACAAATTGGTGTTTCTCCTCCTGGTCCTGCTCACGTCCTCTGGAACGGAACAGTCCTTCAACATCCTCAATGTGCAGGAGCAATACGGCAAATGAATCCGTCACGAACCGAATGCCCGACCGTTCCAGCGCCGCAGCAAACCCCTCACCCACCTGTACCCTTCCCTTCATCAGCTTGGAGAGAAGACTGCCCCGCACAACGTTTTGCTGATCCTTAAGCCTGTTTGCAAATTGATCCTGCTCCTCCCAGGCTTGCATTAGGACGGACTGCAAGATGCCATATTCATTATCTGGCTGCTCCAGTTTCCATTTGACCTTATCGGAGATAATGTTCATGATCCGTCCCAGCGGACGGTAATTCCTCCTGGTAAACCACCAGGCTGCCACCCCACCGAGGATAAGTCCTGCGGCAACGCCTCCAAGCGTAATATCGCGGATGACCGTCAGCTTCTTGGCATAGATTCGGGTAGGTATGATGGATACATACTTCCAATCCTGAATCTTGGAAGAAATCTGCGATACGGTCACGGATTCTCCGTTCCAATCGATCGTTTCCGTTCTTTTCCCGCCATTCTGAAAAAGGTTCAGATCATCACCCTGTATGTAAGGGGTTTCAAATGATCCGGTGGAAAATAACGTGTTTCCGTCGTGATCCAGAATGAACACGGTGCTCTCTTTTTCCAAACGTACGTGATCAATGGCTTGCTGGAATCGGTTGGGGTCCAGGTTAACAACGAAGGTCGCAGGGCTGTCAGCGCCATTCTGAATAGGAAACGGCTGAATATAGACCAGCGTGTCTTCGATCCGTCGGTCTTCACTCCGGACCTCCATCTTGCGGTACATGCTCTTACCAGAATCGTGCATAAGCCGGGTCCACGCTTCCTCAGTTACATCCGTACCCTGATAGAATATGTCATATAGATATTTTTTCTGAATGAGTGAAGAAGAGGATAAGGCGATATCGGATTGTTTGATATAAATATACAGTTCACTAATCAAGCCGTTTCCGACGCGTGTGGATTTCAAGTTCTTGATCAGATCAATCCCCATGAACCTCCAACGAGCATCTTGTTCCGAGGCATGATTAATGAAGCTCATGAGTTGGGAGTCAGCCATTAATTGATTACTGATGCTGCCAATATCACCAATCTGGTTATCAATGGTTTCCTGTACCTGAGATAACAGCACCATGTTGGAACGATTAACTTCTTCCTCAAGCAGCATGCGAGACTCGGCAAAAACAGCAGCACCGATCACTATAGGTATGAGCAGAATGACCATGTAAGAAATGCCCCAGGACAACAGGATGCTTTTCCTCTTCATGCGTCTCCTCCTCACATTGTGTTATTGGATAGGGTATAAGGCTGATTTATTCCTTGATTGCTCCGATCATAACACCTTTAACAAAGTATTTCTGCAGAAACGGATAGATGAACAATATAGGCAGGGTGGCTACCATGACGGTTGCATATTTTACACTTTCCCCGATGGCCTCTTTGTCCATAGCGGTCGCTCCTGTTGTCATCGAATCTGTACTGTTCTGAATCAGAATTTCTCGCAGCACCAGTTGAAGTGGAAACAGGTTCCGGTCACGAATATACAGGATCGCACTGAACCATGAATTCCAGTGACCGACGCCGTAAAAGAGAATCATCACCGCAATGACGGGCATGGACAATGGCACAACGATCCGCCAGAGAATGAGCATCTCCCCAGCCCCGTCTATACGGGCCGATTCTAGCAGACTTTCCGAGATTTCCGCAAAAGAAGTCCGCATAATAATCAGATTATAGCTGCTGATCAAACCGGGTACAATCAAAGCCCACAGGCTGTTCCCCATATGAAGCGTGTTATTGATTAACAGATAGGACGGGATAATTCCTCCGTTAAAAAACATCGTGAATACAATCGCCAGCATAATCGGATTGCGGAGCATAAAGCTTTTTCGGGACAACGTATACGCCCCCAGAATCGTAAACAGCAGATTAAGCGCCGTGCCCACCACCACAATGAATATCGTATTCCGGTATCCAGACAGAATGTTGGGGTTGCTTAGCACCAGCTTGTAGCTCTCCATTGTAATTCCTTTGGGGAAAAGCAGCAGGCCTCTATGGGCCATGAGTTGACCTGAGTCGCTAAGCGATGCATTCAGCACATGCAGCAGCGGATACAAGGTTACGACAATCAGCCCTGTCATCAGAATCGCGTTGGCACCACCAAACAGCCGCTCTCCAATGGATCTTTTCATTTGCAAAGAAATCCCTCCCTTCACCTCGTTCTTGGCTAGAACAGCTTGGTATTGGATATCACCTTGGACAGGCGATTGGCACCGATTAGCAGCGTAAAGTTAATGACCGACTGGAAGAGACCCACCGCGGTTGTATAGCTGAACTCGGCACTTTCACTAATCCCTTTGCGGTAGACAAACGTTGAGATCACATCTGCCGTATCATACACATTCGGATTATAGAGCAGAATTATTTTCTCGAACCCAATCTCCATCAGTCCACCAATGCGGAGTATGAGGAGAATCATAATCATCGGGATGATGCCGGGAAGCGTAATATGCCACACCTGGCGAAGCCGACTCGCTCCGTCCACGTTGGCAGCATCGTAGAGCTCGGGGTTAATGCCGCTTAGCGCAGCCAAATAAATAATGCTGGAGAAGCCAAGCTCCTGCCAAACCGATGAAGCCGTGTAAATGGTACGAAAATTGGCCGGATCGCTGAGAAGCGCGCTGCTCTGACCACCAAAATAACCAATAATGGTGTTGAATAGCCCATCACGCGACGAGAAATCAACAATCATGCCACAAATGACGACAATCGAAATAAAGTGGGGAATGTACGAGATCGTCTGCACCGTGCGTTTAAAGATTTGACTTCGAAGCTCATTAAGCAGAAGGGCAAGGAGAATGGGAGCCGGGAAACCGAACAACAGCTGATAAAAACTTAACAATAGAGTATTCTTCAGGATTCGCCAGAAATAATAACTTTGAAAGAAATCACGGAAATGCTGCAATCCGACCCAATCACTGCCCCATATGCCTTTGCCCACCGAGTAGTCCTTGAACGCAATTATAGCTCCGTACATCGGCAGATATTTGAAGACGAGAAAATATAAAACGACGGGAAGAGCCATCCAATAGATGGCTTTATTCTTTTTGTAGTTGAGCCATAACAAGGAGAGCTTGTGCGACACCTTCTTCATCCCCTTCCTTTTTCATTCCAAAGAGGGCATCCACGGCGGTAAAAGCGGTAAGTGCTTTACCACCCGTGGACATCTCTTCCTTATCTGGCGTTATAACGATCCAGGGCAGCTTGCTGAATTTCAATAGCCCGTTTCACGTTAAACTTGTTGATCTGATCCACAAACTTGTCAAAGTTCTCAATCGGCTCGACCCCAATGACAAATTTGACGAACATCTCGTCCCGATAGGTTCCAATATCACTCATAATTTTGCTGTATTCCGAAGATTCCTCCGTTGTCAGACTGGTAGGAGGAAGTCCTACTTTCAGCGTATTCTCACTGTATTTGGAGAACAGAACAGCTGCATCCTTCTGCTGCTGGAGCTGATAATATTGCTCGTTGTACCGATCATCATCCTCCCCTACGAAGGGATAGTTCGCAATAAAATGTTTGGCCATGGCCTGAGCAACCGACAAACCATCCGGATTTTTTAAAATCTCATCGGTATAGGTCGGGTAACCGTCCTTCATCGTATACGTTAGGCCCTCCACACCGAAATTTTTCAGCATATGCCCTTCTTCACTGAAGAAATAATCGAGTGCCTTGACCGTTTCTTCCGGGTGTTTGTTGCTATTGGTGATCACAACGCCGCTACTGCTCCACTCCCAGGAACGTCCGGTAAACATCGGTTCATCCCCTTTGGTCAGCACCGGATATTGCACGGCTGTCAAATTGGCGCTCGGGTCCGTTTCCTGCAGAGCGGGCAGGTAGCGGCCTACGCCTCCACCGATGAAGGTGAAAAACGCACCAGCTTGACTGCTTAAAATTTTGGCATCGTATGTTTTCTGATCATTGGTAGCAAAATCGGGATCAATCAATCCCTCCTGATACCAGCGATGGAACATCGTTAGAAATTCCTTGTATTCCGGCTCGATTGGTCCATAGACCACCTTGCCATCTTTCATAAACGTATTATTAGTGATGCCATAAGCCTCCAGATACGTCGGTGCGGCTGGTCCCATCGTGGTCATTTTGGGTGGTGCACCAAACAACAGGGGCGCTGCTACACCTTTTTTCTCCTTGAAGGCCTTGAGTACCGTCTCCCACTCCTCAATCGTTTCCGGTTTCTCCAGCTTCAGCTCATCCAGCCAATCCTGACGGATGAACGTACCGCCGAAGGTTTTGTATTCCCCCAGACGCAGATGCGGTATCGCATAGATATCTCCGTTGTCCGCTTTTAACTGTTTGGCAACCTCGGGATTCTCATCCAGGATTTTTTTCAAATTGGGAGCGTATTCATCAATGAGTTCGTTAAGTCGAATGATGATGCCATCATTGAACAGTTTGGCGTAATCTCCATTGACAAACATGGCATCAGGCAGCTGATTCGAGGCAATCATGACATTGAACTGTTCGGTCTCGGCACCCACAGCAGGATGCTGGAATTCGATTTTGGTATTGGTTTTCTTCTCCCATTCCTTAATCGCCGTAATTTCATTCATGCTCTTGAGTGTGATGGACGCATTCGTATTCATCGACATCCAGATTGAAATGGGTGTAGGTCCATCTCCTTCTGCTTCACCTGCACTTCCGTTGTCTCCCGAGCAGCCTGCAAGAGCAGTAATACTCATCATCAGGCAGATTCCAATTGCCAGTCGTTTTCTCCATGACCGTTTCATTGCTTCACGTCCCCCCATTGAATTCGTATCGTTGATAAGCAGCCCTGTTATTGCTCCCCATAAAGTTACCGCTTGCCCGTTACAATGGCTATCTTCCATTCTTGCCGACATATCCAAAATTTGATATTTCCTTGTGCAGCGCAGGATTTGCACATGAATGCAAGAGATCAAGATCATATTTCCAGATTGAATGGTAAGCAAAAGAAGGAGATCGATCAAGCCTGTTTCCAAAATCAGAGGGTGTTTGACCAGTCGCTAGGACATATATGGAATAAACTAATATCACTTCTTACTTGAACGTGTTCTTTCATAAGGAGCATCCAACCACGTAAAGGAGGAAACAGGAATGGCGATCCGCTACAGCGTCATTATCCCAACCTATAACCGTGCCCATCAGTTATTGCTTACACTGGCAGCCCTCGAGACACAAACCTATCCGAAACACCTTTTCGAAGTCATCGTAGCTGATGATGGTTCCACTGATGGAACGAAAGAACAGATCCAGGCATTCCAGTCTTCATATTCTTTGACCTACGTATCGCAAACGGAGCAACGTGGCAGATCAGCGATTCGGAATTTGGGGCTTCAGCATGCCAAAGGTCTGTATGTTATCTTCTGTGATGCTGACTTTCTGGCATTACCCGAATTCATCCAAACAGTGCGTCAATATCATCGTAAAAATTCCAGAGCTGTCGTTTCGGGTTTTCCGCATTCCTTTGCCGATGCTTATACTCACTACTATCCAGACTTCTCGCCATCGGAAAAAGAACATTGTCGTTCGATCCTTACCCCTTCAAACTTATGGCGTCCTGAATTTGATGCAGCGAATGAAATTGTCCCACTGGTCACCCCAGAAGATATCATTCATCAGACAGATGCATTGTCCAAAGTGATATTCCCATCCAAAATACCGCCTGGTGTCATCAAGCAATTTGCCAGCACCGATGTGGCTCCATGGATGTTGCTTGTCACACGGTGTGTATCCATCCGCCGAAGCTTTCTGAATCGAGTTGGAGGTTTCAACGAGCGGTTTGTACTCTATGGGCTTGAAGACTGGGATCTTGGCTACAGGCTGCATCGTTTGAAAGTGCCCTTCTACTGCATGAAAGAGGTCGTAGGTTATCATCAGGAACATCCCACTCATTTCCGAGGGGAAGTGCTCAATACAGAGAATCTGAAAATCATGCTTGAAACCTATGGATTCAATGATTCCGCACTCAATTTATTCTGCGTTGTACCACCATCAGCTGACCTCGAAACCTACAAAAAAACGCTGCGAATTTTGCGCAGAGGCCTCCGGTCCAGAACAACGCGTTCTTCCGCACGATTGTTAAAGAAAACATTACGGATTGCCGCCAAACACTTCGCGCTTCAAACAGATGTGGAAGCGTATAAAAAATCTCTCGCAAGAATACAGAGAATAGCAAAAGGCAGAAAAAGTAAGGTGGCTCGCGTTTTACAGGATATGGCACAGAGGTCTGAAAAACTGGTGGAGTAGTTTTAAAACTTATTTTGCAAATATGAAAATTCAAAGTACTACTAGATACATGAATAACTTCGCCCATACTACTCCTGCTCCAACTGCATTCAACTCTTTTAATACAACAAAAAGCCCCCTATCTACAACTTCGTAGAATAGGAGGCTACGTTTCCTTCATACTCGTTTTACTCACCTTACGGTGAATCGCACGTTTTTCAAATTTAGCAATTTAAAACTCTTCGTATTCACTCGGGTCCTGATTCCACAACCGTCCATCCTCACGGTTATAAGAAGAAATGACTTCCATCTCCTTCTCGCTCAGCTCGAAATCGAAAATATCGATATTCTCTTGCTGGTGTTGAAGAGAGCCAGCTTTAGGAATAGGAATTGACCCGAGCTGGGTATGCCAGCGCAAAATAACCTGAGTACCCGTTTTCCCATGTGCCTCGGCAATACGAAGGATCTTTTCGTCTTTTACGATATCCTGTACCGCATCATTGCCACGCCCAATGGGACTCCACGATTCATTAACAATACCATGTTGCGAATCCTTCTCCCGCTGATCCGCTTGATCAAAGAATGGATGCAGCTCAATCTGATTCAGACTTGGCGCTACTCCGGTCTCTTTAATCAAGCGTTCATTATGTTCGGGAAGAAAATTACTAACTCCGATGGAACGGATATATCCGCGTTTCTTCGCTTCGATGAGTGCCTGCCACGCTTCCACATACATATCCTGCTTGGGGTTCGGCCAGTGAATCAGATATAGATCATAATAATCCAGATCTGCTCTGTATAGGGATTCCTGAATGGCTACAATCGCCTTTTCAAAAGCATGGTAACGCCCTGGCAGCTTGGATGAGATCAGCAGCTCTTCTCTGGAAACTGGGCTCTGCTTGATCGCCTTTCCGACAGTCGCCTCGTTCTCATAGTTATACGCGGTGTCGATCAAGCGATAACCTGCATCCATCGCGGATGCTATGGATTTGACGCCCTCTTCTCCTTTTAAGCTGTAGGTACCAAACCCAATGGCAGGTACTCTCAAGCCATCATTCAACGTATATTCCGGGATTGTATGATTCATCTAAAGAACTCTCCTTTGCGAAAAGTATGTAAACGATATGGAAAAAGTAATATGCCCTCTCGTTTATTCTACCCCTCCGTACGCGGATGAATCAAATGAAAGCCACCAACCCGTTTAACGGGGTAGTGGCTTTCTCGCTAGTTCTATTGAAGGGCAGTCCCCTCTTCATTCAACCGAAGAGATGGTTGTGACCGATATCGACTGCTTACCCATAAGGTCCTTTATCGCCCTAGCAGCCTGCTTGTACCCGCCAGCTTCGCGGAGCGTTCTCCCAATAACCTCTGCCTGTTCCTTATAGGAGGCGTTACCAAGCACCTCTAATACCGCGCTTCTCAATACATCGGCTGTGAGGTTATTTTTATCCACGATAACCCCTGCCCCCAGCTCCTCTACCCGGCCTGCTACACGCGGCTGGTCTGAAGTTAACGGGAGCATTACCAACGGTACATTGTAATATAAAGCTTCGCTTGTACTGTTCATACCTGCATGTGTCAGAAAAACATCTACATGCTGCAACACTTCCAATTGTGGGAGATAGGGTCTTATGATGAAATTTTCAGGAATGAGATCTGCAATGGGTTCTATATCAGTATCCTTCCCCGAAGACAGTATAAACTGCACAGGCAGATCATGAAAAGCCGTAAAGCAAAGTTTATAAAAATCAAGATCCTTATTTAAAATGGTTCCCATCGAAATATAAACTGCCTGTTTATATAGAGCATGCAGAGATTCGTTTGCAAAAGATGGTGCATCCTTGCGAGGTGTAATAGATGGGCCGGTGAATACAAAGCTGTCGTCCAGCTTGTCCCCCATGGGTTGAAAATAACGACTTGTATAGACAATCTTCAATTGCCCTGAATGTCCTGAAAGTTCCGCCAGAGAAGGCACAGCCACATTAAACTGGGAAGCTATTTGCTGGGACATCTCCATGATTCCGTTATACAGCTCCTTGACCTCCTCCGTGTCATCCTTAAGCTTGCCTGATCCAAAAGGCTCTACAAAGACAAAAGTGGTGGTTGAGCATACCGTTGGTATACCCAGCTTTTCGCCTAAAATTTGCCCTCCCCAACCTATTAAGGAGTCAAAAATTAAATAATCATAGGTTTCATTTTCGATCAGATTCAGAACATCCGGAATAAACCGTTGAATTATTTTTTCCAACATCATATACAAAAATTGATAAGGGTGCTTAATTTCAAATGGCTTCAGATTTGGGTTGTTGAGCAGGGTTGCCTCGTTGAAGGAGTAAGCTTTAAACTGTGCGCCTAACGCTTCAATCTTCATCCGGTATTTTTCCGTGCAACAGTAGACGACTTCATCCCCGTTCTCAACCAGTTCCTTGATTACCCCGAGCGACGGATTGATATGTCCTTCTGCAGGCATCATTACAACTAATACACGTGCCACAAAATTCACCTCCATTAAATTTTCCAATCTTCAAAGCGGGACATTGTATTTCTAGCTGCAAGATGATAAGGGTAAAAAAACTGGAAATCACACCCATATAATTATACTATTAATTATTTCCATTTTTGTAAATAGTATATATGTCACTTTTTAAACAAAAAAAAAGCACCTTTACGGTGCTTCCTCTGTTCATATTTATTGAATCAGTTAAATAACAGCTCTCAATATCCTCTCGAATATTGTGGGCTTTCTTTGAGTTGCACGATATCATGACCCGTTGGATTCTGGAAGGCACGAAGGCCAAATGTCGGCGCAACCGCAAAGATGTGGTCAAAGATATCCGCTTGAACCGATTCATACACACCCCAATTGATATCATTACTGAATGCATAGATTTCAAGCGGCAGTCCGTTATCTCCCGGCGCTAACTGTCTCACGATCAACGTCATATCTTTATGAATTTTCGGATGATTTCTCAAATATTGATGAATGTATTCTCTGAATACACCCACATTCGTAAGCTGTCTACCGTTCACAATACTTTCCGTATTAATGTGGTGTTCCATGTTGTATTCGTTAATCTCATTTAATTTGGTCACGAGATAATCCGTAAGATAGTGGATCTTCTGAAATTCCCCAATCATTTCCTTGGTACAGAAGCTTATGCTGCTTGTATCGATATAGACACTTCGCTTAATCCTTCTGCCACCGGATACCTGCATGCCTCTCCAATTCTTAAACGAATCCGAGATGAGCGCATAGCTTGGGATCATGGTGATCGTTTTATCGAAATTCATTACCTTTACCGTGTTTAATGTAATATCGATGACGTCGCCGTCGGCATTATACTTGGGCATTTCAATCCAGTCACCGACACGCACCATGTCATTCGATGATAATTGCACGCCCGCCACCAATCCCAATATGGAATCCTTGAAGACCAGCATCAGAACGGCTGACAACGCACCAAGTCCACTAAGAATAATTAACGGATTCTGACCAATGAGGCTCGAGATGACGATAATGCCCCCAATGATAAAAAGAACGATTTTGGCCACCTGAATGTATCCCTTAATCGGTCTGATCTTGGAGACTTCATATGAACGATATATCGTGTCAAAAGCATTGAGTAATGCATTCAATACCGTGATAGTTACGACGATCATATACGTTAAAGCTGCTTTTTCAATCAAAGCTTGATAGGACGGAAAGATATACGCCGAATAATAGATGATGATTGCCGGTACGAGATGCGAGAGCTTGTGGAACACTTTTTTCTCCACAATGATTTTATCCCACGTGTACCGATTGTTGTTGACGATTTGGATAATAATCTTCAGCACGATTTTTTTGGCTATAAAATTGGCCAGTATGGAGACCACAGCTATAAATACCACCATGATCATGTTCGCAAGATATCCAATGGTTTGTTCACTCATGCCCGTTCCGTCTAGTTGATTTTTGATAAAGTCCATTGTATCCTCCTGACGCAGTTTATATTAGCCTATTATTATAGATTAGATTCTAGTACGAAGTAAAATTTCAAAAAAAGTCCTTTAATCTACCCAAAAAGGGCCCTACCATTCTAAAGAATGAAGGGCCAGCAGTTCAGGTTCGTTTCGTCAAACATCACTGGAGTTTGCCAACATTTCGCTTACCGTTACGAAGCGGTACCCCGCTGCGGCCAGTTCCTCGACCAGCACACGAACCGCCTCCACGGTCTGGGAACGATCTCCGTACCCGTCATGGAACAGGAAAACGCTGCCTGGCTTCACCGTAGACCGGGTATGTTCCAGAATATGATCGACACCGGGATTATCCCAATCCTTCGCAGCGCCGTTGACCGCACCTATTGATCGATATCCCCGCTCCGCAGCCAGAGATAGAATGTCATCATTCACGCCAAAATACGGTGGTCTGAAACACTTCGTAGGTTCCCCCGTCACCTCCCGGATGAGGATTTCCGCACGTTGCAGTTCTTCTCCGGCTTGCTCCAGCGTCAGCTTGGTTAGATCCGGATGAGTATAGGTGTGATTAGCAATCTCATGCCCTTCACGATGCACCTCAGCCGCTATTCCCGGGTATTCTTCCACTTCCTTGCCAATCATAAAAAAAGTCGCCCGCCCACCCACATTACGGAAAATCTCAAGCAATTGAAGCGTATATACAGGATGTGGTCCATCATCAAACGTGAAGGCCACGGCCTTTTCCCGGATAGAAACCTGCTCTATTAACGATATGTTGACCATGAAACCACGATCTCCTCTCCATTACAGCTTGACTATGCTAACCCTTATTATTCCATGTCCAGAGCCTTAGGTCTGTTCCGGTTAACCCTAATTGTTTTTTACTCATGGCAATCAAATTCCTGTCTTTGTCCTGTTGTATCAGAAATGATCTCGAGTCTGTATCCTTCTGCATCTTCACGTACACGTTTGTTGTTTTTAATATAATAAATGGATGCACCTGATTCTTTGACTTGCTTTTTTTAAAATTTCTTGGAGCTGTTCTCGATTTTCAAACATCTTGAGTCCCTCCATCTAACTATAAAATAATTATATCATAAACTGAAAAACCACCAACCAGAACTGGTCAAGACCCCATTTTGTAGACATTATAAAAAGACCCTAGGCTGCAAACTGGCGTCGGTATTCTACCGGTATCAGTTTTTTTAGTTTTCGTTGTGGCCGTTTTCGGTTGTAAAAACGGATAGATTTTTCGATTTTGCTTTGTGCCTCGGTAACCGTTCGGATATGTTAAGGATAGGGTCCTTCCGTTTTGAGATGCGAGAAGAAACTCTACATAGAGGCATCGTCATAACAATTTCCTCGGCGAGACATGCTGATTCGGGCGCCAACCTTTAGCAGCATGTCGTGGTAAGCATGAGACGTGTACTGGAACACTTGGTCGCTATGAACGACCAGTCCGGTCACGTCTTTTTGCTTCGCAAACGCCTTGCTGAATGTGCGAAGCACCAGTTCATTATCGTTGCGTTCACCACGAGATACTTCCCAAACCGTTGATAGCTCCCGCTCATCCACCATCAATTCTAACGCCATACTGTACTTTGCTGGCATTCCCCGTACCAAGAGGGAGCGTTCTTCTTCAAATGAGCGTAGAAAACAAGCTCATGCTGCCAACGGTACTGTGACCACCCAAACGATGCTGCGTTCTTAACCTAAACACATTGACTACGAACGACAATGCCGGCAGTGTTCATGGCATCCTTCAAATTTCCGTTGATAAGAGGAAGGGTAAGACACATAGATCCCGGCTGCAGAGTTCATCAAGTTCGCGTACTGTTCAAATACTGCATGCAAGAAGCCCGCAAATTCCTCTGCGGGCATGTCGTCGTTTTGTATGATACTCCGGCTGTCAGCGGCCAAGCGCGCCGAATCACTCTTTATAACTGTAAGGCGGTTCGGTCACTACCAGGTTGGCCAGCTCCCCATCCATCAGGAAACCGACATCCTCTTCACTGGTAGAATCTCCGCACATCAACTTATGGGGACCAAGCTGCCAGATATCACCCCGCTGCGCCTCAGGTACCTGAATGTTATCTAATGCACCTTGAACATCGAAATCATCCTCAACGACTGGAACTTCAATCTCCGTATCTGGAACAGTACCAATCTCTGCTATCAGATCCTCGAATTCCTCCTGGTCAAATCCAGACAACACCAGGTCGGCCCCATCAGCCCGCAACTCACCCAGCAATCTACCCAGAGCCTCATCATCCCAACGACCAGATACCTTGTTCAAAGCAATATTCAGGAGCCGTTCCTGCGGATTGTCCAGATCCACCACGGATACCCGCAGCTCAGTGTGGCCCAGCTCGTTGACCATGATCTTATACCGTTGATGGCCGCCGACAATGTTCCCGGTCCGTTCGTTCCAGACAATCGGCTCCACATAACCGAATTCCTCTGTGCTGCGTCGAAACTTTTCACACTCCAGATCCCCAGGCTAGAGATCAACGAGGGGGTTGTAGGCTGCTGCATTAATCTGATCGATTGGCACATTCTGATGTTCATGTTCTCTACCTCCAAAAATAATTTTAAAAGCCTCCTAAAGCACCAATAGATGTTCCCGTATAAGGTCATGAGGCAAGTTAAGTAACTCTCACCGCACCCTTTCGCTGAGATGGACCGACTACTAGAGTATGGAATGAATTGCTAAAAAAGTTTTCATTCAATACCAGCACATTTTAATCTCTCAGCAACTCTAACTGGAGAAAGCACGATGAATAAGGCAAGAAAACATTAGGAGGACTATCCACTATGACAGTTATTGAAATGATTTATGAACTCTTGAATGCTTTACTAAGCGACACTCTTCCCAAAATGTTCGTTGCTGTTAAAGCTTACTATTGGTTTCGTGGCCTACAAGAAATCACATGCAGGTTGAAGAAATAAAAAGGGACAAGCATCACGGCTCGTCCTGATTGATCGTATTTAACTGTTATGTCTCTTTAGTGCATCTTCTAAGCGTTTGAATAAATCGCCATAATGTTCTTTTGTGGATTTATCAGCTACAATTTACATTCCTTCCAAGCTAAAAACCGCACCATGGAGATGCACTGCATGAATTACAAGTTCATTATAATAATCAGGCCCTGATGCATTGATGCGTGTATCAATATCAAAAAGGTCGTGAGCTTCCAGAAGAAGTGTATCTTTATCAACTATTTACATCTTAATCCCCCATTCAAATTTGTTCGGTTCAGGAATATATTACCTTCTTGAAAGAAAAGTGTCGAGGTGAGCAAGCCTAAACAAAATTTGAAGAGCTTTTCGTTTAAGCTTTTTTACTCATTTTGTGTTGATTTGGTTTCAACGTTTGGGTGACCATCATATGCATCCATGCGTACGCTCACTCAGTTACTGTTTTCCGCTCTTCAATGGACTGATCCCTGCAAACGGACGTTCTCATACTAAGAAGCTTAATTCTACTCACATTCAGCCATATGAGAGCTAAAGAAAAGCACCCCGATGGCGCTTTTCTCTAACGGTTATTTCCTGATTCACTTATTAGCCACACAATTACTAAGGCTGCGAGACCTGCGAGAATAATTACAAATACCAATTTACTTAAGTATGTGAGATAAACAAAACTGAATATTAAAGCAACCAGACCGACAAGTCCGAGAAGAATCACCAGAATCTTTTGAACAATACTAAGATCCCATTCATCATTGTTAAACAGTACTACAACTGACACACCTATGATAATCCCGCCTGCAAGGAATACGGAAACAAATGATGCAATGTTCATAAACGTAGTTAATAGATATTTCCCTGGGTTTTGGTAAAGGTAAGTAAACAAAGCTTTAATCGTCTCTGGTTTAGGGATTATAGTATTTAGATAGTATGTAATTCCCCCTAGAATAACAGCACTGATCAAAATCCCAATCATAGTATTCCTGTTACTAATCCATCTAAAAAATCTCTCCAAAATACCACTTCTTTCTACAGAAAATGAGTTTCTTTGATATATTTCTACAACATATCAGTGATCCCCTGCATCTAACAGAAGAAAAAGCATCCCGAAGGATGCCTAATTTACATTGAGTACTATCCTATTCTTTCGAAAATCGCCACGTTGCAGTATGTTCCATCCTCATCAGTTTGAGGTACTAAACTGTGAAGCTTCCATCCTGCTGTAAATTGACGGTTTAGCTCTTTCTCCCATTCTGCAATTGGTCCTGGATCGTGCAAAGCGTTAACGCGAACTGTTTTGTATTGTTGTGGTGGAAATTGATTCATGATGTCACCTCCTATAAATTCGTAAATTCGACATTTTAGAAGGCTTTTCCTTTCTTACACATCGATCTTCCGGCTTAGGGTAAACTGCTTCACTCCATCCCATCTGCCCCATACAACCTTTACACTTCTCCGGCTGTTTGCGGGACGGATACGCTACATCTTCCGTCTTCTGCTACTAATCTTATAATCCTCCAATGAAAAAAGGAGGTAGTAACATCCACTACATCTCCCCCGCCGTGCCGCCAAGCTCACGGGGGATATTTCTATTCCGGAATGACCTTACTGCGGATCCGCCAGCAAGTTATAGACATTGGCATCATGCGTTTCCTCAATGCTTTGATTTTACTCCATTTCAGGATGCCCGCCTGAGTCACGACCTTTGGCCGTTCTACTTCTACAATTCATGTTCCGTAAAGTTGTAATAAAAAAGAATCAGATCGGTGGAACATCATTCAGATGCTCACCGTCTGATTCTTTTTTTCTTGGAGGCGAGGGGAGTCGAACCCCTGTCCGAAGATAACGACACATAAGCTTCTACGAGTTAGTCACAGTTTTGATGTCACCCGAGTATCGCCCCGTAATCGAATATACGTTGGGACAGCCTGATTGTCTTCTTACATTATCTTACTTTAGACGGAACATAAGCAACATGTTTAATTATAGAACCTACTCTTCTTATTATACAAAATTTTCTATTAAGCTATTGTAGAAAATTAATTTTACAATCATAATATATATTAGATTCATACAATGAATTTTGGGGATGTGATTTTTTGAGCAGTTCAAAGAAATTAGGAAATGAACCATTAATTAAATCCTATAGTATCTCGCAGATGTACAGTTTATATGCTGCCAAAAAGTTAATAGTTAATAGGCAATATCAGCGTAAGTTGTGTTGGACTATAGAGGAAAAGAGAAATTTTATTGATACCGTCATGAATAATTTACCTGTACCTATGTTCCTTTTTGCCGAGAATGCTGGAGGAGAATTAGAGGTAATTGACGGCATGCAAAGGTTAGATGCAATTTGCTCATTAATTGAGCAAAAATATAGCTTGAAATCGGGTTTTTTTAATCTCGAGACAATGCCTGACACTATTAACTTGATGAGGCAAGGACATCTAAAGCAAAAAGGCGGTACTATATCGGCAGATATTTGCCGCAATATAGCTAATTATCCTCTTCCAGTCTCTATTTTTTCTTATGAAGACTCTAGTCAAATTGAAGAAGCCTTTAAGAGAATAAACTCTACTGGACGGCATTTATCTCTTCAAGAATTAAGGCAGGTAGGTGTAAACAGTAAGTTCTCAGAGCTAGTAAGAACTTTGTCATCTCAAGCAAGAGGGGATGTTTCAAAAGATATACTAAAATTAAATGAAATGTCAAACATCAGTCTCAGTAACCACAGACTTCAATATGGTATTTATACAGGAAAGGTATTCTGGGTAAGTAATGAAATAATTGATGCTGGGTTATTAAGAGGCTCTAGAGACGAAGAAATTGTTGCCTTTATTATTGCAAATATGATTTTAAACGATGGTGAACGGGCTGCTTATACCAGTGAAACTCTTAATAAATACTACGGTTATGACCCCAATCCCTTAAGTACCCGAGCTCCCCTTGAAATGACAACAATAGAGAACGCTGTAGATAGAGTAACAAGGTCTATAATTGAAAAGAAATTTAACACAGTTTTTTCAGTTATTAAAGAAGTTCTCACTCAGAATAGAATTTCTTTCAAAAATTGCATATATAATAAGTCTCCAGAGAGCAGATCTATTAAAGATCTAGCATTTCCCTTTCAGTCTGTATTCATGGCAATCCACAACTTAATTTTTAAAGAGAACTTATCTTCTGTAAATTATGATTTGTTCTACAGAAACTTACAAGGAATAGGAAATGAATTGTTTACAGCAGAATCCCTAAGCGAATTACGGTTAGTAGCCAAGATGAATACAAAAATATCTTTTGTTATGGGTAAAATTAGACCCGCATTCTCTAAATCATCAGTTGAAGATCCTGCTGTAGACGATTGGACAATGCAATGTACTAATATTATTATGAAATCACGAACTGAACAGAATCTTTATGATTTTAAAATTGGGCTTGTAACATTTGGTGAAAATAAAATAAATAAAAATGGTATTAATAAAATCATAAAAACCTTAACTGCTATTAACAATCTTGGTCCTAATAAGGTAGGTTATGTCATCGTAGGAATTGCTGACAATGAGAGGGCAGCCATAGAGTTTGAAAAACAATATTCAACATCTTATCAAAGTGTAGATAATTCATTCATTGTTGGAATTGACGCTGAAGCCAAAAGTGTAAATCAATCAATAGATAGGTACACACATTCTATTAAAGAGTATATTAAAACTCATAACTCAATTACTGAAGAGTACAGAACTCATATATTGCAAAATATGTTCACTCCTCTTTTTTATGGAAAACAGTTAATCGTATTTAAAACTAATTACTCAGAGCCAGTCATGTACGATAATAAGTTGCATGAACGTTTATTCTCAGACGTTAATGAAGTCTCTCCTTCTCAATATACTTCTATTTATAAAAGATTTTTCAGAAGTTAATTACATATCCGAAAACAATTAAATAGAAATATGTGATTACTTGATCTTCTCACCAATTAATGCTCTAAATTCATTTATGACATATTAAAGATAGCAAATAAATGACCATCAATCATAAAACTGATTAATGGTCATTTATTTTTCGTTTCTTAATGGAGGCGAAGGGAGTCAAACTCCTGTCCGAAGTAACGACACATAAGCTTCTACGGGTGTAGTCACAGTTTTGATGTCACGCTTTCATCCGTACCTAACAAGAACAGGATTAGACCAAGCAGGTATTGACTCCACACAATAGATCAAATTACTCTGTATGATTTCCGCAACAATTAAAGGCTTGTATGTATTATCAATGATGATAACCTGATCTGCGATGGCTAGAGCCGGTTTAAGGTTCTTCAATGACTGGCCATATCGATAACGAATGTCTTCTTCTGAAATCCAATGTCCACCTTGTTCAACACGAGAGGCTACACGATCTATATGCATTTGAACATCCTCAAGACCGATATAGTAAACGACAATTTCATAATTGTATTCTTTTGCTATTTCCATATGTTTTAAAACAAATGATCCGGACAATGTCGTTTCAATAGCGAAGTTTACACCATTTTTAATGAGTGATCGGATTCTTTTTACAGCTTCCCTGCCAGCAGACAGGTCAGCACTGCGTGGATTCTCTGGCTTCAACTCTCTTGCAATTTGATCTGGATCAACCAGTTCACCAAGCCACTCTTTCATTTGCATGCTGAGTGTACTTTTCCCTGCTCCATTGGTACCCGCAAACACAGTCATGACTGGTCTAGTTTCACTCATGATACTCAAACTCCAGCCGTTTCCCAGTAGCATCAAAAATAATTTCGAATTTATTACCTTCAGCATCCTCACGAACGCGTTTGTTATTCTTTATATAATAAATAGAGGCACCGGACTCTTTAGCTTGTTTCCGTGCATGTTGATTTGCTTTTTTTAAAATTTCTTGGAGCTGTTCACGATTTTCGAACATTTTGAATCCCCCCATCTAAATTTATGCTTATTATATCATAAACTGAAAAACCACCAACCAGAACACTGGTTGATGGTTTTTGCTCACTCTAATGGAGGCGAGGGGAGTCGAACCCCTGTCCGAAGATAACGACACATAAGCTTCTACGGGTGTAGTCACAGTTTTGATGTCACCCGAGTATCGCCCCGTAACCGGCTATACGTTGGGTCAGCCTGATTGTCTTCTTCAGCACACCCCAGGCGGAGATGTGACAGCGTATCCCACTACTTGTTAGCCCCTAATCCTGTCACATGGGCGATGCAGGTTAGAAGCACGCACACAGTTTCTTAGGCTGCGAAAGCGTAGTTTGTTTGTTGTTTGCCGTTTAATAGGCTTTAGCGTTGATGAAGTGGACGCGTCCCCACTACCCGCTACCCATGCTCGAACTATCCCCGTCGAATCCATAAACGCCCCCTCATATAAGAAGGGCTCCAGGATTAATCCGTGAATACGGAGCAAAGGTGCTGCACATCTTTTTCCTCCAAGGTAAAAAGATGCTTCTTTCAAACTCGGCATTCCTGTCTGCTACAAGAACATCATAACACAGGGCGAATCACCGATATAGTACAGATTACTGGAAGACGTTCCAGCAGGCTGAGCAACTGTGCAAGTTTAACCAATACAACAGATGGCTCAATCGTCTACATATTATACCGCGTCCCTTAAGCGAAGTAAAGTTTACCCAAACCTGAGGTAACGAACAATCGTACATCTATTTTACCCACTGTCTGACTGAACTAAGCAACAGCGATACAAATATGGTGACAGACCACCACGCAATCAAAAGAACTTACTAAAAAAATCCCAAGCTTCACCCCATGACGGGTAAAACTTGAGATCTCATATCTTACTTCTCAATTACTTCTAACTTAATGTTCATCTTACGGCATCGATGCATTTAATCAACGAGCAACCTTCTGCTTCTCGCGCAGTACCCGTTGAATATCACGTTGTGCATCGCGTTTTGCAGCAGACTCCCGTTTATCATACTGCTTCTTACCTTTACCCAGTCCGAGCAATAGCTTTGCATACCCGTTGCGAATATAGATCTTCAGCGGCACAATGCTGTATCCGTCCTGCTTCGACAGCCCAAGCAGCTTGTGAATCTGCCCTTTATGCATCAACAACTTGCGAGTACGGGTTGGATCAATTGGATTATGACGGTTCCCTTGTTCAAAGGGACTAATATGCATATTGTGAATATGAATCTCACCGTTCCGAATCGTGGCAAATGCATCGCCAATATTCGCACGGCCGTTACGAAGAGATTTAATCTCCGTTCCGGTAAGCACCATGCCCGCTTCATACGTATCTTCAATGAAGTAGTCATGGGAAGCCTTTTTATTCTGTGCAAGCACTTTACTCTGTCCATCACTCTTGCCCATGTCCTCACTCCTTCTCCGTAAAATAAGCCGGTACCAATGCTCTACAGCAGCGCACCATACATTTCCCCAGGTACCACATGCCAGACCTTAATTGTAGCAAGGACCGCTGTTAAAATCAAGAAAGAGGCGGTCGGCGCCGCCCCTTCTCATTACACTCATTTCATGCTCAGCGAAACGAGATTACTTTTTCTTCTTCCGTACAAAAGCCGCCGTTCCGTTGGCTGGTGCACCTTTAGTCTTCTTGCGCTTGCGGCGTGGTGCTCCGCCTTCCTGAACACCGCCTGGTGTAGCTCCTTCTCCAATAAACACACCGCTAGGTGAGGTGTTTTTGCGTCCACTACCGCCTTTGCCGGATTTGAAGCTTCCTTCACCGCGACTGCTGCCGCTGTTCAAACCATTCCCTTGTCCACTAGCTGAAGTGCCTTCCTGGCCACCCCCTGTAGAGCTATAACCGCCCTTGCCAGACCCAAAGCCAAAGCTTAACGCCCCTTTGCTCCGACCAGCGGACCCGCCGGCATCTCCAGCACGACGCTCACCTCTCGGTTTACCGCCACCTTTGCCACCTGCGCTTCCTACGGTGTTCGAAGCTCCGCTACGACTGCCACGACCGCCTTTGCTGCTATCTTCAGCTGATCTGCCGCCACGGTTGCCTCCAGCACCAGCAGAGCCACCTTTACCACCACGCGAACCACTGAATCCACCGGAACCACTCTTCGCACCACCGCGTCCACCGCCACTAACAGGACGTCCGCCTTTACCGCCACGTCCGCCTCCGAAGCCACCGGGAGGGCGTTCACCACGAGGTTTCATATCGACCATTTCGAAGTCAATCGTATACTCTTCCATGCTCACGCGTGCAACACGGATCTTCACTTCATCACCGATGCGGAAGACCTTGGAAGTACGTTCACCAATCAGAGCCATATGTTGATCGTCAAAATGATAATAGTCGTCCGTAAGCGCACTCAGGCGGATCAGACCTTCTACCGTATTCTCCAGTTCAATGAACATACCGAAGCTGGTTACACTGCTGATCATGCCTTCGAACTCTTCTCCGACTTTATCAAGCATGTACTCAGCTTTCTTCATTTTCTCCGTATCCCGCTCAGCTTCAACAGCGACACGCTCACGTTCCGAAGATTGCTGTGCAATATTGGCCATACGTGCAGCCAGATACTCTTGACGGTTCTCAGGCAAAGCCCCATTGTTCTCAATCACTTCTCGAATAACCCGGTGAATGACGAGATCGGGATATCGACGGATTGGTGATGTGAAATGACTATAGAACTCTGCCGCCAGACCAAAGTGACCCGACATTTCGGAATCATACTTCGCCTGCTTCATGGATCGCAGCATCATTGTGCTGATAACGGTCTGTTCCTTCGTGCCGTTGATATCCTCAAGCAAGGATTGAAGCGCCCGTGGATGAATCGCGTTGCCACGTCCTTTGACATGGTGGCCGAAATTCGCCGCAAAGGCGAGAAAATTTTGCAGTTTTTCCTGATCAGGATCTTCATGCACACGATAAATGAACGGAACCTTCAACCAGTGGAAATGCTCTGCCACCGTTTCGTTGGCTGCCAGCATGAATTCCTCAATGATTTGCTCCGCAATCGAACGCTCCCGTTTCACGATATCAACCGGTTTGCATTCTTCGTCCACGATGATTTTGGATTCTTCAAAATCAAAGTCAACCGCACCGCGGCGCATACGCATTGCACGCAGTTTCAAAGCAATTTCTTTCATCAGATGGAAATCATCTACCAGATCCTTATAACGCTCGAGCAATTCGGGCTCTTCACCTTCAAGGATTTTACGGACGTTGGAATACGTCATCCGCTCTTTGGTTTTGATTACACTCGTGAAAATGTCGTGTTTCACAACCTTCATCTGGTCGTTGAACTCCATCTCACATGACAGAGTCAAACGATCTACCTGCGGGTTCAAACTACAGATCCCGTTGGACAGACGCTGTGGCAGCATCGGAATAACCCGGTCCACCAGATATACACTGCATCCACGGTTGTAGGCTTCCTGATCCAGCTTGGAATTCTCCTGTACATAATAGCCCACATCGGCAATATGAACGCCCAGACGGTAGTTACCGTTTGGCAGCTTCTCCACATTGACAGCGTCATCGAGATCCTTGGCGTCTTCGCCGTCAATCGTGACAATGTTAAGTCCGCGCAGATCGCGGCGACCCTGCTGAACAATTTCTTCTTCCGTAATGGCGTCTGGCGCTTTTTCGGCTTCCTCCACCACTTCATCGGGGAAGGCTTCTGGCAGCTGATGCTTGCGAATAACGGACAAAATATCAATACCCGGCTCATCCTTATGACCGAGAATTTCGATCACTTCACCTTCGGCTGCCGCACGGCCCTCTGGATAGCTGACGATCTTTGCTACGACCTTCTGTCCATCAACCGCCCCTGCAAAGTTGGTGCGCGGGATGAAAATATCCCGGTTAATCCGCTTATCATCCGGTATAACGAAACCGTACACCTCATGGCTTTGGAATACACCAACAACCTGCGTGACAGCACGAGTAACAATACGGACAATCTCACCCTCCAAACGTCCACCGGAAGGTCCTTGAGAAGTTACTTTAACCAACACCGTATCACCATTCATGGCGCTTTTCATATCATTCGCGTGGATGTATACATCCGGGTGCTCTCGATCCTCTGGAATGAGGAAAGCAAAGCCCTTCGCATGAGCTTGTAAACGTCCGCGCACCAGATCCATACGTTCTGGCATGCCGTAGCGGTTGTTCCGGGTCAGCAAAATTTTGCCGGATTCCTCCAGCGTATTAAGCATAATCAAAAAGGCTTTAAAATCAGCCGCATCTTCAATTTCGAAGTGCTGTTCCAGTTCCTGATAAGTCATTGGTTTATAGGCGGTTTCCCGCATGAAATCGAGCAATTGTTGTTCAGTTATCATTAATATATTCACCTCGGGAAACGTAAAAGTGTAATTTCGTCTCATCTCTCTCTATGTATCGGTAACCTTGCAGACATGAAGCCTTTAACGGGGGCCTCACTATCTCATACCCTAGTATACACGAATTCAATCCGGCGCATCCGTACCCCTGCAAAATAAAACAAGCCTGCGGGGTCCCTCGCATTAATCGCGCTTTCATGCATCATAACAGCATTTATGCTACATGTGGTTTGCTCTCATCTGGTTAGCTCTTGCATCAGAAATTTTTGAGATCAAGGGCTCAAACATACATTATCGTTCGTACACTGAACAGACAGAAAAGAAACGGCCCAGAACAGGGCGAATATGTGGGAAGGGAAGGTAACCGAACGGAAGTGAGAAGAAATCGAAGATCTGGTTCATGTGGATGACTGGAAAAGACTGGACATGAATAAATTTATTAAAAAACCTTCGTTTCTTCTCGAAACGAAGGCTAATTATTCAAGCGATTACGCTCAAGCTATTAAATTGTTTGGAAATGAATCCGAGTCTTACTTGGACACAACCGTAACAATAATAGACAAAATGAAGAATCCTGCACCCAGTACAACCGTTGCACGTTGCAGGAAAAGATCCAGTCCGCGCGCTTTCGTTTTACCGAAAAGATGTTCCGCACCACCGGAGATGGCACCCGCCAAACCAGCGCTTTTCCCGTGCTGCAGCAATACTACAGTGATTAGACCGATCGAAAATACGACGAGCAGCAATTTCAAAGCAATATCCATTCATTCCACCTCCTACCCATGTGGGCATAACATCTCACCATAAAAACAGTTACTTTAATTGTAACACAGCTATGCATGTGATACAAGTATTGGCATCTCCTCAATTCACTGAGATTAAGCCATCATTTTCAACCCTATCATACGTAAGTGATTATTATGTTCTCGACAAAAAAGACAAGCCGGTTTACCCGGCTTGCCCAACAGTTGTCAGAAGACAACTTATTTTTTGAGGTTGTAGAAACCTTTGAGACCATTGTATTGTGCCAGTTCGCCCAGTTGATCCTCGATGCGGAGCAATTGGTTGTACTTCGCGATACGGTCTGTACGGGAAGGAGCACCCGTTTTAATTTGACCTGCGTTTGTTGCAACCGCGATGTCAGCGATTGTGCTGTCTTCGGACTCACCGGAACGGTGGGAGATTACAGCAGTGTATCCTGCACGTTTAGCCATTTCGATAGCATCAAATGTTTCAGTCAATGTACCGATTTGGTTCACTTTGATCAGGATGGAGTTACCGATACCTTCGTCAATACCTTTACCCAGACGCTCCGTGTTCGTTACGAACAGGTCATCACCAACGAGCTGTACTTTGTCTCCCAATTTCTCAGTGAGCAATTTCCAACCGTCCCAGTCATCTTCGGACATACCGTCTTCAATTGTGATGATTGGGTATTTCTCAACCCATGAAGCCAGAAGGTCAACATACTCAGCAGAAGTGTAAGATTTACCTTCGCCAGCAAGTGTGTATTTACCATCTTTGTAGAACTCAGTGGAAGCTACGTCCATACCCAGGAATACGTCAACGCCTGGTTTGTAACCTGCTTTTTCAATTGCTTCGATAATTGTAGTGATTGCTTCTTCATTCGAACCAAGGTTCGGTGCGAAGCCGCCTTCGTCACCTACAGCTGTGTTCAGGCCTTTGGAGCTCAGTACGGATTTCAGGTTGTGGAAGATTTCCGCGCCTACGCGAAGAGCTTCTTTGAAGCTTGGTGCGCCAACAGGAAGAACCATGAACTCTTGAACGTCGATGTTGTTGTCAGCATGCTCACCACCATTGATGATGTTCATCATTGGTACTGGAAGTACTTTAGCGTTGAAACCGCCCAGGTAAACGTACAATGGCAGATCCAGAGCGTCAGCAGCTGCGCGAGCTACAGCCATGGATACAGCCAGGATTGCGTTGGCACCCAGTTTACCTTTGTTTGGCGTACCGTCCAAAGCGATCATCAATTTGTCGATACCCAGTTGATCCAAAGCGTCCATACCGATCACTTCTGGAGCGATTGTTTCGTTTACGTTTTTAACAGCTTGCAGAACACCTTTACCCAGGTAACGGGATTTGTCGCCATCGCGAAGCTCAACGGCTTCGTGGGCACCAGTGGATGCACCGGATGGTACAATAGCGCGTCCGATTGCGCCGGACTCCAGGTATACTTCAACTTCAACTGTAGGGTTACCGCGGGAGTCAAGGACTTCGCGAGCGTACACGTCAGAAATAATAGTCATGAGTGATAATCTCCTTTATAGTTGGGATTTAATTTTGGGACCAACTTGTGTTTGCCCTTATTTCACTACGTCAGCAGAATCGTCTTCCGATCGCTGTTATCCCCTGATTTCTTTAAACTTATTTACATGAGTTGAAATCATGTGATAAAGGCGAACGCGTTGCTTCTTCAGACGATTTCTGCTTACCTTCGTTCAATGTGCAAACGCCAAACCGCCCAATTATATATGTTGTTACGTAACTTATTTACGGGTAGCGATGACAGATGTTCCTGTCATTTCTTCCGGTTTAGGCAATTGCATCAAGTCAAGAATCGTTGGAGCGATATCCGCTAGGATTCCGCCTTCACGCAGGGTAACATTCGCATCTGTAACGATGAATGGAACCGGGTTCGTTGTATGAGCCGTGAACGGACGTCCTTGCTCATCGAACACCATATCCGCGTTACCATGATCCGCAGTAATCAGCACAACGCCGCCTTTGGCGAGAACGGCATCCACAACACGGCCCATGCATTCGTCTGTTACTTCTACTGCCTTAATCGTAGGCTCCAGCATGCCGGAGTGTCCAACCATATCAGGGTTAGCGAAGTTCAGAATGATGGCATCATGTTTGTCTGCTTCAATCTCACGAACACATGCGTCAGCTACTTCATACGCGCTCATCTCCGGTTGCAAGTCGTATGTTGCAACTTTTGGTGAGTTAATCAGCACGCGTGTTTCGCCTGGAAGCTCAACATCACGGCCGCCGCTGAAGAAGAAAGTTACGTGCGGGTATTTCTCGGTTTCTGCAATACGCAATTGTTTCTTGTTGTTCTGTACCAGAACTTCACCCAGCGTGTTGTCAAGGTTTTTAGGCGAATACGCCACATAACCTTCAACAGTCTCGCTGAACAGCGTCAGGCACACGAAATGCAAGCCCACAGGGAACTTCGGACCACGGTCGAAACCACGGAAATCCTGGTTCGTGAATACTTGCGACAGCTGGATCGCACGGTCAGGACGGAAGTTGAGGAAAATGACGGAATCGCCGCTCTCCACCAAACCTACCGGTTGGCCATCCGCTTTAACGATAACCGTTGGTTCAACGAATTCATCAAATACGGATTTTTCATACGATTCTTCAACCGCTCTGAGTGGGTCAGTGTATTTTGGTCCATCACCATAAACGATGGCGCGATATGATTTCTCAACACGTTCCCAGCGTTTGTCACGGTCCATCGCGTAGTAGCGACCTTGAACCGTTGCGATTTGTCCTACACCGACTTCTTCAATTTTGGCAATCAGCTTCTGCATGAAATCTTTACCGCTATCTGGCATAACATCACGGCCATCCATGAAGGCATGAATGTATACGTCATTCATTTCTTCTTTTTTGGCGAGATCCAGCATAGCGAACAGGTGGTCGATGTGACTATGTACGCCGCCATCGGACAACAAACCATACAAGTGAAGCTTCTTACCGTTTTGTTTCGCTTCGCGAACAGCTTTGACAAGTGTTTCATTATCGTAGAACTCACCGTCACGAATCGATTTGGAGATACGAGTCAAATCCTGGTATACGATCCGGCCAGCACCAATGTTCAGGTGACCTACCTCGGAGTTCCCCATTTGTCCTTCGGGCAAACCTACAGCTTCACCGCAAGCAGTGAGTGTTGTATGTGGGAATTGGCTCATAAAACGGTCATAGTTCGGTTTCTTGGCTTGCGCTACCGCGTTGCCTTCCACCGTGTTACGAAGACCGAAGCCATCCATAATGATCAGTGCTACAGGTTTTGGAGCTGTCATTACTTCGCCCCCTCAACAAGCGCGATGAACGAAGCCGGCTGCAAGCTGGCACCGCCAACAAGCGCGCCGTCGATATCGCTTTGTCCGAGGTATTCTGTTACGTTCTCAGGTTTAACACTGCCGCCGTATTGAATACGAACTGCATCTGCAACCTTCTGGTCGTACAGATCCTTCACCAGCGTACGAATGTAAGCAATAACTTCATTCGCATCTTGGGAAGTCGAGGATTTGCCAGTACCAATCGCCCAGATTGGCTCATAAGCGATAACCACTTGTGCTGCTTGATCTGCGGACAGACCTGCAAAAGCAGCTTCCGTTTGCACTTTGCATACGTCTTTCGTTTGATTGGCTTCGCGCTCTTCAAGCGTTTCACCAAGGCAGAAGATTGGAGTCAATCCGTGACGGAATGCTGCATGCAGCTTTTTATTGACAGTCTCATCGGTTTCCGCAAAATATTGACGGCGCTCCGAGTGACCAATAATGACATAATCCACACCCAGGTCTTTCAGCATTACGCCGCTGATTTCACCTGTGAATGCACCATTGTCTTCAAAATGAAGATTTTGGGCACCAATTTTGATGTTTGTGCCTTTAACGGCTTCTACCAGGGATGGCAGATTTGTAAACGGTGCGCAGATCACAGTCTCTACGCCTTCAACTTCCGCTTTCCCTTTAACTTCCTGAATGAAGTCATTGGATTCGGAAACCGTTTTGAACATTTTCCAGTTACCTGCAATAATCGGTGTTCTCATGGTTTTCAACTCCTTCATGCTATAGCTTAAAACTTACTTGTCGTTCAATGCAACTACGCCAGGAAGTACTTTGCCTTCCATGAACTCGAGCGATGCACCGCCACCTGTAGAGATGTGGTCCATTTTGTCAGCCAGTTTGAACTTCTCAGCTGCTGCTGCGGAGTCACCGCCGCCAATCACTGTATAAGCATCTGTTGTTGCGCAAGCTTCCGCTACCGCACGAGTACCATGCGAGAATGGTTCGATTTCAAATACGCCCATTGGTCCGTTCCATACAACGAGTTTGGAATTTTTGATCACGTCAGCGTAGATCTCACGTGTTTTAGGACCGATGTCGATACCTTCCCAATCTGCAGGAATGTCGCCAACTTCAACGATCTTCGTATTTGCGTTCGCGCTGAAGTCGTCGGAGATTACGATATCGACTGGCAGATAGAAGTTTTTGCCCAGTTTTTTCGCTTTTTCGATAAAGCCCAGAGCTACATCCAGTTTGGACTCATCCAGCAGGGATTGACCTACTTCATAACCTTGAGCCTTCATGAATGTGTAGGACAGACCACCACCGATGATTACGTTATCTGCAATGTTCAACAGATTGTCGATGACATCGATTTTGTCCTTAACCTTGGAACCACCGATGATTGCTGTGAAAGGACGCTCAGGGTTGGAGATCGCTTTACCCAACACTTCCAGTTCTTTCTCCATCAACAAACCGGACACCGCTGGCAACAAGTGAGCGATACCTTCTGTCGAAGCATGTGCTCTGTGAGCAGCGCCGAAAGCGTCGTTAACGAAAACGTCAGCCAGTTCAGCAAATTGTTTTGCCAGTTCCGGATCATTTTTCTCTTCGCCTGCATGGAAACGAACGTTTTCAAGCAACATTACGTCGCCGTTGTTCAGTTCAGCGATTTGAGCTTTTACCGCATCACCAATACAGTCGTCAGCTTTAACGACCTTTTTGCCAAGCAATTCAGACAAACGCTCAGCAGCCGGAGTCAGACGCATGGATTCAACCACTTCGCCCTTTGGACGACCCATGTGGCTTGCCAAAATAATTTTAGCGCCTTTTTCGATCAAGAAGTTGATCGTAGGAAGCGTTGCACGAATACGTTTGTCATCTGTAATTTTACCATCTTCGAGCGGTACATTGAAATCTACGCGGACAAAAGCCCGTTTTCCTGTCAATTCAATATCGCGTACACTTTTTTTGTTCATCTGTATTTCCTCCGCACCCATGTATTTGGTGGACCAATCAAGAGCTGAAATCCCTTGTCAATCCTGGTGTTTTTGAGAAATTTGCAAAATGTTGATATATAAAGAGCGGAAACAATAGCATCTGTTTCCGCTCTATGTTATTGCAGATATTACTTGATCATTTTTGCAAAATGCTCCAAAGTGCGAACCAGTTGAGCAGTGTAGGACATTTCATTGTCATACCAAGCTACAGTTTTAACCAATTGTTGGTCGCCAACAGTCAGAACTTTAGTTTGAGTTGCATCAAACAGGGAACCGAAAGTGATACCTTGGATATCGGAAGATACGATTTCGTCTTCTGTGTATCCGAAAGTTTGTGGATCGGAAGCTTCTTTCATTACTGCGTTAACTTCTTCAGCAGTAACTTTTTTACCCAATACAGTTACGAGCTCAGTCAGGGAACCAGTTGCTACTGGTACACGTTGAGCTGCACCATCGAGTTTGCCTTGCAGTTCTGGAATAACCAAGCCGATTGCTTTAGCAGCACCAGTTGTGTTAGGGATGATGTTTTCAGCTGCTGCGCGAGCACGACGGAAGTCACCTTTAGGGTGTGGAGCATCCAATGTGTTTTGGTCGCCAGTGTAAGCGTGAATTGTAGTCATCAAACCTTGAACGATTCCGAATTTGTCTTGCAGCGTTTTTGCCATAGGTGCCAGGCAGTTTGTTGTGCAAGATGCGCCGGAGATTACAGTTTCAGTACCGTCGAGGATTTCATGGTTTACGTTGTAAACGATGGTTTTCATGTCGCCAGTAGCTGGTGCGGAGATAACAACTTTCTTAGCTCCACCTTTCAAGTGTTTCTCAGCTGCTTCTTTAGTAGTGAAGAAACCAGTACATTCCAGAACGATATCTACACCCAGGTCGCCCCAAGGAAGTTCTTCTGGGTTACGGTTAGCCAATACTTTAACTTCTTTGCCGTTCACTTTGAAGAAGCCATCATGTACTTCAACATCGCCATCGAAGCGACCTTGAGTTGTATCATATTTGAGCAAATGAGCCAGCATTTTAGCATCAGTCAAGTCGTTGATTGCTACAACTTCAATGCCCTCTACATTTTGAATACGGCGGAATGCCAAACGACCAATACGTCCAAAACCGTTAATACCTACTTTAATCATGAGTAAGTTCCTCCCAAGTTTTGATTGATTTTTTTATGAAGCTTATATATTCAAGACAGACGGTGAAGTCCGTCAAGACAACAATAGTGGTGATGCAAAATAAATCCTTATTCCATTTCGGCGACGATGACTTCAGCAGCAGCCTCATCAATAATCAGAATATCTTCCTGACCAAATCGCAGAACAGAATGTATGGCAGCAGCCTTGCTCTTGCCACCCGCAATCCCAATTACGACATCGGTTCGTTCAATATCTTGGAGTCGCATGCCCAGCGTAAGCATGGTATGTACCACCTCACCCTGATCATTAAAGTAATAACCGAAGGATTCCGATACGGCCCCTTGCTCCTGAAGTTCATCTATGATCTCTGTCGCAAGTTTGCGGCGCCGTGCCATCTCTACGGCATCACCGATTCCATGAATGACGATTCGCGATTTTCGGATCAGCTGCAGAATCTCCTGAACACTCGGGTCCTGGATTAATGATTCATAGGCATGATCACTAAGCAAATCCGGTACATGCAGGAGTTTGTATTGAGCCCCTACCCGTTTTGCCATCGTAGATGCAATCGTATTGGCCTGAATTTCGAGGCTTTCTCCCAGCCCACCGCGTGCCGGTACGAACCAGACACCTTTCAGCGATGTTGGCGGAGTCAGTTGCTCTGCGACTTCAGCCGTTGTTGAACCGCCAGTTACGGCGACAACATCGTTATCACTCATAATATTACCCAGAGCCTTCGCTCCGGCTCTGCCCAGTTCCCGTTTGGCAAATGGAGAAATGTCCGAATCGCCGGGAACTACAACTACCTTTTGCAGACCGTAGGCTTGCTTGATGCGTTCTTCCAGTTCGGATAATCCAAACAGCTCTTTGGCGACGGGTTCCAACTGCTGCAGCAATTCATGCCCTGCCTCACTGATCTTCATTCCTGCACTGTCAATTTCAATAAGTCCCTGAGCCTTTAACAAATCGGTCTCAGCCCTCAGAACCCGCTCGGTCATCTGCATGGAATTAGCTAACGTTCTTCGTCCAATCACATCCGATAACATGATCTGGCGCAGAATCGTATACCTCTTCTTCAAGACATCCATGAGATCAGGCAGAAGCTGCTTTTGCACTTCTAAAATCGTTCGCATGCTTTCCACTCCCGCAAGCTTCTCGTTCCAAGCTCTCTTTCATGGCCCTAAAACGTCCCGGGTTAACTTTTTAAGTCCCACGTCTATTCTACCTAAAACTGACGCGACATGCAAGTGTTTCAAAGTGTAAATTCGACACGTTTCAGGCGTTTGTACGCGCCTATTTTCACAATGTCAACCTCCCATAATGGAGGATAACCTCCTGCATACCACATATAGAAGAAAAGAAAAAATCCTATCTATATATTGCTTGCATTCACTTTTCATATAGCCTGTCCAAAACCTCTCTTAGCATTTACCTATTTGCGCTCTTTATCCATATAACTTCATCATGATCAATTTCTAGGTAATCCAAACCACAAGTATGATCATCTGCTTGCAATTAAATAACTCATGAGCTATAATCATTATTGCTGTCACATATTTGAAACTCATTTATGTGTAGGCATAAGTGCTACATAAATGAGTAGCAGGACAATCAATGTGCGCCCGTGGTCCAATGGATATGACGTAGGCCTCCGAAGCCTGAGATCCAAGTTCGATTCTTGGCGGGCGCGCCATTCTTAATTAGCAGCTCATAACCCTTTTAACCAATGAAACCGAATAGGTTTCTTTTTTTTAAAACTTAGTTTGACTTTCTTTGACTTTTTGTTTGAAATTGTTTATGATGTGGTTAATACGGTAACAGTTTATAGTAAGAACACCAATTTAACATTTACATTTCCGAGGAGGTTTTTCACGTGAGTTATATTCCAATGGTCGTTGAACAGAGCAACCGCGGTGAGCGCGCCTATGACATCTATTCCAGATTGCTGAAGGATCGTATCATCTTCCTTGGCAGTGATGTAAATGACGTTGTGGCGAATTCCATCATGGCACAGATGTTGTTCCTTACTGCGGAAGATCCGGAGAAAGACATTCATTTATACATCAACAGCCCAGGCGGGTCAATTACAGCCGGTATGGCTATCTACGATACAATGCAATTCATCAAACCGGATGTATCTACCATCTGTGTAGGTATGGCGGCTTCCATGGGTGCATTCCTGTTGAACGCAGGTGCCAAAGGCAAACGTTTTGCATTGCCTAACAGCGAAATCATGATTCACCAACCACTTGGTGGTGCGCAAGGTCAGGCTTCGGACATTGAAATTCGTGCCCGTCGCATCCTGAAAATGCGTGATACCTTGAACCGCATCATCGCTGAACGTTCAGGCCAGCCGTTGGAGCGTATCGAGAAAGATACAGATCGTGACTACTTCATGAGTGCTGCTGAAGCTGCCGATTACGGTATCATTGATAAAGTCATCGAAAACGTAGGTTCCCAAGGCATCTAAGCCGGGCGAACGCCAGTTACACTGATATATACCATATAGCCAACTCAAATGGTCATCGCCCAGTTGAGTTGGCTATATGAATAAAGGACGCCCTCGTCAATATGACGAGGGCGCCAGATTGTCGAGAAACCCTGTGCTTTTTTCAAAGTACAGGGTTTCTCATATTTCAAGTGGTCGGTTCAAAACGGAAATAGGGGAGATCACCTCCGCTTTTCCAGGCGATCCAGGTGGATCGCCATCTTCTTCATGTTCTGCACAGCTGCCGTCATCAAGGCCTGTTCCCTGACGTTTTGCAGTCCCCGCAAACGGCAATAGCGAAACCCATGGAGCTCTTTGGCATCCGCGAAGCTTCGCTCAATCGTTTCTTTTCGTTTTCGGTAGAGATATTTCCCGGATCGACTCAACCGGTTGCCTCGAACCCACTCTTTGCTGTCCTCCCAGACATGACGGGTCACCACTTTCCGGTGGTTGCGAGATCGTGTGCATTCGTTTAATAACGGGCAGTTCTTGCAATGCTGTGGATCAGAAGCGTACTGCCGATATCCCTTGCGGTTGGTCGTCTTATACGGTAATTCGTGCTTTGCCGGACAGACATAAATATTGCGCTGTACATCATATGTAAACTTCCATTTTGGGAATAAACCTTGGGTCGGGTGAAATCTTCGGTGAGCAATAACGGCAAAAATGTTTCGGCTTTGCAGCCCTTTGCAGATGGGTGAAGTCAAGTATCCGGAGTCCAGAGCAACGGCTTCTACTTTAAAACCAAATCGTTGTTGTTGACGATCCAAACGGGACAAATACGGTATAGAATCATGGACATTTCCAGCAGTGACATGTACATCCGTAATCATATTGTATTTCAGATCCACAGTACGGTGGTCTAAGTAGAAAAATCCTTCCGGTTTCCCATCACGGATCATATAACCGCTGTCGGGATCTGTTGTGCTCACTTTGACTTCCTTTTCCTCTATCACGTCCTCTCTAGGCTTTAGCGCTTTTTTCCATGTGCATTCCGGTCGGCCTCTACGGCAGTATTAAGTTCATTCACATAATCACGGGTGTTTTGTAAAATCTGTTCCTTGGTGTACTTATGCTTATTCGCATTCGCTTTAACGTGGGTTGAATCGGTAACTAAGACACGTCCGCCTACCATACGGTGCTGAACAGCTTGAAGCACAACTCCATCAAAGATCTCCTGAAAAATCTCAGTGTCTTTAAAGCGAGTACGACGATTCCAGCTAATCGTAGAATGGTCCGGCACTTTGTCGGTTAGACCTAACCCCAAAAACCAGCGGTAAGCGAGGTTGGTCTGAATTTCCCGTTCGAGTTGGCGTTCGGAACGGATGCCATAAAAATAACCGAGGAAAATCATCTTAAATAACACGATGGGGTCGATCGCAGGCCGCCCGTTATCAGTAGAATATAGTGGCCGAACCTTTTCGTCGATAAAAGAGAAATCGATATACTTGTCCACTTTGCGGAGCAAATGGTCTTGAGGAACCAATTCTTCAATTGAAACAAATTCGTAAGCCTGCTGTTTTTCTCGATTCGAACGCAACATATTTTAACACCCTTCCGAACGTTTATTTACTAATATTATACAATATTAACGCGGTGTCGTGTTGAACTAAATGTATAAAAAATAGCTGTCGAGACTTTCTCGACAGCCTGACGCCCTCGTCAATATGACGAGGGCGCCTTTTTTTATATAACATAAGAGTGCATGATATTTATTTAATCGATTTACTTTACTCTCAACGCGTTACGCTAGCAATATAACTAACACTAAATTACATCTAACGAACTAAGCACAGGCTATTATCCAACATTTCAACGAAATGAAATTCTAACGAATCACAGGAAGGTTATCATTGCTAACTATGCGCCCATTTCCACTCGACTCCCCCGTTTCTTCACTGAATAGCATCTCTACGATTCGTTACAGCATACAAAGCCTCATATTTAACCTTATAAAATGCAACAGGTTCGTTAGAGTTCCCAACATCCAATGAATACTTAAGGAGTGACTAATGGAGTCCTAAAGAACCCTAAAGGTTCTCTACAGAGGCCAGTGCAAGTCGAAAGCTGTCTAGGTGCCTGTAATATTTTCAACACTTTACTTGTTTGCAGTTAACCCACTAAACGGTTCTGTGCCCTTAGGAAGCAACTCTTTATACGTGAATGGGAATTCCGGGAAACCCTCCGCATAAGCTGTGTACTCATACAACTGGAAGAATACAACTACACCTGTGGGTGTTACATAGAAATCCTGATCTTTATTCAAGCCTTTATAGCCTTCAAGATAACCGCCACTAGCTTTAAGCTGATCTCCAACTTTTTTACTCAACGTTTCACGCACGGTTTTGTTATTTTGAATCACATCATCCAGACTCAATTCCTTACCGGAATCCAGAGCAAAGGTGTGACCCGAACGGAACGTCATGCCATGTGCACCTGCATAGTCCTGATAACTTTGCGTAATGAGCCCAAGCACACCATTTTCGTTGTACGTCACGACGTAAGAGCTCTCAAATGCATATGGGCGGTTCGCTGCGGCGTCTCCAAATTCCTTGGTTTGTTTTTTGAAATCCGCTACAAAAGCATCGACTTCGTCCTTCAGTACCTTGTTGATCGCCGCTTCTGCTTTATCGTTAGCCAGTCCGCTCACCTGAGGATATTGGATATCGACTTCGGCGTTCTTGATGCTGACTTTCACTGTTGCCGCCTTAATCGCCACACTATTCTGTTTCACTTTGCTCAGCGTAAGTGTCTTCGCTTTTCCATCCCAACTGCCCTGCACACCCAGATAATCTCTCATAGCAGAGAAGGGAATATACAATCGGCCATTAATCAGCTTCGCTTCCACTTGTGGGTAGTAGTTGTTAATTCTAACACTAGGGGAACCGTCAATCAGGCTGATCGTCATCGTATTATTGGCTGCCGTTAAGGCGTACTCCTTAGCCTTTGCATCATATTTCAAGCTTCCACCTGCAACATCTTTCACTGCAGTAAGCGATACCCAAGTAGAGCCACCCTGAAGGAGTCCTTTTTGAGTAAGAGTTGTGCCTCCAGATTTCAGGGTTACCTCCGTAGGTGTTGTCACTTTCGTCGATACCGAAGCTGCCTGCACGGAACTATCCTGCCATACAGCCCCACTCCCTACAATAATTCCTGCCGCCAGTAGTGCACTCGTCCATTTTTTCCATGATGTCATATATATAACTCCTCTCTCGAATTCACATTTGAGTGTCATTGCGTATGTATCCTGACCTGATCGTATGTCTCATACGCTCACCTCTTTATTATAATTAACCCAGTTCCCGAAAGGTTTACAGCTCCAGTTACAATGTTGTTCGATCCATGAGCTGATAATGAAGGTTTTGTTACGAACAAATAGACAAAAAAGATACCAAATAACAGCATTTTATTTCGCCATATTTCAACTCTTCTTTTCAAACTTCATCAAAGTCTGCCTTTATAACAAAAAAGACGTTGTCTAATGGACAACGTCTTTGTCATTAATACCTTCGCCCGATCAAGCATATCTTTAACGGACACTCGGCATTAATTATTTTGCTTATTTCATTTCATAAGTAATATTCAGCGTTGTGCTTACTTTGACCTGTCCTGTTTCAATGGCTGTGCCACCTACTGCATCTGACTTCGCTTGGGACATCAACGATTCGGTTGCATACATTACAGGCACATTGGCATCACCTTGGCTCACGGAAAGAACAGTACCCAGTTGGCGTTTAACTGCCTTGGCAATCGCTCCAGCTTTCACATCAGCATTGGCAACAGCTTTCTCAATCACTTGAGCTTCAAAACTTTCCGGTTTTTCGACCGTAAAGCGCACGTTTTCAATGTTGTTGGCACCAGCTTGGGAAGCGGCATCCAGAAGCTCACCGATCTTGTCCATATCACGGTATGTGACAGTCAGTGTGTGATGCGCTGTGTACCCTTTAATCTTCTGTCCGTCTTTATCGCTATACGTGTAGTTAGGCTGTACGTAGAACTGACTGGTTTGAATATCATCTGCACTGATTTTCCATGTGTTTTTCAGCAGATTGGTTACCTTCTGAATTTTCGCCGCATTCGCTTTTTGAGCAGATGCCGCTGTTTCCGCAGTACTATTCACTCCAATGGAAAGATAAGCGATATCCGGCTTCACCTGAATCTCTCCTGTACCCACAACGTTAATCACGTTTTGCTGAACTCCCTGAACTTCAGCAGCATACGCATAATTCCCCGGTGCCACCCATGCAGTACCTCCAACAAGCAATGTTCCTGCAACCAATACGGCGCCCAGCGGTTTCATCCATAGTTTACCCATCACGTTAGCCTCCTTAAGTTTTAACATCTCAAACTCAAATCGATTTGATACCTAACAGACGGGCTTAATTCCATAATGTTGCACTTGACAGCCTCAAAACGCAAAAAAGCCCCTTTCGGGACTTCTTCATTGGCTTCAAATCATATCTTATTGGTTTTCAAGTTCTTCCTTGCTTACCAGACTAACTAAAGCGTTTACAGCCTGTTCGGCGTCCGCGCCTTCTGCGCTAATCTGGATTTCCGTACCTGTGCTGATTGCAAGGCTCATGATCCCCATGATACTTTTTGCATTTACTTTTTTGTCGTCCTTCTCGACGAACACTTCAGATGAGTACTTATTCGCTTCTTGAACGAACAGTGCCGCAGGTCTGGCATGGAGACCCGTTTTCAAACGGACAACTACCGGGTGCTTTGTCATGGAAACTTACCCCCTATTATGAAATCTGGACATTAAATACACAATTATATTTATACAACATTATACCATTAACGCGTGCAGGACACTAGAAGAAAAACTCAAGGCGATTGAGATGCCATTATTTTGACCCATTTCAGTCTATTTAGATCATCTTCATACTCCTGAGTAGGTTCCTGTAAATCCTTGCAAACTTGCTTTAAGCTGACCTTTCGGCAAGAAACCAAAACAATGAGCATTGCAGGTTGCCATCACCCTTTATTTAACCGTATCTCTCGTTACGAACCTTCTCAGCCAACTCATCAATCTTGCGGAGTCGGTGATTTACTCCCGACTTGCTGACTGTACCCTTAAGCAGCTCGCCTACTTCCTTTAGATTGATATCCGGATGGGCGAGTCTGACTTCAGCCACTTCACGAAGCTTTTCAGGCAACGACTCCAGACCAACTTCCTTTTGCAACAGTCTGATATTATCAATCTGTCTGACTGCTGCTCCAATCGTTTTGTTCAAGTTAGCCGTCTCGCAATTGACGATGCGGTTAACGGAATTACGCATATCTCGCATGATGCGCACATCCTCGAACTTGAAAAGAGCCTGATGCGCACCAATGATACTGAGCAGCTCAATGATCTTCTCGCCTTCCTTAATGTATAGGATGAATCCTTTTTTGCGTTCTATACACCGGGCATTGAGATGAAATTCATTTGCCAGGTCCACCAGGGCCTGACAGTGCTCCTCATACATGGATGCAATCTCCAGGTGATAAGACGAACCTTCGGGATTGTTGACCGAGCCTCCTGCCATAAATGCTCCACGAAGATAAGCGCGTTTACAACAGTTTTTTTTGAATAGCTCATCACTGATCCCGGGAGTAAACAGAAATCCTTCAGAAACAATGTGCAGATCTTTAAGAATCTCCTGTACCATGGTTGGAATCCGAACAATATAAACATTGTTCTTTTTCAGCCGCATTTTTTTGCGGACAAGCAACTCCGTATGCACTTGAAAATGCTTTTTAAGCAGAGAGTATGCCCGTCTTGCGATGGCGGCATTCTCCGTCGAAATATCCAAGATGACTTTTTTATTCGATAACTGCACCGCACCAAGCATACGGATGAGGGCTGAAAGTTCCGCCTTTTCGCAGCACGGTTCGCTTTCGATCATCGTTAATTCTTTTTTGGTCTGTGCTGCAAACGACATGGGACTTCACCTCTTCCGTAACATCCAATTTTGTACAAGCTGATAGATGTGATGGCTCAGCTTGTCGGCATCATGACGCAGATAGGTTCGGAATAAGACCAACGTATCCGCAACGACTTGATAGCCGGCACTCTTCAGCACATTCATATCCAGCACAACCGGTTTAGCTCCTTTTTCCGCATACTTATTCTGCACCTGCAGCGGAATATCACCATTATTTACAATGACATAGTCGAAAATTTGATGCCCCACATGCTCATGTACCGCCTTAAGGTGGTCACTCACCGTGTAATTATCCGTCTCTCCCGGCTGTGTCATCACATTGCAAATAAACATCTTCACTGCGTCAGCCTCAACGACAGCCTCAGCCAGCTTAGGAACAAGCAGATTGGGCAGAATGCTCGTGTAGAGACTACCTGGTCCAATCAGAATGGCGTCTGCCTGACGAATGGCTTCAACAGCCTCTGGCAACGGCTCCACGTGATCCGGTTCAAGGAAAACGCGTTTGATCCGTCCGCCCGCTTCAGGGATCTTGGACTCACCCGTAATAATCGAGCCATCCTCCATCTCTGCATGCAGAACGACGGCCTGCCCAGCTGCGGGCAGCACCTCACCCCGAACGGCAAACACGCGGCTAAGTTCCCGCACAGCGGTCACGAAGTCGCCTGATATATCCGTCATTGCAGCCAAAATCAAGTTACCGAGGCTGTGGCCTGCAAGCCCTGCGCCTGTATTGAAGCGATACTTCAGCATATCCGACAACAACGGTTCTACATCAGCCAACGCCGTGAGTACGTTACGAATGTCTCCCGGGGGCGGCATCTGCAGCTCATTACGCAAGATGCCAGAACTTCCTCCATCATCCGCAACCGTCACGATAGCCGTGATGTCCAGCGGCTTTTCCTTCAAACCGCGCAGCATCACGGATAATCCGGTTCCGCCGCCCATGACTACAATTCTCGGACGTTCTCTTCGTGGTCCGGCTTCTTTCATCCCTTCACCCTCTTCAATGACGGTCCCGGTCGGCGTCGCGATGGCTCACGGTGACAGCCTCAGTCTCGCTGCTTCCCAACATTTTGCCCAAATATTCCGATATTGCTACCGAACGATGCTTGCCTCCGGTACAGCCGATTCCAATAATAACCTGGCTTTTGCCTTCCTTCCGGTATTGCGGAATCAGAAAATGCAGCATATCCAGCAGCTTGGTCAGAAACGCTTGCGTTTCCGGCCATTTCATAACATATTCGTATACATCACTATTCTGTCCTGTATTCGGACGTAAATGCTCAATATAATGCGGATTTGGCAAAAAACGAACATCGAACACCAGATCCGCATCGATCGGAATGCCGTATTTGAACCCAAAGGAAGTAATATTTACCGACAGCATATGGCTTTCCAGATGGGAAAAACGGGATATGATACGCTCTTTCAGTTGAGCAGGCTTCATTGTACTGGTATTCAAAACCTGAGTTGCGGAATTTTTGAGCTCCTCCAGCATTTTGCGTTCCAGCCTGATGCCATCCAGCGGCATGCCCTCAGGGGCTAATGGATGTCTGCGCCTGCTCTCCTTATAGCGTTGAACAAGCACAGAGTCTGTCGCATCCAGGAATAGTATTTCGCAATGAATGGTAAAATGATCTTTAATATAGTTCAGTGACTCGGACAAAGCCGTAAAGAACTCTCGCCCGCGCAGATCGATGACAAGTGCAACTTTGCCAATTTTGCCGTTCGATTGTTCGATCAATTCCGCAAATTTCGGAATCAATACCGGCGGAAGATTATCCACACAGAAGAAACCAAGATCCTCCAGGCTTTGTACTGCAATCGTCTTGCCTGCTCCGGACATGCCCGTAATGATAATGAGCGTGGCGCCTGTGCCCGGTGAAACTTCACCTTCAAGCATAAATGTCCCCTCCTTATCATATTGCTGTCGGATTTATATTGCTACGAGGTTACTAGGAACGCAAGAGAAGACCGGCTGCGCCAACAATACCTGCATTGTTGCCAAGTGTTGCTTCAAGAATCTGAACCCCTTGTTGCAATGGCTCTGGTGTCAGTGCTGCAAAAACAGTTCGTACTTCATCAAACAAAATATTACCCGCTTTGGATACCCCACCGCCGATAATGAACATCTCCGGGTTAATCACAGCCGCTACAGCCGCCATCGATTTGCCCAGATAGAATGCCGCACGGTTTACAATACGCAACGCAACTTCATCGCCTGCCTTGGCTGCATCAAACACTTCCTTGGCTGCAATCTTGTCGACGAGCGCCAACGATGTATGGTCCCCACGCTCTACAGCGTCTTTGGCCATACGAATAATTCCGGTTGCCGAAGATACGGTTTCCACGCATCCCATTTTACCGCATCCGCACTGAATCGCTTCAAGATCAGGAACAACACTGACATGGCCGAGCTCACCAGCCATACCGGAATAACCCTGGTAGATCTTGCCGTTCAAGATTAATCCACCACCAACGCCTGTACCAAGCGTATAGCATACACAATTGTCCACGCCCTTGCCGGCACCTGCCCAGGCTTCACCGAGCGCAGCCACGTTGGCATCGTTATCTATTTTGACCGGCTTGCCCAGACGTTCTTCCAAAATCGAACGAATGGCTACATTCCGAAATCCGATGTTAGGGGCAAGAACGATAATTCCCTCGCGTACATTGGTGAACCCAGCCACGCCCGCGCCCACACCTTCAAGCTGCTCCCAGCTGTAAGGCGATTCGGCAACGATATGACGGACATACTTCTCGATGTTGGCAATGACCGTGTCAACGCCCTTATCCACTTCTGTCGGTCCTTCATACGTATGCATAAGCTGACCGTGTTCATCACATATACCGACCTTGATTGCTGTTCCGCCGAGATCGACCCCAACGTAGATTTTCTCAGACATGCTACAAGCCACCTTTATCTATCTAAAATAGTTTAATCCTACGTACCAACTATAATTGAAGGATACGCCTGGGTCAAGACGATAAGACCTTTGCTGGGATTAGCTTCCCCGCTATTGTGAACAACATCACAGGCTATTTTTGAATACGGATACAACCTCATTTGTCTCTATTAAAAACGCAGGCTTCATTCCTTCCTCCATAGAGGAGGAAGCCTCAACTCATGATATTGCATATCCGCTCGTTCCATGCGTAAAAGATGACCATTGTCATCTGAATTTCATGACAATACTTACCAGTCGCGTCTCAGGCAGTTCGCTAAGACGGCGCAGAAAAACGCCTTCCCGCAAACGGAAGGCGTTTTACACTTTTTTGGACCAATATCCTTGAACCGATCATTCAGCAGACATTCAGCTACAGGTCACAGTTTCGTTTCCACACGTACGGGTTCCTCCGTTTTTTCCATCTTGTTGACGTCCAGAATATCCAGCAGGAAAACAAAGATCGGGATACCGATGATGAGCCCCCAGATCCCCAGGAAATGTTGAGACAGAATCAGTACGATAAACGTGTAGAACATCGGCAATTTGGTTTTGTGTGCCATCAGTTTTGGATTCAGGAAATACGTCTCCAGCGCATGAATGATAATGATCATGATGACCACGATCACACTGAGCTGCAATCCACCCAGTTGATAGCCGATCAGACACAGCGGAATCAGTGAGATAATCACCCCCGCAACGGGTACCAGACTCAACATGAATACCAGAATGGTCAGAGCGAACAGATACGGGAATCCGAGTATCCATAGTCCCAGAATCGTCAAAGCTGTATTAAACACCGCAATCAACAATTGCGCCTCGATGACTTTACCAAAAGAAGATACAAATTTATCCCCAAGGTATGCCACTTCATTATAGAACCAGCCGATCTTGCTTGTTTTGAACTTGGATGTAAACTTGGAGATCTCCTTCTTCTGCAACAAGAAGAACAGACTAAGGATGATGACCAGCAGAATAAACTCAAGCCATTTGCTTAACGCAAAAATATATTTCAATGCGTCATTGGTATAGTTTTTAATATCAAACGATTGAAGATATCCCGCAATTTTGGAGGCAAAGTTATCACCATCTGCGGTATCCAGAAACTTCATTATTTCATTGGTCAACTGAACGACCTGATCCACAATCCGTGGTGAATACCTGGAGATCCCCAGCACAATGGCTGCAATAACGATAAGATAGAGCAATATGACGACGACTTTATAGTTAACCGGAAATAACCGATTCAACTTCTCCGTGATAAAATGCTGTAGCCTGTTCATGACATACGTCACCAGGAATAACAGCAAAATCATGTGCAGCATACTCCCCATGCTGAAAAGCACCAAACAAAACAACAGCAGAATCAAAAATCGTCGCACTGTTGCATTCTGTAACCAATCTTTTATCATTTCCCCCAAAGTCTTCACCTCACAGCTAATATGCCCAATATGTATACGATCTCATGCCCATTTTGGTTTCAAAAAAAGAGAAGCCTTCCGGCTTCTCACATGATGAGACTTCCCGTTGTCTCTTCTACCTAACTTATGCCAAATCATACACTCTTCATGCTTATTTATCCAGTGTTTCGCTCCAGTCATGAACAATGCTGCCCTCAAGGAATTTCTCGCAATCCATTGCAGCCATACACCCAGATCCTGCTGCCGTAATGGCCTGACGGTACTTCGTATCCTGTACATCTCCGCAGGCGAAAACACCCGGAATGTTGGTCTCGGTCGTACCTGGTTTAACGACAACATAGCCGTGTTCATCCAGTGCAATTTGGTTGCCCAGGAATCCCGTATTGGGTGTATGGCCAATCGCTACGAATACACCATCTGCTTCAAGCAGTTCTTCCTGTCCGGTCTCATTGTTTCGTACCTTCAGTCCCTTGACTCCCAGCGCTTCAGGCACAACTTCAAGCGGTGTGCGGTTCAACGCCCACTTCACCTTCTCATTGCTGCGAGCCCGATCCTGCATGATTTTCGATGCACGCAATTCCTCCCGGCGGTGAACCAAAGTAACGTCTGTTGCAAAACGGGTCAGGAAGCTGGCTTCCTCCATCGCAGAGTCTCCACCGCCGACCACGACGATCTTTTTACCACGGAAAAAGAATCCGTCACATGTAGCACATGTGCTTACCCCACGACCGACGTTCTCCTGTTCTCCCGGAATCCCGAGATAACGGGCTGAAGCCCCAGTCGAGATGATAATCGATTCAGCTTCCAGCTCACCGATTCCGCCGACCTTAATCTTGAATGGCGGTTTGCTGAAATCCACTTCTTCCACCCAACCATTCTTGAATTCAGCTCCAAACCGCTCCGCTTGCTTACGCATATTGTCCATCAGTTCCGGACCCATAATGCCCTGTGGAAAACCAGGGAAATTCTCAACTTCCGTTGTCGTCGTCAATTGACCACCCGGCTGAAGACCTTCGATAACCAGTGGGTTTAGATTAGCACGAGCCAGATATATCGCTGCTGTCAGACCCGCAGGTCCTGTTCCGATCACAATCGTTCTGTATTTAGACATATAGATACAGCCTCCTTGATAAGGTTGAGAGTGTGTTGAATGGCGATTAACTTTAACTTGCTACTATGATGTTACCCTACAGGTTTGTCGAGACCTATCCGTTAAGTTTACCCGTTTTCCTGGCCAATGTATCCTTCATGCAATGAAGTCCATTCAGAAGATAGCCAGAGCATGTACAATCTACTGGATTGGTGGAGTGCTGTTGCATACTCGGTTGATCAGACGAGCATATTTGCTCACCGTTGCAGCGGATATGCCGTACCTGTCGGCTATACTTTGATAGGTGACCGGACGACTTTGGATTTTGGCAGCCAAATACTCCAAACCTGCTGCCAAACCCTCAATTTGTTTGGTGCCTGGCACTTCAGGATGTACACGAGATACATAGTCCGTCCACAGGCGCTCCATCTCCTGCTGCAATTCGGCCTTGGCTTCAGACATCTGTAACGCCCGGTCCACCACCGCCTGCCAATGCGTAGAAGGTTTCATCTCCGTACGCTCCGCCGATGACGCGCTCTTCTGAATGGATCGTTTGCTCAGAGTAGTCAGGGGCTGAAGAGCAGGAGAGTCATCCTGTGTAGAACCTTCTGAATGCAGATCGTTTAATACAGCACGCGCGACATTCACCAGTTCTTCATCTTCACCGGGCTCCTGGATAAAGGATTGCAGCGCCTGCTGCACCTCATAATCCCCAATCATGCCAAGAGCTTGAATGACCTGAAGTTTAGTCGCCCGATCACCATGTCGAAGCGCCCAGAAGAAGGAAGAACGGATCAGAGGATCGTTTTTCATCTCTTCAGGTATGCCGTTACCATAGTTCTCCCACTGTCTGAATTGCTCGTCAAATGGCAGATGATAGTGGTAACTTAGCTTCTCGGGATCTTTCTCTCCCTGTCGTACAGCCTCAAGACCCGATAGATAGTACCGAGAAACCTCGGAACCTGGGTCCAGCTTGCCCACATGACGCCACAGACGTTCAGCAGCATCGTAACGTTCCGTATTATAAGCGGCCACTGCTGCATAATGCGCGAGCGCCGGATCCGCAGCGGTTTCTTCCTCTTTCAATAAGCGCCGAAAATGTATATAAGCCGTATCATGTTGACCCAGGATACCCATCGTCGTAGCCAGTTTGTAGACCTGTTCGTGCTGGAAAGGTACGATGACACGCAATTTTTTGATCAGAAGCAGCACTTGATCAGCCCGATTCTCGTTCTGGTGAAAGATCGCCAGATTACACAGCGCATGCAAATTGCCAGGTTCCTGTTCCAGTACTTCGGCAATCGTCTCTTTCGCTTTGGGAAACAGTCCCATATAATAATAGGCAAGGGCCAGATTGTTGCGAGCAGCCAAATAATCGGGATAATCCGGCGACATGTCTTCCAACAACTCAGCAGCCTGTGCAAACTTCCCTTGTTCCAGCAATTCCCGCGCCTGATCGTGCTCTACTACACCTTTACGTGATTTGATCCGGTTCAGCTTGGCTGGCCGATCCAGCTCGTAATACAGGAGCTCCATCATCTCTTCGGCTTCCGTCATGAACTGACCCTGGGTATCCTCCTCCAAATACGTTACGAGCGCTTGCTCGGCTTCCTCGAACCGATCCATATTGGCATAATTGTTTGCCATGTAGAAATAACATTCCGTCATGGACGGATCTACCTCATCCAGCACATGTGCAAGAACGGCATTTGAAGCTTCGTAATCCCCCTTCTCTGATAATATACCCGCCATATTACAATGATTCACCGGATTTTCCGGTTCATATTCAACAGCTTTACGAAAATATTTTAATGCCTTGTCGACGTGATTACGGTCCAGCGAGCGGACAGCTCTCTCAAAAAAGAAAGAAGCATCCAAGTGAATCGGTATTACGTTGGCAAGGTGTCCCTCAGCCCGCACTAGCTTGCCCTTCATCTTCCAAGGCACCTCCTCTTTGAATTCATTCATACTCTCCAGTATACCACATCTTAAGGCCCACTTCTCAATATGTAGTTTCATGTCGTTTATGCCAAAAATGCGCAAAAAAGATGACATTCCATCATTCACTTCGAATGAAATGTCATCTTGCTGCTTCACCAGCTCTTTCTTCTAAAGAAAGATTGAAATCAGCGTTTCAACGCCAGGGATGGCGAAAGTGAAATATGAATAGTCTTATGGAACGGGGTCAAGAAGTTGACCAGCACAACCTTGCATTTGTCAGGCAGTTTCGCCTCACGCACGGTTGCAGCCAAATGTCCCAGCTCGCCACCGTTCAGTTCAATCCAGTCTTCTCCACAGGTATAACGCAACGCTCCGCCCTTCCAGAGATAATGACCTTCATCCGTCTCTAGCAACTCCCCATGGGATAATTCGCCCTCGGCACCAAATACAAAGGACAACTGCATCATGATCTGCTCCGGTTCAGCTCCCGATAGATCCAGCGTCCATCCATTCTCCGATTGCAATACTTCGGTCTGTACGCGGAACGTCTGCTCATGCGTGACCGTCCGGCTTTGGTGGGGCAACAGATACCAGGGACTGGTAGCTGTTTTCGCCGTATCTGGCAATTGATCCGCAGGGATCGGACTATAATAACCCTTCTTTTGTTCACCTGTTAGGAGGTATCCGGAAGATAATCGAGTCATCTGCTGCATCGGCACATAACCCGGATTAAAATAGGAGGCGAGCTGCACAGCAAGCAGACGCACGTCACCATGTCGCAGGGCAAAGAACGAAGGGACTTCCGTCATTACGGTTACACTCGTAAGACCAGATCGTATTCGCGCTACAGGTGCACCAAAATCCGTATGCATACGGCTATGTGAGATCTGCCCATGATGTCCTGCAGACTCCATCTGCTCTAAATAGCCCTCTCGCATAAATTGCCCATTCAGTATAATCTCATAATGGTCAGGCAGCTCATTACGAACCTTGCGTGCCTGCTGAAGCTCAGGCTCCAGCAGAAGCCTGACGAGCGCATTGACGGAGCATACACCGGGATCTTTTAACGATTCTCCGGCCCAATCGGCCATACCAGCAAAGACCGAATCTCCATCCAGTCTGGCCAGAATGGCATACGGCAGATAGTACGGTGACAGGTCATGAACACTCCCCAGATCCTGCCGACCCGAATAATCCGTGACGATCTCGCCAGTCGGATGTACCAGATACACCATCATGCGAAGGTTAAGTCTCACCGGTTCCAACAACTCTGGACGATTCAGCAAGCGGGCCGCATGGATCAACATGATATCGCTAACCGCGCTGTAAATTCCGTTGCTCCGTTCAGTCCATTCCCCGTCCGGCGTAATATCCATGCCTTCAGCCAGCCATTGCTCTGCACGCTGCACGGCTTCCTCCAAGTCAAACAACTGATGCAGGAAACCGAGCGCCGCGCATAACACCCACCGATGATTCGGCGTATGACAGCCCCCGGTCAACATGACCGGAATCGTTCGCTCCAGAAACAGGCGAATGTTGTTCAGCACAGGTTGCATCGGCTCCCAATCCTGCTGCTGAAGCAGCTGGTACAGCTGGGCATATCCCACGACGACAAATGCGGTGTCCGGCGGAGAATGATAATTGGTCCAGCCGGGAGAGATGGAACCGTCTGTATGCTGATTGTGAAGCACATACTCCGAAGCCAGCAGCAGGCGATTTAGCAGTTCCTCATCCCGGTAATAGATGGAATCGGGATTGGCAAGTGCCGCTCCCCAATAACACATATCCGTAGGTGTTCCAGTCGTGTGGTTGACCCAGGCAATACCAGTGGAAGGATCAATCGTTCCTCCATAATAACGGCTTTCCGGGTCAAGTTCCTGTCGGGATATTCCCCTTTGCACTGCTTTGTCATTGCTGTCCACCAGCTGCCTGTACATATATAGTCCCCTCCAAACGAATGCATTTGCCGATGTCGGAATATCTGGTGAAATCGATCCAATAACGGTCGAATGCGGGCAGATACCGCCGTACATTGGAGTTCTTCTTTCCAACAGTAATAACAAGTTTCAGGGAAGTCCCCATTACATGGTTGGTCCTCCGCCCATCATAAATCACATGCAGTATTGTTTACCTCCTGCCCTAACCCTTGACTGCCCCAAGCATGGCACCGCTAACAAAATATTTTTGCAGCCACGGATAGACAAGCAGAATCGGTACGGTAGCGAAGATAACCGTGGCAGCCTTGAGACTTTCCGGAGTCAAAGCTGTGCGGTTGGCGCCCTCCATCTGCGTAAGCTCGCTGACCATGTTGTTTTGTACCATTTGGAAGAGCTTCAGCTGAAGCGGATACAGCTTCGGATCATTAATGTACATCAGGGAATCCTGGAAGCCATTCCAGCGTCCAACCGCATAGAAAAGGGCCAAGGTAGCCAGCACCGGCATGGATAATGGCAGGATGATTTTAAAGAGTGTGTGTACATGCGAGCTGCCATCAATCTCTGCAGACTCCTCCAAGCTTTCCGGAATGCCTCTGAAGAAGGAAATCAGGATAATCAGGTTAAACGGACTGACCAGCCCCGGCAGAATCAACGCCCAAACTGAATTAAGCAAATTCAGGTCACGGATGAGCAAGTACTCCGGAATGATCCCGCCACTGAAAAACATCGTAATGATGATCACATACATGAAGAGCTTGCGCCCTTTCAATTTTTTCTTGGTTAACGGATAAGCGGCAGCGAGTGTGAACATCATGCATAGCACTGTAGTGGCAACCGTAAGAATCGTCGTATAACCCAATGAATAGATCATTGACTGATCAGAAAATACCTGAGTATAGGCATTCCAATTGAATTCTTTGGGAAAAATGGTCACTTCACCTGACGTAATTGCCCGGTTAGAACTGAACGATATTGCAATCGTGTGCAGAAACGGAGCCAAACAGAATATAACAAACAAGGTAATAAAGGAGATATTAACGATATCAAAAATCCGGTTTGAGGTGCGTTCACTCATATGCGCACAGCTCCTTTACTGATGGTCTATACAAACAAGCCGATTGGCGTATCTTTCATTCTTTGATGATCTACAAAATGCCTTCCCCGGTTGCCTTTTTCGAAATATAGTTGGAGCCAAGGACGAAGATCAGTCCCACAACTGCCTGGAACAATCCGACTACCGTTGCGAGCGTGTACTGTCCCGATTCCAGACCGACTCTGTATACAAAGGTACTAAGTACATCCGAATATTCACGAACGGCCGTGTTACCGATAATATAAGGACGATCAAAACCAATGCTGACCATATGTCCGAGATTAAGAATAAGCAGGGTTACAATGGTTGGTTTGATACTTGGCAGCGTAATATGCCAGATTCTCTTCAGCCGCGTTGCTCCATCAATCTCGGCCGCTTCAAACAATTCCTTGTTCACGCCGGTTAATGCGGCCAGATATAAAATGGTTCCCCATCCTGCACTCTGCCAGACACCTGTGAACAGATACGTCACAAGCCAAGGATTCTTCTCTGTCAAAAATGGTATCGAATTTAAGCCCATGCTCTCCAGTACGCCATTAACCATACCGGATTGATTGCCGAACAATTGGTATACAATCCCTCCGATAATAACCCAGGAGATAAAGTGAGGAATGTACAGAATCGTCTGCGATATTTTTTTAAACCATTTAAATCGAACTTCATAGAGCATAATTGCCAATATGATTGGAGCAGGGAATGAAACGATCAGATCAAGAAAATTCAGCATAAAGGTATTGCGTAATGTGGTGTAGAAGTCCCGCATCCCAAATACCTCGCGAAAGGCATCGAAGCCGATCCACTCACTACCGCTGATGCCCTGAAACAGGTTAAAGTCTTTAAAAGCGATCTGCACACCATACATCGGGCCGTAGCGAAAGATCAAAAAGTAGATAAGGGGCAGGGAAATCAGCGCGTACAACTGCCAATACCTTTTCAAGTATGTGATGGTCAAGTCGGTTTCCTCCTATCAACAAAGAAACGGCTGTGCCGCCAAGAAGGCGGCACACGTTCCTTTCAAAGTTAAGCAGTCGTATGGGTATCTGTCTCGACATCATGAATAATAAAGTGGTGTATTTCACAGAGAGCTATTTAACAGCTTCTTCAAGTTCTTTCTTCAGCTCTGCGCCGCCCAGCGACATGAAATCACTCATCTCACGTTCATATACTGCATCGAATTCTTCAGGCTTTGCCATCGCTGTTTTTACTATGATGACATCCAGCTTGTCTTTGAGTGCAGTGCTGTATTTCATCTCCGCCCCAATCGGTTTATCAAAAATAATTGGTCCTACCGTGTCGGTGTTGGCAATATCAATGGACTGTTTCAGCATCTCCTGATTATTCTGCGGGAAACCCAGAATCCATGCTTTTTCGTTCGTTGCCTGATCACCAATATTTTTACCATTGGAGATAATAGCTGTATCCCCTGCATTGAACAGACGATCCTTCGCTTCCTGGGATGCATCTTCCTTCACGACCGGAATACCATCTACCAGATCATAGTTCTCGCCTTCCACACCACTGTAGATATCAATCAGATTATTGTCAGAGGCCATCCAGTCCAAATATTTAATCGCTTCCACAGAACGTTTGCTGCTCTTCGGAATCATAATGTACATCCCGTTTGTTCCATAGCGGGACTTGATGTGTTTGTTGTCCGCATTCGGATTAGTGTACACATCAACCGGCTGTACTTTGCTGTCTTTCACATTTTTGTGCAAATTATCCATCGTACCGTCACCATAGAACATGGCATCGACATCTTCAGACCAGTAACCCACATTGCCATTCTGTATATCTTTGCCTAACTGCGTTTTATCCTCATCCAAGCTGAAGTCTTTACTGATCAGCCCTTCATTGTAGAGCTTGTTCAGGAATTTCATTGAATCCTTGAATCCCTCATGAAGCGGCAATTCATACCGTTGACCATAAGTAAGATCTCCACTGACAGGTTTGATGAATGAGTATATCAGTGTTTCATACTGAGCCGGAGCCAGTGCCATGCCCATTGGGATGTTCTTGCTGCCGAGCTGGCCAGGATCTTTCTCTTTAAACGCTTTTAACGTTGTATACAATTCATCGGTTGTCTTCGGCACGGGCATTCCCAGTTTATCGAGCCAGTCCTGACGAATATAGGAGCTGTATCGACCTGTAATGGCACGTTTACCCGGAACGGCGAACTGTTGCCCTTCCACTTGCCCAAACTTTAATGTATCTTCACCCAGGAACTTCTTCAGATTCGGTCCATACTGATCGATCAGTTCACCGACATCTGTCAATCCGCCCTGTTGGGCATAGCGATAAAACACGCTGGAGTCATAAACAAAGACAATATCAGGGACATCTGTGTTGCTAGCCATCAAGACATTCAGCTTGGTAACTTCCTCGGAACGCTGAACGGGTACGAACTGTACATCAATGTTGTTGGGATCGCCGAACTTCTCCTGAATCATTTTAGATAGATAGTTGTTCGTAATTGTGTACGGCGAGGGGCTGTTACCACGATCAAAAATCTCCACCTTTAAGGTAACGCGCTCACCCTTACCTGATGCACCGCCTTCTGCTGATTCTTGATTCGATCCAGACGAGCATCCCGCAAGCAAAGACACTCCCATTACCATCGTAAGCGCCAATCCCATCCATTTCTTGAGACTCCCTTTAGTTGCTTTTCTTGTCATTTTGTCATCCCCTTTGGCTATGCGTGAATGTTTAAAGCTTGCCCAGAGTATTCCACATCATTGCGTACTCTTGCAATAAACTCGTTTCGTAAACGCTTACATACGGATAATGGTTTATCTCCAGTGACGTTTTTCGTATACTGACCATTTTCTGCACAGCCCTGTTAAGGCCCGTAGAGCCTTAGTCCTCGCCATTCAAGCATCCTCCTGCCAGGTTCAACCGCGGCCTATGCCAATAAACCATTTTCAGACACTGACTATATTCGTAAAAGGGCCAAAAACAGGCGTAAATCAGTGGGCTCTTGCATAGACACAGGTTTCCTTTTGGCTTCAGGTTTACACTCGTAGCAAAAAGGTGGACTCCTGCACGGCTTCTCCTGAGAAAAGTCTGCATGAATTCCACCCATCGCTTGGCATAATGTAATGTGAAGCTAGAGTCTATGATTATGACTCGGTTTCGTGATGCTCACGTTTCAAACGTCGATAGTCTCCCGGTGTAATACCCATAACCCGTTTGAATACACGTCCCAAGGTAATTCCATTGGCATATCCCACCTTCAAGGCAATGTCCTGAAGCGAAAGATCCGTTTTCCGCAAAAGACGCTCCGTTTCCTTCATCCGCAAATCTGTAAGGAAGTCTACAAATTTCATATTGAACTCTGTCTTGAACAAATAACTTGCATGTTTGCCGGTAATCTGGAATCGATCGCTTAGATGCTTCAGGGAAAGGTCGGGATTCGCAAACTGTTCTTCGATATAGTTCTTCATTTCATTGACCATCGCTTTATAGCTTTTGGTCTCGGTTGCCGATACATACGTTCTGAACAGATCCGTTAGGCCATCAAACAGAATATCTTTGACATCCTCAAGCGTATCCGCCTCTTTCATCAGCATCAATTGCTTGTTTATGTTATCCTCTGACAAATCCTCTTGCAGCTTTTCAGACATGACCGCCACTTCCCGACTAAGCATCTGTAGCATCGCCCGAACCAAGGAATGAATGTCATCATCCGGGAGCTTATCACGTTCAAAACCCGCGAAGATCTCCTCCAGTTGATCACGCCATTGACTGCTCGACATCCGAAACCTTTTGACAAAATCTGCAATCATCTGCAAATACGTATACGTTTCAAGCAGCTGCTGCTGGGTTTCTCCATATCCGGCCACGGCCACATCCCCATCCCTCAGCAATTTGCGGTGCATGACCGTCTCAGCCGCGACATATGATTCCCGAATGACCTTGATCCCATCTGCGATCGGTCCGATACCGAAACTCAATGATATCCTCAGATTCTGCTCAACCCAGGACCGACATTCCTCTGCAACCAGGAGGATCTGCTCAGTCATGTCCGGGTTATGGTCTGTGGATAGGAAAAGGATGGCAATCTGATCCGAGCTGATCCATTCTGTCCAGCATTGCATGCCCGCATTGCGTGAGAGCTCTTGCAGAACGTTCATTAGCGCAAATTTGAGTGTATTCTGCTCACCTCTCGTAAACCGTTCCTGGAATCCCTTCTCATATCGATTGATCTCACCAACCACAACGGCGAAGCATGATGAAGCTTCAACTCCCGTTAACGGTGATAGATCCTTTAGTCGCTCTACCGCATGATCCAGATTCTCCCCATTCAACAGATCGTTAAACAGTTTGCTGCGTTGCAGCAGTACATTTTCTCTGCTCTTCTTATCCGAATCCATCATATGGTTGATCAGATTCTCCAGCACACCATCAATCAATTTCATCTCATCGGTGCGAGAGCCGGACTGTTCCAGCACCCGAATCTGATGGGCCTCTATTCGATTCATAATAATTTGAATAGGTTTATAGTTGCGACGGGTGATATAGATGATGTAGACAACAGCGCAGATGACTGTCACAATCGCAATGACAACCCACACATAGGAAACCACTGAGACCCAGCCATAAAGGTTGCCCTCCTTGATTCCACTGGAGATCGTCCAACCCAATCGTTCCAATGAGAGTCTGTTTAGCTCTTGTCCATCTTCACTGCCTTCACGATCTGAATGCGCATTGTACACAACCTGACCATCTTGGTCATATATCGTCATGAAGGAAAGCTGTCCATTGACCATACTATCAATACTTTGCTCGACACTGCTCATCTTGATATTGATTACAAGTACTCCGTCCGAGCCAAAAGGCAAAGGCATATCCTTATTTACCGTCAACACCCGAATAGGCATACGCTGATTAACCCCTGCATCGTATTCCCGGACAGGCTGCCAGCCTGGAGTAAGGGAGCCGGAATTAATCCGGTCGATCCACACTTTGTCTGAAAAGCTGTCCATATCCTTGGAACCGCTCAATGTTAAAACGCTTTCATTTTTCTTGTCATATAAATAAATGGACTGAATCCAAGAGTTAGCACTTGTCAGCTCACGCAAGCTCTGTGCAATGCTGTATACCGTCTCTTTACCTGTCTGATGTTGGCTGTTGAAATATAGCTTGTAAGCCTGATCGTTCTGTACCGCCTCCAATACCGATAGCTCAATCCCCCTGACCGTCCGATCCAGACTGTCCACGAGATAACTGGAGGAGATGCGGTCTGCTTTCCTTGTTTCTTCCCTGGAGATGTCATTAATGAAAACAAAAGCGATAAAAATGAGTACGGTCATGGTAAGGAAGAAAATAGGAAAATACGAAAACAGTAACCGATAATACCAAGTACGGGACAATAGACCCCACTCCTCACTCCACGACGCCGCTGTATGTCTGCCGTGGTTCTACTGTTCATTACATCATCTCTGAAATTGAAATACCCACATAACACATTACCATATACAATTTGATGTTATTATAGCACAAGCCGCCGACCAGCAAAGCATGGAATCGTTTACCTGCTTCTCACTCATCTACCCGCTATACTACATACAATATAAAAAAACCGTGTTGAGCAGCAAACTACTCAAACACGGAACATTAAATCTGGATTAGCACACTCTGTGTTACATGGTTAGATGCCGGAATCTTTAAACAGTGTCGCCATGGAGCCACCATCCACAATAATGCGAATAGCACTTGCAAGCATCGGAGCCACTGGTAACACCTTGAAGCATTCGGGATGGTCGTCTGGCAGCGCTATCGAGTCCGTGACCACCACTTCAGCGATGGAAGGATGATTCAGCTTGCCTAATGCTCCGTCGGAGAACAGCCCATGTGTTGCGCATACGTATACATTTTTGGAGCCGCGCTCCTTCAATCCTTCAACCACATTGAGAATGGTAGTTCCGGTATCAATCAGATCCTCAATAATAATCGGGGTCCGACCCTCCACATCCCCAATGACATGCGTAATGATTGATTCGTTATGGCTTGGCCGCTTCTTGATCATGATGGCAAATGGGGAGTCCAGACGATTCGCCAGTTTCTCCGCCATCGATGCTCGCCCCGCATCAGGAGAGACAACCACCGGATTTTCAATCCCCTTGCTCAGCAAATAGTCACTAATAAGATCCAATGATGTCATATGATCCACTGGAATATTGAAGAATCCCTGAATTGCTGCTGCGTGCAGATCAATGGTTACTACCCGGTTCGCTCCGGCGGTAGTCAACACATCTGCAACCATCTTGGCCGAAATTGGCTCGCGCGGGGCGGATTTACGTTCCTGACGGGCATATCCGTAGTAGGGAACAATAATATTTACTGTGCGGGCAGAAGCCCTTTTGGCTGCATCAATCATGACGAGCAGTTCAACAAACAACTCATTGATCGGATGAGATAATGATTGTATCAGAAACACATCACAGTTGCGGATCGTTTCTTCGTAGTGAACGTATATTTCTCCGCTCTTGAACCGGGACAGTTTGATCTTGCCTAGTTGTACGCCCAGCTTGTCGCATACCTGTTCTGCCAGCTTAGGGTTCGATGAACCGGAAAAAATACGTAACGAATGCTGCATAATGCCCTCCCGAGGGTTGAAGTCCCTATATAATCCCTTATCTACAAGGTTATTTCCTACCCTCATTATACTCCACTGTTCTATACATTTAAAGAAAGGAACGAACGTTGGCGGCCTTCAAAAACAGCGACCTCCGTGCAGCCCAGTTCACGCAGGAGTGCCTCGGCTTCTGGCAGGTAATCCCCCAGTTTCAGTGGATCGTGTGCATCGGAACCAAGTGTCAGCGGAATCCCCAATTGGATGGCCTCCGTTAACATCCGGCGGCCAGGGAACATCTCTGCGCATGGCTTTGATAATCCTGATGCATTGAGCTCCATGGCACAGCCACTCTTTGCGATGGCTTGCAGTGCTGCATTTTCCAGGGCTATACGCTCTCCCGTCTGCTCTGGTGCTGGAGTAAAGCCAAAACGTTTGATCACATCCGTATGGCCCATAATATCGTACATTCCTGTAGCTGCGGCTTTGCTCACGGCATCATAGTACTGACGATAGACTTCCAGTACGTCTTTACCCTCCCAATGATGGGTCTGGCGAAAATCCGTAATGTCCCATTCTCCGAGAAAATGAACGGATCCAATCACATAGTCCCATGGATACCGTTCAATAATGGCCCGAATTTCGGTTTCCCAGCCTTCTATATAGTCTCCTTCGAGACCAACACGTACATCGATCTGACCGCGGTACCGCTCCTTCAGAGAGAAACACTCTTCCACATAACGTGGCAGCTCGTCCATCGGCATTGCCATCTCAGGATAATAATGAGCGGGGTCTACATGCAGCAAAGGCATATGATCCGACAGCCCAATCTGCGACAGGCCAATTTCCACCCCACGCTGCACATACGCCTCCAACTTGCCAACGGCATGACCACACCGCTCATGGTGTGTATGATAGTCTATGCGCACAGGCCTCGCCTCCTAATCGCGGCGAGGCCGCTCGTGGCGACGGCTCAGCTCTGACATGATGTCATCCAGCGGCAGCTTGCGCTCTTGCAGCAGCACGAGCAAGTGGTACATCAGGTCACTGACCTCAAGACGAAGCTCGTCATTGTCTTTATTTTTGGCGGCGATGATCGTCTCGGACGCTTCTTCACCGATTTTTTTCAGTATTTTATCTACGCCCTTATCAAACAAATACGTCGTGTATGCACCTTCCGGACGCTCGCGTTCACGCTCTGCAATCACAGATTCCAGTTCAGCCAGTACTTCAAAACGACTTTCCGAGCTGGAACTTGCAGAAGTAGTTCTTTCTGAAGCACTGTCTGCCGAATTCTCTGGCAAGCCTATGATCTCATTATGGAAACAAGTCACTTCTCCTGTATGACAAGCAGGTCCGTTCGGCTTCACTTCAACCAGCAAGGTGTCGCCATCACAATCGTATTTCAATGAAGTAATCGTCTGTACGTTGCCTGAAGTTGCCCCCTTGTGCCACAGCTCTTGACGCGAACGTGACCAGAACCACGTTTCACCCGATTCGAGCGACAATTTCAGGGATTCCCGATTCATATAAGCCATCATCAGCACTTGACGAGTCTCTGCATCCTGAACAATGGCAGGTACCAACCCATCGCTCCACCGAATGTGCTCCACAACCTGTTCCAAGGATAGCCTTTCCTTGATCTCATTACTTACGTTAGTCACGGATCTCCACCCCTTGTTCTCTCAAATGTTGTTTTAACGCCGGAACGGCGATTTCTTTGTAATGGAATATCGTTGCTGCTAGACCTGCATCTGCCTTGCCTGTCGTGAACACATCATAGAAATGGGATTCCTTACCCGCACCGCCCGAAGCGATGACCGGAATGCGTACGGATTCGGATACCGCTGCGGTCAGCTTCAGATCAAAACCATCCTTCGTTCCGTCCGCGTCCATACTAGTTAGCAAAATTTCCCCAGCCCCTAATGTCTCCGCCTGTTTAACCCACTCCAGTGCCTTGATCCCTGAAGGTTTACGCCCCCCATGCGTATAGACTTCCCACTCGCCCCATGCCTCATTGTACTTCGCGTCTACTGCCACCACGATACACTGGGAGCCAAAGCGACGTGCCCCGTCTGCAATCAGCTGAGGATTAAGCACGGCCGCCGTATTTACCGCAATCTTGTCTGCTCCTGCACGCAGAATGCGCTTCATGTCTTCCACCTTGGAGATCCCTCCACCCACGGTAAAAGGAATAGCGATCTCGCCTGCGGTTTGCCGCACCACTTCTTCCATCGTTTCGCGGCCTTCCACCGAAGCGGAGATATCGAGAAATACCAGTTCGTCCGCGCCCTCGCGGTCATACAGCGCCGCCAGCTCCACCGGATCACCCGCATCGCGGAGATTGACGAAGTTAACGCCTTTGACAACCCGGCCGTCCTTCACGTCCAGACAAGGAATGATTCTTTTTGCCAGCATGCTCCTCTTCCTCTCTCCTGATGATCGTTAACGTGCACATGTTTAATTGAACATATATAGTACTGCTATTATTTATTTACAGCACGAACCGCTTCGGACAGATCAATGCTGCCAGTATACAGTGCTTTGCCCACGATTGCTCCTCCGATACCATCTTCCGCATGCTTGCTCAAACGAAGCAGATCATCCATCACACTAACTCCCCCGGAAGCAATCACCGTACGACCACTCGCCTTCGCAAGAGAAACAATCGCTTCGACGTTAGGACCCTGCATCATGCCATCACGGGAAATGTCAGTGAAAATGAAGGTTTCCGCACCGAATGCCGCCAGCTCTTTCGCCAGTACCTCAGCCTGTACCTCCGATGTCTCCAGCCAGCCTCGTGTCGCTACATATCCGTTGCGCGCATCGATACCAATAGCTACTTTATCTCCATACCTTCCCAGCACTTCTTCCGTGAAGGCACGATCCTCAATAGCTGCTGTCCCGATAATAAGTCGACTCACACCGAGACTCAGCAAACGTTCCACATCAGCTACTGTACGAAGACCTCCACCAACCTGAACAGGTACGTTAACGGCCGAAGCAATTCGACCAATCAGCTCGTCGTTAACGGGATGTCCTGCTTTTGCACCGTCCAGATCCACCAGATGAACGTATGTACCGCCTTGCTTTTCCCAGGAAAGGGCAACTTGAACCGGGTCATCGTTATATACCGTCTCCTGATTATAATCTCCCTGCACCAGTCTTACACATTTGCCGTCCCGGATATCAATTGCCGGATATATGATAAAAGATGACATACAAGGCCTCCTGAAAATATTCATATTTGTGCTCTATATAAATTGAACTTAAGAATATTTACACTTGCCACTCCGATGACAGGACAACCTTCCGATCGCTGTTATCCCCAGATTTTTTTGAATCCCTTATTTAAAGGGGAACATCCGGGGATAAAGGGGAAGTGTATGCTTCCGATGGAGCTTTCTTTTAGAAAGCTTTTAGCTCCGCTTCTTCAGGTTATTTCTGTCCTCTCCGTTATCGTGTAAATGTTTAGTTCAATTTATATAGATTAGATTTTATATAAGTTTAGCTACGTAGTTACTTTACAAGGTTTTATTTGAAAAATCATATGATCCCGAATTATGATTTCGCCTTCGATCCAGTCAATGCCAGAAAGTTTCCAAGCAGCTTCATACCGAGTTCTCCGCTCTTCTCCGGGTGGAACTGCATGCCGAAGTTCGAGCCTCTGCCAACAATCGCTGTAACCGGATGTCCGTAATCCGTCACGGCCAATAGATCGCTTTCCACTTGAGTACGAGCATGATAGGAATGGACAAAATAGACATGACCTGCTTCCAGCCCCGCGAATAGCGGATTTTCCGGGTGCAGGAACTCCAATCGATTCCAACCCATATGCGGAACCTTTAATTCTCCAGGTGCGAATCGCACCACTTTACCCGGCATAATATTCAGTCCTTCATGCTCGCCATGCTCCTCACTTGAGCTGAACAACAACTGCATGCCCAGACAGATCCCAAGGAGCGGTTTTGTTCCCTCAGCCGCCTCCTTCACTACTGCGTCCAATCCACTCTCCCGCAAGTGTACCATGGCATCGCCAAATGCACCCACACCTGGCAGAATCACTCCATCTGCACCAAGAATAGCATCCCGGTCACCTGTAACCAGCGTTTCGTAGCCAAGACGTTCGACCGCTTTGCCGACGCTGTGCAGGTTCCCCATACCGTAATCGACAATTGCAATCGCCATCGTCTACAGCACTCCCTTCGTGGAAGGCACACCTGTTACACGTGGATCAATCGTTGTCGCTTCATCCAGCGCGCGACCCAATGCTTTGAATATCGCCTCGATCATGTGATGCGTATTTTGTCCGTAGTGCACAATAACGTGCAATGTAATGCGTGCTTCCAGTGCCAGTTTCCACAGGAACTCATGTACCAGCTCGGTTGAGAAGCTGCCCACTTGCTGGGACGGGTATTGTGCACGGTACTCAAAGTGAGGGCGGTTACTGACATCAATGACGACCTGAGCGAGAGCCTCATCCATCGGCACAAATACACTGGCATAACGCTTGATGCCCCGCTTGTCACCCAATGCTTCACGAAGAGTCTGTCCCAGACAGATCCCTATATCCTCCACCGTGTGGTGGTCATCAATATCAACATCGCCGCGCGCCTGTACGTTCAAGTCGAATTGTCCATGCTTTGTGAACAGATCGAGCATATGATTCAGGAAAGGTACGTCCGTTTCAATCTCGGATTGCCCGGTTCCATCTACGGTAAAAGAAAGCTGAATATTCGTTTCATTTGTTTTACGATCTACCTCTGCTTGACGTACAGCACCTTTATTCTGAAGGTCCAAACCATTATTCTGCTTATCCATTATCCGCTTCCGCCTTTCCTTCCTGTTCTAGCCGTACAGCGATCGCACGGGCGTGTCCTTCGAACCCTTCATGCCGGGCCAGCTCTATAATTGCCGCTCCGTTTTGGAGCAACGCTTCCTTACTGTAATAAATCAAACTCGATTTTTTGATAAAATCATCCACGTCCACAGGTGAACTGAATCGGGCCGTTCCATTGGTCGGAATAATATGATTCGGTCCGGCAAAATAATCCCCTACCGGCTCCGAACTATACGGGCCAAGGAAGATCGCTCCGGCATTTTCAATCCGGCCAACATGAGCCATGGGCTCCTGCACCATGATCTCCAGATGCTCCGGTGCAAGCCGGTTCACCACATCGATTCCCTCATCGATGGAATCGACCACAATAATCGCGCCATGCTGCTCCACCGAGGCAGCTGCGATATCACGACGCGGCAGCTCCTCAAGCTGGCGCTGCACTTCGGCCTGCACGGCTTCCGCCAGCACGGCCGAAGTCGTGACGAGAATGGCCGACGCCATCTCGTCATGCTCCGCCTGCGACAGCAGGTCGGCGGCGACATACACCGGGTTCGCCGTATCATCGGCGAGTACCACAATCTCACTCGGCCCTGCGATACTGTCGATATCGACCGCGCCGTACACCTCGCGCTTCGCGAGTGCCACGTAAATATTGCCCGGTCCACAGATCTTGTCGACCGGGGCAATGCTCTCCGTGCCGTAAGCGAGGGCGGCGATTGCCTGTGCGCCGCCAACTCGGTACATCTCGCTCACGCCCGCTTCCGCAGCAGCCACGAGAATGTACGGGTTAATGCCTTCGCCGCCATTGGTAGACGGCGGCGTCACAAGTACAATCTCCGGCACGCCTGCCACCTGTGCCGGAATCACATTCATCAGCACCGACGAAGGGTACGCTGCTTTGCCGCCAGGCACATAGACGCCTACCCGCTTCAGCGGCCTTATCACCTGGCCCAGCAGACTGCCGTCTGGCTGCCAATCCATCCACGAGTTGCGTTTCTGCTTCTCATGAAACGCACGAATGTTGGCGGCGGCTTGCCGAATCGCCGTCACGAAGGAAGGCTCCACGGCTGCATAAGCCGCCTGAAGCTCTTCCTGCGGCACGCGAAGCCCCGCAGCCGTCAGCTTTGTGCGGTCGAGCTGCTCCGTGTAGCGCAGCAGTGCTGCATCTCCTTCCCGACGAATGTCGCTGACAATGCGCCGTACCGCTTCATTTTGCTCCGGCGTACCATACTCGACTTCCCGCTTCAGATCAAATTCCCGTGCAGGTACAATTTTCATGCGTACAACCTCCCTATCCCCTTTAGTGCCTGTGATGCCTCAAATACCCAATTATGCTATATGATCAAACGTCCATTCGTTACTTCCATTCCATCTTGTCCGCTGCATTTATCCCCTAAGAATTCCCGCCGACACTTCATCCGATGCTGGAATGACTTGTTGGAGAGCATCGCATAACGCCTGAATCCGTGCATTCTTCATCCGATAGCTTACCCGGTTGGCAATAAGGCGGCTCGTGATATCCAGAATACCCGTCATCTCAACGAGTCCGTTCTCGCGCAGCGTCTGTCCTGTCTCCACCAGATCGACGATTCGATCAGCCAAACCAATCAGCGGTGCAAGTTCGATGGACCCATTCAGCTTGATCACTTCTACCTGTTGTCCCTGCTCACGGAAATATTGGGAAGCGATTCTCGGGTACTTTGTTGCTACCCGCTGTTGAATGCCAGGCGTCCAGTCGGGTAGCCCAATAACAGACATGCGGCACTGTGCGATGCCCAAGTTCAACAATTCGTACACATCCCGATTTTCCTCAAGCAGCACGTCTTTGCCCACAATGCCAATATCTGCTACACCGTATTCTACATACGTTGGGACGTCTACCGGCTTCGCCATGATGAACTCCATCCCGGCTTCCGGTACTTCAATGACCAGCTTGCGCGTATCGTCCACGTCCACGGGAATATCGAGCCCTGCTTCGCGGAACAATTTGGAGGCTTTCTTGTAGATTCGGCCCTTCGGCATCGCAACCTTCAAAATATCGGACATCTCAGCGTTCCCCTCCCTTTTCAGGTCCGAACGTGATAACCTGCTCAGCCTGTATCGACTTGTTGCCTGTTAGAGCTCCAACGTTTGTTGTACTCGTCTCTGCTCCATCTTCAGGAAGGAGAAACGTGACTACATTGTGCCCGCTACTGCGGAGTCTTGCTGCTTCCGTTAGAGCCTCGGCTCGGCATTCCGACGTATATTGAATACGCACAGGTTTCTTTTCTTCTATTGTAATACCGTGAACACCATCGATAATCCGGTTCGTTTTGAGCGCAAACCCTGTAGCTGGTAATGACCGACCAAACTGCTGTAACAGATTGTCATATCGCCCGCCACTGCATACCGGGGACCCAAGTTCTGCTGCATACCCTTCAAACGTCATGCCTGTATAATAGGAGAAATCACCAATCATCGTCAGATCAATCAACACATGTTCAGACACACCGTACGCTTCCAACACTTCGAATACAGCACACAGATGTGCAATGGATTGCGCTGCCTCAGCACTTGAGCTCAGCTCTGTTGCATGGGTGCACACTTCTTTACCGCCACGCAGACGCAAAATTGCTTCAAGCTGCTCCTTTAGTTTGGGCTCCAGATTCAATGCTTCAATGGATTGACGATAGCCGACATAATCACGTCCGAGCAACCCTTCTTTCAGCTGCTCCTGTTGTACGGTTTGACCTGGAATGACCTCTTCCAGCAACCCATTCAGGAATCCCATATGACCCATCGCAATTTTAAAGGAAGCTACGCCCGCTGCCTGCAAAGAAGCAATCGCAAGTGCTACAACTTCTGCATCTGCCTCTGGTGAATCATCACCAACCAGCTCTACACCCGTTTGAAAAAATTCTGCCTCACGTCCCGCTTCCTCTTCAATGGAACGAAACACATTCGCATGATAGGACAGACGCAGCGGTAGTTCTTCATCTTTCAGCAAAGAAGAAACGACCCGTGCAATCGGAGCCGTCAGATCCGATCTTAGCACAAGCGTAGTACCCCGGCTGTTCAGCAATTTAAACAGTTTGCGATCCGATGTGGAGCTTGCAACCCCTACAGTATCGTAATATTCAATCGTTGGCGTAATGATTTGACGGTAACCCCAGCGTTCCATGCATTCCAGTACATTCCGCTCAATGGTTCGCAGCTTGGTCACCACAAGTGGTGTGTAGTCACGAAAACCTGTCGGTTTTTCAAAGCCTTTTGGTTTGGACATTGGTATTATTCACCCCGAGTCAGTAATTTAAGATTGTTAGACGTTCTATTTCAAACAGGATTTATGTAGTGTAAATCCCCATTCTATCTTGTAACCGATCTCTCATTGTTGCTGCCAGGCAGCCCTCAGAACGTATTAAGTCAGTGTTCATTTATGCTTCTTTTTACTTCATTTCCATCTCGATTCTTTAACATGGTAAAGTGCTAACAAACTAAAGGATATGGGATATGATAACATGAATGACTATCCATCGTCAACAATACGACCTCTTAAGTGAACTTGGCACAGATTCTCCATTTTGATCCCATTGCTGAAGAATAATCTATTTTCCGATACTAAAAAAAGCTGCCATCAGCAGCTTCCTTATTCCAGCCCGTTCAACGTATTGCTTGTCCTTTGACTGATCACATTCAAGTTAATTTCCGTATCCTTGTTAATCTTCTTTCAGATGTTTCTTTGATCTGTTTCCGATATGTCCTTAAAATCTTTCCCGCAATGTCTGTCTTCACCTGTTCTTGATTGCTTATGATGAGTCTCCTACTCCAATGTTCCCGGAACAGATGGTTCACTCTTTACGCTAATCTCCTCCGTTGAAGCATTCGAGCGAGACAGATCACGAAGTGGATTCCCTCCAACAAAGGCCCCCGGAGCAACATCCTTATGAACAACCGATCCTGCGGCTACCACCGCATTATCCCCGATGGTCACACCCGGCAAGATCGTTGAATTGGCACCGATCAGCACATTCTCCCCGATAATTACCTCACCGAGTCTGTACTCCTTAATGAGATACTCGTGAGCCAAGATCGTGGTGTTGTAACCAATCACGGAATTCTCGCCTACCGTAATTTTCTCTGGAAAGAATACATCCACCATCACCATCAATCCAAATGCCGTATGTTTACCAACCTTCATGCCAAGCATGCGACGATAGATCCAGTTCTTGACCGATAAAATCGGGCAGTACCGTGACAACTGAATCCAGATGAAATTGCGCACACCTTTCCATGGACTCACTGTCTTGTAGATATGCCAAAGTGCATTATGGCCTTCTACTGGATAGCGTGTTACCTTTCTCATGAACGTCCCGTTTCAATAAGCGTAAGCAAGTCCTTCATGTCGTGCAAAATATAATCCGGTTTATATTCGCTCAGTACGGCTTCTCCCTTAAGGGACCAGGCCACACCTGCAGCCAACGCTCCCGCGTTCTGCGCCGATTGAATATCAACCGGACTGTCACCCACCATCAATGTTTTGGCAGGATCTGCACCCAACTCTTGGATCGCTTTCAAGACAGGTTCAGCATGCGGTTTGGGATGGATCACATCGGTAACCGTCACTATCGATTTCATATACTTCATCAAGTCGAAACGCTCCAGCACCTTGAGTGTGGATGGGCGAATCTTGGTCGTGACCACACCCATCACAATTCCTGCCTGATGAAGGGCTTCAATGACCTCAATGACGTGTGGAAATGGCTGCACCATCGCATCGTGATGCACATCATTGTATGCCCGATATCCTTTTACATACTCGGCAACATCCTCTTTCCCTGAGAATGTACGCATCTGATTCTCCAGTGTCCCCCCCATATGAGGGATGATCTGTTCCCGCGTCCACGGTGTGGACACCTGCAGATCCTCCATAACGTGAAGGAAAGAGCTGATAATCAGCTCATTGGTATCAATAATCGTTCCATCCAGATCAAACAAAACCGTGTTAATCATGCTGCATTACTCCTTTTTCTCTTCAGCTTGCTTAGGTTGCTCTTTGGCCGGCTCTGGAGTTACCGCGTCTTCTTTACCTGCAACCGAACCCGTATGCACCATATCATCTGATGATTCCGAAGGAACTTTGGAGGATACAATCGGATCGCTATAACGCACAACTGCCTTGCCCGTCATTCTTCTCACGACAATGAATACTACCGCAGCAATAATGATGGCAATAGCCAGCAGTTGCGAGATTCTTACATTACCATAGGCTGGATCCAGATAACCTTGCTCGAAGCCCATAGCTGTCATCGGAGACCATAATCCATTAACCAGTGATGCAACCCACTGCGGAGCCTGGAATCCCAGACTATCGGTACGCAGCGCTTCGATAAAGAAACGACCAATGGAGTACCAGATGAAATAGGACATGAACAGCTCACCAGCACGAAGGAACTTCTGCCGACGCAGTACCAGTAACAGGACCAACCCAACAAGACTCCACATCGATTCATACAAGAACGCAGGATGATGGAATACACCTTCCACATTCATCTGATTGACGATAAAGTCTGGCAAATGAAGCTTGTCCCTCAAAAATGATTCTTCCACTGGACCGCCATAGGCTTCCTGGTTTACAAAGTTACCCCAGCGCCCAATCATCTGCCCGACGATAAGTCCAGGTGCACATATATCAGCCATGCGCCAGAAATTATACCCTTTACGACGGAAGAAAATAACTGCACATATGATTGCACCAATCAGTGCGCCGTAAATGGCGATGCCGCCATTCCATATTTTAAAGACATCCCAAAAGTTATCCTTATAATCATCCCATCGAAATGCCACGTAGTATATCCGGGCACCGATAATGGCAGAAGGCACACCAAGCAGAACCATGTCCATGAACACTTCCTGCTGAATGTTGTACCGTTTGCCTTCCCGAATGACGAGCAGCAAACCAACAAGTGCTGCCGTACCGAGAATAAGCCCGTACCAATGAACCTTTAACGCTCCGATGGAGAACGCAATTGGATTCAACAGTAATAATGTATCCATTCATTCACACTCCTATAAATTGACTCATTCAAACGCATGACCAATTGCTACATGTCTCTACCCTTCTAGAAAGGAGTAGTCCTGTAAACAATTGGCCCTTCATTCTACATCGAATTCTTCTTAGTCCATGTCTTCCATATCTTCAGAGATGGTTGCTGTCAGCTTGTTCGTAAATTGCAGCGCAGCATTAAGACCCATCTGTTTCAAGCGATAGTTCATGCCCGCCACCTCAATGATAACAGCCAAGTTCCGACCCGGACGGACAGGGATCGTAACAAGTGGTACATCGGTATCAATGATACGAGTAGTCTCTTCATCCAGACCAAGGCGGTCATATTGCTTATCCTGCTGCCAAGCTTCCAGACGTACAACCAGTGTAATTCGTTTGTTATTACGAACAGCACCCGCTCCAAACAATGTCATGACGTTGATGATACCGACGCCACGGATCTCCAGCAGGTGACGGATCAATTCCGGTGCAGTACCATGCAGCTGAAAATCCGATGTCTGTCGAATTTCTACCGCATCATCGGCAATCAGTCGGTGACCACGTTTCACCAGCTCCAGTGCGGTTTCACTTTTACCAATGCCGCTGCTTCCTGTAATCAACATCCCTACACCATACACATCACAGAGTACACCATGAATCGTTGCTGTAGGCGCCAGTTTCTTCTCCAGGAATCCAGTAATCCGGCTGGATAGAATCGTTGTAGCCATGTTACTGCGAAGTACAGCCAGGTCTTGCTCTTCACTGATATCGATCAATTCTTGTGGTACTTCAAGTCCACGGGTTACAACGATACACGGCGTTTCTTCCGTGCAGAGGCGCTGCATCCGATCGCGGCGCTCATCTTCTGGCAGCATTGCAAAAAAGGCCAGCTCTGTTCTACCAAGCAGCTGTACCCGTTCCTGGGGATGATATTCGAAATAACCGGCCATTTCCAGGCCAGGACGGTTCAAATCGTCTACGGTAATGATTCTCTTCAATCCGTGAGATCCAGAAACAACCTCCAACTGGAATTGTTGTACCAATTCAGATACCTTCACTTTTTTCGCCATTTGTCTCTTCCTTTCAGCATTCGCTGCCCTCTATGTATATCAGCATTAGCGTCATTCCATTTGCATTAATAGCGCATTCATGTTGTTTGTTACAGCATCTAACCTTCAAATAATCTTAAATGAATTCCGGGCTGAATGCAATCTTGGCTTCACTCACCGATGAGTCAAAAAAGCCCCTTCCAGCAATAACGGAAGGGGCTCAGATTACAATGTATGATTGCGTTAACTGACAGATTCCATCGTTACCGATGAATCTCAGTGCTATTAGTCTTGAAGAAGAACGTTTACTTCAGTCTCTTTGTCAAAGATATGAACTTTGTTCATGTCAATTGCCATTTTAACTGTGGAACCATCACGAGTGTTGGAACGTCCGTCTACACGTGCGATTGTAGTATCATTACCTACACCGCTCAAGTAGAGGAGCATTTCGTGACCCAAGTTCTCTGTTACGTCTACGTGTGTAGAGAATACAGAGTTCGGGGATGCCTCCAGGAATACTGGCTCTTCGTGAATGTCTTCTGGACGAACACCCAGAATCACTTCTTTGCCAATGTATCCTCTTGATTTCAGCACTTGTGCTTTACCTTGTGGGATTTCAACGTCCACACCAGGGGCTACGAAATGCAGGCTAGCACCTTGCTCAGCCAATTTACCCGAGATAAAGTTCATTGTCGGGGAACCGATGAAACCAGCTACGAACAGGTTAGCCGGGTGGTTGTAAAGCTCTTCGGGAGAAGCTGCTTGTTGGATGATACCATCCTTCATAACAACGATCCGATCACCCATCGTCATTGCTTCGATTTGGTCATGCGTTACGTAGATAACAGTTGTTTCCAAACGTTTCGCAAGCTTAGTGATCTCAGCACGCATTTGACCACGCAGTTTAGCATCCAAGTTGGAGAGAGGTTCATCCATCAAGAATACTTGTGGATCACGGACAATCGCACGTCCCAGAGCCACACGCTGACGTTGACCACCGGACAAAGCCTTAGGTTTACGCTCAAGCAAATGCTCGATATCCAGGATTCTAGCTGCTTCACGTACGCGTTTGTCGATCTCATCTTTTTTCACTTTACGCAATTTCAGACCAAACGCCATGTTTTGGTATACGCTCATATGCGGATACAAGGCATAGGATTGGAATACCATCGCGATATCGCGGTCTTTAGGAGCAACATCATTAACGACACGGTCACCGATATAGAGTTTACCTTCAGAAATTTCCTCAAGGCCTGCGATCATACGCAGTGTTGTCGATTTACCACAACCGGACGGACCTACCAGTACCAGAAATTCTTTATCTTTAATGTCCAGGTTAATATCAACTACTGTTGCTTTATCAGAACCCGGGTATTTTTTGAAAATATGCTCTAAACGTACACCAGCCATGATTATTGCCTCCTCAGAGATCGTTTTGTAATCGAATACATTTTGTAGTTTTATATTAACCCATTTATGTGATGTTTGACTATTCGCAAACTGCACAAAAATATCAGAGCTTTTTCGTCACTTTGTACATAAGCAGCAAAAGCCTTACCAGCACAGCACTTTCGAAGCTTCTCACATCATATCCAATCTCTTGTTTGATCTTATCCAGACGATATACCAAAGTATTTCGATGAATGAAGAGTCGCTTTGCCGTCTCACTGACATTGCAATCCAGATTAAAAAAGGTCTCCAGGGTAGCGAGTGTCTCACTATCACTAAACAACATGGTTCCCTTGCCCGTTTCCTGTATAAAACGGAGACGTTGTTGGTCCGGAATGCTCGCCACCAAACGTTCAAGATGCAGATCCCATGGGAGATGGATATGTTGTACGACATGGAAAGACCTGCCCAAATGAATACTTTCTTGAAGAAGAGCCGTAACGGTCGACAACTGTTCGGCTGGGATGCATGGCAGGGATGCAGACAGATGGAATACACCCGCCCACTCACTGGCTAACAACTCATACAGCCCCTGACAAAAGGCTTTTAGTAAGTCCTTTCTGGCTTCAGTCGTATCGTCCTCAGCTTCACCTGTAACGATCTGTTCATCACCAAGAAATAGCCATTCTTGCTCTCCAACCGGAATCAACATAACGTCTTCACCAAAGTAACTTTCGAGCAACTTGTTCAGTTCCTTGGAACGAATACGATGGGCATCCGGTGTCTCACACTGCAACAAAAATGGAATTTTCTCTGTATTCAATTCACCGGCCAATACAAAATGTTCAGGAACGGATTTCTGTTCGGCTGGGTGTTTGATCTGTTGTCGAAGCCACTGTCCCAATTCAGCGAGCAGCTGTTCTCTATCGTTTTCATATGTTACAGACTGCTCTTCATCTAGCGGCTCCTTGTGACTATTAATGAGAAGTTCAATCAGGCGCTGTACCTCGAGCGTAACAGAGTCGACAGAGCACCCCCAATATAAAATAGTTCCTTCTTGTTCATTCATTCCCACTCTAAAAAATATACGGTCTTCTGTCCGCCAACTGCTCACTTCTGTTACGAAACCATCCCTTCTCACATCATCAACTATGTGGCGATCAGTCTCTGTTGTATCAGAATTAAGAGCGAATGGATTTGTTTTACGATCAATTGAATTCGTTGAAGACCGATTCCATTCTTCTATAGTTATCATGGATTCATGTAATGTAGTACCTAGAATTGCTTCGATTCGTTGTTTTAGATCAGGTATGAGCTTCATATAATGAACGCCACCACTCTGCTTTTTTCTATTATTTTATCATATCTTGAGCAGCATCGCCTTTTTCGTTCCCACTATGGGTTAGCTCCTATGATATTCTCACTACTTACTCTTAAAAAATCATTCAAAGTAAATCAATTTTGCCCTCAGCTATCAATCCATTTAAGATCACAATTCATTTTTTCACAACAAAAAAAGTGATCAATCAAATTAATGATCAATCACTCTTTTCAAAAAGATGAGTCATGAAGGGCTCGAACCTTCGACACCCTGATTAAAAGTCAGGTGCTCTACCAACTGAGCTAATGACTCGTAAAACTGGTGGAGGATGATGGATTCGAACCACCGAACCCGTACGGGAGCAGATTTACAGTCTGATGCGTTTGGCCACTTCGCTAATCCTCCAGGATTACATGGTGGCTCGGGACGGAATCGAACCGCCGACACGAGGATTTTCAGTCCTCTGCTCTACCGACTGAGCTACCGAGCCTTATTTAATTATTGGATTAATGGCGGAACCGACGGGATTCGAACCCGCGATCTCCTGCGTGACAGGCAGGCATGTTAGGCCAACTACACCACGGTTCCAGGCATTAATGGTGCCGGCGAGAGGACTTGAACCCCCAACCTACTGATTACAAGTCAGTTGCTCTACCAGTTGAGCTACACCGGCGTATATGGTGGAGGCTGAGGGGATCGAACCCCCGACCCTCTGCTTGTAAGGCAGATGCTCTCCCAGCTGAGCTAAGCCTCCTGGGTAATATGGTAGCGGCGGAGGGGATCGAACCCCCGACCTCACGGGTATGAACCGTACGCTCTAGCCAGCTGAGCTACACCGCCATATTCATATAATTGATCTTGATTGCTTGTCCATCTTAAGGTAAAGATGGCGGAGAGAGAGGGATTCGAACCCTCGCACCGCTTACGCAGTCTAACCCCTTAGCAGAGGGTCCCCTTATAGCCACTTGGGTATCTCTCCAAATAGACAATCATGAACAATGCTTACAAGGATTGCTCCCTGAAAACTAGATCCGAAACGAAACCTGCGATTAAAACCTGCAACTTGGATAAGCCCTCGACCGATTAGTACTGGTCAGCTCCATGCATTGCTGC
>NZ_JBHUQN010000006.1:0-258753 GCF_042674385.1 Paenibacillus sp. NPDC056933 | reverse complement strand
CTTGGACCGCAGGGTCCTGGGAGAGTAGGACGCCGCCAAGCGAACTCTTTCATCATACATAGAAAACAGGCTCTGCATGTTGACGTTGTACGATGAATTGCATTTGCACTGCAAATGCATATTATTCCCTGATAGCTCAGTTGGTAGAGCACTCGACTGTTAATCGAGTTGTCACAGGTTCGAGTCCTGTTCGGGGAGCCATTTGCTCTCATAGCTCAGTAGGTAGAGTGCATCCATGGTAAGGATGAGGTCACCGGTTCGATCCCGGTTGAGAGCTTTGGAAATGGGGCCCGTTGGTCAAGGGGTTAAGACACCTCCCTTTCACGGAGGTAACAGGGGTTCGAATCCCCTACGGGTCATAGCTATATTTATTAGCTTGAAAAAGGGATGAGAATCCCAAAGGGTCGTCGGAGGATAAACTTCGTTAGCAATGACATCGCAGTCTCGAACGAAGTGAGAGTATCCCCTACGGGTCATAGGATGGAGGCTTAGCTCAGCTGGGAGAGCATCTGCCTTACAAGCAGAGGGTCGGGGGTTCGATCCCCTCAGCCTCCACCACTTAACTTAATGGGGATTAGCCAAGCGGTAAGGCAACGGACTTTGACTCCGTCATGCATAGGTTCAAATCCTATATCCCCAGCCATTTTATTTTGAGCCATTAGCTCAGTTGGTAGAGCACCTGACTTTTAATCAGGGTGTCGAAGGTTCGAGCCCTTCATGGCTCACTTGTTATATGCGCGTGTGGCGGAATTGGCAGACGCACTAGACTTAGGATCTAGCGTCTTTGACGTGGGGGTTCAAGTCCCTCCACGCGCATCCTTTATAAGCGGACGTGGCTCAGCGGTAGAGCATCGCCTTGCCAAGGCGAGGGTCGCGGGTTCGATTCCCGTCGTCCGCTCCAATATTTGCGCCCTTAGCTCAGCTGGATAGAGCGTTTGACTACGAATCAAAAGGCCGGGAGTTCGAATCTCTCAGGGCGCGCCATTATTTTCATAAGTATCGGGATGTAGCTCAGCTTGGTAGAGCACCTGGTTTGGGACCAGGGGGTCGCATGTTCAAATCGTGTCATCCCGATCTTTATATGCGGGTGTAGTTCAATGGTAGAACTTTAGCCTTCCAAGCTAATAGCGTGGGTTCGATTCCCATCACCCGCTTAAATGTTGTACTGAAGAGCCTTTGCAAATGCAGAGGCTTTTCTTTATTTTTATTTTTATGCGTGCAGATACTAAGGTTTTGTTGAAAACATGTCAAAGAGCCAAGACCCTCTTGTCATTCAGTGATAAGAGAGTCTTGGCTCTTTGGTTAACTTGTAAGAAAATGCTTATAGGGAGTTTGGCCGCAATTAACGATCGTTATGATCGGTTACTTTTCTGCGCATGCCAGCTAATCCAAGTAGACCCAGCAAACCGAGCCAGCCCCAGTCCATTCCCTTGTTTCGATCTGTTGTAGCAGCATTTGTACGAACGTTGTTGGTGCGGTAGTCACCGTTAGTGTAGTTGCTGTTATCGTACGTGCTCATATGTGTAGCATTGGGTTCCATTCCTTTCGTCGTGTGGCCCTGGGCAGCAGCTGGACCTGCCAATGCAGCCACTAAAAGCATGGAAGCGATAAAAGTAGTACTTTTTTTCTTCATTTGTTAGCCCTCCTTTTATGTTTGAACTATACTTTAATCTGCCCAAGTGCAAAAGAATATTATGTAGAAATATGGATGTTAAGTTATTCCTATGGTTACAGCTGTCTCACAACGTATATAACAAATTCTAAAGTAAGCGCTACTTAGGGGAAAGAAAATTACAAATTGACCTTTAATTTATTACGTCACTGTGGTAAAGTATACAAAAGCTTGCTTTGCCGGTCATGTTTCTGTATGTTTCGTCTGGTTTGTAGAAGTGGAAATGCTTGTAGACATGAATCTATTCGAAAGTAAATCATACCCGTACGACTGTATATTTATAAGAAATTAGGTATAGGTATGTGAATTTTGCATTATGAATAGTACGTGAAAAAGGTATCATGGGACAGCATTTGACCATTGATCGAAGCAGAACAAGAAAATGAATAATAAAGCGTGTTTTTGTGCTGTAAATCGGGGCTGATCCCCATTTTTACTAGTAGAAAAATAAAGATTTTCGTACCATTTTATTGTATGATGTTATGAAGGTGTCAAATTTGCGTGTACGATTGGAACGATCAGATGGGAGGATAAGCATGACTGAAACTATGGTAACCGCCAGCAAAAGCCAATCCAACAACCTGCTTCGGCGAGACGTGCGGTTCCTGGGCAACATACTCGGAGAAGTTCTTGTCCATCAAGGAGGCACGGAGCTTCTAGATATCGTTGAGAAGATTCGGGAAACGAGCAAATCGTTGCGAGCAGAGTTCTTGCCAGAACTTTATGCAGAATTCAAAACGATGATCCAGGAATTAGACTCGGAAAATCGTCATCAGGTTATTCGGGCTTTCGCGATTTATTTTCAATTAGTTAATATTGCTGAACAAAACCATCGGATCCGGCGTAAACGGGATTATGAACGTTCTGCAGGGAACGCTGTGCAGCCAGGATCGATTGAGAAAGCAGTACAGGATCTGAAGGAACGCGGACTTTCTCATACAGAAGTAGAGGATATTCTAGAGGATTTGTCTCTGGAATTGGTTATGACAGCTCATCCAACCGAAGCAATGCGTCGGGTTATACTGGACATCCACAAACGGATATCCGAAGATGTCATGCTGCTTGATAATCCTACGCTGACGTTGCGTGAACGTGAACAGTTACGGGAGAAGCTGCTGAACGAAGTCATTACTCTATGGCAAACCGATGAGCTTCGTGACCGTAAACCGACTGTGCTCGATGAAGTGCGGAACGGGATGTATTACTTTCATGAAACATTATTCCACGTACTTCCGGATGTATATCAGGAGCTTGAACGCTGCCTGAATAAATTTTATCCTGACCATGACTGGCATGTGCCGACGTATTTGCGGTTCGGTTCCTGGATCGGTGGAGACCGGGATGGAAATCCTTCGGTAACTTCAGACGTAACATGGCAGACACTGTTGATGCAGCGTAAACTCGCTTTGCGTGAGTATCAGCGGATTATGATTGAACTTATGGGACATCTCAGCTTCAGCACGAACATCATCCACGTATCGGATGAGCTGGTGCAGTCAATTGAGCAGGACCGTAGTTGTGTAACGTTGAAAAAAGTGGATATGTGGCGGAATGAAAAAGAGCCATATCGGATCAAATTGGCATATATGATTGCCAAGCTGAACAATGTTTTGGATGAGAACAAAGTGGGACAGCCTGACCGCTATGACAGCGCTCAAGGACTGATGGATGATCTGATGATTATTGATCGAAGTCTGCGCCATCATTTTGCCGATTACGTAGCGGATACGACTATTCGCAAAATGATTCGTCAAGTCGAGTTGTTTGGTTTCCATACCGCAGCATTGGATGTGCGTCAGCACAGTAAGGAACATGAAAATGCGATGTCAGAGATTTTGGCGAAAATGAACATTGTAGAAGATTATGCGCGTCTGACTGAAGACGGTAAAATCGATCTTCTTGCTCGTTTGCTGGATGATCCGCGTCCGCTTACTTCTCCTTATCACCAATACACGGAGGGAACCAAAGAGTGTCTGGATGTCTTCCGTACCATTAAGCGTGCCCAGAACGAATTTGGGGCCGGCTGTATCACAAGTTATCTGATCAGTATGACGCAGGGCGCGAGTGATTTGCTGGAGGTCATGGTATTTGCCAAGGAAGTGGGCTTATTCACCAAAGGACACAACGGGGAAGTTGTAGCTACACTTCAAGCGGTACCGCTGTTTGAAACGATTGATGATCTTCATGCGGCTTCGGACATTATGCAGAAGCTGTTCAACCTTCCTGTATACCGCGCAAGCGTAAAAGGACGGAATGAACTGCATGAAATCATGCTTGGTTATTCAGACAGTAACAAGGATGGCGGAGTAGTTACAGCGAACTGGGAACTGCGCGTAGCAATGAATGCGATCACAGCTGTAGGTAATGAACACGGCGTTAAGCTGAAGTTCTTCCATGGACGCGGTGGGGCGCTAGGACGTGGAGGTATGCCGCTCAATCGCAGTATTCTTGCTCAACCACCACATACCATTGGTGGAGGCATCAAGATTACAGAGCAGGGTGAGGTTATTTCTTCCCGTTATTCCTTACAGGGAATAGCGTATCGCAGTCTCGAGCAGGCAACTTCGGCTTTGATCACAGCAGCACTTAATGGTCTTGAGCCGCAAGAGTCAGCATCCGAGCGTCATTGGGATAGCATCATCAAAGAGATTTCACAAGTATCCCTGACGAAATACCAGGATCTGATTTTCCGTGATCCGGACTTCTTCACCTTCTTCAAAGAGTCAACACCGCTTCCGGAGGTTGGTGAGCTGAATATTGGTTCACGACCATCCAAGCGAAAAAATAGCGACAAGTTTGAAGATCTGAGAGCGATCCCGTGGGTATTTGCCTGGACTCAAAGTCGTTATCTGCTTCCAGCATGGTATGCGGCAGGAACAGGACTGCAAAGTTACTATCAGGATAAAGAGGAAAATCTGATTGTCCTGAAAGAAATGTATGCAAGCTTCCCATTCTTCCGTACTTTGATTGATACAGTACAGATGGCGATTGCCAAAGCAGACCTTGTCATTGCTAAAGAATATTCAGCCATGACTTCCAACAAGGAAGCACGAGATCGCATATATGGTCAAATTGAATCTGAATTCAAGCTTACAAAAGAGCTAATCCTGAAAATTACCGGAGAAGCTGAAATTCTGGATGACGTACCGGTGATTCAAGAGTCAATCCGACTACGCAATCCTTATGTTGATCCATTGTCCTACATGCAGGTCCAACTTCTGAGCGAGCTCAGGGATATGCGTGAGCGCGGGGAAGATGACACAGAGTTGCTGCGTGAAGTGTTGTTGACAATTAATGGAATTGCTGCAGGGCTTCGGAATACGGGTTGATCGTCAAGCTGCTTAAGAATGAATGAATTGAATCTTCCAGCCATATAGATAGCAAAAAAGCTTAATTCTTTCCTCAGCTTGAGTGAGAGATGAAACGGGACTCCTTCGGAGTTCCCGTTTTTACTGTTTTTGGCGGATATTTTCCGGCACAGTCTTGATTTTTGACCAAAGTTGATTTACGATTTGATTGGTGAATTACAAGTGTGGACGGGTATCAGAAGGCGGAAGACCCATCAGCATGTCTGGGGGAATAAGGGTGGACAATTTGGAGAACAGGCTGGTTAAGCTGGTACTGAAGGGTGACCAGCGGGCCTTTGCAGAAATCGTTGAATTATACAAGGACAAGCTGTTTCATCTGGCATATCGGATGCTGAACAACCGTCATGAGGCTGAAGACGTTGTACAGGAGACGTTTTTGCGTGTGTTTCGTAATATGGAGAAGTATGATCCGAACCAGAAGTTTTCAACCTGGATTTATCGGATTGCAACCAATCTGTGTATTGACCGCCTACGGAGGAAGAAACCATCTTACTCACTGGATGCGGAGTTGAATGATCAGGAAGGATCTGACGGTTACGCAATGCTTCCGAGTGATGATCGTACACCAGAGAGTGAAGCACTTCTGTCAGAGACGCAGACACTTATTCGTGAAGCCATTGACAGTTTGCCGGCCAAGTATAAATCAGTCATGATTTTGAGATATTTACAGGACTTGTCGCTACAGGAAATCAGTGATGTGACAGGTATGCCCGTAACAACGATTAAGACTCGTGTTCATCGGGGTCGTGATTTTTTGCGGAAAAAACTGGAGTATAAGTTGTAAAGTGAAACGTCTTTATTTTGGGCGAAATTATTTGAAACATATCCGAAACGGATGCGTATGTAATGTATGCAAGTCTTATGCGTGCTTTTTGATGATGCAGGGACTAAGTGATTGAAGAAAGGATTGGCTCTCATATGGATTGCAACTCGGCCGTCTCTTTAATGCATGAATGTTTGGATGAGTCGTTGTCCCCGACCCAGAAGGTTGAATTGAAAAGTCACCTTGTGACCTGTCCGGATTGTCGCATGCGCTTTAAAGAGTTGGAACAGACGGAAATGCTACTCTTTGCCATGAAACACTATTCACCGTCTGCCTCGGATGAGCTGACCAATCGAATTATGAATGCTCTGCCCCAGCCCAAGAGACAGCAAGTATGGCTCAAATGGGTCAAAGGACATCCCGCGCTGACGGCGGCAGCCTTCTTTTTGGTCGTGATGCTCTTTAGCGCTTGGAATTTCTGGAATCAAAATAACGAAATGGTTGTGAAGGGAAATAACTTGGACCAGATCGTGATTGAAGGAAACACAGTTATTGTTCCAGAAGGCAAGTCAATTGCTGGCGATCTTACGATAGAGAATGGAACCGCTCAGGTTTACGGTGATGTAAATGGCAATCTGACGGTTATTGATGGACAGTTGTATCAGGCTTCAACGGCGCATATTTCCGGTCAGGTGAAAAGTATTGATCAGGCGTTGGACTGGTTCTGGTACAAAATAACCAATATGGTAAATGAAGTGGCTTACCGCTAAAATAGGGTAAATTCTTCAAGGGTATATACCAAGCAGGGTACCTCCAGATTGCTGGGGTACTCTTTTTTTGTCTTATGGGTTTGTAATTTATGGAATATGAGTCGTTTCTGCGCAGTTTGTGACTCCCGTAACTTGCAACCTGAACGTGAACGTTATAACCTAGATACTAAAGAGAACATACTACTACATATAGAAAAGCATTTTGTAATGCTAAGACAAAGGATTATTTAAAATCCTAAAGGGTTAATATGAGATCAGGGTTTACTCATCAATGGGGATAGCGGGGGCTGGCTTATGAACTATTTTGCTGACTTAACGTGGAAAGAGTCCATTAAGGACGTTATCGATATATTGATCGTTACCTATATTATGTACAAGCTGATTTTACTGGTGCGGGGGACCCGTGCGGTTCAGCTCCTTAAGGGCATTCTATTCCTTGTGGTGATCTGGGCATTAAGTACGTGGCTAAACCTCTATACGCTTAAATGGCTGATGAACCAGATGTTTACGTTTGGTGTCGTTGCCGTCTTTATTATATTTCAGCCTGAGCTGCGCCGTGGTCTGGAGCAATTGGGGCGTGGCAAGCTGTTTGGACGCACGACCGCAGCGAGTGATGAAGAATTAACCGTGTTAATCGGTGAGATTATTAAGTCTGTGAACTATTTGTCTCGGAGAAAAATCGGTGCATTGGTTGTATTCGAACGGGAAACGGGTCTGAACGATTACACGGAATCCGGGATCCAGATGCAGTCACTGGTCAGCTCAGAGCTGATGATTAACATTTTTATTCCCAATACACCGCTCCATGATGGAGCCGTCATTATACAAGGCAAACAGATTTCGGCTGCAGCGTGTTATTTGCCTCTGTCCGAAAATCCGTTTATCAGTAAGGAGCTAGGGACGCGTCACCGTGCAGCAATCGGGATTACCGAAGTGGCGGATGCGATTTGTCTGGTCGTCTCGGAGGAGACAGGTCAGGTGTCGCTCGCGATGAATGGACAGGTCGTACGTGATATTAAAGAAGAGTCACTAATTGCCAAACTGTACGAGGAACTGCGTCCGACATCCAATTTGAATAAAAAGAATGGTTGGGCTACCTTCTTGAAACGGAAGGGGGGACGTAAAAATGGATAAATGGTTTAACAATAACAATTTCGCTAAAATTCTTGCCCTTGCCGTCAGTTTGTTGCTTTGGTTCATGATACATCTGGATGAAGTACCGACTACGCCAACAATCGCGACCGGGACAACCAATAAGGTTGTGGAGCGAACGGTTCCTGTACAGCCCTATGGGCTCGATAGCAATTCTTATGTACTTACTTCGCTCAGTACGGATGAAGTGCGTCTGGAGATCAAAGGGCAGCGCTCCATGTTAACTTCCATTTTTACGAATGATGATTATAAAGTGCTCGTTGACCTCAGTCAGGTGAAAGATGGGTCTAATACGTTACCATTAGTCCCTGATTTACCTTCAGGGGTTGAGGTGGTCAGCATGGAGCCTTCTATGGTTACGGTCAATGTGGAAAAATTGGGCACCAAATCCTTCGATGTGAATATTGTACCCGAAGGAGAACCATCCGCCGGATACAGCACTGGAACGCCCGTTGTTGAGCCTTCAGGTCCAGTTAAGGTTACTCTGCCCGAAGGGCAACTTGACGCCGTAGCGAAGGTTCAGGGCAGTGTGAGCGTGAAGGATGCGAAGGATGATGTGACGCAGAAGAAAGTGAAGTTACAGGCCTATGATGCCGAAGGCAAAGTCATCGAGAATGCCATTGTTACGCCAGAAACGGTTGAAGTCCGCATTCCGGTCAATCAGCCCTATACAACTGTACCCTTAAGAATCAAATATTCAGGACAGCTGCCGGAGGGATTGGTGCTCTCCACGGTTGAGCCAAGCGTGAAAGAAGTCTCGGTTTACGGAACAGAGGACGCGCTTGCGGGTATACAGTCCTACGACCAAGTAACCCTTGATTTGACCCAGTTCGATGAGGCAGGTACGTCGACAGTTAACGTGGACTTGACGCCGCCTTCCGGTTTTGAGAAAATCGAGCCTAGTTCGATTCAGCTCAAGGTGACGGTATCACCATTCGATGAGCTTGAGGAGACGACCAGAGTCTTTCCCAACGTACCCATTACGCTTACGGGTGCTGAGAATGGACTGGAAGGTACACTGGTCACTCCCAAAAGCGGCGGTCTAAATATCACGCTCAAAGGTTCATCAAGTATGCTTGAGGGTCTGAATAGTGATGATATCAAGCTGACTGCAGATCTTGCCGGACTCGCCGCAGGAACACATGAAGTGAAACTTGAAGCGGACTTGCCGCGTTTTGCCAAACTTGAAGATTCATCAAAAGGTCTGAGTGCTACTGTCAAAATTAGCGAAAAAGCTGAAGATACGACGGTAGCCCCCGGAGAGGACCCGAAAGATGAAGGGACGGTAGGGCCTGAGCCTTCACCTGCGGAGGTTGAGAATGGGGATACGGAACCTGTTCCTGATGAAGAGGAAACCGAATCGAATACGGACAATCAGGAGCAGAGCCAACAAGGTAATGCAACCAATCGAGGTAATACAAATAACAATAACAGCGGGAGCAGCAGTAGTGGCTCGAACCCGTAAATGTTCAGATCAGAAATTTAAAAATAATGTTTATGCTCTTATATGATGCGAATAGAAGGAGTTAGATCATGGGGAAATATTTTGGTACAGACGGTGTAAGAGGTGTTGCCAATAAAGAATTAACGGCGGAGCTGGCTTACAGCATCGGGCGTTGTGGTGGTTATGTGCTTGCAGGTGGTGTGGAAAGACCCAAAGTGGTTATCGGTATGGATACCCGAATTTCGGGACTGATGCTGGAATCCGCACTGGTTGCAGGTCTGCTCTCCATTGGCGCTGATGTGATTCGTCTGGGTGTTGTATCTACACCTGGAGTGGCTTATATTAGTCGTCTGCTGAAGGCAGATGCAGGGGTAATGATCTCGGCTTCTCACAATCCGGTTGAGGATAATGGAATCAAGTTCTTTGGTGGTGATGGATTCAAGCTTTCTGATGAAACCGAGAACCGGATCGAAGAATTGATGGATGCTGAAACGGATCAACTGCCTCGTCCTGTTGGTGGTGGTTTGGGTACTGTAACGACGGATGATGAATCCCGTTTCCGTTATTTGGATTTCTTGAAGACAACGGTAAATGAATCGTTCTCAGGACTCAAAATTGTTCTCGACTGTGCTAATGGAGCAGCTTATGAGCTGGCACCCAAATTGTTCAGAGAACTTGGTGCAGAAGTCATTGCTATTGGCGCGGAGCCTACCGGCCTGAATATCAATGAGCAATGCGGATCAACTCACCCGGAGCATTTGAAACAAGAGGTGCTGAAACATAAAGCGGATCTGGGCCTTGCTTTTGACGGTGATGCGGACCGCCTGATTGCAATTGATGAGACAGGTGCAGAGGTCGATGGTGACTTTATTCTGTGTATCTGTGGTGATGCGATGAATCGTGCAGGCAAGCTGAAAGACAGTACTGTAGTTTCCACCGTAATGAGTAACATTGGATTCTACAAAGCAACCGAGAAGCTCGCATTGAAAACTGCCAAAACCGCAGTGGGTGATCGTTATGTGATGGAGGAAATGCGTCGTGGCGGTTACAACCTGGGAGGAGAGCAGTCCGGTCATGTTATTTTCCTGGATTACAATACCACTGGAGATGGCATGCTGACGGCCATTCAACTCGTGGATACGCTAAAAGCTTCCGGTAAAAAGCTGAGTGAATTGAAAGCAATGATGACTCAGTACCCACAAGTTTTGGTGAACGTGCGTGTTGAAGATAAGAGCAAATATGAGGGCAATTCTGCGATTGAGCAAGCAATTGCTACAGTAGAGCAGCAGCTGGGCGATAATGGACGTGTACTTGTTCGTGCGTCCGGTACCGAATCCCTGATTCGTGTTATGGCGGAAGGACCAGATAAGGATGAACTTGAACAATTCGTGTCTCAAATTGCGGATGTTGTGCAAAAAGAACTGGTATAGGACCTGATCAATAGGCCTTCCAAACCCGGGTATTTCAAGGGAATCACTGTCTTATAAGGTTTAATCTAACAGGGTTTATGCCATACAAACCCATATTCCTACGTCCCGGCCTAGTGAGACCATGGGTCTGTTTATTCGGTCGGGATTGTGGGTAAATATGCCGAAATTGTCACAGGTACTTTGCTCCATTGCAAAATGAACGTGACGTGCATATAATGAGTGGAGTCGTCATTCAGACACAGAAAGTGAGGATCGTAAGGTACTAGTTACACAAGCGCCAGAGCTTGAAGTTGCGCGGGAAGGATTTTGACCAGTATGAATCTTGAAGTTTAAGACGCTACTGAGCAATAATCGACGGCAATCAAGCTGACGAGGTGGGGGTGTTCGGATTGTTCGGCGGGGACCTCCCGGTGATGCACCAGAGCCGTAAACCGGATTGCGGAAAATGGATGGGTGACTGTCCACACAACGCGCCGGTAGGTGCAAGAGTCAACTAAAATTAAAATGAATGTGCGCGAAGAGCGTGTACAGTGCGCGGACGGGAAAATGATGTACATTCATGATTGCATCTAATAACAGCTTATGACTGCGGGGCGGCAAGAGGCTGCTCTGATCATTGATAATTGAATAATTGAAAGTTTTCATGATACGTTAGGCAATCATTTTCATTTTTTCGATATGCCGTGCCAGCCTGTTTCTCTTCGTGACACAGTATTCATATACAATCGGAGGAACTAAACTATGTGCGGTATTGTTGGATATATTGGTAATAAGAACACTCAATCGGTATTGATCGAAGGACTGAAAAAGCTTGAGTATCGTGGTTATGATTCTGCAGGTATTGCGGTATTTACACCGGATGGTCTGCAAATCTCCAAAGCTCTGGGACGTCTTGCGAACCTTGAAGCCAAACTGGATGGTGCTCCGCTGGTAGGTAATGCCGGAATCGGACACACTCGCTGGGCTACTCATGGTAAACCATCAGACGAGAATTCCCATCCACACACGGATGAGAGCCAGAAGTTCTCTGTTGTTCATAACGGAATTATCGAGAACTATTTGGATCTGAAAGACGAACTGATTGCTCAAGGTCACACATTCACATCCGAGACAGATACTGAAGTCATCTCCCACCTGATTGCACGTGAATACGATGGAGATATCGTTAAAGCGGTGCAAAAAGTGATCACGTTGATGCGCGGAGCATTCGCGCTGGGTGTTCTGACAGAGTATGAGCCTGAGAAGCTCGTCGCTGTGCGTCAAGCAAGCCCACTGATTATCGGTATTGGTGAAGGCGAGAACTTTATCGGTTCCGATATCCCGGCCATTCTGGAACATACACGTAATGTGTATATTCTGAATGATGGTGAGATGGCTGTTTTGACACATGATGCTGTCGAATTGATGACGATTGAAGGCAACTTTATTTCTCGGGAAATGATTCATGTCGATTGGGATGCTGTAACTGCAGAAAAAGGCGGATTCGAGCACTTCATGCTGAAAGAAATTCATGAGCAACCAAAAGCATATCGTGATACAATGCTCGGTCGCATCGACAATGAAGGCAAAAAAGTTCAACTTCCTGAGTTGAAAATGACAGAAGAGCAAATTAAAAATATTCGTAACGTTCAAATCATTGCTTGTGGTACAGCGTACCATGCAGGTCTGGTTGGACGTACTGTAATTGAACAATTGGTGCGTATTCCGGTAGAAACTGATGTTGCTTCCGAGTACCGCTATCGTTCTCCAATCGTTAACAAAGATACACTGGTAATCGTAGTGAGCCAATCTGGCGAAACTGCAGATACCCTCGCTGCACTGCGCGAAGCACAATCGAATGGTGCACATGTACTCGCCATCACTAACGTTGTAGGCAGCTCCATTGCACGTGATGCAGACGATGTGATAGCAACACTGGCAGGACCGGAAATTGCTGTAGCTTCCACCAAAGCGTACACTTCGCAATTGATTGCATTCAACTTGCTGGGTCTGTACCTTGCACAAGTTCGTGGTACACAAACAGCAGAGGAGATTGCACACACGCTGGCAGCAATGCAAGCATTGCCTGAACAAGTGGAATCCATGCTGGAGCAAGCGGATGCGATCAAAGGATATGCAGAGCAAATCTCCAAACATCAACATCTCTTCTTCATCGGCCGTGGACTGGATTTTGCGGTAGCACAAGAAGGTTCGTTGAAGCTGAAAGAGATCTCTTATATTCACTCCGAAGCGTACGCTGCGGGTGAGTTGAAACATGGTACGCTGGCATTGATCGAGGACGGAATTCCTGTAATTGCCTTGGCAACACAGGAGAACGTTTTGGAGAAAACGGTGAGCAACATCAAGGAAGTGAAAGCACGTGGTGCAGACGTACTGGCAATTACGTACGAAGAGCATGTAGCACCTTTGCTCAAATCTGTAGACCAAGCGTTTGCGATTCCTAAGACGTTGCCATTGCTCAGCCCGGCTCTGTCCGTTGTAGCATTGCAATTGCTTGCATACTACGCTTCTCTCGCACTGGGTCACGATGTGGATAAACCACGTAACCTGGCGAAAAGTGTAACGGTAGAGTAAGGGATTAATCTTTATTTTCAAAGGTGAATGCGTTAAATTTAGTATGTAACTGAAAAATTAAAACTGTAACTGATAAAAAAAGTATGTAACTGAAAAATATAGATTGTAACTTCTTAACCAACATACAAATGAGCTCAGATTAGTCTGAGCTCATTTGTTGTTTAATCAGGAAAATCAGGGGTCTTAATAAGATTAAAAACAAATTCCGTATTGGAGTGGCCGTTCTCGGGGCTTAAATTGCCTTTCAACAGCCTTTTGTCGCTTTCCAAGGAAAATCGGACAACTAGATAATTAACCTAAAAGAGGTATGGCCTTGAAATCAGAAGAAATCTTTGGGCAAGTGTTAAAGACTATTCGGAAGAGAAACAAGATGAGTCAAGAGAAGTTAGCCTTCCAAAGCAATCTTGACCGGACTTACATATCGATGCTGGAACGCGGGATTCATCAGCCTACCCTGAACTCATTGCTAGCGCTTGCTGAGGCGTTGAATATGAAGGCTTCGGAATTGGTTAGGCTTGTGGAGGAAGAGATTGCTGGAGCCAAGTGAATATAAAACACAAAAATGACTGTTGCAGATTTCTGCACAGTCATTTTTGGTTTTTATCCATTCAATATTAACTCTATAATTTGATAAGTTATTTCAGAAACTTTAATTCCCCCATTTGGATTGAAGTGAATTGATATCGTACGATTAAGGGCCGATTGCCTGAATTCTTTGCTTCATTACAGAATTAGCTGAACTTGACAGATTAGCGTGATCTAACAGCAGGGCAAAAGAATCTCAAATTCCGTGCCTTGCCCAATTTTCGATTGGACCTTGATTTCGCCGCCGTGTGCTTCGACGATGGTTTTGGCGATGCTCATTCCGAGTCCGGAGCCGTCTGTTGATTCCTCGGTATTGGTTCCGCGGTAATAGCGATTGAACAAATGATGCAGTGTCTCCTCATCCATCCCGTTCCCATTATCGAGTACCCGTATGCAAGCTTGGCCGTTGACTCGGATAAGATTGACGGTAATGGTTGTGCCTGGCGGATTATGCTTGACCGCATTGGACAGCAAATTGTCCATCAGCCGCTGTAACCAGGTTACATCTCCCTGTATCAACAGGGAATCCTCTTCCCCGGTGTAGTGAAACAGATACTCAGACATGGTGGCATCGTTGACGTACTTCAACACGGAGCAACGTACCAACTCTGCCAGATCGATGTCCCGGCGGACCATGATGGAATCGCTCTGCTTGAGCTGATGGATTAGAGAGAAGTCGGAGATCAGCTCAAGCATATAATCCCCTTTTTCCCGGATGGTCGCACCCATGATCCGCATTTCCTCTTGGCTCCATTGCTCAGGCAGCTTCTCCAGCATATATCCGTAGCCTTGAATCGTGGCCAGAGGTGTGCGCAGATCATGGGAGATCCCTGACATCCACTCCGCCTGCTCCTTCTCGAGCCTCTTGCGGTCCCTCTCGATTTGAGCCAATTGATGAGTCATTTGATAGAAGGCTTGAATGACTTCCTGATAGAGCCTGTTGCGGGTTCGCATAGTGCCATTGCGGCGGAATACCTTGCGTTTGTCCTTGGCGGTCAGCACCTCGTCGTACTGCCCTTGGCCCATCCGTTCGAACCAGCCTGCGAACAGAATCAGAGGCCGCCCATAGCGGTAGCCATGCCAGATGGAGATCGACAGAGCGAGGATCAGGATCAGTACCGCAATCCAGATGAGTCTCGGCGTTGCGTTTTCCAATACAGGATGCTTCAGAGGGAGTCCGGCTGCATGGGGCGTATAGACGATCCAGGTCATTCCGCTCGGCTCGTCCCGGTGGGCCACAATACCCGCGTCATAGTTGTCTGGAGACTGCTGGATGGCCAGAATATCCAGCGGCCGATATGCCTTTTGTACATACGTTTGATCTCCAATGCCTTGTACGGTGTTATTCTCAGGGTCGATCACTTGCAGATAACTGCCAGTCTCTCGAAGCTGCTGTTCCAAGAGGGGAACCGCTTCACTTCTTACCATGCCCTGCTGTCCGTAAGCGTTGAGCCACGCCGTGAGCTGGTCAAGGTCAGGGGTTGGATAGCCGAGTACATATAGAAGCGGGTCCTGGAACGAGAAATTCAGTTGCGTCTGCACAGCATAAGACCCCAGTCTCCGTGTCTCCTGGATATCGAGCAATTGAGCGGTGGAGTAGGAGGCAGGCAGTGCGGGGTAGGGAGTTGTATTAATGCTGTAGACTACGTCTCCTTCCGCACTAACCACCTGCAGCCACATCTCTTTCTCTTTGATAAGCTTGTTCCACTGGGAGAAGATGTGAATTTTTCCGTCTTTGTACTGGGCTTCTTGGGCAATCTGTTGTAGGACGCCAACCGGAAAGTTCCGGCGTATCTCATTACTGGTCATGTTCTGAAAGAACAGGATGCAGGCAACCAAAGCAATGGTCACAATTGCCAGAGCATAGAAAATCAACTGATACGTGAAGTGGAAAGCCATACGTTGCTGGATTTTCATCGCTCCTCCGGCTCCTTCACCAGCTTGTAGCCAAGTCCGCGTACCGTAAGCAGCAGCTTTGGATTGCCGGGATCGAGTTCAATCCTCTCCCGTATGCGGCGGATATGCACCATCACGGTCGAATCATCGCCCTGTCCGTTGATCCCCCAGACATTGTCGTAGAGCTGGGTTTTGGAGAATACGATTCCGGGATGTCTGCAGAAGTGCAGTAATAGCTGGAAAACCTGTGCAGGGCAAGGAACGGGCTGTCCCTCTACGGTCAGCTCGCCCTCCGCCTCGTTGATGGTAAAGCGGCCGAACCGGTAAATTCCCGCATCGGGATGCTTCGTAGAACCGGACGCCAGGGCTTCCGGCTCCAACCGGCGTATGCGCGCTTGAATTCTTGCGGCTACCTCCAGGGGGTTGAAGGGCTTGGTGATATAATCATCCCCACCCATGGCGAAGCCTTTTAGAATATCGAGATCGGACGCCTTGGCTGTCAGGAACAGTATATACGGGTTCCCGTATTCGCGGATCTTGGAGCAGAGCTCCAGTCCGCTGCCGTCGGGAAGCATAATGTCAAGCAGAACAATATCGGGGACCACGCGTTGCACTAGGCTGAGAGCTTCGGTACAAGTGGAAGCCCCGTACAGTTGATGAAAACCTTCCCGGCGAAGCACCATTTGCAGCATGGTGATCATCGAAGGTTCGTCGTCAACGATAGCGATTTTAATAGCGGATAGATTTGGCATTTTCTCACCCTTTTTCAAAATAGCATATTTATCTTAACAGAACCTAAACAGCGGGGACAAAATTAAGCAAAAATTCATCGGTTCGTTTAAGTTCCGTTCCAGCGGGGTTGGTAGGATAGGTCTGAGCAGCACATTCGAGCTTTGATGAGAGGAGTAGGAGGAAAAGGATGGTTGCATTCAATCTATTAAAGCGGAGGTTAATAGCATGAGTAAAAAATGGTCACTACCGGGAGGCTGGCAATGAGCAGTCCATCCATGTCTGAAATACCTCAAACCCGGCCCGGCTGGCCGGAGATCCTAACTGCACTGTTCCTCTATATGGTTGGCGTTGTTATCCTTGGTGTCTGGATGCTTCAACTTCCTGATGAGCAAGCCATCTTGCGGATTAATATCGGAGGTGCGGGCAATGGTCTGATTGGCTTCCTGGCTTTGTTTGCAGCCTACGCCTTGCGGATTCGCAATTTACGTGCTTTCGGGTTTCGGATGACTGAACGGAAATGGTTGCTGGTGGCGGTCGTAATCGGCATTGCCGCGTTCGGGGGATGCTTTGTTATTGAAGGAATCTATTATCACTTTATTACCGAGATCAACACCCAGGCGGACTTCCAGACGGCAGCGCAAGGCGGTCCGCTCTCGCTCTTCATTCTGATTATCACCGGGGCCATCCTCACGCCACTCAGCGAGGAGTTTGTATTCCGCGGCGTAATTGCCAATGCACTGAACCGATATGGAGCATGGGCCGGGGTAGTCGGCAGCGCTGCAATCTTCGGCGTGATTCATGGATTCACCGTTATCCTGTTAGACGCATTCATGGTCGGCATCCTGGTGGGATACCTGTTCCGCAAGACAGGCTCCATCTGGCCGGGAGTCGTGGTGCATATCGTGTATAACGGCCTCAATCTTCTCTATTATTCTACGCTGTAGACGGAGGAGGAATGGCTTAGGGGGAGAATGGTATAATCCTAATACAAGAATGAGATAGATTGAAATTGAAACTACCCGGTATACGGACTATGCTGCGCTGGAGCAAGCGTTAACCATCCTGAGGACAGAAGCGCAGGCCAAGGGACTGTCTGTCGCCCTCCCGTACAACATTGGCTGGGGGCTGGCGAACGGGGAGTGGAGTGTGGTAGAGCAGATGATCGGGAAGGTTTTTGCAGACTATGAAGTTACTTTGTATAAAATATAGACAGTTATACAAGGCACACCAGGCCAGACTGCTTACAAGCGGTCTGGCTTTATTTTGTGCTCCCTATACTGTGATGGCGTCTGCCCCGTCTGCTGCTTGAATTGGCGCATGAAGTGAATCTCGCTGGCGTAGCCGCTCATTTCGGCGATCTTTTTGACGGAGATGTCTGTGGTCGTGAGCAGATATTTGGCATGTTCGATCCGGCTGGCAATGACGTCAGCCATCGGGCTTACGCCGAAGAAGTCCTTATACAGGTGCTGGAAGCAGGACCGGCTCATGGTCAGCTCGTGGGATAGGCCTTCGATCGTCCAGTTCAGGAAGGGCTGGTTGTAGATTTTGGTGCGGATGACGGACATCTTGTTGTAATGCGTGTTGCCGACTTCCTTCTGGGTGGAGTGAATCCGGTTGCTCAGCTTAATGAAGAATAAGCGCACAGAGAGCCTATAATTTCTTCATCAAAGAGTTATGAAAATATAAGATTTAATAGTTACAACAGATCAATACCGATCTTATGATTCGTGATGATGATGAAAGGTATAGTCGGGCTGAGAGCATAAAGTTACGAAATTCTAAGATGTGGGATAAATATTTTTTGGAAACTGAATCAATAAACAGATCTACTGAAATGGACTACCCTGATATGAAGTTACAAAATTTATTTTCCTGTAAAGAAGATTCAGTTACAAACTTTAAATCGATCCTAAGACAAGGAAAGTTAGAAGTGGCATGGGTTTTCAGTTACGAACTATTTTTAACTTCTTCAAAAAGAGATGACAGAAGAAAATAAAGTTCTATATAGACCGAGAAAATAAAATGTTAGACTGGCGATGCTTCATTTAGCTAGCAGGCAAGTTAGTGACATTAGAACGGGGCTGTCCCATAAGTCATAAAAATGGCTAGGGACAGCCCCGTTTTCTAAATTGTAAAACAAAAAGAAACCGTTCCTTGATAAAATGGAGGTACACCAACCATTTGAAAAGCATGATGGAAAAGCATAAACGGGACGAAGCAGGATAGACCTTTGCTTTGTCCCGTTTGAACATATCGGGTTATTACTCTTCATCGATATGCATTTTTTAAGAGCTTGTGAGACATCTCGTTTTCTAATAATTATAAAAGCCAGTCCTTAGATCTATCTGCAAATTCCTGAATAGAGCTCATAAACAAGCCTGTATGATAACCATCACAAACCGAATGATGGACTTGTAAAGACAACGGTAAATATATTGAATTGCCTTCACTAATGAATTTTCCTGCTGTAATAATGGGCAGAAGATAATTACTGTTATTATTGATATTTAAGTTAAACCCAGTAAATGGAGTCCATGGAAGAATAGAAATGGAAAAAGTATATTCAGGTATAGGTGTTTTGGGAAACAATTTCCCAGAACCTTGATATTTCTCTACATCGGAGAGGTAAAAATCATAAAACTCTTTGAAGTCATTCTTTCCAGTAGTCCAAATACCAGAGAATGTTTCAGATTCACTATCAAAAATCGTATAAAGTGGGTCTAACTTATCCCAATAACCCAAATCTCCCTCGCTATTGTAACCAGTTCTAAAAGCTGTATTTGAGTTTATCACACTTGTCACTAAGAAAATTAATGCAGGATAAAATTTATATCCTATTTGTTTAATGTTTCGGTATAGAACACTAATATCAATTTCTGTGGTTATGCTAAAAGTCGTTTGTTGGTTCAAATAATGATTAAATATCTCTTTTCTATTCCAATTGTCTATATCAATTTTATTAAAGTTCATTTGATATGCCTCCTAATTTTTATCTAAAGTGAAATTAGGAGGCTGACTTGTCTGCTTTCTTCATTGGAATCAATCCTTTTTTAAGAGTCCCAATTATTGTATCATAAATATTTATTTGAAAAACAACACACTTCATCACAACACATGAATCTCTAATTTAATTCGAAATAATAGAGTACAAACCATTCTGTAACGAAATGCTCCCAGTCTGTCCAGTTTCAACTTTCACCTCAGTAGCAAATACCCCGGGCTTGCGTCCGTCGGGGAACCAGGGCATCTCTTTGTCGATTACAATAAACATGCCTTCTGCGTCACCGATGGGGGCAAATTGCTTTCCATCTCCGGCAAACGGTTCAAGATGATAGTGTCCATTCATTTTGCTTATCGTATCGGGTACATCATCGACAGGCAGGCCGATCTCGCTAATACACAGCAGCTGCCTTGAATCAAAGGCACCGTCGACTGCATTATCCAACGAATGGTGAGCAATGAACTCCATCAAATTACCGCTCGGGTCATAGAAATAGAAAGCAGTTGCGTCCCAGTAGGGAAAATAGAACTCGTCTTTATCATCTTTAGAAAGCAAAGAGATGTTTCGATCTTGAACCCACTTCTTGGCTTCAGCAAATTGGTTTGTAGGAATCGTAAATGCCACATGATAGAAGGGCTTTTCCTGACCCGAAGTTTGCTGAAATGAAATCATTGAATTTCCTGTGCGAAACGATACGGAGGATGTACTCTCCTCCAGCAGCTCCAACTTTAATAACGTACTGTAAAACGGCTTCATCGCCTCCATTTGATCAGTGAACAAACCCACTTCTTTTATTTTCATTTCCAATCCCTCTCCTTCTGAACTTATCCTTGATTAAAATATTCAATGGTTTTCTCAATAAATGCTTTAGCAGATTGGGTCAGGTAACGATCAGACCGATGAATGACTTCAAAGTGACGGTAAGGAGCATCGTCCGTGATTCGGATGATGCGTAGCGCCGGTTCATTCATCGCCTTGATCAGTGGATATGGGAGTATCGTACCGCCAACGTTAGCTTTGACCAGGCTAATGATGGAGGTTGCCGAGCTTGTCTCCATGATCGTATTCAGGGTGAAGCCATATTTGCGGCAATAGCCATCAACTAGCTCTCTGCCTGTGAACCCTTCAGGGAACATCACTGTCTGAATATCCCGCAGTTCTTTGATTCCAATCTCCTTTCGGTCGGCCCAAGCGTGGTTCTCGGAAACGACAAGGACGTATTCTTCACTGCACAAAGGAATGCGGACAAGACGGTCATCAGGAGCAGAGGTTAGCTCGATTCCGATGTCTACTTCGTTATCCAGGACTTGATTTATTACGTAAATCGAAGAGACAACCTTCAATTTCACCTTGGGAAATCGGGCATGGAAATGAACGAGCAATGGAGTGATACGGTAGTCCAGATCGGACGGAAGGAGACCAATCACCAGCTTGCCTCGCTGGTCATTGCGGAATTCAGCTATCGCATCCTGGGTGTTCTGCAAATGACGAACCATTTGTACACAATGCTCCAGGAACAACGTTCCTGCCTGAGTCATCACAATTTTTTTGCCCACCCTGTCGAACAGGGGAACACCCAATTCATCCTCCAACGCTCGAATTTGTTGGCTCAAGGTAGGTTGAGAAATGCCAATTTTGTCTGCTGCACGTGTGAAATGGAGTTCTTCACAAACGACGATAAAGTTCTCCATTTGACGGATTTCCATCTGTATCGCCTCAAATCATTGGTTTTTATAATCATTTTAATAGAAACTATTGTATTGTTCAATCATTTGGATGCCTCTATACTAATCTTGCACCACAAAAAGATCTACAACCTGGATCATTAGTGAATGCAACCATATAACCATACTTGAGGTGATCCGTAGTGAAACTGTTTTATATCGTCCTGGCGCTTATTCTGGCTTCCTTGAATTTGCGACCGCCGATTACATCCATTTCCCCTCTGATGAGTACCATACAGGGCGATCTGAACATTAGCGGAATAACCGCCAGTCTGTTAACCACGCTTCCCGTATTATGTATGGGCATATTCGCTCCATTTTCCGTAATGCTAAGCAGGAGGTGGGGGAATGAGGGCGCGATCGTTTTGGCTTTAATGCTCATTGGAGTAGGTACGGCACTTCGGTTGTTCGTGGGTGCAACGCCTCTGATGATGTTTACTTCTTTTCTATCCGGTGTAGGGATTGCATTGGCCGGTCCGCTGTTGTCCAGCTTTATTAAGCAGCATTTCCCGACGCGAGTTGCTGCCATGGTGGGTATTTACTCTACTGCTATGGTCGTGGGGGCCAGCATAAGTGTTGGATTATCCGTTCCGCTTCAAAAGATCCTGGGGGGTTCGTGGAGGGGCTCGTTAGCAGTATGGGCATTGCTCGTAGCGATTGCTCTACCGATCTGGATGAAATTAGTCTTGTCAGCACGAAAGGATCGACAATCGGGGCCAATTTCAGCTGTTAATGTTGAAGCTCTTCCAGTGAAAAATAGTCGAGCATGGGTGCTGACATTGTTCTTCGGACTAATGGCAGCGATCTTCTATTCCTTGACCGCATGGCTTGCACCCGCGATCCAAAGCCAGGGATATACGAAAGAGACTGCCGGAAGCATCCAAACGTTATTTACGTTGATTTCATTACCGTCTACGTTATTCATTCCAATGCTCGTACACCGTTACCAAAGACGTGTATTCTGGCTTGTAGGATGTGCATTAATGGAGTTGATAGGAGTTTTAATGCTGAACCTGTCCGTCAGTCCTTGGCTGGCCGCGATCCCACTCGGCATTGGTGCCGGGGGACTGTTCCCAATCGCATTGATGCTGCCCATTGATGAGACGAATAATGCTCAGGAAGCCAGCGCATGGTCAGCGATGACTCAATCCGGCGGCTATATTCTGGGGGCCCTTGGTCCGCTGACGATCGGTTGGCTGCATGATGCCACGGGCAGCTTCATTCAAGCGTTCTATGGTCTGGCTATAATCATTGTGCTGCAAATCGTCGTTCAGTTGGCGATAGGCAATAAAAAAAGTTCTCCAGCGAGCTATGATAATCAGAGCCTGGTTTATAAAAAAAATTAATATGAGATGAGATCACAAACATCAGCGGGACTAATCAAGTGAACTAAATTAAGTGAACTAAATCAAGTGAACAAAGTTGATGCCCGATAACAGGAACCGGAAGTTCTGGCGCCCTGTGATCCAGTGTAAACTCATTCACTCACCTTACTTATATAGTTGTAGCGATTTTTAAACATGATCAAGTAAATCCTGATAGTGCTGTCTTAAGGATTCCTTTAATGTGTCGGGTTCTATGATCCGGATGGACTTGCCAAAACTGGCGAGATAGCGAATGATGAACTCATGCTCAGGGGGTTCATACGAACCGACTAAATAGGTGTGTCCAGTTCGTCCGGAATCAGCGCCAGATTCGTTGATGAGCTTCATGGATGGAAACTGTTCTTGCTGGAACAGCTCCACCCCGGCTTCATTGATCAGACATTTGAATGGGATGGCGTTCTCTGATGGTTTCCATAACGAGTGGGCATCCTGTAGATTGAGTTCATTGATATGTTTTACAGGGTCGATGTCTGTCGTCTCGGTTGAGGTGATTCGGTCACATCGGAACACACGATACGCCTGTTTATCCAGATCATACGCTTGGCAATACCAGTAGCCTTTCATAGCATAGAGGGCGATTGGCTGAATGTTGCGTATGCTGGGCTTGGGTGTGTCGGGATTGGAGCTGTTATCTGGGTTATTGCTCCTGCTCCTGTTGCGAGTATATTGATACGTAATCTGAATCACTGCATTCTGAACAGCGGCCATCAATAGAAACTCCAGATGCTCACTATCCCGGATTTGCTCGGTGTGTCGGAATGAGACCCGGTGTTGAATTTGCTCGATATCCTGTCTTTGACTTTCAGATAGGGCGCTAATAAATTTCTCGTGAATGGAACGAAAAGAGACCTGAAAGGGCAGATTGGTAAAGCTGCGTAAAGCCTGCATGGCAAAGTAGAGGGCATGAAGCTCGCCCGTATTAAATGAAATGGGCGGCAGCTGCATTTGCTGAAGCAAACGATACCCGCCGTAACGTCCATACTCGACATAGATGGGTGCGCCGATTTCCTCCAATGACGCGATGTCTCTTATTGCAGTTCTCTTGGATATCTGAAACTCTTGCATGAGATCTTGCAGGGTGAAGTGTTGTTTTTGATTGATAAAGCGCAGCATCTGGTTCATGCGTTCTGATTTTTTCATAAAAGAACCTCTCAATGGTGCCATGGATTGGCACCTTTTGTCGTTATATTAAACAGTGTAATCCAATCAAACGAAGGAGGCAATACAGATGAATTTTGAGGTGATCCCGTTTCTGTCAATGAATGGAGACGCTGCGGCAGCCATTGCTTTTTATGAGAAGTATCTGGGTGCTAACGTGTTATTCAAAAAAAATTACAAAGAGATGAAGGAAATGAACCCGGGGTTTGAATATCCCGAAGGCCAGGATGAATATATTACACATTCGGTACTCCAGATCGGGGTAAACAAACTGATGATTGCTGAGGAGGAAATGGATACAGGGCGGCCGTGGCAGCTGGGAAACAGCACGTCGTTATGCATTCAATCGAAAGATAAAAGTACAATGACTCAATTGTATAATTCGCTGGTGCAACATGAAGAGGTTACGGTGCTGGTGCCTTATGAGCCAAACGAATTTAGTCCGGGTTATGGAATTGTTCGTGATCCGTTCGGGATCGTGATTCAACTTTGTGTGACGGTACATGATTTCTAATTAAGTGAAGATGAATTCGTAATGAGCCTGGAGGATATAAATCCTTTGGGCTCATTTTAAATTCATTAGAAGTTATAGTCTCCTCTAAACGTTCTGTAAACGGGTGGCGTCCAGCTTGGCAAGACGTTTCATCACTTTCTTAAGCATGACGGAGGCTTTGACGCGGAGAGGAAGATCGGTGGAGATTTCGATGCTGTATGTACCAGCAAGGACCTGCTCTTTGAGCTCGGCAACCGATGTGCATGGATGATCCAACACATTGACTACACTGCCGTATTGCAGACACTGATGGGTATCACTTCCGGCAGTGATCGGTTTACCAAGGGAGTGGGCGAATGGTTCAACCTGGCTGCGGCACGTCTCGATGCCGTATTGGTACATATCCTTGGCGTTCAGATCAAAAGCGTCCAGACGTCCCAACAAATCACGATCCAGCTGGTACAGCGGGGTGGACTCACGGAAAGGATGTGCGCCAATTTTGAGCAGGGGCCAGGCTTCGGCCAAATCCAGCAGCTCGGCAAAAGGAATGAATGAACCTTTGGCCGTATATGGATCCAGGCCGCTGCGGACGGCAAGGATATGTTCTTTTTGACCCACCAGCAAAATATGTCCTGTCTCCTGAATGTCTACTTCCATACCGGGAAAAATGCGCAGCCCGTCTGCATCGTAGTAGTCTCCTTTATAAGGATAGAGACGATCCAGTGTCTCGTAGACATCGTAGAAGTTGCGGGTGTTAAAATGTTCGGTTAGCGCGAGGGCTTCGAGCCCGCTGGCTTTGGCCTCCTTGACCATTTCGGTGAAGTAATCGACTGAGAAATCAGAGTTTTTGGATAATTTGCCGTGTGTATGAAGATCAATACGCATAGAAGACACTCCTTTTATTCCATGAATGGTTAATGATATGAACAATTACAGCATTTTATTTTGAATTACAGAATCTCATAACGACTGCCGAGCCAGAACAGCAGTGCTACATAGATTACCGATCCGGCGAGAAATCCGAGGTCACGTGAGGTGATTTTCAGATGGGCCAGCTTCAGGCGTTTGGACTCAGGGTGCTTCATACCGTACGAGAAACCTCGTGTCTCCAGTGCTTCCACGGTTGTGCGCGAACGTTTGGCGGTAGCCAGCATGAGCGGGAAGAAGGATACAACAAACAGCTTCATATAATAGACTACAAGCCGCCAGTAGAGCCATCCGTGCCGTGAAGGGACCTGACCCCGCAGTCTGTAGGACAGCATAATGTTGCGGAATTCACCGAACAGCACCGGCAATATGCGGTAAGCATAAGAGAGACTGAAGGAGAACGTTGCAGGCATGCCGAGCGCAAGTAATCCATCGCCGATGCGTTCCGGGTCCATGCCCGAAAAGACGGTGATACTCGCCAGCGAGACGATCGACAGCTTCAGGGTCAGCAGCAGCAGGGGGAATGCAGATTCCAGATTGCCACCGAAGAACAGCGAGATGATAAACATCCACCCCACCTGACCGATTAGCCCCAGACAGAGAATGATAATGATAAAGGGAGCGGCTCTGGACAGTATGGTGGTAGTTACCGTCAACAAAAACATGCCAAGCAGAACAGTCCCGTTATGAACAAACCAGGGAACGATGGCAAAAAAGAGATACCAGATCAGCATGGCACGGGGGTCAATCCGCGAGAGGCTGGCATGACCGCTGCCATATACAGTATTCATCAGCTCAAGCTGAATGCGTTCAATGGATATTTTGTCAAACCAGTTGCGGACAAGCTGCATGATGCATATCCTCCTTGGTGAGTGATCGATTCAACAGGCTATCAACAAAAGCCTTGGTTGTCGGTGCAAGTGTCGGCAGCCCCATTCGGTGCGAAAGCTCCATGATCTGTGTTAACGCAAGTCCGGAACGGCGCAAAAGGGAAGCGTCTGCAAACACGTCGGCAGGTGTGCCGTCTGCTTCCACCTGACCGTTGTGAAGCACGATAACCCGACTGGCCCATTGGGTAACCAGCTGCATGTCATGCGTGGCAATGATGGTTGTTCGCACATGCTGATCCAGCTCATCCAGCACACCTATCAATTCTTCGCGGGTAGCGAGGTCCAGATTGGCGGTCGGTTCATCCAGCAGCATGAGTGATGGCTTCATGGCTGCACCGATGGCAAGTGTGACACGCCGCTGTTGTCCACCACTGAGAAGGCGGGCATCCCTTTCTTGCAGTGGAGAAAGCCGGAAACGATCCAGTACATGTGCGATTTGCTGATCAGCTTCCGGGATACGACGATTCTTCAGGAAATACGCGATTTCTTTTCGGACACTGTCTTCGATAAACATTTCGGAAGAGTTCTGAAAAATATACGCGACCTTACCCGCCAGTTGTTCCAGGGACGAACGGTGAGTAACCTCACCCAGAACGCTGACACTGCCTTCCTGAGGCAGGCTGATTCCAGCCATCAGCTTCAACAGTGAGGATTTGCCGGCACCATTGTTGCCAATCAAAGCAATCCGTTCTCCTTCATGGAGTGAAATATTAACGCCACGAATGACTTCATGTTCTTTTTTGCCCAGCCCTCTGTAGCGCAGCCGGGTTTGATGAAACTGTACTATAGGAATTAACGGTTCAGTAGCTGAAGTTGGCGATAGACGTTCTGTATTCGCAATCCGATTGGAAGCGTCGCGTGCTAAAGTCGAGTCAGATGAATGTTCATTTTGCAAAGAAACGGATGGAATGGACGAGCAATGCTCGGCAAAATAAACCGTTGCTTCTTCCACCGTGACCGGGAAACGTTGTCGTGAACCTGAAAAGTCCGCATTTATTTCTTCTCCCTGCGATAATTCGGCAGCCTGGATAGCTGCACGTGTCACCTCAGGAGGCTGAATGCCCAGCCGCTCCAGATCTGCAATCCGATTCAAACCTTCCCTAACTGGAAGATTCCACAAGACCTGACCTTTGTCCATCAGTACCACATCTGCGCAGAAATCGGCGATAAATTCAGTATGATGTTCGATGACGATAATCGTCTTGCCGTATTCCGTATTCAATCTGGAAAGGCACTCATAGATGAGTCTTGCATGCTGCGGGTCAAGCTGTGAGACAGGTTCATCGACAATCAGGATGTCCGGGTCGAGTGACAGGGCCCCGGCCAGAGCGAGCAGATGTTTCTGCCCACCACTCAATTCCCAGATGTATCGGTTATGAATAGCATCCAGACCACACATGGTTAGTGCATGTTCACCCATTTCCCGGTAGTTGGGAAACCCGTAATTGAGTGGTGCAAAGCAAGCCTCGTCCAAGACGGTGGGCCGCACGAGCTGGTTGTCGAAATCCTGATAGACGTAACCGATCTTTCTGGACAGGTCTGCAACACTCCGGCCTTCGGCAGGCATGCCGAGTACATGGACTTCACCGGAGAAGTCTCCAGTGTAGAATTGGGGAATAAGGCCATTGAACAACTTGCACAGAGTAGATTTGCCGCAACCGTTGCCCCCGATAATGGCTGTAAAACTGCCTCGTGAGAGCTCAAGCGAAGCTCCGTTCAGGACAGGCTCCTTTGAGCCTGGATAAGTAAAGATAACATTTTGAATGGAAATAGCAGCATTCGTTGCAGAAGCAGAAGCAGACGTAGATGTAGATGTAGATGTAGACATTTCATTATGCATAAGGGCGGTTCTCCGTACCTGGTACCATTTTGTTTTTGCTACGTTTCGCACGCATGATCAGTAATGTCACCACGGCAACCAATGCAGCAGCCCCGATACTAATCCATATTGAAGCTGAACCATATCGATCTGCATAGTCCGTCTCCCAAACCGCAAAGTTGATGTCCATCTCGGACAGGGCTTCCGCACCAAAGGCCAACGCGAGCAGCAGTACACCGATGATGATTAGTTTCGGACGGAAGAAGCCGATGCCTTCATATTTCATCCCTGGATTACGAGGTTTGATACCGAGCAGCGGTTCAATTTTGCCGTAGAGCAGAGGTACGAGATACAGCGTAGGCAGCAGAGCGAACAGTATGCCCGAGAACAGTACGTCATTCAGAAAACCAACCCCTTCGATCAGTACAACACTTTCCGCAAGTCCAGGGACTGCTTCCAGCTGCTCCACACCAATCCACACTTTACCGATATCCACCAGTGAACTGAGGAACTGATGAATGATGACACCCGTCATGGCAGCTATACCAACCTGTCTGCGATTGCGAGGATCACTGACCATACGTCCTGCGACATACATGGCGAAGGAAAAGGTAATGAATTTCTCCAGCTCGCCCAGTCCGCCGAATTGCCCCAGCATCAGCTCACCGAAGATCACCTCGCCAAGAGCCGCGCCAAGGGCAGCAATCATGGGGTGGAACAAAATGCAAAGTGTCAGCGGAATGAAGGCGAAGTACTCAACAGACAATTCAATCGGTCCAAGCTGGAGCTTGGGAATAAGCTCTGTGAACATGTTGGACAAGCCGTACAGTGACATGGAAAGCACAAACACCATCATTTTCTGTGAAGACGTCAGCGTGTAACGCTCAGTCATCTTCTTCATCGATACATACCTCCCTGAAAGTTGGTGATCATCATAGCCACAGTCTAGGGGCAGAGTATTAACGGGAAGGAGGACATTTGTAAATCGAATGTAATTTTTATTACACAATATAAATTTAATGAAAAAAATATTACATACATAAACGACTTCCTCTTCGTTCAACTGATATACTGAGTGCAGAGCGAGAAAAGGAGTGCATACGGAATGAATTTGTTTACTCATAAGGAACAGCTGTCACCCGGCCATCTAAAAATTGCTGATTTTGTTGAACGTAATCCGGAAGAGATTCTCTTCATGACAGAACAGGAGATTGCTGACAGGCTGGGGGTCAGTATTGCGACCGTATCCCGTTTCTGGCGTGCGGTTGGATATGATAATGCCAAATCATTCAAAATCAAGCTTCGTACATCCGAAGACACCACTCCTGCCCTAAAATTAAATAAAACCATATCCCGCATGGATACGGAAAGCCTTCCCGTTCAATTACTAGAGGCCTCGGTCAGCCATTTGCAGGAGACATTGTCCCATATGAAGCAGGGGGATCTGGAGCACGCAGCAACCATCTTTGCAGAAGCACGAAGAGTATACGTATATGCTCCAGGACCCTCCGCTGGTGTGGCGGAATTACTGTCCTTTCGGCTGTCCCGATTCGGATTGACGGTCGTCCACCTCGCCGGAGGTGGTCATGAATTATTGGAATCGCTGATGCACATGCAGCAGGAGGATGTTGTGCTGCTGATGTGTTTCACAAGACTCTTGCCTGAAGCAGAGGTCATTCTGGATTATGCCAGAGATACAGGCAGCAAAGCCGTACTTGTAACAGATCGGGAAGACCTGTTATATGGATTGGGGACGGAGTTATCTTTTTACGTCAGCAGAGGTGAGCTTGGAGAATTTCATTCCATGGTTACTCCGCTCCTGTTAATGGAGCAGCTGGTGCTGGCAGTGGGATTGATGCAGAAGGAACATGCGCTGTCCAAGCTGGAGCGGCTGGCTGATCTGCGTAGTCGTTATGCCGACAAGCTGCCGCGAGGTTAATCCAGGATAGCTAGGCGGAAGGAATGTTTGGAGCGGTGGCCGATAGGCCCCGCTTTTTTGGTGTGCAAAAATCGGGAATTATTGTGAGAAAGTAGGGAAACAATACACAGGGATACCAGGAAAGTCTAGATAACGGGGTGAGACAGATGTGGCAGAAAATATTCTCTTATATGCCGGAGTGGTCTACTTGGGGACAGGCCTTTTTATTATTTTTGATACCAATCTTGTTCTTGAAAGGATTCCAGTGGTTGCGTTCATCCGTAAAGAAAGGGACCTTTTCGAATAAAGATCAACAAAATCGGGATGCTGACTCCAATCCTTCTACGGGCGAAGAGACAGGGAGTTACGCAAATATAAGGCTTACCGGGAAGTATGCTACGGATCTGATTAGTGTAAAAGAAACGTTTGGTCAAAATGCAGACGTACATATACGGGAGTTTACGATAAGGGGAACCAATACGTCCGCGGCTGTCATGTACGTGGATGGATTGGTAGATCATGATCTGATCGATACGCACCTCTTCACACCCCTTATGACTGAGGGGATTCCCGAAACAGAGCGGGAAACATTTCAACACCCCGAAAATGCAAATGAACTCAAAGCTTATATAAGCAGTCAGCTGCTGCCTGTTAGTGAAGTTCAGGAAGCGGAGACGTTGCAACAAGCGGCACGGGCAGTTCTTATTGGCAAAAATGTATTGTTGATTGACGGGATGCCAGGAGCTATCCTTGTCGGATCAGCAAAGGGGAAAACCCGCAGCCTGGAAGAGCCGCTATCTGAAGCACTGCTTCGCGGGCCAAGAATCGGCTTCACCGAACGGCTGAGTGAAAATACCGGCATACTACGGCTATTCGGAGGTAACGAGGCTTTGTTTATGACCAAGCATCGGGTTGGTACCCGGATCAAAAAGGATCTCGTCATTGCGTATATCCAAGATATTGCAAGTTCCGATCTTGTCACTGAGGTTGAGAAAAGAATCCAAAGCCTGGACATGGATATGATGATGGAATCAGGTTATGTGGAACAGTTGATTGAAGACGATGAACTGAGCCCATTTCAACAGGTTCAGAATACAGAGAGACCCGACCGTGTAATCAGCGGGTTATTGGAAGGACGCGTAGCCATCTTACTGGATGGAACACCCTTTGCATTAATTGTACCGTCGACCTTCAGCATGCTGCTTCAATCCCCCGAAGACTATTACGAGCGCTGGATTCCGGGGACGTTTCTGCGTATGCTTCGTTTCCTTGCGGCCATGCTTGCCCTGTTCGCGCCTGCATTGTATATCTCCTTTATCTCTTATCATCCGGGTCTGATTCCAACGAAGCTGGCTCTAACCATTATTCAAACCAGACAGGGGGTGCCTTTTCCCTCCATTATTGAGGCGCTGATTATGGAAGTCTCCATTGAAATTTTGCGGGAAGCGGGAATTCGACTTCCGAAGCCGATCGGACCTGCGATGGGCATCGTTGGCGGTTTGATTATTGGGGAGGCCGCGGTGAAGGCCGGAATGGTCAGTCCATTTCTGGTTATAGTTGTGGCCGTCACTGCGATTTCTTCGTTCTCAATCCCCTCATATAGTGCGGGGATTACACTGCGTATATTACGTTTTTTTGGAATGTTCAGTGCGGCTGTCTATGGATTGTTTGGGGTAGTTATGTTTTTCTTGCTGCTCTGCAGTCATCTGGTTCGGTTGAAAAGCTTTGGAGTTCCTTACGTCACCCCGGCTGTGCCGTTCAGCCTGTCGGATTGGAAGGATTTCTTTATTCGGGTACCCTTACGAATGATGAGGCAGCGCCCAGGCATGATGAATCCGAAAGACCCTGATCGCAAAAAGTAGGCATATCCGATATTCAGGAGGTGGATCATGAATCCTAAAAAGGACCAGCTGACGACAGTTCAAGCCGCAGTCTTTATCATCAATTACATGCTCGGTGCAGGAATACTTACACTTCCCCGAACTACGGTAACGGCGGTCAAAACGCCTGATGTGTGGATTTCAATTATATTGTCCGGTCTGTTGGCTATGCTGCTGGGTATAATCCTGGTGACCTTGTGCCGAAGATTCCCAGGGAAGACCGTTTTTCAATTCACTGAGGAAATCACAGGGAAGTGGATTGCTTATATTTTGGGAGCTGCGATCATCCTGTATTTCCTTGTCATCTCTGCCTTTGAAATCAGGGTGATGGCTGAAGTCACCCGGTTATATTTATTGGAGGGAACCCCGGTGTGGGCCATTGTCATGGTGTTTATGTGGATCGGCTTTTATTTGATCTCAGGAGGGATCAACTCCATGGCGCGTTTGTATGAGATCATTTTACCCATTACGCTTATTCTTTTTGTACTGGCCATTTTTCTGAGCAGCAGTCTGTTTGAGATCAATAATTTGAGACCTGTGCTGGGAGAGGGGATCATGCCGGTGTTTAAAGGGCTGAAATCTTCGGTGCTTGCCTATACGGGTTATGAAGTCATGTTTGTGGTGATGGCATTTATGAAAAATCCAGAGAAGGGCAAGAAAGCCATGGTCTGGGGAATCCTTATCCCTATGGTGATCTACCTCATCACATTAGTTATGGTTGTGGGCAGTTTATCTATTGAAGGCATGAAAACAAGAACGTGGCCAACCCTTGATTTGATGCGCAGCTTTGAGATCGAGGGGTTGTTCTTTGAACGGTTCGAATCCCTGCTGCTGGTTATTTGGATTATGCAAATTTTCTCTACGTCTACGATCACGCATTATGGCGCTTCTCTTGGATGTTCGCAATTGTTCAAGAAAAAAATGCTGCCTTTTCTGATCATTCTGCTCCCGATCAGTTACATCACTGCTATGCTTCCGCAGAACGTGGACGAAACGTTCAAACTCGGAGATGCTTTGGGGAATACATCCATTTATTTGTTTGGTGTTTTGCCGCTATTACTTCTGTTGTTGAGCATGTTCCGAAAGAAAGGAGGCAAGTACAATTGAGCAGGATCAGAAGGCAATTAACCCTTTTGTCAACGGCGCTGCTGGTTTTTGTCTCAGGCTGCTGGAGCAGCAAAGAGATCGAGGATTTAAGTGTCTATGTGGGTCTGGGGCTGGACGTCGCTGAGGAAACGAAATTAGAACAGGACATTAATAAACAAGGAGGTCATTATCCCAAAAACAACGTATTTACAGCTACCGTACAGATTGTCCCACGAGTTGGGGGAAAACAGGAAAATCAAAGCAGTTCCAGTGGTTCTTCCGGCGGACAAACCTTTTTGAATGAACAGTTGACCGGAGATTCCCTTTTTCAGATCTTTCGTCAGTTTGCTCTAAGAAGAGACCGTCCGCTCATTGGTCATCATTTAAAGGTTATTGTCGTTTCCCAAGAGTTGTCGAAGAAATACAGCATGGAGCAGCTGCTTGATTTTGTTTTGCGGGACAATGATATCCGACCCAGTTCCCTTGTTTTGGTAAGCAAAGGACGTGCTTTAGATGCCCTTAGCTCCAAGGAGCCGGGAGAAATCCCAGTCTTTTATTTGAGGGGGTTGGTGAATAATGCATATCGTACCAATAAAATTCTTCCTCCTGTATCCCTCGCGAAACTTGATGGCAAAATGCAGTCAGGATCAAGCTTTTTGCTGCAAAATGTCCTTACTGCTGATGGGGAGCATAAATTCTCAGGCGCAGGCGTCTATAAAGGGAAAACGAAAAAGTGGATCGGCACCTTAAATCAGGTGGACCTTCAAGGATTGTCCTGGATCACTGGGGAGGCTAAGGGAGGGGCCTTAAAATCGTATGCACCGAAAAAGGGACATACGATAGTCTATGAAATCAAGTCTACTAAGAGCAAAATTGTGCCAAAAGTCCACGGAGATGACATTTCTTTTCATGTAAAAGTTGAATCAGAAGGTCAACTCATGGAAGATTGGAGTTCTCCGGAAATTCCTGCGACGGAAGAGTACATTGATGAATTGGAGGCTCAGTTCGCTAGTGCAGCCAAAGAACAAATGCAGCAGGTTATGAACAAAATGCAGCACACCTATCGGGTGGAAGTGGCCGGATTTGGAGAGCAGTTGCGGATCAAATACCCGAAAGTATGGAAAAAGGTCAAAAAAAATTGGGATGAAACCTTTAGTCAGATTCCCGTGACCTATGATGTGAAAATGAAAATCACAGATTATGGATCATCGACGGATTAAAGATGAGGGTGGAGATATTCCTTTATCCACAAATGGATGATGATATTTAATTGTTGACACAACCATGATAGATCGCTATATTTATAAAAAATCATTTTCTTATCCAGAGAGGTGGAGGGACTGGCCCTTAGAAGCCTCAGCAACAGATCTGAAGGATACTGTGCTAATTCCAGCGGGTGAACAGCCTGATAGATAGGAGCGTTTGTCTTTATTTGTCAGTTATGGCGCACTCTTCGGGAAGGGTGGGTCTTTTTGTTGTTCTGGATGAAGAAGTAGGGGAGCAGGCATGGATAACAACAAAGATACAGGGCATTTTCAGCGCAAAATGCAGGCACGGCATGTAGTCATGCTCTCACTTGGAGGAGTTATTGGTACAGGTTTATTTCTTAGCTCAGGTTATACCATTCAGCAGGCAGGGCCGATCGGGACTATTCTGTCTTACCTGATAGGAGCGATTGTCGTTTATCTGGTTATGCTTTGTTTAGGTGAACTGTCCGTTCATATGCCGGAGACTGGGGCATTTCATAGCTATGCGGCAAAATACATTGGGCCGGCAACAGGATACACTGTAGCCTGGTTGTATTGGCTAACCTGGACGGTTGCCCTCGGTTCCGAATTTACAGCAGCGGGACTGCTGATGCAACGCTGGTTTCCTTCCGTGAATGTATGGATCTGGAGTGCGCTCTTTGCGCTCATGATCTTCCTGTTCAACGCGCTGACGGTCAAATTTTTTGCAGAATCGGAATTCTGGTTCTCTTCGGTTAAAGTACTTACGATTTTGGTCTTTATTATTCTCGGTGCGGCAGCCATGTTCGGTATTATTCCAATGGCAGACTCGGAAACCGCCCCTTTTCTATCCAATATTACAGCGTCAGGCTGGTTCCCGAATGGCGCTTCTGCGATACTGATGACGATGCTTGCCGTAAACTTTGCGTTCTCGGGCACAGAATTAATCGGAATTGCTGCCGGGGAGACGGAGAATCCGGAAAAGACGATTCCGAAAGCGATCCATACCACGTTATGGCGCTTAATTATCTTTTTTATCGGAACCATTGTTATTCTCTCTGCGCTATTACCCATGTCGGATGCTAGTGTTCTCGAAAGTCCATTTGTAGCTGTAATGGAGCGAATTGGTGTTCCGTATGCAGCAGATATTATGAACTTTGTTATTCTGACGGCGATTCTCTCTGCTGCCAACTCGGGCCTATATGCTTCTTCGCGGATGCTGTGGTCTCTGGCAGATAAAAAGACGATCTCTCCATGGTTTGCCAAATTGACGAAACGCGGTGTACCGCTGAATGCCCTCCTGATCAGCATGGTTGGTGGCGCTTTGGCTTTGCTCTCGAGCATCATTGCACCAGGTACCGTGTATATTACGCTGGTCTCCATCTCTGGCCTTGCCGTTGTTGCCGTATGGATGAGCATCAGTGCTTCGCAGTATATGTTTCGCAGACAGTATCTTCGGGAAGGGCATGCGGTTGAGGAGCTGGTCTACCGGACGCCGCTGTACCCGGCAGTACCGATTATTTCATTTATATTATGTCTGGCTTCATGCATAGGCATTGCTTTTGACCCGACACAGCGCATAGCGTTGTACTGCGGTATTCCTTTTATTGTATTATGTTACGCAACGTATTATCTGACAGAACGTGTGAATAAGAAAAGAGGACTAGAACATGACGCAACCAAAACGCATTAATCCGTTGGAACAGATCCTGCGGGAACATCCGGTTATGATTCTCGATGGGGCACTGGCAACCGAACTTGAGCAGCAGGGGTGTGATCTGGATGATCCATTATGGTCAGCACGTGTCCTGCTGGAGAATCCGGAAGTTATCGTTCAGGTGCATGCGGATTACTTCCGTGCAGGAGCGGACTGCGCGATCACATCCAGTTATCAGGCAACAGTGGATGGCTTCGGCAAGAGGGGCATCGGAGAACAGGAGTCGCTGAAGCTGATTCGCAAGACAGTAGAGCTGGCGGCTCAGGCGCGTGATGACGTGTGGCAAGAAATCCAAGGTGGAGTCGCAGAGAATGTAATTGGGAATGAGTCAAAAGGTGAGAAACGACCTGCAGTTGCGATAGGGAAAGCGGCATCGGCTCGTCCACGTCCAATTGTTGCTGCATCCGTCGGGCCTTATGGTGCTTATCTGGCGGATGGTTCAGAATATGTTGGTCATTATGGTGTCTCGGATGAGAAGTTAACCGCTTTTCATCGTCCGCGGATCGCAGCACTGCTGGAAGCAGGGGCGGATATTCTGGCTTTTGAGACAATCCCATCCTTGCAGGAAGCACAGGTATTGGTCGCTTTATTAAAAGAGTTTCCTGACGCTTATGCATGGCTGTCTTTCTCATTACAGGATGGCAAAACGATCAGTGAGGGGACGCTCTTGGAAGAGTGTGCACGACAATTTGGCTCCGAGCCGCAGATTGCTGCGATTGGCCTGAACTGTGCTCCCATGGAAGTGGTGACGGAAGCGGTAGGTGTGCTGAGCCGTGCAAGCGACAAACCTGTCATTGTCTATCCGAACTCGGGGGAGATTTATGACGCTGAGACCAAAACGTGGAGCGGTCAAGGGTCATGCGGCAGCATGAGCGATGCATCGGAGCAGTGGGTTGCTGCGGGTGCCAAGCTGATTGGCGGCTGCTGCCGGACTACACCTCATCAGATTGGTGAACTGGCGAAGAAGTGGCGTAAGTAAGACCTGCTGCGTAAGCGCGTGGATTTCCACCAGCATGTAAAAAAGGTACATGAACAGCCCTTTCGTCCCCATGCATTGGGGGACGGGAGAGCTGTTTTATTTCTTTTGGCTATCGAAAATAATTAGTCAGGCTACAGAGCAGATACTCTTTCGTATTGTTATTCTTTCGCCCAGGTTATTCTATGACCAGCATACGAGGGGATGCTTCGCCAATAACCCGTGATGAGAACCAAGAGCCAAGAGCTGCAGCGCCAATGCTTAAGCAGGCGAACAGAATAATTCCACCCCAATTCAAAATTAATGGAAGCTGTACGATACCATATCCGGAGAGGATCATCTCCAGTAACACGGGGAGCACATATACCCCTATCACGCTTCCCAGTACTGCCCCAATGACAGATAGTACTGTCACTCCCATGGCAACCGATAATCGAATCCGACGAGATGTCATGCCTATGGATTTGTAGATGCCATAGGTTTTGTTTTCTTTGCGGATACTGATCCGGCAGGTACTGAAAATAATGATGAATGTAGCCAGAATAAACAACAGCCCAATCAGACTCATAGGATAGATCAGGATGTCAGCGGCTTCTGCATAAACCGAATCGAGCAGCGTTTTTTGGGTTACCACCGAAGCGGAAGACTTAAATCGCTCATTCAATTCATTGGCAACTGTATTCGCTTGCGTTGGGTCATTCACATTGATGAAAATGGCATCGAAATCACCGTATGCCGGGTTCACAGTTCTCACGGCATCCATGGTAATTCGACCTGATACGGACATGTTGGCGATGGCCTGATAGATACCAGTTATGATGAATGTGCGCTTTTCTCCTTGAATGTAGAGATCTATGAGGTCACCCCGATCCTTATTTAAGGTTTTGGCTACACTTACACCAACGGCAATTTCATTCTCTTGCTGAGGATTATTTCCTCGCAGGTTCTCAAACCCAAGCTCCTGATAACTTCCATCCAGTACACTCAAATATAGACTGATGGTTTGACCATGCATTTCTGAGGAAGATTCCGGACTGAATACTCCGGTAATGTTTCCTTGCCAGCCCACATATCTAATCCTTGAATCTTCTGCTAGCCCCTGCTTAAATTCATCCTTAGGAAATGTACTTTTGTTAACAACCACAGCTGCAATATTGGCATTATCATAACCCCACTTGGCGGCTGTCTGATAGATTCCGGTAATGCTAGTCAGCAAAACATACCCCAGGACGAGCACGGAAGAAGCCACGGTAGTCAGCAGGAACATCAGAATAGAACTTTTACTGTTCTTGATTAGATTGCGGATGCCAATAACCGCGAATACGGGCATTCGCCCAAAACCGATCCAGTTACCCAGTGGTGAGTGGATTCGGTTGGACATGCGGGTATGATCACTCTCTGACATTCCATAGCGGATTGCCTGTACCGGTTGAATGCTGCGTGCTTTTTTGGCATAGAGTACAACGAATAATATTACCAGGGCAAACAGGGAGACGCCGACCAGAATGGCCGCACTGATTCCTTTGATTGCAATATCACTGCTGCCTACCCGAAGGGAAGATACGGAGATATTAATGATGAATTTCGATACTAACACGCTCAGTGCGATTCCTGGGAGAATGGCGACCACGGATAGTAACGAGTATTGAATAACATATGTGCCTATGGTTCTGTTTGAGGTGAGTCCCAGTGATTTGAGAATGCCTATGGTTTGGTAGTTTGCAAGTATGGCATCCGAGATAGTGAATCCGATTGTGATCAGGGCAATCATCATCATCACGACACCAAGGAAAATCATGATGAATCCAACGATCTGACTAATGATCAGATAGAATGAGGCGATACTCTCAAACTCCATCTTGGTTTCCAGAAACGGAGCACCTGTCTCGCTGGCATAATGATCCCAGTAGTCAGAATTCATGCTGTAATCATTAAAATGAATGCCCATCATGTAAGTATCTTTACCTCCGAGTGAAGGGAAATCAGCTTGATAATCAGCAGGATTCATCCACACTCGTGCTGTATTGGTGAAGGGCGCTCCGTATGGAATGTCGACCACAATGCCGGATACCTTCAGATCAAGTGTGCTGGACCCGGTCTTAAAGCCTATCGTATCTCCTGCCGAGATCGTGTATGCATTCGCCATAGATGTGGGAATCCAGACCGAACCTTGTTCAGGCACAGCGCTCTGCAAACCACTGGAAAAAACAAGCTCATCTACCTTCCACGGTAGTCCAGGTGTATCCATCATGTATAGGTACAGGTTCGGGATATCGAGATCATTGAAAGCGATGCCTGATAGTGTACGATACCTCAGCAGTGTGGACACTTCGACCCCGTCTTGGGAAGCCCACCAGTCATACACGGCTTTGGGATCATTCAGTCCTTTGTCGAACGTCAGAATCTGATGCGAGCCATGGGTGCGCTCATGCATTTCCTTAAACTGATTGTCTGTGTTGGCTAGAATGATGACTGCTGTGGATACAAGGAGTGCAGAGAGTAGAATCAGCAGAGCAATCAACAGATTTTGTATTTTACTTCTGCTCAGGTAGGACAGGCTAAGTTTCAACATGGCAGCCATCGGTTACTCCTTCCCTGATACAAAAGCAAAGATCATTGATTCCCGATCCTGGATATGATGTTCGTTATATTTCTCAAACTCCAGAACACCGTCAACTTTGCCGTCCCGGATGAAAATAAGACGATCCGCCCGACAGGCTGCCTTGATATCATGTGTTACCATAACAACGGATTGCCCTTTCCGATTGATATTCGTCAGAATATCCAATACGGCTTTACCATGTTCGTAGTTCAAGCTTCCTGTAGGCTCATCGGCAAAGATGATGTCCGGTGAATTGATCAGTGCGCGTGCAATAGCCGCTCGTTGCTGCTGGCCCCCCGATGTTTGAGATGGAAGGCGTTTGCTTTGTCCGTCAATATCCATGGCAGCCATCAGTTGTGCGGCCCTTGCTGTTACCTCAGTTTTTTTGCCTCCAGCAATATATCCCGGCAAAGCAATGTTCTCTTTGATCGAGAGATCCGGCACCAGATTGATGCTCTGATAAATATAGCCGATCCTGTGAATACGGAATTGAGACATTTCATGTTCGCTGTAGGCATCAATTCGCTGGTTGTGAAAATAAACTTCGCCAGCTGTCACATGATCCAGCCCGCTCAGCAAATACAGCAAGGTTGATTTGCCAGAGCCGGAATTACCCATGATAACCGTAAAATCTCCTTCATAAATATCGAGATCGACATTGCGTATGGCATGATATTGTTCACTGCCTGTATTGTACGTCTTGCATAGGTTTTGAACACGGATGATGGATGTTTTGGTCAAGCGGATCACTCCCGATTCCAGTATAAGGTTCATTCTAAGGAAGGGATGTTGAAGAAGTCTTATCAAATTATGAATAAAGTATTACAGCCCTTGGGCAATGGATTGAGATGAAAAGAAGGTTGGAAATTAACTTCAATGCTCAGCTAATGGGGAGAGTGAACTGAAACAGGGTGCCCTGGCCCTCTTTGCTTGAAAAGGAGATATGTCCTCCGTGCGCTTCAATAATGCCTTTGCAGATGGAGAGACCCAGGCCTGTACCTTCAAGAGTATTGTCTGTGCGGGAAGTCTGGCCTCTGAAATAACGTTCAAATACAAAAGGCATGTCCTCTACTCGAATCCCCTGACCCGAATCGACAATGGTAACTTTGAAAAGCGCGTTTTCCAGTTCCGTGTTGATATGAATGGTGTCTCCCGGCGCAGTATGCTTAAGGGCGTTTGAGACGAGGTTGGACAGAACCTGTTCAATTCGTATGGGGTCCATTCGGATAAGGACATTGGGAATGTGCTCCGGCTCCCTATACTTCAGGCCGTTCATTTGTACGCTATGTCCGATGGGTTTCAACATCGTATTAATGGCGGAACGGCTATAGACCTCACGCGGCTCCACCGATATCTGGCCCAGTTCTTGCAGGGCATGTACAAGCAGGTCCTCGACAAGACGGGCAGTTTTGTCCGTATGGGTACGCATGATCTCCATATATTCCATCAATGTCTCCTCATCCGAGCACAACCCTTCAAGAATGGCTTCTATGTATGCTTTTATGGTCGTAATTGGAGTTTTAATGTCGTGAGATAGATTCGTAATCAGCTCTTTCTCTGCCTTTTCCTGTCTAATCCGCTGCTCACTCAAATGCATGATTTCGGATCGCATCAGATCCAGCATAGCGTACAGTTCACCCATCTCATCCGTCCGGTTATACTGAATCTGCTTATCATACTGTCCTTTGAGAATAGATTCCGTATGTTCCTTCAACTGATGAATGGGAGACAGCATCCGTTTTCTGATTTTGCGCTTCATGAATATGAGAAAAATAGCAAGGATCAGGGAGCTAACCAAGAGTACACCCAAAATAATATAAAGGGATGTCAACGTTTCATGAACAATAATCATAGACGTTGGAACCGTGAAGACCGCATTGCCGATCTGCCTTCCTTCAGGACCATCCATGACGGGAAAGGCGAAATTAAGCGAATCTTCTCCGTTTGTATTTTTCACGGTGTGGTTCAGATCATAATGCAGGACTGATCGCAAGTTGACTTGTTTTCCTTCAGTTGCAGGAGAGGAGGACAGTAAAACAACTCCATCCAACCCGATGTAGGATAGTTCGATCCTATTCTCCTTGGCGATGTTAAGCAGATGTTCTCGAATTCCGGGATCCTGCAGATGTTGATTGTTCTGCTCCAGATCAAGCAGAAGGGGATTGATCATAAGGCGTACCTTCTGGATGGATGGATTGGATCCGCTCGACTGCCTGTTTGTGCTCAGTTCATGAAATAACATCAGGCTGCATCCGATCAGAATAAGCAGGAGGATGAATGAAGTTCTTAGCCATCGTGTGGACCAGGTGTTCAGTGACATGTTGCCTCCTCCAATCTTGATTATTCATGATTGAATTTGTAGCCCACTCCCCATACCGTCTTCAGGATAGAAGGATGGGAAGGGTCTGCCTCGATTTTCTCTCTCAATCTGCGTATGTATACGGTAACGGTATTTTCATCTCCATAGGCTGCATATCCCCAGATCGCATCAAGCAACTGGGATTTAGAAAAAACCTGATTTTTGTGGCTTGCCAGATGAAATAGCAGCTCAAATTCCTTGGCGGAGAGAGAAACCTCATTTCCGTCAAGGGTAACCCTATAGGCTTTCTTGTCAATTTGGAGATTACCTAGACGCAATAGATGGGGGTGTTCTTGTTCTGCTGTCACGCTGTCATAACGTCTGAAATGAGCATTTATTCGGGCCAGTAATTCGCTCAGAGAGAAAGGTTTGGTCATATAGTCATCCGCGCCAAATCCCAGGCCGAGGACTTTGTCCGTATCATTTCCCCTTGCGCTCAGAATGAGAATGGGGATGTTATTTCGTCTCCGAATTTCGCGGCATACATCAATGCCGTCCATATCCGGAAGCATGATGTCCAGAATGATATAATCCGGTTGAAGCATGTCCATCATCTGCAACCCGTCCTGACCATTAACGGCTATTGCTGCTTCATACTGATTCTTCACCAAGTAGTCTCGCAGAATGCGCGAAATATCGTGTTCATCTTCGATAATAAGAATTTTGCGTGGATTAGCTTGCATATGTATCGCTCCAATACTATTAATGAAATCCATTTACCTGGATGAATTTGCAAGAAAGGCATTCCATATCAATTGTACAGATTTATAATGGCAGAGTCATGGGTGAATTTGGTAAAAAAAGATGGGACTGAGGAAGGGATGGAACTAAAAAACGCCGCAGTACCAAAGAGTGTACAAGCTACATTCTCTCGCAAGGCGGCGTTTCTTGTTATTGCTTGACTGTATTGAACTTGTGTATGGTTTGTTCGTTCGAGTTGACAGTTTTTTGTCGCATTAACAAGGGTATTATTGTTTCTGAGTGAGGGGGCTTATATTGAATCTCACACATGCTCCAGGTCAATAGATTGATGAGATTGGGATTTGAGATATTCTACTGGAGATGCGCCGAAGTGTGCCCGGAACACCCGATGGAAATAAGAGTAGCTTGCAAAGCCGCAAGTTTCGGAAATATGCTCAAGCGTCATATCGCTATATTTCATACGCTCCAGTGCAGCATTCAGGCGGATTTCAATCGCATACTGGATCATCGTTTTGCCATAATGCTCCTTGAACAGACGAACCGCACGGGACAGACTGAGTCCTGCATAACGTGCCGCTTCTTCGAGCTTGAAGGTAACCGTAGCATGCTCTTCAATGAATCGTTTCAGCTTCAGTGTCGAGGAAACCGACCGATCCGTCTGGATATTCTCCTTGATGGCCCGATCGATATACAGGCACAAACCGCGCAGCAATGCGTCACTCAGTTCTATATTTTCCTCCAGCGGCCCGCGCCGTTTCTCCAGAAGCATATTACGCCACAGATTAATCAATTTGTCATCCAGGCCGATGCGACTTACAGTGGACCGATGCTGCCGTTTCCACCAATTCTCAATCCATGTCCCTTCACAGAACACATAATAGTCTCCGCTCGACAATCTGCCCTCCTTGTGAGGTTCTTCGACCACGAGATGATAATCGTCTCCCGGCTTTAACAGCAGCAGGTCCCCGCCAGTCATTTTGAATTCTTCATCCTGTACATATACCTTGCAAGAGCCCTCCGTTTGCAGACGGAACAAATAAGTCTGCAACTCGCCCTTCATATTATGGTTAAACGCCTTGTAGTGATACGAGTAGTCGCAGATCAGTACTGAGGTTTCCAAAAGATGTATCCTCCATATTTAAAAAAATGATCAGATAGTTCATGTTCTGACGATATTGTATATGTTCATTCTAGCCTGTTTTGCGTTAGGATGATACCAGATAGAGCAATGAAAGCAAATTTGAGAGCAGAGGTGCATCTATTATGAAAAAACTTAATATTGGTTTGCAATTGTTTACGCTTCGTGATGAAACTGCAGCGGATTTCCGTGGAACGTTGCGCAAAGTAGCAGAGCTTGGTTATGAAGGTGTCGAATTCGCCGGATATGGTGATATTCCTGCCGAAGAAATGAAAGCGCTATTGGATGAGCTTGGGCTGAAAGGTTTCAGCAGCCACGTCTCATTGCATGCCATGCGTGAGGATCTGCAAAAACAAATCGATTACCTCAAAACGATTGGGGCTCAATATATGATCTGCCCTTACCTGATGCCTGAAGATCGCCCAGAGAATGCAGAAGGCTGGACCAAACTGTTCAACGAATTGCAACAATATGGTGCAGAAGCGACCAAACAAGGTCTGATCTTCGGTTATCATAACCATGATTTCGAATTCCACGGTCAGGTTGGCGACGATAATGCCTTTGATGCGATGTTTGCTCAAACGACACCTGAAGCCGTTCAAGTGGAAATGGACGTATGTTGGGTACAATTTGCTGGACAAAATCCGATTGAATATATTAATAAATATGCAGGCCGTCTGCCATTGCTTCACTTGAAAGACTTCAGCAAAGATGATCAAGGCCAGATGAAGACACTCGAACTGGGACAAGGTTCGGTTAATCTGCCAGCAGTAATTGAAGCATCTACAAATGCAGGTGTAGAGTGGTTGATCGTGGAACAGGACGTATGTCAGAATCCACCGCTTGAAAGCGTAGCCAACAGCTATAACTGGTTGAAAGAGAACTACCTGAACCAATTCTAATCTGAGCATTTTGCATAATTCCCATGAACGATAAGAATCGAATTATGCAAAATGCAAATCTATTTATTAAAGGGGATATCTGTACATGAGTAAAATTAAAGTTGCTGTATTCGGCTGTGGAGCCATTGCCGAGCGCAGACATATTCCAGAGTATGCTGCTAATGAGAACGTAGAACTTGTGGCTTTTGCCGATCCGATCGTGGAGCGTGCGGAGAAGATGGCTGAAACTTACGGTGGTAAGGCTTATTCCAGCTACGAAGAATTGCTTGCGAGCGAAGAGGTGGATGCAGTCAGCGTTTGTACGCCGAACTACCTGCATGCTTCGATGTCAATTGCTGCTGCTAATGCAGGCAAGCACGTGTTGGTGGAAAAGCCAATGGCAGTATCTACCGAAGAAGGCGAGCAAATGATCGAAGCTGCCAAGAAAAACGGCGTCTATCTGATGGTTGGACACAACCAGCGTTTGATGCCTCCACACGTGAAAGCCAAAGAAATTCTTGACTCCGGCAAACTCGGCAAAGTCCTGAATTTCCGTACTTCCTTTGGCCATCCGGGTCCGGAAGGCTGGAGCGTAGACGGAGCAGAGAGCTGGTTCTTCCGCAAAGAAGAAGCGATTATGGGAGCCATGGGAGACCTGGGCGTGCACAAGTCGGACTTTATCCGTTATTTGCTGGATGATGAAGTGTCCGAAGTTGCTGGTTTCATCAGCACATTGCATAAAGAAAACACGAAGGTGGACGATAACGCGACTTGCCTGCTGCGCATGAAGAGCGGTGCGATCGGTACACTGGTAGCGAGCTGGACACAATACAGAGCAGGAGATAACAGTACGGTTCTGTGGTGTGAGAATGGTGTGATGAAGATCGGAACGGTAGAAGGCGACGAGGTTATCGTTGAGTTGACTAACGGTACGGTGGAAACATACAAAGTTGGCGCGATGGCAACTAACGAGAAGCAAGTACCGAGCGGCGTTATTGACGCTTTTGTGGAATCGATTGTAACGCAAACACCTCCAAGCATTTCCGGTGAGGAAGGTCTGCGTTCCCTGCAAGTCATTTTGGCAGCATTTGAATCCGAGAAGACAGGTCAGATCGTGAAGCTGTAATCCGAATGATGAATAATTAAATTTATAAGATAAAGGGACTGACCACTTCGCTTATCGCGGAATAGTCAGTCCCTTAACACTTTAAGTAAGAATGAATGCGTGGAGGTCCGTATTAGACGCTAGGCTTCACATCACTGCCGAGATCCAGCCATGCCACTTCTTCAGGAGATAGAGTGATGCGTGATCCTTCGTCACAGGAGAGCAGCTCTGCCTGATTCTGGGCACCTATCAACGCACAGGTTGGAAACGGCTGATTCAATACATAAGCGAGAGCAATCTGGATCGGTGAAGTCTTCTTCGTCTCGGCCAGCTGTTCAGCCCGGTGCAACCGTTCCCAGTTACCATCACTGTAAAATACACGAACCAGATCTTCATTGTCCCGTACTTCAGGTGTGAACCGTCCGGTAAAGAAGCCGCGAGCTTGGGATGACCAGGACAGCAATGGCAATTGGGTCTGCTGATGCCATGCGAGCGTTTCGGCATCTGCTGATACACAGCCAGCCCAGAATGGTTCATTTGCTTTGGCAAGACTGAGATTCGGACTGCTGAATGTAAAACCTTTCAGGCCGTTAGCAGCTGCATATGCATTCGCTTCCTCCAGTCTTTGCCAAGTCCAGTTCGAAGCGCCAATCGCGCCGATTTTACCGGATTCAATATGTTCGTTCAGGGCTTCAAGAATAACACCAACAGGGATGTTTGGATCATCCCGATGCAGGGCATACAGCTCAACATGTTCTGTCTGAAGGCGCTCCAGACTTGTCAGTAAGTCACTGCGGATGGCATCAGCATTAACACGGGGTCCGTTTTGGTCATGATGCGCCCCTTTGGTCAAAATAACGATCTCGTTGCGGTTACCGCGTTCCTGCATATAACGTCCGAGCACTTCTTCACTTTGCCCGCCACAATAAATATGCGCGGAGTCAACAGTATTTCCGCCAATCGCAAGAAAGGCATCCATGTTCGTAGCTGCTTTCTCATAGGCATCATGGTAGAAATAATCCGTTCCTTTAATCAATCGGGAGATAGGTTTGCCTGCACCAGCAATCTCAATGTATTCCATAAATTAGTTCATCCTCTCTTCTTATAGTGTAATTCGTGTACGTTCTTCTGCCGAACGAAGACATGCTTCAAGTACCCTCATATTGGCAACTGCATCGGAAGAAGCGAAACGAAGGTCTTGACCTTGGAGCACAGCACGGGCCATATCGTCTCCCTGAAGAGAATAATGGTTTACCTGCGGGACTTCAATCTCCTTGCGTTCGCCGCCGGCTGTTACGAAGAAGTTTGAACTGCGGTCCAGATTGCTGATATATGCGGAAGGTACCTCGATAATGCCATCTGATCCAAGGATCTCAAGTGTGTTGCGGAAGGCAGCCCACATGCTGCTATCAAACGTTACCCCAACATGGTTATCGAATTCGAGCAGGCCGGAAGCCATCATATCCACCTGATCATGTTCAGGCGAGAACATGCCAATGACCGTTACCGCAGAGGGCTCTTGACCAAGCAGCAGCCGTGCTGCACTGATGGAATAACAACCGATGTCATAGAGGGCACCGCCGCCCCATTCACGCTTGAAGCGGACATTGCCGGACGAACCGGAATTGTTGAAGGAAAATGTACTGTGAATGCCGCGAATTTCACCAATTTCACCGCTGGAAATAATATCCTTGATCTGGTTATAACGTGGATGATGCCGGTACATAAACGCCTCGGCGAGGTGTACGCCAGCTTCTTCACAGGCTTGCACCATATCCTGAGCTTCCTGTTCAGTCAGTGCCAGTGGCTTTTCACACAAAATATGTTTTCCAGCTTCCGCGGCGCGGAGTGTCCACTCGCGGTGAAGATGGTTTGGAAGTGGAATGTATACAGCATCAATGGAATCGTCTTGCAGCAAAGCTTCATAGCTGCCGTATGCTTGGGCAATCCCGAGCTTGTCAGCGGTTTGTTTTGCTTTTTCTTCATCCCGGCTGGCAATGGCGGTCACTTCATTCAACTCCGATTGCTGCAAGCCAGGGATAACGGAGCCTACAGCAATGCTAGCGCTACCAAGAATCCCCCAGCGCAATTTACGTTCTGTATTCATTGTTGTCTCCTCCTGTTTATGAATGTATATTGTGATTATAAGTAATAGATCAATGAATTAAAATGATAATATATTGAATTCGGTTAACACAATATTGTTTAGAAAGGAGAAATCTCTATGATGAGACAAACGGTATTGCTTACCTTGCAGGATATTCCTTATTTTTGTTACCCGGAATCTGTTGGCCATTATATCGATCACCCTGAGCATATCGTATTACGAGAGGCCGGCGCTCTTAACAATTTCAACATTCACTACGTTGCTGCGGGCAAGGGATATGTGGAAGTGGATGGGGTGGTGCATGAACTTCGCGCAGGTCAGGCGGTATTATATTTTCCGCAGCAGCGGCAGCATTACTATAGCAGCGAAGATGATCCCTGGGATGTACGATGGGTTCATTTTTACGGTGAACGCCTGCATGATTATATGATCGAACGGGGGCTTCATCGCAATCTGCTGTGGACGTTACGCCAGCGGAATTCCTGGGAAGAAGCCCATATGGCTCTGTTGACGGAAGCTGAGCAGAACAGTATGCTTCGCCCAGCTCAATTATCCACGCTGACCTATGCTGTACTGGCCGAGTTCGTTCAGCATGCCATTCCGCTGAAAAGTACACGCACAAGCAAGGCGGAGAGTCGTATTCTGGGGCTGCTCCCACAGATGCAGCAGGAGGCCTGCCAGCCGTTTCTGCTCCAGGATTGGGCGGATATGGCGGGGGTCAGCTCATATTATTTCTGCAAGATGTTCAAGAGCGCGGTGGAGATGACACCGATGGAATTCATCACACGTTCACGGTTGCAGATGGCGAAGCAATGGCTGCTGGAACGGCCAACGGCCAACATTGGGCAGATCGCAGAGGAAGCTGGGTATCCCAATGCCAGTTATTTTAACCGCCAGTTTTTGGCGCATGAGGGCATGACACCTACGGATTATCGCGGGCTTTACCATAGCTAAGTTGCATGATATCGATTTGTTTCATTTGTCGGAATTCATGAAGTTTGACAGAGTGTTCGATCAAGTCTATTATAGATAAATTAAATCCGTATATAATGAGGTGCCCTCATGAAATATTCAAAAGCGACAAACTATGCGCTGCATACGATGCTTTTTCTGGTTGCGACTGAACCGGAACAACTGGTCAGTGTACATCAATTAGCAGACATGCAGAAGGTCTCTCCAACCTACCTGTCCAAAATATTGACCAAACTGGTCAAAGCTGGCATGATCGAATCGACTTCTGGTGCCAATGGAGGTTATCGGCTTAGCCGTAAAAATCCCGATCCTTCCTTTCTGGAGATTATCCATGCCATTGAAGGTCAGGCTTCGCTGTTCGAATGCTCGCAGGACCATAATGAAGGCTGCCTGATTCAGCAGGTGATGGTTCGTGCGGAGGAAGAGATGGAGAGCTATTTGAACAATAAAAAAATGTCCGAGCTGGCTGCCCAGATGAAAGCTGCACACTCCGTATAACCCTTATTACCAGAATCAGAAGTGAAATCAACCCTTTAGCCGAGCCGGTCCAAGGCCAAATTGATAATCTTTCCTTCACCTCCACAGAGGTATGGAAAGATTTTTTGTTTCCCCCGATTGGAAATCGTCAGGCATCCGGTCAAAGGAACCAGGGAGCGTCAGGTTCATTATTTAAGGATATTCTGAAGGTGTATACGAAGCGGGATGGATTTTATCTCTGTTATGTATTTCTGGCAGTTGGGCTCATGAATGCCATTGTGCCTAATTTGAGCGGAGTGGTACAATAAGGAAGAAATGTTGTTATTACATATTCGCTTACATCTTAGATTTCTGGAGGGACAACACATGAGCCAATCAATCATTACAGGACTGGAAAAACTGCTTGCACTGGAAGACATCCGCAACACCAAAGCGCGTTATTGCCGTTATATTGATACGAAGCAGTGGGATACATTGGGCGACGTGTTCGCACCGGACGCCGTAGCTGATTTCAGTTCAGAAGGCAATCCAATACCGGTATTAACAGGCCGTGACACCATCGTTCAAGTATTCCGCGATCTGGTGGATGCTGCCGTAACTGTGCATCATGTACATAGCGCCGAAGTTGAATTTGTATCCGAGAATGAAGCCAAAGTCATCTCCCCAATGGAAGATTGGGTGACGTTCCCTGAAGGCAATGAGAATAAATCGTTTCACGGATTTGGACATTACCATGAGACGTATGTCAGAATCGACGGTCAATGGCTCATCCAGCATACCAGCCTGAAGCGTCTTCGTCTGGATCTGTTTGAATAGTGTTTGTATTTATATAAGAGTATTAAAACGATAATAACTAAAGCCCCAAGAGCGCTATAGCTGCGTCCTTGGGGCTTTGTTTTGTTCAAGCTTTTACGTTCGCTCGGGCTTGCATTCGAGGATCTGATTATAGTGAAAGTGTCTGACGTTTCTCTTTTGAAAATTGTTGTGTGACAACAAGCATGCCGAACGAAAGCAGAACGAGCAGCAGACATACCCAATAGGAATTTCGGTAGCCCCACGCTCCAGCTGTCCATCCCCCCACCAGACTGCCAAATAATCTTCCCAACGTGGAGGCATTGGAATAGAGTGTTGACGCATAGCCGGGCATGGATGGAAGCAGATCCTGCATGTAACTGATGCCGATGGCCGAGATAACGGCGACGAAGAACGCGAGCAATAGTTGTCCGGCCAGCAAGTGCCACAGTTCCGTGGAGAACAGAACAATTACATAATAAGCGGCACCCATCAGGGAGCCCCATAACATGAGTGAGCGGTTGGGATACTTTGAGGCGAGCAGACCCAAGCCTAGCATAATGGGGATTTCAAGCCCTGCGCATAAACTGGAGATCCAGCCAACTTCGCGGGTTCCCTCGCCCAGATGGTGAATAATGAACAGTGATGCATTCAAATTATTCATCCAATGTGCCATATACAGGAGTGTAGTAATGAGAAAAGGCATATAAATTCTTGCATCCTGATGCAATTTCATGTGTATGCCACCCGTAGGTGCACGGGGGGGAGAAGGCTCGGGAGCCTTTTTTAACAGAAAGAAAAATAATAACGCATTGATCAAAAAAATAATACACGTTGAGCTGAAAATGCCGGTGTACCCAATATACGCAATCAATAAAGTTCCGATTAAAGGCCCCGTAATGAATCCTAGCGAGAAGGCGGAGCGCAAGGTTGAATTAGCCAAAGCATGATCTACGCCCGAAGCTGTATTGACAGCTTCTCTTGCAGCTGCAAACAACTGTGGCATGGCGGGAGCCCCGAATGCAGTCAGTACCGTCATATAGATAAATAATAAAGTGAAATCGTGAAGCCACAGATACCCGGCAAAAGCAAGAGCATTGCAGATCGTGGCACTCACCAGAATGACTTTGCGAGCACCGGGTTGATCCGATCGTCTGGCGATCCAGGAACTGAATGCCACACCCGCCATTAAAGTAACTGCAGTGAATAATCCAAATGTAGCAATGGATACTTCGAGGCGGGTTGTAAAGTAGACTGCCAGAAAGGGAGCGCTGATTGAAATAGCCATGCCCTGCAACAACATACAAAAGAGAAACAGTCGGTATGTAGGGATACGAAATAGTGATATAAACTTTTGAAGCTTCATGTGTGATTAGACATCCCCTTGGTTTTATCTTTTTCAAAAATACCTATACTATTTGGTTATAATATAAGAATAACAGAAAGTAATACTTATTGATTTCTTTTAGTCTAATAACAGACAAAAAAGCCAGAGATAGAGACCCCATCGGTCTAATCCCTGGCTTTCTTATATGAAGAGTCTACTATGAGATCTTTTTCAAACTGTTTAGTGTGAAGCAACGATTTTCTTCCTTGATTGCATTCTCAGATACACTTGGGAGAAAATAATGGATGCCAGAGCAACCACGGTCATGCCCCAGAAAATATTGGTGTAGGCTGATGCTAATGGCATTTGCTGCATCGCAGTCAGTGCCACGCCAGTGACGGCAACACTAAATGCACCGCTGAAGAACTGGCTAAGCTGGAACAATCCCATGCCAGCACCAACCTGATCCATCGTCAGATTGCCTGACAACTCATTGGACACACTCGTTGTTAGTGCCGAGAAACCTACGCTAAGCAAAATATATACGGCCATAATGGCATAGATGCTGTCGTCTGCAAATAGCGCGAACAAACCCGCAGCAGCGAGCAGCAGCCATGGTGCGAACTTGAGCAGCTGTGTATTGCCGTGCCGGTCAATCATGCGGCCGATCCGATTGGATAACAGCATGGACACGATTGCACCCGGGAAGATGACGAGCCCGGACTGGGCTGGAGTCAGGCCATACAGATGTGCCAAAATTTGCGGCAGCAGAAACAGTGTCGAGAAGTTGTTAATGTATGATACAATGCCCAGCGAGCTAAGCATCATGTACTTTTTGTTTTTGAACAGAGCTGGTTGAACGAATGGATCAGCCGCACGGCGAATTCGTAACCAGAACAGGACCAGTGCAGCCGCACCAACAACCAGAGTTACCCATTGTCGTGAGGTCAGGAATAACAGAATGCCGGTTGTTCCGATAGCGAGAAGCAGCGCGCCGAGCAAGTCAAACGAACCTTTTTTCGGCATTTCACTTGGAAGCAGCTTGAAAAATACAGGAATCAGAAACAGTGTTAACCCCGTAACGATAAACAGATCATGCCATCCAAGAAACTGTGTAATACTGCCGCCGATCACAGGTCCGAGTCCAAGACCCAGTGAGCTTGCAGACATGACGACAGCCATGGATTTACCCCGGCGATCGCTTGGAATATAACGAGTGATAAGAACAATGGCGAGACCCGGTACCGAAGCTGCACCCGCAGCCTGAATCAGACGCGCAATGAGCAGAATGATAAAGTGATTACTGAAGAAACCAAGTACGGATGCCGCACCAAGTAGTGTAAGTCCGGTCGTAAACAGGGTGCGAATCGGTACAAAATCCGATAGACGCGAGAATGTAATCGAGGAAATGGCAAATACGATGGAATATCCCGTGACAATCCAGGAAGAAGCCACAGATGTGAGCATAAACTCTGCTGCGATTTTGGGCAGGGCCAGATTGAACATCATTGTATTCATGACGACGAGTACAACCGTGAAGCCAAGCAGACTAACAATTAACCCTTCCTGTATTCCGGTCGTTCGTTCCCCGGATGATGCAGTTGCGGTGTTGTTCATAAAAACCTCCTAGATTGATGTGTATTGCGCAACATTTCAGAAACGGTGTGTAACATTTGCAAAATGTGGTATAGAGTGAATCCCCTTCTTGGCAGCAGGAGATATATAAACGAAATAAGTTTGTAAGTTCGATTAGTATCGAACGTTAGAAATATATCATGGAACTGTGCTAAAATACAAGGGAAGTCTGAAAAAAGGAGACTACAACATGAAAATTTTACATCATCCCCAAGTGGAAGATATTGAGCTTTCTTCTGTATTGTACGCGTTGAGTGACCCAATCCGTCTTGGCATTGTAGCGGAAGCAGCCAGAAGTGGTGAGCAGCCATGCAGTCATTTTCGTACACCTGTTGTGAAATCCACAAGGTCGCACCATATTCGGACCCTCCGGGAAGCCGGAGTCATTCGGGTGAGAGTACAGGGTACACAGCATTTCCTTACGCTGAGATCCGAAGATCTGGAAGCGCGGTTCCCCGGTCTTTTGCAGCCTTTGTTGCAAGCAGCGGCTCAGTCAAGCACCGATCATTCTTGAAACTTGTCCTTTCTTCAGGCCGAAGAGGGGACATTTTTTTTATTTTTACATATGCCCATACTGCTGCGACATTCTATGTCGTACCATACCCTCTATAATAACGGTGAACACACAAAACATATCGAAAAGAGGTTCACATACGTTGGCAAAAACAAAAAGAGGACGCGTCCTGTGGAATCTTCCTTCAAGGGGACGGGGAACATGCCCGGTGTGCAGCAGCACCCGAATTAAATTGTTATATTCGCAAACAAAAACAGATGGTACAACTCTGAAGGTATGCAAGAAATGCTTCAAAGCCGTGCAGTCCAGAGTGGACAAGGCAACCGTATAACACAACAGGCCTGTTCTTCGGAACGGGCCATGTCTTTTGGTATAATGAATATAGTAAATGGTGGGATTAAACAGGGGGCGGGAACATGAGCAATATGCATCGTATTCACTGGTTTGACGAGCAAATTCGGAGCGGACGTTTTCCGAACAGCAGCTGGCTTGCCCGTGAATTTGAAATATCCCGGCGTCAGGCTCAGCGCGATATTGAATATATGGCGATTTCCCTGCGTGCCCCCCTGTTGTATTTGGCAAAATATCGGGGGTACTGTTACGAGGATCAGACCTATCGGTTACCCCATTTATATATGACGGAAGAAGAACAAAGGGTGCTTAAGTATCTGGCACATCGTTATCGGCACTACAATTATGATCAGTCGGATGCTGTGAAGCGTGTCGCGCATTTGCTGGAGCGATTTACGCCTGAGGAACAACACACGGGGAATAGTCAGCTTCCCGTATTTATGGCGCGTCCGCAGCAGCTTCAGTTCTTTGAGTTACTGTCCCATGCGATTACTGAAACACGCAAAGTGCATATTCATTACAGGGATCATGCCGGAGAACGGCAATTCTCCTGGTGTCCCTTGAAGATGGTATCCCAGTATAATGCCGATTATGTAATCGGCTACGAGGCGGATTCTGTACAGCAAACGGCCGTCCGACTGGAGGGAATTATCCATGTATGGATCACGAATGAGACCTTTGAGTGTCAGACAGACGGGGTATTAGGTGGATGGGAAGAGGCGCTGCCTGTCCGTAAACCGTTTGTCGCTGAGATCAGACTGAAGGAAGAGCAGCAAACCGAGCTGTGGCATGGATATCGGATTCGGTCGAAGAAAGATCAGATTCTATCCATCGAATTTTATGACACGGATGCTTTTCTACAGCATTTGTTCATTAGCGAGTGGGAAGAGCTATTGTCTCCAGGATGGCTCAGGCGCAAGCTTGAAAGTCGTGTGAGTGGCATGATTGGCAAACTTGGGATGGAAGAATAAGTTTCTGAACGGGCATAAACGAACAGAGGCAGGTTGGTTATTTTTCAAGCAAAATATATAAGGAAACCACCACGGGGAGGAGAGTGTTCCTTGGCTGAAGTCATATTAGACAACTTAATGATGAAGCGGGAGTCCAAATCGTATGTAGATAGCCTGCACGGCGTATTGACTCATGCGGGTCTGTTTCAGGGTTCCAAATATGTGTTAGCCGGATATACGGGGTTGGCGTTCAAACTTTCGGTACATCGCAGACTACTGCCCATGTCGGTTACAGCCTATGGTCAATGGGGGGAATCCCATCGCCCTGGAATCGATAACTTGGGGATATTTACGATCTGGGATGGAGGACGCACGCGTCATTCCACCTTCGAATATTATCAGCGGGATGCGGTCAATTGGGTGAAGCGCAGTCTGGATGGAGGCATTGGGGTGATCTACTGGATTCCGGAATTTGGAGTCATTCATGGGTATGATGACCGTGATCGAATCTTTTATGTGCAAGACGGCTGGAGCAAGGAACCTCAGATTTTGCTGTATGACAATTTTGGATTAAACTTCACCGGATTCTGGTATTGTCAGATCTTTGGTGAGCAGGTACATATCCCTGAACAACAGATGCTGCTGGAATCACTGAGAATGGCAATTGAGGATTGGGATATTCCTTATCGACTGCTGCCTGATCGAAACATAGCTTCGGGCAGACTGGCGTATGATGTGTGGGTGGAGGCTCTTCGGAGTGGAGATTACGATGCATCAGGTGCTGCTTATATTTTGGAATCCTATTGCCAGTCCCGAACTGAAATTCAGATGTACTTGCAGGATGCGCGCGGAATATGGAACGAACTGGACCAAGCCTATGCATGCTATGAACAGCTTGGAGCGTTGATTATCCAGATGAAGGGGTGCATGGCCCAGCAGGAGAACAGATGGATGTTGCGGCTAGACGCAACAGAGAAGCTTGCACAGACTCTATTGGAAGCGAAAGCACTGGAAGAGCAGGCTGTTCATTATTTTCGCGTAATATCCCTGAAGTTTCCTGATCGTAAACGTTCCACTGTGCCACTGTGGGGGGCGCACTCTGCAAGGTAGGAAGAGGGAGGAACGGATGATGACAACCAAAGTACTACTGGATTTAATTCAATTCCCACGAGTTCCGGGTTATGCGTCTGAACACATAGCATGGAGCAGTGTGGGCTCGTATACAGATGCGATGTACCGCATTTTATTGCATAGAAAGTGGACGGATTTACCACGTCACATGATTGCAGGCATGACCGCAAGTGTGTTTCGATTAGTAGTGGATCGGTGTCTGACTATCGAATCGATCTCGGCGTATAACTGGATGGCTGAGAACTTTGTGGCGGCTGATTTCATTGGCATAACGACTGGACAACACGGGGGATTTTCGTTTGAGCCGACCTTTCCGCTCTATCAGAAGCAGGCCCTGCTGGATATCAAGGCTTCCATTGATCGGGGTGTAGGCGCTATTCTGTGGCATGACGAGTTTGTCATTTGTGCCGGATATGATGATGGGGAGCAGGTGCTGTTCATTAGTGAAAGTAACGGAAATGAAGTCATTCGTCTTCCCTATGATTCGTTTGGCAGGAACAGCACACCATACTGGTATTATCAGGTGCTGGAATCCCATAAATCCATAGATCTGTGGGAAGTATGCAAGGAATCATTAATTCAGGCCGTATACAAATGGGAGACCCATGATTACATGCTGCCGCACCATGATTATGCCTGTGGAGCGGCTGCGTATGCTGCCATTGCTGATGCTTTAGAGTCTGGAACATATGAAACTGATCATACCGCTACTGTCCTGCGCTATTATGCCAAATCAAGACTGGATATAGCCTCCTATGTTGCAGGGCTTGAGCATCTGTCGGATCAGATGGTCCATGTTATGCGGGAGTATGCGTTACTCGCAAATCTGTATTCGGAGATCATTGATGCAGTAGATGCTTCAATCTTATGGGATACGAAGCAACCGGATTGTGTACAAAGGGTGATTGAGTTTGTCCGGAAGGCAGGGGCTACGGAACAACGTGCCATTGATGCCATCAAACAAGCCTTCCCGGAGACGATTGGCAATCGATTTGAGGATATCGGATTAAGATAAATTGAACCTCAATTCGAGTTGCTCACACTTTACTGTGGCGGGGCAAGGGTCTTTACCACATTGTCAAAGACGGTATGCCAGTTGTTCGTGATGATGCTCCCGATGTATCCATCTGGACGAATCATCACTAACATGTCACTGGTGATACCGTAAATGCGAGTCAGTTTTCCAGTAGTGTCTTTGATGACGTTCTGATCTCCTTCGTTCCCGGTACTGACGACATAACGGTGCATCTCGGTCCCGCTCGTCGGCCAGATCAACTCAGGGAGAACCTTGGCAGCGCTAGCGCCGAAGGCTAACAAGGTAAAGTGAGGTCCTTGGAAGACATCGAACAGACGTTGTGCTCCTCCGGGTCCGATGCAGGGAGCATCTGGCGCCCGATCACCTACATGGAGGGTTCTGGTAGCTTTGGCTTGGTTGGAAGACAGTGGCCCACCCTGATACGAAATTCCAAGCTGGCGCTCCTCGTCTCCACGCTTAAGGCTGGCAAGACGATTTTTGTCCAGATTGGAGTAAAGTTCGCTGGATTTGCCAAGGACTCGTGCGGCAATCGGTTGACGTTCCGCCTCGTAGCTGTCAAGCAGGCTATCTGGTGCACCAGCGATGACTTGCCCTATTTTCCAGCCGAGGTTGTAGGCGTCCTGTATACCTGTATTGAGACCCTGGGCGCCGGCTGGAGTATGGACGTGAGCGGCATCGCCTGCAAGAAAGACGCGACCCGCGCGATAGTGCTCCGCAAGACGCACGTTGGGCCGGAATACGGAGGTCCAGGTAATGTCGCAGAGTCGGAACCCAGTCAGCTTGTGGAACAAAGCGGACAGTGCGGCTTCAGCAAGGTCAGGCGTCTCGTCCGGTGTCAGCCTGATCATAACCTGGAACTGATTGGAGTGTGGCAACGGGCACGCGCCGACAAACGTACCTTTGGTACGAGGCCACATATGCCACCGGCTGCGCGATAATCCTTCGATCGTGCCATCGATGATGAGCGTCCGATCTGAGTCGGTGGTATCTCCGACAAACCGAATCCCTGAACCTTTGCGAACGATACTCGAGCCCCCGTCTGCCCCTACCAGATACCTGCTGCGAACTCTCTCCCCGGAAGAGAGTGCCACCGTTACCCCATCGGCATCCTGTTCGAACCCCTCCACCGCGTTGTTAAATTCGATATGCAGCCCGTGACGTTCAAGCAGACGATGCAAAATGGCATCCGTGCGGTGCTGGGCCAGCAGAAGAATGTTCGGGTACGGTACGTCAGGCGTTGGCTTATTCCGCTGCTGCATGCGCCATGGCACAGTAAGTGGTCCAAAATGCAGACCGGCCAGAGGGTATGCACTTCCCGCAGCGTGAGTCTCATCTAGCACACCGAGGTCCTCCAAAACCTCCTGGGTGCGAGGCTGGATGCCTTTGGCACGAGAGCCCTTAAAGGAGTGTAATGCCTTGTCAACCACTCGGACACGAAGACCCCGTCTTACCAGATCTGCTGCTAGTGTGGAGCCTGTTGGACCAGCTCCAGCGACAAGAACGTCAATGTCGTAATGTTCAGTCAATTAAATTGCCCCCTTAATCATTCTTAATAAGAATTCGAATAGTTATCGTAAATATCATCTCCAACTGCCCTTCCTGAATTGGTTCAGATGTACATGCAGAACGTTTAGAAGTAACCAATCATAATATTTTCAATCTCAATATTGTTTCCGAGAAACAATATGGTTCCTTGGAATAATAGTAGTCTAATCATTATTTCTTGTCAATATTGTTTCCAGGAAACTTTAATTATGGACATGGCCTTGTTATACTGAAATGAAGCTAACTATCTTTGGAGGAACAATGAATGATTAACCAACCCCAAAATCCCAATAAAGATTACTTAATCGACGAAGTGCTGCATGTTGTGAAGGACCTACAGGTTAAATTCCAATCAGAAGATGACGAAGAGAAACAGTGGCTTATCCAGAATAGTCCGAATCCGGTGGTTGAAGAGTTGGTAAAAGAAATGACAGTTACGATGCTGCATGTGTTGGATGCGATCGGTACGCTGGAGCCTGTAAACGGCATGACCATTTCGAAGCAATTTGGCTTCTCCAAAGGAAGTGTCTCCAAAATCACGAGAAGGCTGATCCATAAAGAAATTATTCTCTCGGAATCCCTCCCGGGTAACAGAAAGGAAGTTTTGTTCCGTACCACACCGCTGGGGAAGGAGATTTATCGTTTACATCAGGCGATGCATTATCAAATTGATAACGGGGTGAATCGTTTTTTGCAACGGTATAATGAGGATGAGTTGCAATTTCTTGTCCGTACCTTGCGCGAGACCTTGCATACATCATGGTTTCATTCGGAGACCTCCGGGCAGTCGATTGCAACCGGTGAGATAGATGGGAACGCCAATGGGGATGCAGATTATCAAGAGACCATTCATTCTTTAAACGTTAAACAGGAAATGAACGAAATCATGGGGATGCTCAAAAAGCTGGATTCCCGCAACTTAAAGAAAGCCAAAACGATTCTTAACGATGTTTTTTTTGAAGTCTATGAGGACTAGCATCGTCCCATTGCTATCAGGTAAGCACAATAAACCGGAAAGGCCCCAGGAGCCAATCCGGTTTATTTGTTTTGCAGAAAAATATAAAATTTTAAATTTGGGGTAATCCACAGCTCCCTTTATTCCGAATATTATAATAGATGGTCTTTTTTGGATGGAGTATATTGAAGGACAACAGGGGGCGGGAGTATGGTGCATAATCCGGAAACCATTCAGGAATGTATAGAAAAGGCAAGGCAAAGGCTCTATCACATTGCAAATGCACATAAAGAGCTCTGGCATCCGGAAGTCATTCGTCAATCGATGGTGCTGGATGAGCTCATTAATCAATATAACAATGCCATTCGCGGGAAATCATCCCGAAGTAAATAAATGTTTTATAAACCTCGGGATGAAATGATGCGAAAGCATTGCGCTGGGTAACTTTATTCTTTTACAGCCCCAAGCACAATTCCCTTGACAAAGAATCGCTGCAGGAATGGATACACGAGCAGGATTGGCAGTGCACCGATAAAGATCTGTGCTGCGTTAACCGTACGCTGCGACATGTTCTGGAGCTGTGTTGCATCCACGTTCATGTTGGAGAAGTCCTGCTGCACGATAATCGTTTGCATCAACGTAGCGAGCGGATATTTGGCTGCGTCATTCATATAGATCAGTCCGTCGAACCAGGAATTCCACTGCCCCACCATGGTGAATAGGGAGATCGTAGCAATGGCCGGCATGGACACAGGCAGATAGATGCGGAACAATGTGGTGATATGGTTGGCACCGTCGATGAATGCCGCTTCTTCGAGCTCTTTGGGCACGTTACGGAAGAAGTTCATCATGAGAATCAGATTCCAGACCGCCACAGCCCCAGGTAAAATAAGGGCCCACAGGGTGTTGATCAGTCCCAGCTTTTGAATCAGGATATAGGAAGGGATCAGTCCGCCGCTAAACAGCATTGTGAAGATGAAGAACCACGCGTACAGCGAACGCCCCTTGAAATTCAAACTTTCCTTGGATAAAGGATATGCCGTCAAGATGACCAGCACCATGCTGAGCAGCGTACCGAAAACGGTACGTTGCACCGAGATCCAGAGTGCGCTCAGAAAGTTGCTGTTACCAAACGTTTTGGTATAGGCATCGACTGTAAAATCAATCGGCCAGAGTGTGACCAGATTGGCGGAAGCTGCCGCTTTACCGCTGAAGGAAACCGCCAGAATATGAACAAGCGGCAGCACACACAGCAGCGAGACAGCCGCGATGAAGAACAAGTTGAAGCCGTTAAATATACGGTATCCGGTCGTTTTGTGATACACCTTAATTCCTCCTTAGAAAATGCGGTAATTGGCGATTTTGTAAGCCATCCGGTAGGCAGTAATAACGAGGAACATGGCGACAAAGGATTTAAACAAACCAACCGCAGTCGCAAAGCTCATTTTGCCATTCAAAATACCCATCCGGTAAACAAATGTGTCAATAATATCGCCTTTATCATATACAAGTGGATTGTACAGGTTGAAAATCTGGTCAAATCCAGCATTAAGAATATTCCCCAGTGACAGCGTTCCCACCACAATGATCATCGGCACGAGTGCAGGCAGCGTAATGTGCAGAGTCTGTTTGAGTCGTGTTGCCCCGTCGACCTCGGAAGCTTCGTATAGCGCAGGGTTAATGCCCGCGAGGGCTGCAAGAAAGACAATGGTACCAAATCCAAATTCCTTCCATACATCACTAATGACTACGGTTACACGGAACCAGTCGCCATCTCCCAAAAAGAAGATTGGTTCAATGCCAACAGCCGCGAGCACCTGATTAATCAGTCCGCCTTCGGGGGAAAGCATATCCAGCAGGATGCCGCCCAGTACAACCCAGGACAGGAAGTGGGGAAGGTATACCAGCGTCTGTGAGAACCTTTTGAACGTGGAGTTCCGTACTTCATTCAGCAAAATGGCAAACACAACCGGGGCCACGAGTCCGGCCACAATCTTCATGGCAGCAATCAGTACGGTGTTCCAGATGACCTGAACACTATCCGGATATTCGAACATGAATCGGAAGTTATCCCAGCCGACCCATTTGGAACCGGTGAACCCCAGCCACGGTTTGAAATCCTGAAAAGCAATAATAATGCCGCCCATAGGCACATAGGCGAACAGCAATGTGAGCAGTACCGCAGGCAGAAGCATGAAATGCAGCGGCCATGTGCGTTTGAAATTCCACCGGGTACGTTTGCGTGGATTGTGTGTTGCCTGCCGCACCGGTGTATTGGTCGTTAGTGGTTGTTCCATAGCCATCAGGTCCCTCCTTTATATCGTCCAGCCTGTGCATCATGAGGCCAGCCAGCCTCTGCAAAAAGTGGAGCAACTGAATTATAGCAACGGAAACGGGCCGGCTATAGAACAACATTTCAAGGCGGATGTTGAAATATTAACTTGTTGATGGAACGTCAAACAGGAGCATCCGACCCGAAAGTCCAATGCTCCTGTTTCACGCTTCTGCTGGAATGTTGAATTATTTTACAATTGATCCATTATACTGCGTATCAACAGAACGAATCGCTGTCTGCACATCTTCAATGATACCTTCCCGCAGGGGAGACTCCTCTTCCAGAACAAACTGAATGGCAGACACACTGCCTGGTGTTAACGACACATTTTGAAGCTGCAGTTCAAACAGAAAGGAATCATCATAACCCATTCCATCCCGATCATGGTAACAATACAGACTGGAGATGTCTTCATCCACAATCTGTAAAACCCCGTGTTCTGTCCATTGCATCATACAACCCCCTCACGAAATGTTAATTCACTCCTAGTATAAGAGGATTACGAATCACAGGAAAGCGATATAACATAAAATCAGTATAGATATGTAAGGGGTTTCAAGATAAAATAGGACTTCGATGTGTATCTTTACTTTAATCCGGGACAGGGTGAAGCAATGAAATTTACAGTATTCTCAAAAACAGTTATGCTGCTTGTCTGTTTGCTGGTACCGATTCTGCTGCTCTATACCTACGCAAATCAGGCGAATGTGGACATGATCGTTGAGGAGAAACAACAGTCCAGCTTGAATCAGTTCAACTATTTTAGTTCTCAGGTGGATAAAAATATTGAGCAGCTCTCGCTTTATGGGCTTACTTTGCTGCGCGATCCAAGCATTTTGCACTATCGTTACATGACAGAATCGACCAGTCAATATGAGAAAAACAGCATCTATCTCGATATTCTCGACAAATTGTCGCTGTACCAGTCCACCAGCCGCTGGAAGAACGATATTACCATTGTGCTGCCTCAGGCAGAGTTGGTATTATCCACCAAGGCGAGTCGAACCGTCTACAATGAGAACATGTTGAAGTTTCCCCAACCTGGACAGTGGCAATTGGATCAGGCGGGGTTCACTTATTTCTTCACGGATAATTATGAATGGAATGCTAAGCCGGTGACTACGGGTGTTCGAACGGTGATGGAGATCAACTTTGATCCCATGAATATTGTAGCCATGCTGGACGACTTCAAGGAGGCGCAAGGGGGGGACCCTTTCCTTTATGTGCCGGGTAACGAACCGTTATTAAACCGCAGTGCGGACCCTGAACTGATGCAAGCCATCATGGAGGACATGCCGTTAAACGGACTGGGCAGCGAGGGTAACCATCAGCTGGAGGTGGGGGGCAAGCAGTACTTAGTCAGTTATGTGCTCTCCAAACAGCTGAACGGAATTTATGTTAACCCGGTTGTCCTGGATGATCTGCTCACGCCGATGGACAAGAGCCGGAATATGTTCATCACTTCCATTTTGCTCTTGCTTATACTCAGTATTGGCGCTGCGCTGTTGTTATACCGAAAGGTACAGGTACCGATACAACGTTTGATGAGAGGGCTGCAACAGATTCGCAAAGGACAGCTATCCACAAGAATTCCGGTTGATCACTCTCGGGATGAATTCGCGTATCTGACCCAGAGCTTCAATCACATGGCTGAGCAGATTCAGGAGTTGATTGAAAAGGTATATGAAGAACGCATTCGTTCACGGGAAGCGACGTTAAAACATCTGCAATCGCAGATTAATCCTCATTTCCTGTACAACTGCCTGTTTTATATTAAAAATATGACGCAGCTTGGCAACCGCGAAGCGGTTATTGCCATGTCGCTCAGTCTGGGTGACTACTATCGCTACATCACGCGTGATGAGAATGACATGACGACTGTGGAAGAGGAGATACGACTGCTGGACAATTATTTGTCCATCCAACAGATGCGCACCAATCGTTTGTCGTATGAGATTGCCGTACCGCAAGAATTGTTGCAACAGCATATCCCAAGGTTGCTGATCCAGCCTATTGTGGAGAATGCAGTCATTCACGGCATTGAACCGATGGAGGGCAGCGGTCACATCGTGGTTACAGGCATGGCAGCACAAGAGCAAATCGATGGAAGGCAATACACACGATACAGTCTGTTTGTCGATAACGACGGTGTCACCCTGACACCGGAAGAGATTGCGGGACTGGAACGGGAAATCAATGAACCCATGGGTGAAGAAATTGGCACAGGTACCTGGAATGTACACCAGCGACTCGTTACGCGATATGGTCATTCTTCGGGGCTTCATTTTGGAGCGATCCCATATGGGGGACTCAGTGTGGAAATACGATGGTTTGAGGAGGAACATCCTAATGATGAATCTAATGGTCGTGGATGATGAACATTCAGCGGTGGAATCGATTGCAGCCTCCATACCGTGGAGGGAACATGGGATTGGACATGTATATAAGGCTTACTCGGTCAAAGAGGCGTTGCAGCAAATGGCTGCACATCAGATCCATATTATCATCACCGATATTCGTATGCCGGGTTTGTCCGGTCTGGATCTGGTGAGTCATATTCGGCAGAAGTGGGAGCGAACCAAATGTATCATTTTATCCGGGCACGCTTCCTTTGATTATGCGAAGCAGGCACTCCGTCATGGGACGGTGAGTTACTTGCTGAAGCCAGTGCGGGATGAAGAGCTGATTGAAGCCGTGCAGCAGGCCTCCGTCCAGATCCGGCTGGAGGGAGAGAAACAATTGATGCATCAGCGCGCCATGTATTCGGTGAGGGAGCATTTACCGGAGAAGCGGGCGGAATTAATGAAGGATGTATTGCTTGGACATAAATTTGCGGAGAGCGAACTTGTGGAGAAGCTGGAGCAATTGGAGATTGGCTTTCGTCCCCAGGATAAAATGCAGCTGCTGCTCATTCGCTATGATGACCCGCAGCCAACACACAAGGCATTCCGGTTAATGAAATACGCCATCTCCAATGTAGTGGAAGAGATCTTTGGCAGCAGCTATCATCTCTGCCATACGGACGATGCGTATGACGATCTTGTCTTCATGGCAAGTCCGAAGCAGATACAGTCTGAACCCGAACTGCTGATGGGGCGGCTTGGGGAACGTCTGCTTCACAGTGTGAAGCAGTATTTGAACGCGACGATTTCACTGTCGGTCAGCCGGATAGGCCGTTTTCCAGAGCAGGTTCCGCAGCTGTACCATCAGGCCGTAAGTGCCTTGCGCAAGCAGGCGGAAGCGGGCAAAGGATTGCATCTCAATGCGGCTGCCGGCTCCCATGGGGCAACATTGAAATCCCTTGCGGCGCTGTATGAGCCACCCGGATTGACCTCGCTGCTGGAAGCAGGACGAATGGAGGATGCCAATCGCAAGATTGATTCCATTTTTGCCGAATTATCGGATAGTGTGTTCCCTGAACATGTGTATGTTGCTTTTCACTATCTCGCAGCTGCTTTCTCATACATGGCTCATCGGGAGGGCAGACAGCTGTCCGAGGTCCTTGGTGAACAGTATCAGCAGCTGTTGAAGGATGGTTACGGCGTGTCGCTTCGCAGTCTGGAAGCATGGACCCGGAGTGTGATGGAACAATGGGCTCACAGTACAACCGATACGGGCCAGGAAAGTGGATCAAGCATGATTAGACAGGTTCAACAGTGGATTGACCATCATCTGGGCGAAGATCTGTCCTTGCAGGTTATTGCCGGGGAGGTGCATCTGCACCCGGTATACTTGTCCAAAATGTATAAACAATCGACGGGTGAAGGTATCAGTGATTACATTATCCGTTCCCGAATGGAACGTGCGGTTCACTTGCTGAAGCACACGGCAATGAAGATTTATGAAGTCGGTCAGGAAGTGGGATATAACAATACCCCTTATTTCATTCAGGTATTCCGCAAACATTATGGTCTGACCCCGCAGGATTTTCGGAACGGTTAACAAATCAATATGAACATTGAAATTGTGATATATGTTTGCTTCCCCGGCTGCACTATCCTTTTCATGTAAGGGTATTCAAAGTGATTGAGGAGGGGTTTCATGTATAGAAAAATGATGACTGCATTGCTTGCACTGACGATGGTTGCCGTAACGGCATGCAGCTCGGGGGCAAAGGAAGAACCGTCCAAGGAAGCGGCTGCGCCACTTACGCTGCAAGACGGTAAGTACGAACCTGCGGTTCAGATGAGCTATCTGCGAGCCTGGAATGATGATACAAAGTTTAAGAACGGAGAGACGGCACAGAGCAATGTGCATACCAAATGGGCCAAAGAACGTTTGGGCATTGACCTGACCACACCGTGGGCTGTTTCCGTGACCAATGATGCCTTTTACACGAAGCTTCGCCTCTCCCTGTCGGCTAACGAAGAGCTGCCGGATATCGTCTCCATCCGTGGTGACTACAATCTGGTGCGAGAGTTGATTGAGTCGGGTAAATTCGCCGATGCAGGTGAGCTGTTCGACAAGTATGCATCCGATACATGGAAAGGGGCTGCGGAGTCCGCCTCGGAAGAGTGGTACCCGTACATGTATGAAGGCAAACGGTACGGTATCCCGATCTTCGACTATGCCTACAACGGTGACCCGGTGATGTTTATCCGTGAAGACTGGCTGAAGAAGCTGGGGCTGGAAGAACCGAAAACAATCGATGAGCTCGTTGCGGTAATGGATGCATTTACGAATAAAGACCCGGATGGTAACGGGAAGAAAGATACGTACGGTCTGACGGTCGGCATGAAAAATGCCCTCAATACCTGGATGACTGAATCCGGCTGGATCTTCGGGATGTATAACACGATGCCGGGACAATGGAATTTGAATGCAGAAGGAACGCTGGAATACGGCTCGGTTCAACCGGGTGTGAAAGAAGGACTTGCAACGATGAAAGACTGGTTGTCCAAAGGCTATCTGCCGAAGGAAGCCGGCGTATATGACGAGATTAAGGCTGCCGAACTGTTCACAGCAGGCAAAGCCGGAATCATTGTGGGACCACACTGGATGCCAAACTGGCCGATCGATGATGTGAAGAAAAATGTGGACGGCGCTACCTACAAAGCAATCGCTCTGCCGACCGGACCAACTGGCGAGAGCCATCACCACGGTTCAGGTGCAAGCAATGGGGTTGTGTTGATCAATAAAGATATGGCCAACCCGGAAATTTTCTTCACATATCAAAATTATTTGTTCGATAACTTTGCCAATCCAGAAGTGGGTGGGGAGTTCGAACATGGCTTTGCCCAAGGATATGACTTTGATATTGTAGATGGCAAAGTGCTTGGTGAAGCTGAAGTGAAAGACGGCGTATCTCCGCTGAAGTATACACTCACTTATGATGGTGCCCGTATTCCGAACCTGATGATGGATACGCTGGCTGAGCTTGCTTCGGGCAAGGAGCCTGAAACACCATTTGAGAAAAATACAAGCATTGCAAACAAACCGGAAGTGTTCGCTGCGGCCCAGGTCGTGGTAGCCCATAAGGATGATGCCATCAAGAACAAATTTACGGGTGCACCTACGGATACGATGAAGATGAAGAAAGACGCACTCGACAAGCTGGAGAAAGATACGTTCAGCAAAATCATTTATGGTCAAGTTGGCATCGATGAATTCGACGCGTTCGTGACGAAATGGAAATCCATGGGCGGCGATCAAATCACAACGGAAGTCAATGAATGGTTCAAAACAGTCAATTAAGTCTGTGAATGATTCACCGGATGAATCATACTAAAGTAATAAAGAAGGAAAAAGTATTTCGTGAATACACCGGATTTGGGCGGGAAATCGCCTGAATTCGGTGTTTTTGATTTGGTATACAGGCTGCATAGACATGTGCAGGAGAGATTATCCATTATTCTCTCGGCGTACAACCGTGCGTAAGACTTATTGTTTCGCTGATGCCTGAGAGAGTAAAATAATAGGTGATATACGAACATCAATACGTATTTTTGGCATACATGGTTTGAGGAATGATCTGACGAGAGCCAGGTGTTTGGGAAGCAGTCACTAATGGATAGTAGATAAATGGGAAGGTGGTCGAAGGATGAGTACATTCCATGATCAGGCAATGGAAGAGATGATTGCGGTAATTCATGAATGGTTTGATGAACAGGTGAAGCGGAGTGACCTTGAAAAGGCTGTCAAGCGAACAACGCTGCAAATGGGGATCTTTAATGATATTTTGCTGGATTACAGACCTGGACGGACCACGGTAGACAGTGTGGATCTTGGATTGGATGAGGGATTAAAATCGAAGAATCCCGGTCCCTTTACGGAAGAACAGGTGCGGAATGAAATCCAGCCCAAACTTGTAGAAGTCGTTCAAGAAAAAATAGACAAGCTGGCGGATACACCGTTGATCGACTATCGGTTTACCTTTCGCGGGAAATTCCCAACGACAGAAGGAAAGCTGCAAGTGACCATGCTCGAATATATCAACGAAGCGAAAAGGCAGCAGTTGCTTGAGCGCATTCATACATACGTGGACCAGAAGCTGCTGAAAGGTTCATATCCAACCAAGCCGTTGGAATCCTTTTTTCTGACGCGTCACCTGCTTGACCCGAAATTGTTCCCTGAACTGGACGTAGCGTGGACTATAACGCAATATGATCGCATACAGGAGTTAAACAAAGGGCGTCAGGAAGCCCTGGCGGAGCATCGTGGGGATATTATCCGTGCGATAACCTCATGGGCAGAGAATCATTTTTTGCCACGCTACTTTGATGTGCAGCCTTCTGCATACAGCGACAATAAATATACACTTAAGCCAGGTGCTTCTTTGGGGGGGGAGCAGTCTCCGAGTGAGCATGGGGAGCATGTGGCACAGCCCATTGATCTGCTGTTATATGTGGCCGTGATGATTCTCCGTTATGAACCTAGCTACAGTAAACCGAAGGGGCTCAACTTCCTGGAGCTGGCGAAACAGCTTGGCAGTAACCGAGCAGCGCGCATGATGACGGAAGGTAGCGGAACCTATGCCGAGGATGATATCCATTTGAAAAAGGAGCAGGTGGAATGCACAGCCAACGATGTGTTCTCGATGATTACCATCATCATTCGTAAGGAAGAAGCAGCTGCCTACGAACAAGCCATTGATTTTATTATCCGTTTGCTGAAGCAGGGCTTTCCGAAAAGTTACAAGATCAAGCTCAAATCCAGCGTGAAGCAGTATCTGCCTATTAAAGGTCTCGCGAAGTCGGATACGCATCGATTTTTCGCAAACGCACTGGAGTACCCGGAGCTGCATCCGCTGCTTGAAGAATATGCACGTGCAGCAATCGAAGAGTTCGAATTTTATGCGGATACAGAGGGTGAAAAGAACTGTATGCCAGGCAGTTATGCAACCTTTGGACTTGGACTGGCAGATGAGCGGTATTTCCCTTTGGTTGAATATTACATGGGTGTAGTGGATGATGAGCACCAGTTGGTACAGGATAAATTCACCGTTGCCTTTGCTGAGGTACATGGTGTAACGGCCAGCGTCATACCTGCATTAGTTGCCTGTTTGCGTCGTTCTACGGATTCCCTGAAGCTGAAGATCCAGCCAGAACTGGAGGATGAGGAGAAACTTGAACTTCTGGTCCAATCGCTGCATGGAATGAAAACCTATGAAGTGGAGCGTGTGCTGTATCCGATCTGGGGCAAGGTAGAGAAGCTTGCAACGTTATCACGCAAGGCTGAGGGTAGACGAAAAGAATTACTGTTGGAGCTGTTAATGGCCGCAGGGAAATAAGGATATGCCCGTGAGGGCTTACAAGGTTGAGCAGATGTATAAGGATACAGGTAAAGGTGGGGGAATGCATGGAAGTATTGAATCGTGAGGTATGGAAAGGGTTATCTGCTCAGGAAAAAGAGAAGTGTCTGTGTGGTATGGTCAGTCATTTTCCAACAGGTATGAAGTATGAAGGATTGGAGACATTTGAACGATTCGGTCAGCGAATCGAGACAGGTGTATTTTCGTATGATGAGCAGCGATTTGTGTTTGTGCCTGGGGATCGGGTTACACTCGGCTGGGATCGCTGGCAGAATGGGATGAATGAGGAAACCTCCGCAGATTTGCTGGAGACGGTCAGTGAGTATGGTGTGGAGGACGTGGATTCTTTTTTAAGTAGCCAGATGTCTCCGGTTAGGGAAGTGCACATTGCTCCCATGCTGGTGGAGTGCAGCAACCATTCAATGGGCTGGATTGAAGTGACAGAAGATGAAGCGATGGCTCAGGAGAATACCTATTTTGCCGAAGAGTTGGAGAAATTCAAGCTGTCCGATCTGAACCAGTATGAACTGCATCAAGAGTTCCGTCTGGTTCGTCAAGGTGAGGCAGTACAGATATTTTGGTTCAATGAAGATTTGACTTTGGAGTACCTTATCGAGGAAGAAGCAAAAGCGGGTTTTGAGTTGCTTACTGAAGATGAGTGGGAGTATCTGTACGGAGGGGGCTGCCGTACGTTATTTCCATGGGGAGACAGCTTTGACTACACGATGAAATTGAAGCATTTTGGAAGCCTCGGAGAGGTGGAGGGAATTGTGGATGAATCGGTAGAGCCGGCCCCTTCCCTATCAGCAGTGAAGGACCGTCCGTATGATCTGGAGCTGCCCAACTTTTTTGGTGTCCAGTTTATCGGAGATCCCTATAACTATGAATTGACGCTTGATACGTCTGGAAACATGATGCCCAAAGGAGGCGACGGTGGCGCGATGATCTGTGGCGGAATGGGTCCGTTGGTCGGTTTCCTGCCCGCTGCAGCCGTATACTATCGTGACGGTAATGCAGGCGAACTGGACTGGGAGGATATGATCGATTATATGAACTATCGGAGAGTGATTCGTTTAGCGGATTGGGCAAGGTGAATTTTATAGTGGACAACTTAGTAGGGGGACGGCGTCGTTTGCTGTGCCTCTATGCATTTTTGGGTAAATATAATCAGGTTGTTCCCCCCAATATCAGGAGCGTGGGCGCATTGAGCGCAGTTGTATAACCTTTTACAATAAAATGATAGACTTTTCCATAACATGTTTAACCCTATACTAAGGAAAAGAGGGAATGACTTGCCTTCATATACATCGTTTGAATGTTCCGGCCGAGAGGCCTTGTTTCTGTTTCAATTGATGAATATTCCCGAAGCGGACCAGCTTATCAGGGATCTGAATGATCCTTCATTGGAGAGGGAGCAGGCGGAGTGCATGCATAAACAAGTTGTTAACCGTCTGGTTAACGATAGTGTCATTGAAGTAGAGGATGGACAAGTCACTATAGATCCGCAAGTACATAACTTGCTGAGGGGGTGTAAGCTCAGTAGTGCAGTTACCCGACTGGATCTGCATATAGCGGATGGTGAATCGTCTGTGACTTATGGTTTTTTGTCAGGCATGCAAATTGTTGAATGGGTATGGATACCCGCACGCGATCAGACGGTACTGTCTTCTTTCGAAGAATTGCAGGATCTGTTCCAACTCATGGGAAACCGGATCGAGTTGCCCGATACGGAAGAGGAAATGTTGCGTACACCCATTCAGGCAGAAACGTTGCAGCAACTATCCGCGTTACCGATCGGATCAGACGTCAAGACCATTCAATCGATTTTACAGCAGGACCATTATCTCAATGAATCATTGATCAACGAGTTATCCCATGCTTTCGCGACGATCCAGAGATGGGGGCAATTTGACGTGTACACTCGTGGCACGGAGGGGAAGTCGCAAACCATTTATTTTCTGGGCAGCACCGATGGGAATTGGTTATTCCTGAAAGGGGAAGAAACAGATCTGACCGCATTCAAGGTGACCGAAGAAGAGGTGGTACAGAGTCTGTTCTTGCTAACGACACGTTCATTGTCTATGTTGCCTGCGGTCTAAACACATGGAATCATCTACGTAAGTCGAAGGAGGAAGTCCAGTTGACTAAAATTATCATGAAATCGGAGTACCTGAACTCCCTCGCACTGCAGATTGAACAGGTTACCGCACAGCTTCAGCAGGTAGATGGCGCTCTGCAACGTTCTATTCAGGGTGCAGCTTGGCAATCTGGGAATCGTCAAACCATCATTGGGTTATACCAGACACACCAGCAGCGGTTTCAGAACGCTGGAGAGAATATGCAGCAACTGGCGGCATTTGTGAAAACCACCCGTGAGCGAATGGAACAGGAGGATCAGTCAGGTGGTACATTTGGGTTGACCGGAATTAATCCATTCGCTCCATTCGATGGACCAGGAAGCACAGTAGGAACACTGACAGGAGCCGCTGCTGTTGCCAGGTTGGGATATCGTGTGAAAAACGGATTTATGGTCAAACCGCAGCTGGACCGGAATACGCCACGTATTTTGGTTCGTGAAAGTTACGATTCGGTCAAAGATAACAAGATTGTGAACGGAAGACCCAGAGACTACAAAATTCATTATGTCCGTGACATTGAAGCCAAACTTGCCAATGGAACCGCTACCCCGCAGATCAAGGAAATAGCCTCTATGGTCAAGCCGGGTTATGCGGTCAAATCTGCATTAACGGACAAGCTGGGATGGGCAAGTGTTGGCATTGATGTTTTCACAGATACTCAGGAGAACATTAGCCAGAATGCATCTAGTGACAAAATCGCTGGCGATATCATCGGTAACGTTGTTGTCGGCGGGGCAACAACCGTTGGCGCAACACTCCTGACAGCGGCTATTCTGCCTGCAGCAGCACCTGTGTTGGCAGTAGGCGCAGTTGGTTTGGGCGTATCCGTAGGCCTGACTTATCTTGCGGAAGGAGTAACGATGAATATGGATCTGGATGGCGATGGGAAGGATGATTCTATGAAGGATGTCGTTAAGCATGGTGCAAAGAAAGCCTGGTCTACAGTGGCGGGGTGGTTTAAATAAATGGCAAGCAAAAAACGTAAAAACTCAACGACCGGTACCACGGTTTCTGCAAGGGTTGAAGGAACCCCCTATCACCGGGAGGCGTTCGAAAACTATCTGGCTGTATATGCGGTAGATGGCATTCGGTTCAGTGCGGGTACGCTGGTACTTTTCTTTCTTAACCTATTTCTGTTGATTCCCGTGTTCAGTGTTCCGTTCCAACCCGTATACGCCTATATTCTCCTGCCGCTGCTGGTGGTGATGAATGTGTGGGCCATCGCCCTGATCGTGACACCACGAAGGCTGCAGGTGAATTATGTCCTGTTTCGGGGTGTGTTTGGGATCGTCTGTTCTTTGGGTTTTATGGTCATTGTGCAAAAGTTTGCATATGGCATGTTGGGCCTCACAACGCCGTGGTACGCCATTGGATCGTTTGTCTTATATGGATTTGCCTTATATCAGTATGCGAAGTTTCATTTGCGTAAACTGCAACAGTCCCCTCACCGAAAAAAAGGGGACATGGGCGCCAGAATGCCAGTCGCTCTGTTAACGATGCTAACGGGAGCTGGATATCTTCTGGCCAACATTTCACTGGCCTTTGTTACGCAGCAGACGGTAGCTGTTGTGCTCATGTGTGTGTACATTATGCTGGCTTTTGTCGTATTTCACTTTATTATGGATGTGCACCGATACTACTGGCTTCGCCGGGTGTTGAACAAGTCAGATGAGGTTCATGCCAATAAAAACATAAATTGATAAAGGAGGAGGATCACTATGGAAAAAGAAACATCCACTTTACTACCCAATGGCTCCGTCATTCTTTTAAAAGAAGGCACCAAAAAGCTGGTCATCTATGGACGCAAGCAAATGTTGATGACGGAGCCACCACGTCAGTTCGATTATATTGGCTGTTTGTACCCGGAGGGGTATATCAATGCGGATTATACGTATGTATTTAATCATGAAGATATCGAAGAGATCATTTTCAGGGGTTATGCAGATGAGGAAGAAGAGGCGTTTGCTGTAAGTTTGAGTGAATCATAGAAATTGCAAAAAGCCATGGCCTTGAAGGAATGATAAATCATCTTCAGGTACATGGTTTTTTTGATGCTATGTGATGTTGACATGTGCGGTTGCTTTATCGGGACTGATCCGCTTCACGAAAACGGGTCGCCGTCTGCTGAAGACTATTGCTTGTCTCCTGCAAACCACGCAAATAATGGCTCACAGACGTCATGCTATCATTCATTCGTTGGAGAAACTCACGCTGACGCTCACCCTCCCACTGACCTTCAGACTGGTCAATCATCGTTTTGAGCTGCGCAAGGATATCATGCCCGTTCTGCGAGGCCTTGTTGAATTCACCTGCAAGCTGCTGCAGTTCCTCCGGGGATAGATCGATCCGCTGGTCCATGATTTCCACTCCTTATCTTTTCTTCGGTTAAATGCAGTATACTTCATTATAACGTGATTCAAAATGAAATGAATCCGGACAAAAGCCTTGTTTTTAGAATCATAGAGATCATCTTAAATAGGACAAAACACACATCGAGTCTGTCCCTCATCACAGGAAGAACAGAATGATGTGTGTTTGTTATGTTGTATGATTCAGTGTGTTTCCGTGATCCCAACTGAAAAATTATTTCACTTTTTGCACAGATACAGCCATTTGCTCCAGCTGTGTGTGAGTCAATGCGTTATTTGCCGAGCTCAGGGTAACATAGCGATCATCCAGTTTAAACGTCAGCATGTCGGTTTGATCCGGTGTGTACCACTTGGCGGTAACGCCGTTAGGCAGTTTAACATTTTTGCCATCATAGCTGAAGGAATAGTCTTTAGGTGACACAGTGACATTCATGTGATTGAAGACAAAGTTTACACCATCACCGCCAGCAGCCACACTTTTGAATGTATCCCCGGCAATCATGTGTTGTGGTGCGTAAGCAGTCTCGAATCCTTGGAATTTCGCAAAAGCTTTGCGGATAGCAGATGACTGTTCTTGGGTATATTTCACATCAGCGAAGCCCGTAACGCCCTGATCGTTGCCTTGAACTTTTTGCACAGATACAGCTACTTGCTGCAACTGGGTCTGAGACAGCTTATGGTCCGGTGAGCTTATTGTGACATAACGATCATCCAGTTTGAACGTGAGCATACCCGTTTGATCCGGTGTGTACCATTTGGCTGTGACACCATTGGACAGTTTAACGTCTTTGCCATTGTAACCATCCGAATAATCTCTTGGAGACACATCCACTTTCATATGGTTAAAAGTAAAGCTTACTCCATCGCCGCCAGCGCCTACACTTTTAAAAGTATCACCTGCAATCATCTGTTGAGGAGCGTATGCTGTCTCGAAACCATCGAACTGTGCAAATGCCTTTTGGATGGCTTCTTTTTGCGCTGCGCTATAGGTTACATTGCTCAAAGTGGAAGGATTGCTTGTAGCTTCTCCGATGATGACCTGTCCTTTTTTGCCATCGTATGATACAGGTACATGCAGCGCATCAGCAATGGCACGTACAGGCAGATAAGTTGAATTGTTGTAAGTGATTGGAGCCAGTTTGTTGCCATTGCCATCCGTTGGTGAGTACGCCGCACCGTCTACATTGAAGCTGATCCCATGGTTGAGATATACCGAAATTTTCTCCAGCTGAGTGCCTGCGAATACGCCCGTTGCTCCTGTTAATGTCATACCCAGTACCATCATCGTTGCTGCGGATTTCTTTAGGTTTTTTTTCATCATATATCTCTCCTTTAAATTGTGTTATTTGTTATTTATAGTGGCTTGCTGTCCTTATGGCTTTATATTACCCGCTGAACATATCCAGAATAATTCCGAATTATCTCCAACTTGTAAACATGTGCATGAACGCGGCAAAATATCATTTTGCCCATTGAATAGATCATTGGAGAAATAAACAGGCAATGGGGTGTAACCTTGATAGACATCGATTTTGTAGCAGAGCATTACGATATTGGGAATATTCTAGACTGCCACGCCATACCGCAAGGCAACAGTTCAAAGGCGATGCTGGTTTGGGCTTCATACGGGAAGTTCGTACTGCGTAAATTGAGGAATGAACAACAGGGGTGGACTGAATATGAAATATATCGGGCATTGGCATCCGCAAATATCACCCCATCCATGATACATGCCAAAGACGGCCTTCCATTTATCACGGACAATCATGAAGTCTTTAATCTGCAGACTTATATAGAGAATGTCCTTCCACGTCACCAGACTAACGTGAATTTCATTCGGTTAGGTCGGTTGATCTCTCTTTTTCATCGTGTGACGAGTCATCTTGAGATTTCCGAACAGGCAGATCGCTTCGCGTTGCCCCGATTATGGAGGGAAGTTTCCAGAGAAGTAACAAGCTCAACATCGGAATGCATACATTCATTGCAACAACATACAGAGCAGTGCATGGAATACAAGGAACAGTATAAAGCAATCATTCACGGGGATCTTGGCATTTGGAATTTGTTATTTTCAGAGGAGAGCATTCACATTATTGATGTTGGAGAAGCAAGGAAAGGGGATATTCATTTCGATTTGGCAGCCGCGCTGACTTCCTCCATTCCTCCATCGGTTACAGAGAGAGAATTAGAAGAGATTGCAGCTGACTTTGAGCAGGGATATACACAGGAAGGTAATTCTTTCAGCAGGAAAAGTCTTTATGAACAAATGCATTTGTGGGTGATACGTGGACTCTTGGCCATCATAAGAGAGAGGGGAATGGTTCGCCAAACCATCCCATATGTACAACGAAACCTTGAATTACTCGAAAAGTTCAAACATGTACTTTGCTGAGAGTAAGGCTATTCAGTTGAATAAATACAGGACGAAACCTCCTATGCCGAGAACGATGGCACCAACGTATACATAGGTAAGTTTGCTCAGATTTTGCTTGGTCCTGCGATCATATTCGGGGTTGCTGGTCTGATTGGCTTTGGAATTCCCGATAATCATCGTAGCGATTCCACCGAACAGGGCAATGCCAACAATTAAAATATAGGGCAGCAATGTCATGCGATGACCTCCTTCATTGAAATCAATCGTTCTGTTCATTGTACTTCAAGTTTACCTTGGATGTAAGTTTTTATTGATAAATTAAGGAAAATAAAGTTCTTCACTTACAGTATGTATGCAGTGTGGATTACTATAATTTTAAAATTTTAAATTTGAAATAAACCTTGTTGTGACGCGCATTTGCGGCTTCCCTGGACGGAGGCTGCGATTTTTTTTGCCCAGAGAGGTGATCCAGATTGAAGAACCCTGCGTTACACCCTATGAAGACGACGAGGAAACAAAGGATGAACCAAACTAACCGGGGAGTGAACACGTAATGAAAACGAAAATGAAGAAATTTATCGCACCCATGCTGAGCTTGACGCTATTGATGCCAGGAATCGCCGGGGCTGCAGCAGCACCACAGACACCAATGACTACAATGAAGGCAAGTGTCAATACACCTGCTGCTGGCCTGAGAGCGAGCCTGGATCACCTGTTATCCGAACACTTTGCGCTTGCAGTAACCGCAATGGCGAAGGCATATGACGGAGCACAAGATGCAGACGCAGCTTACAAAGCACTCGACCAAAATGCATTGGATATGCAGCCGGCCATCGCTTCCCTCTACGGTGATGCAGGAGCCAAAGAATTTGAACGTATCTTCCGCGCTCATAACCAATATACAGACGATCTTGTGAAAGCAACTAAAATGGGTAACCAGGCTGGGATCAAACAGGCACAAACAAATATCAACGGTTTTGTAGAAGAATTCTCCACATTCCTGAGCACAGCAACGGAAGGCAAGTTGCCAAAAGCAGCAGCCCAAAATGCGTTGAAAGTACATGAAGATCTCGTGCAAAAAGTATTTGATGAATATGTCGCTGGTGACTACACCGATGCATACAAAGCTTACCGTGAAGGTTTCAAAGAAATGTTCGACGTGAGTAAAGCACTTTCCACTGCAATCACAACACAAATGCCTGAGAAATTCGAGAATAGCAAAGCGGATACCCCAGCAGCTGACCTGAGATCTGCATTGAATCACTTGGCTTCCGAGCACTTCGCACTGTCGGCTCTGCAAATGCAAGAGCAGTATGATGGCCGCACAGCAGCCTCGAATGCACTGGTTACAGCTGAAGCTGGAAACACAGCGGATTTCAAAGCAGCGATCGCTTCCATTTACGGTAATGATGGTGCCAATGCGTTCGAGAAAATTTGGGTAACCAACCACGTGAATGCACAAAGCGACTATGTAACAGCAGTTAAAAATAATGATGCAACGGCTCGTGCAGCTGTGGAGAAACGTATTGATGGATTCACGACGGAGTTCGCAACATTCCTGGATTCCGCTACAGCGGGTAACCTGCCAAAAGCTGCCGGACAACAAGCATTGACTACACATGAGAAGCAAGTGCAACAAGTGTTGGATCAATACGCTGCGGCTAACAACGATCATTCGTACACGACTAATCGTGAAGGATTCAAAGTTATGTTTGGTGTGGGTCAGGCCCTCGGCAATGCAATTGTGACTCAATTCAATGATAAATTCCAAGAGCAACCCGCTACACCGACAATGCCTGAAACCAATACAACAACGGTATGGATGCAGCTGAACAGCAAAATGTTGAAAATCAATGACAAAACAACCAACATGGACACCACGCCAATGCTTTGGAAAAACACAACCTACATTCCATTGCGCTTCCTGAGCGAAGGAATTGGTGCAACCGTGAAATGGGATAAAAAAGCACAACAAGTAACGGTAATGGCTGGCAATGATACACTGAAGTTCTGGGTGAACAACAACGTTATGGAAGTTAACGGTATGAAGAAAAATGTGGGCGCAACGGTCTTTGTTAACAAAGATGGACGTACGCAAGTGCCACTGCGTTTTATCGCTGAGCTTCTTGGCTGGGATGTAAAATGGGTGCAAAAAGATGGCTCCATCACGCTGACTAAATCGATGTAATCGTAAAACTCAAATAGGACAGTCAGGCAAACACAACCAAAAAAAGCTGCCCCATACGGCAGCTTTTTTGGTTGTTATCATCAGGAGGAAATGGTGTTTCGATACATAATCTTATGAACAGGGTGACGTACCGTCTGATGTCCACTTTTCGTACCTTTGCCTATGGCGATCAGCATGACATCCAAATATCTATCGGAAATATTCAGGCTGGCTTTTAATTGAGCGGAATCATAACCTGACATGGTAATGGTTTCGAAACCGGCTTCATTTGCGAGTAAAATAAATGACATCGATGCAAGGCTTACATCTCGGGTTAGCTCCATCTTCAGCTCTTCTTTGGATTTAGTTGCGTAGTACTGTATTGCAGCATTGGCCAGATAGTCTCTGAGGGATTCATCAAAAAAGCCTGCCTGGAAGCCTTCTTCGTGGATTTTGATGATGTTATCTTCCTCAAATGCCCGATAATCTCCCAACATGACCACCAAAGCTGAAGCATCTATGACTTGTTGTTGATTAAAAGCTATAGGCAGCAATGCCCTTTGCAAGTCGGGTTCATCAATAATGAGGTACCGGGTCGCTTGAATATTATTCCCATTCGGTGACTTGCTTGCAGATTCAATTAAAGAAGCTAGCACCTCTGGTCGTATCGTATAACTTGAATCAAAGTGCCGAACAGAACGTCTTTTTTCCAAAATGGTTTGTACACTCATATGATCATCTCCATCGTTGTTATTTATTGCTCTTTTGAATTATAGTAGGCTATAACAAATGAGAAAATAACGCACAAAAAGGTGGTATAGCCACTTTAAAGTATCTATTGGGGAGGAACGGCACTTTGGTTAAATTCAATACTGGAATAAATATTTTTATGGATATCGCCGGCGGGAAATGGAAGTGTCTTATCCTTTTTTTTCTGAGTCAACAATCGGTAAGAACCAAAGAATTCTACGAATTGATACCTGGAATCACGCAAAAGGTCTTAACTGATCAATTGAAACAGCTGGAGAACGATGGACTTGTCCATAGAGAAATATTCAAGGAGGTTCCGCCCAAAGTGGAATATAGTTTGACTGATCTTGGACGATCTTTTGTTCCGGTATTGAACACGATGTGTGACTGGGGGAATACATACGCAAGGTCAACAGGAATGGAACAGGATGAACAAATTCAATGCGATCATAAATGAACCTAAAATATCAAATATTTGGTATAATCATCGTGTAATGCCCTACATAATGGCTTGAATATCCCTTGGTATCATGAATCATGTATGATCATTCGGTATGCAAAATGGCAGAGGAGGACAGATGAATGAGTACACCTGTAGAGCCCGAGCGTCCGGCGAGAAATGTGGACACGCGGTTATTTATTGCCTGGGCCGTATCGGTCATTGCGACTGGAGGCAGCCTTTATTTTAGTGAGATTAAGGGATATATTCCTTGTGATCTGTGCTGGTTTCAACGTATTTTTATGTACCCTCTCACGATTTTACTGGGGATTGCCTATTTCAAGGATGATGTGGGCATCACCAAATACGTCCTGCCGCTTAGCTTCATTGGAGGCGGGATCTCGTTGTACCATGTAACGATTCAGCGTATTTATTCGGCTACGGGTAATTCAGTGGCATGTGGACAGATCCCGTGTTATACCGATTATTTGAACTGGTTTGGTTTTATTACCATTCCTTTGCTTGCACTGATCGCGTTTATCATCATTATTGTTATGCTGTGGGGAATTGGCAGAACACCAAAATCTTCTTCATAAGAAAGGACAGATGATTGATGAGCGGACAAGTCCGTTGGTTCATGTCCTTAATCATTCTGGTCCTACTGACTGTAGGCTGCTCCAATCAGGAGCAGTCCCAGACGGGTGAGATGCCAGAGATGATTAAAGTCGAGCTCATGGTGCCGGAGAAGGTGTCCCTCCATAAGCCTGTGTCATTGGAAGTGAAGCTTATGCAAGGGGGGAAGCCGTTAATTCATGCGGATCAGGTTCAATTCCAGATCTGGAACAAGCTTGACGAACCCCAGGCTGTTTCCCCGGAACTGGGCATGATGACAGCAGAGAAGCTGGAGGAACAGGGAGCCTTGAAAGCGAGCGAAGCCGGTGAGGGGATCTACGAGGTAAAGTACACATTTGAAGAGCCAGGTACCTATGTGGTTCAGGCTCATGTAACACATGGAGCGATGCACAGTATGCCTAGAGCGACAGTTGTAGCGAAATAGAGAGCAGCGGGCGTGCCATTGGTTGGAGAAAGCAAGCAGGTTGTATAATATATAATGGTATTAATCATTAAGAATGTTGTAGGAAAAGAGGTTGTTATGGCAACAATTCATGATGTTGCACTCAAAGCAGGGGTTTCCGTAACTACCGTTTCTCGGGTATTGAATAACCGGGGTTACATCAGCCAGAAAACCCGGGATAAAGTGTACCAGACGATGAACGAATTGAATTATCGTCCCAATGAGATTGCCCGTTCCCTACTGCGCAAACAGTCAAACGTCATCGGTTTGATTATTCCGGATGTATCGCATCCTTTTTTTGGCGAGCTGGCGAACTATATCGAGTACTATGCGTACCAGAATGGATTCAAAATCATGCTATGCAACTCGCATATGGAGCCCTCCAAAGAGCGAGAGTATGTGGAAATGCTTAAAGGTAATCGGGTTGATGGAATTATTATGGGCAGCCATACCCTTGAAGTGGATGAGTATATGAATCTGAATTCACCGATTGTGACCATTGACCGGCAGATTGGCGCAGACATTCCGTATATTTCCTCCGATAATTATCAGGGTGGTGTGATGGCAGCCGAGTTGTTGCTTGCCAAGGGAAGAAGGAAACTCGCACATATATGCGGCAATCTTGAACTGCAGATGCTGTCCAATCGGAGAACAACAGGCTTTATGGACAAGCTGGAGGCACATGGTGTTAAGCCGGTAACGATGCATGAAACCGATCTGAATGTGTTCAGTCAGCAACAGTATACGAAGTTGGTTGAACGACTTCTTGTGGAGCACCCCGATGTGGATGGTCTGTTCGTCACCAGTGATCTCATCGCGATTCATGCTTTGAAGCAAATTGTAGCCCATGGGCGTAAAGTTCCTGAGGATATTGCGATTATTGGTTATGATGATATCCGGGCAGCAGGCTACGTGTTGCCAGGCATTACTACGATAAGACAACCCGTTCAGGAATTGGCTGAACTGGCGGTGGACCTCATCCGTCGTCAGATTGTTGAAGAAAAGATTGATATGGAGAATGTTTTACCCGTTACACTGGTGGAGAGAGAGACGACCTGAACGAGGGTCGTTCTTTTATTTTTATTTATGTCAAACGATTGACATGTCAAACCTTTGACACTATAATCGATTTTGTAAGCGGTTCCTTTTATATTAATGAACGGGGGCAATGACAGATGAGAACAGAACAGAAATGGATGAAATTATTGCTTTTATCCTTGGCTATGGTTGTTATTCTTACGGCATGTGGAGGTGCAAAGTCAGGGACGGGAACAGAGGCTTCCACCACATCCGGTGATAACGTCAAAATTACACTTCTTAATTCCAAATCAGAAATAAACAGTCAGTTGGAGCAGGCTGCGAAGGATTTTCAAACGAAAAATCCTGATATTTCACTGGAGATTATACCCGTAGGCAGCGGACAATCGCCATTCGAGAAGGCATCGGCGTTGTATGCATCAGGCAATCCGACCACCATGATGATGCTGGATACGGGAGATGTGGAGAAATTCAAGGATCGTGTCCTGGATCTCACCTCCGAGAAATGGATGAAGGACGCCGTCGAGAATAGCACCACAGCTACAACATTTGATGGGAAAAATTATGCCTTCCCGTTTTCCATTGAAGGATATGGATTCATCTACAACCAACAGGTGCTGGATCAGGCTGTGGGTGGTACGTTTGATCCGAACTCGGTTCAAACGACAGATCAGCTTGAAGATTTGTTCAAAAAGATTACAGCTATCGGCAAATCGCCATTAATCGTATCGCCAATGGATTGGTCGCTTGGAGCTCACTATCTTGGACTTGCATATGGCGGACAATCACCAGATCGTGCCAAAGTAGATCAATTTATTACCGACCTGAAGGCAGGCACGGTGGATTTGGCCTCCAATGCTGTTTTTAACGGGCTGATGGATACGTTCGATCTGATGAAGACCTATAACATCGATAAAGCCTCACCACTGTCTGGAACGTATGAGCGCGGACCAGAAGTGCTTGGCAAAGGTGAGGTTGGCATCTGGTTTCAGGGCAACTGGGCATGGCCACAGATTCACAGCTTTGATACGGCCAATGGGAAGTACGGGTTCTTGCCTGTTCCGGTAAGTAACAATGCGGAAGATTTCGGCAACACACAAATCTCCGCAGCCGTGTCCAAGCGCATATTAATAGACAAGGAGAAAAGTACACCAGCACAGCAGGAAGCTGCGAAAAAATTCCTGGACTGGATGGTCTATCAGGACAAAGGCCAGGATTTCCTGGTGAATCAGGCCAGTGTAATTCCAGCATTCAGCAACATTACCCTTGAACCGGCTGATCCGCTTGGCAAGTCGATTGGTGAATACATCAAGGCAGGCAAAATTGAGGAATCGATGAGTACTCTTCCAGCAGATCATTGGTCCAAATTAGGCGCTTCTATGCAAAAATACTTGGCTGATGTCATTGATCGCCAAGGACTTGCTCAGGAAATCCAGGCGTACTGGACTAACGTAAAATAAAGGGGAGTAGCAACGGGCACAGGAGAAGGACTATTCCTCCCTGTGCCAATCGGGGCCCCTATGACAGTAGAAATAGTGATATGCCTGGTAAGATGAATGGGCCGGAGGCGTGCCTCCGCGCCTCCTTTGTCTTCGGGCAAACGCTGTAGAAACCTTTGGATAGAGTGGAGGATGACGATGCTGACCGAAAAAGGATTATGGACTCGTTTGCGCACCCGGCTCATCTTCACTGGTCCGACGCTTTTGGCGTTTGCGACGGTCATGATTATTCCGTTTTTGTACGGGATCTATCTGACGTTTACGGACTGGGATGGCATTGCCGTGACGCAAAATCTCGTGGGCTGGGACAATTATATTGGCGTTTTCAAGGATACCGTGTTCTGGAAATCATTCGGGATGACACTGGAATACGTATTTATTACCGTGGTTCTGACCAATGCGGTTGCATTTCTGCTTGCCTATGCGGTAACACGGGGTATGAAGGCGCAAGGCTGGTTCCGGGCTGGCTTTTTTCTGCCCAATCTGGTCGGCGGCATTGTGCTTGGCTTCATATGGCAATTTATTTTCAATCAAGTGCTGGTCTTTGCTGGTCAAAAAATGAACCTTCCACTGTTCGGAGCTTCGTGGCTAGCCGACCCGGACAAGGCTTTCTGGGCACTAGTAGTGGTCACTGTCTGGCAATACGCAGGGTACATGATGGTGATCTATATTGCAGGACTGATGAATGTGCCTAAGGATGTGATGGAAGCGGCCAGTATTGACGGAGCAAGCAACCGCAGGATGCTGGCACGGATCGTGTTACCACTCATGGTACCGTCGTTTATTGTATGCATTTTTCTGTCCCTCCAACGGGGCTTTATGGTTTACGATCTCAATGTCTCCCTCACTAGCGGAGGGCCGTTCAAAAGCACAGAAATGGTATCGATGCATGTGTATGAGCAGGCCTTCCTTGCACGTGATTACGGGCTTGGTCAAGCGGAGGCGTTTGTTCTGTTTATCCTGGTCGCTACCATTACCTTGCTCCAGGTCTATTTCAGCAAGAAATTGGAGGTGGAAGCATGATGGCGGGACAATCTCGCATGCTGGGCTGGGCGAAGCTGGTCTCTTTAATCGTAGCGATGATGTTGTTCATTTTTCCATTTCTGCTGCTCATCACGAATTCATTTAAGGCCAATCAGGCCATCACTTCCGATCCGCTCGGCCTGCCAGCGTCCTTTCAATGGGATAACTACGTTAGCGCTTTCGATAAAATGGGGTATATGTCTGCCTTCGGCAATTCATTGCTAATTACGGTGGCAGGTGTGTTGCTGATCGCGCTGCTTGCAGCGATGACGGCTCATTATTTTGTACGGCACAAAAGTAAACTTAACCAATATCTTTTTTTCCTGATGGTTGCAGCGATGATTATTCCTTTTCAGGCCATCATGATTCCGCTCGTGAAAATATACGGCTCACTCGGGATGCTGGACAACAAATGGTCACTCATTTATATGTATATCGGTTTTGGCAGTCCGCTTGCGGTATTTATCTATCATGGTTTTATCAAGAGTATCCCGCTGGAATTGGAAGAAGCAGCACTGATGGACGGCTGCGGTCGAGTGCAGACCTTCTTTCGCATCGTATTGCCAGTGCTGCTGCCAACAAGCGTTACGATTACCGTACTGAACGTTCTATGGATCTGGAATGACTTCTTGCTGCCTTCCCTGGTACTGACTTCATCCGAACAGCGCACGCTGCCATTATCCACATTTTATTTCTATGGTACGTATACGGTCGATTACGGCCCGCTAATGGCGGGGCTTGTACTGACACTCTTGCCTGTACTGATCGTATATCTGTTCGCGCAAAAATATATTATTCAGGGTGTAATGCAAGGCTCCATTAAATAGACGAAGTTCATAGATAGAGAGACAGGAGTGAAATAAGATGGATCATGGGCAGACAGGAGAAAACGTGCAAGATAATGTACATGCAAGACCAGAAGAGAAGCTTACGCGGGAGCGTGCAAATACCTACATTAAGCAACATCGGCATGAGGTCAATCCGGCATACAGGCTGGAATATCACCTAATGCCCGAGGTGGGCTGGATGAATGATCCCAACGGGTTCATCTATTACCATGGAGCGTACCATCTCTTTTACCAGTACTATCCTTATGCCCCGGTCTGGGGACCAATGCATTGGGGACATGCGGTGAGCCATGATCTGGTAAAATGGGACCATATGCCGGTAGCTCTTGCTCCGGATCAGACTTATGACAGCGGGGGCTGTTTCTCGGGGAGTGCAATCATTAAGGATGGAAAGCTCGTGCTGATGTATACCGGGCATGTTGTAACCGGACCAGACAAAGATCATGATTATCAGCAGACACAAAATATAGCTGAATCGAACAACGGCGTCGATTTTGTCAAGAGCCTACAGAACCCTGTCATTGACTTGAATCAGATTCCAGCGCACACCAGTGCGAAGGATTTCCGTGATCCCAAGGTTTTCGAACGAAACGGGATGTACTACACTGTCCTCGGATCGAATGATACAGCAGGAAAAGGAGCCGTATTGCTGTACCGTTCAGCGGACCTGCAGCAATGGAGCTACGTAAACGTATTGGCCCAAAGTGATGGAACTCTTGGCGACAACTGGGAATGTCCGGATCTGTTTATACTGGATGACCGGGACGTGCTTATCATGTCTCCCCAACGCATGCCCGCTCAGGGGGACAACTACCGTAATCTGCATTCCACGGTCTACATGATGGGAACGCTGAATGAAGACCAGGGAGTATTGGAATACGAACAGTATTATCCGCTCGACTATGGTTTTGATTTCTATGCCCCTCAGACCATGGAGGATGCACAGGGACGACGGATTATGGTTGCTTGGATGGAGACGTGGGAAACCGATATTCCGACACAATCATCCCATAAGTGGGCCGGTGCCATGACATTGCCGCGCCAACTGCTCCGGAGAGGAGAACGTTTGATATTCCAGCCTCTTCCCGAGATCAAGCAGTATAGAATGGAAGGCATTCAGCGTAACCATATTCGTATGGTTGGCGGTGAATACGATCTTGGGGTGAGTGGGGATCGTTATGAGTTGCATGCTGTATTTAAAGCCGAAGAGGCTAGGCAATTCGGGTTGAAGCTTCGAATCGGTGAAGGGGAAGAAACGGTTATCTCCTATGATGTGGAGCAGCGCCGACTGTGCCTGGATCGGGAGCATGCCGGGCAAGGACCTGGGGGCGAACGGGCTGCGGCAGTGGAACTTCGTGATGGGAAGCTGGAACTTCATATTTTTGTTGACATCAGCTCGATCGAAGTGTTCATCCAGCAGGGAGAGCAGGTCATGACTGCTCGCATATACCCTGGGCCGAATTCAACTGGCATCAAGGCGTTCTCTTCAGGAGTCTGTACACTGGTCGAACTTTGCAAATGGGATTTGCGAGTCCAAGATTAAACTAAAAATAACCTTGACCTTGAAGTATACTTCAAGGTTTATTCTGTGTTTATCACAGAGATAGTGGAGGTTGACTCATGAGAATTTTGGAATGGATGTTGGTACTTGTAAGTTTGGCAACTGCGTTATTTATGTGGGTAGCCCCCAGAAATCGGACGTCTGTAATCAGTTCGTTGATGGCACTGGTGTTGGCGGTTCTTTTACATGGTCTCATAGATCATTTTCGGGTACAGATGTTACCGACCTATATCGTTGCATCTTTGCTTTTCATTGTCGGGATTGTTCGATACATGAAGTTGAGCCGCAGAGGAGGTTATGTTCGGGATACGCATCTGAATATGAACAAGCAGATTCCCCGGTATCGTTCATGGAAGAAAGCGGCTTTGGCATCCATTCCGGTGCTCGCTCTCAGTGCAGGTACAATCGTGCTGACGTCATATTTTCCTGCATTCACAATGCCTGAACCGACAGGTTCATACGCCATAGGAACTTTTTCGCAGCAGCTAACGGATGATTCCCGGGAAGAGACCAAAACGGCTGAAGCAGGAGATAAGCGGGAACTCATGATCAACGTCTGGTATCCTGTAGATCAGGACACAGCCAAAGGAATGCCAGTAGATCATTATCCTGCCGAATTGGGAGAGGCCATTAGCCTGGTATTTGGCATTCCACCGATGGTGTTCAGTTACCTGGATACGATTCCCACGCATGTGGTTAAAGGCGCTGAGCTGTCTGCCGCACAGAGCAAATATCCAGTATTACTGTTCTCGCCTGGAGTGCGCTCAGCACGTTTTCAAAGTATGACCACCATTGAAGAATTGGTAAGCCACGGCTACATTGTTGTTGGGATTGACCATCCTTATACGTCTGCTCAAGTGAAATTTCTGGATGGACATGCTGCTTCATATGAGCCAGATCCTGACTATCCAACGTCAGAGGAACTATATCAACATAATATAGAAGGTGTTGGCATTCGTGCAGCTGACGCAAGTTTTGTACTGGATACGCTCACCCAGTGGAATAAACATGATCCGAATCAACTGCTCGAAGGCAAGCTTGATCTGAATCATGTTGGTATCTTTGGTCACTCCTACGGCGGAGCGACAACAGCGGAAGCGCTGGCGCAGGATGGCCGTTTCAAAGCAGGACTCAGTTTGGAAGGCGGATTCTGGGGGACCGTATCCACGACAGCCATGAAACAGCCGTTTATGTACATCATGTCGGGTGGAACAGCCAAAAGTCTGGACCCAAACGTCACTTCCAAGGATAAAGTGTTCTATCCCGAGTTTGAACCCGATCTGGATCGGGTGATGACAAGCAGTCTCAATGATACCTATTACTTGACCGTGGATGGTTTCTTCCATCAGAGTTTCACGGATATTTCATTAATTTCACCTCAATTGTTTGCAAAGGGCATGACGCCGGAGCATAATGTGGACATTACAAGATCGTATACATTGGCATTCTTTGACCGTTACTTGAAGGGGGAAGAGGAGCAGCCTTTACTGGAAGGGCCGTCAGCCCGTTTCCCAGAGGCCACCTATGATACCAAGTATACGAAGCTGCGAGGCAATCAGGCGAAATAATGTGTAGAAGGATGGAGGAGTAGGCATGAAAACCATGACAAGAGGAGAGTTGGCCAAATGTACGGGTGTAAGTATGGCAACCCTTCGTTATTATGAGGACAGCGGGATTTTGCCTGCTCCCCGTCGTTCGTCCAACGGATACCGTTTGTATACTGAGGATTACCTGGTCAAAATCAAATTTATTAAGGATGCCCAATCCTTGGGTTACTCCTTAAAGGAAATACAGGATACATTGCAGCTGCTCAGTCAGGAGGACATGGAGAGTGAAGCACTAAAGACACTCGTACGTGACCGAATCGCTGAGATTCAGCTGCATATCGATAACCTGCAGCAGATGCAGACGCTTCTTGCCGGCTTGCTCCAGACACCAGAGCACGATATTCACAATTACATTCAATCTTTTCGGATCAACAAGGAAGATGGGAATGCATGATGTAACCTGTAACCAATAAACACCTTCAAAGATTTTCTCTGACACGCCTGGCGTGAGAGATATCCTTGAAGGTGTTTTTTTTCAACCATCCCAAAAATGATTCAAAACAAGCCTGCTTCACGCAGAAATTGTTGCACAATATCCGTCTGATACCTGATCCGGTCCGAACGGCTCAGACTCCAGCAGGTCTCTACTGTAACCGAGCGTACTTGAAGCAGGCGAGCTGCGGCTGTTCGTGCTGAACCGGGCAACTCGTGCTGCTTCAGGGTGAAGTGCCTGTCACGAATGGGAATCGACCGATTCATTCGCGCTATGATTCGTTTGCATACCGGAACAGCCCGGCTGCCTGGATTGGTAATCAAGGTTTGTCCCAATACCCGTGAACTGCGTTGGGATAATCCATTCGCTTCATGCAGGTCCAGCCACCAGGCAGGTCCATATTGACGGGCAAGCCGAAAGACAGCGGAAGCAAGCGGATGTTTGGCTTTGCCAGAGAGATGCCGCGGGAACGTGCGGTTTAAATCAGGTTTACCTCGACTGTTGTTACGATAAGCCTTCTGATTCACCCGTGGAACAATAATGAGTAGTCCGCGTACCACGTGTCGTCGCCCTGCCATGCAGTCATTAACCAGCTTCTGCGCAGCGGCCATGCTTGCGGTTTCATTTCCGTGAATTCCGGATGTAATCATAATGACGGGTCCGGGCTTCGTGCCTCGAACGAGGTAATAGGGAGTTGCGTGTGCACTGGATGCTGCAAGTGTGTGTTTGGTAACAAGCATGACACTTCACCTCCAATATTACAGTACGTCCTGTCCTTTCTGCATGTAACGGCATTCGAACAGGCCCTCATCCAGATCTGAAGAAAATAGGCCAGTCAATATACCCGATGAATAATATCCTCGAAATCCGGTTCTTTCATCTCAACATCTTCAATCTCGCCCCATTGCTCGAGCTGCTTCAGAATGTCCATCGTGCTCCACTCTTTTCGGTTCACTTCGACGGTGACGACTTGGCCTTCGGTACCTGTAATTTGAATTGCGGATGATATGGCATCCGGTATATTAAACGAACCGCGATATGTCACCCGGATAAACGTTGGCAGACCGATCGTGTCGCGCAGGGAGGGGATTGAGCCGTCATATGTAAGTTGACCGTGATTGATCACCATCACCCGGCTGCATAACTGCTCAATGTCGTCCATGTCATGAGTGGTCAGCAAAATCGTTTTGCCAAACTCTTCATTTAAAGTACGAAGGAATTGACGAATGTTTCGCTTCGCGTTCACATCCAGTCCAATGGTCGGTTCATCGAGAAAAAGCAGTTCCGGGTCATGCAGCATGGAAGCTGCAAGATCGGCACGCATCCGCTGTCCAAGCGAGAGCTTGCGGACAGGCGTAGCCCAGAATGATTCCAGATCCAGCAGCTCTGCGAACTGGTCCAGTCGTTTCTTTTTATCCTCGGCACGTACGCCGTACATCTCGGCCAAAATATCATACGAATCCTTCACGGGCAGATCCCACCAGAGCTGACTGCGCTGTCCGAACACTACCCCCAGGCGCCCAACTGTACGTCTCCTTTCCTGATGTGGATTCATGCCACCGAGCAATACCTCACCCGAGGTGGGATGAAGGATACCCGTCAGCATTTTGATCGTGGTGGATTTGCCAGCCCCATTCGGGCCGATATATCCAACAAACTCTCCTTTGCCAATATCAAAGCTGATGTCTTGAACCGCTTTCTTGGATAGATACTCACGGGAGAACAAGGTGCGAATCCCGGAGAACCGGCCCTCACGTACCACAGGGGTTTTGAATTCCTTTTGCAGATGCCGCGCAGTAATCATAGTCATGACGATATTTTCCTCCTTAGCTACCTGTACTTTGATATTTGGTTAAACCGAATTTCCAGAAACGCAGACTTGCGGCCAGACTCAGAACGGCTACAACAACAATCACAATAAGAACCCATGCACCTAATTCGCCGCGAAGCAGATAGAGTGACGGAACATAGTTAACGAAACCCACCGGGATGACGGTCAGCAGAATGCCAGACATCCATTTGGGATATAACGTCAGCGGATATTGAGCAGCCGTACGCGCCGCATCCTCGGTAATCGTCTGCAGCTCTTCAATGCGTGTGGTCCAGAATCCAAGCGTTGCCGTGGCAAGCCCAATCGAAAAAAGAATAATGGCACCGGTCAGGATGACGAGCAGAGATAAGGGGATGACAGTCCAGCCGATCTGTCCGCTATGCATCATGCCTGCCAGAGACCAACAGAGAATAAACCCGCCTTGTAACACTTCACCAACCATGATGCGGAAATTTTGGGGCAGTAAGGCCAGCAATACGGGCATAGGACGGGTTAACAGTTGATCGAGTTCGCCGTCGACCAAATATTTTTCCAAATGATGCACTTCGTTGCCAAACGTTCGATATAACGTCTTGGATAGGGTCATGATCGCGAAGAGGTAACCAATTTCATGAAGGGACCAGCCTTTAATGGCTCCGAATTTATGCAGCACCAGGGCAACCATCAGAAACTCGGAGATTTGAATCAATGCGGCCAGAACGGAGGCCATGATGAAATTGAACTTGTATTGCATCCGACTGCGGATGCTAGTTCGAATGAGCATTTTATATAAAGTAAACCAGGAAGTGATTTTCATCCGCCCTGCACCTCCACTTTACGGCGCAGTACCTGGGTGATCGCCAGACAGACGAACGTCATGAGGACGCACCAAATCAAGGTTCCCCATAACAAGGAGCCGTTTTCGTAACCCAGATAGATGCGGGTCGGGACATAGAGCAGGAAGGGATAGGGCGATAGCCAGGCAATTCGCTCCAGCCAGTTCGGCAGCCATTCCAGCGGGATGAAGAAACCAGCGAGCAGATTCATCATGGCGTGATTGCCCCAATGCAGCCAGGAGGACTCCGTGGTCCACATCGCGGTGGCGCCAATAATGTAATTCATACAGATGGATAAATAGGATGCGCCGGCAAGACCAAGTGCGGCAAATAGCAGGGTTGAAGCTTCTGAGGGCCATTGCAGAGAGAATACGATGGAGAATAGCAGGTAAATCGGAATGCTTTTGTACACGAACTGGTAGGCGATCTGGCCCCATTCACGTGCCATCAGGTGGGTGAACAAATGAACCGGCCTCATGAGATCAAGCGCGATCTGTCCTGTCCTGACCGTGAGTGGAATGCCAAGTCCATTGGTGAGAAATCCCGAGATCCAGAGAGAGGATTGCGTAAACGCAATGTAACTGACCATCCCCTGTGTCCCGTATTCTCCGAGAGAGTGGTCGGCCCCGATGCCGATCCAGAGACAGGCATACATGTAACCGAACATGGCGCTTGCCAGGTTATGTACCATGTGGGCCCCGCGGTATTGCAGGTTCCGGGAATAGGCTTTGGAAGCCAGAGTGAAATAAAGCATGTGACACCTCCGATAAGTTGGTTGAACGGCGGTCCCGTTCACTTCAGTCAAGGCGAAAAAGAGAGAAGGACAACAGCATACCAATTTATTCCTTCACAGGCAAGACATTTTTTTGGGATATACCGGAAGAAATACAGCTGTTCAACAATGCGCCACAAGACAGCGGTTTGTCCGTTCCTTTATAATTGGGGAGAAGAACGCAAACGTTTACAATATGAACTATTCAAATTTTAAATAATCCGCCGGGCATGTGCCTGACGATTGAGGATACAGCTTCAACAATCCGGCAAGAGAGAAGGTTGGAATGAGGAAAATTGCATGGGTCACGGACAGTACGAGCACACTCGATCCCCTATTTGCTGAGCAGAATCATGTTTACATCGTACCTTTGCGCATCGTATTTGGTGAGGAATGTTACCGGGAGACGGAAGACATTTCGTCGGAATTGTTCTATGCGAAACTGAGTGAGGCTTCACGCGCAAGCAGTTCACAGCCGCCGATTGGTGAGTTTATTGAATTGTATGAGTCGTTGAAAGGCCAGTACGATGAGATCATTGCCATTCATTGCTCCACTGCACTTAGCGGAACGCTGCACACATCGATGCAGGCGGCAGAAATTGCAGGTGTGACCGTTACTGCCATTGATTCCAGAGCAGGCGCTTATCCGCTGCGGGAGATGATTTTGCAAGGGCTGGAATGGCAGAAGCAAGGCTATACTGCATCCGAAATCAAACTTCATATCGAACAGATGATTGATAACATGTCCTTTTACCTCATTCCGGCCAGTCTCCAGCATCTTCATCGTAGTGGTCGTGTGTCGGGTACGCAGCTTATCCTTAGTCAATTGTTGAAAATTCATCTGCTCTTGCGATTTGAAGAGGGCAAAGTGGTCGTGAATGAGAAAATTCGTACGTTCAAACGGGCTAAACAGCGCATGCTGGATGTGCTCAAGGTGGATATGGGGAAAGTAAAGCAAGTATGCATCATGCATGCCAACAATCAGGAAGAAGCTGTTACAATTAAACAGCAGATTGCAGATTTGCTTCCCCGCCTGAAGACGGAAATTATGCCTTTTATCCCTGTGGTAGGCATTCATGCAGGTGCGGGGACGATTGGACTGTGCTGGATACGAAGCGAGACGGTATAAGGTTGTAAATAAGACCTGACAGGAGGTTCACTTTGAAACATGAAGTGGCTCATCCTGCCGGGTTTTTCGTATTTCATTGCCAATTGATGCAAACTGTGAGGTAATAAAGGAAAACATTCATGTTGGAGGGAATCTGGTGTCAAGTTATCGCTTGCTGCTTGTTGAAGATGATCGCTCAATTAGTGAAATGATCGGTCCTTATTTGGAAAAAGAGGGTTATGACATCTCTTATGCATATGACGGATTGGAGGCGGAACGTCAATTCAGTCAATCACACTCTGAGTATGACTTGGTCATTCTCGATCTGATGCTGCCACACAAAAATGGTATGGAAGTGCTCCAGACGATCCGTGCCACCAGTCTGGTGCCTGTGCTCATCCTGTCCGCAAAGGACGGAGAGGTGGATAAAGCCCTTGGACTTGGGTTCGGCGCGGATGATTACTTAAGCAAACCCTTCTCGTTGATCGAGCTGACCGCTCGGATCAAGGCGGCTATTCGTCGTGCCAACTATACCGCACAGCCTGCAACTACAGCCGCTCCCAAGGCGCAGCGCATTCACATTGGTGGACTTGTGGTCGATACGGAAACGTATGAGGTTGAGCGTGATGGCATACCTGTAAAGCTTACTTCCAAGGAATTTGGTATTCTCAAAATGTTTGTCACCCACCCTGGCAAAGTATTTACCAAGGCTCAAATCTACGCTTCTGTCTGGAACGATCATTATTACGGAGACGAGAATATCATTAATGTTCATATGCGCCGTCTGCGCGAAAAGCTGGAAGTTGACCCATCCAACCCACGGTATATCAAGACATTGTGGGGCATCGGTTATAAGCTGGAGGTGGACCCGGCGTGACGCTGATCTTGGCCTTTTCTACCGGAATATTGGCTCTTGTCGTCATATTATTAAGCGTAAGGCTGCATAAACGGAGTATCCATCTAACCTACATACACGAGAAACTGAACGCTATCATAGATAAAGGAACGTTTGAACGCCTGCTCGTATTTAACAGTGATCCCCAAATTAGCAAGCTACTTAAAGACATGAATCAGCTGCTGGATCATGCCCATCGGGCTGAGGCGGGTTATGCCAATCAGGAGAAGGAGATGCGCAACATGCTCTCCAACATCTCACATGATCTGAAGACGCCGCTTACGGTCGTGCTGGGTTATAGTGAAACGCTACTGCACAGCACTTCCCTAACAGATCAGGAACGGATAATCATGACTGGAAAAATCCAGGATAAGGCGCAGGAGGTAATGCGTCTGATTCACTCCTTTTTTGACTTGGCGAAACTGGAGTCTGGGGATACTGAGCTTGCACTGACCAAGGTCAATGTAAGCGAATTGTGTCGCATAAAGATGCTCTCTTTTTATGACATGTTAACGAATCTGGGTCTGCAAGTGGAACTGTCGATTCCGGAAAATGATGTCTTCGTGAAAGGTAATGAGGAAGCACTGGATCGTGTGTTGGATAATCTGATCACCAATGCCATGAAATATGGAGCAGATGGCAAGGTACTTGGTCTTTCACTGGATTATTCAATAGGGGAGCAGGTGACACTTAGCATCTGGGACCGAGGCAAGGGCATTCCTGAACAGGAGCACAGCCGTGTATTTGAACGCATGTATACACTGGAGGATTCCCGTAATCGTCTCTATCAGGGCAGTGGTCTCGGGCTGACTATTACCAAGCGGCTGGTGGAGCGGATGAATGGAAGTATTGAGTTACATAGTGTACCTTACGAACGGACTGTTTTCAAAGTTGCGCTAAACGCTTGTTAGGTCAATTGTATACCTTCACCTGATAAGCTTAAGGTTTTTGTAAGATTTGATTAATAAAAAAGAAGACTTTTCTCTTTACAATACAGATATAAGAACCCGTCAGGGATGAACGTAAAGGAGAATAAAGAACATGACATATATTGCGCGGACGATAGATGTGACCAAGACATATGCAGGGACAGAGGTTGTATCGAACGTCAATATGAGTATCAAGCAAGGGGAGATTTACGGGTTTCTTGGTCCGAATGGAGCGGGGAAAACGACCATGATGAAAATGCTGACCAACCTGGTCAAACCGACCGTAGGCGAGATTGAATTGTTCGGAGAAAAGCTCACCCCTACTTCTTATGAATTGCTGAAACGAATGGGCAGCATCATTGAATATCCTTTCTTCTACGATAAGTTGTCCGCCAGGGAAAATCTGGAGCTTCATTGTGAATACATGGGATTCTATAACAAAAAGATCATTGATAACATGATGGAAAATGTAGGTCTCAAGGACACAGGCAAGAAGCCAGTCCGCGACTTTTCGCTGGGGATGAAACAGCGTCTAGGCATTGCTCGTGCGCTTATCACAACACCGGAACTGCTTATTTTGGATGAACCGATCAATGGACTCGATCCCGTAGGCATCAAGGAGATGCGTGATTTGTTCAAACGTCTCAGTTCTGAATATCGGATTACCCTGTTAATCTCCAGTCATATCCTTGGCGAGATTGAACAGGTTGCGGACACCGTTGGGGTTATTCGGGGGGGACGTCTGGTCGAGGAGGTATCCATGGACAGCATCCGCGGGAGCCACAGCGAGTACATTGAGCTGCAAGCACTGGATCCACGTAAAGCGGCCTATGTGATTGAACATCAGCTGGGGTTGAAAAATTATAAAATGGTCGATGACCACACGGTACGCATCTATGATCAGGGTCTCGCTCCATCGCAATTGACAGGCAAACTAATCCAGCATGGTGTTGAGATCGAATCCATTTTCAAGCGGGCACATTCATTGGAAGAACACTTCATGACCTTAATGAAAGGGGATGGAGACGTTGCTTAAACTGATCAAGTTGGAATTGCGCAAACATCGGTTTGCCGGTTATATAGGAGGCGCGGCTATCGCCAATATTGCCATCCTGCTGTTTCTGATCATGATCGGGGTGGAGGACTTCGGAGCAGAGGACTACGCTTTCTTGAATTATTCGGTGTCCTTCATTCTGATTGATACGTTTGCCCGGGCTACCTTTATTATCTTTGGAGGCGCTCTGATATCGAAGCTGATCATTAGCGAGTATCGAAACAAAACGATGAATGTCATGTTTACCTATCCCATCAAACGTCACAAAATTATCGCGGCCAAATTGATCATTATTTTTTTGTTCATCTTTTTCAATATTCTGTTTACCGATTTGTTAATGGGGGCGATCCTGCTGACGACAGATCACTTCTATTCTTTTATTTCTGACACATTAACGGTGAATGAAGCGCTCACGCTGTTGGTAAAATACACGAGTAGTTCTCTCTCGGCTGCTGCCATGGCTCTCATTCCTCTATTGTTCGGGATGCGTAAGCACTCTGCCACGGCAACACTGGTATCGTCCATTTTTCTTGTGCTCGTGGTGTGTTCCGGCGTCAATGGACCCAGCGTTTCAATTAATTCCATTATCGTGATTCCATTAACTCTCGGTGCCATTGGACTGTGGATTGCTTCGATGTCCATGATCAATCTGGAGACGAAAGACGTGAACTGAATTCTCCTGCAAACCATACTCCGTATGGCTTCAGATGACATTGACATCCGCTCGTACAAGGGATAGGATAATGTCAACTGAAGGATGAAGGAGAATGCAACTACCATGACGATTCCAAAAACATTAACAATCGCAGGTTCAGATACGAGTGGCGGTGCTGGGATTCAAGCAGATTTGAAAACTTTTCAGGAGCTTGGTGTGTATGGCATGACTGTGCTGACTACCGTTGTGGCGATGGAGCCTGACACGTGGGATCACCAGGTCTTTCCTGTAGAATTAAATGTTGTAGAGGCTCAGCTGCGCACCGTTCTTGATGGTATCGGTTTTGATGCAATGAAGACGGGCATGCTGGGTTCTGTAGACATCATTGAATTGGTTGCGAAGCATATCCGTCGCAGTGGATTGCCACAGATCGTTATTGATCCGGTCATGGTCTGCAAAGGTACGGACGAAGTGCTGCAACCTGAAAATACGGAAGCAATGATCGAATTCCTGTTGCCAGGTGCCGATCTTGTTACACCAAATTTGTTTGAAGCATCACAGCTCGCGAAAAGTGGACCGATTCGCTCCAAGGAGCAGATGGAATCGGCGGCAGCTGCCATTCATGATCACGGGGCGAAGCATGTCCTGATCAAGGACAGAGGTGTTATTAACCCTGGCAAAGCGATGGATCTTCTCTATGACGGAACAAACTACGAATGGTTTGAAGCCGATGTTGTTGGCTCCGGATATACACATGGTGCGGGCTGCACCACATCTGCAGCAATTACTGCAGGTTTGGCGCGTGGTCTTACTGTGAAAGAGGCTGTTCGTGAAGGCAAGGCCTTCGTGACCAAAGCGATTGCCGGCGGATTTCCGCTGAACCGCTTTGTAGGCCCAACGTTGCATGTGGCACACCGCCTGGAGCAATTACGCTAAGCGGTGGTGCGTAATTGCAGCGTGTAATCGCGGAGAAAAACGTGGTTTCAACCGGAAGAAGTCGTCAATGAGCAGGGGATTGCTCATTGACGACTTCTTTTTTTGTGCGAAAATGTATGGGATTTAGTAACTTTTGGTATATATTAATCGTATATAAGATGGAGTTCATTCCAGAACATGGATGGACACATGGACGACACATGGAATCGGTATGTTAACATCAGGATGCTAAAAGGAGAGTCGGCCATGGTCAGAACAGTGCTTTTGGTGGAAGACGAAAGCCGCATTCGTGAGATTGTGGCCGATTATTTCATAAAAGAACAATGGAACGTGATTGAAGCAGAACATGGGATAGAGGCACTGGAACTGTTGGCCCTGCATGAAGTGGATCTGGTCATTCTGGATGTGTTGATGCCGGAAATGGATGGGTGGACGCTATGTGGGCATATTCGTTCCCAGTCGACCGTACCTATTATAATGCTGACTGCCCGATCGGAAGATGATGACAAGATTCATGGCTTTCAGCTCGGTGTGGATGATTATGTGACGAAGCCGTTCAGCCCTCGCGTGCTGGTGGCACGTGCAGAGACATTAATGAAGCGGGTAGAAGGTGCAGTTAGCAAGGAGCAGAGCGTGATCCGATTTGGTTGCGTAACGCTTGATCCTTGGGCACGGCGGCTTGAGAAGGATGGAGCTGAAGTGGAGCTTGCCCCCAAAGAATATGATCTGCTGCTGTATTTAACGCGAAATCAAGGCATTGTATTGTCCCGCGAGGCCATTCTCAACCGGGTCTGGGGATACGACTTTGAGGGGGATTCACGCGTGGTGGATACCCATATCAAGAAACTTCGGAGCAAGCTTGGGGAAGAAGCCAAGTGTATCCGAACCGTTATCGGTACCGGTTACCGATTCGAGGCTGAGGCATGAGACGTAACGGTGTAACGATGAAACTGTTTCTGGTCATGGCCGGATTCCTGCTTCTTCTCTATGGAACAACGGTGATTGCCCAACTGGTATGGTTCCCGGACTTCTATCAGCATCAGAAGATTAGCAGTATTAAGAAAAAATTGACGAAATTTGAACAACAATATTCGAATGGACATTGGAATGATGTGCAGCTGGCCAAGGAGACTGGGAAGTTCATGCGGCAGAATCAGTCGCATCTGGTCATCCTGACGAACACGGGCAAGCTGGTCAACGACCCGTTTCACATTACATTGCTCCGGGAGGATGGCACACAGGTGAAAGTATCCCTGTCGCTGTTCATCAATAGTGAGAACGCTGGCTGGATCGCTTCTCATCTGAAGTATGGGAAGGAGTTGACTGTGACGGGTCCAGCCAGTGGCCTGAAGGAACCCATGGTATATCCATTCAAAATCAAAGATGCCCAATCCTCTGTTTGGGGAACAGAAGGTTTCCAAGAATGGGCTGAACCGGCTCAGGAATGGTCTGGAGTTTTGACTGAAGTTGTCCTCCCCAATTTGGCAACATGGAGCCAAAGACAGGGACTGCTTGTGCAGGCACTGGACAGCCGTTTTCCCTTGTCTACGGAAGACCAGCTGAGTCTCGCTAATGGGAAAATGATCAATGAAGAATGGACCGATAGCTGGAGTGGTGTACGAAATGTGCTCACCATTGCCCCGGTGCACAGCACCGGACCCCAGCAGCAACTTATTTTTTCACTGACGTCCTTACAGGAAATGAGGGAGGCAAGTGAAGCCACCCAATTATTCTATGCCTATTTCGGTATTGCTGCATGTGTATTAATTGTATTTCTTTCACTGCTTTTATCTCGAATTGTCACCAAACCGTTGCTTGCACTGAACCATGTTGCCAAAAAGATGTCTACCCTCGATTTCACGGTGAAATCGCCCATACGCCGCAATGACGAGATAGGCAGTCTGTCCAATAGCCTCAATGCGCTGTCAACAACATTGGGTCAGACACTGGAAGAGCTTAGACAGGCGAACAGTCAGATGCGCACCGATATGGAAATGAAGCAGCGGATTGAACAGCGGCAGCGGGAGTTCTTTGCCGATGCATCCCATGAGCTCAAAACGCCAATCAGTATCATCAAAGGGTACTCCGAGGGGTTGAAAGATGGGGTTAGTGAGGGCAAACGTGAGCGTTACATCGAGATTATTGCCGATGAAGCGGTCAAAATGGAGACGATGGTCGAAGAGATGCTGGATCTGGTACGGCTGGAATCCCAAGCGATTAAGCTGAACACGGATGCAGTGGCTCTTGGAGATATGATTGAAGATATTGCCGGACGTCTGGGTCCACAACTGAAGGAAAAGGAACTGGATGTCGTATTGGTCTCCACTACGGAACAGACCGTTGAGGGAGACCGTAGCAAGTTAGAGCAAGTCATCTATAATATGATGATGAATGCTATACGTCATGCCATTCCTAAGACCGATATTATGATTGAGATCAGCAGGCCCGAAGGGCAGGTTCGAATCTCCATTGAGAATCAGGGTGAGCAAATTTCGGAAGCGGAGCGCCAGTACATCTGGGAAAGATTTTACCGTGTGGAACGCTCACGCAATCGCAAAATGGGAGGGACCGGACTCGGCCTGGCCATCGCGAAGCAGATTCTCGATTTGCATGGATGCAGTTATGGCGTGGAGAACACGCCGGACGGAGTCCGTTTTTATATTATTTTTCCTAATGAATAGTACGAAAGGGAGTCAAGTCTATGAAATCTTTACCGTCCATATTAACGTTGGGCAATCTAACTTCAGGCATGTTGGCTGTCATAATGGCTATTCATGGCGAGTTTGCTCTGGCTGTTACGATGATCTGGGTTGCCATGTTCTTTGATTTGTTTGACGGGTTTGCTGCCCGTAAATTGCATTGTGAGGGTGAATTCGGCAAAGCACTGGATTCGCTGGCTGATGTCGTTTCGTTCGGGACCGCACCCGTGCTGATCCTTTATTTGAACTCCATGAACGAAGTAAATGCGCTGGGTATGGCGCTGACCGCATTATTCCCGGTATGTGGTGCATTGCGTCTTGCACGATACAATTGCCAGAAGACGGCAAGCCATGGGTTTGTTGGCATGCCGATTACGTTTGCAGGTGGTCTTATGTCCTTTTTCGCGCTCTGGAGTCCTTATTTCACTCATGGTGTAGCCTATCTTGTCATTGTTGTATTATCCGGTCTAATGGTTAGCCAAATCCGATTCCCATCTCTAAAACAAGTGCTAGCCCCCCATGAGAAGGATATTGTGGAACCGAAATAAGGAGCGAGTCAGTATGGAATTTGCTAGAGAATTTATTGGTCAATATGGTTATTTCGCAATCTACGGACTGTTGGCTCTTGGCGTGATTGGCATGCCTATTCCGGATGAGGTGATGATGACCTTTGTCGGTTATCTCGCCTCCATCTCGGTGCTTAACTATTCGGTGTCTATCGTTGTCAGTTTTGGCGGAGCGTTTACTGGAGGACTTCTGAGTTACACGATTGGCAAGAAGGCCGGCCGGCCACTGGTGGAGAAGTATGGTAAATGGGTCGGGGTCAATGCCAAACGGTTGGGAAGGGTGGAGTCCTGGTTTTTGAAATATGGGTATTGGTCCATCATACTGGGATATTTCATTCCAGGCATTCGACATCTAATGTGTTGCTTCTCCGGGATCAGCCGCATGGCTATAGGACGATACGTTCTTGTCTCCAGCATTGGGGCGTTTATATGGTGTGTTGTGTTTATATCGATCGGTTTTTACGTAGGTGTGTTAACTTAAAATGGGACAGCCTGTTATGAACAGGCGAGGATAAAGACCTCTTTTTAATGGAGTGGTCTTTTTTTGTTGGTGTTTGTGTAGGTCCTTAAAGAATACCGACTTTAACGGACATCAACGAAAATCAACCAACCAACCAACCAACCAACCAACCTGAAACAGCTTTTAGAAGAACTGTAACGAATTCATCCTATGAGAGACAGCTATAACGTTCTTTTTAATGGACTACAGATGATAACCCACCTGAACGAATTTTTAACGAACTGGAATGTGCTTATTAATGAGTTATTGGCGATGTTAAAATTCTAACGAACCACATCATTCTTATTTCAGGAAAAGTTGGATATATAGTCGCAAAAGATTCGATTTCTTAGAAATAACGTGTCTTGAATTCGTTAGAAAACGGGCGTGACGAATTTCGGTGAAATAGAGTGTCCTAGGTTCGTAACGCATATGTTCGATATCTTTGTTTGCCACTTGCGACGTGTAGTACCTGTTGATTGACCAAGCTGTGCAGAATTCTTCGAGCATGCTGATCTGTGATCCGCAGGTGGGTTGCTAGTTCTGATGGGGTAAAGGGACGCATGATGCGTCTGGTATAACGAATACACTCTGCTTCGAGCCAATTGAAGGATGACGGTGTATCTGTGGCAACGAATTTCCCCATAAAAGAAAGCACAAGTTGTTGGCAACGTTTAGGTTCCTCCTTTATGGAAAGATAATCTATCGGTAAAAATGTCCAATCATCAAGTGTCAGCAAACAATGCCGCCAGCATAGATCTTTAAAGTGACGTACATCGAGATCGCGGGCGTGCGGCCCATATCCTTGTATTTCAATTGCTCCCTTAACGCCGTTACCTGGAAAATAAGCCAGATCAAGATATCGATAGCCGTTATGAAAATCCTGAACCTCCCATTCTGGTTGCAAATGGTTGAAGTTCCTGACAACCGGAAACCAAATCGAACGTAGAAATTCCAAAGTACCATGTTCGAGTCCATTTTCTATTCTTGAACGCACTCTAAGGTTAGTTTCCTTCTCCAGAAGCGAGTGCATCCACTCCTCATAAGCCTGTTCAAATCCAATATTCATCGTAATCAGTTCCTCCCTATGGTCGAACGAATATTATAAAAAGCAAAAAGCCGCTCTGAACATTTACGACCTTCTTGAATTGAAGGTGAAAAATGTGCCAAAGCGGCGTGTGCTTCACGACCTGAAATTATTCTCTAAGGACAAGTATAACGTTAAAGGAAGATTAATTTCAATACCGTTTAAAGCTTGGACTCTTCAATACCTCATGGTTTGAGTACAGTATTATATCGATATTTCATGTGGTACTTTCAGTTTCTGGTTATTCAGGCATATCTCAAACATCTTAAACAATTCGGGATACTGTGAACTGCGTTGTACTACATCTGCACCTACATCTGCATTAATAACCCGTACCCTGTATTCTTAACGTTCTTACTAGTTAATGACGTTACCTATTCAAATGAGCTTCCTCAATGCCTTTTTCAACCTGAGGTTCCCCTTTTTTGCGTGCAAAAGTGATTTTGAGTAGTGGTGGCGTAACTAGCGTTGTAACGATAACCATAATGACCACACTGGTGAAATACTCAGGGTCGAGTAATCCGGAAGCAAGTCCGGTGGAGGCGATAATGAGAGCCACTTCCCCTCGGGAAATCATGCCTGCACCAATGGCGAGGGAGGATGAGCGATCAAATCCGGTCAGACGCGCACCTGCTCCTCCGCCCAGAAGCTTGGTTACAATGGCGATGAGACTGATGACGATAATGAACCAGATTTGTGAACCCACGCCGTCAAAAGTTACGTTCAAACCGATGCTTACAAAGAATACCGGAACAAAAATGCTGTAAGCGATCGGTTCAACTTTGGTTTCGACCTCATGTTTGAAGTTCGTCTGGGAGATGGCGATACCTGCCGCAAAGGCCCCGATAATACCTGCAACACCCATCCATTCCGCAAAGTACGAAAAGCCAAAACAGATGATTAATCCGGCTGTAATAACGGTTTCCGTCACCTTCAGCGGAGCCATCCACTTCATGATGCGTGGAACAAGGAACCAGCTTGCAGCGATAATAATAACAAAGAATAGCAGTTTCTTGCCGATGAGCAGCGAGATTGAAGTATCGGTTGCCCCTGTTCCGAGCAAACTCATCATGACAGCGAGGATGACAACAACCAGTACATCATCGACGACAGCTGCTCCAAGAATCGTTGTACCCTCACGAGAGCTGAGCTGATTCATGTCTTTTAACGTTTGAACCGAGATGCTGACCGAAGTGGCACAGAACAACAGTCCAAAGAACAAAGCATGTGTCTGCGACATGCCGAATGCAGCGGCAGCTCCATAACCTCCGATGAATGGCAGAATGATACCACCCACGGCAACAGCAAAAGCTGCCTTCCAATTTTTCTTCAATTGCTCCAGATCCGTTTCGAGTCCAGCAATGAACATGAGCAGTAATACCCCAATTTCGGACATATAGTGGATGAAATCATTCGGTTGAACCCAGCCGAGCAGGGCAGGTCCAAGAATAACACCGACGATCAATTTGCCCAATACCGATGGCTGACCGAGTCTTACCGATAAATCCCCAGCCAACTTGGTGAAAATAAGAATAAGTGCAAGTACCAAAACAAATTCCATAATTGTTCTCCCTTCCAGTAATAGCGTTTATAGGGTAACCAGCCCAAGGGAAGATCATTCCAGCCTTAAACACAGAAAAAGGCATAAAGCGGCGCTTGTTATTGTGCCGCTTTATGCCTTAAAAAAAGACAAGGAGGGCCCTTGGTGACAGGCTCCTCCAGTTCAACGCGTATGTGATTAATTGCATTAATTATACCACATATACAGGATGGGGTAAACCAGGTGGGGTGAGCTTTTAATGAAAATGGCCTCAAAGGGGCATTTTAAGGGTACTTGGCGAGGCTTTTTGTTCAGAGTGTTGTCACTTAACAGTCGAGAAATGGCAAGATATAATGAGATAGAACATAGAAGTTAGGATATGAGGAGGATTTTTCATTGGGCAAACATGACAAAGGGGACCCAAACATTCAATCCAATCAGATTGCCCCGACTAGTAATAAAAATTTTGCAGGTATCATTATTACCATTTCCATTCTCGCCAATGTCATTATTTTATTGTTGTTCTTTGCACCGTCTATCGGATACAAAGGCGATGTGGCCTTTGACATTACCGTGTTGCCACGGTTTAATGCCGTGTTCAACAGCTTCACTTTCATTTTCCTGCTTGCGGCCTTGATTGCCATTATCAAGCGGAATGTGAAACTGCACAAACGTTTCATCCTTGCTGCATTTACGACGACCCTGTTATTCCTTGTTACGTATTTATCGTTTCACTATCTGTCTCCGGAAACGTCCAAATACGGTGGAGAAGGCATCATTCGTTCCATCTATTTCTTTATTCTGATTACGCATAGCATTTTGGCAGCCATCATTGTGCCACTCGCTCTGTTCACTCTGGTATGGGGCTGGACAAATCAATTGAAGAAACACCGGAAAATTGCCCGTTGGACGATGCCGATTTGGCTGTATGTTAGCTCCACGGGTGTAGTTGTATATCTGATGATGGCACCATACTATTAATTTCACATATCATGGGCATATCCGGCTCGCCTTGCGGGTAATGGTTTCATGGAAGGAGGGTTCACGTTTATGTACAGAGTCGTATTAATTCGCCATGGACAGAGTATGTGGAATGTAGAGAACCGTTTTACCGGTTGGACGGATGTGGATCTGACGACCGATGGATACGGAGAGGCGCGTAAAGCGGGAAAAATCCTGAAGGAACAGGGTTTTGATTTTGATTATGCTTATGCTTCGGTACTCAAACGCTCGATTCGAACACTGGATATTGCACTCGATGAGATGGACCGGATGTGGATTCCTATTACGAAGACGTGGAAGCTGAACGAGCGCCACTATGGTGCCTTGCAAGGACTGAACAAACAGCAGACTGCCCTGAAGTATGGCGAGGAGCAAGTGATGGAGTGGAGACGCTCCATTAGCGTATCTCCCCCGGCGCTGGACGAAACAGATGATCGTTATGTACAGGACCAGGACAAGTATCAACGGCTAGGCTGTACCATTCCGCGTACGGAGAATTTGATGGATACATCCAAGCGGGTACTGGAATATTGGAACACAGAGATCAAACCGATGGTATCGGCAGGCAAAAGAGTACTGATCTCCGCGCACGGTAATACGCTCCGTTCACTCGTCATGCATTTGGACCAGATGTCCGAAGCGGACGTAATGGCGCTTAATATCCCTACAGGCATTCCGCTGGTCTATGAACTGGATGAAGATCTGCACCCGATCGGACATTTTTACCTCACTGCGGACGGCTCCACGTACAAACATGAGGAAATGACTCATGTTGCACCACCGTCCGATTAATCGAACATTTTTCTGACCGAACAGGGTTGAGCATGGGTCAGCAGTAGTAACAATGGGTTCAACGTATACAACACGTTAGAAGATGGCTCCTGAATTCTCAGGTGGCCATTTTTTATGTTGTAATAGCCATTCTTTAATTTTTGCGATTGCATCTGACGTTTCGTTTCTCTCCTACAGGGTAATCTCAAGCAAGACACGATGTACATTAATCCTGAAGGAGGAACAACATATGTCTAAAAAAAGTGGAATTATTGTAACAGCCATTGGAGCAGGTGTGACTTATTTGATGAGGAACAAACAAGCAAGGGATAAGCTGTTCAGTACTGTATCGGGAATCATGAAAAGCTCAAGTTCATCTTCAAGCCCGTCTTATGGAAGCCAAAAAGGTTCACGAGTGGATTTAAAATAGATATTGGCTTAGGAGTCACTTTGCATAGAAGCCCGGAACTGGAAAGGTCCCGGGTTTTTGTGTGCGCTCATATGACATGCGATTTTTGCCTGCAAGAATGATACAATGGAAACTTGCAGAACGTATGGAAGGGGATGTACAACCTATGAAGAAAAATCGACTGGGTTCGTCCGAACTCATGGTTGGCGAGATTGGACTCGGCTGTATGTCGCTTGGAACCGAAGAAAAGCCTGCTGTAGCCTTGATCCATGAAGCATTGGATCACGGTGTTAATCTCCTGGATACCGCTGATCTGTATGATGCAGGACGCAATGAGGAAATCGTGGGCCAGGCCATTCAGGGACGCCGGGATCAGGTGATTGTGGCTACGAAGGTCGGCAATCGTCGCATACCCGGGAAAGAAGGCTGGTCATGGGACCCGTCCAAAGCCTATATCAAACAAGCTGTCCGTGACAGTCTGAAACGGCTGCAGACGGATTATATTGATCTGTATCAGCTGCATGGCGGCACAATGGATGATCCAATCGAAGAGACGATCGAAGCCTTTGAGGAACTGAAGCAGGAAGGTCTTATCCGTTATTATGGCATATCCTCCATTCGTCCCAATGTGATTCGGGAATATGTACGGAGGGCATCCATTGTCAGCGTGATGAATCAATACAGCGTAGCAGATCGCCGGGCCGAGGAAGAAGTATTGCCTCTATTGGAGCAAAAGGGCATTAGTGTTATCGCTCGTGGACCCGTGGCAAGTGGGGTTCTCGCCGATTCGGGTGCTGCCAAGGCAGATAAAGGCTATCTGGATTATGCGCCAGAGGAATTGCACACCATCCGCCAAGGATTGAGCCGTCTGGTTACAGATCATCGCAGCATGGCTCAAACGGCCATTCGTTATGCACTGGCACATCCGGCTGTTGCTGCTGTCGTGCCAGGGGCCAGTTCGAAGGAACAGTTGTTGCATAATATTGCGGCCTCGGAAACAACAGTGCTTACGGCTGAGGAAATTAACGAAATACGGGAGCTCATTCCCGCCAATGTCTACAAGCAGCACCGTTAAACGTTTGTCAGCCTATTTTCAATTGTAACTATAAGAGGTACAATGAAGATCAATCATAAAGAAATCATTAAGGGAGAGAAGACATATGGAAAGAATTCAAAGTGAACAACAATATCGCGATACAATCAATTCTGACGGTCTTACCGTCATTAAATTTGATACAACCTGGTGTTCGGATTGCAAAAACCTGGATCGTTTTATCGGGGACGTTATCGACCAGCATGCGGATAAAACCTTCTATGCCCTGGATGCAGAAGAATTCCTGCCATTTGCTGAAGAGAACGGCGTACGTGGTATTCCAAGTCTGCTGGTATTCCAGCATGGCAAAAAAATCGCACATTTGCACAGCAAATGGGCTAAAACGCCTACTCAAATCTCCGAGTACCTGGAGACACTTGAGTCCAAGGTATAAACTCTAATATCTGCATAGGCTAGATCTATTTGAACACCTTCCATCCATGCATGTGAAGGTGTTTTTTGCTGTTAATTTGAAAAAAACTCGTTAGAAGGCTTGTTTAGAATTTGTTCAGTCCATCTCAGTATAATGTATATTACAATCTGAATATTGGAGTGAAAGAGATCATTATGAGTAAAACGATTTTTGAAGAAATGCATCAACTCAGCCACAATGACGACCAGAGATACCGATTGTTAATGAGAGGAGTGAAAAAACGGCTGGAGGAGCAAAAACAAAGAAGATGCAATCTGATTGAAAAGATTAAATATTATCAGAGTTATAGAAATCAGTATAGAAACATTCAAGTTAAAGAGTGGTTCTGAGTCAGGTATACTTTTATAGAGTAAAAAAAGCTAGTCTGTCGTACATAATTCATATTGCTTATTCCAAAGCACAAGAAAAAACCAAAGCCGATGGCAATTCAGTTCCAAAAGGAACTTGAGATTACCATCGGCTTTGGTTTACATGTCTTAAAGATCTGACTACATCATTAAAATGATAAAGAATACGGCTGCCAGCACAAAGCGATAGACTGCAAAGACGGTCAGACTCAGTTTTTTCAAAATGGACAGGAACGTCTTGATGGCAAGCATGGCTACGATAAATGCAGCTATAAATCCAATGGCGAAGATGGGGAAGTCACTGGTGTTCAGGTGATCGATACTTTTGTACAGATCATATCCTGTGGCTCCAATCATAATCGGCACAGATACCAGGAATGTAAATTCCGCCGCAGCAACCCGGCTTACCCCTGCAAACAGTCCACCGGAGATCGTCGAACCGGAACGGGAGAAGCCTGGCCATAATGCGAGAATCTGAAAAAGACCCACAACAAATGCCTGTTTATACGTAATATCGTCTACATCATGGGTTGTGATGCGCTCACTACGGTGGCTCCATCGTTCAGCGACAATCATTAGAATACCACCAATGACAAGACTGTACAGCACCGTCTGTGCACCAAAAAGATGCGCCTTGATCCAATCACGGAATACAAGTCCAATGACTACGGCTGGAACCATCGCCAAAAAGATATGAATGAGGTTCAGACGGGAGGTGTAGCTCCTTTTGCCTCCGGTGAAGCGGAACATATCAATGAATTTGTTCCAGTACAGCACCACGACAGCAAGTACAGCTCCGAGTTGCACAACCACCTCAAACGTTTTGACTGACTCGTTGTCCTCTGATAATCCCAGCAAGTGAGCGGTCAGAATCATGTGTCCAGTCGAGGACACGGGCAAAAACTCAGTCAAACCTTCGATGATGCCCATAATAATTGATGATATAAAGTCCAATTCTCTTCCTCCTTGAAATGCAGATGACAGCATACAGGCTGTCCTGCGTGACAATGCCCGTTCGTTTGAACAAGGCTATCACCTATTATGATATCAAATGCGTACAACTTCAACTTATGCTTGTAATGGATTGTTTAAAACCATATTGACAAAAACCTAGTTATCCCATAGGATATATATTAACTGACTGACTGATCAATCGGGAGGGTAAGCAGATGTCCAAAATCAACCATTTGGAACCCGGAGAAGAACGCCGGGACCAAATTATACGTATAGCGATGGAGCGTTTCGCGACCCAAGGCTATCATCAGACGAAAATTTCCGATATCGTCCGCGAAGCCGGCGTAGCACAAGGCACCTTTTACTGGCATTTCAAGAGTAAAGAGGCCATTGCCTCGGAGATTGTATTAACCGGCAGGGAGAAGCTGCTTGAAGCGATTGGACAAGGTTACCGCAAGGATGCCGGGTCGGTTGAGGATATGGTGAGAGCTTCGGAACGGCTGTTTACCGACTTATTCTCCTTTGCAGAGGACAATCGTTATTTTATGGAATTGTTGCTTAAAGGTATTGTGTCGGAGGATTCGGTACGCCGTCTGGTCGAGGAGACACGGGGGGCGGTGGAGCAGGCGTTTCGCCACAACATGCAGCGGGCTATTGAGCTGGGCATGCTGCCGAAGTCCATGGATGTACCACTTCGCGCTGCGCTGCTGGTTAGCATGATTGAAGGCATGATTACCCGCTGGCTGTTTGGCTCGGAGGAGCTTCACAGCGAGTTCTCATCAATGTCAGCGACAACACTCGCTGCGGAGGCGGCAAGCTTTGAGTTTTACGGACTGCTCGGTACATAGAGGAGGTGCTGGCTCCGCAGGTTTATTTTCAGATAACAGGATTAAATATTCACATGATTAAGCCAGCAGCAGGGAATAATGGATACAACTGCAGCTTAAGGACGCAAGACACAAGAAACGGAAGTTTCAACAAGACATGACTACATGCATGAGAGGAAGTTAACGACATGAACAAAACATATGGAATGAAATCTCGCAAAGGCTGGACTTTAACAGCCCTGCTGCTAATGACGGTACTGGTACTGAGCGCTTGTGGCAGTAAAGCGACGGACAATGGAAGCAGTAATGGAGCACAGGCAAACAATGAACTGGAACAGATTAAATCCGCTGGTACCATGAAAGTCGGCATGATGGGAACCTATCCTCCATACAACTTCCTGAATGACAAGAAAGAAATGGACGGCTTCGATGCCGATATCGCGCGCGAGGTTGCCAAGCGTCTTGGTGTAAAGGTTGAGTTTGTATCTCAGGAGTTCTCCGGGCTCACACCAAGTCTGCAATCCAAAAAGCTGGATGCGATTATCAGCCAGATGACGATTACCGATGACCGCAAAAAAGTATTGGATTTCAGCGATCCCTATATTACGAACGACGTAAAAATCATCGTGAAAAAAGAAAATAATAATATCACCAAGCTGGAAGACTTCAAAGGAAAAACGATCGGTGTAGGCCTCGGCACGAATGATGAGACATATCTGCGTAACGAAGTGCTGCCAAAAGTCGGTGATTTCACCATCAAGACCTATGACGATGTCATCACATCATTGAAAGATCTGGACGCTGGACGGATCGACGCAACAATCAACAACCTGTATGCACTGAAACCGATTGTAGATGCGAACGGCTTCAACATCAAAGCAGTCGGCGAACCCATCAAGAGTGACCAAGCGGGCATCGCTGTTCGCAAAAACAACCCGGAACTTGTGGCTGCACTGAATGATGCACTGAAAGGCATGAAGGACGACGGTACGTACAATACCATCTTCAAAAAATGGTTTGGTGAAGAGCCTGCGCAATAATGAACCGGCAGGGCGAAGGGAAGTTTGATGTATGGAACTTGTATTTGAAAATATCCCCTTCTTTCTGAAGGGGGCTTACTATACGCTATATGTAACTGTGATCTCCATGTTTTTTGCCTTTATCATCGGAGTGCTCGTCGCTATCGCTCGTCTGAAAGGACCGATTTGGCTAAGGTTGATCGCCCGATTCTATGTATCCATCATGCGGGGGACCCCGCTGTTGGTGCAATTATTCGTTATTTATTATGGGTTGGTCGATTATGGAGTGACCTTGGGCTCGCTCACGGCGGCCTGTCTCGGTCTTAGTCTTAATGCGGGTGCATTTCTGTCTGAAACGTTCCGGGGAGCCATTCAGGCTGTACCGAAAGGGCAGACGGAGGCTGCTTATGCTACAGGCATGACACCGGCTCAGACCATGAGAAGGATTGTATTCCCTCAAGCAGTGCGCATTGCGATTCCGCCGATGGGCAACACGTTTATCGGGATGCTGAAAGAGACATCACTTGTGGCAGCCCTCGGGGTTACGGAGTTGCTGCGCTCGGCACAGCTGCTGGTAGCGCAATATTATGTTAACATGCCGTTTTATCTGGCGATTGGCGTGATCTACTGGATCATGAGTATCGGCTTCTCGGCCATTCTGGAACAAGTGGAGCGCCGGCTGGCCCGGGCTTACTGATAGGAGGGGAGAACCGATGATTACAACAACAGGATTGACCAAACGTTTTGGGGAAAATGAAGTTCTCACAAATATAGATCTGCATGTCGATGCGAAGGATATCGTTGTTCTACTGGGACCCAGTGGTTCAGGCAAGAGTACGTTGCTGCGCTGTCTGAACGGACTGGAAGAGCTATCCGGCGGGAAGATCGAAGTGAACGGTGTTGTCGTAGACAGTGCCGATGCACAGCGAGTTCAGCGGGCACGGGTGCTGGAGATCCGTCGCCAGACGGGCATGGTATTCCAGCAGTTCAACCTGTACCCGCACAAGACAGTGCTGGGCAATGTGATGGAAGGTCTCATGACAGTGAAAAAAATCAAGCGGGATGAAGCAGCCGAACGCGGCCGGATTCTGTTGGATCGGGTCGGCCTGTCAGACAAGCAGGATGCATATCCATCCCGTTTGTCTGGTGGACAGCAGCAGCGCGTAGCGATCGCCCGCGCGCTTGCCATGGAGCCTGAAGTGATGCTGTTTGACGAACCTACCTCAGCCCTTGATCCCGAACTGGTGGGGGAAGTGCTCTCCGTAATGAAGGAGCTGGCACAGGAAGGGATGACGATGCTGGTCGTTACACATGAGTTGAAGTTTGCCCGGAATGTGGCTAATAAAATTGTCTTTATGGCGGATGGATCGATCGTGGAAGAAGCAAGTCCGCAGGCCTTTTTTGAACACCCGACCCAGGAGCGGACACGCAAATTTTTGCAGCAAATTACTGAATTCTAAGAAAGAAGGATAAACATCATGAATGTAACAACCGTATGGAAAGGCAAACGCGCGTTTACTTCCGAAGGACCCTCCGGTTACGCAGTTGGCATGGATGCCACAGCTGCCTATGGCGGTGACAGCAAGGGTGCTACACCCATGGAATTGTTATTGGCAGGTCTCGGAGGCTGCATGGGGATCGATATCACAATGATTCTGGACGCCTTCCTGGACAAAATTACAGGAATCGAGATTGAAGCACAAGGTACACGTAGTGAAGGTATGCCGAAAGGTTTTACTGCCATTGACCTGATCTTCAAGGTGGACGGCGATATCCCGGACTACCGGATCTGGAAAGCCATCCAGATGGCAGAAGAGAAGTATTGTGCAGTTTCCGCTTCACTTAGCGCAGATATACATCCCAAGTTGATTTTGAATGGGGTAGACACACCACGTCCATAACGGCACATGAGTAAATGGTATACTGAAGAGGCACTTCCAATCGCGGGAGTGCCTTTTTTGGCTTTTTTAACACCTTAACGGGTAACAGTCAGTGAGTAACAGTCAGTAAACAGGTCAGGCTGGATGTTGAGCAACGTCCCAGATGCCCATAACTTCCGTGATGGCCTGATCAAGCGTTGCAAAAGGGACGCCGTCCCGCGCTTGTGTAGAAATGCCTTGCATAAAGGTATCAAATACAGTGGTCAGCATGGCGACATTCGTGGAAGCAGGAATTTCACCTAGATCCACAGCACGTTGGATGCAATCCTGCAGGCGATTGCGAGTCAGCTTTCTTTTCTCGGCGGCAATGTCACGGATATGCTGGTTCCTGGAAGAACATGTGCTGGCTGACAGCACAATTAAACAGCCCGTTGGATGTGCATTGTCTGTTTGCATTTTGGCGGTACTTCTTAAAGTTGTTTCAATCGCTTCTCTTGGAGACAGCGTGAGATCCGAGAAGCTTTCCGTGACACGTCCAAACGTACCCATATATCGTTCTACCGCTTCTTTATACAGAGCTTCTTTGGATTCAAAGGCTGCATAGAAGCTGGCTGCTGAAATCCCCCCCATCGCTGCTCGAAGCTGAAGTAATGAGGTGGCCTCAAACCCTTGCTCCCAAAAGAGCATCATCGCCTGCAACAGGGCTTCATCCCGATCAAAAATACGCGGGCGTCCAGTTCTTGCCATAAGAGATTCCCCCCTTGTTTTTCTTAATTATATACTAATCGATCCAAAAGTCATTGACAAGGTTAGGCGAGCTGAATAATATAAGGAATGATCGATCCATAATTCGTTTGCTTGTTCTATTCTACCTTAAAAGGAGCTGCACAGATGTCTGATACATCTTCTCATCGTTTTCCGTGGTTAGGGCTGCTGGCTTTGGCCATGGCAGGTTTCATTGCTATTATGACCGAAACTCTTCCTGCGGGATTGCTGCCGCAAATCAAAGAAGGGCTGCAGGTCTCTGAGGCAGGGGCTGGGCAACTTGTCACCTTTTATGCTGTTGGGTCGCTGGTTGCCGCCATACCTGTGGCAGTGATGACAGGGGGCTGGCGAAGACGTCCGCTTTTACTTTTGTCGATTATCGGCTTTCTTGTTTTCAACACCATTACAGCCCTCTCGTCCAACTATGTACTGACACTTGCCGCTCGCTTTTTCGCAGGTGTCGCTGCCGGTGTCTCCTGGGGCCTGATTGGCAGTTATGCACTGCGCATGGTGCCTGAACATCTCAAGGGCAGGGGCATGGCTGTGGCTATGATTGGAACACCGATTGCTTTATCGTTCGGTGTTCCGGCGGGTACGCTGCTGGGTTCTTTTATGGGCTGGCGCTCGGTATTCTGGCTGATGTCATTGCTGGCATTTGTACTGATTTTCTGGGTGCTCTGGAAAGTCCCCGATTATCCAGGGCAGTCAGCTGATAAGCGCGTCTCTGCAATACAGGTGCTGTTCACCCCTGGTGTAATTTCCATTTTGGCTGTCGTTTTGGCTTGGATGCTAGCTCATAATATTCTGTACACCTATATTGCTCCTTTCCTCGCCGATGTCGGTCTGGAATCAAAGGTTGGACTCATGTTACTTCTATTTGGCCTGATGGCATTGGTGGGCATTTGGATTACAGGTATCCTCATTGATCGGTGGTTGCGTATGCTGGTTCTCATCAGTCTTGCGGGCTTTGCGCTGATCTCGCTTGTATTGGGTCTTTGGAGTGAGCACGCTGCCGTTGTCTTTGGTTCTGTTGCGTTGTGGGGTCTGACATTTGGTGGCGCTGCTACACTGTTGCAGACCGCACTTGCCCAAGCTGCCGGGGAGCAGGGAGTGGATATCGTTATGCCGATTAATACCACCGTTTGGAATCTGGCTATTGCGATTGGCGGAATGGCGGGAGGTGTTCTTCTGAATCAATGGGGGACATCTTCCTTTAGCTGGGCCATTTTGGTTTTATCACTGGCGGCACTAATTGTTGCATGGCGTGCCAAAGGATATGGATTTCGCCCATTCCGGAGCCGTTAAGCTTCTTGTTTAAGCTTCTGCACATACAGCCTTTTTTGGAGCCCTCTTGCAGGGCTTTTGCTGTTATGTGGTATGATAAATTGGAAGCACAGGAACAGAATATCCTGCTCCCTATATGTAAGCGCTTATAAGAGACGGAAGGTGCAGATATGTTAAAAAGGCTGATACGAACATCCAACAACCTCAAAATAAAGCATAAATTGCTCATATCCTATGTACTTGTCGTCATGATTCCTGTACTGATTATCGGACTTGCCGTGACTGGATACTTTCGTAAGCAGGCGCTCGATAACGCGATTGGCCAGACAATCAATAACGTGGACAGAATCAAGAGTCAGACCGCCACACTGCTCCGTGTGCCAACGGATATTTCCAATATTCTGATGTTCAACAATGAGCTGAAGGAGATCGTGAATAAACGATATCAAAGCGTTGTGGAGCTGACCTCAGCCTACCTCGCCTACAAAGATTTTCAGGAATACAAGCGTCTGTACCGTGAGGTCGCAGGTATCCGATTTTACTCGACCAATCCGACGCTGATCAACAATCTTGAATTCATTCCGGTGGACGAACAGACCAAAGAGAGCTATTGGTATCAGAAGGCACTCACCACAACCAGCATTGGCTGGTTTTACATCCCGGACAAGGGGGATAATCCTGTGCATAAGCTCAGTCTGGTCCGCAAAGTACCTTTTGCCGAATATCGGTCCGAGGGCGTGCTGATGATTGTGATCAATCAGGAAGAGCTGAATGGACTGTTACGTCAGGAGCCGTTCGAGACGTTGATTACGGACGAGCAGGGTTATGTGGTTGCGGCCAAAAATACGGATCTGGTGGGTAAAACGCTGAATGAATTGAATTTTGGCGTGGATTTGCAAAATCAGGCAAAAGGGACCATTGAAGCTGATTTTCAGGGGGAGCCTTCCAACATTGTCATTGATGAGTTGGGTCCTGGATCAAGCATGAACAGCCTGAAGATCATTTCGGTGTTTGCTACCAAAAATATTGTCAAAGATGCCAATACCATTAGTTTGATCGGCATGCTTTTCATTACACTTGTGCTGGTCATTGCATTGCTGCTGGTATACATTATTTCATTTCTCACATCGAACCGATTGCTGCGTCTCAGTAAACATCTGAACAAGCTTGCGCTGGGTGACCTGAATGTCACCTCCCGTATTGACGGAAATGATGAGATCGGGCAGCTGTCGAGGCAGTTCAATTACATGGTGAAAAGTATTAACGAACTGATGACTCAAGTGGTGGAAGCGACCGAACAGAACAATCAATTGGAAATCGCGCAGAAAGAGATTAAACTGAAAATGATGGCAAGCCAGATCAATCCTCATTTTTTGTTCAACGCACTGGAGTCGATCCGTATGAAGGCCCATATCAAAGGGGAAGCGGAAATTGCCAATATTGTCAGGCTTTTGGGCAAGCTGATGCGCAAGAGTCTTGAGATTGGCAGCGGTAAAACGACCTTCAGGGCCGAACTGGAGATGGTACGTTCCTATCTGGAAATTCAGAAATTCCGTTACGGCGACCGACTTGCTTTCCAAATCCATATCGATCCGGAGGTGGAAAAGATGTACATCCCTCCGTTGATCATTCAGCCTTTGGTGGAGAATGCCATCGTGCACGGTTTGGAAAATAAAGAAGGCACGGTCAATGTCAGTATAAATATTTATTTGCAGGAAGAGCTGGTCCAGGTGCGTGTCGATGACGATGGAGCAGGCATTGCGCCGGAACGTCTGAGTGAAGTGAGACAGTTCATCAGTGGACCGGAAGAACAGGAGAAGAGCCGGATTGGCATGCGTAATGTACATCAACGCTTGACGTTGACCTACGGTGAGCCATACGGGTTACAGATTACGAGTGTGTACGGGGAAGGAACAGAGGTTTCTTTCACCTTGCCAGCAGGAGGGGACCAGCGTGTATAAAGTGTTTTTGGTAGATGATGAACCGAGCATACGTGAAGGACTGACAACCATTATTGAGTGGGAAAAATATGGCTTCCAGGTGGTTGGTACAGCTGCCAGCGGGCGTGAGGCTATCACCCGCTTTGAGGAGCTGGAACCGGATCTGACAATTATTGACATTCGCATGCCCGGCATGACCGGATTGGATGTCATTGAAGAAGTCCGACATCATCATCCGGGTTCGCACTTTTTGATTCTCAGTGGATATGCCGATTTTGATTATGCGAAGAAAGCCATCAGTTTTGGAGTGGATGGGTATCTGCTCAAACCGGTGGACGAAGAGGAAATCATCTGTGAGTTGGAACGAATCGCTGCGATGTTGACACGGGAACGAGAGACTCTGGCTCGCCATGCTGGTGAGGATACCGCCTATCGTGAGCATCAGATCGAGGCTTTGCTGTTTGATCGTCTGGAAGGTACAGGAACCGTCGAAGCCAATGCACTTGGGTTGAACTGGGCGGAGTATCAAATTGTGCTGATGGAGATGCATGCTGCACCTGATTTACAGCGTGGAAGTGTAGTGAAACGCAAACTGGCGGAAGCTTTTGACCAGAAGGATCGGGGGATCGTATTTTCGTTTCACTCCGGGCTGGGTCTACTATGCAAAGAACCGATTCTAACCGTGCAATCTGCCCAGAATTTCTATGAAGAGCTTGAAGGATTGTTGGAAGAATGGACTATTCACATGTATGCGGCAGCAGGTAAACCAGTGAGCTCCATCACAGACGTAGCCCAATCTTATAATCAGGCAAACAGTGTATTGGGCGGACGTTTTCTGTTCGCGGAAAAACGAGTTATGTTGTGGGACGAAAGGGAGAAGGACTTAGATGTGATTGGATCATCGGTTGACACTGGGGACAAAGAACGTGATGAACCGGATGAAGCAGAATTGGCGGACAAGCTGTATTATGCGCTAGATATCCGGAGCAATGACTCCGTAATGCGGGTGCTTACCGAGATGGAAGAACGCTTCGTTCCATATCATCAGACAGAACAGGCGATTAAGACGGCGTTCTCGCAAGTATTTTCACTGGCTATTAACAAACTGGCGGCAACCAATCAGCATATGCAATCCATTATGCAGGAACATTCGGTTCTTATTACAGAGGTATATCATCAATTAACGTTGCTGGATCTCAAAGTCATGGCAGCTGAACATCTGAACAGGCTAATTCAACGGATGGGTGGCGGCAGCAAGGATACGGTACTGAAACAGATGATTGAATTCATTCGACGAAACCCTGGGGAGAATCTGAAACTGGAGGTACTTGCTGAGGTATTCAACTACAATAGCAGTTATCTGGGCAAGTTGTTTAAAAACCATACCGGGGAGTATTTCAACGCGTTTCTGGACAAGGTTCGGATGGAGAAGGCGAAGGAACTGCTCGACGAAGGATTAAAGGTACACCAGGTAGCCGCGAGAGTGGGTTATGCCAACGTGGACTACTTCCACGGCAAATTCAAGAAGTACGTAGGTGAATCACCATCGGCTTATAAACAAGCCCAAGAGCATGCCAGGTTGCAGCAATCCAAGGAACAGTCCAAAGAGGTTAAGGAAGAGTAATGATCATGATTCGATCGGGACTAATTCTATATCATTCAGGGATTTATTTGCTCCATTGGACGAGGTTAACCTGAACACTAAAAATAAAACGTTTTCGTAATCGAGAGATTCGTACAACCTAAAATCCAGATATAGTCCATCGACTTCCTGTTATAAGCAATGGTGTCCACCTGCCTGACATTTTAAACTGAATGTACCTATATCCGTATAAGGAGGGACAGCAGGTGAATATGTCCGATAAAAATGCTCTCCGTCACACGTTTAACTTGAATGGAACATGGCAATTTCGCCTGGATTCGAAGGCTGTGGAGTACTCGCCTAAGCAATATCATCCTTCCCAGTGTGATGAACAGATGAACTGGGAAGAGATTCAGATCCCAGGTTCATGGGAGGAACAGGGATATGGTGCCGAGCCTGTATATCAAAGGATCGATACATGGACGAAAGTTCGTGAGTATGAGGGTGCAGCGTGGTATACCCTGGATGTGCATATTCCGGTTGGTGATCCGGGCTGCCGATATGTATTCAGACTGAAGGGAGTTCGCTGGACGACCGACCTCTGGATCAATGGATGTTATGCTGGACAACAGGATAGTCTTTTGACCCATCAGGTATGGGACATAACCTCATTTATGAAGGAAGGGGATATGAATCGAATTGACCTGCGTGTGGATAATACGATGAAGTATCCTTTGGCTGGCAGTCATATTCATTCGTTACACACAGCTACGACTTGGGGCGGTATTACAGGTGGAGCATTTCTGGACCGTCTGCCTCCACGCCGAATTGAACGAGTACAACTACAACCGGAGGGTTTAAAAGGCACATTATCCGTTCATTGTGTTGTAAGCGCTCCCTTAGAACAGTCAGGTGAAACACTGCAATTGCATATGGATATTCAGCATCCTTCCGGAAAGTGGCTTCCCCGCTACAGCTGTGACGTGAAACTGGACAATCAGAACGTATCTGCATCTGTTGAGGCCACTGGTGATATGAGTGAAGTAATCCGCGAAGTACAGGATTGGCAATTAGAGATAGGTAAAGGAAAGGACATTGCACTGTGGTCGGATGAATCCCCCGCATTATACAGGGCAGTGATGAGTCTGCATAATGGTGAGCAAGAGCTGGATCGGATGGAAGAGACATTTGGAGTGCGTTCTTTTGCTGCTAAGGGACAACAGTTTGAATTAAACGACACACCGGTGTTTTTGCGCGGTTATGTGGATTGTTGTATTTTTCCGCTCACGGGGTACCCGGTCTGGAATAAGGAGCATTATATTCAACAGTTTCGAATCGCCAAATCGTATGGTTTTAACCATGTACGTCTGCATGGATGGAGCGCGCCAGAACCTTTCTGGGATGCTGCTGACGAAGAGGGCATGCTGGTACAGGCAGAACTGCCGCATTGGTCGCGATTATTCGAGCAACGTGATCAGTTCGCACCTGCCAAAGTGTTGTCCTATCTGATACAAGAACTGGAAGGGCTACTGCAGGCGCTGCACAAACATCCGTCTTTTGTCATGTTCTCCATGGGCAATGAACTCATTGGTCCGAATGGTCATCCTGAATTGAATGAATTGGTACAGCGGGCGAGGCGTTTGGACCCGACACGGTTGTATACCGATAATACAGGCTTTGGTCAACTTACGGCTCAAGGGCGGGAAGCCGACTATTACATCCAATCCTTGAACTGGCATCCGCCTCTCGAGTCCGAGCTGTCTGCTATACCGGATACGACCCTGGACTATCATGCTGTAACCCGACTTGCGGATCGTCCAGTTGTAGGACATGAGCACGCACAGTTTACGATGTATGTTCGTCCCCAGGAACGACAGAAGTATACAGGGGTTCTGCGTCCGAGCTGGCTGCAGCCGATTGAAGAGTCGTTGTCACGCAAGGGACTGACAGCAGATTTGGAGAACTTCCAGCAGGCCAGTGGAATACATCTGGTTCGTTCATTAAAAGAAGCCATGGAACGTGTACGCCGTACTGAAGGTGCTGCTGGTGTACAGCTGCTGGATATTCGCGATTTTCCCGGGCAGGGTCATGCAACCACAGGTATTCTGGATGTATTCTGGGACAGCAAGGACATTATTGAACCTGCAGCATTCAGGCAATACAATGCAAATGTGGTGGTGCTGTTGTGTTGCAGCGAGCGCACATTCTATGCTGGAGAGTCCATATGTATTGAAGCACGTATATCTCACTACGGGCAGACAGCGATACGCGATGCGAGTATTCATTGGCGGCTTGTCAGCGAAGATGTGATTCTGGACGAAGGGGAATGGCGCTGCGGGGAGCTGAGTTGTGGCGAGATACACGACGCAGGCAGACTGAAGACTCATGCTCCGCCAGTAGGGGCAGCCTCCTTTTACATAGAAGCAGAGCTGAGAGCGGGGGATTCAGAGTGCATTGCCACCAATATGTGGCATGGATGGTCGTTTCCTTTATATCAGACGAACACCACTTCCAATCGGATCTGGAACAGCATTGACGAGCTGCAACCCTATCTCCTCGGAGCTAATCATAATCAGGTTGACCATCTGGATGGCAATGCATTATTGAAGAATCGAGAGCAAGAACTGGTCGTTGTACATTCGCTTACGCCGAACGCCATCGACTATCTGATCAATGGCGGCAATGTCTGGCTTCATACAAACTCGAACGATTTGTATGACCGGGTGGAGACCAAGTATCTACCTGTATTCTGGAATTATCTCATGTTTGCAACTCAGCCGGGAGCTACGATGGGCATGCATTTACAGGATTCAATACCTTTGCTCGGCTCCTTCCCGCATGATCGGGCTTCGGATTGGCACTGGTACCATCTGGTGAATGGTACACCAGCAATATGTCTGGATACATTAGATGGTGTACAGCCACTCATTGAAGTGATCGATCATTTTCACCGAGGGAAGCGTCTTACCTATGCCTTTGAGGCAAAGGTGGGAAAGGGAAAATTACTCGTATCCTCATTGCCATTTACGAATATATCATTAATGAAACGACCCGAGGTAGCTTACTTGTTTCAGGAGATGATCTCATATCTGCTCGGAGATCAATTTCATCCCGATTCTTCCATATCTGTAGGCGAACTGCTGGGTATTGTGAAGTTAAATACCATCCGTTTTGCCCTCTAAATCCAAGGACCTCTGAGGTCCTTTTTCTTTTGCAATTTTTATGAAGTAACCGATTTCTATAAAACGTTTTCGCATATTCCCATTTTGAAATATATTTCCCTTTTATTTTCAATTATTAATAAGAGATGGCGTCAAAATCACTGATTCGGAAGAAATAATATCGGATTATAAGGGGGGATATCTAATTTTTATATGATTTTCTCTAAAATCCAGATGGTATTTTGAAAACGCTCTATCGGGTATGATTAATTTATAAAACAGAGGAGGGGGAACGGAGATGGAAACGCTAACAAAAAAATCCGCTTCCGCGAAAAGAAGCAGTGACCCCAAGCCGCCAACACAGAAACGGCGGAACAGAATTTGGGACAGCATGAAACAGCAAAAGTATCTCTATCTCATGTCATTGCCATTCGTAGTTTGGGTTTTTGTATTTAACTATCTGCCACTATGGGGATGGACGATGGCTTTCCAAAATTATAAACCAGCCAGATCGTTTGGCGATCAACAGTGGGTTGGTTTTAAACACTTTGTAGAATTGTTCAGTGATGATCGTTTCTATCTGGTACTTCGGAATACGCTTGCAATGAGCTTGATGGGACTGGTTGTCGGTTTTATCGTGCCTATTTTCTTTGCGATTCTCTTGAATGAGATGAGGGGCATGTTCTTTAAGCGTGCAGTGCAAACCGTATCCTATCTGCCTCACTTTGTATCCTGGGTCGTTGTGGCAGGGATTATTACCAAGATGCTCTCCACTGATGGAGGGATTATCAATGACATTTTGGTAAACCTAAACATTATCGACCAGCCGATCCAATTCATGGCCAAGGGGAACCTGTTCTGGTACATTGTAACCGCTTCAGATATGTGGAAAGAAACGGGCTGGAATGCCATTATCTATCTTGCAGCCATTACAGGTATCGACCAAGAGCTTTATGAAGCATCCCGTGTGGATGGAGCGAACCGTTGGAGACAAATGTGGCACATTACGCTGCCAGGCATACGGACCACGATTTCCGTACTTTTCATCATGTCGATCGGGCATCTGATCAGTATTGGTTTCGAGAAGCAATTTTTGCTGCAAAACAGTCTGGTATTAGACTACTCGGAAGTACTGGATCTATATGCGCTTAATTATGGTTTGAATATGGGACGATTCTCGTATGGTACCGCCATAGGCATATTTAACTCCGTTGTCAGTATCATTCTTCTGTTTACAGCGAACGGATTATTCAAAAAATTCACCAAAGAAAGCATCATGTAGGGAGGGGACGACATTATGGCGAACAAAGCATTCAATGCTACTCGGGGCGATAAGCTGTTCGATATATTCAACATCCTCGCGATGACCCTGGTGCTGATTGTAACACTGTATCCATTTCTGAACGTACTGGCTATCTCGCTCAATAACTCGACAGATACCGTCCGTGGCGGAATTTACTTGTGGCCTCGCGAATTCACATTGCAAAACTACAAAACGATTTTCCAATATGACGGATTGCTGCAAGGTTTGCAGATTTCCATTCTGCGTACCATTGTTGGTACTGTGCTCGGCTTGATCAGTTCCTCGATGATCGCATTTACACTGAGTCGTCCGGACTTCAAGCTGAGAAAATTTGTATCCACTACACTTGCACTCACGATGTATTTCTCTGGTGGATTGATTCCGGTATACATCCTGATGCGTGACCTGCATCTGATTGGTACATTCTGGGTATACGTATTGCCAGGTATGATCAGTGCATTTAACGTATTCATCATCCGTTCATTCATTGATGGCCTGCCGTATGCCTTGCAGGAATCCGCGAAGCTGGATGGTGCGAACGACTTTAAAATCTATTACAAAATCATTTTGCCACTCTGTAAACCGGTGCTGGCAACCATCGCGTTGTTCCTGGCTGTAGGCCAGTGGAATGCCTGGTTCGATACGTACCTGTACAACGGCTCAAAAGCGCATCTGACCACGCTCCAGTACGAGCTGATGAAAGTACTGCAAAGTACGCAGCAAGGCTCAGGTGCCGGACGAAATGCCAATGACATGGCACAGCAGATGACGCAGATTTCACCGGAATCCATCAAAATGGCGATCACGATCGTTGTTACGGTTCCAATCCTGATTGTGTATCCATTCCTGCAAAAATATTTTGTGGGTGGTATGACATTGGGTGCAGTAAAAGCATAAGCAAGTTTGTACAGGTTGCCACATAGAGCGACCGTACATTAAAAAAAAGCATCAGGATGCCCGAAGCGCAGCCAGTTGGTCTGCGCTTCACCGTATAGGGCTGCGGAGCGGTATCCATGAAGCTATAGACAGGGACAAAAAGTTCCGGATAAGACAGACATATGAATCAGGGAGGATTACCATTATGGCAAGGTTCAAAATGAAGATTGCACTGGCTCCAGTGCTTGCGATGTCTTTACTTGCAGGCTGCGGTGGAGGAAATAGCGGCGAAACGTCGTTTAAGGACACAAGCGGTGACACGTCTCCGATTACATTCAGCTTTTTTAGCGTGGATCCCAGTCCGAACTGGAACGGCATGAAAGATGAGGTAGGCCAAGTACTAACGGAGAAAACAGGTGTAACCCTCAATGGTGAATTTGCCGTCAGCGGCGGTCAGGATAAAGTATCTTTAATGGCAGCGAGTGGAGATTATCCCGATATCGTGTCACCCAAAGGAGAGCTGAGCAAGCTCGTGGATGCCGGAGCCATGTTGGATCTGACAGATCTGATCGATCAATATGCTCCCAATCTGAAGAAGCTGTATGGTAATTACATGGACCGGTTGAAATACAGCAATGAAGATCAGGCAATTTATGTACTGCCGACGTACTATGCGGTAGATCAGAAGTACTTTGATGCAGGCGGCGGATTTGGTATTCAGCATCGTGTATTGAAAGAGCTTGGATACCCTGAGGTACGTACGCTCCAGGATTATGAAAATGTGTTGAAGGCATATAAGGAGAAACATCCAACGATTGATGGTCAGCCAACGATTCCGTTATCCTTGGACGCAGATGACTGGAGAATCATGATTACCGTAACGAATCCGGCCTTCCAGGCAACAGGCGCTCCGGATGACGGTGAATACTACATCAATCCAGAGACGTATGAAGCCATGCTTCACTACAAACGTCCAGAGGAAAAAGAGTATTTCCGTTGGTTGAACCATATGTACAGCGAAGGATTGCTTGATCAGGACAGCTTCGTACAAAAAACAGATCAATACAAATCCAAAATCGCAAGCGGACGTGTACTTGGTGTCATTGACCAGGATTGGGGATACTCTGATGCAGAGAATGCTTTGAAATCTGCCGGCAAGGATGAAGCGACCTATTCTCACTTCCCTGTAACATTGTCCAAAGACATCAAAGATCATTCCTATCAGGATCCTGGCTTTGTATCCGGCTGGGGTGTAGGCATTACAACAACGAACCCGGACCCGGTTCGTACAATCAAATTCTTTGATTACCTGGCTTCTGAAGAAGGCCAAGTGCTGATGAACTGGGGTATTGAAGGCAAACAGTACGAAGTGAAGGATGGCAAACGTGTGATCCCTGCTGATGTGCTGGATCAAAAAATAAACAATGCGGCCGTATTCCAGAAGGAAACAGGTATTGGTCTCTACACCAATATGACTGGTCACAACGGAGATGGTGTGAAGGATTCAACGGATAACTATTATACAACGAACTTCCCTGAACAGATTGTAGCGGCCTATTCCGATGTGGAGAAAGAAACACTCAAAGCATACGGCGCAACAACATGGAAAGATCTGTTCCCTAGTGAAGATGAATTTCCGGTTAAACCATGGGGAGCAGCGTACAATATGCCGACGCCTGGCGACTCGGACTACAATGTTATTTTCCAAAAAACACAAGATATTATCCGTAAACGGGTTCCAGAAGCGATACTCAGTTCCCCTGATCAATTCGATTCCATCTATGATGGGATGATTGCCGAACTGAATAAAGCTGGAGCGGAGAAAATGGAACAGCAATACACTGAACTGGTACAAAACCGTGTGAAATTGTGGAGCGGTGAAGCGAGCAAGTAATTCGTTTTAGCAAGTTGAATTTTTTGAGAAGAAGAACCCAGGCATCTGGGTTCTTTTTATACCTAAAACGTTTTCCGAAAAACGTTTTATATTTTACAAATTCACTATTGACAAGGGATTGGAGAGGTATTATTATTCAATTATGAAAGCACTTTCATTACTGATGTATCAAGCATGTACACGAATCTCTTCAGTCAAAAAGAACCAAGGATTGGTTACTCGAAATGCTGAATAGAGTGCTTGATTTTCACTTCATTTAGAAAACGCTTTTTATGTTATAAAACCAAACGTTTTACAATCAGTATCACCCGATTGCGGTATGTGCAGGTCAGCCTGTTCTACAATAGATAGCTTCATTTTATCCATAAGGGGGATTACACATGAAGGGCAAAACACCAAAAACATTCGCAATGCTTCTGTTAGCCAGCGCTCTTGCTATTACAGCGGGTTGCAGCGGTGGCGGAGGAACTACGGCTTCAGAGACACCAACGGACACAGGGGATACCACCAGTCCAATTACCTTTACGTTCTTTGGTGCTGACGCAAGTCCAAACTGGAACAACATGAAGGACGCAGTCGGCCAGGAGATTACCAAACAAACAGGTGTTACAATTGAGGCCGAGTATGATGTGAATAATGGCGGCGACCAGAAGATACCTTTGATGGCTGCCAGCGGTGATTACCCTGATATCATCTATCCTAAAGGTAACTTGTCTAAGCTTGTGGATGCAGGCGCAATGCTTGACCTGACCGATCTGATTGAGAAACATGCACCCAATTTGAAGAAAATCTATGGGGACCAGATGAATCGCCTGAAATATAGTCTGGAAGATCAATCCATTTACACGATCCCGACCAACATGGGTGTAGATAATGTGGCGTTTGATGCAACAGGCGGATTCGAAATCCAGCAGAAGGTATTGAAGGAGCTCGGATACCCCGAAGTGAAGACGTTGGAGGATTACGAGAAAGTTCTGAAAGAATATTATAAGAAGCATCCAACCATTGATGGTCAGCCAACCATCCCGTTGACGCTGAATGCCGATGACTGGAAGATTATGATTACGGTAACGAATCCAGCTTTCCAGGCAACGGGTGGACCGGATGACGGAGAATATTACATTAACCCTGAAACCTATGAAGCGATGCTGCACTACAAACGTCCAGAGGAGAAGGAATATTTCCGCTGGTTGAACAAAATGTACAATGAAGGAATTCTCGATAAAGATGCCTTTGTACAGAAGGATGATCAATACAAATCCAAAATTGCGAGTGGTCGCGTACTGGGTCTGATTGACCAGGAATGGAACTATGGCGAAGCGGAGAACGCTTTGAAATCTGTGAATAATGGGGAGAATACGTACGCTCACTTCTCTGTATCCCTGAACAAGGACATCGTGGACCACACGTTCCAGCCAACCGGATTTGACGGATATGGCATCGGTATTTCCACAACGGCGAAAGATCCGGTACGGATTATCAAATTCATGGATTGGCTTGCTTCAGATGAAGGCCAGGTGTTGAGAAACTGGGGAATCGAAGGTAAACACTACAACGTTGAAAATGGCAAACGTGTCATTCCTGCAGATGTGCAGGACCGCAAAGTCAATGACAACTCGGCGTTCACCAAAGAAACAGGTATCGGGATGTACAACATTTTCAGCGCAAGATATGGAGATGGGGTAAAAGATCCTACGGATAACTACTATACAACGAACTTCCCAGAACAGATCCAGGCAGGGTATACTGCTGCTGAGAAGGAAACGTTGAAAGCATATGGTATTACAACATGGAAAGATTTCTACCCTTCTGAAGAAGAGTTGAAGCTGAAAGATTGGGGCGCCGCTTATAATATGCCAGTACCTTCGGATACGGATTACAACGTAACCTTCCAGAAAACACAGGATATTGTCCGTAAACGGATTCCTGAAGCCATTTTGGCCAAACCTGCCGACTTCGACAAAGTTTATGATAATCTCTTGGCTGAACTGGACAAAGCAGGTGCGGTAGACATGGAGAAACAATATACCATTTGGATTAAAGAACGTGTAGCTCTGTGGACAGGTAAAGACGTGAAGTAATACTGAAAACAAGTCATAATCTGTGATCATTTTCATTGCAAGAAAGGTCCTTCAAAAGGGGCCTTTTTTGTTGTTGACGAAAGAAGTCGAATGGCATATAATCTATGATGTAAGCACTTTCAGTAAGCGTTTTAAATAACTTTCCGAAAACGTTTTACGGATGTTAGAAGAAAGTTGTTGTGAGTTAGGTCTTGATTAAAAAGTGTACAAAATTATTTTTGGTAAGCGCATACAGAAATGCGTCTTGCAGCGGTATCCTCAGGCTTAAAGCCTGTTATACAGATAAAACCTTCATAAATAATAGGGGGACTAGACAATGAGAGGCAAAATGAAAGGCAATACACCCAAGACGTTTGCAATGTTAATGCTCGCAAGTGCAATGCTGGTAACAGCTGGCTGCGGAAATTCAGGAAGTAAAGAAACCTCGGAATCCAGTGGAACCGAACCGGTTACCATCACATTCTTTGGTGCGGATGCAAGTCCAACCTGGAACAAGATGCAGGATGCAGTCGGTAAAGAGATTACCAAGAAAACAGGCGTTACAATTGAGGCTGAGTACGATGTTAACAATGGTGGCGACCAAAAGATTGCGCTTATGGCTGCAAGCGGTGATTTTCCTGATATTGTTTTTCCTAAAGGTAACTTGTCAAAACTTGTAGATGCAGGCGCGATGCTTGACCTGACGGATCTGATTGAGGAGCATGCTCCAAACCTGAAAAAAATATATGGGGACCAGATGAACCGACTGAAATACAGTTTGGAGGATCAGGCCATTTATACCATCCCAACCAATATGGGTGTGGATAATGTTGCGTTTGACGCAACAGGTGGATTTGAAATTCAGCAAAAGGTATTGAAAGAGCTTGGATACCCTGAAGTGAAAACGCTTGAGGATTACGAGAATGTATTGAAAGAGTATGTGAAAAAACACCCGACAATTGATGGTCAACCGACCATTCCATTGACGCTGAATGCCGATGATTGGAAAATTATGATTACGGTAACAAACCCGGCCTTCCAAGCTACGGGAGCTCCGGATGATGGAGAATATTATATCAATCCTGAAACATATGAAGCGATGCTTCACTACAAACGTCCAGAGGAGAAAGAATACTTCCGCTGGTTGAACAAAATGTACAATGAAGGACTGCTGGACAAGGATACATTTGTCCAAAAGGACGACCAATATAAGTCCAAAATCGCAAGTGGCCGTGTGCTCGGTCTGATTGACCAGGAATGGAATTATCAAGAAGCAGAAAATGCACTCAAATCAGCGGGCAAAGATGACAGCACATATGCTCACTTCTCTGTATCCCTGAACAAGGATACCGTGGACCATACGTTCCAGCCAACCGGATTTGACGGATATGGAATCGGGATCACAACTTCTGCCAAAGATCCGGTTCGTATTATCAAATTCATGGACTGGCTCGCTTCGGACGAAGGCCAGGTATTAAGAAACTGGGGCATTGAAGGCCAACACTACAACGTAGAGAATGGTCAACGGGTGATCCCTCAAGATATTCAAGATCGCAAAACCAATGACAATTCTAACTTCACCAAGGAAACAGGAATCGGAATGTACAACGTGTTCAGTGCGAGATACGGTGATGGCGTGAAAGATTCCACAGATAACTATTACACAACGAACTTCCCTGAGCAGATCCAGGCTGGCTATACTGCTGCAGAGAAAGAGACGTTGAAAGCATATGGCATTACAACATGGAAAGAATTCTATCCATCTGAAGATGATTTGCAGCTGAAAGACTGGGGCGCAGCATACAACATGCCAGTACCTTCAGGTACAGATTATGAGGTAACGTTCCGAAAAACACAGGATATTGTACGTAAACGTATCCCTGAAGCAGTTCTGTCCAAACCGGAAGACTTCGATAAAGTATATGATGCTTTCCTGACTGAGCTGGACAATGCGGGTGCAGTGGAAATGGAGAAACAGTACACGGTTTGGGTTAAGGATCGTGTGTCCCTGTGGACAGGTAAAGACGTAAAATAACGCAAGTTTAAGTAAATAGGCGGATATACAGAAAAAGGCCCTGAGATAGGGTCTTTTTTGCTAACCATGTGATGTTTAACATTGACGCATATTTCGAAATCCAATATAATTTTCTTACTGTAAGCACTTTCAGTTTAACATGTATTAAGTATGAATGGGAAAGAGCATAAGTCCAATAAAAATCGCAAGATATCTTATTTTTTTAGTCATCGAAAACGTTTTATTTATTTCTGATTAATACAACAATTACGAACAGGAGTTTATCTATGTCCCCATTCAATAAAACAACAAAAGAAAATCGCCTGTGGTATCGCCAACCGGCAACCCGATGGGAAGAAGCGCTGCCGATTGGGAATGGTCGCCTTGGCGGCATGGTGTACGGCGGAGCAGCGGATGAACAAATCCAGCTTAATGAGGATACATTGTGGTCCGGCTATCCACGTGACACCATTCAGTACAGCAGCCAGCGGTACCTGAAGCAGACCCGTGAATTGATCATGTCCGGACAATACAGCGAAGCGGAAGAACTGCTGAACCGCGAAATGCTGGGCCGTGATGTGGAAGCTTATCAGCCAATGGGTCACTTGAAGTTGCAGCACGCTGAACTGGATAAGATCTCATATGATGAATTCGAGCGGGAGCTTAATCTCCACACGGGAATTACAACAACGAAGTATTCATATGAAGGGATTCGTTATGTGCGTGAAGTTTATGCCAGCGCACCGGATGATCTGATGGTCTGTACGATTACTGCTGATCGGGAGGGGGCTGTAGACATCAGCGTTATGTTGGATAGTCCACATCCTTATCGCGTTCAGACATCGGGCGATGCACTTACACTGTTCAGTCGCTGTCCGAGTCATGTTGAATCGAATTATTTCAGAGATCATCCGGAGTCTGTCATCTATGAAGAAGATCGGGGAACGGCTTATGCTGTGCGATTAGCTGCGACTGCCATAGGCAAGCTGGCCAAGATATCGGTTATAGATGGGAAACTCCAGGTTCAGGGAGCGGATCAGGTTACTTTTTATTTGGCAGCAGTGACTTCCTTTGAAAGCTATGATGTGATGCCCGTGAAAGAGGGTGCGTTGCTGGAAGAGGAATGCAGCGATGTGATCACAAAAGCCATAACTCATGGCCCGGAAGTACTTCGTGAACGACATGTGAAAGCCCATGCTGCCTTATTCACACGCGTTACCATTGATCTCGGCTCATCGGCCAATGCAGAATTGCCTACCGACGAACGGCTAATCGCTTATCAGACGGGAGCGAATGATCCCGGCCTGGAGGCCCTTTATTTTCAATATGGAAGATATCTGTTAATGGGCAGTTCACGGCCGGGAAGCCAACCTGCCAATCTGCAGGGAATCTGGAACCATCAGGTGGAGCCGCCCTGGCACAGTGATTACACGCTCAACATTAATACCGAGATGAATTACTGGCCGGCAGAAGTATGCAATCTGAGTGAATGCCATGAACCGCTGTTTGGCTTGTTGGAGGATTTAAGCCATACGGGGAGAAGAACGGCACGCATTTTGTACGGAGCGCGCGGTTGGACAGCTCATCATAATGTGGATATCTGGAGAACATCCACGCCTACAGGCGGAGACGCAAGCTGGGCGTTCTGGCCGATGGGAGGTGTGTGGCTGACTTCACATCTATGGGAGCATTATCTGTTTACCCATGATCGGCAATTCCTCGCGGAACGTGCGTATCCAATCATGAAGGAAGCAGCCCTCTTCTGTCTGGACTGGCTGGTGGAGGGGCCGGACGGATATCTGGTTACAGCTCCATCGACCTCTCCAGAGAACAAGTTCCTCACCGAAGAAGGTGAGGCTCGCAGCATTTCCATGGCTTCAACGATGGATATGACATTGATTCGTGAATTGTTCGATCGATGCATTGAGGCAACCAGACTGCTGAATGTGGATCCGCAATTGGCGAATGAGTGGAGTGAAGCACGGAGCAAGCTTTATCCATTCCGAATCGGAAGTGAGGGGCAATTGCAGGAATGGTTTAAGGATTTTGCCGAGTCCGAACCAGGGCATCGTCACGTCTCTCATCTGTATGGTCTTTATCCGGGAGAGCAGATCAACCGGTTACATACGCCTGAATTGACGGAAGCTGCACGGGTGTCACTCGAACGTCGGATCTCACAAGGCGGCGGGCATACGGGATGGAGCTGTGCCTGGCTAATCAATCTGTATGCGAGATTGCTGGATAGCAACCTGGCACATCAGTTTGTACGCACGCTGCTGGCCCGATCCACCCATCCCAATCTGTTCGATGACCATCCACCATTTCAGATCGATGGCAACTTTGGAGGTACTGCGGGCATTGCCGAGATGCTGTTACAAAGCCATTTGGGAGAGATACATCTGCTGCCGACGCTGCCTGAACAATGGGCTCACGGCAGTGTGGAGGGGCTACGTGCGCGAGGGGCATACACAGTGGCCATCCAATGGACGGAAGGCAGACTGGCAAGTGCAGAGATTAAGGCTGATCTGAGTGGCCCTGTGATCATTCGCAGTGCATATCCATTGCGAGTGGAAGGAAACGAGCAGGCCACAGCACAGCTAACACCTCAGGATGATTATGTAGTGATTTTAACTATGACCGCAGGACAGACGATCCGCGTGTCATCATGAGACGGAGGAGAAACCCATGACCATTTTTCAATTTCCATCAGATTTCCGCTGGGGAACAGCAACAGCTTCTTATCAAATAGAAGGCGCAGCGCAAGAAGGGGGACGCGGGGTATCCATCTGGGATACGTTTGCCCGTACGCCTGGTAAAGTATTTAATGGAGACAATGGTGATGTGGCTTGTGATAGCTACCACCGCTATGAGGAAGACATCGAGCTGATGAAAAAGCTTGGGATCAATACCTACCGGTTCTCCGTTGCATGGCCGCGTATTATCCCGGATGGAGACGGAGAGATCAATCGCGAGGGATTGGATTTTTATCATCGATTCGTCGATAAGCTGCTCGAAGCAGGGATTGAACCATTTTGCACATTGTATCACTGGGATCTGCCACAGACACTTGAAGACATCGGAGGCTGGGGGAATCGCAGAACAGTGGATGCCTTTGTAAAATATGCAGAGGTGATCTTCAAGGAATTCTCCGGCAAAATTAATTTCTGGCTGACTTTCAATGAACCATGGTGTATTGCATTCTTGTCCAATCTGCTTGGTATTCATGCCCCAGGAAACAAAGATTTGCAAACGTCAATCAATGTCGCACATGGGCTGCTTGTTGCGCACGGAAAAGCAGTACAATCCTTCCGTCGCCTGGGAACAACAGGACAGATCGGAATTGCGCCAAACGTATGCTGGGCTGAGCCGTACAGCAAATCTCCAGAGGATCAGGCTGCCTGCGACCGTTCTATTGCACTCAATACGGATTGGTTCCTTGATCCGATCTATAAAGGTTCATATCCGCAATTTCTGGTGGACTGGTTTGCGGAAGCGGGGGCTACCGTGCCCATTCAGGAAGGCGATATGGAGATCATTTCGCAACCGATTGACCTGCTGGGCATTAACTATTACACGATGGGCATCAATCGTTTCAACCCGGAAGCTGGGGTTTTGAAATCAGAAGAAGTGGACATGGGGCTGACCAAGACGGATATCGGCTGGCCAGTCGAGTCACGCGGCTTGTATGAGTTCATGCATTACTTGCAAAAGTATGGAAATGTGGATGTCTATATTACAGAGAACGGCGCGTGCATTAACGATGATTTGGAAAACGGCAAAATCAATGATGATCGCCGGATTGCATATTATGAGCAGCATTTGGCCCAGATCCATCGAATTATCAATGATGGGATTAACTTGAAAGGGTACATGGCTTGGTCGCTGATGGACAACTTTGAGTGGGCGGAAGGATACCGCATGCGATTTGGTCTGGTACATGTGGACTATCGTTCGCTGGTAAGAACACCAAAGGAAAGCTTCTACTGGTATCAGAGTGTCATCAGAAATAATTGGCTGGAAACACGTAATTAGGCTATATCTTCCATGTTCTGTTGAAGGAGACGGTTGTTTCGGGAAATCCGATACGCCGTCTTTTTTTGTTTTATTATTTAAGGTGCGACACACATGTTCATGAAGGTTTCATAAGGATCGACTGATCCTTGTTATGAAGAAGCCATTTTTGGGTTATAAGAAGTAAGGAAGAAACAATCAGGTTCTTGTCAACAGTTAAAATACAAATAAAGTGTCCAAATTGCGAAATAAATTTGAACATTTGTTGACTAAAAATCATACTGATGTGGTATATTGGTATAAGGAAAGCACTTACAAAAAGGGAAAAGGAAGTGTTTACTATGGCATCGAAGACAGCAATGGTAAGCCAATTGGAGCGCAAAGACAAAAATATGCGGCGCGCAGTGTTAACGATGACAGTTCTGGCCTGGATTGCTCTGATTACGGGAGTAGTCATGTGCCTGATCAATCTGAATGATTTTAATGATCGCAACCTCGGCTTAATGGTGGGTATTGGATTTTTGGTCGGCAGTGTATTTATTTATGTCATTGCCAAATCGATTGGACTTGTTCATACACGCCGGGAAGACGAAGGCGCCGATTAAATAATCTTGCGATAATTCGTCTATAATAAGACTGGATGAGCTCCCGGAATCCAGTCAATAAAGCCCTTTGCGGATTCGTTGATACTGTTCAACGGGACTGCAAAGGGTTTTATTTTGTGTCTTGAAGTGTAAAGATTACAATGAGGAAATATCAAGTGTGCGAGTGATTTGTGAGAAAAAATTCACACATTTGAGATGCAAAATCGACAAATTTGTTAACAAGAACAAAAAACTTGCTCATTTCTGATATCTTTAGATGGAAGAGAGTAGTATACTGTTTTTTCAGTATGAGCGAATTTAAGGAGAGGGGATCAAGATGAACAAGAAACCTAGGTCGCTAATTCGGATAATCATTCCGGTTGTCCTGACGTTGGTTACAATTGCATTGATTGTCTGGCCAATGCTGGCAGGCGGACAGTACGTTGTTCTGGATCCGAAGGGGCCCATTGGCTCTTCGCAGAGAGATTTGATTGTCATTTCGACAATTCTTTGTGCAGTTGTTATTGTGCCTGTATTGATTTTGTCTGCTGTAATTGTATGGCGTTACCGCGACAAACCGGACAATAAAGCTGCATATGAGCCTAACTGGGCTCACAGCACCAAAGCGGAGGCTATTTGGTGGACTGTTCCGATTATTATTATTGGTTTGCTTGCGATTGTAACCATTCGCTACACCTATGATCTGGAACCTTCGAAACCACTGGCTTCTGAGAAAGCACCGGTGACCATTCAAGTATCTTCACTGGACTGGAAATGGCTGTTTATGTATCCGGAGCAAGGTATTGCAACGGTCAACACGTTGAATATCCCGGCAGACCGGCCCGTAAAATTTGAGCTCACCGCGGATTCACCAATGAACTCGTTCTGGATCCCACAGCTAGGTGGACAAATTTATACAATGTCGGGTATGGCGATGACCTTGTACTTGCAAGCTGATCATGAAGGTCAATATTGGGGTTCAGGTGCTAACTTTACGGGGGAACACTTCGCCCAAATGCGTTTTGATGTGAATGCTACATCGGAGGAAGACTTCGATAAATGGGTGAATGATGTGAAACAGCAATCCCAGCCGTTGACACAAGAGACGTACAACACGCTGGCAGAACCGGGAACAAGCAATGTTGCTTATTATTCTTCTTTCCCAGAAGGTTTGTTCCAGGATATCGTGACCAAGTACGTGATTGATGGTCAAGGTGCTCACAGCAAGCATGGCGGAAGCGCGGATGAAGCTTCAGGCGCCAAAGAAAGTACAACGGGTACGACGCACGAAAGTATGTCCAATCATGATATGGATAAAAGTGCTAACTAAAGATTTGAAAGGAGGCCCCCAATGTTAGAGAGACTTAAGGAGTTTGCATCTGAATTTTTCGTAACCGGTGATCCGCTGATTTATGGTGCGGACGTGGCGATCGGAATTACGATGATTACCATCGTAGCGGTGCTGACTTATTTCAAAAAATGGGGCTGGCTCTGGCGTAACTGGTTAACTACCGTCGATCATAAAAAGATCGGTATTATGTATATTATTGCTTCCATAATCATGCTGTTCCGTGGTGGTGTGGATGCACTGATGATGCGTCTTCAGCTAGCTATGCCAAACATGGATTTCTTACATCCCGAGCATTATAATCAGGTCTTTACGACTCATGGTACAATCATGATCCTTTTCATGGCGATGCCATTTATGTTCGGTTTGTTTAACGTTATTGTACCGCTTCAAATAGGAGCAAGGGACGTTGCGTTCCCGTTCCTGAATGCGCTAAGCTTCTGGTTATTTTTCCTGGGAGCAATGCTGTTTAACCTGTCCTTCGTTATCGGTGGTTCACCGGACGCAGGCTGGCTCAGTTATCCACCTTTATCGGAGCTATCGCATAGCCCGGGGGTGGGACAGAACTTCTATATATGGGGTATTCAGATTTCGGGTATCGGTTCCCTGGCTACCGGTATCAACTTCCTGGTTACCATCATTAAAATGCGTGCGCCAGGCATGAAATGGATGAAAATGCCGATGTTTACATGGTCGGTATTCTCCACTTGTATTATCATTCTGTTTGCATTCCCAATCTTGACCGTGACACTTGCACTGCTCTTCCTCGACAGGTTTGCCGGGGCGCATTTCTTCACGCTTGATCTGGGCGGTAATCCGATGATGTATATCAACTTGATCTGGATGTGGGGTCACCCTGAGGTATACATTGTAGTCTTGCCGGCATTCGGTGTGTTCTCCGAGATTGTAAGTACCTTCTCGAGGAAAAAACTGTTTGGTTACAAATCGATGGTATTTGCGATGCTGATCATTAGCTTCCTGTCCTTCTTTACATGGGCGCATCACTTCTTCACGATGGGTTCGGGAGCGGACGTTAATGCATTCTTTGCCATAACCACGATGTTGATTGCTATTCCAACAGGGGTTAAAATCTTTAACTGGCTGTTTACGATGTATCGGGGAAGGATACGAATGGCGACCCCGATGATGTGGACATTAGCCTTTATCCCGTGCTTTATTGTCGGGGGGATGACAGGGGTTATGTTGTCCGTAGCTCCTGCTGACTTCCAGTTCCACAACAGTTACTTCCTGATTGCCCACTTCCACCAAGTATTGATCGGTGGCGTAGTATTTGGATACTTCGCAGGTCTGTACTACTGGTGGCCTAAAATGTTCGGTTTCCAACTCGAAGAGAAACTGGGCAAATGGGCATTCTGGACTTGGAATATTGGTTTCTATGTCTGCTTCATGCCGCAGTACGCTGTCGGTTTGATGGGTATGACACGTCGTCTGAGCACTTACGGCTGGGATACCGGCTGGTGGGAGCTGAACTTCGTATCCACAATCGGGGCATTCCTGATGGGTGTCGGATTCTTGTTCCAGGTTGCACAAATCGCAGACGGTATTCGCAAATACAAATCACTCAAAGCTTCGGCTGATCCATGGGATGGACGTACGCTCGAGTGGTCGATTCCTTCACCAGCTCCTGAATACAACTTCGCCATTACACCGCGCGGAGATGATGTTGATGAGTGGTGGGAAGAGAAAGAACGTCGTGCCAAAGGCATTTATCCACCAGAACAGCCGCTTGAGCCGATTCATATGCCTAAAAATTCCGCGATTCCGTTCGTTATGTCGATCTTCTGGTTTATCGCTGGTTTCGGCTTTGTATTCGGATGGCTATGGATGGCGATTCTTGGACTCGCCGGCGTAGGGATCTGCATGATCGCCCGTTCATTCTCATACGATACGGATTATTACATTCCGGTCGACGAAATTAAGCGTACCGAAGCGTCGTTAAGGGGGTCGGTATAATGGCTCAAGCAGCCGCTAAGCACGGTGAAAATCATGCACATGGTCATGATCATGGCCACCATGATCCACAAGAATTGAAGGTACTCGGATTCTGGTTCTTCCTGATTTCCGACGTTATCCTGTTCTCTGTATTGTTCGCAACCTTTATTGTGTTGCGTGACAATACGGCGGGCGGACCTGTATTGTCTGAATTAATCAAAATGCCTGGCGTTATTGCCGAGACATTTATCTTGCTGACAAGTTCATTTACAAGTGGACTTGCGGTCCTGGCAATGAACCAGGGTAAAGTCAAACAACTGATCAGCTGGCTGGCAGTTACAGCTGTTCTGGGTGCGGGCTTTATCGCCCTGGAAGTAACGGAATTTATTGAGTTGATTCACGAAGGTTTCAGTTATACGACGAGTGCTGCTTCCGGCGCATTCTTCACCCTTGTGGGTACTCACGGACTCCACGTATCGCTCGGTCTGATCTGGATGATTGGTTTGATGCTCCAACTGAAAAAACGTGGAATTACCGATGTAACTCGAGGTAAAATCAACGTAATCAGCTTGTATTGGCACTTCTTGGACGTCGTCTGGATTTTCCTTCTGTCGATCGTCTATCTGATGGGGGTGATGTAGATGGCAGAACATAACTCACATGAATCCCATGGCCATGAGCAGCATGGTTCACTCAAGTCCTATGTCATCGGCTTCATTCTGTCCGTCGTCCTCACAATCATCCCACTTGTGGTGGTTCTGAATGACATGATGGGCAGAACAGGAACAGTAGCTGTTGTCTTGGTAACAGCAGCATTTCAGTTTGTGGTTCAACTCTTCTTCTTCATGCATATCCGTGAAACGGAAAAGCCACGCTGGAATGTAATGGCTCTGATTTTTGGTCTGTTGATGATGTTGACCATCGTGATTGGTTCAATTTGGATCATGTTGAACAATACAGTTGCACATTAATTTTAGAATGAAAAACTCCCGACCTTGGCTTATAAAGGTCGGGAGTTTTTTTGTCATAAAATATAGAGTTTACATATTGAAACCAAATATTGCCGTATGATGCTCCATATAGATAATAAAAATCATGTCGAAAAAAGTCTTGATTTTTTTTCATGAATCCGTATACTCAGGAATATAAGTAATCCGAAACGTTTTGGAGGAAAGCAATTGGCTACAATTAAAGACATATCACAAATGACGGGATTTTCGATTACGACCGTATCCAGAGCCCTGAACGGATATTCGGACGTCAGCGAGAGTACACGCAAGCTGATTAAAGAAGCCGCCGAAACCTTGAGCTACAGTCCAAACGGGCTGGCCAGAGGACTGGTCATGAAGGAAACCAAAACGCTGGGATTGCTCGTATCAGGCATGACGTATAAGAACATCGATAATAACTTTGTATTCGAAGTGCTATGCGGTATTAATGATAGCGCTGCCAACTCGGATTATGATCTGATTTTGTTCAGCACGAATACGGCGAAGCAAAAGATGAAAACGTACACCCAGCTATGCAGGGAGCGAAAAGTGGATGGTGTCATTCTTCAAGGTGTGAAAACGGATGATCCCTATTTGCAGGAAGTGTTGGACAGTGACATCCCCTGTGTACTAATTGATGTCCCGATTCATAGTCAGTACGTAGGCTTTGTGTCAACAAATCACAAGGAAAGTGCACAGATGGCGGTAGAGCATCTGATTGGTTTGGGTCATCGACAGATTGCCATGGTGAATGGATATCCGGAAGCTTTTGTTTCCAAAGAGCGATATGAGGGATATTCCGATGCAATGAGCAACGCCGGGTTAAGTTTGAAAACCGAATGGGTTGTTAACGGGAACTTCACGGAAGAGGAAGCACAGCAACAAGCTACTGAAGTATTGAGGGCATATCCGGAAATTACTGCATTTTTCTGTGCAAGCGACATGATGGCTCTGGGTGTAATGAAGGCCGCGAAAGAATTGGGGATCGCCATACCGGATGAATTGTCTGTAGTGGGCTTCGACGATATTCCAACCGCTGCTTATTTCCAGCCACCACTTACCACCATCGGACAGAACATGTACCAACTGGGTAATGAAGCTGCAAATCTGCTGATGGGCATGTTGAAATCGGAGGATAGTCCCAAATTTAATATTTTGAAAAATGAATTGGTTATGAGATCCTCAACAGCTAAGCCGCGCCGTTAGTTTACAATGTGCAGAAGGATTCAAATGGGCTTTTAAAATGATTGGCCGGAAACAAGTACCGGAATGTTTTTTATAATCCGAAACGTTTCGGTTATTATTTTCATTCTAATCCAAAACGTTTCGGATACATCAAAAGATAGATATAGGGGGAATACAAATTGCTGAAATACGATGCGGGGATAGGGGAATGGAACAACTGGTTGGTCACAGAAACCGGGTTTGATCCCGCTCATCAAGGAAAGGGCGAAGCGGTTCTTTCTCTTGGTAACGGATACATGGGGCTGCGTTCCGCCACAGATGAGAGTTATGTGGGACAAGTACGAAACTGGTTCGTGGCGGGGACCTTTAACAAATTTGACGAGCATGAGGTAACCGAGCTTCCCAATGCTGCGGATGTAACTGAACTGGCGATCACGCTTAATGGTGTTACGTTCAATTTGGAAAAAGGAAGAACGATCAGTTACAGTCGTCAACTGAATCTCAAGAACGGTGAGTTGACTCGTAATGTGGTATGGCAAAGCCCAACAGGGGAAAGCTTTGAACTTCAATTCCGTCGCTTTGTTTCCTTGAGCAACCGCCATCTGGTTGGTTCATCCGTTAGCATCAAGCCACTGGATGGTCAGGCACGTGTTCACATTGCATCTGGTATTAATGGACAATGGACGAACTCGGGTGCGCAGCATTTCACGGAAGGCGAAAAACGCATATTTGAAAAGACTTATATTCAAATGACGTCAACGACGACACAATCGGCTGTTGATTTTGTAACCAATACGGTACACCGCTGGCAGCTGAATGGTGCAAAGGTTGAGCCGGAATTGCGTCAAACGATGGGGCGCCGCAAGGTAGGCATCGAAGGCACAGTAACCGTGGAGGCCGGACAATCGGTAACTCTGGAAAAAATCTCGAATGTGCATACCAGCCGCGATCTCGTTTACAACAACAGTGAGTATTCACTGGAGAAAATGCGTGAAACGGCGCTGACAGAGCTGAAGCAAGAATCGCAAAAAGGGTATGATCAGCTATTTCGTGAAAGCGCTAACGCTTGGGCGAATACCTGGTCCATGTACAACATTGAAGTGGACAGCACAAGCGGATATGACCAGCTTGCCATCCGTTTCGCCATCTATCATCTCGTCATTATGACACCTGCACATGATAATCGCATGGGAATCGGAGCAAAAGGATTAAGTGGCGAAGGGTACAAGGGACATTCCTTTTGGGATACGGAAATCTTCATCCTTCCATTCTTCATCTACAGCAATCCCCAAATCGCAAGATCCTTGCTGGAATATCGATATCAGGGGTTGGATGGAGCCAGAAGCAAGGCCAAGGAGAACGGATTCGAAGGAGCCATGTATCCGTGGGAAGCTGCCTGGATCGAAGATGGCGAAGTTACACCGGTATGGGGAGATGTAGATATCGTAACCGGAGAACAGACGATGATCTGGTCCGGCTTTATTGAACAGCACATTACCTCCGACATCGCTTATGCCGTTTGGCATTATGTGCAATCGACAGGCGATGAAGCGTTCATGGATCAATATGGCTACGAGATTATTTTTGACACAGCAACGTTCTGGGCCAGCCGTCTGGAGTGGGATGAGGCCAAGGGCCGTTACCACATTAATGAGGTTGTTGGACCGGATGAGTATAAGGAACATGTGGACAATAATGCATTCACTAATCATATGGCTCACTTCAATATGGAACTGGCCATTCAATATTATGAAAAGCTTCAGCAGGAAAAACCTGAGTTGCTCAAGGCATTGTCTGGGAAGCTTGACCTGACCTCCGCTCGGGAAGCGTGGAACAAGCTGGATCAGATGTATCTGCCAGGGCCCAATGAACAAGGACTTATTCCACAGGATGATACCTACTTGCAGAAGAAAGTCATTGATCTTACCCCTTACAAAAATCAGACGAAAGTCGCCAGCATCTTCAATGACTACAACCTGGATCAGGTTGGTGAAATACAAATTTCGAAGCAGGCTGACATCATGATGCTGTTCTTCCTGCTTGAGAATAAATTTGAACCCGCTATCAAACGTGCCAACTACGACTACTATGAGGAAAAAACATTGCATGATTCCTCATTGTCCCTGTCGACGCACAGTATCCTTGCCAGTGACTTCGGTAATCGTCCGCTCGCATATGATCTGTTCCGCCGGGCGTCCGAGATTGATCTGGGACCACATATGCACTCTTCGGATGCAGGCATCCATTCAGCTTCTCTGGGTGGAATATGGGAATGTGTTGTGATGGGATTTGCCGGAGTTCGCATGTTGGATGGCCAGCTTCATCTCGATCCGAAGCTTCCGGAGTCCTGGAGCAGACTGAAATTCCCGCTCTATTGGCATAATCAGCTGCTGCATATCACAATCACGCCAGAGGGCATTCTAATCGAAAGTGATGCAGAGGAAGAAATTACACTCCTTCTCTCAGGCCAGCCGGTTACTTTCAGCGAACGGTTTCAAACCTTGGTTTAATATAAATCCATGTGGGAGGTCAATCAAATGAAAAAAGGGTCCGCAAGTTTGGTCATGATGTTGATTCTGGTATTCGTGTTATCTGCGTGTTCTTCGGGTGGAAGCAACAGTGCGGAAGGCGGAAAAGGAGAAAAGGTAAAACTCACCTTCTCCGTGTGGGGAGATGTCAACTCCGGTGCGGATGAAGTGAAGCTTGCAGAAGAGTTCAATGCTGCACACCCGGATATCGAAGTGAAGTTTGAGCCCATTCCAAGTGAAGGTTATGGAACAAAACTCACCACATCCCTGGCAGCAGGCCAGGCACCAGACGTATTCCTGGTTGGTGAAGGCGACTACTACAAATACGTTGATAAAGGTGTAATTGAGCCGCTTGATGATTATTTGAGCAAAGACACTTCGTTTAATCTGGATATTTTCCAAAAGGATCTTATTGAAAATATGAAAATCGAAGGCAAACAATACTACTTGCCTAAAGATTTTAATCCACTTGCTCTGTGGTACAACAAACGCATGTTTGATGAAGCGGGAATCCCTTATCCAACAGATGAATGGACTTGGGATGACATGATTGCAACTGCACAAAAACTGACGAAAAAAGATGGAAATAAATATACTCAATTCGGATTCAACGCAGGCAAATGGGAATATCCGATCTATACGTATCTGTGGGATTACGGTACAGACATCGCAAATGAGGATGGAACAGCTGCAGAAGGTTACATGAACAGTGAAAAAACGATAGCGGCAATGGAGCAATATGTTTCCTGGTCTCAAGGAGACAGCCGTGTTTCCCCGACTCCACTGGATTCCGAAACACTTGGCGGAGATTCATCGATGTTCATGACAGACAAGCTCGCCATGATGATTACAGGTCGCTGGATCAAGGGAGATCTCGACAAATCCGATGTTCAATATGGTTCTGCACTAATTCCACAAAATACGGACGGCACACGTTCCAGCATCATCGCAAGTGCGGGTTGGGCCATTAATGCAGCGGGCAAAAATAAAGAAGCGGCATACGAACTGGTGAAATGGCTCTCGGGTACTGATGCACAGAAGCTTCGCTCTGCGAACGGTAAAGTATTGCCGGCTACTGTGAAAGAATTGGACGAAGTCAAAGCCAAGGAAGTAGCAGACAAACCGGTCATCGAAATGATGGATTATGCTAAAAAACCGGTAACCATGCGCTCTTCAAACGGACCAGTGTTCGTTGAAGAATTCACCAAGGCGCTGGAAAAAGTGCTGCTTGGCAAACAGGATGTCAAAGGCGCTCTGGATGAAGCTGCGAAGAACGTAGACAGCAAAATCAAGTAAAAACCATGCGGGTGAGTCGGCGGCCATGCTGATTCACCCTCTTCATCAAGGAGGCAGCTATGCGTAATTCTAAATCCGAGCGTGCCGGGTACTGGTTCATATTGCCCTGGCTTATAGGTTTGTTGCTCTTTACCATTGGTCCAATGTTGTTTTCTTTGCTGCTGGCTTTTAGCAAATGGGATATTATTACCGGCGTACAATCGATTGAATGGGTCGGCCTGGATAACTTCAAAACGATGTTCCATGATGAGCTGTTCTATCAATCGTTGAAAGTTACCTTTATTTTCGCACTTGTATCCGTACCGCTGTATCAAGTGGCATCCTTGCTGATCGCCCTGCTGCTGAATATGCGGAACAGAGGCATGAAATTTTTCCGATTGATCTATTTCATGCCATCCGTCATTCCGGCTGTGGCGGCATCGATGATGTGGATTATGATTTTTAATCCGGAATACGGCATTCTGAACCGGGCGCTTGCCTTTTTCGGTGTACAGGGACCTGCTTGGCTTCAAGACCCTAGCTATGCGCTGGGTGCACTTATTGTCATGGGGCTGTGGGGCGTCGGCAATACGATCATCATTTATTTGTCCGGCTTGCAGGGGGTTCCCGAAGAGCTGTATGAAGCTGCCAATCTGGATGGCGCGGGGCCGTTTCAACGGTTTTTCAACATTACTTTGCCTATGATTTCCCCTACGGTATTCTTCAACGTCATTATGGGTATCATCGGCGGATTCCAGTATTTCACACAGGCATTTGTTATGACCAACGGGGGACCGCTTAATTCGACCTTGTTCTATAACTTGTATCTGTACAATAAAGCTTTCACCGATTTTGAAATGGGCTATGCTTCGGCACTCTCCTGGGTATTGTTCATCATCATTCTGGCGTTTACGTTGCTGGTCATCCGCAGTTCTTCGATGTGGGTCTATTACCAGGGCGATAACGAAAAGGATTGAGAGGAGGACAAATGATGAATCAAGCAACGACACGGAAACCGGTCTACTCGAAACTATTCTCTATGCTCATGCTTCTCGCTGGTGCGGCCGTCGTGCTGATCCCGCTGTTATGGACGTTTGCAACTTCGCTTAAAACGCCTGCCGAGGTATTCAAGGATGATTTTTTCCCGGCTGTATGGATGTGGTCTAACTATAAAAATGCCGTTCTGGCCATCCCGTTTTTTACATTTTTGAAAAATACGCTGATTATTCTGATTCCGGTATTAGTCGGGACCGTATTCTCGTCTGCCCTATGTGCATATGGTTTCGCCCGGTTTAACTTCCGCGGCAAACGTACGCTGTTCCTGGTTCTGCTGGCGACAATGATGCTTCCTTCGCAGGTAACGATGATCCCGATGTTCATCATGTTCAAGGAAATCGGCTGGGTTGATACATTTTTACCACTCATTATCCCTGCATTTTTCGGGGGCGGAGCGTTTAACATCTTCCTGATCCGCCAGTTCATGCGCGGCATTCCGCGTGATCTCGATGAGTCCGCTTTCGTGGACGGAGCAAACAAAATGCAGATTTTCACCAAAATCATGCTGCCGCTGTCCATGCCGCCGCTGATTGCCGTATCGATCTTTACTTTTATGGGCGTATGGAATGATTTCCAGGGACCACTCATTTATCTGAACTCCAGTGAGAAATATACGCTGGCTCTTGGTTTGTCGATGTTCAAAGGGCTGTATAACGTGGAATGGAACATGCTAATGGCTGCTACGATGCTGATCATGCTTCCGCCACTCCTTGTGTTCTTTGTTGCACAAAAATACTTTATTGAAGGCATTTCCATCTCTTCGGCAATCAAGGGCTAATAGTCCGTAAGAATAGAAGAGATGAGCGGTGAGGCAAACCGCAAAGGAGGATTACCATGGCCACATTAACAAGCAGACATCCTTTTAATTTGTATTATAACGCAGGTGAATATGTAAAAATTTGCGGTACCCAGGACGGATACTTTCCCGATTTCGGACATCATATGGCTAACGAAATGGGCGGTGTATGGCTGCATCCGATCAAGCTGCTGGACGGTTTTTGGCTGAAGGTAACCGATCTGGATCGCGACATTGCTGTATGGGCAAGGGCAGACGGATTCACGAGTGAGTCGTGGGGTGGGAGCCGTTTCGATTATGATCACGGATTGAGCCACATTCCGGTATCCATCGAACGCAGTCAGTTTGCCCCCGATTATGAAAAAGGCATGGTCGCAGAATATGAGATCAGCGCTTACGGGAAAGGAACAACCCGGCTCAAGCTGGAGCTGCTGTCACGTACCGATCTCCGTCCGGTGTGGTATTCCGATGAGATTGGAATTATCCCGGGCGTAGGTGAAACGGCAGAAGCTATGTCTTCGCGCAAGGTCATCGTAAAAGATGATACCCAAGACTGGTATGCCATGATTGGAAGTGACCTGCCTGGAACGGAAATGACGGTTGGGCCGGAGATTTACGGACCAGAACTGACGGCAGGCAAGGGCACAGGCATTTCTTTTGTAACAGATTGCACGCTGGAGGAGAAGGATGTGTTCCGCTTCCGGTTATTTGTTGCCGGTTCGGAGTCGTCCCGTGAAGCCTGTGAGCAGACTTATGCAGTCATCGAACGTGATCACCTTCGATTGAAAGAGCAGAAGCAGCAGTTCTACGACAAGCTGGATCAGCGTTCAGTGCTTACCATTGAAGGCGAAGATGAGCTGAACGAGCAATTCGCTTGGGTGAAGCGCAATAATCAGTGGCTGGTGCAGCAAGTAGATGGAATCGGTCGTGGTTTGACAGCAGGTGGGCCAACGTATCCATGGTGGTTCGGCTGTGACAGTACGTATGCGCTTCAGGGTGTTCTTGCTACGGGAGATCATCAGCTGGTGCGGGATACGTTGAATTTGTTGCTGGAGAAATCCAAGGAAGCAAACGGCAATGGACGTTTTGTGCATGAAGTGACCACGATAGGAGCCGTGTCTAATCGCGGCAACACGCAGGAGACGGCACACTATATCGCCTTTGTATGGGAAATGTTCTTGTGGACCGGAGACGACGCACTTCTGCGCGAGCATTATGACTACTGTGTTCAGGGCATCGATTGGCTGCTGGGTGAGATGGACCCGGACGGAGACCTGTTCCCATCCGGTTACGGCATTATCGAGATTGCCGGATTGAATATGGAGCTGATTGATAGTGCTGTATACACAGCCAAGGCACTTCAGGCGCTGGAGCAGATGAGTCTTTATCTGGGTGAAACCGAGCGTCACCAGACGTATCATAAGCTGGCTGAGCAAGCGGTACAAGCGGTGAATGATGTGTATTGGTCTGAAAAAGACAGCCTCTATGCGGATGCCGTTGCACCTGTTTCCGATATTGTGCCCAAGGTGGATTACATGGTTTCTCTCGCTGAAAAGCAAGGGATCACAGACTACCGGGAGTACGTGGAAGGCTTGCTGGCCGATGCAGGTGAGAATCAGTCAGACCGCGGTTGGCTGCTAAACAAAAACTGGGTCATTGTCACTCCGATGGAAGCAGGAATTGCCGATCAGGACAAGGCACAGCGTGCTCTGGAAGCGATGCGAAACCGCGACTTCATTGGTGAATACGGTACGTATCTTGCTGCCATGTATCAACAGGGAACGATGACGATCTCTACGGGAGCACATGCGGTTGCAGAAGCGGCGTACGGGCATCCGGATCACGCGCTCGATTTACTGCGCCGGATGGGGAAAAGCTTCTCACGTGTACTGCCGGGTTCGTTCTCGGAGATGTCTCCGGACTACGGCTGTGTAGTGCAAGCGTGGACGATCTATGCACTGGCTGTACCTGTGGTACGACATTTCTTCGGAGTTCAGCCGGAAGCGCACAAGCGCCGGGTGACGATATCACCTGTATTGCCACAGGCGTGGGCTGACAAGAAGTGCAGTCTGGAGCATCTGATGGTAGGCGATGCAGCGTTCGATATTCATTTTGAATCCCGTGAGGGCATTCGATATGCGAGCATTTCCAACGAATCGGGCTGGACGATCGTTCTGGACTGGAAGGGCGAAAGACGGGAAAGCAGCGAGAGTCGGATTGAATGGCAACTATAATGTTCAACTAAACATTTACACGATAACGGAGAGGGCAGAAATAACCTGAAGAAGCGAAGTGTTCGCCTTTATCCCCGGATTTTCCCTTCTGAAAAGGATATCAAAAAAATCTGGGGATAACAGCGATCGGAAGGTTGTTCTGTCATCGTAGTGGCCAGTGTAAATATCTTTTAGTTGAACTCAACTAGAGCAATAACATGGGGAGGAACGGGTAAATGAAAGGGAACGGAGCACTTCAAGCCGTTATTTTTGATTTGGATGGTGTCATTACTGACACAGCGGAGTACCATTATGTAGCGTGGAAGAAGCTGGGGGAATCGCTGGATATTCCGTTTGATCGGGAGTTCAACGAGCAGTTAAAGGGCATTAGCCGCGGAGAGTCGCTGGCGCGCATTTTACGTCTGGGAGGCAAGGAAGATGCGTTTTCGGCCGAGGAAAAGGAAGAATTCGCACAGCGTAAAAACGAACATTACGTCTCGTTGCTGGATTCACTGACACCGGAGCACACCTATCCCGGAATTCGGGAGTTGCTGCTTGAGCTGCAAGCCTCCGGCATTCCTGCGGTCATCGCTTCGGCCAGCAAAAATGCACCTCAAATTCTGAAGGCGCTGAAGTTGGACTCGTTGTTCAGCTATGTGGTACATCCGGATTCCGTTCCGCATGGCAAACCTGCACCTGATCTGTTCCTGCGGGGAGCGGAAGAAGTGGGTGCTGACGTTAAGGCCTGCATCGGCATCGAGGATGCACAGGCGGGCATTGAGGCCATCAAATCCGCAGGCATGATCGCCGTAGGTATTGGTGAAGAAGCTGTACTCAAAGGTTCAGGAGCAGACGTGGTATTGAAGGATACAAAACAGCTAACGCTGTCGTTCCTGGAAAGCACGCTGAGAGAGAACTTGCTGAAGGAAAGTTATTGAAGCAGAACCAAATCCCATTACAGGATCAGAACCACGAAGGAAAAAGGAGGGATGCAGCGTGAATCAGGCGTGGTGGAAAGAAGCGGTTGTATACCAGGTCTACTGGCGCAGCTTCCTGGATGCGAACGGAGACGGCATCGGGGATCTGGAAGGCTTGATACTCAAGCTCGACTATATCAAAAGTCTGGGCATTGATGTCATCTGGCTTAATCCCATTTACGAATCGCCGGATAAAGACAACGGATATGACATAGCGGATTATTACCGCATCATGGCCAAGGCCGGGACGATGGAGCAGTTCAGGCAACTGTTGGACAAGGTCCATGAACGAGGCATGAAGCTTATTATGGATCTGGTGGTCAATCATACATCAGAGCAGCATGCATGGTTTGAGGAATCGCGTTCATCCGTCGATCATCCGAAACGCGACTGGTATATCTGGAAGCCGGGTAAACAGGACGGTCCGCCGAACAACTGGCGCTCCTACTTTGAACCGACGACCTGGACCTACGACGAGCGGACGGGAGAGTATTATTTCCATTCCTTTGCGAAAGAGCAACCTGATCTGAATTGGGAGAATCCCGAACTGCGTCAGGAGATTTATCGGATGATGCGTTTCTGGCTGGATCAGGGCATAGATGGCTTCCGCATGGATGTTATTAATCTGCTCGCCAAGCTGGAAGGTTTCCCGGATGCGGAGCACCCCGAACATATTGATTATCTGGGCAATAATCCGGGCATTCATGAATATTTGCAGGAAATGAACCGGGAGGTTCTCCAGCATTATGACATCATGACCGTAGGAGAAATTCCGTTTGTCACACCAGAGGATGGCCTTCTGTATGTGGGGGATAACCGGAAAGAGCTGCATACGTTATTCCATTTCCAGGTGGCGGATGACATGCCTACTTGGGATCTGGCACGGTACAAGGAAATTCAGGAGAGCTGGTATGAAGCATTCCGTCATGAAGGTTGGAACTCCCAGTTCCTGAACAATCACGATCACACCCGACAGGTTTCAAGGTATGGCAATGATGGACAATACCGTGTGGAATCCGCCAAACAACTGGCGACCATGATTCATACTCTTCCGGGAACACCGTATGTATTCCAGGGAGAGGAGATCGGCATGACGGGTGTTCGTTTCTCTTCCATTAATGAATATCACGATATTGCAATGAAGAACAAATATAAGGAAGAAATCGGTAAAGGCCGTGCACCAGATGAAGTCCTCCACAGTCTTCAGCCGCTGAGCCGGGATAATTCCCGCACACCAATGCAGTGGGACAGCAGCAAGCACGCCGGGTTTACCGAAGGGCAGCCGTGGATGCAGGTGAATCCCAACTATGAAGAGATTAATGTGGAGCGGGATTTGGCTGCGCAAGATTCCATATTTGCATATTATCAGCAGCTGATTGCCTTGCGTAAAACGCATGCAGTTATGGTTTACGGAGATTATCGTGACCAATCGGCAGGGGAAGAGCATGTATATGCATATAGCCGCAGTCTGGATGGGGAGACATGGCTTGTCATGCTCAATCATTCGGACCGGGAGCAGACCTATCGTCTGCCTGCATCATTTGGTGAACGGTATACGAATGCCCGCCTGGTCATTGGCAATATCAATCGTTCAACCTCCGAAGAAGTCAGGAACGGGACCGTTCGTTTGCTTCCTTACGAGGCGCTTATTTATTCGTTATAATACATCGATGTTAACCAGAGCTTGGCGGGGATGTTCCCGTCAGGTTCTTTTATTTGTTGCAACACTAAGGACATTATTAATCTATTTTTAGAAGTACTCAATTGTATGATGATATACGGTCATTTGCAAAACTTTCTGCCCTTCTTTTCAGTAATAACGTTTACACTAAGTTCGTAAATGGGGTAATCTTTTTCTTGAGAGATCTCCTTTTGAAATTGTGTTAGGAGAGCTATTAATTCTACTGAAAAGGATGTCTCGTTTAAAACTAATTCCCTATTTTTTGGATAAACAGCGTTGTTTATTATTTATTTTATTACATACTATATTTATATTTTTATCTAAGAAAAATGATTTTAGGAGATGCAATAATGAAGGCTAAGGTTATACGTTATTACCGTTTTGGCGAGCCGAACGAAGTGCTGTGCATAGAAGAGAAGGAGCTAGTCCCCCCTGGCCCCGGTGAATTGGCGGTGAGGATGTGCGCTCGGCCTATTAATCCCTCAGATGTCATTCCGATCCGTGGCGCATATCCGCATCGGACCCTGCTGCCAGCTGTTCCTGGGTTCGAGGGAGTGGGTGTAGTGGAGGCAGTAGGGCCGGGAGTGTCCAATCAACTGTTGGGTCGACGCGTCTTACCGCTGAAAGGTGAGAACACGTGGCAAGAGATGGTGAAGACTTTGGATCGACATACGATCTTCGTGCCCGATGATATTAATGACGAGTCGGCAAGTCAGATCTACATTAACCCGATAACAGCTTGGCTGATTTGTACAGATATGCTTCATCTTACGTACGGCGATACCTTGATTGTCAATGCAGGTGGTTCCGCGATTGGGCGAATCTTTGCACAGTTATCGAAGATTCTGGGATTCCGTATGATTGCGCTTACAAGAAACGATCGCCATTCGGCTGAATTATATCGCCTTGGCGCATTTTCTGTTCTGAATACGATGGAAGAGTTATTGAAGGAGAAAATTTCAGAATTAACGGAGGGGCGTGGCGCTAATGCGGCCGTCGACTGCATCGGAGGGACAGACGGAGAGCGGCTCGTGAGTTTTCTAAGGCCGCATGGCACGGTAATCAGCGTCGGACTGCTCTCAGGCATCTCACCGTTATGGCATGAGATGACCCGCGGAACACAAGTTAACGTTAAACTCTTTTGGCTGAAACATTGGGTAGAACGATGCTCGCAAGAACGATGGGAACAGGTATTTAATGAAGTGATTGAGCTAGTTCGGGAAGGGCGGCTATTGATGGCAAACATTGCGGCAACGTTTGAGCTAGCAAATGTGAAACAGGCCATTGCAACCGCAGAATCGAGTATCGATGGAAAGGTTCTTCTATTAAGTTAATTGTAATGAATAAAAAAATGTGGCAGCAGTAACGATCTTATAATAGTTACTTATCAATAACGCAAGTGGAAGTTAGAAGATCCAGATAGTCCCTAATGAGAATGCGGAGAAGCTTTGCAACCGTACTCCTTAGGGATTTTTATTTCAGACACATCTTTTTTATAAAAAAAAGGTACACAAAAGATACATAATGAACTAAAATGAACTTATATGAACGTAATCTGACGAATGAAAGGAATGGATTAATAATGGAAAACCGTTATGCTGCACACCCGAACGAAGTGAAAACGTATGATACGTCCCGACTGCGTGAGGAATTCCTGATGGAGCAATTGTTTGCCACAGATGAATTGGTAACCGTTTACTCTCATGTGGATCGTTATATTGTAGGAACGGCTGTACCTCAAAGCAAGGATATTGCACTTGAAGTGAATTTGAAGGATATCGGAACGAACTTTTTCCTGGAGCGTCGTGAAATCGGTATCATTAATGTTGGCGGTCACGGAACAGTGACAGCGGATGGTCAGGGCTATGAGATTGGGGCGAAAGAGTGCCTGTATATCGGCAGAGGTGTAAAAGAAGTTGTGTTTAAGAGTAACGGCAACGAACAGCCGGCCCAATTTTATTTTGTGTCCACACCGGCGCACCATACTTATCCTACGCAAAAGGCTACTCAGGAGCAGGCTCAGCCGAACCATCTCGGCAGTATCGCAAGCTCGAATGAACGGACAATCTATCGCTATATCCACCAAGGAGAAGGCGGTATCCAGAGCTGTCAGCTGGTGATGGGCATTACGGAACTCGACAAGGGTAACATGTGGAATACCATGCCTGCACATACGCACAATCGCCGTTCCGAAGTATACTTGTACTGGAACCTGCCGGAAGATGGTGTCGTATTCCATATGATGGGTGAGCCAAATGAAACGCGGCATCTGGTTGTACGCGACCGTCAGGCGATCATTTCCCCAAGTTGGTCCATTCACAGTGGTGTGGGTACAAGCAGCTATACCTTCTGCTGGGCAATGGCTGGTGAAAACCAGACGTTCGAGGATATGGACGGCGTGGCGATGAAGGACCTGAAATAGGCGCGTAAATTTCAAAGAAACAGGAAGTTGATCTGTGATGAATCCATTGAAAAGACATGAAAAAATTATGGAGGCTCTGCTGGAACGGCAGGAAGTCACCGTAAGTGACCTGAGTGAACTGCTGCAGGTGACGGGCAAGACCGTACGGGAGGATCTCGACAAGCTGGAAAACATGGGATTGCTCGTACGTGTCCATGGGGGTGCGATGCTGGCTCAGAACGACCAGTACGGCATCCTCACAAGTCGTGGGGCTACGGAAAAGCATCATTCGGAAAAAACGGAAATTGCCGAGCGAGCCCTTGCTTATATCCGACCAGGAGATATTGTTGCACTGGATGGCGGAAGCACTACGCTGGAGATGGCGAAGCGTATGGACAATCAACCCATTACCGTGGTTACCAATGATCTGTTCATTATTGCGGAGTTGACCAAAAAGGAACAGGTGCGGCTGGTTGTGCCCGGTGGAGCAAGAGTGCGCAATATGCTGGTGGGAGACGATACGGCGGCCTTCATTTCCGGTCTCAATATTCACAAAGCGTTTATCTCAACGACTGCACTTCATCCGGAATTTGGACTTTCCATATATACAGGAGATCTGGTGCCGCTGAAAAAGGCAATGATCTCTGCATCTCAGCAGGTCTATGGCGTCGTGGATCATTATAAATTCGGACAATTTGCCCTTCGGACCTTTGCACACTGTTCGGAGTTGGACTGCATTATTAGCGATAGTCGCTTGGATGAGGAGACAGCATCCCTGTACAGGCAAAATGGCATCGAAGTGGATTATCAGAGCTGACCTTCAGTTCACAGTGGTTACTTGACCACCGGGGCTGTAGAACACGGTTTGCATACCAATAACCATGCGGAGGAATCATTCATGAACCCATTTGATTTAAGCGGACAAGTTGCACTTGTTACTGGTACTTCGGGAGGATTGGGGCAAGGAATGGCGGTTGGCCTTGCTGAAGCGGGGGCGGATGTTGTGCTGGTGTCTTACTCCAATCCATCGGAAACAGCGCGTGCCATTGAGGCTCTCGGACGGAAAGCGTATGTGATTGAAGCTGATTTGAGCCGTGAAGACGAATTGACCGGGGTGTTTGAAAAGGCGTTAGCCTTTCAAGGGAGAATTGATATTCTGGTCAACAATGCGGGAATTATTCGTCGCACACCTGCAGCTGATCACGGTCAACAGGATTGGCATGATGTCATCGGTCTTAACCTGAATACGGTATTTTTCCTGAGCCAGTTGGCCGGCAGACATATGATTGAACGGGGAAGCGGCAAGATCATTAACATTGCATCCATGCTGTCCTATCAAGGCGGAATTAACGTACCGGGATACACGGCCAGTAAACACGGGGTAGCCGGTTTAACGAAAGCACTTGCAAATGAATGGGCAGGCAAAGGTGTTCAGATCAACGGGATAGCACCAGGCTATATGGAAACAGACAATACCACTCAGATTCGCGCCGATGAAAATCGTTACCGTGACATCACGGCACGGATTCCGGCTGGACGCTGGGGAACACCTGAGGATTTGAAGGGTCCGGTTGTATTCCTGGCATCGGCAGCTTCGGATTATTTGAATGGTCACATATTGAATGTGGATGGCGGCTGGATGGCTCGTTAAAACCCTGTCAGCAATCCGACTGTAAAGGAGGCATGGACATGAAACTTGGTATTCTGGCGCATACGTTTGGCAAACAACCTACAGCACAGCTTGCACAGACCATTGCGGATAATGGATTTAATTCGGTACAGCTGGCATTAGCCAAGGCTTTGTCGGATGTAGACTCGGCCAATGGCAAGCTGAGCCCTGGACTGGCGAACGAGATCGGAGATCAATTTGCACAGCGCGGAGTCAAGATTGCGGTACTGGGTTGCTACATTAACCCGATTGATCCTGATCCTGTAGCCCGTCGTGCAGACATTGATCGATTCAAGGAGCATCTGCGTTATGCCCGGGATTTCGGTTGCAGCATGGTGGCAACGGAGACCGGGGGCTTGGATACGTATCGGGAATCTCATCCAGACGGATATGAAGAAAAGGCGTGGACGGTGCTGCGGGAGACGGTAGAGGAACTGGCGGAAGAAGCGGAAAAGTGGGGTGTTCATGCGGCGATTGAGCCTGTATCTACCCATACACTTCATACGCGTGAGCATATGACCCGGCTGTTTGAAGAAATTCCTTCATCCAATCTGGGCATGCTGTTCGATCCTTGTAATTTGATCAAGCAGCCCCATGTGGCTGATCAGTCTGCATTCCTGCGTGAAGTGATGGAAACGCTGTATCAGCGTATCATTGTCATTCATGCCAAAGATGTGGCTTTCAATGCGCAGGGTGAGAAGTACAATCCGGTGCCCGGCGAGGGCATCCTGGATTATCCGTTATTTTTTGAACTATTGAAGACCTATAAACCACACATCGATATTTCGCTAGAAGGGGTAACGGCGGAAGAAGCGGTCCCGGCAGCCAAGTATTTACGCGAAGTGTGGAGTGGGGTTCGGGTATAGATGGTAAAAGTGTCAGGTGGTCATCCAGCAGGTATGGTTGCCCAAAATCAAATCAAAAAACCTTTGCTCTCTGCAAAGGTTTTTTGGTATAGATTCCTTAAAATACATAATTAACATTTCTCATCGGAGAAATCGGAAATATTTCTTTTCAAAAGCGACATCTTGTGAGAGAATATGGAAAACATACGCCACCATGTCATGACACCTAGTTAAGTGCCAAACGTATAAGTTAAGGGAGGAAACAGATTTATGTCAAACGAACGTGAGCTTTCATTTGAAACATTGGCAGTCCATGCAGGCCAGGAGATTGATCCGACTACCCACGCACGCGCTGTACCGTTGTACCAAACAACATCCTACGGATTCCGTGATACGGAGCATGCAGCCAATCTGTTTGGATTGAAAGAGTTTGGCAACATCTATACCCGTCTAATGAATCCGACCACCGATGTGTTCGAACAACGTATTGCTGCACTTGAGGGAGGCGCGGGTGCACTGGCTACCGCTTCCGGTCAGGCAGCGATTACGTTCTCCCTCTTAAACATCGCAGGTGCGGGAGATGAGATTGTTTCCGCAGCCAGTCTGTATGGGGGAACATATAATCTGTTCTCAACCACACTACCGAAACTTGGCCTGGATGTAAAGTTTGTAGATTCCAGTGATCCTGAGAATTTCCGGGCGGCGATTACGGATAAGACAAAAGCATTGTACGCTGAAACAATCGGTAATCCGCAAGGCAACGTACTGGACATCGAAGCTGTGGCCGCTATCGCTCATGAACATGGCATTCCTTTGATTGTAGACAATACATTCCCAAGTCCATATTTGCTTCGTCCAATCGAGCATGGAGCGGATATTGTCGTTCATTCGGCGACCAAATTTATCGGCGGTCACGGTACATCACTCGGTGGTGTTATTGTGGACAGCGGCAAATTCGATTGGAAAGCAAGTGGCAAGTTCCCGGGACTGACGGAGCCGGATTCCAGCTATCATGGTGTGGTGTATACGGAAGCTGTTGGACCGATTGCTTATATTATCAAAGCACGGGTACAATTGATGCGTGACCTCGGGGCACCGATTTCACCTTTCAATTCTTGGTTGCTTATTCAAGGACTGGAGACGCTGCATCTGCGTGTCGAACGTCATAGCAGCAACGCACTGGCTGTGGCGCAATATCTGGAGAAACATGAGGATGTGGAATGGGTAAGCTACGCAGGTTTGCCGAGTCACCCTTCCTATGAGCTGGCACAGAAGTATTTGCCGAGAGGCCAAGGCGCCATTTTGACCTTTGGGATCAAAGGCGGCGTGGATGCGGGACGCAAACTGATTGAGAATGTGAAGTTGTTCTCGCACCTTGCGAATGTAGGTGACTCCAAGTCACTGATCATTCATCCGGCAAGTACAACGCACCAACAGCTGACAGAAGATGAGCAGACCGCAGCAGGTGTTAATCCGGAGCTGATTCGTCTATCTGTGGGCACAGAGAATATTCAGGATATCCTCTATGACCTGGAGCAAGCCATCAAGGCGAGTCAGGGAGCAAGTGTTGGAGCGTAACCAAAGGGATCATATGAAAGCCGCCTTCCTTTAGGACGGGCGGCTTTTTTGCGTTTCAGCAGCCGGTAATCAGAAAACTTGTCGCGGGACAAGAACATTGTTCCATTCAAAGTCGCTATTATAGCGGCTTTTTTGCTTTAAGGAACCAAGTTCTTGTCCTAAGCTGAGGACAAGAACAATGTACCATTGCCGAAATGGACAAGAACATTGTGTCATTTCGGATTAGGTAGTTATCTAAAGAGCAACATGATGGAGGGGAAATAAAGAACTTGAATTTAAGAATTCGCGTGAATAACGATTTTTTTGTGAGGAATTTGTCTTTTTTTCGATCAAAGGTAAAGAACTTGGTACCAATGTTGATGAGCATCTTTAACTGTTTCATTAAGCTAACGGGCAGATTAGTTTAATGATGGAGCTAATAGCAATTAGTTATGGTCGGGAGGGTGTTTTTTCTATTGATGTTCTTTCAGATGAAAGATGCGAGGTAGAGAGGAACGTTGTATACAATCGGACTTAACATTTTCCAAAACTCAAACACAAATTCTAATGCATCATTTAAAGCGTCTACAGTTGAATAAATTTCTTTCACCCATTCTAATGTAAGTTTTTTGTAAGGATTCATTAATAAAAAAGCAGGATCTATACTTTACTATCAAATTATACCCAAAATGATTCATAACTACGAGGAGGATAAAGATGAGTTTGTTGAACAAAAATCGTTATTTAGGGAAGCCGCTATTAGGATTTATGGCATTATTAATTCTATTAACAGGATGTACAGATCCTAATCATACAAACAAGGAGACTGATCCTAGTCAGACGTTGGTGATTCAGCATGCGACAATAGTGGACGTAAGGTCCGGCAAGTTAGTCAATAATCAGACGATTACCATTACGAAAAATAAGATAAGTCACATTGGAAACAGTGAGGACATGGACATCCCCGATTTCGCACAGGTCAGGGATGCTAAAGGACAGTATGTCATTCCTGGCTTGTGGGACATGCATGTCCATCTGGAAGAAAATTATAAAAATGCTTTCCCACTCTTTCTGGCTAACGGAGTGACTGGAGTAAGGGAGATGGGGGCGGCGCTCACAAACGTCGATCAGTGGAACAAGAGTATTCAAGCCGGTATGACAACTCCACGTCTTGTCTATGCAGGTTTGACCTTAAATGGAGGGCCGGCTGATGAAGCCCCTCACATGCTTTACTTAAAAACAGAGGAAGAAGCGCGCGAAGCCGTACGTCACAATGCGGAGATAGGCGCAAGTCATATCAAAGTATACTCCTGGTTGCCACGTTCTGTATTTCTGGCAGTCATGGACGAAGCCAAAAAGTTCAATTTACCGGTAGTCGGTCATTTGCCAGTAGAGGTGCGGGCTAGCGAAGCTGCTCAACTGGGATTCAAGAGCATAGAACATCTCCACGGGTTGTTTATTGCCACTTCGAGCATCGAAGACGAACTTTTCAAGAATGCGGACATGAGCGATTTGATCGGTTATTCGCTGGCAGAGATTGAGGCCTCTCAACATTATGATTCTGAGAAGGCCAACGAGTTGTTTCGTACTTTCAAAGAAAAGGAAGTCTGGCCTGTCCCGACCATGGTTACCTATTTTAATATGGCAAAAACCGAAATCGACTCGCGGTCCAAATATGTACCAACTGCTGTACAGGAGTACTGGGCTGAAGTGATTCGCGCAACGCCTCCTGAACAAACGGAATTAATGACGGCCATCAATTCCACAACGCCAGGCATGGTCAAAAAGTTGAGCGATGCCGGCGTGCCGATGCTTGCAGGCACCGATTCCAGCTACGAAATGACTAACTTTATATACGGTGTTTCCTTGCACGATGAACTCGAAATGTTAGTGAAAAGCGGCGGCCTTACTCCGCTGCAGGCCTTGCAGTCAGCAACGCTGAATCCTTCACGATATTTGGATAGAGAGCAGGAGTTAGGGGCTGTAGAAGAAGGAAAACTCGCCGATCTCGTGCTGCTTGACAAGAACCCGCTTGAGGACATTCGAAACACGACAAGCATATCCGCGGTTGTTTTGGACGGGAAGCTAATGGAGAAGCAGACTTTAGACCAGTCGGTTAAAACATATCCCGTGATACAGGTTGCCGATACAAAAGTAGAACCAGAATGATCCAGGTCATTTACCAATAAAGCAATTTTTCATCACAATTATTATTGTCCAGCCCTTCCCTTCGAATAAGAAGCGGAAGGGTATTCTTCAAAGGCCTTTCACTTCTAAATCAGGAAGGAGAGGGGGAGGAGTAAATAACCCGAATTCTAATTGATCTTTCAAATTAGTAACCTTCATCACGTGGTATGTTTTAACTGCTCGGTCTAACGCCTGCTTCTCCATCATTCTTTCGTACAAGATCCATTGAGATACTTTTTGTAGATATGCAATATTGTGATTATTGAAAAGGTGATTTATAATTTTACAATAATTAAGTATGATTTACATTGAATTCTTAAGTTTTGGTTGTGCCAAATACTTAAGTTTTTTTGTATTTATCTCGGAATTAAGTGGTATCTTTGTACGCAATCAGGGCTGATGTAATTCCGAGTGAAGCATAATTGTGTGTTTAACGAATTTATATACTCGAGGATTCATGAAATCTGCACTATCAGGGGAAGGCTCTTAGTTTAACCACTACTAAACGACTTATAGAGCATATGGGTGAAAATATTGATTCATAAAGCGTTCCATACAAAGGGCTTGTGTTTTCTATTCACTTGAACTGCGGTTAGACATCGTTGTTACGTACATAAGAGTTTTCTCAAGCTTAAGATTTTTGGAAGGTTCACGTAATAAATATGAAGGCTTCTTTCTTTATAATACAGGTATTAACCCGCCAGGGACTGTAAACAAAGGAGAACACAGCGATGACATATATTGCGCGCAGGATTAGCGTAACCAAAGCATATGCAGGTTCAGAGGCCGATTCCAATGTAAGACCCAATATTAAGCAGGGCAAAATTTACGAATTACTTGGAGTGTCGAGGGACAAGAACATGGTCCCATTGAAGTCGCTATTTTAGCGGCTTTTTTACTTTATCTGTACAAGTTCTTGTCCCGAGCCAAGGACAAGAACTTGTACAGATTACCGTATTAGACAAGAACATGTGCCTATTGCCAATTAGGCGTGTATCTAATCGTAATCTTGCCCTTCAATTCATTGAACTAACGGGCAGATTTGTTCCGATATATGGTAATTTAAATAATAAAGTAGTAACCGATTTGAACAGAAAGAAAACACAAGATTTAGTATCTTTTCTTAGTGATAAAAAGTTTGCTGGTGGAATAAGACCAACTGTTACAGTCCAGTCAATTGAACTATCTAAAACGATTATCGATGTAATAGTTGTACGCAATGATCACAATACACCCTATTATTTGACAGAGCAGTATCAGGGAGTTTTTGCAAATAATATTTATGTACGAATTATGGATACTAATACACCGAAAAATTCCTCAGCTGATATTAATATAATTGGAAGTCTTTGAAAAAAAACGTTTTGGAATTGATGCAACAGCAATAGAACGTGTGATTCTTTTTACAAAATCCATCAGATTGGATTAATTCGTCTGATGAGTCCAGAAGGTACTATAAGTTTGCGCCTGAATTTACTATTAGCTTCGGTTAATAGAAATGGTTACGAGTTCTATTTGTTTTAATTGGTGTGAAATTTATGATTCAATTGAGAAGACTGTAAGTGCTTTGATTAACGAAACAAACTACCAGGGATTACATACAGAGATGACTGGTTACTTCAAGGCCAGACATAACTTGTGACACTAATTTAGAAATTAGGTGGTTAGTACGAACAAGCAACCTGAAGGTGAAGACCGTTCATTCGTAAAAGAATATCTAGAACTCCTTGTACTTTTGGATTTCCTACAGGATAATTTAGATTAAATCCAATCAAGTAATTTGCGATTGAAAGAAGTATTTGAGTTGCATTTAATAACACCCATGGATAGTGTTACCGAAGAACTAACTGAAGTACGAAAGAGTATGCGAACACGAGGAATTAAGATTATTGAAGAAGGACGAAAGATGGGACAAACCTACGCTAAGTATTTGTGCAGAGGGTATACAAAGGAAAGCGGGATTCTTGATGGTGTAATGCAAGCCAGGGCAGAGGAACGTCTAGCCCAGCATCTTAGAATAGAACTTATCAAAAATTAAGCGTTAAAGAATAACTTAAATGGCAGCTGTCTATAGGTTAGCTGCTTTTTTAAAATATCCCCTGGAGGAGGAAATCAAGATGAATGTCAGAGATGTTGCAAATGTATTGATGGGGATTAGAGAAGTTTCTTAGAGAAATGATATTCAAAAAGCTTATTTTCCGTATTCATGTTGGAAGAGTTCTTTGAAGGTAATAAAGAAATAACGGATCTCTACAAAGAGCTTAACCTTAGTTTGAAATATCTCGGAAAAGAAGAGAATTCATCAAATATGCGATCTATCGATAGAGCGGTTGGAAATTTAGCCAAGTTGCATGACAAACTGTGCAACAATCTTGTCCTTCCAGAAAGTGTGGAAGGTTTATCATTAGAAGAGATGGAGGCCGAATTAGAGTTTCTCCAAAACAGAATGAAGACCTGGACCACAAACTATCAGAAGAGGGAAACCTAAGCGAGGAAGAATTTGAGGAGTTTGTCGGCAGGCTTTTTGCTTAGAATTATCAGTAAAAAGGAAGATAGGCTTTTTAACTCCAATGTTTCTTTTTGGTTATCAGTTTGGCCCTCGCTATAAGGATATCTATGGTACCATCAGCAAGTCGTTATATGGGTTCAAACGCCCAGGTCAATACGGAGATGTCTTGATTAAGTCCGTCAGAAAAGTCAATACGAGCAATCCTTTTTCAAAAGCAGCCTCTGATCTTTTTGCTGAAATTAGGCCTATATAACCCCATCTTGATCAAACTTTATTTTAAAACACCACAGAACACGTTTCAGGCAAAAATAATCAAATAGTTATAAAAATATCGTGAAAAGTAACAGAAGGGATGAAGGAATGACCAATTTTACAATTAATCCAGAGATTATAAACGGCGAGTTGCTTCCCTTATTTTCCCTTACCATCAGTGATTCGCATACGACGGCTGTTTACAGTGATACAGATTTGCAGGCTGAGCTGGTCAGGGTCCTCCGCAACAATACCAACATCTCGATTTGTGATCAGCAGGAAGGATTATACATGCGCCTAACGGTGGAAAACAATATAACCTTTTTTCATAAATGGTTCGGATGTAAGACCCCGTTGCCTGAAATTCTAGTGCAGTTTGAACTGCAAGGCTGTGCAAAAAAACCTTTACACGAGTGCTCGGAATCTGAAATCCGCAGGGTTTATTTTGCCAAATATTATATGAGTGGTGTTAATAATTCATGTGGAGCTAAATCATCTTGGGGAAGAGGATATGCTTCAGAGGCTGTCTCTTCAATGATGTTCTGCGAGCCAATACATGGTGTTGATGTCAAGACAATCAATACCTTTATCAATATGCTTCAAAAAATTAAAGATTATCCAATACCTGTACTCATTTTAGTTTCCAACATGGAACACGCTCTGTTAATTGGGGATATTGCTTACAAGCTTCAGCATAACGGTTTAAAGCAAGTTGAAATTGTTGAGGAGGACAAAATAACTCCCGAATTGGAGAGTTCCGGCGCATCAACGACTGCAAACCTATTCAAGATCTCAGCAAAAGTGGATGATAAAATAATTTTATTTGACCCGCCTGAGATCGATTACATCGAAAGCCGGGATGGAATTGCAATGATTGTAATTAATGATGAATCATATGCCATGGATTCCTCACTTACCGAAGTCGAAAAGAAATTATCAGTTTACGGATTTTATCGTTGTCACCGATCCTACATTGTGAACCTGCAAAAGGTACGCGAGATTATTACATGGTCGAAAAATACGTATTCCCTTAGAATTGACAATAAAATAATGTCGACCATTCCGCTGTCTCGGACCAAAATTCAGGATATCCAGGAGAAATTCAGCCTGAAATAAGTACAGTTCACTATTAATAGCTGGAATAGGCGACTTACAAATTTAGCTTTTTAACTTGAATTCCGGTACAGTTCACTCTCCTTATGGTACATTCCATTCTGATTTTACTGCACCCTAAGCTCGGGTTCGCTATGATTGAAGCAGTTGATCGAAGGAGGTGTACAGTTGAAAGATACAATTGAAGTAAAAGGAATGCGGAAAGTATTCGGGGAAAATACCGCCATTAAACATGTCAGTTTCCATGTAAAGCAAGGGGAGATTTTCGGATTGCTTGGTCCAAGTGGATCTGGTAAAACAACAACGGTTAAAATATTGACCGGAGAGCTGACGCAAACAGCTGGTGACGTGAGAGTGCTCGGTATGGGTTCAGCAAAGTTTGGAACATCTGATTTCAAATCCAGGATTGGAATATTATCGGATAACAGCTCTTTGTATGAACGCTTGACCGTCTATGATAACCTGAAGTTATTTTGCAAATTATACAATTCGCCACTGAAGCAAATCGAAGTAATCCTGCGTGAAGTTAATTTGCAAGATGAAGGTTCCAAAACGGTCTCGAAGTTGTCAAAAGGAATGAAACAACGTGTACTGCTGGCAAAAGCACTCATTCATAAGCCTGAACTCGTATTTCTCGATGAACCGACGTCTGCTCTGGATCCTGGAAACATGGCACACATTCATCGTGGGCTGTTGAAGCTGAACGAAGCTGGAACAACGGTTTTTTTGACCACCCATAATATGGAGGAAGCAACAGAGTTATGTGACCGTGTGGCGTTTCTTCATAATGGCAAACTGCAGGAATTAGACAATCCGGCTGCATTACGCTACAAATACTCTACCCACAATTTTCATGTGGAGACCTTTGACGGAAAACAACTGGTCATTAAAAATGAACCGGATAAAGCCGATCAAATCAGGAAACTGATTGCAAGCGGCCAGGTAAAAGCAATGCATACAGATCATCCGACACTTGGTCAGATCTTTTTAAAAGTGACTGGACAGGAGCTAGTATAATGAACATTCAACGCATCACTGCCATTTTTGAAAAAGACATCAAAGACTTTATGAAAAACATGATGCTGTTGGCGATGCCGGTGCTCCCTTTTGTCATGGCGTTATTTTACAACTTGATTGGAGATGTCCAACTTCCACTTAACTTGATCTATGTGATTGTTGGGGCGGTTTTTTCAGTGGTTACATTAGGCATCATTATGATCATGATGGCCGAAGAAAATGAGAAGAAAACATTGCGTGGTCTGATTCAATCCCCAGCTTCGTTGTTGGATATTATTATCGGAAAAAGTCTGGTCACTGGACTAATCACCTTGATTTCCCTTGTTTTGTCGCTGGGGATTATTGGCATAGAACCGTTTATGAACTTCAGAGTAATCATTGGACTAGTCTTGCTGTTCTTATTCTTTCTATTGCTTGGCATTGGAATTGGGTTATTTTCAAAATCACTTGCCGTAACATCCGCTTACATGATGCCAGTCATGTTTCTGTTCGGTTTTACACCATTGATTAGCTTCTTCAGACTTGATAAGGACAGTATAGCGCTAAATATCATCAATAAGTTTCCGGTCATGCAGGCCATAGAAATACACGTTAACAGTTCGTGGCTACCATTGTGGGTTTTAGCTGTATGGGTAATTGGTGCAGCGTTATTCATGTATATCTGCTTTAAAAAAACAGTCACAGACGACTAGGGGAAAAAACGTCCGCTAGGAAGGGGCAAAGATCAGGTTGCTACAAGATAGATAGATTCATAAATGAAGAAGTGATTAATCTTGTTCTTTATTTTTTCCCCTAGGAAATCTCTATAAATGTAAATCAACAAATGTTGATTCTTTATATTACTCTGGGCAAGAAGTTAGAAGAACTATTGTATTTTGACTGACTCTGAATTAATTAATTACCAGCCTTATCCTTTGGCATAGAAATAAAATTTTATAGTGTTTTGAAAATATAAACACGTGAGAGGAATTTAGATATGAAAGAATTACAAGAGGTTTATTTTAACTTAATACCGGGTCTAGAAGGAAATTTGTTTTTACAATTACTAATCTTCTTCGCCCTTTCTGTAATACCATTTTTTGAAATGCACGGTGCAATACCGATAGGGGTAATTCTAGGAGCGCCCACTCTACCAGTAATTATAGTAACAGCATTGGGAAACTGGGTATCTGTAATGGCTTTGATATGGGTTATTAATATGCTTCGTTCCAAGATAGTGAAGAAGAAAAAAAAGAAGAATGAGCCCAGTAAACGTGCTATAAAAGCAAGACAATATTTCGATAAATATGGTGTTCCAGGGGTTTCTTTAGCAGGTATTCTCTTATCGTTTCACGTAGCAGCTGGTGCCTCTTTGGCAGCAGGAGCCAACAAAAACTATGTTAGCCTCTGGATAACAGTCTCTATTGCTCTATGGTCAATTGTTATTGGGGGTTTATTGATGTTTGGAATAAACTTTTTTAATTAATTTTAGGGGGACTTGATGAGATATTATAACAACTAAAGGAGCAATTTATGGATTACAAAAAAAAATTATTGGCACTAATGTGGTGGATACACGGTGCGATACGATTCCTTCTGGCGGTCACTCTTCTTTACAACGGTGCGATAAAACTCGGACTTGGCCAATTTGGAGTACCAGATATGGGGGACGCACTGATTTCTCAAGGCGAAATGAGCCCTATGGGTCTACTATCAAGAATGGTAGCATTTTCACCTTTGTTTCAACTTCTGGCCGGAGTTTCAGAAGTTGGTGCTGCTGTTGCTTTGATATGGCGACGTACAATTGTACTAGGTGGGATGATTGGGGTAGCCTCGATGTCATTCGTATTCGTTCTGAATTTAGGCTATGATATGCCAGGGAAGCAGATCTCGCTTGCTCTACTCATCATGTCTGCAATAGTTATTCTGCCATGGATGATACGAGTAACAAAAGCCTTGGTTGGGAATGGACACATTTCAGCTATCACCACTCCAACGCTTATCCCTTGGCCAAAGTTCTCGCGCGTGACCAGAATTGTCGGCCCCATAACGGGAGTCGTGATTCTAGGTCTCGTGGCTTGGTTTTCATTAACAACACAACCAGTAAGAGAAATCAATGAGTCTGCCCCTGCTGGAGTGTGGGTTGTGCAAGAAGATACTGAAACACCAGCTGCACAGTTATCAGAGGATAAAAGATGGCAAAAGATTGCCTTTGGAGATGTAGAGAAGAATGGAACCGCCAATGTCCAAGTTCGAATAGCCGACGGATCGCTTTTGGAAGGAATTTACCAACGTATCGGAGCAGAAACAATTCAATTGAAATTGCGGAGACTACGAAAACCTGATGAAAAAATTGTAGACTACTATTCTATGCCCGAGCAAAATATTGAGCTTGTATTCCAGGAACAGCCAGATGGTACCATCCGACTTAGCGGAGAAGATAAAAATATGGTTATCGTCACAGACTATGACGCTAGGCTTCTTTATGATCGTGGTTTCAACTGGGGAATTCGTGTGGATGATCCATTTGAACGATAATATATTCGGCCAAGATCATGCCTGTCTGCCGCAATTATATTGATTGTCTATGCGAGCCTTAGTATGAAGTTTGGGGTGACCACAGCTAAAACGATTCAATCCGGAGTACATCCGGATTGATCCATGTTGCTCAAGCAGGAGACGGAATGATAAGGTATGACGTTGGTCGAACTTGTTGCTGGGAGCAATAAGGGCGACAAGTTCGAGTTGAAATGGGAGGGGGGGATTAATGCTCAAGGATGAAAAGCCTTTCTATATTATAATAAAAAATCAAATTCGCGAGGCCATTATTAGAGGAGAATATCCATTTGGATCTAGATTGCCGTCTGTCCGCGAGCTATCAGCCGAATTCGGTTGCAGTTTGATCACAACAAAAAGGGTATATCGAGACTTAGCACGCGAAGGATATATTTTGACCTCCCAAGGGGTGGGGACTTTTGTTTACGCAGACGAACATAAAATTGCGAAAGATAGGGAGCATCTCATAACTGAAGCTATTGTGCAGGCAGTTGAATTCGGAAATAGACTTAACTACTCATCCGATCAATTGCAAGTCATATTTCTTAATGCGCTATCGCGTTTGCCATGAGGTATTCGATAATAATTCGATCTATTCCCTTAATCTGAATCCATTTTTATTTATTATTGGCTTAATGTTCCCAACATTACCGAACAGAGTTACGGAAAAAGTACATGATAGAATGCCGGTCATTCTAGATGATAATGCGATGAAAATTTGGCTTGATCGACCAGTCTCAGCATTTCTTCCTTCTCCTGTTGAAAATTGATTGAATAAATAACGGTTTAATTCGTTACCTTGATGGTCGTAAATCCAAAAGCTCCCTTCACCAACAACATATTTTTTTCATTATGATTAATGATACATTGAATTGACATCTCTTTCACCCAAACTTTCAACATTATGATAGGAATGTCCTTCCGTGGTGTCGAAATATTGTTGTTAGGAGGTGTGGGATCTAAAGGAGCATACTATCTACTATACTACTTTACACGTAGTTGAAATTGTAAATGTCACAAGACTGTGCTCAATTGGTGAGAAAAGTGGAACATAGATTTGGGAAATTATCATTGCCGACCAAGATACTACTTACAAAGGGAAAGCAACAGAATCCAGAAAAAATCAATTTAATGATTGGGTTGAGCTTAAGTCTGTACAACCTTTAAGTGAGATGATAGATATTTGTAAGAAAAAAGTTTCTGATAATTCCTAGAGTTAAACGTAATTGTACAAATGAGAACAAATGTTTGGTATAATTCATTAAGAAAGAGAATACACCTTTCAGGTTTTGCCTGAACGGTGAATTCTCTTTTCAGCATGCTCACATTTAATTAGAAATATATCCTCCATAGGTAACTGTCCAAGTGTATCCAGTTTGACCATCCACTGATAATAACTGTAAAACACCAAAAAAGTCGTTTTCAGCATAGTTTAATGTTGTAGGGATTTCCCCGAGAGTAGGATATTGAGATTTCGATAAAATTTGTTGAATTTCAACATATTTAGAAGAGGAAGGAGAACTATGTACACTTTCCACAGAGTTGTTGTTTAGTGTAGTGGCACTAGCGGCAAAAGAAGTTGAACCAACAGATATCGGCAGGCTTCCGCTTGGTTGGCTGAGCAGCAAAGCGACGGGAGCAGTCAAGAAGACGTTGAAACATAACGTGGAGAAAGTGGAAACATTCATTGCCCATCATTTGCCCGATCTCGTCCAGGCTGCCGTGACCACGATCCTGATGCTCGCAGTAATGGTTACGCTGAATGTCTGGTTTGGCACTGGCGTGCTTTATGCCGATTATCTTCGCTTTTGCGGTTCGGATCGCACTAATCATCGGACCGAAGACGAAAGAAAACCTCAAGCTTTGCCATGATTCGCTGGAACAGATGAATGCTTCTGCCGTCCAGTATGTTCAGGGGATGCCAGCAGTCAAGGTGTTCGGGCAAACCGTGCAGTCGTTCCACCAGTTTTATGAGGATGTGATTCGCTACCGTGACTACGGCGTGAAATTATCGGATCGGAACCTGCGCATACCGATGCGCAAGCGGACTTTTCTTTACCGCTCGCCAAGGGGAAGTGACGGCGATCGTCAGCCCGTCGGGGTCATGACCGGCGTGCAGTTGCTGCTTGGTGGAAGTCTGGATGTCATCAAATTTGAAGGTTCTAGATCATCGGAACCCGATTATTCGATCCGCTTACTGCAGCGCTCGCCGGTTATGCGGAGTTCCGTTATATCGAGCAGTCGGGCTAACGCATTGTGCAGCTTTTGCGGAAGCCCCTGCTAATCATGATATCGAGTCTTCGATCGACAGCGCGTTGAGCAGATCGCCGGCGATCATCGTCCGCTTCGGATTGCACCGGTCGGGGAATGTGCCTCCGATGAAAGAGAACTGAAATTTCGATGCGTATTCCATCACGTTCAGCAGGGAAACGGTACGGGATTACTGTCGGTCTGCACCATGACGTAGATCAGCAGCGAAATATTTCGGATCCAGATCACCAACTGCTGCAAAAGGTCAGCGAACGCCACGATTCGGAATACCCGGTTGGTGAACAATGCTTTCATAAACATATTCCCTAATAGACTGCATTAAACTGACCGTACGGTCATTTTTGGGTGAAAAAATTTATGTGTTTCTCTATCCCTTGAAGCATGACGTCGATCGCAGTCCGATATAAGCCGGTAATCCGATCGTTGTCGAATTGTATTACGAAACACTCAGGCCTCCAAATAGCCCGAACTGGATACAGATTTCACATTCTAATAAATTTATGGTGTTCGCTGCAACGCGCTCAGACAATTTCCGATAATCTTAAGATATTTCTGCTAAATTGATTTGGTAAGTTGTAAATAGGCCCACAAAGGGGAGATCATCTTGTATACCATCTATCTTGTTGAGGACGAAGTCAGTTTAAATCAGCTCATTTGTTCATACTTGCGGCGGGAAGGCTGGAATGTTGTTTCCTTTAAGGATGGGGAGGAAGCCAAACGTGCGATAACGCAGGAGCCTCATCTGTGGATACTGGATATTATGCTTCCCGGAATAGACGGCTATCAACTCATTCGCGAGATCCGTAAAGCAAACGAGTCCATTCCAGTTATCTTTATTTCTGCGCGGGATTCCGATCTGGACCGGATTAACGGCCTGGAGCTGGGCAGCGACGACTACTTGGCGAAGCCGTTTCAGACGCGCGAGCTCATCATCCGCGTCAGCAAGCTGTTGGAGCGCATTTATGGAAAAGCACTTCATACACAGTCTGCTGCGCCGATTGCTCAGGACGAATATCCGCCCTATACGATTGATAGACAAGCCCGCATTGTGAGGGAGAGTTCGGGAAAAGAAGTGGAGCTGACATCTAAGGAATTCGATCTGCTGCACTATTTTGTGTCGCATGCCGGATTGGTCGTGCAGCGCGAACATATTTTGAATGAGGTCTGGGGTCGGGACTACTTCGGCTCGGACCGCGTCGTGGACGATCTCATCTGGCGATTGCGAAAAAAAATGCCGGAGCTGCGGCTGGAAACCTTATACGGCCTCGGGTATAGGTTGGTGAAACGATGAAGCATTGGCCTTTGGCAATCAAAATATGGTTCGTCTTCGCCGCTTTGTTGCTTTGCTTATTTTTGATGATGGCCTCGGTTCTCCCCTATCTGCTGAAAAGCTTTTTTACCGAGCAAACCTACGCGATGATTCGGGATTCCCAGCAGCAATTAAACTTTGTTGCGGACATTTCTGATAAAGGACATCTAGAGTTAAGAGATGACGGCGGTGTAGGGTTAAAGATGACCCTGCCAACGGATCAAGCGGCGCCGGATGACGATTCCGCAGCGCCGAATGACGATCTCGCAGACGGACGATTCGAAAAAGTTCAGCCGACCGGATACATGGGCGGGCCCGCGATCGGCCATTTATTATTGGTGGAAGGGAAAGCGTATTTTCTGAACAGTGACAGGAGCTTGCCCGATTCATTAACCAAGCGGCTCGAGCAGGAGGCCGCCGGGCAATTAAAGGCGCTTGAGACTAACGCAGTCAAAGTGGATGGCCACATCCTTTTTTACGCCATCTCCAAAGCCTCAAATGGCGGCTCCAGCGTACTGATCTCCTATGCATGGTCGGAGTATCGCAATGAGATGACCGGAGCGATGTTCCGCAATTTGCTGCTGCTTCTGATCGCATTTATGATACTCAGCTCGATTCCTTGCATCTGGCTCGCTCGGTATTTATCCGGCCCGCTCACCCGGATGAAGCGCCAAGTGAAACGAATGTCGGAGGGCAACTGGCATGAACCGTTCGAGTCGGGACGAAGAGACGAGATTGGCAAGCTGTCCCTCGCCTTCGACGAAATGCGCCAGCGGCTGCTTCGCCAGGATGAGACGCAGCAAGCGCTGCTGCAAAACATTTCTCATGAGTTAAAAACGCCTGTGATGATTATTCGAAACTATGCGCAGTCCATTGTTGACGGCATTTATCCGAGAGGAACGATGGAGGGAAGCGTAGACACCATCCTGCAGGAGTCCGACCGGATCATGGAGCGGATTTACGAACTGATATCGCTTAGCAGGCTACAGTACGTTTCTTCGCGCGAGGTTCCCCACCAATGGTTTAACATCGCTGATGTGGTCCAAGGCACGGTGGAGCGGCTGCGCTTCCGTCGACCGGCGCTTCATTGGATTGTTGAACTGCCTTCTTGGCGAATCCACGGCAATGTTGAGCAATGGCGGGTCGTGTTTGAAAATTTGCTGGACAATCAAATCCGCTATGCCCATAGACAAATTTCCATCACGGCTTCCGTGGACGAGTCCCGCACACGAATCATTGAAATTCGCAATGACGGACCACTACTCGAAGCCGCAATGCTGAAAGACTTGTTTGAACCGTACCGCACGGGGGCGGGTGGCCAGTTCGGGCTTGGTCTTGCCATCGTCAGGCAAATCTTGACCAGCTGCGGGGCGCAAATCGAGGTGAGCAATGAACAATCGGGCGTCAGCTTTCGGCTGAAGCTTGCCAAGGAGGACAGAGAATGAAGAACGAAGCGACCTCAAACGTCTTCAGCAGCCGCATCTCGCGGTTTATTCGATCGGAAGCAATGGGCGCATTCTGGCTGCTTGCTCCAAGCTTAGTGGGGTTTTCCATCTTCTACCTCATTCCGTTCGGACAGAGCATTCTGGGCTCATTCGAAGACCGATTGGGGGGCGGCCTCACCTTTTCGAACTACAAGGAACTGCTGCTCAGTTCTTCGTTCCAGAAAGCAGCGTCCAACACCTTCTTGTTCACCGCGATCAGCGTGCCGATTCTCATCGCTATATCGCTATTGCTCGCACTGTTTTTGAATCAGCGGGTGTTCCTTCGGAATTGGCTGCGTACAGCTTATGTGCTGCCGTTGGTCGTGCCGGTCGCTTCAATCGTGCTAGTCTGGCAGATCCTGTTCGATTGGAACGGGGCTATCAATGCGGTTATGCAGCACTTTGGCCTTGACCGACGAGATTGGATGAAGTCGGAATGGGCCGGTTTTGTAATCATCTTGGTTTATATATGGAAAAACATCGGTTACAACGTCATTCTGTTTCTGGCAGGCTTGCAGAACATTCCGGGGCAATATTATGAGATCGCCGATCTGGAAGGGGCCGGGCCTGTGCGCAAGCTGTTCGGCATTACGCTCATTTACTTGACGCCGACGACGTTTCTGGTCGTACTGATGTCCGTGTTGAATTCGTTCAAGGTGTTCCGCGAGACGTATCTGGTTGCCGGCGCTTACCCGCACGATCGCATTTATATGATGCAGCATTACATGAACAACATGTTTTTGTCCCTGGATATTCAGAAAGTGTCGGCGGCGGCAGTATTGATGGCGCTATGCATCATGGCGCTCGTGTTCATCCTGTTCCGCACGGAACGGATGTTCCGCTCATTCATGGAGTAGGAGCAGGAGGGAGGAGAATGATGTGATAAAGGGATGGGGCGCGCCGTTGCTGCGCTCGCTGCTGTTAATTCCCATCGCGGGTCTGCTGCTGCTGCCCGTCGTCCTGACCGTCGTCAATTCTTTGATGACGAAGCGGGAAATCAATGCCAACTACGGCATGTTGGGCAAAACCGATACGAGCTTGTTCGTCAATTTGAAATGGATTCCCGACTGGGTGTCCTTCCAGCAGTATAAAGAAGTGCTGATCTCGTCGCCGCAATTTCTGCACCTGTTCTGGAATTCGGTATATATGGTGGTGCCCATCATCGTCGGACAAACGATTGTGGCAACGCTCGCCGCATTCGCGTTCGGAAAGCTGCGTTTTCGGGGCAGAGAAGCTTTGTTTTTTATCTATCTAATGACGATGCTGATGCCGTTCCAGGTGACGCTTGTGCCCAACTACTTGATGGCCGATCGGCTAGGCCTTCTGAATCATCCCAGCTCCATCATACTCCCCGGCGTGTTCGGAGCATTCGGCGTGTTTCTGCTCAGGCAATTCATGCTCCACATCCATTCGTCTTTTATCGAAGCTGCCAAGATGGATGGAGCGGGAATCATGCGCATACTCGTATCGATCGCGCTGCCGATGGTGAAGCCGGGCATCGCCGCGCTCGTCGTGCTCCTGTTCGTCGACTATTGGAATATGGTCGAGCAGCCGCTCATTTTTCTTCAGGATGCCGCCATGCAGCCGCTCTCGGTCTTTCTCTCTCGCATCCAAGAAGATCAGCTCGGCGTATCGTTTGCAGTTTCGGTTGTTTATATGATGCCGATGGTGCTTCTGTTCTTAAGCGCCGAACGGTATTTTATTGAAGGAATCCAGCTTTCCGGCGTAAAAGGCTGAGCGAAAGGAGAATGGCAACATGGTACAGCGAAAACAACAGATTGCCAGCATTGCACTGGCGGCGCTGCTTCTCTTACTGGCTGGATTTACGTTGTTCAGCCAAACGCTTCAAACCGCCTTGCTGCCCAAAGTGACGACCGCGAAGCCTATAAAAAAAACGTTGGCCCTTCACATCGAAGGCAGCGGTGAGATCACACCGCGCAAGCAAACGGAATTAAACAGCGACAGCGGCTGGAAGGTGGAGAAGGTGCATGTTCGCAAGGAACAACAAGTCAAGAAGGGGCAGATTCTCGTAACGTTCGACATAACAGAAGCGCAGCAGCAGCTTCTCGATGCGGAGGACGAATTGAAGAAAAGAAACTTGAACCGGGAACTGCTTAAAGTACAATTCATTGCTGCTCAGCGTTCGGGGGACGAGGAAGAGGTCCGCAAGGCCAAACGTGACCTTGAACTGGATCGGATAGATACGGACATCGCGATGCGGAAAATAGAAACATTGCGCAAAGAAATAAAACAAAAGCGCACGTTGACTTCGCCTGCGGACGGCAATGTGGCGGACCTTCAAGCCGAGGAAGGAATGAGCATCCCACATGGGCAGCGGGTGCTAACGCTGGTGGAGACCGGAAAGGGATTCCAATTCACTTTTACGATTGAAAAAGAAAGCGCCGATTTGATTCGTAAAGGCGAGAAAGTGTCTGTTGACGTGAACGAGGATAAGCCCCGGCAGATCGAAGGAACCGTCGATGAAATCAAGGACGCGGTCTCGGGCGGCTACAAGCCGGGCGATGAAAGCGATAATCCGGAGAGCGTCCCCAAGACGCAAAAAACAATCGTCGTCTACGTGACAGGAAACAACCTTAAAGGAGGTGAGTACGCCAGCGTGAGTTGGAATAAGCCGTTTAAGGAGCAGGGTCTTGTCATCAACAAAAAATGGATCAAAAAAGACGGAAGCGGAAGTTATGTATTTGTTGTTCGCGAAAATCGAAGCTCCCTCGGCAACTCATACACGGTCCAGAAGGCTTATATGAATACGGGGAAAGGGAACGGCGAGGAGATCGTCGTGCTTGGAGGCCTTTACCCTGAAGAAGACATTGTGACAGATTCAAGCGAACCGCTGCAGGAAGGCAATCGCATTCGATTAAATTGAGAGGATGATTCATTTGAGAAAATCGGTTTGGTTAGTCATGCTGTCCATCGTACTGCTGTTATCCGCGTGTTCGAAAAGCGGCGGCGTGTCTCCCGCAAGCAGTTCCAAAGGCGCTCCCATAGGCGCTTCCCAGGGCGTTCCCACAAGCGATTCCCAAAGTTTGACGATGGACGGCAAGAAAACCGTCGTTGTTTCTGTCCTGAGGAAAAATCGTTTCATGGAAACCGCTGTGAGGTCGTTCGAGGAAAAACATAAGGACATTCAAATCGAAATAAAAGAATACAAAGCGTCGACAGGAACGGAAAGTGGCGGCTCCGGGGAGATGCTCTCGGAAGCAGACGTTGAAAAATACGTACAATCGGTAACGACGCAGGCTATTTCCGACAAAGGCGCCGACCTTATTCTCATGAACAACTTGCCGCAAGACAAGTTCGTCGACAAAAAACTGCTGGTCAACTTGAACGACCTGATCGCCAAAGACAGCTCGTTCGATCAAAACGCGGTATACGCCAATATTTTGAAGGCCTCCCAAGACGGGGACGGGCTGTATGTCATGCCGCTCGCCATTTCGCTCGAAACGGTTCAAGGAAATACCTCGTTGCTAAAACAGGCGAATATTTCAGTCGACAAAAATAAACCTTGGAGCTGGAGTGAATTCAAGGACGTCGCCAACAAACTGCAGCAGCAGGGGGGCTACGAAGGATATTACAATATGGCAATGTCACCGCTTCTCTACGATTATATCGAGGAGAATTACGAGGAGCTGGTCGGACAGGGCAAGCCGAACTTTGACACGGAGATATTCCGCAGCATGATGAAGGAAGTCAAGTCTATCTATGACGAAGGCTTGCTCAGAGAAGGCTTTACGTCAGACCCCGATAAAGCGATATTTAAAATGGTCGGCATAATGAACCCTACGGTGGCACTGACGATGTCCTCGGACTTTGATTATTACCAGAAGCCGAGCGCAGGCGGAAAGAAGGTAGGCGTACCGTTCAAGACCATGGACAGCTTTGGAATTAACAGCAAATCCCACGTTCAAGCCGAAGCATGGGAATTCATCAAGTTTTTGCTCTCCGATGAGATGCAAGCTTCGCCAGATCTTTTTGGATTGCCAGTCAACAAAGTCGCCCTCGATAAGAAATTGAATGAAGTTCTGCAAGTTATCGAGAGCGGAACCATTGAATTGCCGATCCCGAAAGAACAGCTGCCGAGCAGCGAAACGTTGAAAAGCCGGATTGCAGAAGTACAGAAGCTGGTCGCGGAAGCGGGCGCTCTCAGATCCGGCGATATGAAAGTGTTAACGATCGCTCTGGAGGAGTTCGAAAGCTTTAAAAGCGGGCAGAAATCGGCAGAAGAAGTCAGCAAGCTGATCCAGAATCGGGTGAAAACGTATTTGAATGAGTAACGAAAAAGAGCAGCAGGATATGTCGAACGCCGAACTGCTGCACATGCTGTACGCCCGTTATTTCAAGCTGGTTTACTTTTCGGCCTACTCGGTTACCAAGGATCGGGAGCTGGCGCAGGATGCGGTTCAGGAGACGTTCTTGAAGGCTTATTGCCGCATCGACTCGTTGAAGCAGCAGGGCCAGATACACGCATGGCTCAAGGCGGTCTCTCGAAATGTGGCGATTGACATGTATCGCAAGCAATGCCGGGAAATGTACAGCTATCGGTTGTTGCAGGACGCCTGCTTGGGAGAAACCAGCGTGGAAGGGGCAATCGTCGATCAGGACTTCCTTAGTGGATTACTCTCTTCGTTGAAGCCTATCAACCGGCAGGCGTTACTGCTCGTCTACGAGTATGGCTTCACCTATGAACAACTTGCCGATCGTCAGAACACGTCGATCGGCGCCGTGAAGTCGAGAATCCATCGAGCTAAACAGAAGTTGCGTGGCATGGCTTTGCATATGGAAACTATTGTAGAAATGCCAGCACATTTGTTGGAGGCAAAATGAGCAATTGACGAAGATTGGAAAGGCTGTCGGACTCACAGAGAAAAGCGGTCCGGCAGTGGCGCGTGTATGCTTCAATGTCAAAAAAAAGGTGTAGATTTCGCACTGTTGTCGCCGGGATGCTGTTGTTGCTTTTGTTTATTCAAAATACTGCCATTACAATTGCCGCGGAAGCGGAAATCTCACGGCTGATCTTGAATAAAAGTGAAGCGACACTTGAGGTTGGGGCTTCCGTCTCTCTGACTGTAACAGCGGTATATGTTACGGGAAGCACAAGCGATGTGACGATCAAGACAGACTGGAGCAGCAATTCGGAGATCGCTGCGGTGTATGCGTGCACCATAACGGCCAAAAAAGAAGGGACGGCGGTCATTACCGTTACCTATCAGGGAAAGACAGTCATCGTAAACGTATCGGTGAGCAAAAAGGTCAAGGCATTGACGAGGGATGTCAATGACTTCGATCTGCGTGTAGGGAAGGAACAACAAGTTGACCGCTATTTACGAGGATGGATCCAGCGAGAATGTAACGAAGAAGGCAGCGTGGTCTGTCGATAATTATGGTGTAGCAACTGTCGTGAATGGTTTGGGGACAGGCAACAAGTTCGGAACAGCCCAACTCTCTGCCAAGTACGGCAACCAAAGCCTGTCAGTGAAAGCTTCGGTCGAGCTGGCCAGACGAATTGATATGGAATATGAGGAACTCAACTTATTAGTTAACGAAAATAAGCAAATTGTTCTGACCGCTACCTATCCAGATGGTTCCATGCAAAATGTATCCGATAAGGCAGAATGGGGGAGCGACAATGAGATGCTAGCGGACGCAATAAAGGGCGTTATTAAAGCATACAGCGCCGGAACGGCGACGATTACAGCTGCATACGGAACGAAAACCGCTTCCCTTAAAGTGCTTGTTGAAGCTTCCCGCAAGCTGGAAGTCAACAAGCAAGAATTGTTCCTGCGTGTCGGAAAATCCGAGCAGCTTGAGTTGATATTGACTTATATGGATGGGAAAACTGCAAATATTACAAATAAGGCACAATGGAAATCCTCTGGCTAGTCGGTCGCTTATGTGGTAAACGGCGAAGTGTTTGGACAAAAGTCGGGAACTGCAGAGATTACGGTCGCTTATGGAGACAAAAAAGTGACCGTTCAAGTGGATGTAGAGGTGCCTAAGAGTCTGGATTTCGATTGGGCTTCCTTAGACTTGGAGTTGAATAATTCCTACGATTTAAGGCTTTACGCCACTTTTGTGGATGGGACGCAGGAATTGATAACGGATAAAGCACAATGGTCGTCCGATGATGCGTCGATTGCCGATGTCATCAAAGGCAAGGTGACGGGCTACAAATCGGGCACAGCCAACATTAAAGCAGCTTACGGCGGCAAAGAGGCGACAGCGACTGTCAGAGTGGATATTCCCAAACAGATCGTTTTGAGCAAAACAAGGGTGGACATGCAAATTGGAGAATCAGTTGCCTTGGAGGCCAATGCCCACTACATCTATAACCGTATAACGGAAGTCTCCGCGCTTGCCCAATGGAGCTACTCTAATCCGGAGTTATCGAGGTCCACAAAGGAACCATAACCGGCTTGAAGAGCGGCACATCGTCGATTACCGTGACATACGGCATGCGCACAGGGACGATGGTGGTGTCCGTTGGGGTCATTGAGAAGCTGACGCTAACCCAGAAGACATTGTCGCTCCGCAAAAACGATTCGTCCACGGTCACTCTGACCGCTACCTACAAGGACGGGCTTGTAAAGGACGTTACGACGGATGCGGAATGGAGTTCTTCCGAGTCGCACGTTGCGTCGGTCTACAAAGGTCAAATTACGGGGAACAGTCCGGGCACAACGGCCATCAAGGCTTCTTTCGGCGGCGAATCGGTGACCGTGTCTGTTGATGTGGATGTCGCCAGCAAGCTAACGGCCGACACCTAGGCACTCATGCTGGAAGTGAACGAGAGCAAGCAGGTTAAACTCACTTTGACGGACGCCCTCGGCAATAAAAGCGATGTAACGGATATTGCGGAGTGGTCTTCTTCCTCGAAAACGATTGTCGACGTTAACGGACGTTTCATTCAGGCGCTTTCTGCTGGCAAGACAAGCGTAACCCCAAAATATGGCGAAAAAACGGTAACCATTACGGTTGAAGTTGGTGCTGTCCAGAAGCTGGAGGCGGACGCAGCGATTTTGGCGATGCAATCCGGCGAGACCCATGCTGTACAATTGACCGCGACGCTGCCGGATGGCCGAACGAAGGACGTCACTTCTCAGGCCGAATGGACGAGCGGCAGCTTGAAGATCGCTTCCGTATCGCAATGCAAAAATAACGGCCATCGTCGCCGGAAAAATGAAAGTAACCGCCAAGTATCAGGGGAAAACGGTCAGTATCAGTGTCGATCTCGATCAATTGAAGTATCTGGATGCCTAGAGAAGCGGCAAACCTGTAACCCAGCTAACGATAAAAAGCGACCATACGATCCAACTGGAAGCAATCGCGACCTACATGGATAACTCGGAACGGCCGATCACCCCCGACGAGATCTGGAGTTCCTCCAAGATAACGGTTGCTCATGTTAAGCACGGCGTAGTTACTACGCAAGGTAAAGGAAACGCCATATTAACAGTTAAGTTTGGCAGCAAGTCGGCTAAGATTCGCGTGGTCGTAGAATAGGCGCCTATTAGTATTATCAAAGGAAGAAACCGATGGAGCGAGAAACTCTAATAAGGGCTCTCACTCCTTGGTGACAGAGGAACTTGAATCGTGTTGACAAGTGAAGTAAAAGGCCTTATATTATGAATGGACTGAACGGTCGGTCTAATTACAAGGAGGTGATCGGATGACAAAGTATACGGACCACGGCGAACAAACAAAGCGCAATATTGCTTCCAAAGCAAAAAAATTGTTCGAACTAAAGGGTTATTCTGCAACGACCATGGACGAGATTCGGCTGTTATCGGGATCGAGCAAGGGCAGTATTTATCATCATTTTAAGAATAAGGAATCGCTGTTTTTGTACATCCTTGAGCTTTCCATGCTGGAGTGGACCGGGAAGTGGCAAGAGATAGAGAAGCCGCTTAGTACGGCGCGGGAGAAATTGTACCGGCTTGCCGAGCATTACGCCCAGGATTTCCGGAACCCGCTGCTGCGGGCTGCAGAAGAATTTTCAGGAAGCCAGAACGGGGATCGTGAGATACTAGACAAGCTGCAGACGTTGACAAGCATGCATTATCCGATCTTTGAACGGCTGTTGGAGGAAGGAATAAGAAGCGGGGAGTTCCGGCCGATCCCGCTTGAAGATCTCACTTTAATTGTGCACGGTCTTGTTGTAGGCTTAGGTTTATCATCGTATGACACATATAAAGGCGAGCGGATTGTCGGCTTGTACCGGACTGCGATCGACCTCTTGCTGCAAGGAATAGCGATGCAGTAATTTTTTTATCCACCAATTAGACTGGACGGTCGGTCTTGTATCGTCCACAAGGAGAAATGTCATATGAAAGCCTTGATTTCTAACAAGGTATTCCGGATCGTGGCATTCGCTGATCTTTTGCAGCAGTCGGCCATCTGGATACGGAATATCTCGCTACTGTTCTACGTTATGGAGCAGACCAATGGCGATCCCGTCGCCGTATCCCTGCTGAATGTATTGGAGTATACGCCGATATTCCTGTTTTCCTTCATCGGCGGTGCCTTCGCCGACCGGTGGAATCCGAAGCGGACGATGATCACCGGCGATCTGCTAAGCGCAATATCGATAGGTGTTATTCTATTGCTTGTGCTTGCGGGCTCTTGGCAGGCCGTATTCGCCGCGACGGTCGTGTCGGCCATCGTCAGCCAGTTCTCACAGCCCTCCTCGGCCGTCATGTTCAAACGGCATGTGCCCGGGGAGCTGCTGGCGCCGGCAATCAGTATTTCTCAGGGGATCATGTCCTTGTTCATCATAGTAGGGCCTGTCGTAGGAACGCTTATATATTCAACGCTTGGCCTAGTCTACTCGCTGGCTGCGATGATCGGATTGTTCCTTGCGGCGGTACTGGTCCAGCTCACTCTTCCTCCATCGCCACGCCCGCCTGAACGCAGGGCTGTGCCGATTCTTGAGGATGTGAAGGCGGGGTTCCGCTATATCCGCGGCAAACGTAATTTGATTGTTATCGCGATCACGTTCGCCTGTATCGGGCTTGGGTCCGGTTTGATCCAGCCGTTGGACATCTTTATCGTGACCGAACGTCTTCAACTCCACAAAGAAAGCGTCCAATGGTTCCATGCACTATCCGGCGCAGGAATGCTGGTTGGAGGCGCGGCTGCAGCGTTTCTCGGTCAAAAATTAAATCCGCGGGTTGTCATCTTCGTAGGCATCGCATTCCTGTCCTGCTCCATCATTGTCGAGGCTCTATCCGTTTGGGTGTACCTGACAGCTGCGATGCGCTTCTCGGTCGGCGTCATGACGGCGTTCATGCAAATCGTGCTCGGCGCTATTATGATGAAACTGGTTGAGGAAGCCTACATCGGGCGCGTGAACGGTGCGATTACGCCGCTGCTCATGGCCGGGACGCTGGCCGGGACCGCTATGGCAGGCCCGCTCATGAAGACCTTTACGCTTGTCCCTGTTTATGGAATGTCCGCTACAATTATTCTGATTGCCGCTTTTGCAAGCCTCTCGATGAAATTGGGAGGGAACGCCGCCAACACGGAACGATCCGCAGTACATCTGGATTGATCTGGACTACTGAAGCAGGAGCTGTCATTCATTCGTCTCGATTGGACGATTTGATGGCAATTTCCTGATGAGGAAGCCATAATGAATTACTCATCATGGAGCCGAATGATACGACGAAAAGCTTTCGAGTACGGCACGGTATGACGTTGGTGAACTTGTTGCCCTTTTGCTTTCAGCAACAAGTTCGAGTGAAAACGGGGTGAAATTAATGCTCGAAGACGAAAAACCTCTCTATATTAAAATAAAAATTCAGATCCGCAATGCCATTATTAGAGGAGAATATCCAATGGGATCTAGACTTCCGTCTGTGCGCGAGCTATCAGCCGAATTCGGTTGCAGCTTGATCACGACGAAAAGAGTATATCGAGACTTATCACGCGAAGGATATATTCTGACCACCCAGGGAATGGGAACTTATGTTCACGCAGACGAACAGAAAATCGCGAAAGATAAGGAGCGCCTTGTAACTGAAGCTATTGTGCAGGCCGTTGAATTCGGAAACAGACTTAACTACTCAGCCGATCAATTGCAAGTCATTTTTCTTAATGCCTTATCGCGTTTGCCGTGAAATATTGTTAATACTACTATCAGTATACCTTGTTCTGTTTCTGACTTAAAATCAACAGCAACCACTCTTCATTGTAAGATTACAAATAATTATATTTTCTTTGAAAAATACACTGGAAAAAATATTAAACCGTCAAAGTAATCAATTCCGAAAAGATCACTATTTGTTAATGTTTACAATAATACCTTGTACTTTTTGCAAAAACGCCGATCATTCTGGAAATCATTCAATTAACGGCGAATATAATAAACGGATAAAATTGGTCAAATCACCTTATGACTATGCCTTCACTACTCATGAATCTACCATATATATTATGTCAGGTAGGAGGTGAGAAACATGCCACTTGTGACACCATTTCAGAACAGTTTAAGATATGCTGCAACCATTGGCGATGGAACGGGTACCGGAGCAACGTTTGCGATTGCTGCGACTGCTTTTACAAACGACGCGGGTACAGCGGCAACTGCGTTTCCAGGCACGTTCAATTATTACAATCTTTATATTAACGGCATTATGCAGACAGCAGATACATCCACCGTTACAACCACTACAATTACGATTCCTGGTGGAGACGCACTGAATGCTGGAATTCCAGTTGTTGTACAATTTGTAGTATCTTAATGCTTACCTGAATCATGCTGCATTATTATTTTGATCGGCTTCTATCTACGATAGAAGCTGATCTTTTTATGGCTTTAGCCAGTTGAGTGCGCTGAAACGCGCGAAACAAAAAACCACCCGCTATGCGTTTTATAAATGGGATGGCACTACATCTACTTTGATCGCTGGAAATTTGAACACACAGTCTAACAGTGATAAAGATTGATATGGACCACCAAACTGCCCATTTACAAACGTCAAATCGAGGCCTATAATATACTCAAAGTTGTATTGGGTAAAAATAATTGCATAAGTACAAAAATGATTATCATTCTCATTTGATTGCCATGCTGCTGCGGGATTCCCGCAGCAGCATGTGTCATTTTTAGGGCATTAACAATGGCTCTCATTCTCAATACGACTTCAATACAGGGGACATGGACGCAGCTAAGTGCAGTCCACAACCCGACATTCAGAAAGGATTGTGATTCATATGCAAGCGATACACCAAATTCAAACCCAAGCAAAAGCTAACCAGCGCTCAGCCAATACGCCTGGCCCAGGCCGGGGGCGCAAACCGGACTTTCGGGCCATGCTGCGCAACAAGGAAATGCAAGCTGCTCTAGGCAGTGGACTTTTGATGCTTATCGCCTGGGCAACGGCATCGTGGTCGAACCCGCTATCGGTAATGCTATATATTGTTGCTTATGCCATAGGTGGATGGACAAAGGCCAAAGAAGGCATAGAGACACTGGTCAAGGATCGTGATCTCGATGTGAATCTGCTCATGATTGCAGCATCGCTGGGAGCGGCAGCCATAGGCTACTGGAATGAAGGCGCCATGCTGATTTTTATTTTCGCGTTAAGTGGTGCGCTGGAAAGCTATGCAACGGAGCGTAGTCACAAGGATATTTCATCGCTGCTGGCGCTCAAACCGGAAACGGCGCTGCGTATTGAGGACGGGAAGATGAATCGTGTATCCATTGATGAGTTGCAGCCGGGAGATCTGTTGCTGGTCAAACCAGGCGAATTGGTCCCGGCAGATGGTGTAGTGTATCGGGGAAGCTCTTATATCAATCAGGCTTCGATAACAGGCGAATCCTTACCTGTAGACAAAGTTGCTGGTGACGAAGTATATGCTGGTACCGTGAATGGCGAAGGTGCTCTATATGTGGAAGTGACCAAATCCGCTGAAGGATCGCTGTTTGGCAAAATCATTAAACTGGTGGAAGAGGCGCAGACGGAGGTGCCGGATTCCCAACGCTTTATGGAGCGATTTGAGGGGATATATGCCCGTATTGTAGTCGCCGTAACGGTGCTGGTTATTGCGGGAACACCGTTATTGCTTGGTTGGACATGGAATGAGGCGTTTTACAAGGCAATGGTCTTTCTGGTTGTAGCTTCACCTTGTGCCCTGGTTTCTTCGATTATGCCGGTCATGTTATCAGCCATGTCCAGCAGTGCGCGTCGCGGTATTCTTTTCAAGGGTGGTGCTCATGTGGAGAATATGGCCGAGACCCGGGTGGTAGCTTTTGATAAAACAGGAACATTGACAATGGGGACGCCACAGGTGACCGATATTATAACGGCAGACGGATATGACCGGATACAGTTGTTGGGTACAGCAGCCGCGATTGAGAACCTTTCAATGCACCCGTTAGCTCGGGCCATTGTGGAGCAGGCGAGCAAGGAGGACATCGTACTCCCGATTGCTGAACAGGTTCAGGCTCTGACGGGCTGGGGGATTGAGGGGAAAGTAAACGGCGTTCTTTGGAAAATTGGCAAAACGGATCAATTGGATGCTTCTGATATGAACAGTTTTGCTGTGTGGCATGGGATACGTGCCCGATTAGAGGGAGAAGGCAAGACGGTGTCAGCAATAACAGCGAACGGGGAAATGGCGGGTCTGATCGCGATGAGGGATACGGTACGCCCACAAGCGGCCGAAGCGGTGAAAAAGCTGGAAGCTATGGGTGTGAAGGTAGCCATGCTGACCGGCGATCGTCCCGATTCGGCAGCAGTGATCGCCCGTGAAACAGGCGTGAAACTGGTATACGCAGGTTTGCTACCCGAAGATAAAGTGAAGCAGGTGCGTCTGCTTCGCGAACAGTATGGGCAAGTGCTGATGGTTGGGGATGGTGTGAATGATGCGCCTGCACTTGCAGCGGCAACGGTTGGCATGGGCATGGGCGTATCGGGCAGCGGTACGGCATTGGAAGTAGCGGATGTCGTACTAATGAATGACAATATTGAGGAGATCGCCTGGGTGATCAAACAGGCGCGCCGGGCACAGCGGACGGTGAAGCAGAATATGTTTTTTGCCATCACGGTAATTCTGGTTCTAATCGCAGGCAATTTCTTACAAGATGTTGCATTACCATTGGGTGTGGTGGGCCATGAGGGCAGCACGATTCTGGTTATTCTAAATGGGCTGAGATTGCTGCGATAAACAGGCCGGGTAATGGCTTATGTTGGATTACAATTCTAATTCAGTTGAGCCGCATGGCGTTTGAACCTTGGGTCATAATAGGATGAATTGGAAAAATTCAATGCGGAATTGATTCGATTTATCAAATCCTGATTTTGAGTGTCAACCGATCTTTACAGATCATTCCAACTATTTCATTGAATCTTCATTTGTGAACAAAAAAAGAACCTGGAAGTCAGCGAACCGCTGTCTTTACAGGTTCTTTTGCCGTACATTGTGGTTATTCATGGGCTGGCCGTTCTTTCCGTTAGAAGAGTTCAGTCAGGCCAATCATCGTGATCAGTCCGAGCAAAAAGGAAACCGTTGCCGCCCGCGCATTGCCGTCGCCATGACTTTCGGGAATCAGTTCCTTATAGACGATGAACATCATCGCACCCGCTGCAAAGGCAAGACCATAAGGGACCAGACCGGATACCAGACTACTGAGTGTGTAACCAATCATGGCTGTAATAATCTCAACTGCACCAGTCAGCGTGGCGATGCCGAGCGCCTTGAAGCGACCGATGTTCTGATTCACAAGGAAGAGGGCGACCAGAAATCCTTCAGGCGCATTCTGCAATCCAATGGAAAAGGCAATCAAATTGCCAAGTCCTGCGTCACTGCTCGCGTAGCTGACACCTACCGATAGTCCCTCGGGCAGATTATGCATGGTGATGGCTGCAATGATCATGAAGGCTTTGGCTTCAATTTTGAAAGGCATCTTCTCCGGATTCTCCAGATCCACATGTGGAATCTTCATCTCGAGCACAAGCAGGACCATGCTGCCCAGCATAATACCTAGGGCAAGTACAAACAGATTGGATTGCCCGAGCGCTTCCGGAATGAGATTGTACACCGAGGCAGAGGTCATGATGCCTGCTGCGTAGGCAAGTAAAATATCACGCAGACGGTGGGTTACTTTACGCATAAATAGAATAGGTATGGCCCCAAGGCCGGTAGACATGGCTGAGATAAAGCTGCCAATGAGTGCATCGTTCATGCTTCCATTTTCCCTCCTGATGAAGACTTCTTCATAATCGCTGCCGAGCATTGACACCGTACATAAAAGAGATCATAATGAACAACAGATTAGAATTATTATAAATTAGAATTCCGTTTCTGCATAGGTTATTTGTCATAACGTCCAGGTCATGTGGACATGATATAGGCTTTCGTTCTAGTGTATGCAAAAGCATTTGCTTTTGATGCCGGAGAGCCTGACCTTTTTGCAGAACCCGGGGGAGGAACTATACATGTATAAATCAATTATTATTGGAACTGGCCCTGCAGGGCTGACAGCAGCAATCTATCTGGCACGTGCCAACTTGAACCCACTCGTTATTGAAGGACCGCAACCTGGTGGTCAACTGACAACAACGACAGAAGTGGAGAACTTCCCAGGTTTCCCTGATGGCATTATGGGTCCTGAACTGATGGACAATATGCGCAAACAAGCGGAGCGCTTCGGTGCAGAATTCCGTACAGGTTGGGTAAACAACATTGATATGAGTGAGCGTCCATTCAAAATTCAGGTTGAAGGCATGGGTGAACTCGTATCGGAAACCTTGATCCTGTCTACAGGCGCATCTGCGAAATACCTCGGTATTCCTGGCGAAGAAACGAATGTGGGCCGTGGTGTCAGCACTTGTGCGACATGTGATGGATTCTTCTTCCGCAACAAAGAAATCATCGTTATTGGCGGCGGCGACTCCGCGCTGGAGGAAGCAAGCTTCCTGTCCCGTTTCGGTTCCAAAGTAACTTTGGTTCACCGTCGTGAAGAACTGCGTGGTTCCAAAATCATGCAGGATCGTGCACGCAGCAACGAGAAAGTGGAAATGGCATTGAACCGTACACCGCTTGAAGTAATCGCTGGCGACAATGGTGTTACTGGACTGAAAGTATTGAACAACGCAACGGGTGAAGAAGAAATCATTTCGGCAAGCGGTGTGTTCGTAGCGATTGGTCACACACCAAACACTGGATTCCTGGGCGGACAGATCACTACGGACGAACACGGTTATATCCTCACTACACCAGGAACTTCCGAAACCAATATCCCAGGTGTATTCGCATGTGGTGACGTTCAGGATACACGTTACAAACAAGCAATCACAGCTGCAGGTAGTGGATGTATGGCTGCAATGGATACAGAGAAATATATCGAAAGTCTGGAGCACAGCGCAGTAGTCCTGTAAGGGAGAGGCTGTTTTGATCAATAGATTAGTATATTAAAAACAATATGAGGTGAATAAACATGGAAAATGTAATTGTATACACATCAACCAACTGCCCAAACTGCAAATCGGTAAAAAGTTTCCTGGCTGATAAAGGCATTGCTTATGAAGAACGTAACATCGAAACTAGCGATGAGTTTGCACAACAAGTGTGGGATATGGGCGTACGTGCCGTACCTCTGACTGTTATCGGTGAACACCGCATTCTGGGAATGAACAAAACCCAATTTGCCAAAGCGCTGGACGCTTAATTTCCCTCTATAGGGTAAGTTCAAGTAACATGAGCTATTCCGGTTCGCGCGAGCCGTTTGAATATATATTGAGAAGCCTTAGTCCAGATCAGGACTAAGGCTTCTTTTATGTAGATACGAACGGGCAGGTAGTTCAATCATGTCGAGAGTACCTCATAGAATTTCACAAAGGCAGGAAAGTACGGGAATCATGTGGAATAAATATACAAATTCATCTTATTTGGAGGTTGTAAAATGGCGTTTCCGACACATATTGTATCTGCAGGCGGAATTGTAGAAGATGGAACTGGAAATATCCTTTTAGTAAAAGCCCATGACGATGGTTGGGTGTATCCTGGTGGGATAACTGAAGTGGGAGAAAACCTGATTGATGGCGTGATTCGTGAAATCAAAGAGGAAAGTGGAATAGACGCCACGGTTAGCCATTTAATTGGTGTTGTTTCGAATACAGCAATTCATAAGTGGTATGACGGTGTGACGGATGTCCCTACGAAGGTCATGTTTGATTTCGTGTGTAAAGCTGTGGGTGGAGAGTTAGCTACTTCGAATGAAACGAGCGAATGCAGGTGGGTTCCAAAGGAAAATGTCCTGGATTTGATTACTTTACCTGGAATCCGTATGCGTTATGAAGCTTATTTGAACTTTAACGGCTCTGTGAATTATATGGAGTATGTCACTGCGTCACCGACAGAATTTAATGTCAAGCTTCAAAGGAGTGTTTAGTTTTACGAGGGATCGTGTATTGAACTAACGGGAAACGTTATTTTAATTTTGACTAGCTGCGTTTGTGATTATAGTAATCCATACGTATTGGAAGCATAAGTGTGTATTTTAGCAAACTTAGGGGGAAGTTACAGCAGTGACCACACACTCAATTGTCCACCAAATTCCAGCTAGTCTGCATTATAAAAATCCCCTATCACAGCTACAACAGAGCACATGTTTCATGAACTCTTTTGTGGATGTAAAAGGGGATTTGGTGTTAAAATCAAACATATTTTATCTAAAAAAAGATACTCATAAAGGTCTGAAATACAACATAAACCAGTACGCCTGACAGCATGTACATGAGACCAGCCTTCTTTTTGCTCTGAAACAGTCGAAGTATGCCAAGGCTGAACAGCGGCGCAAGCACGATCAGGAACAGGAGTACGGTGACAAACATTTGCGCCGAGATATCTGAAGTATCCACGTAGGTCACGAATTTTCACTCCGTTTCGTTATCGGATTAACACGGCGACGTTGATGTCGCCATGACAAAAATCACATAACCCTATTATACCTCTGGATTTCTTTAACAAAAAGGGAGGAAATGGGGCAAAATGATGTCAATTTTCATTGATTATTAGACGGACACTCTTATTTTACCTAGAAATTGGGAAATGGCTGAGTAAGCGGCACCAACACGTGTGGACCGACTGCCCAGAGCAGCCCATTCAATTTGCAAACTGCGGCGGTGATAGGGCAAAGTACGTTCCTCCACCACTTGTTTCAGCGCTGTTTCAATCCAGGGTCCTGCTTCAGAAAGAGGGCCGCCGATAATGATGCGCTCAGGATTGAAACTGTTGACGATATTGGTGATGCCAACCCCCAGTTTGCGGCCGATTTCTTGGTATAGTTTCAATACATCTTCATGACCTTGTTGTGCATAATCAATTAATTCCCGTGTAGTATGTGCCGGCAAAAGCAACTGATGATCGGGGTGCTCATAAGCTTTCTCCGAAGCATATAACTCCCAGCAGCCACGATTGCCACAGGAGCAAGGTCTGCCCTCTGCTTCAATGGACATATGGCCTGTTTCTCCTGCATATCCCCAAGCACCTTTGTATAGCTCGCCATCCACCATAATACCTGAACCAATCCCGATGCCTGCACTAATGTAGATCAGATGACGAACTCCGATGCCCGCACCAAAATTTAACTCTCCGTGAGCACCTGCATTCGCTTCATTATCGATTGTCACAGGCAGATCGAATGCTTCCTCAAGCATAACACGCAGGGGGACCTTCTCCCATCCCAGGTTGGGTGCAAACAGCACAGTTCCTTCCTCGTCCACCATACCCGGCACCCCGATACCAATGCCAATCACCCCGTGTGGAGAAGGAGGGGCTGCATGAATCAGATGTTCTGCTGCAAGTTTTAACTGTTCAACTACAGAGGACACATCGTGATGCTCCAGTTTAACGGCGTACTTTGTGATAATATGTCCTTCCAGATCAGTAAGTACACCCTTTAAGTGGGTGACGCTGAGTTCCAAACCTACGGCATATCCCGCTGTACCGCGAAATAGCAGCATCAGTGGTTTGCGTCCACCGCTGGATTCCCCAGGGCCAATTTCCTGCAAAAGCTCATCATTGATCAGATCGGCAACCAGATTGGAAACCGTGGCTTTGTTCAGCCCTGTAATCTCGGATACCCGTGCACGGGAGAGGGGGGCATGACGCCGAATCGTATCCAGGACGATCGACTTGTTTATTTTTTTGACCAGCATCTGGTCTCCGGTAATTTTCATATCCATAAGGCACTCCTATTCTTCTATAAAAGGGTTCAGACCCGTTATCCGTAAACAAGCTATTCGACTATTATAGCGTAAACAAACCCGCAAAAAACATTTTTATTTTTACTTTGTTTAACCAATAGACAAAGTATAACCGATGTGTTAGGATAACGTTGTAAACGATTACTTTTAAAACTATTGAGGAGGCATTTAACATGGCCTATTTTGAATCCGTTAATAAAATTTCATTCGAAGGTAAAGATTCCACGAATCCATTTGCTTTTAAACATTATAATCCCGAAGAAGTGGTAGCCGGCAAATCGATGGAAGAGCATTTCCGTTTCGGCATGGCTTACTGGCATACATTAACAGCGGGTGGTAGTGATCCGTTTGGTGCGGAAACAGCTGTTCGTTCTTGGGATAACTACTCCGGCCTGGACCTCGCGAAAGTACGCGTTGAAGCAGCATTTGAATTTTTGGAAAAAATGAATCTCCCGTTCTTCTGCTTCCACGATGTGGACATCGCACCAGAAGGCAACAGCCTGCGTGAGTTCTACAGCAACATCGATACAATCGTTGACCTGATTGAAGGCCACATGAAATCCAGCGGCAAAAAGCTGCTCTGGAATACAGCGAACATGTTCTCCAACCCACGCTTCATGTTTGGTGCAGCTTCTACTTGCAACGCAGACGTATACGCTCATGCTGCAGCCCAAATCAAGAAAGGTCTGGAAGTGGGTAAACGTCTGGGCGCAGAAAACTATGTGTTCTGGGGCGGTCGTGAAGGTTATGACACATTGCTCAACACAGACATGCAACTGGAGCAAGACAACATTGCCCGCATGTTCCACATGGCAGTAGACTACGCGAAGGAAATTGGCTTTGATGCACAATTCCTGATCGAGCCTAAACCGAAAGAGCCTACCAAGCACCAATATGATTATGATGCAGCAACATCCATTGCCTTCTTGCAAAAATACGGTTTGGACAAACACTTCAAACTGAACTTGGAAGCTAACCATGCAACACTTGCTGGTCACACATTCGATCACGAGATCCGCGTTGCCCGCACAAACGGCATGCTTGGTTCCCTCGATGCCAACCAAGGCGACATGCTGATCGGTTGGGATACGGATGAGTTCCCGGTGGATATGTACGATGCGACATTGACGATGTACGAAGTATTGAAAAACGGCGGTATCGGCCGTGGTGGTGTGAACTTTGACGCCAAAGTACGCCGTGGTTCCTTCGAAGCAGACGATCTGTTCCTCGCACACATCGCTGGAATGGATACGTACGCTAAAGGTTTGAAAGTGGCAGCAAAATTGATTGAAGATCGTGTATTCGATGACTTCATCGAAAAACGTTACAGCAGCTTCAGCGAAGGTATCGGCGCAGATGTGGTTGCAGGTAAAGCAACACTGGCTTCCCTTGCAGAGTATGCACTGAACAACGAAAGCCCACGCAAAAACCAATCCGGACGTCAGGAATTGCTGAGAGCCAAACTTAACCAGTACATTCTGGCTGACTAATACCGGTTAGGCGGTATTTATGGATGTATTGCATCCATGAGTTACGCGTGTGTAGGTATATAGTGAAGTATTCACACCAGCCTAACACAAAGCTTGTACTACGGAACGCCTGAACAAGCATGACATTCGGACCGTCCCCGACTTTCCCCTGGGAAGGCGGGGACGGTTTTTTGGTCCTTGAACCGAGTGAGTTTCTTGTGCATTATGGTTTGCGTATCCATTACTAATGACAGATATAGGTCGTTGGCACGATTTTAGCTACAGAAACGAGTACGTTTTACTCGTTTCATATCCATGTGTGTCCATGATCATGCATGCAGAACGGAGTGAGCAGAAAGGACCCTAGGAAGCGGAGCTAAAAGCTTTCTGAAAGAAAGCTGCATCGGAAGCATACACTTCGCATTTATCCCCGGATTTCTCCCTTGTAAAAGGGATGAAGGAAATCCGGGGGTAACGGCGATCCAAGGGTTTTCTGATCATGGAGTGACTCTCATGTAAACTTGGATTCTTCGTGGATATAACCTGAGATAAACGAGAGGAGTTAACCCATGAGTTACGTAATTGGTGTCGATCTGGGAACAAGCGCAGTCAAAACGGTGCTGGTTAATCGTGAAGGGAAAGTGGCGTTTGAAGCATCTGAGGCATATCCGCTGTACCAGCCCAAGGCTGGATACAGTGAACAAAATCCGGAGGATTGGGTAGAGCAGACGATTGTCTCTCTGCGCAAATTGCTGGAAGTGTCTGGCGTACATCCTTCGGAAATTGAAGGGCTGAGCTTCTCCGGACAGATGCATGGATTGGTATTGGTGGATGCCGAGGGTAAACCGCTGCGTAACGCCATTTTGTGGAACGATACACGCACAACGGCGCAGTGCCGCCGCATCGAAAAAGTGCTGGATGGAAAGTTGTTAAGCATTGCCCGAAACCGAGCGCTTGAAGGTTTTACATTGCCGAAAATCCTGTGGGTACAGGAGAATGAACCTGAACTGCTGCAACAAGCGGCTCTGTTCCTGCTGCCGAAGGACTATGTACGTTATCGCCTGACAGGTGATTATGCCATGGATTATTCAGACGCAGCGGGCACATTGCTGCTGGACGTTGCTGGCAAGCAATGGAGCAAGGAGATCGCGGAAGCTTTTGAACTGCCGGTATCCTTGTGTCCGCGATTGGTCGAATCATTTGAGGAAGTGGGCACGTTGCTGCCTGAGATTGCCGATCAAACAGGACTTGCAGCATCAACCAAAGTATATGCCGGTGGTGCGGACAATGCGTGCGGAGCCATTGGCGCAGGCATTCTGAGTGAAGGACAGACGATGTGCAGCATCGGAACGTCTGGCGTTGTCCTTTCCTATGAAGAGCGGAAAGATCTCGATTTTGAAGGCAAAGTTCACTTTTTTAACCATGGTGAGAAAGATGCCTTCTATATTATGGGGGTAACCCTTGCGGCAGGGTACAGCTTGTCTTGGTTCAAGGAAACATTTGCTGCGGACAAATCATTTGATGTGCTCTTGCAAGGAATTGATGCCATTCCACCGGGCAGCAACGGATTGTTATTCACACCATACATCGTTGGCGAGCGTACGCCGCACCCTGATGCAAATATTCGGGGCAGCTTTATCGGTATGGATGCAGGGCACAAGCTGGAGCACTTTGGACGTGCTGTGATGGAAGGAATCACATTCTCCCTGCGGGAATCGATCGATATTCTGCGTGGAGCAGGCAAAACGGTCAATGAGGTGATCTCCATTGGGGGCGGTGCCAAAAATGAAGCCTGGCTGCAAATGCAGGCCGATGTTTTCAATGCAACCATTGTGAAGTTGGAGAGTGAGCAGGGTCCTGCGATGGGCGCGGCGATGCTGGCGGCTTATGGCTGTGGCTGGTTCCCAACCTTGCAGGAATGTGCAGCAGCGTTCATTCGTCCGGCCAAATCCTATACGCCTAACCCGGAAGCAGTGAAGGTGTATGATGGACTGTTTGCATTGTACCAAGAGGTGTACGGGCACACACGCAGCTTGAATGACCGTTTGGCAGCGTATCGTTAATTTAAATATTCAGACAGAGCAAAAGCATCCGCGAAAGCGGGTGCTTTTGCTTATGGGGAAGATGCTTGATGGTCACAACGAAAATGTGCTAAGCGACGTGAAAGGTTTGGACGTCTGACATAACCATAATCCGGATATGCATAGATTGGATATAGAGGATCGTAATCCGTCCAGACAGATGCTTTGATACCGAATAGTTCAACAGATATATGTTTCAACCCATTAAAGATTAGGCGTATAAAACGATTGGGTATCCATGCAATAAGGGCTATTTTTACACGGTATAGTGAACTAATGTAAGACCATTTATTTCAATAAAGATAGACGGCAGCTTGAGCATGGGGGTGAAACTTTGGATGAACGAGAGGAAGCGGAAAGGCCGCATATTACTTTATCCATGATCGTCCGTAATGAAGAGCACAGATATCTCAAACAGGCGTTGGAAATGCATCGGCCCTGGATAGACCGGGCAGTAATCATAGATGACGGAAGTACGGACGGAACCGTAGCCATGTGCCGTGAACTGTTGAGCAGCATCCCACTCGTATTGATAGAGAACCCGGCTTCGCGTTTTTCCGACGAGGTGAGCCTCAGGAAGCAGCAATGGGAGGAGACGGTGGCTACCGAACCGGAATGGATTTTGAATCTGGATGCCGATGAAATCTTGACGACTGATTTTGAGGCTGTTCGGAACCAACTGTTGAGCGGAAGTGAGGACGCCATTTATTTTAGGCTGTTTGATATGTGGAGTGAGACCCATTATCGGGAAGACGAGTACTGGCAGGCCCATGTGTATTATCGGCCATTTCTGGTCCGATATCGCCCGGAGTGGAGCTATGAGTGGAAGGAAACCCCACAGCATTGCGGCCGTTTTCCACTAACCATTCAACATTTTGCCTATGGATGCCATGCTCCTCGAGTGAAGCATTATGGCTGGGCACGCCTGGAGGATCGGGTACGTAAGTTTGAGCGCTATCAAGCGCTTGACCCGGATGCCAGATACGGTTGGAAGGAACAGTATGAATCCATTCTGGATAGCGAGCCTAGATTGTTACCGTGGTCGGAATAAGGAGAGGGGGATGGAATACGTTGAGAGATGACCAGCTGCGCAAACCAAGCCGGGAATCCAAAGAAACTCAGGAATCCTTAGAATCCCGTGAACGTAAGGATCAGCAGGAACCAATGAAAGAACGGGTTCTGATTGCAAGTCCTGTTCGACAGACGGTTCTTGTGCTCCGTGAGTTTCTTGACTCTCTAATTGCCCTTGAGCGAACAACGGTAGAGACTGATTATTTGTTTGTGGACGATAATGAAGAGGAAGCGGCATCCCATATGCTCGAAGAATTTGTACTTCAGTATCAAGGCACCATTCTTGGAGCAGATGGCGATGACGAAGGTGGTAGCCCGGAAAAGGGAAAATACACTAAGGATGAAGGAGGACATTATTGGCGGGATGCACAGATCTGGCGTGTTGCGGGGCTGAAAAATCGTCTTCTGGCTTATGCCCGTGAACAGAAGTACGATGCCGTATTCCTGATTGATTCCGATCTTGTCTTGCATCCCCGCTCGCTGGAGCAGCTTGTTTCCACTGGTAAGGAGATTGTATCCAATATCTTCTGGACGCGCTGGCAGCCGGGTACAAGGGAGATGCCGCAGGTCTGGTTGCAGGACGAGTACGCCCTGTATCGCAAGAGAGACAAAGCGATCACCGGGCAGGAGGCAGAGGATGAAACTACACAGACGGATGCTTTTCTGAGGCAATTGCGAATCCCGGGCTGTTACGAGGTAGGGGGTCTGGGGGCATGTACTCTTATTCGTAAGAATGTATTGGATTCCAGGGTGTCCTATGACCAGATTCCGAATGTATCGTTCTGGGGAGAAGATCGTCATTTTTGCATTCGAGCCCAAGCCTTAGGATTTCAATTATACGTGGATACACACTTTCCTGCCTATCACATCTATCGACTATCCGAGTTGCCTGGCGTGGCTGCTTATAATCGCAAGGCGAGACGTGGAGAAGAGACCGTTAGTATTTCGCTATGTATGATCGTGAAAAATGAAGAAGCTTCCCTCGCCAGATGTCTGGATTCGGTTAATGGCATTGCCGATGAGATTGTGATCGTCGATACGGGCTCGACGGATCAGACCCGTCAGATCGCAGCACGTTACACGGAACGCATTATCGATTTTGAGTGGGTGGATGATTTTGCGGCGGCCCGGAACTTTGCCTTTGAACAAGCAACATGTGAATATATATTATGGCTGGATGCCGACGATGTGTTTGAACCGGATGACCGGGTGAAGTTTATTGAATTGAAACGTTCCCTGGACCCTGCTGTGGATAGTGTTACGATGGATTATCATCTGTCCTTTACAGCGGAGGGGAAAGTGGCCTACAGTTTGCGGAGAAATCGGCTGGTCCGGCGGGATCGGAATTTTCGCTGGATTGGTGCGGTGCATGAATATCTGGAAGTGGTCGGTCATTCGCTGCATAGTGATGTCGCAGTTACACATAAGAAGGATAAAGAATATACAGATCGCAATCTGAGGATTTACCGAAAACGGGAAAAGGCCGGAGAAGAATTCTCCCCGCGTGATTTGTACTATTTTGGAAACGAGCTGAAAGATCACGCAAAGTTCACTGATGCAGTGAGATATTATGAGAAATTCCTGGACACCGGACTTGGTTGGGTAGAGGATCGGATTGCAGCCTGCCAGAAAATAGCTGACTGCGAAGCCGCGCTTGGACGTTCGGAGCAGGAAGTTTCGGCGTTGCTGAGATCCTTCGCTTTTGATTTACCGAGGGCAGAGATTTGCTGCCGTTTGGGAGGTTATTTTGCCGACCGTGGAGAATATCGCAAAGCGATATTCTGGTATGAACTGGCGACCCGGGCTATACGCCCGACAGATCCAATGGTTGTATTGAATGAAGCCGCCTGGACGTGGATGCCTCATCTGCAATTATGCGTGTGTTATGATCGATTGGGCAATCGGATAAAAGCCAAAGAGCACAATGACATTGCTTTGATGTACCATCCCACACATCCGAGCATGCTGTATAATGACAGGTATTTTAAGGATCTGGAGAAAGAAAGTATTCTGGAAAAGGCATAGCGTGTGCACATGCCCGTTGTAGGCATATCAAACCTCTCTAATGGAATTGAATGGGTGCATTAACCCTTTTCCATGGAGAGGTTTTCGTGTTGCGATGTATCTGTATACCCGATATCGATAACCACTTATCCTCATAGAAAATGGATCATTCTATTTCATCCAGGGAACGATATGCTTTACAATAGTAACTAACGGAAAAGCGGTGATAACGAATACTTGTCTTCGGCTGCCGAATTTATGAAACAAGGGGAAGTTGGCATGAATCTGACGGAAGTATTATTGCAATCGAGACTGGTGGCTATCGTTCGTGGTATTAGCCGGGAAGCTGCTCTGGCAGCAGGGCAGGGGATGACAGATGGAGGAATCCGTCTGATGGAAGTGACCCTTAACACACCTGAAGCACATGATATTATCGCAGACTGGCGTTCACGGCATGAGGGTAAGGCTTATGTCGGAGCAGGTACGGTACTGAACGTGCAGATGGCCAAAGAAGCGGTCGCAGCGGGGGCTCAATTTTTGGTGTCTCCAAATGTCGATCTGTCCGTTATTGAATATGCTGTAGAACATGGCGTGGAGATCTGGCCCGGGGCGATGACGCCAACGGAGATTGTGGCTGCATATGAAGCAGGGGCAAAAGTGGTGAAGTTGTTCCCTATGGCAAGTCTGGGTATTCCATATTTACGTGAAATCAAGGCTCCACTGAATCATATCCCGCTGCTTGCAACAGGAGGAGCCACACTGGATAACATTGCAGATTATTATACCGCGGGTGCCGCAGCAGTGGGCCTTGGAAGTGCGCTTTTGCCACGAGAAGCACTTGCAGCAGGCAATGATGAGCAGATTGCCGCTTGTACACGTGCATTTGTTGAAATAGCTCAAATCGAAGGGTGAGGAAGGGAATTAACGGAATTGGATTAAACCAACCATATATATCAGGGTATCAGGGTATATATGAGATGCTCCTGAATCCATACATTATATAAGAAGTGATGTGGATTAACGTTCTGTTGATCATGCTGTCGTATGATGGAGTTATGCCATACACCGGAGAGGAGTGAAACCCAGTGAAAGCTAAAACAATGATTGGCGGCATGATTGCTGTTGCAGCGGTTACGGCGGGTGGTTTATGGAAGGCGGCCGTAAAGAGTCAGACACCGAAAAAGATTCCGATTACGCTCACACCACCCATGCCTTTTGAAGACGTAACCTTTGACAGTGGTGGTGGCCGGGTACACGGCTGGTTTATTCCTGCCGAGGCTAGTGTCCCGAAACCATGGCCGCTGGTCATTATTGCCCACGGCTGGGGCTCCAATCGCTCCCGAGTCCTTCGTTATGCACGTCCCATCTGGGAAGCAGGGTATGCCCTGTTTATGTATGATGTTCGCAGCCATGGAGCCAGTGATCCGGTCAAAGCAGCCTCAGCCTACCTGTTTCGCGACGATCTGTTATCCGCTTTACAGTATACGAGGTCTCGTCCGGAGATTGACCCTGCGGCAATCGGTGTGCTGGGGCATTCTCTGGGCGGGCTGGGCACCATTCTCGCGGTGACCGAGGGTATTCCTGTATCAGCGGTGATTACAGACTCCATGCCATCCCAATTCGAGGTTATCGTCAGTTCGGAGCTGAGACGGCGACGCCTGCCTCTGTTTCCGCTGGCCCAGTTGATTCCGCGAATCTGGTTCTGGCGGCTTGGTGAATCTCTCAAAACGTATCGCCAGCGCGATCCGGTGATGATGCTGAATGAGCGGCGTAAGGGAATGCAGCTGCCGATGCTTATGGTTCATTCCAAAGGAGACAATTTTATTCCCCCGAGCGAACTTGAATATTTTATGTCCAAGGCTGATCCGCCTGTGGAACATTTGTGGGTCAATAGTGGAGGGCATAGCTGTTCTGAAGAAGATCCTGCATTCTGGGAAGCAGTCATTCCATTTTTGAAAAAATATGTTCAGGTGCAGTCTCAGTCAAATGAATCGGTTATACCGAACGTCAATATAGAGAAAATCCAGCCTACTTGATGCTCAGGCTGATTGTTGAAACGCCAACCCGGTTGGCGTTTTTTTGCTGTTCAGGATGATTTGCAAAAATTCTCATTTGTAAAATTGTTGGGAAAACGACGATTAAAAAGGAAGCTTATGGTATCATAGAATAGACTGGCAATATTCATGCGAGGTTATTTTCATGCATCCTTGTATGAAATTGAAGGGAGAGGTCCAGATTTGAGTTTTGATTGGAATTTTAATGTACGATTCAAAATGTTTACAGCCAAAGCGGCTACAGCAGCCATGGCCACATTGCTCCTGGCATCACAGACACCAGGGTTTTCAGGCAGTGCGTCGGCAGCGACAGCGGAACAGGTGACAGAAGCCGCAGCGGGGGAAAATGAAAAACAACTTGGAATATTAGACAACGAAGTGCCTGAAGGAGCCAACATCTCCTCCAAGCAAGCGAGCGAGAATATACTGAAATTATTTCCGTTGCTAGAAAAGGCGACGATCTCATCCGCACGATTTGATTCACCCAATTCTTTTCCGCCACCGGATTATAAGGCATGGGATATTGGATTTGAACTGCGTGAAGGAAACCGTTCCACCGGATTCAGCGCAACAGTACATGCAGTCACAGGGGAAGTGCTGAGTGTACATTTGCCTTCTGAGTTGTTGGAGAAACAGTTTTCCGATTCAGAGAAGAAATTGACAAAGACCGAAGCGAAAAAGCAGGCAGATGAGTTTCTTTACAAGGCTATTCCGAATCTGAAGGAAGGTGGTTTTGTTGCCGTTGCTGAGCCGTATGCGAACAGTGTGCAGCAATCCCTGTTTGGCCGAACAGAGTATACTTACAGCTATCAGTTGAAGCATGAAGGCTTGGTATCCGAGGCTGAAACAGCCTACATAAGTGTGGATCAGAGCGGATTGGTGACGGGCTATTCACGAACTACCATTGGAGCTGAATATCCTTCATCAAAGGCGGCAATTCCAGCGGATCAGGCTCAGCAGAAGTTCGAGGAAGAGTTCGATATTCAGTTGGCCTATATTAGCGAAGAGCGTTTTTCTTCTCGCAACGGCCAGAAGTATTACTTGGGATACACGCCGAAGAACTCAAGTGTTACTGCACTTGATGCGAATACACTGGATCGGATCAACAGCATGACAGGTGACGCCATTGTCCAGGACGTTTCCCAGGAGGACAAACCTCTGAAAGGCAGTGTAGCTGCTTTTACTCCGAATACGGGATCGAAACTGAATGCTCAGCAGGCGGAGAAGCTGGTCAAAAAGAGTTTTAATATTCCGGAAAGTTATAAATTAGATTATAGCCAGTTAACCAAAGGGAGTTTTGCGAGCCCTAACAATCAGGTCTGGAGCCTGAGCTGGAGCAACCGCAATGCAAGTGCGTCTTATATGTTCATGAGAGACATATCAGCACAAGTGGATGCGGCAACCGGACAGATCTACAGTGTGAATATTTATCAGCGCATAATGCCGGGCATGGAGCAGGAGAAGTCCGATACGGAAGTGAAGGGCAAGACCGTGACCAAATCTCAGGCGGAGAAATTGGCTGTCAATACAGTCATCTCCCTTGTGCCGGATGCAAGCAAGCAATTCCGACTTTCAACGGTGCTTGAATTGGACGCTGCACGCACGTTTATATTCCAGCGGTACCTAAACGGAATTGTGGTTAAGGATGATACGGTTCAGGTACAAGTTTCCAATGATGGAACGATCACTGAATATTATTCGATGGTTGCTGCAACGCCAGAGCAACTGCCGACGGATGTCAAACCGGCCATCAGCTATGAGAAGGCCAGGGCGACCTACCTTGAAGAATTCAAATTGGTACTGGCCTACTCACGTTATGGAGGGTTCGGCATGGGCAATGGTGAAGCCGTTCCTGTGGGTGTGAAGCTTGCCTACATGCCTACTCGTACTGACAGTCCGTTGACAGGCATCACGTATGAAGTGCTTGATGCCAACACAGGAGAATGGAAACCGATGTACGGCAGCACAAGTGGGACAGTTCAGGTTACAATCAGCGATATTAAGGGGCATGCCGCCGAATCTGATCTTCAGAATATGATACAGCATGGTGTACTTGTTGCAGATGAACAGGGACGTGTTTTCCCGGACCGAGTCATTACCAAGGGAGACTGGTTGACCTATCTGGCAAGAGCAGTTAATCCAAATTTGGATGTGTATTACAGCGGAGACGGGGAAGGCAATCTGTATGCTGACATCACCCCGGAAAGCCCATATTACCAAGCCGTTCGTACATTGATCGACCAGCGCTGGTTAGCGGGTGCCGATCCCAAGTCGAAGTTGAATCCAGAAGAGGAGATGACTCGTGAAGAGTTGGCAGTATTGCTCGTGCGCATATTGCGCTATGAGAAATTAGCCGGATTCTACACGTTGCCTTCAGATCTTCCGAACCTGGCAGATGCCAGTGCGGTCAACAATAAGGGAGCTGTCTCCCTCAGTATCAAGCTGGGATTGTTGCCTTCGATCGATGGCCGCTTTATGCCTGCGCGTAAAGTGACAGTTGCCGAAGCGGCACAGGTATTGGAACGACTTGCCAAGCTTCAGGGCAAGACGGATACCTTTATGAACGGAAATCGCCTGTATTGAATAATGGAAGCGAGCAGCATAATTGCCCGGAACAATCATAAGATGAGAATAACGGGCAGATTCGGTTTATTTTGCTGAAGACAAGGGGACCTTCTGCGGAAGGTCTCTTTTGATTCTTTTCGACAAAACTAGAACCCTGCCGTCATACCGTTTTGTGATACAATGAGGCATGAGAATTTTGCGAAGAGAGGTGGTATCCTTTCATGGGCAAGCATGGAAAACGAGTGATAACCCTGCTTTTGGCTGGCTGTCTGGTTGCTGTGGCGCTGCCGCATGCGATTGATCTGGATCAGCTATATGCGGCGTCGGGAACATCAGATATATCCACGAATACCGATCTTCGAGAGACGTTGCTTACCGCGATGTCACAGCGAACGGAGGAACTTGTTTTTACATACAAAGGCAATGTGAAAGGCCTCAAGAAGCAGTTGCAGAGTTCCATTGACGAAGCGATGACCAGCGATCCCTACATTCAATATACCGTTAAAAGCTATGCATTTAACTATAAAGGCTCCAACGTATCCGCTGAGGTACATGTGAAACTGGCATATCGGGAAACGAAGGAACAGACCGAATATGTCAACCGTAAAGTAACCAACGTGCTGGAAGAAATCATCGTACCTGGCATGACCAATCATGAGAAGGTCAAAGCCATTCATGACTGGATTGTGCTTCATCTTTCCTACGATACATCCTTGAAGAAATATACTGCGTATGACGGGCTTGTTACTGGCAGCACCGTATGTCAGGGATATTCATTGCTGGCTTATCGCATGCTGGAGCAGGTGGGTATAGACAATCGGATCGTGGAGGGAACGGCTGGCGGGCAACTGCACGCCTGGAATCTCGTGAAGCTGGATGGTAAGTGGTACCATATGGACACGACGTGGGATGATCCTACTCCTGACCGCAAAGGGAAGGTAAGTCACAGTTACTATTTACTCAGTGATGAGGAGATGGCACGAGACCATGTCTGGACGGCCAAAAGCAGGTATCCTGCTGCACCTGATCCTTATCGGGAAGCTTTGCAAAATCTGGTGAAGACCAGTGGAAGCAAAGCAGCTGTGTATCAGAAGTTGTATCATACCCTGGAATACTCGCTCTATGACGAGAGTGATGCTGTCAGTGGTCATTCCGCACTCAAGACCAAAGTGCAGGGTGTGCTCAAGGATGGAGGAACTTCACTGACGTTCAGGTACAAAGGCACCGAGACGGGACTGGTGGAGGACTTGCAGAATTTGTATCAGCTTGGCATGAAATCGATATCGTATTACGTGTCCAAAATGGAGGGCACCGTCGATCTGCGTGTGAAGATTACCTGGACCATGTAGTAGCAGGCTGTGTCATGATTGTATATAACGTTGAACAAGGGCGCTCAGAGGATGAGCGTCCTTGTTTGTGAGCGGATGAAGCCTGGGCAAACCAAACGGGCAACATGCTCTCCTTTGGAAAGAATGCTGCCCGTTTTATGTTGAAGAACCAGATATCATTGAAAGTAAAGTGTTGGATAACGATTGGATTTAGATGGACAGTTGTGGATCATCATTCCGCTGACGGTGTAAAGTCACATTCCTGAAGCGGAACGACTTTGGTTTTTTTAATAAATTTATAACCCAGCCATAACACAAGGAACAAGGGTACGCTCAAGTAAGCAACGAGTGCTCCGCTCCAATCAATCTGATCGCCTGTGAACGCCTGATAATTCTGACCGATGATCACGATGATACAGAGTACAAAGGCAAAGATCGGACCAAACGGGAACCAGCGTGCACGGTAGGGCAGGTCGTTCAGATCACGTCCCTGAGCCACATAGGCACGGCGGAAGCGGTAATGGCTGATGGCAATGCCAAGCCATGTGATAAAGCCACACATACCGGATGCATTGAGTAACCATGTGTATACAATACCATCACCGAACAGGGAGGCCAGAAATGCCAGCATGCCCACTGCTGTAGTCAAGAGCAGGGCGTTCATTGGAATGCCCTTATTGTTCAGCCTTGCCAGGAAGCGAGGTGCCTTGCCGTCACGGGCAAGAGCGTACAGGACCCGGCTGGAAGCGTACATGCCTGAATTCCCGGCAGACAGCACAGAAGTCAGAATAACAGCATTCATGACCGAAGCAGCAATGGCCAAACCTGCTTTTTCAAAGACAAGAGTAAACGGACTGACCCCGATGTTATTCAGGTCCCCTTTGAGCAGATTCGGATGGGTGTAAGGAATGATCAGACTGATGACTGTAATCGCCAGAATGTAAAAAATCAGAATACGCCAGAACACCTGCCGAATGGCACGGGGAACATTTTCACGCGGGTTTTCACTTTCACCGGCTGCAACACCAATGAGCTCTGTTCCCTGGAAAGAGAACCCGGCGGCCATAAATACCCCAAGAACCGCGAAGAATCCGCCATGGAAAGGTGCATCTCCTATCGTAAAGTTGCTAAACCCAACTGCTTCTCCACCCATAATACCGAAGATCATGAGCACGCCAACAGTCAGAAAGATGATGACCGTCGCGACCTTGATAATAGCGAACCAGTATTCGGATTCGCCGTATCCTTTAACAGACAGCACATTCAAGGCAAAGATCAAAACAAGAAACAACAGACTCCACAACATCGATGAGCTGTCGGGGAACCAGTATTTGATGAGCACGGTTGCGGCAGCAAGCTCAGCCGCAATGGTGACGGCCCAGTTGTACCAGAAGTTCCAACCCATGGCGAACCCAAGAGCTGGATCGACAAACCGGGCAGCGTACGTATTGAAGGAACCGGAATCGGGCATGAAGGTAGCCAGTTCTCCGAGACTGGTCATTAAGAAATAGACCATGATGCCGACAGCCGCGTATGCAATCAGTGCACCGCCGGGTCCAGCCGTGGAGATGGCGGTGCCGCTGGCGAGGAACAGTCCTGTACCGATGGAGCCACCCAGGGCAATCATGGTCATATGACGTGCGCGTAGACCTTTTTTCAAGGAAGGCCCTTTTGTTGTTTGGTTGTTGCGGTCTTGCATGGAAACACTCCTTCATTCAGCGTACTGATAATATCAGATCTATGACGATATAACGATATAACACAAAAGACCGCAGGCATAAGCCCGCGGTCTCTATATCAATCGCCCGCACCTTGTCCCAAATGTTTAAGATAGCTCAACACAGAAGAATTCATACCCTCCGGAGAAGGCATCTTATTCTTCCGTGACAGTTCTGCGCCTTTCGGCAACAGCCCCAGCCGCGCTGGACAACGTAAGGAACCGTCCTGCGGGCTTCGGCGGGTGCACCTTTCGGCTGAATTCATAAGCGGCTCCTTAGCGCCTCCTTCAGCGTACTGATCGCACCCGCGACCTCTACCTCACCATCAATGGATGAGGTGTATCTATTGTCTATGAAATTAAAATAACAGAACGTAACACTCCATGTTCTGTATAGTAAACAGACAATCAGTATAACGCTCATGGTATTCCAGTGCAATAACAATTGTTGGATGTGAATCAAAAGGCCTATTCGGACTTCTTGTTACGTCCAGCCATTTGCTGCCACACGGTTCCAGCGGCCTGTTCCCCGGATTCAATCCGCTCCAGGGCCATCTTGGCTTGCAGGCTGACTTCAAACTCAGGGTCTTCGGCTGCATTCCGCAATGCCTGCTCTGCTTCTTCCGTTCCCACTTCGTACAGGAAACGGGCAGCACGCCAGCGTACAAGCTTGCTTTTGTCGGTTAGCGTGGCTGTCATGGCTGCCGTTGCCGTAGGGTCACCGATATCGGAGAGGGTATCCCCGGCAGTGCGACGAACAGCGGGTGAACTATCCTTCAGCGCTTCGTACAGTAGCTCCATGGCTTCCGGTGTACGAATATCACCAAGATATACGACAGCAAGGCGACGGATCTGCATTTTACTGTCATGCAGGGCACGGGCAACGAGTGGCAGCCTTTCCGCTGTAGGCTCCATGCCATCCAATGCTGCGTAGCGAACATTCCAGTCTTCACTTTGCAGGGCCTCTTCAAGCTCAGCGCCATCTAACTGGCGGCGACGTTCCACGAATTCTTCCGTATTGGTTCCATGCTCGATGGCTTGTTGAATCACTCGCTCCAGTCGCTCCGGTGGATACGCTGCCTCTAACTCCTGTTCGACTTCTCTTGCGATGTCAGGCAACTCTCCGTAACGAACGCCGTAATCACTTAGTTTCCGTTCCTTGATCAGCGTTGCGCTGGCAACTTCGGTCACGGCCTTGACGAACCGATCCGAGAGCGAGATTCGTTCTTCCTTTGTGCCCGCTTTGACCCGAATCTGCATAGGCACACCTCTGAAGAATTGAACAAATACCTGGGCTTCACCGAAGTGCTCACCAGAGGCATCTTCCGATTCGATCCAGTCCAGATCCATGCCTTGCTGACCCAGACGGCTCTGGACTTCGCCAAGGATAACGGACCAGTCCGCATTTCCCTTGCGGTCCAGGGCTACGAAGTCGGTGGTATGAAATACACTCTTTACACCGGGAATATGAAGCATCTGCCGAATAAATGCTGGAGCAGATCGCTCATTATCCAGCGTATATGTTTTGCGGATCCCGTCCTCCAGACGCTCATCCAGATGCAGCATCATCGTATTTGGACTGGGTGTTGGTTCAATGGAAACAATATTCATCGGTTCATAACCTCCTGTACCGGATTCATCGATAAACTTCCCGTCATCGCACGGGTATTTATCTATTTTACATGATTGTGTTGAAACTACGAAATAGTTGGGCGAAATTTACACGTTATGTGAAGAAATACGAAGATAGTTAACACTTCTTTCATGTTCACGCACAAACATTTTTAAACGGAAGCTGACATAATTAAGAAGAAAGAAATAACTGGAGGTTATAATCGATGGAACCAATTACAGTACTTTCGGATGGAAACCGTAGTATTGCCTATGACCCTATTATTCAAATGTATTATGAATACATGTCAGACAAGCAAGGCGATTCGGCAATCAACATAAGAAAGAACGCAAGGGAGGTGGCATGGTCGGAGTGGGGCGCATCCCGTTACTGTATTGTTGATTATCAGGACGCCGGGCAAGCCGTCTCGGCAGCAAATGCAATCCGGGCATTTATGCCTCATATTCCGTTACTGGTGATTACGGATTTTAAATCCCTGATTCGCAAGCGTCATTTGCAGCGTATTACGGGTACAGGTGTAATGAAGATGGTCCTATGGCAAGAAAAAGAGCCGCAAAAGCTGGTCATGGAAATACAGCGGTGGCTGCATTCCTGTGCATATGAAACAAAAAACAGCCCTATCCTCAACCCTATCGATGCGACAATGACAGAGAGGACAGGGCCCTTCAATTATTAAATGACGTATTTATATCCCGTTCCCCAAACCGTCTTGATATATCTTGGGTTTTTGGGGTCGGGTTCAATTTTTTTACGCAGGCTGGAAATATGCACATCGATTGTACGATCCAGATACGCCCGCTCGGAGCCTTTGATTCGATCCATAAGTTCGTTACGGGTGAATACTTTGCCTGGATTCCTGTACAATTCCTTCATAATTTCAAATTCAATATGAGTGACCTCGATTTCAATGCCATCGACAAATAAGGTTCTTCTGTACTCATTCACACTGACATGCCCGGCGACCTCAGCAGGTTTATCCATTTTGGCAGGTTGATCCGGGTAGGAAATGGCTGATCTTCGCAGCAATGCTTTCATTCGTGCATCAAGCTCTTTAAGACTAAAAGGTTTGCATAGAAAATCATCGGCACCATTGTGTAATGCTCGCAGCCGATCATTCAACAAGGTGCTGGCCGATATCATCAGTATGGGTACAGTCGAGTGTTGACGAAACGCTTCAACCAGATCATTGCCGTCCGTCTCAGGCAGCATTAGATCAGTCACCACTATATCGGGCTGGAATCGTGGGAAAAGCTCTAGTGCTTCGTGAGCATGATGGACCCGTTCAGTTATGTAACCTTCCTCCTCAAGAAAGAAAGCAATCATATCGGCCAGATTTTTCTCATCTTCTATAAGAAGTACTTTGATAGACATTGGGGTCACACTCCTGATGAAAAGAATTTATTAAGAAACTTATATATAAATGTCGTAATTTGTTTAGAAATACTGCAAAATTTTTAATGTTTGTATTCCAGAATATAGGATGATATGTAGTTTGATCTATAATGGTTGAGCCAAACTTCAGTATTTTACCATGAATGTGGCTGATTTGCCGATCATTCAATATTTCCCAAAGCTACATGGGGTGTTAATTACAGTATAATGTATCAGAACGATTTAAGGGGAAAAAAGTAGATTTACGAGCTTTAATTCATAGGAGGAACTAGCGCTTTGTTGAATGCAAATTTAGAAATCAGTCACGAAGGCAACGGCTTATGGTTCATATAAAGGCAAAAAAGGTGCTGGAGTGGATGGTCCTTAAACTTCGGATTCCTTGGTTTGGTACTGCGATACTTATTGTCCTCGGGACTATGGGAAGTATTTACCCGCTGACTCTATTTTACGGAGTACAACTGATGTTCGGCAGTGCAGCGGCACTGATTGCTCTGCGTTTACACGGAGGTGTATACGGATTCATCGCCATGGTAGCGATTGCCTCATTGAATATATTATGCACGGGTCTGGTCCCGACCAGCTTGTTTATAACAGGTGCCCACTTCATTGAATTGATTTGGATGCTGGGATGGCAGATGCGCTGGAAAAACGGAAGTATCATGAAAGCCAATGCATCGTTCTGGGTTGTGATGTTAATGCCTGTTACCTGTTACGGGTATTTTATAATGGGCATGCAGCTTGAAGAGATAAAATATGTCTATATGCATATCGCTGTGGTCAGCATGGTCAACGCGCTGATTGCAGGCATTGTAGTGGATTTCTGGATCACGACTGGGGAGCAAAAGTCGAAGCGAACAGGAACCATCCCGCTCAGAAGGATTGCTTTCAAATATGTGGTTGCCTTTGTAGTCGTTGTTTCCCTTGTCCTGTTATCGGCGGATAGCCGCAGACAACTAAGTCAAATGAACGATACTATACTATTCAATCTGAAGCATGCTGCGAATGCGGTTATCCAGGACTTGAATGAACAATATCTAACCAATGAAAACATGCATCAAAGTATGAAACGCTATCGTTATCTTCTCGATGTAAACGTCATTATTCTCGATCAATATGATAACGTAATTATTTCAGGACTGGATACTCTTCAAGTCGGGGAGCATCTGGATATGAACAGATACCATATACTGAAGCCGGGAGATAGCACCATCCTATTTCGTTCCGGGGATGTTTATTATAGCGATGTCCTAACGCATTGGAGGCAGGCTTCGTTTATGTATGAAGCAGATAGGACAACAAGTACTCCATATCGGGTGTTGGTTGAGACCAACTCAGCCAATTATTATACGCGGATTGAGTCGATTTATCTTACAACGCTTCAATCTCTGTTTGTTATCTTTGTGGCCTCAATGATTGTGGCTGCTCCGCTCAGCAAAAAAGTCGTAAGTCCTTTGAAACGCCTTACCCGCATGACGGGTTCTCTTCCACGGCTGCTATTTCGGAATGGCAAGATGGATTGGCCGACCAGCCACGTAACCGAAGTGCAGATTCTGATAGGAAATTTGCGTAAAATGGCCGATGTGCTCCTTGGACAATTCGAGCAGATACGTCAGGACAAGCTCACGCTGGAGGACAGGGTTAGAGAACGGACCAAAGAGCTGAAAAATAGTGAGGAAATCAAACGGGCCATTATTGATTCATCGATTGATGCCATTATTGCTGTAGATTTAAACGGGAAGATTATAGAGTTTAATCCCGAAGCTGAAAGAATGTTTGGACTGAAACGGGAAGAGGTTGTACTCGAGAAGGATGCCCCGTCCCTTTTTCAGGGAGCGAGTTGCCTCGAAATCAAGGGATTGCTGAATCAATTCGAGTATATTCGTGGCAAAAGGCATGTTATTGTCGAGGAGATTTCAGGTATTCGCCGGGACGGCTCCGTATTTCCAATAGAATACAAAATTGTGGAAATTCAGTTAGGCAACAACGAAACGCTTTATAACTTGTTTATTAAGGACATTACCGAGCGTACAAGGGCCGAGGAAGACCGTGTCCGTCATGCCCTTGCTTTGGAAAAACTGAATGCAGAGCTGCTTAATGAAAAAGTAGCTATTCAGGAACAGCGAGATATTAGCGAGCAATTCATTGAATCTGTTCGAGAAGGCTTGGTCATGTCTGATCGTTCGGGTACAATCACGATCGTCAACAGAAGAGTTGAAGAGATGTTTGGCCTTGGGAATTTTTCGGGCAGATCGATTGAAGACTTGGCTCAAGTTATTGATACCAGAGTATTAACTGCTGATTTTAATTTGGCAGAACAGACTCGCGCATTTCTGAACGGAGAAAGGGCCTTTGTTGAGACTGAGTTTATCTTTAATGATGCCGGGAAAAGCGTATTTTCCTTGTATATGAAACAAATGGACGTCCCGGGTAAGAACCATGGATTTCTCCTGGTGTTCCGTGATCGTACAGAGGAAGAACGTCTGAATCGTATGAAAAACGAACTGATCAGTGTGGTGTCGCATGAACTTCGTACGCCTGTAGCGACCATCATGGGTTATGTGGAGTTAATGATGATGTATGATCTCCCGGACTCGCAACGTCAGGAATTCATGGATACCATTTCTTCGGAAGGAGCACGACTGAGCAGCCTGCTGGATGATGTGCTGGATATCCAGCGTCTGGATAACGAAAGCATGACCTACCACATGACATATGTGCCATTGCTTGAACTGGTTGAGGGGGTGGCTGAGCAATGGAACATGACATCCATTCAGCGCATCCATGTGCATGCGTTTAATGGGGACTTTTTTGCTTATGCTGACCGGAATCGGATGATTCAGGTGTTACATAACCTGATCGGCAATGCTGTCAAGTATTCACCTGGAGCGGAGAGAATCGACATTACACTGTGGGAAGAACAAGAATGGTTATGCATCGACGTGCGCGATTATGGAATAGGTATTCCGGAGAATGTACAGGACATGCTGTTCAAGAAGTTTTATCGTGTGGATAATTCGGGTCATCGTCAGATTGGTGGAACCGGTCTAGGGCTTTACATTTCTCGCAACATTGTAGAGGATCATCACGGTACCCTCACTTTTATATCTGCGCCAGATAAAGGAAGTACCTTTAAGGTTCGATTGCCCAAGCTGGATGAATTGGTATAAGGCAAGAAAGGTCTTTATTGGATAGGATGCTTGCATCTTAAAAGATAGAGGCCTTTTTTTGTTTTTTCAGAATTTCCCGGATAAAAAAACAGGTTCTTTTGCAAACTGTCTATAGAGCCATAATTTGCATTACATGCAAAAGGAGGACGGCAGGTCTATGTTCCGTAAACAAGAGAAAACCCTTATTATTGTCTGCCTGGTCGCAGCCGTAATCGTGCTGTATGCCGTTGTCAAAAGTATTATTCGGATCATGAGTTATTGAGACATATCATCACATAGGCATATGAAGTTGTACATAACGATTAAATGTGAAAGAGGAGTGTAACCCCATGTCATCCCTGGACCCTGTTCTGCTCAGCCGGATGCTGACCGGTCTTACCCTGTTTGTGCACATCATTTTTGCCTCTATCGGCGTAGGTGTTCCACTCATGATCGCTTTGGCTGAATGGCGCGGGCTGCGCACCAATGATATACATTACACCTTGCTGGCGCGCAGATGGGCGCGTGGTTTTGTCATCACCGTTGCCGTTGGTGTCGTTACGGGCACCTCGATTGGTTTGCAGCTCAGCCTGCTGTGGCCCATGTTTATGAGAGTAGCCGGTCAGGCGATTGCCTTGCCACTGTTCATGGAGACCTTCGCCTTTTTCGTGGAGGCGATCTTTCTTGGTATTTACCTCTATACGTGGGACCGTTTCAAAAAGAAATATACCCATATGCTGCTGCTTATTCCGGTGGCTCTGGGATCATCAGCGTCTGCGATATTCATTACAACGGTGAATTCTTTCATGAACCAGCCTCAAGGGTTTACCCTGATTAATGGCATTATGAAGGACATCCATCCGATTGCTGCCATGTTGAATCCGGCTACACCAACCAAGGTATCTCATGTGCTCGCCTCGTCGTATACATTAAGCGCAGGTATTTTGGCGGGCATCGCCGCGTTCAGTTTGCTTCGGGGTCGGGATCATGTCTATTACAAAAAAGCACTGAAACTCACAACGGTATGTGCGCTCGTATTTGCGGTCAGCACCGTTATGATCGGAGATTCTTCCGGTAAATTTCTGGCGAAATACCAACCGGAGAAGCTTGCAGCGGCAGAGTGGCACTTTAAAACGATGACGAAGGCGCCGCTGGTTTATGGGGGTATTCTTGACGAAAACAATGAAGTCAAATACGCCATTGAGATCCCCTATGCACTAAGCATACTGGCCGGGAATAGACCAGACACGGAAGTGAAAGGGCTTGAAGAATTTCCGGCTGATCTGAGGCCGCCGTTGTCCATTCACTATATGTTTGACCTGAAAGTAACGACAGGCGTCATTATTCTGCTGATCCCGGTGCTCTATGTATTCCGCCGCTGGCTGCCAGGGCGCAAGCCTTATCCCAAATGGCTGCTGCTCGGGATTGTGTTTCTAGGGCCGCTCGCCATGATTGCGATTGAGCTGGGCTGGATGTTCGCCGAAGTTGGCAGACAACCATGGATACTGCGCGGTTACATGAAAGTGTCGGAAGCGGCGACAACGTCTTCGTCCGTAGGCTGGATGCTGGTTCTGTTTATTTTGTTGTACCTGATCCTTTGCTTTTCGGCGATTCGGGTGCTTAGCAAGCTGTTCCGTAACAAGGAAGCAGAGAAGGAACTGGAGTCTCTTGGCCTGGAAGGAGGGATCCTCCATTGAGCTTTGAAATTGCAGGCATTGCGATCTTATGGACGTTTCTGTTTGGATACCTGATCGTGGCTTCGATTGATTTTGGCGCTGGATTTTTCAGCTTCTACAGCATATTAACCGGACACGAGAACAAAATTCATAACATTATTCAGCGCTATCTTTCACCTGTATGGGAAGTGACGAATGTGTTTCTGATCTTTTTTGTTGTCGGGCTGGTCGGATTTTATCCGGATAGCGCTTTTTATTATGGGACAGCGTTGCTTGTCCCTGGTTCACTGGCGATAGTACTGCTTGCCATTCGGGGCGTGTATTACGCCTATAATACCTATGGGAACCATGGGCAGAACAGCCGGATCTACATGGCACTATACGGGGCAACCGGATTGTTGATCCCAGCGGTGTTTTCCACTATTTTGGCAATATCCGAAGGTGGAATTATTGAGCAGGTGGGCGATCAGGTATTTTTTCGCTGGCGTGAGTTTCTGACAAATCCGTACACCTGGTCTGTTGTATTGCTTGCTTTGGTAAGCGTGCTATATATTTCAGCGATGTTTCTTTCCTACTATGCCATGCGGGCAGAGGATGAGACAGCATTTGAAGTCCTGCGGGAGTATGCGCTTCTATGGAGTCTGCCTACCATCTTTGCCAGCTTTCTGGCGTTTTTGCAAATCAACAAACAGAATCCCGCACACTTTGAGCAGATGTTGAATATCTCATGGATGTTCATCGCATCGTTTGTTTGTTTTGTGATCGCCGTCTCGCTGGTATGGAAACGTAAATATATGGGCTGGTGCTTTATCGCCGTCATGCTGCAGTTCGCCTTTGCCTGGTACGGTTATGGGCGCTCGCATCTTCCATACATTCTGTATCCCTACATTAATGTTTACGACAGCTTCACCAACAAGACGATGGGCATTGCGCTCATTACGGCGTTCAGCCTGGGACTGCTGGTGCTCATTCCTTCACTCGTGCTCATTATGAAGCTGTTTCTGTTTGATGCCAATTATGTACGGGGTAATGCTGGCAAAAAGAAAGGATGAGACCGTTCATGCTTCCCAACATGCTTTTTAATATCTTTTCGTGTTTGTTTTTTATTTCGCCTGCAGGAGTGACGGGTATCCCCGGTATAACAGGGTTGAGTTTTTTTGAGACCTTTACCATTATGTACGCCCCGCCACTGATCATCGTGGCTGCAATTGCGTTTTTGTTCATTTATTTGGCAAAGTGCAAAAATCCAAAGGACTGATTCGTTGGTACGCACTTTCCAATTCGGGGTAATCTTTTGTTAAGATACAAGGAGGGGAGGAGGGCCCTTTCATGCCGAAAATCCGTTATAACAATATTGATAATGTAAGTACGGACAAAACGCTGAAGGAATTCAAGCAATGGAGGGAGCAGCGGCGCAGCAAGGTTAAGGATTATTCCTACTCCGTGCCCAAGCACCCACCTGAACTGGATTATCTGCACGCCAACCGGGCGGAAACCACGATTACCTGGATTGGGCATTCCACGTTTTTTATACAATATCACGGATTAAATATCGTGACAGACCCGGTCTGGGCCGAAAAAATGGGATTTCAACGCAGACTCGGTGCCCCTGGCATTCCGATTCAGGATATTCCACCTTTGGATATCATTCTGATCTCACACTCCCATTATGATCATTTGCATCTCGCATCGCTGCGAAAATTGGTAACGGCCAAGACGCTGCTTATCGTTCCGGATGGGCTGAAGCGCAAAATGATGCGCAAAGGATTCCATCGGTGTCATGAGATGAAATGGTGGGAACATACTACGCTTGGCGGGGTCAAAATAACCTTCGTACCTGCGCAGCACTGGACGCGCCGAACCTTATTTGATACCAACACGTCCCATTGGGGCGGTTATGTATTGGAACAGAATCACCCGGCAGTCATTCCGTCAGAGGAGAGTGCCGCAACGAGTGGAGGCCGTGATCATGACCATTCCCAAGCAGCAGCGAATGATCCAATAGAAGGATCGGCTGATCACTCTTCTGGCGGTCCGCCAGTGATTTATTTTGTAGGGGATACAGGATACTTTCAGGGATTCAAAACGATCGGTGAACGGTTCGACATCGGTGTTACTTTGATGCCGATTGGCGCGTACGAGCCGGAATGGTTTATGACCTCCCAACATGTGACCCCGGAAGAAGCATTGCAGGGTTTTGTAGAAACGGGTTCCCAGCTTATGGTCCCCATGCATTATGGAACGTTCAAGCTGGCGGATGACACACCGAAGGAAGCACTCGATCGAATGGAAGTGGAACGAGAACGATTGGGAATCAACGCAGAACGCATTCGGGTGCTGGGACATGGCGAGACGCTCCGTATTCGTCACGAGGAAAGTAAACAAGACTAACAAAAGTGAGCCAGATATGCTAATGTAAGGGTATACCCGCATGAACGGTACATTTACCAAATCTTTAACGATTAAAAAGCGGCCAATTTTCGAATTTGCCGCTTTTTTGTGTTATAATATGGTGCCAGAATAGGCTTCGGGATATTGAATCCATGATTGAATTAGTTGCTATTCATGCAGTATGCAGAATATTTAATAAAGGATGGTATGCTTAATGATTAGTACAAGCGGCATCACGCTCCGCTACGGAAAACGTGCACTTTTTGAAGATGTGAATATCAAATTCACGCCAGGCAACTGTTACGGTCTGATCGGCGCCAACGGAGCCGGCAAATCAACATTCTTGAAAATTTTGTCCGGTGAAATTGAAGCAAACTCGGGAGAGGTGCACATCACCCCGGGCGAACGCATGGCCGTTTTGAAGCAAAACCACTTTGAATATGATGAGTTTCCGGTTCTCGAAACCGTAATTATGGGCCATAGCCGCCTCTATTCCATCATGAAGGAAAAGGACGCGTTGTATGCCAAAGCGGACTTTACGGAAGATGATGGTTTGCGCGCAGGTGAACTGGAAGGTGAGTTTGCTGAATTGAATGGCTGGGATGCAGAGCCGGATGCAGCGGCACTCCTGATTGGTCTCGGTATTGATCGTGATATGCACGAGAAGAAGATGGTGGATCTGAGCGGTAACGAAAAAGTTCGTGTCCTGCTGGCACAAGCCTTGTTTGGTCGTCCAAACAACCTGCTGCTCGATGAGCCTACCAACCACTTGGATCTCGAATCCATTCAATGGCTGGAGAACTTCCTCATGGACTATGAAGGTACCGTTATTGTGGTATCCCATGACCGTCACTTCCTGAACAAAGTGTGTACACACATTGCGGATATCGATTTCGGTAAAATCCAGCTCTACGTAGGTAACTATGACTTCTGGTACGAGTCCAGCCAACTGGCACTTGCTTTGCAGCGTGATGCCAACAAGAAAAAAGAAGAGAAGATTAAAGAGCTGCAAGCCTTTATTCAACGTTTCTCGGCGAATGCTTCCAAATCGAAGCAAGCGACTTCCCGGAAAAAACAGCTCGACAAAATCACGCTGGATGATCTTCGTCCATCGAACCGTAAATATCCGTTCATCAACTTCAAACCTGAACGCGAAGCGGGTAAGCAATTGTTGACTGTAGATCGGATCAGCAAGGCGATTGATGGTGTGAACATGCTGAATGATATTAGCTTTGTGGTCAACAAAGGAGATAAAATTGCTTTTGTAGGCCCGAATGGCAATGCCAAATCGTTATTGTTTGATATCCTTATGGGCGAAACAGAAGCGGATAGCGGCGAATACACTTGGGGCATTACCACAACCCAGGCTTATTTCCCGAAAGACAACTCCAAATATTTTGACGGGGTAGATATGAGTCTCGTAGATTGGCTTCGTCAATATTCCAAAGATCAGGATGAAACGTACCTGCGTGGATTCTTGGGCCGTATGCTGTTCTCAGGTGAGGAATCCCTGAAGAAAGCAAGTGTACTCTCCGGGGGCGAGAAAGTTCGCTGTATGCTGGCGAAAATGATGCAAACTGGCGCCAACGCCCTGATTCTGGATGAGCCAACGAACCACTTGGATCTGGAGTCCATTACCGCACTGAACAACGGTATGATTGATTTTGACGGTACCATGCTGTTTACATCCCATGACCATCAGTTCATTCAAACCATCGCGAACCGGATTATTGAAATCACGCCAAATGGCATTATTGACCGCCAAATGAGCTATGATGAGTATCTGGAAAGTGACGAAATTAAAGAATTGCGTAACAAAATGTACCCGGTAGAAGCTTAAGATAAGCTAATCTGTTTACATTGTGTATAGTTAACCTGATTAACTATACGTTTTTCTTAAAGATCAAAAAAGAACCGCAAGCTCTCCATACGAGCCTTGCGGTTCTTTTTTTGATCATACAAGGTGATCCTTCACGTGTAGAAAGCTCTTCTTCAAGAGCTTCTTTCGATCTAGGACCCGCCAGTACGGCGGCGCTGATTGTTAGGCTTCTTGTTGTTTTGGCTTTTCATCGCTTTGGGTCCGCCTTCAAAATAGGCACTGGATTGATTACCCGTGTTTGCCTGTTCCTTCTTTTGCGCCAGTTTCTGACGTATGGCATCCTGCAAACTGATCTTTTTCGGTTCAGTATTATCGCTCATCATTGTTTCCCTCCCGGTCGTACAGTAAGCCGTCCAGATTGGACGGGATGTACTCATTTTATACGTTTTACAAAAGCGCCACAAGGGCAACCTGATAAAATGCTGGAATCTTTCACTTTTTTGACTGGGCCAACATTCTTTCACTTCACCTACAGCCCTGCGGTCTGGCAACTTTGTTTCGGCTTCCCTACAGCAATGCAGCCTGGCAACACTGTTTCTGTAGACCCACATGGTACGCATTTGGTAACATGGAAAAACCGTAATACGAAACGTAAAAGGAGTGTCGCCCGGTTTGAACGCATATGAAGAAATACGCAAAGGGGAACGAGGGGCATGGGTCAGCATCATGGCCTATCTTATCCTGTCTGCCTTTAAATTGATCTGTGGATATTTATTCGCTTCCAGCGCTTTGCTGGCAGACGGTTTTAATAACGTCACGGATATTGTTGCCTCGGTTGCTGTACTGATTGGACTTCGAATTTCCCAGAAACCGCCCGATTCCGATCATGCCTATGGTCACTTTAGAGCTGAAACGGTTGCTGCATTGATTGCCTCGTTTATTATGGCTATGGTTGGGCTGCAAGTGATGGTTGAAGCTGTTCGTTCATGGTATGAAGGGAGCTTCGTAGCACCCAATCTGTGGTCAGCAGCGGTTGCAGTTGTCTGCGCGGTGGTCATGCTGGGCGTGTACCGTTACAACCACCGCCTCGCCAAACAAATCAACAGTCAGGCCCTGATGGCTGCGGCCAAGGATAATCGTTCGGATGCCTGGGTCAGCATAGGGGCGGCGATCGGAATCATAGGTGCACAATTCGGACTACCCTGGTTGGACAAAGTAGCTGCAATTGCTGTAGGTCTGTTGATCTGTAAAACAGCTTGGGAGATTTTCCGCGATTCAACGCATCGTCTGACGGACGGATTTGATCAGAAGGAACTTACAGACCTCAGATCATCTGTGGCTCGGGTGCCCGGAGTGGAAATGATCAAGGATGTAAAAGCGCGCGTGCATGGCAGCCATGTTCTTGTAGATGTTGTTATTGAAGTGGACGGAGGCTTAAGCCTGATTGAGGGTCATCAGATCTGTGACCAGGTGGAAGAACGGTTGAAACGGTCACACAATATAATGCATGTTCATGTGCATGTAGAGCCGAAGATGGAAGGCGTTACAGAAAGCCCTTGAACGGATAGAAAGTTAAGCATATAGATTGAGCATCAAAAAGAGGACAGCCGCTGCCTGAGCGCTGTCCTCTTTACTTATCGTTAGAACGATTATACGATATTATTGAATAGCAACGTGGATCCAGGCTTTACCTTTCCATGTGTATACCTGTACCCATTGGCCGCCGTCGAATCCATCTACGACTTCACCCGTTGTGTCAATCACTTGGGAACCCAATGCACCGATCGGCTTACCATTGGGTGCATCATAGAACCAAGTGCGCTCCAGAAGATTAAGCAGCATGGTTGGAACCAGAACCTCTTCTCCAGCTTTCACCACTGGTTCATCGAAAATTTTGTCATCATCAGTGCCGTATGTTGCACCCGTAACCGTCTCTGCTTTACCTTCTACAATGTCCACAGCAGGTTTGTTCACTTCAATAGCCGGAGTGGTCGCTGTTGTAGCTGGTGTTGTTGCCTCAGTGGCTTTCTCTGGAGTTACTGTTCCAGTAACCGCTTCCTCAGCACCTGCGGCAGCAGCCATGGAACCCATCAAAGTCAAAGCAGCGGCAATACTTACGATTTTTTTCATTTGTTTTTCCTCCTCGGTTAGGTATGTAATTTGTTGTCCTGTGTTAAAAGTAACCAAGCAAGCTTACTTATGAATCACAAATTATAACAATATTTTAACAATATTTTCTTACTTGCTCTAGTGTCAACTGGAGCATATGTGGGTATAAGGAGAACCAGTAAATATCCTACTTCAGTGGGAGAATACCGGGTTGGAAATATTATCATGGTCCTGTTTTTCATGAGTAGCTGGGGAAAGCGATGGAATAGACGAGAAGGGAGTGTAATACATAATAATGATAGCCGCGATGTTCTGGGGGACGATTAATGTAAAAATACGGTGTGAATCACAAAAGCCTATCGGCTTTTGCAAGCACGATAGGCTTTTGTATGGATCGATTGATATTCATATTCGGAAAGTTCCATTTATCGCATTCGGCTGCGTCCCGTAATCAGGGAGATAACGAACAGTACAACAAAGATGAAGAAGAGTACCTTGGCAATCGAAGCAGCTGCTTCAACAATACCGAAAAATCCGAAAATACCTGCAACAAGCGCAATAATTAGAAATAGTACCGACCATTTCAACATGGGGATTCATCCTTTCGTTTATAGGACTTGGTAGCGAGAAGTGTTCATCTCGCTGCCGTGTGTAGTTGTTCTTTAACCGAGGCATTTCGGGTTGAAACATTGCGAAATTTTTCCGGGCGAGATCGTTTTTACAGTTCGGTTCCCATTTGTTTCGTCGCGGAAGGGGTCGGGTAACTATAGCAATAACAAAACCGATTTTTACTGGAGAGCGAGGTTCTTTTATGATCTATCAAATTAGTGTGGCTTTAATTGCGGTTGCTTTTGCAGTACTTGTTTTCTTTTTAATTCGTACTTTGAAGTCCGCTCAGGGTTCACTCGACAATGTGTCCCAGACACTGCAGGAAGTTCAAAAGACCATTGATGAGCTTAGTTATGAAGTTAAACAGACGGTAAGGCATGCGAATGATATTACGGTTGATGTACAGCACAAAATGAAACAAATCGACCCAGTGATGGAATCAGTTCATAACCTGGGAGAGGTGCTAAATGAAGTAACCGAGGCTGCCAAACAGGTGTCATCCACTCTGATGGCCAAGTTCCAGACGAAACGAAGCAGTGCAGAGCAGAGCAAGCGTTCGGAAGTAACGCGAGTGTCTCAGACCCCACCTGTTACACCGACAGATCGAACACTTCAATCGTATGAAGCTACATATCATGATGATGCCAAGGGTGGAAAGAACTGGCTGAAATATGTGGATGTAGCGGCTAGTGTATGGCAGCGTATGCGGAAATAGCATAACCGTTTTGTAATGAATAGAAGTCTTCAGAGCGGTAATGAACCTGATGAAAGGGTGAGAATCATGATGAAACTACTGCTTGTTATGTTTAGCGTAATTTCTCCCTTTTCCGTTCAACCGGCAGCGGTACCCGCTGCTCATGATATGCAATGGACGGTAGTGGAAGAAGAGACACCAGAGGTGATTCTGGCTGCTGATCGATCCGGACCTGTCCAGCATTTTCGGACTCTGAATGACATTTCTCTGGATGACAGCATTGATGATATTTTATCCACCAAAGGCCAACCACTTCATAAGAAACATGATCCTTACCTGGGTTGTCCAGAGTATCAGTTCAAAGGTGTAACGGTTGGGCTCTGTGAAGATACAGGAGTGGTCAATTATGTGAATATTGATGCTTCCGAAAAACGTCTAAAGCTTAATCAGGAATGGATTGATATGAATATTGAGGCCATTCGAGATGCGTTGGGCAAGCCGTATTATGTCGCAGAGGATGGAGAAGTATTCCTCCGGGGAAGTCAGGCGCTGAAAGTTTATATGAAGCCAGGCTCCAAACATATTGAAGGAATAGATCTCTTTGACGAATCGGTTTCCTAGGATGGGTTAATCCAGAAGCGTTTCAACCCGATATCGTATGGTTATATATTAAAAGTAGCTCGTTATGGAAGATCAATCAGAGGAGAGTGGAAACGATGAATTCAACCAATGCGCAAGCTTATGCAAAAGTGGTAGAAAACGGAGTCCAAGCGGTAGAAGCGGTGAAAGAATTGCAGATAACCGGATACCTTACTGATCATATCTTCGTTCTGGCCCATGAAAAGGATCGTACAGATCGAATTGCCGATACTGCCGATGCCAAAGAAATTGGCATTAAAGAAGAAGGCATGTTTGATTCCTTGGCAAATCTGTTCCGTTCCCGTGGTGATGAACTCCGGGCCAAAATCGTATCTATGGGCTTCACCGAAGCTGAGGCAGATTTTTATGAGAGCGAACTTGATAAAGGTAAAGTGCTCGTCATTGCCAAAAAGAAAGAATAGAAGATAAACATTAAGCTGAAGTGTTCTGGAAGAGGACAAGCTTCAGAATCAATGAGTATTGAATCAAAAACATAGATAAGGAATGGGGGAGAACCCCATTCCTTATCTATGTTTTTGCAAGTTTGGGAGTGAAATCAGAGCGTGGCAAAAACAGGGTACCACACGCAATAATTCTCCCTTGCTGGTGCCATTTACAGATAGAAGTTTTGTTAGATTACGATTATAGTTAGACTAGGAATTATTATGTCTACCGTTGTTCTGTACGCGAAATTTGTATAATTAAGGTTGTTAGCTGCCCTGATAAGAATCGACAAACCCGGACGCCACAGATAAGGAGATAGAAATGAGAATACTTATTGTTGACGACAATCCGACGAATGTCATTATCATTCGAGAAATTCTGAAAAAAGAGAACTATCGTGACATTGTAACGGCAAGTTCTGCCATGGAGATGTTTGAAGTCCTCGGAATTGGTGAGGAAAGCAACGAACTTCGTCCCAAACCGTCGGATATTGATCTGATTTTGCTGGATATGATGATGCCTGAAATGGACGGCATCGAAGCATGCAGTATTGTGCAGAAATATGAAAACCTTAAAGATATTCCGATTATTATGGTTACTGCGATCGGAGATTCCAAGAAATTGGCTGAGGCATTGGATGCCGGTGCATCCGATTATGTGACCAAACCGATAAACAAAGTGGAGCTGATGGCCAGAATTCGGCTTGCGCTTCGTCTGAAGCAAGAGAAAGATTGGCATAAAGAGCGTGACCAGCGAATTCAGGACGAACTAAAACTTGCGGCAATGGTTCAGAATGCTGTCTTGAGTCCGGCTATTGAAGATCCACTGTTTCACGTCAATGCCATTTATAAGCCTTCTTTTGAACTTGCGGGTGATCTGTATTCATGGTATCCGCTTGGTGAAGGCAGATATGGGGTCTTGCTGCTGGATATGATGGGGCATGGGATATCTTCATCCCTGTTTACCATGTTTATCGCTTCCGTGCTGAAGGACACGGTTACAACGTATGTCGATCCGGAGAAAGTTATTCAGGAACTGAATCGGCGCTTTAATCAGTTGCATCTGGAAAAACAGTTGGTACAGTACTATTTTACAGCGATATATCTGGTGGTAGACACCCGGAAGAAACGTATTGATTACGTGAATGCCGGGCATCCGCCAGCACTCTTTTTCCGTCAGGACGGAAGTGTGACAACGTTTGATAGTGTATGCTGCCCTGTGGGCTTGTTTGACAAGATGGAGATTGAACCACAGACCATTCACTACGAAGGTGGCGGTCACATTGCACTTTATACGGACGGATTACTTGAAGCGGTTCAAGGTGATCAAGAGATGCAGCAGGCGTTTATGAAGGAACAACTTACGGGGTCCCACCAGTGGGATGAAGCCGCCATGCAGGCGTTGTTCTTCGACGATGAAATTCCGCAAGAGCGAGATGATGATAAATGTCTGGTGTGGATTACCTTAAATGAAGGGGCCGAAGCTGAATGAAGATCAGGAATAAACTGCTGATTGGCTTTACCGCTCTGATGGCCATCATGATCGTGCTCACATTTGTGAGCTACGAACGACTGAACAGCAGCAATCAACAGGTTGACCAAATGTATCAGGAGCGATATTTGAAGGTCAGGTACACCTCTTCCATTCGTGGAGAGGTTAATGATATAGCAAAAGTGCTGGCTAACTTATTGCTTAACCCTAACAATTCAATCAGTGCCGCAGATGGTGAACTGAAGGAAATGGAAGAAAGGGGAGAACGCTCCCTTAAGGAAGTACGTGAGCGCGCAGATAGCGCTGGTGAACATCAATTGGTTGACCGTGTAGATACGGCATGGAAAGCCTATGGTTCTTATGCTTCGAAACAGCTCAGCTTCATGTCCCAAGGGCGCGTGGATGAAGCGAATAACTATCGGAATTCAACAGGGCTCGCTGTGCAAAAGGAAGCAGTGGATAGCCTGAACGCCCTTTCCCGTTTTCAGGATCAGGAGATTGATGCCGAAATTAAGAATGCGAACACAGCTTATACTCGAGCAGTTCAGATTACTGTAGGTATTATGATTGCGGGGCTTCTGCTTGCACTTGGAGTTATCATGTGGGTGCTGCCAAGTATTACACGTGGTCTGAATACAGTGTCCATGATGATTACCAGTTTTGGTAAAGGTCGATATCGGACCATCAGACGTATCCAGATTAAGTCCACCGATGAGATCGGTCAAATTGCAAATGTGTTCAAAGATGTTTCCAATGATTTGGAAGAGAAACTGGAAGTGGAGAAAGCTTATTTACAAGCACAGCAAGATCAGAACTGGATGAGTTCGAACATAGCCAGAGTTCCGGAGTTGTTGCGAGGCATAGGTTCAATTCGCCAGATCTCCCAGATGTTTATTAGCGAATTCACGCCTGTGCTTGGAGCTCAATTGGGCGTCGTATACCTGATTGATGAAGAGAAGCATCCGGATGAACTGAGACGGTATGGTGCCTATGCGTTTGAAGAGAATGAAGATGTTGGCAAAGAGGTGTATCACATTGGCGAAGGGTTAATTGGCCAAGCCGCATTGGATATGACCCCTATTATCCTGGATAAAACCCCGGACGATTATGTGAACATCGGATCGGCAACGGGATCATCGCGTGCTTCTGGTGTGATGATCTATCCTGTCGTATTTGAGGATGAACTAATCGGGGTTGTCGAATTGGCTTCGTTTGAAGGGTTCACCAATCTGCATACACAGCTGTTCTCCCAGCTGATCATGAATCTGGGCGTCATTCTTAACAACGTTCGTCGCCGTTTGCGGGTGGAGGAGCTGCTGCGTGAATCCCAGGCGCTTACTGAGGAATTGCAGGTTCAATCCGAAGAACTCCAGACACAGCAGGAGGAGCTGCGTCGCTCCAATGAAAATTTGGAAGAGCAGACGGAAGCCCTTAAACGTTCAGAGGAACTGCTTCAACGTCAACAGGAAGAGCTGGAACATTTTAATACCGAGCTGATCGCCAAGACTCGCGCGTTAGAAGAACAGGTGCGTGAAGTGGAAGAGAAGAACGATGAGATCGAAAAAACGAAAACACAATTGGAACAGCAAGCCATGCAGCTGTCGATGACCAGTAAATATAAGTCCGAATTTTTGGCGAATATGTCGCATGAATTGCGTACACCGCTCAACAGTTTGCTGATTCTGTCCCAACTATTGTCAGAGAACAAAGATGGAAACCTGAGTGGCAAACAGCAGGAATATGCCCAGACGATTTATATGTCCGGTGCGGATCTGCTGAAAATGATTGATGAAATATTGGATCTGTCTAAGGTAGACGCAGGCAAAATGGATATCAACTATGAGACTGTCCGAATGGAAGAACTGACTAGCTTTGTCCAACAAAATTTCGGCCCGATCGCGAATAAGAAAGAGCTTAAGCTGAACATTGAGTTCGACAGCAATTTGCCGGAATGGGTATATACCGACAGCCATCGCGTCAAACAGATTTTGCGGAATCTGTTGTCGAACGCGTTCAAGTTTACCAACCGGGGATCTGTAAGCCTGATTGGACGGAAAATGAAAGCAGAAGAGCTTCCTGGATACCTGAATACAAATCAGGAATATGTAGGCTTTACCGTGAAGGATACCGGAATCGGAATTCCTTCGGACAAAACCGATCTGATCTTTGAAGCATTCCAGCAGGTGGACGGCACAACCAGCCGCAAATATGGAGGAACGGGCCTGGGACTGTCGATCAGTCGCGAACTTGCCCGCCTGCTTGGCGGTGCCATCCAGGTAGAGTCTTCCGAAGGTGTGGGCAGCAGCTTCACTCTGTATCTGCCGGATAATCATGAAGAAGTTGTTCAGCAGGACGAAGCAGCGCGAGAAGCTGCTGCTTCTACTGAGAGCCAATATTCGGCAAGGGACACACAGACAATGCGTTCGGGCAGGCAGACCATCCTCACGCCTGACCCGGAAACTGTTTCATTCATGAAGCTGCCTCAACCCGATTCTTCTGTGCCTTCACAGCTGGAAGATGATCAGGAGAACCTATCGGAAGGCGACAAAATTCTCCTTATTATTGAGGACGATGTGAATTTTGCACATATTCTGATGGATATGGCGAGAGGTAGAGGATTTAAAGCTATTGTGGCGCTTCAGGGTGACAAAGGGCTCGAAATGGCCCGTCAATATTTGCCGGATGCCATAATCCTTGATATTCAGTTGCCTGTCATGGATGGCTGGACTATTCTGGGTGAACTTAAAAGCAGCTCGGCGACGCGTCATATCCCGGTACATGTCATTTCAGTTATTGATGATATGAAGCAGGGGTTGATGATGGGAGCCATTGCATATCTGAAAAAACCTTCCAGTAAAGATTCGCTGGATAAAGCTTTCTCTCATATCGAATCCTATACAGAGAATCAATTGAAACGTTTATTGATTGTCGAAGATGACGAAATACAGCGGAAGGCGATCATCGAACTGATCGGTCACGATGATGTCGTAATCACAGCAGTATCGACCGGCAGTGAGGCCTTGAATGAATTGCACAGTCAACGCTATGACTGCATGGTTCTGGACTTAATGCTGACAGATATGACCGGGTTCGAGTTGCTTGACCAGATTCGGGATGATCAGTATTTGAATGATCTGCCGATCATTATTTATACAGGCAAAGAGCTGGACAGCAAAGAAGAGATGAAGCTTCGCAAATATGCGGAGTCCATTATCATCAAGGACGTGAAGTCACCTGAACGGTTGCTCGATGAGACGACCTTGTTCCTGCACCGGGTAGAAGCAAACCTGCCGGAGGACAAGCGTCGAATCTTGCAAAAGCTTCATAACAAGGAAACCTTGTTTGAAGGGAAGAAAATATTGCTCGTGGATGATGATATTCGTAATGTATTTGCTCTTTCAAGTGTGCTTGAAGGCTATCGCATGGATGTCACATTTGCAGAGAATGGCCGTGAAGCTCTGGAGATTCTGGACAAGAACCCGGAAATTGATCTGGTATTAATGGATATGATGATGCCGGAAATGGATGGTTATGAGGCGATGACCCGGATCAGACAAATGCCGAAATTCGAGAAATTGCCCATTATCGCCTTGACCGCAAAAGCAATGAAAGATGATCGAGGCAAGTGTATAGAGGCCGGAGCATCCGATTATGTGAAAAAACCGATTCAAACGGATCAATTGTTATCCTTAATGCGCGTATGGCTGTATTCGTAACCCTATAGTTTGGGTAATGAAAGACAATACAACATTACGCAAGTAACAAATGAAGAAGTGGAGAGAAAATATGACACCGTGGGAACCTACCGAGGCGGAGGCAGAATCGATCCGCATGCCGCAAGATGAAGAGCGTGAACTGATCGAGATCGAGTTGCTGTTGGAAGGTATGCACCGTTTATATGGATATGATTTCAGGAACTATGCGTTACCGTCATTAAGACGCAGAATCTGGCATTATGTACATGCCGAAGGGTTGAAGACCATTTCAGGTTTACAGGAGAGAGTGCTTCATGACCGTTCTGTTTTTGATCGTTTTATACAGAATCTGTCCATCCCTGTAACGGAAATGTTTCGTGATCCAACCTTGTTTCGTTTCTTCCGGGAAGAGATTATTCCTGTACTTAGGACTTATCCGTACATCCGGATATGGCATGCAGGATGCTCTACAGGGGAAGAAGTCTATTCCATGGCGATTATGCTGCATGAAGAAGGACTGTACGACAAGGCAAGAATATATGCGACAGATATGAATGATCGCTCATTGCAACAGGCCAAGGAAGGCGTATATGGCATTGAGAAAATGAAACTGTATACTACAAATTACCTGGAAGCCGGGGGCACTCGGGCATTCTCGGAATATTACACAGCGAAATATAATTCCGTTATGTTTCATCCTTATTTACGGAAAAATATTATTTTTGCCGAGCATAATCTGGCAACAGACCGGTCATTTAACGAGTTTAATGTGATTTTTTGCCGTAATGTCATGATTTATTTTAATGATGAACTTCGGAACCATGTGCACGGGCTATTTCATGAGAGTTTGAGCCACTTCGGCATTCTTGTTCTGGGGTCAAAAGAATCAATACATTTTACGGAATTCAGTGATGCCTACGAGCCGTTAGACCGGACGGAAAAAATATACCGGAAAATTAAATAGGGGGTTAGGCCTAGTCATGGGGCTCAATGAACCAATCCATATATTATTGGTAGATGACCGCCCCGAGAACCTGCTCGCTCTCGAAGCGGTTCTGGAATCGGAACAGTATAAGCTCGTCAAGGCAACCTCCGGGGAAGAGGCGCTTCGTTGTTTGCTTAAAGACGAATTTGCGGTCATTGTGCTGGATGTGCAGATGCCTGGGATGGACGGAATTGAGACAGCAAAGTTAATCAAGGCGCGTGATAAGTCCAAAGACGTTCCGATTATATTCATCTCTGCAAACAGCAGAGAGGCAGAGCACTTATTTGCAGGGTACTCTGCCGGGGCCATTGATTACATGGTCAAACCGTTTATCCCTCAGATTTTGAAATCCAAAATTGAGGGCTTTGTAGAAATGTTTATCACGAATAAGCGTTTGAAAACACAAACCATGCTGCTGCACCAGAAGACGCAGGAACTGGAAAAGATGAATCAGCAGCTCATTCAGGCCAAAGAGGAAGCGGAAATCGCTGCAAATGCGAAGACCGAGTTCCTCGCCATGATGAGTCATGAGATCCGCACACCGATGAACGGCGTGATTGGTATGGTCGATCTATTGATGGAAACGGATCTAAAGGAAGATCAGAAGGAGTATGCTGATATTGTTCGTCGCAGTGCGGATTCACTCGTCACGGTGATCAACGATATTCTTGATTTCACCAAGATGGAATCCGGCAAAATGGAGCTGGAAGAGCATCCATTCGAACTGGTTTCCTGCATTCGTGAAGTATTGAGACTTTTCGCGGTAGAAGCCGGCAAAAAGAATATTGAGCTGGAATATTTCCTGGAGGATACGGTACCCGAATTAATCTACGGAGATATGGCAAGGCTTCGTCAGGTTTTGTTGAATCTCATTGCTAATGCCATTAAGTTCACGGACCATGGCGGCGTGTATCTGATTGTATCCGTTAGTGAGGAAAAGGACGGGCGGATGACGTTGGAGTTTGCAGTAAAAGATACTGGAATAGGCATAGCGCCAGACAAAGTCGATCGATTGTTCCAGCCGTTTTCCCAACTGGATACATCCATGACGCGCAAATATGGTGGAACTGGTCTGGGTCTTGCCATATGCAAAACACTTGTTGAAATGATGGGTGGACAGATTTATCTGGATACGAGTGAGCTGCGTGGTGCAACGTTTGTATTTACCATCCAGGCGAAGCGGTATGTAGAGACTGAGTTTACAACAGGCATGGGGGAAGATCAGCTCACCGAAACGAAAAATGTTGAAATGGATCCAAGTGTGCTTATCGTCGATGATCATCCCATCAATCAAAAACTAATGTCCATCATGCTTGGCAAGCTTGGGCTGGTCGCAGACATCGCCGAAGATGGCAAGAAGGCGCTGGATATGGTTATGGCCAATCCAAAATATGATTATGTATTTATGGATTTGCAAATGCCGTTGATGGATGGACTGGAATGTACCCGCAGAATTCGCGATAGCCTTCCTCAAGGCCAGCAACCTGTTATTGTTGCGATGACTGCCAATGTTATGGATGGCATTCAGCAACGATGTTTAGCTGCAGGTATGGACGATTACATTAGTAAACCGGTGAAAATGGGACATGTTAAACAGAAATTGTCCCGATTTCAGGAACAGAGACAAGTGTACAAATCCAATTCATCGGCCATGAATCAGGCTAATTGAAATAATTGCTAATTCGTTTTTTGTTTCATACGTGCTGTAGATGGGTTATTAGGTAAAGAAACCATTGATCAGGAGAGAGATGTCTAATGAATACAAATAAAAATGAAAAATTCAATGCAAGAACAGAAACACATGACGGTGTGTGCACGGTGTATCTGACTGGCGAACTGGATTTGTCCGTTGCTCCTGAATTCCGTTTGGTTATGGAGCCACTCGTGGACAACAAGGAACAAGATTTGGTCATTAACATGAACGATTTAAAGTACATTGATAGTACAGGGATTGGTATCCTGTTATCTGTTCTGAAAGCACGGCATGGAATGGAAGCTCGCTTTGAAGTACAGGAAGTTCCTGCGCAAATTCAGAAACTTTTTGATATGACGGGTATTGCCAAATTCTTTGTCTCACAGAAGAATTCCCAATAGGAAAGGATCGAAAAAGGAATGAATGCAGAAGTTCAAAGAGTCACCCTTAATTTACCGGCGACAGCTGATTACGTTGATATTGTAAGACTCAATCTATACGGTGTTGCGTCCAAAATGGGATTTTCTTATGAGGACATTGAGGATATGAAAGTTGCTGTATCCGAGGCCTGTAATAACTCTGTACTGTATGCTTACTCACACGAAGGCGGCATGGTTGAGGTTGTGTTCGAAGTGGATAGCGATACGCTGGCCATTACCGTCAAGGATGAAGGTGCCAGCTTCGAGAACATCAATCCAGCAGTATCACGTGCTGGTCTTCATGACAAAGAACTGTCAGATGCCCAAATCGGTGGACTTGGTTTCTACCTGATGCAAGCTCTGATGGATGATGTCAGTGTGGAAAGTGAGACGGGCAAAGGTACGAAAGTGGTACTCGTAAAACGTCTTGCAAGAAGTGAGGAGAAAGTATGAATGAAAAAGTGACTCCCCCAGAGTCCATGTCTGAAGCGATAGGTTTGATCTGGGAATACCAGCAGACCCAGGATAACGAAATTGCAACAGTTCTTATCCGCAAATATGAACCGATGGTGAAGATGGCGGCAGGTAAAATTGCGCGGAATCGACCCGATCTGTATGAGGATTTGTATCAGACCGGGCAGATGGCTTTGATTCGACTGCTGAAGCAGTACGACATCAATCTCGGTATTCCATTTGAACCTTATGCCATGAAGAGCATGATCGGTCATATGAAGAATTATTTGAGGGACAAGTCCTGGTATATTCAGGTTCCCCGAAGAATTAAGGAAAAGGGTGCGCTCGTCCAGCATGCCATTGACGAATTAACAGTGAAGCTGGAGCGTTCACCAGGTGTGAACGAAATTGCTGAATACCTTGACTTGACTCCAGAGGAAACCATTGAAGTCTTGGCTGGTCGGGAATGTTATCACTATGTGTCATTGGATTCTCCATTATCACAAGATGAGAGTGCAGCCACATTGGGTGAACTGATCAGTGCAGATGTGAATGACTTCGATTCGGTGGAGAAGCGGATGGACTTGCAACAGGCATTGGGACAGTTGAAGGAACAGGAACAAAAAGTGCTTATTTTGGCATTTCAGGATGGTCAGTCACAGCGGGCAATTGCTCAGAAACTGGGTGTATCCCAGATGAGTGTATCCCGGATTCAAAAGCGAGCCACTGAAAAATTAAAACAGATTATGTCGAATGCTTCTTTGTTATGAGATGTAGATCGGTGACGATATTGAGCACGGCATAGAAGGACACGTATGCATTCCATTGGAATCACGTGTCCTTTTTTGAGATTAACGAGATACTAATGAACAGAATGAATGCAGGAGTGGATGTTGTGATTGTGGATAAAGTCAAGCTGGAGGCGCGTCGGGACAAGTTCACTTATTCAGACCAGTGGGAATGGTGGGATTGGGTGGTACCTGATCAGGAAAGTATGGCCGATGCCTTGGGAGAACTAACGAGCGTATTTCCAGAAATGCAATACTGGCTTCGCAAAATACCGGAGGTAGAGTCCAATTACCTGTCCGTCCGCTTCATAAATGGCACGGAGCCTGTAATATTCGGATCATTATTATATGCCGTTAAGAATGAGAGAGATGACCAACGCAAAGATAACCAGATGTTCTTCTACGTGGATCAAAACAGACTGGTTACCCTGAATTTAGATGATAATACAAGAGGTATTATGAATACAGGTGAACGTTCGGCTATGCTCCAACAATGCAGTGAAGCTCGGGATGGCATGTTTGTGCTGTTTCGCGCCATATTGCATTATTACCATGTCGGTATGGATCATTTTGAGATGAATTTGCGTGATCTGGAACGGAAGATGGAATCCCGCAATGCACGCACACTGATGGATCAGATTCTTGCGGCCAGATTTGAGCTGCTGTATTGGAGCAATCTGTTCATTCCTTATTCCGAATTAATGGCAGCGACCAAGGAAGCCTATCTGGATGAAATGAAAGAGAACCGCTTTTTCCAACAGCTCAAGCATCGGATTGAACGAATGGAGCGGTTATTCAAACATTATGAGAAAGAGATTGATACACTGATCTCCATTGATAATGCCATTTCAGGAGTGCGGGGTAATGATATTATGAAGACGCTGACCCTTGTAACCTCGGTATTCACGCCCGCAACGGCTGCAGGAGCCATATGGGGAATGAACTTCGAGAATTTGCCTTGGATCGACAAAACGTGGGGGGTTGTGCTGGTCCTTGCACTCATAATCATTAGCATGATCGGCATGTATGTATGGATGATGATGAGAGGATGGACAGGGGATCTGCTCAAAGTGCAGTCCTCCCAGTCGGCGGCCAAAGAAACAGAGAAGAATTCCCGTGTCAAACGAAGGCGATGACTTTACAGACCTCGCCTGTGCCTTTTATTTTTTATAGTCTTCAATATAGCCCAGTAAGTCAGCGATATATTGTCCCACAATCGGCATATTCACGAATTGACTGAGAATAAAAGCGAGCAGACCAAGAACCACGAAGGTTCCTACCGTCAACCCCAAACCACGTGCCATACCCGCTGTGAAATTAGTAATGATACGTTTTTTGGGACTACTGTAGTTTTCGATAATATCTTTGATCTGAGATTTTTCCAGACTGTCTGCAATTTGATCCAGCCGGGTATTTAGCCTTTTCACCTCATGGCGTAATTCAAAAGGATGGTCGCTTGTATCATACTGTTGTACGGGTTTTCCTCCAGTGATGGGGGTATTGCCGTTCATTGTGACTTTGCTCATGTTCTTCCTCCTCTAATCGCAGTGGATAAAAAATAGCCAGCTGTATTCCAGCTGGCTATTGGTTACTCGATAACCTGCCTTACAAGCTGGTCGAGTTCAATTCTTTACGTGTATCTTCCTTTGCTTCTACGGAAGCGGCAGCCACTTCGTCCGATGCTTTGGAAGCTTCATTCGCTACATCAGCCGAAGCTTTTCTCACGGATTCCATAACGTCATTGCGGCCTTGATTTACCGTTTTCGCAATATCAGAAGTTTTGGAAGAAACGGTTTTAGCCAGTTCGGAGGCTTTATCGCCTACAACGGCTGCAACTTCCTTCGTACGATCTGTAACCATGCCGACTTTCTCGGAAAGGTCACCACGTAATTCGCGTCCGGGTTTAGGGGCGAAGAGTAACGCTGCGGCTGCTCCAAGCAAACCTCCAATGAAAATTCCTTTGGCGAAAGTTGAACCGCTTTGTACAGGATATTGTTCTTCTGCTTTATTCATGTCAAATCACTCCTTCTTCAAATTTAAGAAACGGATAACGAAACAACGACACCTTGTTGACCGATCAGGCAGCCTGTCTGAACAGTCTGGACACAAGCCCCAGCAAAAAGACAAAGAGTGCTGTTCCAATGATGGCAGGGATCACGGCAAAGTTACCAATGACCGGCCCCCAGTTGCCAAGCAAGAGTGCTCCCAGCCAGGCTCCGACAAATCCGGCAATCATTGCACCGATAATGCCCCCGGGCATGTTGTGACCAGCAAGTGCATCACCGATTACACCGATAATGACTGCCATCACAATGCTGATAATGATACCCCACATAACAACCGCCTCCTTTATACTTGATGTAGGATGTAGTCTGTTCGCGTTTGCTTACTTCGTATATAAACGCGGGGCTTCCAGGTGAAACAACCAAAGTGAGGATGAACGAACTGGAAATGGGAAGATGTCATTCTTCAGACAGCGCGATTTATCCCTTTAACCATGCAGAAGATCCAAGCCAGACCAGCGGCGAATCCAGTAAAGACATCGGTTGGATAATGTACCCCCAGCATGATACGACTGATACCGATTAGGAATATGAACAACATTCCACAGAAGACAGGCAAAGCCATTCCAGATGCCCGTTGGTGCCGTTCAAGCGTCCAGATGACAAAGAGCATTCCGTAAAAACCCATCGAAATCATCGCATGTCCACTGGGAAAACTGTATCCGTGAACGACCAACAGATGATCCAGCTCAGGTCTGCCCCTCCTGAATATTTCCTTCAATAAGGTGTTGACGATCCACATCATGGCAAAACTGCTTAATAACGCATATCCATATATGAGGAAGCGGGGACGTCGTTGCAACAGGAAGAGTATACAGAAGCCGAGTGCTGCCATGGCTGAAATGTTGAATGAGCCAAGGGCAGTAATGAATGAAATGAACGGAAACAGTTGAAGACGTGATTCCGAGTTCAGATAGAACAATTGCTGGATCTGGTTATCCAATGAAATGATCATATTGGTGCCCAGTAACGCTCCCAGAGCTGCCAATATAAATACAACCGAAGCGCTGGCTATAATTCCAGCACCGGCCCAGATGAGCAGGTGGCGTATCGGATCTTTGCGATATGGCCCGGATAAGGATGAATACGTTTTGTGCAGCATAGATGAGTATCTCCTTCAGTATGGGGATCGGGTAGGTAGAGTTTGATAAAAGATTACCCGGATGGACTGTCGAAAAAACTGTAAAAACGTCGTTTTTGTACTATACTATTTAAGATATCCCATGCGGCGTCGTGACGCAAAGCAGAGATGAATTCGGGAGTATAAAGGAGAGAACTCGCATGGAGAGTGCCCTGTTAATTAAAGAATACCGTGCAGGCGTTATGGAATGCGCCCATTACGGACACATAAGCATTACGGATGAGAACGGCAATATTGTATATTCAGCCGGAGATCCACATTTTAGAGCGTTTACCCGTTCATCTGCCAAACCTTTTCAGGCCATTCCAGGGATTCGTGCAGGTATTGCCGGACATTATGGTCTGACAGCTCAGGAGATTGCGATCATGTCTTCTTCGCACCGATCGGAACCGATGCATATTCAAGTTTTGGAGCAGTTGGAAAGCAAAATAGGATTGGGAGAAGAGTGCCTGATCTGTGCACCAAGTTATCCTCTAAATGAAGAAAGCCGGAACCAATGGCTGCGTGGTCAAGGAGAGAAGCGTCGTATCCTGCACAATTGTTCGGGGAAACATCTGGGTATTCTTGGTTACGCTCAGATGAAACAGGCCGATCTGGGCACTTATGCTGAACCAGAACATCCAGTGCAACGTGAAATTTTGGAGACGATGGCTTATATGGCAGGTATTGAGGAGAGAGAGATTAAATTGGGGACGGATGGCTGCGGCTTTCCGGTATTTTCGTTGCCGTTGTCGGCATTGTCGAATGCATATCTGAAGCTTGCCTGTCCGGATCTGATCGAAGATTCGTCTACACGTGCTGCGGTAGAGACCATTACTGCAGCCATGCACGAATATCCTCTAATGGTAGGAGGGACAGGGCGTGTGGATTCGGTGCTGCTTGAAGATAGCAACATTGTTGCCAAGGGCGGATTCAAGGGTGTGTTTGGTTTTGCCCTGAAAAGGGAACGTCTTGGAATTTCATTCAAAGTACTTGACGGTTCGGAAGAAGAATGGGCTTGGATTGCCCAATCCATCCTGGAGCAGATCGGATATAACAATCGGAAAACCATTGAACGATTGGCAGAAGTATACCCACCTGACATTCGGAACGACGCGGGTAAAGTCGTGGGGCGAGCAGACAGCGAATTCAAGCTTCACTCACCTGAAGAAAGCCTATAACCATAAGCAAGGGGCGTGATTAGAATTTCCAGGCTGCGGGTAAAGATGACATACGTATTGATCTATAAATTCTAAATATACACGCATGAACTGCTGCGAAGGTGTGGCAGCTCTAAACCCTTGGAGGTGGATGAACATGATTAAAGTAGTGACATCGGAAGAAAGGCACACGTCGGATCGAGGTTGGATACACAGCGAATTCAGCTTTTCCTTTGCGGACTATGATGATCCAAGCAATGCCCATTTTGGTTGTTTATTGGCTCATAATGACAACACGCTGATGCCGCAGGAAGGCTTTAAGCGACATCCGCATCATGACTTGGAAATTGTTAGTTATGTGATCTCTGGTACGCTGAAACATACGGACAGTATGGGAACGGAACAATTGTTGGAACCGGGGACGGTTCAGGTCATGAGTGCGGGTACCGGGGTGGAGCATTCAGAGACTAATCCATCCGAGGATGAACCTGTACGTTTCCTGCAGATGTGGTTTCTGCCATCCCAACGCATGCTGAAGCCCTCGTATACCAATCGTCGTATAGAGGAACAGGAGAATCTGAACCGTCTTTGTCCGATTGTTTCGGGACAAGGGGGCGAAGGAGCAGAGGGAGCATTGCCTATCTCACAAGATGTGACTTGCTATTTATCTCAACTGGAATCCGGGAAAAAATTAATGTACCCTCAACATGAAGATAGGCGTACACATCTCTTTCTGATCAGTGGTCATATCGAGATCGTATGCTCGGATGGCAACTTCAATCTCAAGCCGGGAGATGCTGCGCGAATTCGCAAAAGTTGTGATCTGCAAATTACAGCTACAGGCAGCGAGTCCGCTGAATTTGTACTGGTTGATTTGCCCTAATGACAGAGGGATAGCCAACCGATGAATATGCCTTAAAGCATGACGCAGTCTGTACTATACGGGCAGTCTTGAAAAATAAGAACGCACAAAAGGACCTGTGTCCACTGTAATGTGGAGAACAGGTCCTTTTGTGCGGGTTTCTCTAGTATGCCTTCATCAAAGGGTTGACAAAAGTCCATGAGCAATGTCGCTCTAAGACTTGCGGAGTTTACCCAGTTCGGAAGCAACAGCTTCGACTTCAGAGATACTCAGATGTTCCTTGCCCAGAACCATCTCATACAGATCAAACAGATCTTCATACTTGTCGAGTGGGAAAGCAGAAGCCTGCATGGCAGCTCCACTGGCCATCCGCAACTTGGTTTTAATCGCTTCAATCATATATTCCATATTGGCTGCGCTTGCTTGTGTTAAATCCATCGTTATGTCCATCCCTTCCGTATCGGAAACTGTTGTTATTGTATCATGATTGGACAAGCCCAGGCCAATGCTTTTGCGGGGAATCGGAGCTTCGGGTAAAATGAGGAATACAACAAATAAATCTTGGTAGGGAGTACAGGTGAGAAGGGGAGAAGACAGATTGTCATTGTATAAGCGGGAAATGGTCCGACACCAGAGCAGGGAAACCGGCAGAAGTGTCCAAGGTGAAGACTTGGTCGTATTCTTCAAAAAAATCGTTCAGCTTCATTCACCGCATGAAATCACCTTTGTATGTATCGGGACGGACCGTTCGACAGGGGATGCACTGGGTCCTCTGACGGGAAGTTTGCTACAGGAGCACGGAGTAAAACACGTCGTGGGGACGCTGGCTTCACCTTGTGATGCAGATTCGCTGGAGAAAAGGCTGGCGCTGGTCCCGTCCCATCATGCCATCATCGCCATCGATGCCTGTCTGGGTCCGAAACAGGCAGCAGGGACTTATTATCTCGCGGATCATGCACTTGTTCCGGCCAAATCAGTTAAAGGCAAGCTGCCTCCGGTAGGGCACTATAGCGTGGCGGCCGTAGTCAATGCCAATGGCCCCAGACCTTATTCCATTCTGCAGATGACCTCCCTTCATTTCGTTATGGGTATGTCCCGAACGATTGCTGAGGCTGTTGTCGAAGCCTTGGAATAAAAATATTCGTTTCATTAATGAGATGTAGGCTTAATAATATACAACTTGAAATTAATTTAATTCGCGCAGAGAGAGGGATTTATATGGAAAAAGTGATGTGTGACGGAACGACGATTTGTTATGCCGAACAAGGTAAGGGAGAAGCACTCATTTTGCTCCACGGATACTGCGGCAGTTCGTCTTACTGGGATGAAGTTGTACCTGAGCTTGCACGATCCTATCGTTGCATCGTACCCGATCTGCGTGGACATGGTAAAACGGATGCACCTGTAGGTACATATACCATCGATCAGATGGGCAATGACGTATTGCAATTAATGGACGAGTTGAAGGTGGAAAAGGCCGTCCTGCTGGGACACTCCATGGGTGGATATATTGCACTCTCCATCGCACAGCGTCATCCGGAACGACTGAACGCCTTCGGATTGATTCATTCCACAGCATATCCGGACAGTGAAGAAGGCAAGGAGAAAAGACTCCGCGCCGTGTCTACTATTCAAACGGAGGGGATTGTCCACTTTGTAGACGGATTGGTTCCTGGACTGTTTGCACCAGAACATGTGGAGTCGTTATCGGCACAAGTCACTCGTGTGAAAGAGATTGGTTATCAGACTGCGCCGCAAGGGGCGGCGGGTGCTGCACTGGCTATGAGGGAACGGCCGGATCGCCGTGATGTATTGTCTGCTACGCCGCTGCCGGTTCTGCTGGTTGCCGGAGAGAAGGATGCCGTCATTCCGCCGGAACGTACATTTACAAGTGACAAACCGCATATCGTGCAAGCCGTGATTCCTGGAGCAGGCCATATGAGCATGTATGAAGCTCCGGAAGAATTAGTTCGGGTCATTAAAGCATTTTTGACGGGATTATCGAAGTGATTTTTTTGGAATATAAATAGGGGGTCCGATGACTTAGCCTACGCTAGGGATCATTTGGCACCTGCATGTACCCCTGCAGCGTTCACTCATGAACAGCAGGGGTTATGTTATATTGGTCACTGGCCAGAGCATGGATGAAGCCGTGTTTTGGCTTTTTGTCATGGCATGAATTAAAATAATGAGAATGGATCATGAAAATGAAACTGGGATGTATACTGATCGAACAATGAGGGGGCATTTAGGATGTTCAGGAAAGATTATCTGCTCCGCATGATGGAGGAAATGACCGAAGCGATCGGCAAAGTATTTACACTCAAACAACAGCGCAAACATACGGAGGCTCTGTCCGAACTGGACGAGCTGCTGCGTAGACAGTTTGGCTTAAATTTATCTTTGCTGAACTCACTGCCTGCGGAGGATGTCATTGAAATGTTCCGTTTTCGTGGTGTCATAGAAGTGGACAATCTGCAGCAAGCCGCCAGGCTTATTGAGGAAGAGGCATATATATATCATGAAAAGGCCAAAGTAGAGGGCATAGACGACCAAGAAAAGCTGGAGTCAGAGGATGAAGCACTTATTCGATTGATGAGAGCACTTCACTTTTATCTGTATGCACTCCACAATGGGGCCAATCCGAAGCTGCTGGATGCCCCGGGTCGAGTCGAAGGGATATTAGAGCAAATTAGAGGATATGAACTGCCTGCACGAACGGAAAAACAGCTTGCATTGTATCGGGAACAGCAGGGGCGTTATGATCAGGCAGAGAACAGCTGGTACAGACTATTGCAGGTAGACGATGAACATCCCGTTCATTATCGCGATGATGTGCAGGCATTCTACGAAAGATTAATACTGCTTGAAGACCAGCAGCTGCAAGAAGGGGGGCTGCCCCGTGAGGAAGTGGAAGAGGGGCTTGATGAGCTGAGCCGTTAACGGATTGGAATATGCGCCTTAACTTGGAGAGGGAACGGAATTGTGGTATGGTAACGGTTGACCAAACCAAATCGAAAGTGAGATGTACCCCGTGGATTCATTGCGAAAGCTTATACAAGACATCTTTGAACAGAATTCGCTGATCTCAGCGACCTGGAGCCAGCTGCGCAGACGGGACAATGTCTCGTATACCAAAGTGCAAGTCAAGCCGGTAACGCTGAAGAACCAGTTACACTATCAATTCGCATTTCATTATAACAACAAAGTGCTGCACGAGAATTTGACTCCGGCTGAAGCGGCAGAACGCATGACTTTGCTATTCGAAGAGACGTTTCGTCAAGGGCTGCTCTGTACAACAGATGCAGACTATCAAATATTGATCAGCAAAAAATATAAAGTGTCCATACTGACCAAATCCCCTTCCAAGACTGCGGTGGACCTCTCGCATAATCGCAAAAAGCAATATGTGCTGGAAGAGGGAGTTCCCGTTTCGTTCCTGGTTGAGCTGGGGATCATGAATGAAGAAGGTCGTGTGCTGGCACGCAAGTATGACAAGTTCAAGCAGATCAACCGTTTCCTCGAAATGGTGCAGGACGTCATTCCCCACTTGCCGGAGGAACGCCCACTCACCATTGTTGATTTTGGCTGCGGAAAGTCGTATCTGACCTTTGCTTTATATCATTATTTGTCCGTACAGCAGCGCAGATCACTCCAGATTATTGGGCTCGATCTGAAGGCCGATGTCATCGAACATTGCAATGATCTGGCGAACAAGCTTCATTATGGTGATTTGAAGTTTCTAGTCGGAGACATTGCCGATTACGATGAACTAAACGAAGTGGATATGGTCGTGACGCTGCATGCCTGTGATACAGCTACCGATGCCGCACTAGAGAAAGCCGTTCGTTGGGGGGCTTCGGTCATTCTTTCTGTACCGTGCTGCCAGCATGAGCTGTTTGACCAGATTGAGTCTACTGTGATGAATCCGTTGTTGTCGCATGGTATTCTGAAGGAACGTTTCTCTGCATTGGCAACGGATGCTATCCGGGCTAAACTGCTCGATCTGATGGGATACAAAACGCAGTTGCTGGAATTTATCGATATGGAACATACACCGAAGAATATTTTGATCCGTGCAGTACGCGGCCAGGCAGGCCAAACAGCTGACATGTGGAACGAATATACCGCGTTCCGTGATTTCATTCATGCAGATCCTTATTTGGAGCGAGCATGCGCCGATTTGCTTCCGGGCGGTACCCATCCAGTAGAAGCCGTGCAGAACACGGTAGCAGACTCTAACCAGGCCACTTCCACTGGTGAATCCATTAAAGAAGCCGTCAATGATTCGACCCATTGCGATCATTGCTAAATTAGGTGGGGTTCAGGCGAATGGTTATGAAAAGATGGATGATATTTGGATGGTAGATGGTAAAAAAGATTGAGGTACAGATGCATGGTTTGTACTTGGGGATCGAAGCAAATCGTCTGCCATCCTCTTTGACGGGACATACTGGTACGAGGGTCCCATCAAGGAAGATTCATGTAATGCACAGTTTTTGCCATAGTGCTTCAAAAAAAGCAGTTCAACGCCTAATGTAAATCAGGCAGAAGACCCTATGAACGGGAGCTTCTGCCTTTTTTGTTTTTCTGATGAGGGAGGCCGGAAGTTGCTCTGTAAAAGTAAAAGAGAAAGGAGGTAGAGAAGTGGAGCGCATGGAATCGAAAAAGACGGCCACATGGGAGAGGGTTAAGGGTTTAAAAGCTCCCAACTCTGATAGGGAGGGGAGATTGGGATCTGCATTGACCCTCGTACTGGGTGCATTCGCATGTATCTTATTGTTGCTCGCCTGTCTGGAGAAGGGGCTGTATTATCCTGCGGACGTATATTCCCTAATTCTGGTGGCATCCGGGAGTACATGGATACTGTTGATCATATGTCTCATTTTGCAGAAAAGGAATGGACCTGCGAGGATTGCACAGCGGGTGGAAAGTGATGATAAAACAAATTCGGTGTTTCAGTTAATGGGTCACAACCATATCTACTGGTTCATCTGGCCGCTGGGTATGGCCATCTGGTTTGGCCTGCATGCATGGGTGGGTTCTGTAAGTTTACAGGGCAGCCTGGATGAGATGCTGCGCTGGAGCCTGCTGGCGATATTTGCGGTGCTTACTGCGCTGCTGGCCTCACGCGAGAACGGAGCGAGATGGTTTGCCTGCGGCTGGCAAATGGCAGGCAGCTTGCTTGTGCTAAGCGGCTTGCTTGCCGCATGTGGAGTGCTGCCGCTGCCTTATGGGGTCATGCGAACCGCTGACCCCGAGATCAGCTCCGCCGGAGCCCGGCTCGGCGGATTGCTGCAATACCCCAATGCGTACGGCGCCGTTGTCGGCATGTACGCATTGGAGCGGCTGGCCGCCGCCGCGCGCGCCATGGCCCGGCCCTTGTCGGCCGGGCGGCTCATCGCGGCAGTGCTGCCGCTCATGCCCGCGCAAGCCGCGCTCCTGCTGAGCGAGTCGCGCGGCGCCTGGCTGGCGACCGGCTGCGCCGCGATCGCCGCCTTCGCTTTGCAGCGGCGTGGTGCCCGCCTGCCGCTGCTGCTGGCCATGGCCGCGCCACTGGCGTGCGCGGCCTGGCTTTACCGCCAGCTGGCTGCTGCCCAGCTGGCGCCTGCACCCGTGCCCGGCCTGCTGGCCCTGGCCGGGGCATGGGCAGCTGCGCTGCTCGGCACGCTGCTGCTGTGCCGTCTGTGGCACAGCGGCGCTCGTGAGCGCGCCACTGCCCTCACGGCCACGGGGCTGGCGGGAATCACCGCCGCAGCCCTGGCCGTGGCCTCCACCGCCGACCGCATGGCGGCTGGTGTCGGCACAGGGCTGTCCCGCCTTCAGCTGTGGCGGGACGCCCTGAAGCTCTGGACCGAGGCCGCATGGCTGGGCCACGGGGGTGATACATGGCGCAACATGTTTCGCGCCATCCAATCCTCGCCTTATGTCGGAGGCGAGGTTCATAACGGCATCCTTGATCTCGCCCTCGATACAGGCGTGATCGGTGTATTGCTTATCGCGGGTTGGTTTCTTTTTACCCTGCGGACCATGTGGAGGTTTGCGCCTCACCTATTGCCTGTCTTTCTTATTTTTGTACTTCATGGCGCAATGGACTTTGACTGGAGTTTCACCTTCCTCTGGATGATGTTTATTTGGATAGGGGGCTGGGCCCATTCGTCACAACCTCAACAGCATGTCGAGGTTTACAAAAAACGGCCCCGTATTCCCCCCCAGTTGAGTCTGTGGTCTCCGATACTAACCGGATTGTTCATCTTGTTCTGGCTTGGCGGAACAGCCTGGCTGGCCGGCCACCAATGGGCCGCAGAACATCAATATCGTCTGGCCATTTCCAAAGCTGCAGGAAGCACTGAGCAAAAGGCGTTGCTTGCTTCGGCGCATAAATTCAATTCATACAGGGCGGATATTGTCCTCTCTCTGTCACGCATGCTGCCTGCGAAAGAAGCTGAGATCATATTGCTCAAAAGCCTGTCCCATTCCCCGGTTAACCCTCAACTCTATCAGGAGTTAGGTCAATGGGCTGCACGATCCGGCCTGGGAGAGCAGGCTGGGGAATATTTTGAGCGATCCATCGCCTTGAACCGTTATGATGCCTCAAGTCAGTCTTTGGCTTTGTATTGTATGGAAAAAGCATCACGTCTGGAACTTGCAGCAGGATACACGGATCGGGCAAAACAGACCGCTGCTGCCGGAGTACGAATATATGAACGGTATAGACAGCTGGCTGAAGAAGTGGCAGCAGGGCAAGAGAGAAATGATCGGCGTTTTGGACTTGAAGATGAAGCATTACGTCATGGGGGCAATCTGCGCATGTTGGCTTCTGGTCCGTCTGCCTCAGATTTGACCAGACGGAGTCCATGAATATTTGACCTCACGCAGTGATCAACCAAAGTATAGCTCAAGCAAGCCTCAGCTCAGGTACAACTCAGATTCAGCAACATGAAGACCATTACCTTGTTGTCGACCTATCCATTACGCCAATCTACAGGCGATACCCGCCGAAAGCCTGCTGAAATGCTCCTTGCAGAGGTTCCAGCTCCACACCCCATAGAGCTGCAATATCGGCACTGACATCGGCATTCCACCATTCGCATAATTTCTTGCGATTATCCCGATGTTCACCGATCCAGAGCAGATTGGCGATGACTTTACCATAATACAGTTCTTCTGCCTGCTTCATCAGTTCGGGCGAAATGTATACCTTTAGCTTTTTGGCAGTTCGATACAACTCCTTGCTGCAAGCCCTGCGGATTCCGCGGGCGGAAGGCAGTTTCTGGCCTGGAGTGTTATGTTTTACCGGGGGAGTACCGGGTGTTAATTTGGGTGACATCTTCTCACGCTCCTCTCCCGATACCATATGCGAACCGCTGCCTTCGGGACACTATCCCAAATGGATGAAGTAGCAACAGCTAGAGGCCTGTGATAAAATAGGGACGAACATCCATGGTGCGGAGAGGCACTGCCAATCAGGATGAAGAAAGAGGGTCGAGATGGACGTTATTCATAACATTATCAATCAATTATTCGATTGGATTCAGAGCCTTGGATACTTTGGAATTATGCTTGGATTAATGCTTGAAGTTATTCCAAGTGAAATTGTATTGGCATATGGGGGGTTTCTCGTTTCACAAGGCCATATTAATTTTATCGGTGCAATGATTTTTGGTACCGTGGGCGGTGTCATAGCCCAGCTATTTATTTACTGGATTGGCCGTTATGGCGGAAGGCCTGTACTTGAACGCTACGGAAAATACATACTGATCCAGAAAAAGCACATCGACCATTCCGAAGAATGGTTCCGCAAGTATGGTACAGGTGTCATTTTCACGGCGCGTTTTGTTCCGGTCGTAAGACATGCCATATCGATTCCTGCGGGGATATCCAAAATGCATACGGGTCGATTTATTTTACTGACAACCCTCGCTGTTATACCTTGGTCTGCATTGTTTATATATTTAGGGATGATACTTGGAGATCAATGGCAACATATCAACGAAAAAGCGGCACCTTATATTATGCCGATTCTGCTCGTTGCTCTGGCACTTATGATTATTTATGTACTGATTAAATGGATGAATGTTCGTAAAAAGAAGGGAAGTGTCTAGTTATGGGAAAACCAAACTTGTCTCACAAATTCGGTAAAGGCCTGCCGCCGAAAGAATTCATTGAGAGCATGACCAAGAACCAAAGTGAATTTCAGGCAAACTATGACAACTTTGTATGGCCGAGCGAGGATGATCGTGAATTTTTTGAAAGCTTGAATCACCGCGATGATTTGCGTGTGTTAATTCTGGCTGCTGACTGGTGTGGTGATGTGGTACGCAATATTCCGGTTGTGTTCCAGGCATTGGAAATCTCCGGCATTCCGACAGAAGTTCTTATTATGGAAAATCATCCTGAAGTGATGGATGAGTTCCTTACGATGGGCGGACGCTCTGTCCCTGTTGTCATTTTTGCAGATACAGGCGGACATGTGCTGGGCCAATGGGGGCCTCGTCCACAACATGTGCAGGAGGTTATGATTGAATTCAAACGTCTCAATCCGGACCGTGAAGCCGCAGATTATCAGGATAATCTGGCTGTTGCACGTCAAGAGATAGGGAAACGTTATGGGGAAGGAACGGAGTCAAATGCAGCTATTATTCGCGAGCTGCGTGAACTGATTTCGGGTTACTAAGCCGATATGCTAAACATTCGTACCTTTTCATTGGGACCGCTCCAGACCAATGCGTACCTTTTGCAGGGGGATGATCCCGGTAAAGCTGTAATCATTGACCCGGGAATGAATCCGGGCCCGTTGCTCAAAGCCATTCAGGATCTGGAGATTGAAGCGATCCTGCTGACTCACGCGCATTTTGATCATATGGGCGGTGTCGATGAAATTCGCAAATTAAAAGGCTGTCCCGTTTATTTGCATGACTTGGAGAGTGACTGGCTCACGACGCCGAAATTGAATGGTTCTTTGAACTGGCCGCAGGCTACCCCGCCGCTTTCGACAGATCCAGCTGAATATGCCATGGACGAAGGGCAGACTTTGAGCTTTATTGGTCAGACGTTCAAAGTGTACCATACACCCGGACACTCACCAGGCAGTGTAAGTCTGCTATGCGGTGATGATCTGTTCGCAGGTGATGTTCTGTTCCGTATGGGGGTGGGCAGAACGGATCTGACCGGAGGCCGTGAACGGGATCTGATTGATTCGATCCAGAACAAGCTGTACACCTTCTCGGATGAGGTCAAAGTGTATCCGGGTCATGGTCCCAAAACGACAATTGGTTATGAGAAGAAGAATAATCCTTACGTATCTGCAAGATGATCCGACAATTTATGTAAAGAAAGTCTGGACAAGCGACAACTTTTTCATTAGAATAGCAATTAGTTGTTACAAGCGTTAAAGCACCATCTAACTGAAGCAATAAAAAGAAACACCCTAACTTGCGAAGCACGCAGACTGTGGTCTATACCCGGTTTGCGTTCTTTTTTTGTTTTCAGCCTTTTTTATCAAAGTTACATCTCGTTTAACCTTACATATAGCTCGTTGACAAGTATCTGCAGAAGATCGTTCTAGTCCATTTAATTAGTCGAATTATAATAAGCTTGAGATGATCAGAGAGCGAGGAATTAGAAGTGGAGAAAAAGCGAGTGATCCAGTTGGGACAACGTGCCGAACATCTAATCAGCGAAGAATACCGTCGAATAACAGAAAGTAACAGAATAGAATCCATTACTCAGCCTTCTCAATTACATAACTACATGAATAAAGAGATGAATCAAATTAAGGATCAACAGCAGAATATATGGAGAAGTCGTTTATTCAGAAGCGGAGCCCGCAACCAACGGTGGTTCGACAAACTGCAAGATTACCGAAATGAAGTCTGATTGCCCGGGAAATTGTCGGCTTCAGATTTTTTTTTGACCATATTGAACGTTTCTGCAGAGCCTGTCGTAATAACATTAGACTGAGCGGAAAGCAGGTGATGATCCAGATGAAAGCAGCCGAACTGGAAGAGGTACAGAGAGCGATACAGGGGGATGACGCAGCACTGGCAGAACTGCTTCAGCGTCACTACGCTTTTGTATATAAGTATCTTGTCAAAGTAACGATGGACCCCAATGTTGCGGAGGAGACAGTACAGGATACGATGATCCGATGTATGGAAAATATCCACAGGTATGATGGTTCGTCTGCCTTTTCGTCATGGATGATTACGATTGCCACCCGTATATATATCGACAAGACAAGACGCAGGAGAAGAGAACAGATCTGGTTGGAATCCATACGCAATCAGGCTGTACGAAAATTACGCTGGCAGTTTGACATCAGGAATGAGGAATGGACAGACGTTATGGATGCCCTGACTCGATTAACACCAGAACATCGTATTGCCGTACTTCTGAAGCATTATTATGGCTATGGATATGATGAAATAGGAGAAATGCTGGGGATTCCGTCCGGAACGGCTAAATCAAGAACGGCGTATGGTCTTCGTCAGTTGAGAAAGGAGTTGGATGAACATGAGCAGATCTGATGAACATGATGAACAAGAAATCGTGGCACGGATGCAACAGCAGATGAGTGTGCTGGATGATGCGTATGAGCCTGTAAACATCCCTTCATTAGCTTCACTTGAAGCCCAAGTCAGGGAGCGACGGCAAGTCAGAAGAAGAGCCAATCGAATCGAAATGATCATGTTCTGGCTTGTTGGCTTGTTCGTTATCGCTTTTGGTGTGCTGCTATTCCATTCGGCGCCAGCTCTATATTTGGGTATTCAGGCGCTCAGTCTGGGAGCTGCGATTGCCGTGGTAGCAATCCGGACAGGAAGACGCCGGAAGGAGACTCGTCATGAATGATCAGCATTATTCTTTAAATGAAATTCCTCTCATATTGCTTATTCTGATTGCGAGTGTGCTGCTTGTTCAGGGAACATGGATCTTTCGGGATGCACGACGACGTGACCGCTTTCCCTGGTTATGGGGATTGTGGGGCTTCATCAATTTCCCATTGCCTTTGATCGTATACTGGTTTGCCGTTGTTCGGGTAGATCGCAGGCCCCCTAAGCAAACATCGGGTAAACAATAGAATTTACGGAATTAAAAAAAAGATTTTGCACAAATGTTTTGTTTAATTCTAGTAATCGTAGACATCGCTATTCTTTTCTAGTAGACTATACAAATAATAAAAAGATAGACTACCAGGAGGTTAGACGATGCTGCGATTAGGAGAGAAGGTTGTCATCGTCGCGGATGCGTTTGAGCAGAATCTTCCTGTGGGGGAATATGGTTTCATCATCGCTTATGACCGGAATCCGGACAATGCGTTCGATTACGTGCTTCGAGTGCCGCAGGTGAATCGGAACTTTTTTGTTCCATCCGGCGACGTCGATCTAGAAGAGGTTCTGCTGAAGCAGGAAGCTGAGCGGGTCGAGCGAGAAGCGTTGATAGATTACGCCCTTGCGACACACAATGAGAAACTGTTTCATCATCTGATGAACGGAGATTTTCAAGCTGTGGAAGAGGAAGAGGAAACCGCGAACGATGTTATGTCACAGGCGGATTTTATAAAGCAGGTTAATCTGCGTGCATGGATTTAGAGTTTAAGAGTCGGCTGATGCCGGCTCTTTTTTGAGAAGGTTGAAGCCCTTATTATCCTGGTTTTTGCGTGTGAAAATTCAGTTGATTAGGTTTCTACATATGTATTAAAGATAGACTCCACTGATGTGGGGTTATTTTGCATATTCGGTAACTCGGGTCATTTGCATTGAATTGTCGAACTATCTCACCTATAATGAAAAAAGTTATCTTGGGACTTTAGCCCGTTAAACGAACGATTCGTTTCAGGCGGTCTCGGGAATTAGAACGAATGAAGGAGGCATCCGGAAATGAGTATTTCGAATAATGACGTTCAGCATGTGGCCAAGCTGGCCCGGCTCAATTTGACTGCTGAAGAAGAACAAACCCTCACAGGTCAGCTGAACGCGATTTTAAAATATGCAGAGAAGCTGAATGAGCTGGACACCGATGACATCGAGCCAACCACTCACGTTCTGCACGTTAGCAATGTGATGCGTGATGATGAGACCAAGGAAAGTTTGTCGATTGAACAGGTGATGCAAAATGCACCGGAAGAAGAAGACGGGCAGTTCAAAGTGCCTGCTGTAATGGAATAAGGATAACCGGAAGGAGGACGAAAACCGTGAGTTTATTTGAACAATCGTTGCCGGAGATACATAACAAGCTGCATGCCAAGGAGTTATCGGTTAGCGATCTGGTGGATCAGGCATATCAGAATATTGGTGCGCATGATGAGAAGGTTAAGGCGTATCTGGCATTGGATGAAGAACAAGCACGTGCGCGTGCCCGTCAACTGGATGATCGACTCGTCAGCGGCGAGGAGAAAGGTTTGCTTTTTGGATTGCCAGTCGGCATTAAGGATAACATCGTTACGAACGGGTTGCGTACAACGTGCGGAAGCCAGTTTCTGCGCAACTTCGACCCGGTATATGATGCAACAGTTGTCGAGAAGCTGAAGGCTGCGGATACTGTAACTATCGGAAAACTGAATATGGACGAATTCGCCATGGGCGGCTCCAATGAAAATTCAAGTTTCTATCCTGTACGTAACCCATGGGCACTCGATCGTGTTCCAGGCGGATCAAGTGGTGGATCTGCTGCGGCTGTTGCGGCAGGAGAAGCGTATTTCACATTGGGATCAGATACAGGGGGCTCCATCAGACAGCCCGCTTCCTATTGCGGCGTTGTCGGTTTGAAGCCTACCTACGGACTCGTTTCACGCTTTGGTCTGGTTGCATTCGCATCCTCCCTGGATCAGATTGGACCTTTGACGAAAAATGTCGAGGATTCTGCCTATGTGCTGCAAGCCATTGCTGGTTATGACGCCAAAGATTCGACATCCGCGAAAGTGGATATCCCGGATTATTTGAGCGGATTGACAGGAGACGTCAAAGGGCTCCGCATTGCTGTTCCGAAGGAATACATTGGTGAAGGCGTGGATCCTCAAGTTAAAGAAACCGTCCTGTCCGCCCTGAAAGTCCTTGAAGGACTCGGTGCAACATGGGAAGAAGTATCCCTTCCGCATACCGAATATGCGGTGGCTACGTATTATCTGCTCGCTTCCTCGGAGGCCTCTTCGAACCTGGCTCGTTTCGACGGCGTGCGTTATGGTGTTCGTGCAGACAACCCGGAAAACCTGTTGGATCTGTACCACCAGTCCCGTAGTCAAGGCTTTGGTCCCGAAGTGAAACGACGCATCATGCTTGGAACCTATGCACTCAGCTCGGGTTACTACGACGCGTATTATTTGAAAGCTCAGAAAGTGCGTACGTTGATCAAACAGGATTTCGACGACGTATTTGCCAAATATGATGTCATTATCGGACCAACTGCGCCAACAACGGCGTTCAAACTCGGTTCTCAGGTCGATGACCCGCTTACCATGTATCTCAACGACATTCTAACCATCCCGGTCAGCTTGGCTGGTGTTCCTGCAGTCAGCATCCCTTGCGGCTTCTCGGATGGACTGCCTGTCGGCATGCAAATCATTGGTAAAGCTTTTGATGAAACGACTGTACTGCGCGTAGCGCATGCGTTTGAACAAAATACGGAATTCCACAAGCAGCGTCCGCAGCTGTAGACTGCCCGGAACGGAGGAATATAGAAATGTCCGCATCTAAATATGAAACGGTCGTTGGACTTGAAGTCCATGTCGAGTTGCATACAAATTCCAAAATCTTTTGCGGCTGCTCCACCGCCTTTGGAGCTCCGCCAAATACACATACTTGTCCTGTCTGTCTCGGACATCCAGGCGTATTGCCTGTATTGAATCGCCAAGCTGTAGATTATGCGATGAAAGCAGCCATGGCTCTTAACTGCACCATTGCTGATGTCAGCAAATTTGACCGCAAAAACTACTTCTACCCCGATTCCCCGAAAGCTTACCAAATCTCGCAATTCGATCAACCAATCGGTGAGAACGGCTGGATCGATATTGAAGTCAACGGTGAAACGAAGCGAATCGGCATTACGCGTCTTCATCTCGAAGAAGATGCAGGTAAGCTCACTCACGTGGATGGCGGCTATGCTTCATTGGTCGATTTCAACCGTGTCGGTACCCCGCTGGTGGAGATTGTTTCCGAACCGGAGATTTCTTCTCCGGAAGAAGCTCGTGCATATCTGGAGAAATTGCGTGCGATCATGCAGTACTGCGATGTGTCGGACGTGAAAATGGAAGAAGGCTCCCTGCGTTGTGACGCCAACATCAGTTTGCGTCCACATGGACAGGAGAAGCTGGGAACGAGAGCCGAGTTGAAAAACATGAACTCCTTCCGCGGCGTTCAGCGTGGTCTGGAGTATGAGCAGTATCGCCAAGCTGAAATTTTGGATGACGGCGGTGAAGTCGTTCAGGAAACTCGTCGCTGGGATGAGGCTCAAGGAAAAACACTGTCCATGCGTGGTAAAGAACAGGCGCATGACTATCGTTATTTCCCGGACCCGGATCTGGTGAAGCTGCATATCGACGCAGCCTGGAAAGAACGGATCAGAGCCTCCATACCGGAGCTTCCGGACGAGCGTAAAGCCCGTTATACCGCTGATTATGGACTGCCTAGTTATGATGCTGAGGTTATCACCTCGTCCAAAGCTGTAGCGGATCTTTTTGAAGATAGTCTGAAATACACCAAAGATGCTAAAACCGTATCCAACTGGATCATGGGCGATTTGCTGGGTTACCTGAACACCAGCAACCTGGAAGTAACTCAGGTGCCGCTAACAGGCCAAGGTTTGGGTGAGATGATTGGGCTGCTGGAGAAAGGCACAATTAACAGCAAGATTGCCAAGACCGTATTTAAGGAAATGCTGGAGAGCGGCAAGCTTCCACAGCAGATCGTTGAAGAGAAGGGTCTGGTTCAAATTAGTGATGAGGGTGCCATTCTCGCCATCGTGGAGCAGGTTGTTGCGAACAACCCGCAATCCGTAGAGGATTATAAGGCTGGTAAACAGAAGGCCATTGGATTCCTTGTTGGTCAAGTCATGAAAGAAAGCAAAGGCAAAGCCAACCCTGGACTAGCCAATCAACTGCTTGCAGATGTACTGAACCGCTAATCCATCCGGTGAGGCCGGACAGAAAGAGGCTCGTCCCTGTGACAGCCTCTTTTTGTTATTTTGAAGCACGAATGATATTCGTTATTCTGGATATCGTTTTGTAACATAAGGAGACGGAGGAATTGATATGAGGATTCAATCATTATCATTGAGTGATCTGGAGACGCTAGGACAGTTATGGAGGCTGCAACATGTGGCTTATCGGTTAGAGGCTGAGATTATCGGCTTTCAGGATATTCCACCTTTGCTGGATACGATGGAAACACTGCAGAATTGCGGGGAGACCTTTTATGGTTATGTTGATGAAGACGGTGAACTGATCGGTGCTGTCGCAGTAGCGGAAGAAGAGACGGATACACTGACCATTACACGAATGATGGTGCATCCGGATCATTTTCGCAAGGGAATCGCTGTTGCTTTGATGACACATGTGTTTGAACAATATCCGGATCTTCCGCGGTATATTGTTTCCACAGGAACTTTGAATCAACCAGCCGTGAACTTGTATACCAAATTTGGTTTTAAACCAGTGGAAGTTGTACAGATTGCACCAGGTGTGGAATTAACAACATTTCATAAGGATTCATTGCATAAATGATTTAAATCATTAACTGGATGGAACAACGAGACAGATAAACCGTTTTGATCTTGTTGTTCTACTGATTGAAGCGGCTTCAGGTATTATGAAGTGTTTTCGAGAATAAAGATGAATGATGTGAACAACTTGGAGGAGGAACACCGGCTTTGGGTAATCCCTGGTTTATCGATGAGTGGCATATTTTACTGCGATTATTGCTGGCTATGCTGCTTGGAGGGCTTGTAGGTTTGGAGAGGGAACGTTCGAATCATGCAGCTGGCCTGCGTACTCATATTCTGGTATGTCTTGGTTCTGCACTGATTATGATGTTGTCTATTTATGGTTTTAAAGATTTTGCGAATGAATTAAATGTAAGGATTGATCCTGCTCGTCTGGCTACAGCTGTTATTACCGGTGTTGGATTTCTGGGAGCGGGGACGATTCTCTTTACCGGAAAATCTATTACCGGACTGACCACTGCAGCTTCCATCTGGGTTGTTGCGGCGATCGGGCTGGCAGCAGGGGCTGGGTTCTTTTTTGCCTCTATCGTGTCAACCGTTCTGGTACTCCTGAATCTTTGGGTGTTCAACAAACTGGAGCTAAGGTACATCCGAGGGAACAAACTGCATGTCGTTACACTGCATACCTTGTCTGAACCCGGTTTTCTGGAACAGGTATCTTCATTTATGGAGGAGGAAAAGATCAGAATCCGTAAAATTACAGTAAATGAGCAAGATTTGGCGTACGCAGAGATGGTATCCGTTGAACGTAAAGTTGAAATCGTATTGCATGTTTATATGCCGCATGAGTTGAGTACGGTACAGCTCGTATCCAAACTAAGGCAGTGGGAGCATGTAACAAAAGTATCGATTGAATAGCTGAAATGCAACCCTCTGAGGACCTTGGTGCGGAGGGTTTTTGCTCATATCCATATTTCTTCCAGTTACTCTTGCGGTTCTTTAGGGTAACATCTAACCAAATGCATCAAGAACGGGAACGTCAGCGAAGAAGAAAGGAGTATGTTATGAAACGGAAACGTCAGTCGAACAATAAACCGGGCGGAACGAAAGTTAAACCTGTTCGAAACCGAACTCACAAATTTATTGCGGGGCTGCTCAGTGCGGTTATTCCGGGCCTCGGCCATATTTATCTCCGATTGTACATGAGAGGTCTGACCTTCACGCTGCTTGTACTTCTGGACTTGTCAGCGCTCTTGTACTTTTCAACGATTGGAATACAGATTAATGTACCTCTGCTTATCCTGTTGGCATTGTTTATCCCGATGATTTACTTTTACAATGTGTTCGATGTCTTACAATCTGCCGATTGGGTAATGATGCGCAGGCGAAGAGCGATTACCCAGGGCAGTTCGGACAAGCCAACGCCTAATGAACGCACTGTTGGAGAAGCCATGATGGCTTGGGAGAAAGGCATTTCGTTTGGATTGCTTCTTATAGTAGGCGGATCGCTAATGATATTATTTTTCCGCAAACCGCGTTGGTTTAAGGAGATGCTCGCTATGTATGGCGGATACACGTTTGCCGTTTTGATGATTGCAGGAGGGTTACTGCTTTTCGGACGCGAGATCTGGGTTATGTTGCGCAAGAAAAAAATCTAGTGTGAACGATTCGAGGAGGGAAGGCGATGAACCGTAAAGTCCGGGTTGGCCGCTATACGGCTGCCGCCTTAATCGTAGCGGTCGGTGTGCTGTTGATTTTGGATAAACGGTGGGGAACGGACTATGTATATGAGATGGTCGATTGGTGGCCGCTCTTGCTCATTGTGTTAGGTGTGGAATACATACTGTTGTTCTTAGTGACACGAAGAAGAGGAAGAGCAGTTTCAGACAACCAAGGTGAAAAAAGTAAAATACGTTTCAGGCCTGATGCCAAAGGTATCCTGTCTTCTCTTGTTCTGGCGGCATCTGTATTTATCGTTACAGAACAGGACCACTACATGCATTTATGGAACCGAGTAAGTCTAAATCTGGGCGCGGCGTCCATGGACTATAGTCAGGCTGCGGGATACATGGAGGATAAGGGGACGATCCGGGTTCCTGTAGGCATGGATACTTCGGATATTGTGTTTGAGGGAGTGAACGGCGATATCTCGGTACAGCGCGGGGACACGGAAGAAATTGAAGTACGCACAGTCGTTTGGGTTGACCAGACAACGGAAGTCCAGGCCAAAGCAGTAGCGGATGCTTCTTTTGTTGAGGCGGATGGTACTAAAGTGATTCATATCAAGGCTACAGGCAAAACATATGGAGAGAACGAGAAAACACAGCCGCGCATGAACATTACCATCACGATTCCGGATGATCGCCGTTTCAATCTGGATCTTCGAACGTCTAATGGAGCCATTTTGCTGAATCGTCCGGAAGCCATTAGTACGATTTTTGCAGAGACAGGGAATGGACGTATACGAATCACGAACGCTGTAGGAGATATCTCGGGTAAAACGCTAAATGGTGATGTTATTGTGGCCAATGCGATCGGAAATGTGGACATGGATAGTAACCGGGGAGACATGAAAGCCCGTGGCATCTCAGGGAATGTGGATCTCACGACACAAGTCGGAAGCATCAACATATCAGACTCCGTTGGAGAGATTACAGCAGAGACAAGGAATGGAAATATTAATGTGGATGGTGCAAGTCTGGCGGTTAAAGCCCAATCCCTTAATGGCAGTATCAGCATTATATCTGCCAAAGTAGGCGGTGACTGGGATGTGTATAGCGCTGTAGGAGCAATCAACATTTTGCTTCCCGAACGGGGCGATTACAGCCTGAGTGGGTCCAGCAGTTATGGAGATCTGCGAACGGACCTGCCGTTTAAAGTGCAAAATAAAACGATTGAGGGTCAGCTTGGTGAAGGAGAATATACAGTTAAAGTTGAAGGCAATAGTGATCTTGCGATTGATCGAAACCCGGCTGTACCTTCGGCCAATGTAGTTACACCAAGTTCAGACGGTACGGGTGAGAACCTGGAACAGATGAACGAAGACGGGCAAAATTCCCAGGACAATACGTCAGAAGGTCCCTGACTGGCGCGTTGACAATAAACTTGCAATCGCCGTACAATAAATATAAAATGGCAAGGTTACATGGCAGGAAAGATGTTATGCCGTTGTTTCAGCCGAAGATCAACTCTGAATGAAGAGGCAAAGTGGTCATTTGTTGTGTCTTCGAAGAGAATGAAAGGTAAGGCGGTGGGTTTTATGGCAACACGTGTCCAACATGCATTGGAGCATCTGAAAACGACCGGTGTCCGTATTACACCCCAGCGTCATGCCATATTGAACTATCTGATGGAATCCATGGGGCATCCAACAGCCGATGAAATTTACCGTGCGCTTGAACCCCAGTTTCCCAGTATGAGCGTGGCGACTGTATATAACAATTTGAAGATGTTTCTGGAAGCCGGCATGGTTCGGGAATTGACATACGGAGATAACTCAAGCCGCTTCGATGCCAATGTGACGGATCATTACCATGTTATTTGTGATAAATGCGGTAAAATTGAAGACTTCAGCTACCCCTCGTTAAAGAGCGTAGAACTTCAGGCAGAGTCAAGTACTGGATTTGAAGTACATGGACACCGATTGGAAGTATATGGGGTTTGTAAAAGTTGCAGGGATTAAGAGAGTTGATTTACAATATTAACGTGCAGAATTCAATATGGATTCTTCACGTTTTTTGTTTTATAGGATGATAGAATAGATTGCATGGTCAGCAGGATACACATTTCATGGTTCAGCATGATTAACGGAGGTAGACGTTTGAGTAGAAAAAGCAGATATACACGTCAGAAGAAGCGCTCGTTCTGGCCTGGATTTTTGGGTGCCTGTGTTATTGCAGGCGGTGCTTATTGGCTAATAACGAATGTTTGGCTTAATCAGATTCACGAGGACCCCGATTGGATCGGGATGAATCAACCTATTTTTGTGGACGGACAACTGATGGATGGTGAAGCTTCAGGGACAGGAGATCAGCTCAAGCTGCCTGTAACGGTGCTGCAAGAGGCGATTGATTCCGGAATACGTTATGAAGCAGACACGGGGGATATCATTATCGCAACCCCGCAGCGAGTGCTCCATATGAAGGAAGGCAGTACGAAGGCGGAACTTAATCATCGGGATTATCCCATGACAGTTAAACCGGAGGTGGTAGGGGGAGAAGCCTATATTCCACTTAAACCTCTGAAAGAAGTATACGGCATCGTTACACAGGAAGATGCTACAACGGGTGCCGTACTGCTGATGCGTGGAGGAGACAATATTCAGTATGCAGAGATTGATACCTTGTCTACAAAGGCAGACAAAACGATCCCGTTATACAAGCGAGGTGGAGAATCCTCCCCTATCCTTGCCGATATGGAGCAGGACACACGTGTAAGGGTATGGCAAACGGGGGATGACCAGAGCTTTGTACAATTGGATAATGGTTATGCCGGATATGTGGATAATAAATATGTGACCCTGACGAAGAAAAAGGAACTGGACAAGCCCAAATTCACTTTGACCGCAGCAGAGAAAAAGTGGCAGAATAAACCCGTGAATCTGGTTTGGGAGGCGGTATATAATCGGCAGCCTGATGTGAGTTCGATCGACAAGATGCCTGGAGTTAATGTGGTCAGCCCTACGTGGTTCCATATTACAGATGGACAAGGTAACGTAAAAAGCAAGGGAGATAAAGCGTATGTCAACTGGGCTCACCATTCCGGCATGGAAGTGTGGGGATTGATGGATAACAGCTTTGACCCGGATGTCACGAAAGAAGCCGTGGCTTCCTACAAGACGCGTACGCATATTATTGAACAGATGCTGGAATACGCTCAAACGTATCAGTTGGATGGCATTAATATCGATTTTGAGAACGTCTACACAGATGATGGACCGAATATCACTCAATTTGTGCGTGAAATTAAGGCAATGGCGCGTATTCATGGTTTGATGGTTTCGGTGGATGTGACTCCAAAATCAAACAGTGAGATGTGGTCTGCTTTCCTCGATCGTCGCTCGCTGGGGGCTTTTGCCGATTATATTGTCGTCATGGCGTATGACGAGCACTGGGCCGCAAGTCCAAAGGCCGGTTCGGTTGCCTCGCTTCCATGGACCGAGTCTTCTATGAGACGGATCCTGGATGAAGATGAAGTACCAGCGAACAAATTGATTATGGCTGTGCCGCTGTATACTCGAATCTGGACAGAAGAGGCGAATGACCAGGGGGAAGTGAAAGTGTCGTCCAAAGCGGTAGGCATGAACACCATTGCAGAACTGATCAAAGAGAAGAAGCTCAAACCTGTCTTGGATAGAGAAAGCGGGCAGAATTATGTGGAATATGCAGAGGATGGAGCCACCAAGAAAATTTGGATAGAAGATGCTGTTTCGCTTCAGGCTCGTGTTGATTTGGTTGATTCCTTGAAATTGGGCGGTGTAGCTGCATGGAATCGGAGTTTTGCCAATGCTTCGGCCTGGGATACGCTGAAACAAGCCGGATTTCAGAAATAATTTACTCGTGTTTGAGCTGTCTCTTCCCTTGGTTTGCTTGCGCAAATCCAAAAGTCGTTCCATTTCGATCACTTACTTTCGCAATCTACCTTATATAGATTTGACTTGTTTTGACACAAGTCCATCTTGAATAATTGTTCATCGGTTACTTGAACCGAAACAAGTACTCATTTCTTAATAGGAATGTTCTAAATTGCATTTATCGTCTCGATATCTAGTTTTCAGAAAGAGCCGTTGGACTTATAACTTAACTTAGTATCTTAACTAGCATCTCAGTAACAAGGATTACGCTTATAGGCCAAGTCAAAAAGGTCCGGTAGAGATACCGGGCCTTTTTTTGCTCTCTATTGAGTTTTGGATTAAAGAATATCTAGCCGTTGGAACTCACTCCGTGGTCTGTGTCAGAAGGAGAAGCTGAAGTAGAAGGCGCTTTCAGTTGTGGACCGTTTGTATTGGCCTGATTCGGATCCAGGGTGAGGATGGTATGACAGAACATACAACGATCGGTCTTGCCGAGCATTTTGGTTAACTTGCCGCATTCCGGACAGTCCACTTGTACCGCGCTTGTGGAGAGCATTCCAGCCCAGAAATAAATGGCCAGACTGGCCATCATGGCAATCAGTCCAATAACAAGTCCCACAGCAGCAAATACTTTGCCTGCATGCCCCCAGAACACAATTCCGGCAGTTCCCAGTACCATTAGGCCCATGCCTAACATGGTAAGCAGGAGTCCCCAAGTGCGAAAAGCATTAATTTTTGCTGATTTGAAAATCATGAAAAATGCTCCTATCGTATGAGTAGTATTGGACCTGGAAAAGAAGGAAACTTCAGTCTGCTTGTAGAATTACATTATAACTGACTTGGCGCTTATCTGCCATGAATTGTATGGAGGGAATCGTGGAACTAAAGAACCTTGCTTTTTTGTCCGAACAGTCGGAAGAGACAGGGGCAGTTGGGGCTATCGCTTATTCCCATCCGGGAGATCGATTCCACGGCTCCCTAATCCAGGATTTTGAATTGCTCGTACTTGTTGTGCATAATACCGACCAATGGATATCATCCCAGGTTGGACACTACAAATATGGTGATCTTCGTTATCAAATAATCTATGTAAGCCGTAATGAGCTGCAGCACAATGTAATCACAGGAGATAACAATAACATTTTACAGTGTCTGATTGAAGGCGAGATTATCTGGGAAGCGGATAGCACCTTGAGCAATTTGCGAGAGGAACTAACTGTTTTTGGATCCGATTTGCGGGAGCAGAAATTGCTACATGAATTTGCCAGTTTCTTGAGAATGTATGTAGAGGCCAAACGCTACATTCAAGAGGGCCACGTTGTAGATGCTTATTATAATGTTCTTGAGGCTCTGGGGAACTGGGCGAGAATCGTACTGATTGAACGGGGGATATACCCGGACCATGCTGTCTGGACCCATGTTCAGAGTTTGGATCGTGCCTTATGGAAACTCTATCAGGAACTTACGGTTAGCTCGGAGACACTGGAACAAAGAGTCGAGCTCGTACTTCTTGCTTGCGAATTCTCGGTGATGTCCAAAATGAACGATTGCTCCGGATTGCTCCTCCGTGTGTTAGGAAGTCGGAGGGAACCGTGGAGCATGGAAGAACTCGTTCATCACTCTCAGTTAAGATTTGTACGGGAAGATCTGCCGCTTATCCTTCGCAAGCTGGTGTTTCGTTCTATAGTAAAAGAATCGGCAGGATGGCCATCCTTTATCGGAGGAGATGGACGGGAGATCCGTTATTGGATTGAGACTTAAGCAGTCATGAAGTGTGCCATTATATTGCTTGAAAGAGGGAGGGGGAACCTTCCTTTTTTGTTTGTTTAATAATTTATTAATAGATGTTGACTCTGACTCCGGATATATGATACATTATATTTCGTTCCTCAAACGAGCTAGTCGCCAACAAACGATAAATTCTGCAGAGGAAAAGTGAAGAACTTAAAGCTTTAACAAAAGAATTAAAAAAAGTTCTTGACGAAAACAAACGAAGCGTGATATATTATAAAAGTCGCCGCTGAAAACACGGTGGTGCGAAAAACAGCAACGAATTGAATGTTTGATCTTTGAAAACTGAACAACGAGTGAGTAACGATCTTGCTTGCAAGATCAAACGCTGAGGAATCGGTATTTGTCTTCGGACGGTATGATTTCAAAGCACAAATGAGATTTTTAATCTCGTCAGATTCAAAATGAGCTAATCGCTCTTTTCAATACTTTATTGGAGAGTTTGATCCTGGCTCAGGACGAACGCTGGCGGCATGCCTAATACATGCAAGTCGAGCGGACTTGATGAGAAGCTTGCTTCTCGGATAGTTAGCGGCGGACGGGTGAGTAACACGTAGGCAACCTGCCCTCAAGTTTGGGACAACTACCGGAAACGGTAGCTAATACCGAATAGTTGTTTTCTT
>NZ_JBHUQN010000005.1:59800-341370 GCF_042674385.1 Paenibacillus sp. NPDC056933 | reverse complement strand
AGAAAGTGATCTGGAACCGTGGTGTAGTTGGCCTAACATGCCTGCCTGTCACGCAGGAGATCGCGGGTTCGAATCCCGTCGGTTCCGCCATTTTTGCTCTACATGAGGAAGCTGTTCACTAGATCTGATATATGGCCGACGCCCTAGATAAAGTGTAACGTTTCAGGATTAAACTTTATTATGGCTCGGTAGCTCAGTCGGTAGAGCAGAGGACTGAAAATCCTCGTGTCGGCGGTTCGATTCCGTCCCGAGCCACCATTATAACTACTACTTTATATGCCGGTGTAGCTCAACTGGTAGAGCAACTGACTTGTAATCAGTAGGTTGGGGGTTCAAGTCCTCTCGCCGGCACCATGTAATCCTGGAGGATTAGCGAAGTGGCCAAACGCATCAGACTGTAAATCTGCTCCCGTACGGGTTCGGTGGTTCGAATCCATCATCCTCCACCAGTTTTATAGGGGCATAGTTTAAAGGTAGAACAACGGTCTCCAAAACCGTTGGTGTGGGTTCAATTCCTGCTGCCCCTGCCAATTAATTTTTAGAACATACCGTATTATGGCGATCGTGGCGAAGTGGTTAACGCACCGGTTTGTGGATCCGGCATTCGGGGGTTCAATTCCCCTCGATCGCCCCTTTGTTTTTTTTGGGGATTAGCCAAGCGGTAAGGCAACGGACTTTGACTCCGTCATGCATAGGTTCAAATCCTATATCCCCAGCCATTATGCGGACGTGGCTCAGCGGTAGAGCATCGCCTTGCCAAGGCGAGGGTCGCGGGTTCGATTCCCGTCGTCCGCTCCAAAATATGGCGCCATAGCCAAGTGGTAAGGCACAGCTCTGCAAAAGCTTTATCCCCAGTTCGAATCTGGGTGGCGCCTCCAGCATATATGCCGGCGTGGCGGAATGGCAGACGCGCTCGACTCAAAATCGAGTGGGAAACCGTGGAGGTTCGAGTCCTCTCGCCGGTATATCTAATAGACCTACAGATTGCTTCTGCAATTTGTAGGTCTATTTTTTTGGTTATTTCGTTTCCGTTTGTGTTACAAAGGTGCATTTTCTTATATATTGACGTATAGTCTGATTAGGTATATTGTAGATAAGTAAAGTCTTTATTTAGATTTATTAAAGATATTAGAGCTCCCTGAAGTTCTTTGTTTTGAGTTTATTAAACGTTATTGTTTAATTCTATGCTTATTAAAGAAAAGGAGTGAAGCACATGTCTGAGGAAAAAGAAGCATCCAAGTATTCTAAAATTTTATTCGATCTGGCTGTATGGGAAGAAGCGTGGAAGAATCAGTCGACAGAATCACAATACAAACAGAAGAGTTCCTCACCGGATAAAGAAGAAGCATTTGAACGATGGGCCAGGGAATATCATCAACAGTCGTTTACTGAACAGGGAAGGCAAAGATCTGAACGCATTATAGGATGGATTGAAAATCAGGGAGTAGATCTTAATGATTTATCGATATTGGACATTGGAGCAGCCTCAGGTATCTTTACCATTCCCTTTGCGAACAGAGGAGCAACTGTTACAGCTGTAGAACCATCGAAACTGCTCAATTCATTAATGAAAGAGACGATTCCACCGTCCTTGCAATCCAGTATAGATATTGTGTCAGAACGGTTCGAGGATATATCGATTCAGGAAAAGAACTGGGAAAAGAAATTTGACTTCGCATTTGCATCCATGTGCCCGGCGATGTCGAATTGGGAAACGATTGAACAGGCGATCAGCACTGCCCGAAAGTATGTTTATATCAGCACGATGGCTGGAGCGAGAGAGCACTCACTAATAGATGATCTTAAAGAGGTACTGGGTGTCTACCCAACATATAACGCGGGAGATATGGGATATATACAACAGCTGCTATACCTGAAAGATTATTCTTATACCACCTTAATCACAAGAGAAACAAGTTATATTGAGATGTCTGTGGAGGAAGTCGTTGATAAGCTACAGGAATGGCTTAGCACGCACGAACTGCCAACGGATGAAGGTTCACTTGCCCTGGCTGAGCAATATGTCAGAGACACTTACAAGGAGGGTGTGGTTACATTCTCACGCGGAGGGAAGTTCGGTAAAATTCTGATTCAATTGGAGCAACCGAATATGAAAGTTGTACGTACCCAAGGGCAGTAAATCATATGAGCTGTAATGAACATTATAGATGTAGTAAAAAGGGAGCAATTATACTGCTCCCTTTTTGATGGTTATATATAGAACAACGTTCTTTCGCTAAGCAACATTAACTTCTTCTATAGATAGACCACGTTTACTTCATCCCCAAAAGTCCTGTTTACTTCTTCAAGGACACAGATCAGCTTTCTGCTTACGCTCTCTGTATTGTCCAGGCGTAATCCCTTCCCATTTTCGGAAAGAACGAATAAAGTTCTGGGGGTTATTATAACAAAGCCGTGCGGCGATATCCTTGACCGTTAGGTCGCTTTCATCCAGCCACTTTTTAGCCATACTGAAGCGGTACTTCGTCAGATACTCACTGAATGCACAGCCTGTCTCTTTACGGAATACACTACTTAGATAGTTTGCATTGTAGTGAAGTCTTGATGCGCACTCCTCCAACGTCAGATCTTTATCGTACTCTTGTTGAACCATGGCAATCATTTTCTCGGATATATGTTGATATTGGGCATACTGTCTTTCCTTTAATATGAGAATGATCGGGTTGATGATATGGTCGTTAAACCATTGTTCTACTTCGGCAGCGTACTGTAGAGCATGAAGTTCATTGAAAATTGATCCATGGCCTTGGGAGATCTGTCCCAGTCGTATACCAGATTCCTGCATCATCTGCAAAATATGTGTCAGCAATCGGTTAAGCGCTACCTGATATTCTTCTGGTGTACATTCTACGCCAAACAGTACTTCAAGCAACTGGTGGAGAAGAGAGGCGGCATATGCTTCATCTGCGTTTTGGATAGCCTGTATGAGCTTATATTCCAGTGATTCGGGATAATGCAGTGACCAAGTGGGTGTACGATGATCAATTGCTTCAAATTGAAAGATAATGCCTGTGCCCAGTTTCATTCGATGCTTGAGTGCTTCAAGAGCCTCTGTATAGGCCTGTGGTATTTGCAATAGGGAGGTATGGGGCTGACTAAATCCAATGCTTACTTGAAGGTTAAGGATCTCCCGGATCTGATGTTGTAGTTGTTCTGTTAACGTATACAGTTGCTGTGAAAAACGAACATGATCTTGTTCAGTGGTACCGATGATCGTGACGACGGCATGTTCATATACAACAGGGAGCAGCTGTTGTTCAGCAAGTATGCTCTCCTCCAGTATATTTTGAATGGCGAATAGCAGAAGATCCCGATCCTTGGCATTATATTTGGTGTGATTCAAGAGATCTGCCTGCACTGTCACAACGGCTATTTGTTGCCATTCTTTAAGATGTGATTCGTAGCCATATTCGTTCAGCGTATCATGAATAGTGGCTGGTGCATTTTTGCCCAAAAGCAGGTTGATTAGAAAATGAGTGTGTATCTGCAACTTATATTGATTTAATTTGTTTTCAAGCTGAGATTGGGATGCCGATAGTTGTGAAACGCCAGCTCTGATTTGTTCGAATTCATCCATATGAAATATAGAAATGGTTTTATAATGACCTTTGGACCATCGTTTGTCACCAAGTTGTATAAGAAGTTGACGAATTGGGATGTGCATTCGCCTCGATCCGATCCATGATAGCAACAGTGAAAGCAGTAGCATAGCAACGCTGATATACATGGTGTGTAACCCGATCTGAACATACTCATGGGTAAGGATGTTTGTAGGCGAAATGAGAATATAGGTCCAGCCTTTTAGAGAAGAGTGCGTATAGGACAACGAGTAATCAGTGTCTGCAATACGTACCTCACGTTGACCTGAAGAGGCAGCTAACGCACGCATAGATAACAATTCACTAAAGTTGTCCCTCGAATCGTTGTCCCATATTCCTGCTGAGGCCAGAGGCTGTCCAATATAACTGGGATCGGGATGAACCATAATACGTTGTTCACGATTCAGAATGATAAGTCCAGCGGCAGAACTGTCCAGAGAATCCTCTTCCAGTGGTTTTTGCAGTGAACATGCAGGAATTCCAGCAATTAGAGCCGCATCGGAAGAAGCATGTACATTGGGTATCGATCTGGCAAGTGCAATATGATAGATGCATCCTGGATTCATTATGCGCTCCTCGTTGTTAAAAATGGAGGAGGGGGTGAGCTGCCAGCCGGAAGTGAGCGTGTTCGATAACAAGTCCTTCATGGGAAGAGTCAAGGGAAAATCAGTATTAAGGTATAGGCCAGCATGATCGATAAGCCAATCCTGGGTCTGATTAACGAGTGTAATATCCATTAGAGGCTCCCATGATCTCATATTCTTGAATTCGGTCTGTAACTTTTCAGCAAACAAAGGCCCGGTGCCTTGGACCGATGATGATAAAGAAGTTAGCGAATGGAGCGTGTCCGGTGATCGAACGGCCTGATCGAGCATATAGCTTACGGTTGCAAGTTTATGCTCCACATTGGTTTGCATTTGGATTAACAGTTGTTTATTGGCTTGAGCACGATGCAGCTCCGATTGTTTTGAAGAATAGATAAAAGCTGCGATTCCCGTTAACAGAATGGGTAGGGTACTTAACAAGATTCCGAAGACTATCATTTTATGTAAATAGCTGAATGATCGCAAAGGTTCACTCCTGACATTTGAAGTAGTCACACTTCCTATTTTAGTAAACGCTTACATATAGAACAATCTAAATTTTGTTTATTTGGATAAAAAAGTAATAAATAGTCGGGTGAAAATTAAGGTGAAGAACATGCCTAGATTGTATTTCAGTTCTTTTTGGCTTTTATGGATGGCGTACTGGGAAACGTCAGTCGGGGGGATAACGTAGATAAGAAGTATGGACGTCATATCATACGGGGTGAACTGGGTTTGAGAAAGGGGAATAAGACACAGCTAAGGCCTTTATTTCCGTGCAGTGGTCAACGGTCTGATCCAGGGACAGTCAAAGGTCCAACCTGATCCCCGACCTGAGTCTAGGATGAAAAACCGTCCACGGTCTGTTTTGAAAAGTCGCAGTTTCCCCTAGAATAAGGACATAAGGTTAAACAAGAAACAAACGAACAAACAATCAAACCAAAATTAACGAACCGAAAGGGTGGTGAACAACAATTATGAGATGGAATAAAGGAAATGGCTGGGCGGTTGTACTGATTGCGCTGGGTGCACTTCTCCTCTTCGGAAAGTTAACTCCGCTACTGGGACACTTAATGGGTTATCTGATTCCGATCCTGATGATTGCACTTGGATACTACGGAGTTAAACGAGGAAATGTACTGCTTGGATGGATTGTTCTTTTCATCGGTATCCTCTCCCTGCTTGGCAAACTGGCCTGGCTGATCGGACCGATCATCGCAATCGGGTTAATCATCTTCGGATTCTCCATGTTGAGTAATAATCGAAGTCGTCGTGGCCGTTACTAAGCTTTCACGATCATGAAAAGGAGGACAGATTAAAATGAGTGTATTTCGTCGAATGCGGGATATTACCGTAGCTACTTTAAATGAACATTTGGAGCAAAGTCAGGACCCAGTCAAACTGATTGATCAGTTTCTGGTCTCGACCCGCCAAGACATCGGTGAAGCCGAGAAGCTTCGTCATCAATATGCAAGTCATACCAGACAAATGAAACAACAAGCGGATCAGGCAGCAGGTATGGTACACAAACGGGAAGAACAAGCTTCCATGGCTCTGAAGGCAGGGGAGGAGCACTTAGCCAAACTTGCTTTGCAGGAGAAAATTCTCCACGAGGAAAAAATGGAGCAGTACAATGAATTGTACGCACAAAGCAATGCGGCTTTACAGGAACTGGATGAACAGATCGACCAGCTGAAAGTGGAGTATCAAAATGTATACAGCAAACGTCAATATTACTACGCTCGTATGCAGACGATTCAATTGCAGCAACGAATGAATCAGAGAGGTCATTACAACGGTCAGAATGTACCCCGTATGTTCAATCGATTGGACGATCAGGTATCTGATCTCGAATATGAGGCACAAAGTCTCCGGGATTTGCGGCGGATGAGTCAGGATGGGGCAGGAACGTCTGGCACCATGTCATCCTCTACGCTGGACAAAGAACTGGAGAGACTGAAACAAAAGCTAAACCAAGACAGAAAGGAGTAGACACATGAATAAACTTTACCGCTCATCGCGTAATCGTATGCTGACAGGTTTGATCGGCGGCATCTCTGAAAATCTTGGATTGAGTACTACGTTGCTGCGTATCATTTTCTTCATCAGTATTTTCGCTACGGGAGGTACATCATTGCTGATCTACTTCATCGCTGCATTGGTCGTGCCAAAAGAATCCTATCACGCTGATCCATACGCTTATGGTGCGGATCACGTAAGAGGATACAAGTAAACGAAAGGAGCAAGCAGATGAGCAAATTATACCGCTCAACGCGTGACCGGATGCTGACAGGATTATGTGGTGGGATATCCGAGTCGATCGGCATGGATTCAACCTTGCTGCGTATCATCTTTGTTATCAGTATCTTCGTAACTGGCGGCACGTCGTTGTTAATCTACTTTATCGCAGCATTGGTGGTACCGAAAGAGCCATATCCACCTTATGATCCATATGGCTATGGCCCGGGTCCTGGCGCTGGCAGAGGATACAATAACTTTGATCACGAGCCGCCAAGAGGTCCTTTTCAAAACAACCCTAATCAAGGTCCTGGAAACTTTGGTCCCGGCCCAGGATACAACAACAGACCTCAGTCTGGTCCACGTTCTTATGATAACAACGCCTTTGGAACAGGCTCACAGCAAGAAAGTGAACTGGATTCCATGATGAAAGATATTGAGAAAAAAGCATTGAAAAAAGAAGTTGAAGAGCTTCGCCAAAAATTATCTCGTTACGAGAAGGGAGAAAAGTAAAATGGGAGTATTTAAACGGATTAAGGATATGACGAAAGCGTCGGTAAACGATATGTTGGATAAAGTGGAAGACCCGATTGTAATGTTGAATCAGTACCTGCGTGATATGGAGGCTGAAATTCATGAGGCTGAGGTAACGGTTGCCAAACAAATGGCGAACGAGCGTCGCATGAAACAACGTCTGGACGAGGCAGAGCGTACATCGGTACAACGTGAATCTCAAGCAGAAGCTGCACTGGCTAATGGTCAGGAAGAAGTGGCACGCAAATTGCTGGAAGAGAAAATCTACTTTGATCAAAAAATTACGGAGTACAGTGAACTGCATGCACAGTCCGAAGCACAAGCGAAAGATCTGCTGCAACAACTGCATGACATGAAAGATGAGTTCTACAAAATGCGTAACAAACGCAATGAACTCGTATCCCGTGCACAAATGGCGAAAGCCAAAAAACAAATGTCTCAAATCAACAGTTTGCATTCGATCGAGAGTGGTGGCGCATCCCTTGGATTCCACCGCATGGAAGAGAAAATCATGCAAATGGAAGCGGAAGCGGATGTGATCCGTGCACCTTACCGCAATACACAATCGACGTATACGAATCCTGTAGATACTGAAAAGCAGTTCAAAGTGGATCAACAACTGCAAGCTCTGAAAAACAAAATCGGCAATGGTGCCAAGAATGAAACGGGCGGTACTTCAAAAGAATAACTGTTCGCTCAGCAGACAATATGATATTCTATAACTCGTGAATAAAGAACGGTTTGTAGAACAAAGGTTAAGCCATACAGGTGTTCGATGCCTGATATGGCTTTTCCGTCGAATTGGGAAGATCAACTTACAGAGGAGGTGCGGCAGATATGAATAAAAAAGGTCAATGGCTTGCAGTGATTATCATTGTCATCGGCATGTTGATGTTACTGAATCGAAATATAAACCTGCTGACCGTCGCCGCACTGATTCTGTTAACGATAGGTATGGTTCAAGTTCGTAAGGGAGACACCCACAAAGGCTATCGATATCTGGGTGTTGGTGCAGCACTGCTGTTGCTTGATAATCTGATGATTGTTTTTCTGATTGTACTGGCTTCACTGGCTTATTTTTATTCCAAAAACAAAAGGATTCATTTAGATGGGAATGTTATGCGTAAGCAAAACTTCATGGCTCGGTACTATTGGGATCAGGCACCATGGACATTGCGTAGTATGAGCCTATGGCACGCCATGGGTGAAATCAATGCAGATCTGTCACTTTCCCTCCCGGAAGAGAAACAAACGATTGTACTTTTGCAGGGGGTTATGGGGAATGTTCGTCTGACACTGCCTGAAGATTATGGTGTTGAAATTGAGGCATCGGTACTCTTTGGACGGATTAGCCTGAATGGAGAGCAGGATAGTGGCATGATGAACAAATTGGTATGGAGAACTCCTGGATACGAGTCCAGTGAACATAAAGCAAAATTTGTCATTTCGTATATTGTTGGCGACCTAAACATCAGTAATCCGTAATAAGTTAAATAGGTGAAGAAAGGAGGAGACCCTGATGAAGACAAAACGACATACCGACATGGTAACCCGAAGTATGGGTGAAGGGGTCCTCCTTGTTTTCATTGTGCTCGCCGTGATTTTGTATGTATTGTATACATATGGTTACCTGGCCCCCTTTGCAGGCTGGAGGCATCTGATTCAATCGGGTCTGGCATTATTGCTGCTCCTGATCGGTATGGGGGCAGTCTTCGGATTTTATCAAAGTTACCGGGTTAAACGCAGGCTTGAACTGTTGCGAGAGACGCTGTTGCAATGGGAAAAGGGTTCACTCTCACGTACCGTGCCGGACCTTGGTATTGACGATGTCGGCCGATTAAGTGAGCAGCTGGGACGTATCGGCAAAAAGTGGGAGGATCAGGTCTCCTCACTCCAAAGACTGTCTACGAATAACGCCCAGCTCGCTGAACAGGCCAGAATAACAGCCATTGTAGAAGAGAGGCAGCGACTGGCACGAGAACTGCATGATGCGGTATCGCAGCAGTTGTTCGCCATTTCCATGACGGCAACAGCAGTTGGACGGAAGATGGAAACGGATTTTGAGCGTGCTAAGAGGCAGATCGCTTTGATTGAAGAGATGGCATCGGTTGCCCAGTCCGAGATGCGTGCATTACTGCTGCATTTGCGCCCCGTCTATCTGGAGGGTAAACATCTGGAACAAGGTTTGCGTGATCTTGTAATGGAACTGAAAACGAAGGTTCCTATGGATATTGTGCTTGAAATGGATGAGGACATTCATCTGATCAAGGGCATTGAGAATCATCTGTTCCGTATTATACAGGAAGCGATGTCCAATACATTACGGCATGCCAAAGCGGAGAAAATGGAAATTCGCCTTCAGCGCCGTACAGATGCGATTCGGGTACTCATTCGTGATGATGGTCAAGGCTTCGATCTGGATGAAAATAAGCAAGCTTCCTATGGCTTGGCTAATATGCGTGAACGGGTCACTGAAATTGGCGGAGCCATACAATTTGTAACAGCGCCAGGTAAGGGAACGCGGATTGAGATTACGATACCTTTGATGAGCGATGAAAGCGAGGAAGAACATGTCAATAGAAACGGGAATAGAAACGGAGACGGAAGCGGAAACGTCGATCAAAGTGTTGCTCGTGGATGATCATGAGATGGTACGTATTGGCCTCGCTGCGGTGCTGGATACCGAGGATGGCATCGAAGTGGTGGGGGAAGCGGGCAGCGGTGAGGAAGGCATTCGGCTGGCACAGGAGTACAAACCTGATGTTGTCCTGATGGATCTCGTCATGGAAGGTATGGACGGTATTGAAGCGACTCGGCAGCTGCTTAAAATGTATCCGGAATGCAAGGTTATTGTGCTGACCAGTTATCTCGATGATGAAAAAATGTATCCGGTTATTGAGGCAGGAGCCTTTAGCTATCTGTTGAAAACATCAAGAGCCAATGAGGTGGCAGATGCGATCCGTGCAGCAGCACGCGGGCAATCGGTTCTGGAGTCTCAGGTGGCGTCCAAAATGATGAACCGTTTCCGACAGCCACAGGCAGCTGCACCCGCTCATAATGAATTGACCGATCGAGAGATGGATGTACTTCGGTTGGTGGCGAAAGGCAAGTCTAACCAGGACATCGCCGATGAACTAATTATCGGGATCAAAACAGTAAAATTCCATGTCACGAATATACTCGCAAAATTGGGTGTCGATGATCGTACACAGGCAGCCATCTATGCTTACAAGAATGGACTTGCAGAGTAGGTCCTGAAGTGTGTGAATGTTGAGGTATGCACTATTGGTATGTTGAGCAGATCAGGTAAAGTGAAAAAAATCTTCGGGTAGAACCTCATCGGAAGTATTATTCTGCCCCATTATATGAGATAAGAGGCCTGATTAACCCTGAAAATGGTTGATCAGGCTTTTTTTATCTCAAAAAAAGTTTAGCAAATGAGGAATGGGGGCATGCTGATTGATAGATTCATAGAATGCAAGAAAGAGCGGAGGATTCATATGTTAAATCGATGGATGACGGCAGGCATACTGGCATTGGCAATCATTATACTTGTAGGCATGACTCATGTGTACGCGGAGAAGACAGAATCCGAAGCAGGCAAGCTGGAACAATTGATGAAGACTGCAGATACAGCAATCGATCATGTGGAGCGTCTAGTCATTAAATGGCAAGGAGAAGGTCATGGCGATGCCAGAGAACAAGCGGAGATGCTCGCTCATCGGCTGGGAATGCTGCAACCTGAACGTGGTCGGCAAACAGGCCATGATGTATACCGCAGTGAGAGGGTTGCTGATGGCCAGCAAGCAGGTATCCTGATTAATGTGGTCATCACAGGAGAAAACGAATATTACGCGATCGTCCAGTTATCAGGCAATGGACGTACAGATCAGGACTTGTTATCCACATTACATGAACAAGTATCCCGGTTGCTTACCAACTCGGGAATGAAGGCAGCATGGAATTTCGCTGTACAGGGGACAGGTGCAATGGAAAGTGGCGCCAGCAGTCAATTGGAGCAAATCGAGGAGCAGTTGTCTGGAGATATGGACATGCAAGCGATAGAACGTTATACGGATACCAACACTGCCAGTGTGTCCTATGAGGCTTCAGGTCTGCCGGTAGCGATTAAGAGCGGTCCGCATAACTTGAATATGCAATTGGCGGTCCATCAGGATGGAGAAAAGGGGATTAATCGAGTTACAGTAGGTTTCCCAGTGATCACGATTGAATATTAATGCCATATTAACTCGAATTTATAAACTTGATCCTGAATTTTTATAGATGAAAATTCCATGAATTGTGGAAAAATATTGATAACATTTCTCGGGAAAATTAGTGCAACCCATGAGGCTTTATGCTAAAATGGCATCACATCCAAGAAGGAAATTTGCTGGTAATTGACGGTTGTATGTTGCGTATATAACACCATTACATAGCTCGGGGAGAGCGTGAAGATGTCTTCCCGGAAAGAAAGAGGAGCCCATGGTCGAAAAACAAATGCAAGATGAAGTGCAGACACCAGGTGCAGTATTTTTCATTTTTGGAGCAACGGGTGATCTGGCCCGCCGGAAGCTGTTTCCGGCGATCTACAGTCTATACCGTGAAGGCAAGCTGGCCGAAGACTTTGCGGTTATTGGTGTAGCGCGTCGCCCGAGGTCACCAGAAGAATTCCGGGAAGACATCTATGATTCCATTAAAGAGTTCTGTCGTTATCCGGCGGGGGAGTCCGATGAGTGGAATGCTTTTGTCGAACATTTTGAGTATAAGTCACTAGATATCAATAACGTGGACGGTTTCAAAGAGTTACGTGAGCAGACGGAGAGTCTGGAAGCAAAGTTTAACACACCAGGTAATCGCTTGTTCTATCTGGCGCTGGCTCCTGAGCTCTTTGGCAGCGTCTCGTATAGTTTGCGGGATGGCGGAATGCTGGAGAGTCGCGGGTGGAATCGACTTGTGATCGAGAAACCATTTGGGTATGATCTGCAATCTGCTGAGCATCTGAATGAGCAAATCCGTGAAGTGTTCCGTGAGGAAGAGATTTATCGGATTGATCACTATCTGGGCAAGGAAATGGTGCAGAATATCGAAGTGATTCGCTTTGGAAATGCCTTTTTTGAGCCGCTATGGAATAACAAACATATTGCCAACGTCCAGATTACACTGGGAGAAACGGTCGGAGTAGAAGAACGCGGTGGATACTACGATCACTCCGGTGCCTTGCGTGATATGGGGCAGAACCATATGCTGCAGATGTTGACGATGATTGCAATGGAGCCGCCAAGCCGTTTATTCCCGGAAGACATCCGCGATGAGAAGGTCAAGGTACTGCGTTCTCTGCGTGCGTTCACTTCGGATGAAGAAGTAAGCACTAACGTTGTGCGCGGGCAGTATACGGAAGGGGAGTATCGTGGCAAGCAGCTTCCCGGTTATCGCCAGGAGGACAAGGTTGATCCGGAATCCAATACGGAAACATACTTTGCTGCACGTGTATTTGTAGATAATTTCCGCTGGGCAGGTGTGCCCTTCTATATTCGGACAGGCAAGCGTCTTCCTGTGAAAACAACCGAGATTGTGGTTGAGTTCAAATCCATGCCAAGCAATGTATATCTGGGCAAAAAGTACAAGCTGGAGCCGAATCTGCTCGTGATCCGGGTGAATCCGATGGAAGGCATTTATATCAAAATCAATGCCAAGAAACCGGGTTCAGACTCCGAGATTCAGCCGCTGGCCATGGACTTCTGTCAGAGCTGCATGATCGGAATCAACTCGCCGGAGGCGTATGAACGTCTGCTGCATGATGCCGCAGAAGGAGACTCGACCTACTTTACCCGTTGGGATGAAGTCGCAACAGCGTGGTCCTTCGTAGATCGGATAGCGGCAGCTTGGGCGGAGAATCAAGGGGAGCTGCATATGTATCCGGCAGGTACATGGGGGCCGGAAGCGACAGGTAAACTGCTGGAGCAGGATGGGTTCCACTGGTGGCCGGTGAACGGTCAGGACGAAGACAATGTCGTTTGGCAAGTGAACAATTAACGGAGGTTGCATGACTTCCCGGACGCAAGGAATGGATGAGATCAGAGTAAGTTAAGTCATTTTATTGGTGACAGGATAACCTGTTCTATATAAGACTTGGAAAGAACGTAGAGATGCGATCTTTTCAGGTCTTTTTTTGCGTTGGAGAAGTGGGGGATTTAAACCTTGATATATAATAAAATAAGTCGTTGACAAAAAGTAAGTATATAACTTATACTCAATTCAAGAGATAAAGAAATTACGCAAAGACAGACGGACCCGATGAATCAATCGGATAACGTACATCATTCATGAGATAAAATGTGAACCAGGTGAAGGGGTTACGAAATAAATTCATGAAGAAAAAATTTTAGCATAATATCTTTAATCTAAGAATACTATTTTGTATATATTGAATGGAGGAAAAGAAAATGTTGGATGTAGGATTGTTGTTGATTCGTTTGGTGATTGGATTGTCGTTCATGGCGCACGGGGCTCAGAAATTGTTTGGATGGTTCGGGGGATACGGAATTAAGGGAACCGGCGGCTGGTTTGAATCCATGGGGATGAAACCCGGCACATTGGTTGCATTGTTGGCAGGATTGGCTGAATTCGGGGGCGGATTGCTGCTGGCTCTGGGTTTGCTCACACCGGTAGGCGGCATTCTGATTGCTCTGACCATGGTTATTGCCATTGTGAAGGTTCATGGTGCGAACGGATACTGGTCCACGCAAAACGGCTTTGAGTATAACCTCGCGATTCTGGTGGTTGGTGTGGCACTAGCTTTGACAGGTGGAGGACAATACGCACTGGATGCATTAATTTTCTAAGCGCGGCAAGCGAAATGAATGATGAGTACCTGGATGCCATGAAATCATGGCGGAAGGGTGCTCTTTTTTTGCAATCGGAAAAGAGAAGATTCTGCTGTACGTAATCGGTTATTTTCGGTAAAGATTATGGTACAATAGGAAAGTTGGATACTAAATCAGGTCTACGGCATGATTGGAAGCACAATGTTTAGGGAGGATGAACTCCGTTGTAAATGTGTAAAATTAGCATAAGATGCTTAATGGCCTAATGTGCGAAATGCGAAGGTACAATCAACCGGCATAGCCGGATTGCATAAAGATTGAATGATAGACCGGCCTCGCCGGATTAACGTGAATGAACGGATGAAAGGGATAGAATCTATGAGCAAAGCTGCAGATAACATTCTTCAACAGGAAGTGGACAAACGCCGGACGTTTGCCATTATCTCTCACCCGGATGCGGGTAAAACGACATTGACCGAGAAACTGTTGCTGTTCGGGGGCGCGATTCGTCTCGCCGGTACAGTAAAAGCTCGGAAAGCAAGCAAACACGCAACAAGTGACTGGATGGAGATTGAGAAGCAGCGGGGGATCTCGGTTACATCTTCCGTCATGCAGTTTGATTACCTGGGTCACCGCATCAACATCTTGGATACACCGGGTCACCAGGACTTCAGTGAAGATACGTATCGTACACTGACGGCTGCCGATAGCGCGGTAATGTTGATTGACGTGGCAAAAGGTGTCGAGGCACAAACCATTAAATTGTTCCAGGTTTGTGCGAAGCGCGGTATTCCGATCTTTACATTCATCAACAAGCTGGACCGTGAAGGACAAAGTCCGTTTGATCTGATGGAAGAACTCGAAAACGTACTGGGGATTCGCTCCGTACCGATGAACTGGCCGATTGGTACAGGGCGTGAACTGTGTGGCGTGTATGATCGGATGAAAAATCAGGTGGAATTGTTCCAAGGGGACGACCACTCGACGATTAAAGTTCAAAAGGTGGAAGGCTACGAAGATCCAATCATTCGTGAGATGGCAGGAGATTATCTGCATGATCAGCTGTGTCAGGACCTGGAGCTGCTGGATGTTGCAGGAGACCAGTTCGACATGGAGAAGGTACAGCGCGGTGAACTGACACCTGTATTCTTCGGTAGTGCCATCAATAACTTCGGCGTGCAGACGTTCCTTGAGAACTTCCTGCAGCTCGCACCGAAGCCGGAACCACGTCGCAGTACAGCGGGTGAGATTGAGCCAACGAATGAGAAATTCAGCGGTTATGTCTTCAAAATCCAGGCGAATATGAACCCGGCACACCGGGATCGTATCGCATTCCTGCGGATTGTATCCGGCAAGTTCCAACGCGGTATGAGCGTGAAGCATAATCGTGTGGGCAAAGAAATCAAACTGTCGCAGCCTCAGCAATTCCTGGCACAGGATCGGGATATTGTGGAAGAGGCATATGCAGGCGATATTATTGGTCTGTTCGATCCGGGTATCTTCCGGATTGGTGATTCACTGAGCCAAGGCAGCGAGGTTATTTTTGACGAACTGCCGACATTCTCGCCAGAGATTTTTGCCAAAGTTACGGTCAAAAATGCATTGAAACATAAACAGTACCAAAAAGGGATTGACCAGTTAACCGAGGAAGGTACGATTCAGGTATTTAACACCGTGAGCTTCGACGAGACATTGCTCGGCGTAGTGGGTCAGCTCCAATTCGAGGTATTTGAATACCGGATGAAAGGCGAGTATGGGGTAGACGTTCAGCTACAGCGCATGCCTTATCAATTCGCTCGCTGGATCGTGGATGAGAATCTGGACCCAAGCAAATTCCGGATCAACTCCGCTCTGGTGAAAGATAAAAAAGGGAACTATGTAGTTCTGTTCGAAAATGAATACGCGATGAGAACCGCAATGGACAAGAACCCGACCGCGAAATTCCTTGAGACAGCTCCATAAGCGACTTTTCCTAAAATAGTAAAGAAAGCATAAGCAACTGACCTAAATCCCTGCTCAGAGGGGTTTAGGTCATTTTTGTCGTTTCCAGTCAGCTTTTATATCTCAGTAAGATTTCACGCATAGGGGAAAGGTAAAATATTAAAATTTTTTTGAACAGTAAAATGATATTAAAAAGTTGACGGAAGAAGAACCGCTTGATTGGGAGTTAGCTTCTGGTATTTTAGATCCCCTATGGGGAAGCTAGAGTAATACACAAACAAGGTACAGCCTCCTGAGTATTATTCAGTGGCTGTACCTTGTTTGGTTGGGGGGCCTAATTAGTCTATGGGGGATTTAACTGCCTTGCTCTTGAGCAGGGCATAATCCAGACCAAAGAGGCAAAATCTTTTTTTGCAGACAGAACAACGTGATGATGGTACCTTTCCCTCAAGGCTTCTTATCTGATGGGTTGAACGGGAATGGTGTGCAGATGCTCCTGCGCAATTTGAATGAGTTCTTCCTGCTTGGCAGGTTCCGTGTTCTTCCAGATCATTTCGAAAATGGCACCCAGTCCAGGTAATGCTGCTTCAGGTCCATCTACAGAACCTTCGATCATCTCCCGAAGCTGATCATCACTTTTGTCATGAACCTTATGAACAATCGCTTCACGCAGGCTTAATGTAATGGGCATCGCAAGTTCCTCCTCGTATATTCGGCTGCTCTAATACTGTTCCCTGGGAAGCGTGAGCGCATTCAAGTTTATTGGGCTTTGTGGTATACTACGAAGGATATTTAAGTAAACATTCACCCTTTAATTGAAAAATGGACTACCAATAGATGCGTAATGCAGAAGTGCAGCGGGAGGTTAGACCCTAATGGCAAAGAAACAATATGCCGTGATTGGCATGGGACGGTTCGGATCAAGTGTAGCCAATGCGCTGAGCGGCATGGGATTCGACGTACTGGCAATTGATGCGGACGAGCAGCGGACCCAGGAAATGTCCAATGTGGTGACTCATGCCGTATCGGCAGATTCGACGGATGAAGAAGCGCTGCGAGCGCTGGGCATACGGAATTTTGATGTCGTCGTTGTGGCGATTGGTGAAGATATTCAGTCGAGTATTCTCACAACCCTTATTCTGAAGGATATGGGTGTGCCTGTTCTGATTGTAAAAGCACAAAATGAACTCCATGGTAAAGTATTGCAGAAGATTGGCGCTGACAAGGTTATTTATCCCGAGCGGGATATGGGGCTGCGTGTAGCCCATCATCTGACATCGCCAAACATTCTCGATTATATTGAGTTATCTGAGGATTACAGCATCTTGGAAATGAGAGCGTCCGAGCAAATGATCGGTAAAAACCTGTTGGAGCTAAATATTCGTGCACGTTTCGGTTGTAATGTGATGGCGATCCGCAGTGGGAATTCGATGAATATCTCTCCGTATGCGGAGGATCGGATCGAGAATGGGGATGTGCTGATCATCGTTGGTCATAAGGACCATTTAACAAAAATGGAGCTGGCATATCCAAAGTGATGTTACGTTGATAAAGTGAACCTTTGTCGAAGATTTTCAACGCATCTCATAACATGTTGATAAAAAATCCCGCAGACGGGAAGGATGGAAAGATGGATATTGTATCACCGCAAAATACACGTGTGAAGGAATGGGCACAGCTGCTGGAGAAAAAGCACCGTACCCGCCAACATAAATATATTATTGAAGGCATTCATCTCGTACAGGAAGCGCTGCGTGCCGGGGCAGATCTTGAATGTATCGTATACGATGGGGAGCAGGGTGTACCCACGGAACTGGCTGGACTGGAGGCACCCCTTCAGCGTGTGGAATGGATCAGTGTATCTCCTGCGGTTATTGCCAAATGTACGGATACGATGACCCCTCAGCCTGTTTTTGCCGTTGTACATAAAGTTCGTGAGCCGCTGCAAAGCTTGTTATCTTCCTCTAAGGGGCTGGTCGTGGTACTGGACAATGTTCAGGATCCCGGCAATGTAGGCACGATCATTCGCAGTGCGGATGCAGCGGGGGCGGCAGGCGTTGTGCTAGGCGCTGGGTGTGCCGATGTCTATAATCCGAAAACGATCCGTTCGACGATGGGGTCATTGTTTCATTTGCCTATCGTAGAAGGTCCGTTAGAATCGTTGCTGCCTGAAGCAAAGGCTGCGGGCGTGAAGTTGGTGAGTACGTCTTTGCAAGCGGAGCATTCGTGTTACAGTTATGATTTTACACAATCGGTATGGCTTGTGATTGGTAATGAGGGCAAGGGCATATCAGAAGCTACTGCACGACTGGTGGACGATGCGATTACGATTCCGATGCAGGGACAGGCGGAGTCGCTTAATGCTGCGATGGCGGCAACAATTTTGTTGTTTGAAGCGATGAGACAGCGGATGGTGTAACCAATAAATAATTCCTGTCCATACAGGGTTTGTTCAACAAGGGACATATTTTGATCCGGAAAAAATGCTGAAGTGTATTAGGAAATGCACAAGCAACATGGTGAATGCGAGTATGTATACAAAAAATAATGATAACTGAAAGTAATGATAACTGGTAATGCAACGACAAATGTAATAGAGTAAGAGCGACCCTTAAGGGGTCGCTTTTCTGTTGTTTCATTTACTTGTGATTTGGAGTGACTCATTTAATGGGAAAACCATATTTGGATCCTTAGAGATAAAGTCAATTAACCTTTTGGCAGCGGGAGACAAGTAACGATCTTTTCTCCATTTTAATACTACTTCCCATTCCCATCCGTTTTCCTGAATGGGAATCCATACTAAGCCGTCTAACATAAGTCCCAATGTTTGAGGGAGTACAGATACTCCAAGACCGGCTTTAATAAAACCCGCGACTGTTATCAAATCCTCGGCGTCATAGGTGGAAGCGAGTTCGAAATTGGTATCTTTGAACCGTGTGGTTATAGTGGCCTTTAATCCACAATTTTTTTTCAACCCTACGAAGGGTTCTCCAGATAATTCAAATAAGCTTAGACTCGATCGATTAGCCAAGTGATGTTTAGCTGGAACCACGATAAACAAAGGTAATTTACGAATGGCAATCCACTCATGATTATCCAATGTTGATTCTTTAGAAGTAATGAGCATGTCAGATGTGCCTTTATCCAAGTATTCATTGATATCTCCGTGGTTACCCTGATACAAATCAAACCGAACCTTAGGATGGTGTGCTTGATAGTCTCTAATAATGGAAGGAACCAGGTCTACTCCCAAAATATTAAGATAAGATACGTGAACAACGCCGGTTTCGGGATTAGACCATTCGTCAATTTCCTGAATGCCATTTTGAATGTTTTTTAATGCTTCTTCAACCCACTTGCTAAACATATGCCCGTACCGATTTAACTGAACATTCCGGCCATTACGTTCAAAAAGCGGGACACCGAGTTCATTTTCGAGTTTAGATATAGCGTGACTTAAAGCTGGTTGAGTAAGATTTAATGCTTTAGAAGCCATAGTCATATGTTGAAGTCTTGCTACGGTTAGAAAATATTCTAATTGCGTAAGCTCCATATAAGCACCTTCTTTACATTAATATTAGTAATTGATTTCATGAAAACTATAAATTAGACGCACATCTTAATCAAGCTTAAAATAAGATTGTGCTTAAAGACCGCTTAGCTAAATGCAAGAAAGCGGCTGCCTTCTCAGGGAGCCCTGTATTGAACCGTAGTAATGCTATGGAGGACAAAATCAGAAAGGAGTTGTTAATTAATGTCAGAATACGTTATTTTTATTCGCGAGCAAACTAATGAACCGGAGGAATTAAAAGTTTATTCTTCCAAAGCTCCCGCAGGACTTGCTGGTCATCCAGTTAAACCGCTCGCCATGTATGGCACCCATGAAGTCATTGAAGGACCGCAGGTTGAAGGTGCAGCTCTGCTGGAATTTCCAAGCTTTGAAGAAGCCAAAGCTTGGTGTTATAGTCCAGCTTACCAGGATGCCGTAAAACATCGACTTAAAGGCGGGACATACAGAGGAATCATTATCGAGGGAATATCTAGTCGCAATTAGTCATTAAGAATTCTACAAAAAATAAGTATTAGCAGATTTATAAAAATTAAATGCATTTTAGGAGGAGAAATAATGGCAATTACTTATGCAAGCCCATTGACGGAATATGAAGGAAAAAAAGTACTGGTGACAGGCGGAACTAAAGGGATGGGCGAAGCGATCGCCAAAAGATTTGCCTCAGCTGGAGCGACAGTTTTAACGACTGCGCGCTCGATGCCAACTGGTCTGGCCGATCCAAATTTGTTTGTACAAGCAGATTTATCTACCAAAGAAGGCGTCGAGAAAGTCGTTCAAGCTGTTAAAGATCGCTTCGGTAGCATTGATATTGTGGTCAACAATGTTGGAGGAAATAACACACCTCCCGGTGGTTTTCTTGCAGCAAGTGACGAACATTGGATTGAATCTTTGAACTGGAACCTACTAGCTGCCGTTCGGTTGGATCGTGGATTGATTCCATTGATGCTTGAACAAGGAAAGGGTGTCATTATCCACATTTCGTCAATCCAAAGAGTTTTACCTTTGATTGAGTCAACGATCCCTTATGCTGCAGCAAAAGCGGCTTTGAGTAACTACAGTAAGAGCCTTTCTAAAGAATTCTCTCCAAAAGGTATCCGGGTTAACCGTGTATCCCCAGGGTTTATCCAAACGACAGCTGCTGACGCTATGATGGAGAATATTGCTCAGGTGACAGGAAGCTTTGAAAGTGCGCTCCAGTCGGTTATGGATGCCCTGGGAGGTATTCCAATTGGACGTCCTGGATATCCAGAAGAAGTTGGTGAGCTTGTGGCGTTCCTTGCTTCTGATCGTGCTGCATCGATTACCGGTGCCGAATATGTAATCGATGGAGGAACTGTCCCTACAGTTTAACTTTACGAAGACGTATTTTTATGACTAAAATCTATCCGTCCTTAAAGTACGGAGGTAAAAGAGAAAATAGAGTTAGCTCATTTGGAATACTTCCTTAAACAAAAAAATGTGGACTGAGAGATAGAATCGTTTCATGTTTCCAACATACGGGATTTTCGATGCTAACAAAATACGAAGTGGAAGATTTAACTGCCGTTTCTGGTTACGTTGCAGCAGAAGTTCAATGCATGGAATGAGCTTAAATGATAGGAGAGATACGTATGTTAGCATCATTAGCAAACCCGATTCAAAAATTTATTGGAGCTACAAATGATCACAATACGGAAGCCCTGTTGTCCGTTTTCAATGATTCTAGTGTTGTTAGTGATCATGGCCGTGATTTTTCCGGCTAAAAGAAATTAAAGAGTGGGCGGATACCTATTATATCGGCATGAATGTTACTCTTGAGATTAAAGAGGCTACTGGTACTGGTGATAACTACTTTGTAAGTACTCTTGTAACGGGGGATTTTGAAGGAGAACCATTCCCTTTTAGTTTTCACTTCTCCGTGAACAATGATGTAATTGCAGGTTTAAAAATGATTGGATAATTCAAATTACCAATCTCATTCACCGACTAAAAAAGACTCGTAAAATAAGCCGGTTCTTCCAGAAGAGAGCCGGCTTATTTTATAGTCATAAAATATTATTTAAACCCAGGTTAAACTTTTGTTTTTCTTACTATTTCTTCTAAATAAATTTTAGCTTAACAGGGTGTGGAACGATATTCTCCTTTTTGGAGAAGTTGGGCCTTGATGTGCGTAAGCCGGGAGAATAAATTAGGTAATGTTCAGGAAACGGAGGAGCGAAAGGATGTCATTGATATCATTCCTTTCGCTTCTTTTCGTCCAATGATTTTCTTATCCCTTACCCTGCACATTCAGGCGATACTGATGCGGCGTGGTGCCTGTTGCATTGCGAAAAACTTTGCAAAAGTAAGACGGGCTGGGCATGCCTACACGGTGGCCTATTTCCGGGACAGAATGTGTGGTACTCGTAAGTAACACGCAAGCATGACGAATACGGGTAGCTTGGGCATAAGCAATGATGGTGGTGCCGGTAGCTTTTTTGAATATATGGGACAGATGATAAGTCGAGAGATGAAGTGTATCTGCGATATCTTCCAGGCGAAAAGCCTCGTTGTAGTGCTCTTCAATCCATTGCATGACTGTTTCAGCATGAGGGTGCAGAACGGGAGAACTCGTTGGGAGCGTATTAGAACTGGAATAGTGCCTATCCTTCCAAAGGTAGCGAAGCTGTGCGAGCAGTCCAAGTAAAAAGAGTCGTGTATCCTCTTCCGCTTCATGTGGAAGCAACGTAGGCAGAATATCGGCAAATTGCTCAATCATCTGGACCAGTGGGGATGAAGCGGAAAGACGGATCGGTTGAAGTGGAGATGTATGTCCAAGAAGGTCCAATGTAAAACGATCCGAAACGGCAAATTGCCGAGAGTGCGGGTTCAGCAGGTGCTGCTCATACATCAGTACGCTGCGAATAAAGGGATGCTCTTTCGTGACTTGAATCTGGACCTGATGCAGCTGAAAAGGGCGGAATATCATCAGCATACCCGGTTCAAGGGCGAATGCCTGACCCTCGGTTATTAACTGTCCATATCCATCATGAATGTACGTTATCTCCATCTGTGAGTGAGCGTGAAAAACCTCTCGGTTCGCAGTGGTAGAGGTACGGCGACATACCAGATTGAATTGTTCTCTGTTGATAATGGGCATTAGGAACGCCTTCCCTTCAAGAGCGCAATATAGTTTCATTTTATCACAAGATGAACGCATAAAAGCGCTTTATTGTTGTGTATTGTGAAGGAAATGAAGGAGGTATGCATCTATGTTAAAAGTGGCCATCATTGGAGCAGGAGCGATCAGTGCAGCGCATATTACAGCGTATTTGGCATTTCCTGAACGATGCCAGATCGTAGCTGTGGTGGATATATATGCGGAAAAAGCACAAAAGCGAATTAACGAATATGGATTGGAGGGAGCCCGTGCTGTTACCAATTATCATGAATTGCTGAATCAGAACATTGATGTAGTTTCGATCTGTACTCCCCCGTATACACATGCAGGGATTACATGTGATTTTCTGCATGCAGGTACACATGTGCTGGTTGAAAAACCGATGGCATCTTCTCTACAAGAAGCGGATCTCATGCTTGAAGCGGCACAAGAGAACGGGACGTTGCTGTCGGTTGTGGCGCAGAATCGTTTTACGACACCGATGATGAAACTGAAAAATGTACTGGATAGTAAACTTATGGGGCCCATTGTCCACGTGCAGGTCGATTCGCTCTGGTGGCGAGGCCATAATTATTATGATTTGTGGTGGCGTGGCACATGGGAAAAGGAAGGCGGAGGCTGTACTCTTAATCATGCGGTACATCATATTGATGCCATGCTTTGGATGATGGGTCCTCCTGTGGAATTGCAAGCCATGATGGCGAATACGGCTCATGATAATGCCGAAGTAGAGGATATTTCCATGACGATGCTTCGCTTCCACGAAGGAGCACTTGGAATGATCACCAGTTCCGTAGTCCATCACGGGGAGGAGCAGCAGTTGATTTTTCAGGGTAAAGAAGCCAGAGTATCTGCACCTTGGAAGGTCATTGCTTCTACAGCACGGAGTAACGGATTTCCGGAATCGAATTCAGAGTTGGAACAACAGATTCAGAAACTCGCTGATGAATTGCCTGATGTGACTCATGTGGGTCATACGGGGCAAGTGGAAAATATGCTAAATGCTATTGAGACAGGATCGCCCCTTCTGGTGGATGGGAAGAGTGGACGGAATACACTCGAACTCATTGTAGGCATCTATAAATCGGCCAGTACGGGGGAGAAGGTTACTTTTCCGCTGGAGACGGAGGATGTTTTTTATACACGAGATGGAATTATGCAACACGCGGTGCATTTTTATGAAAAGAAGGCGGCGGTGGAGAACTTCGAGGACTTGGATATTACGCTGGGGAGAACGTTGTAGTATTAGTTATATAACATAGAAAAGAGGCCAGAGCGCACAGATGTTGTGAGATCTGGCTTCCTTTTATTGTCTACATTGTTGGCAGCATTTTGAACGCAGCAGCAGACTTTAAATTACATGAAGATAACCACACATGTTATTAAAAGTAGCGTCAGCGCATTATTGTGATGAAATTTTAGGTGTAATTTTAAAATTTTCGAAGCAGCTGTCCAAAGTTAGAGAGAAAACTTCCTCGACAGATAAGACCTTTCCTAAAATAGAATGAGAACCTATACTTTTCCTCAAAAGTATGTGCTACAGCCACTTATCGGCCCAGCGTTCCACCGCACTTAATGCGCGCCCGAGCTCCGTACCTTTGCGGGACAACATATATTCTGTCCGAACAGGACGTTCCGTAACCACGTGACGCACAACAAGTCCCTCTTCCTCCAGTTCCTTCATCCGTTCATTAAGTACCCGTTTGCTCAGGTCCGGGATATAAGCGTGAATTTCACTGAATCGTTTGGGTTCTTCCATCAATGTATGAATAATGAGTGCTACCCATTTCCGGCCAATGATCTGATAAGACTGTTCCACCTTTTCGCATATTTGCTTGGCATTCTCATCATCGCTCATAAGTTGTACTCCTTTGATTTAGTTATGCTTATTATAGCATTAGTATACTTATTGTAACCTGAGTGTCTACAAGCCATATGTGTAAAATGTCACATGCCAATTGTTCTTAATCTTACCACATAAAGCGTTAACATTAAATAAAAACCCTGTAAACACTGGTGTTCACAGGTTCGACACGATTGTTGACGAATTGTGACGACAGGTGTAATATGGGTAACGTCAATTCAATTGGTTACATTTTATAACCTTGATTAAGGGTTGTGGAGAGAAGGAATGTTCCATGTTTAATTCAGGTCAGATACACAAACGGAGGTATGGGGGATAACTCGCCCAATAATTCCGTCTTTTGTCATGCTTGGATTTGAACATTTTGCATCATCATATACTATACTGCACAGATCACAGGAGGCACTCCAATGGACGCAATGACATTTGTCCTCTTCGGGGCAACAGGCGATTTAGCCAAACGCAAGATTTACCCTGCATTATATAATTTATACATTGATTCGAAAATGCCGAAATCCTTCTCCGTTATCGGTCTTGGACGGCGTGAATTGTCGGATACTGACTTCCAGGCGAATGTGGAAAAGTCGCTGCATGAATTCTCACGGCAAACGCCTGAAGAACAATCTCAGGTACGTGATTTCATTGGGGCTTTCCGATATTGTTCTCTAAATAATACAAAGCTTGATGATTACACCAAATTGCTGGAACTGGTTCAAAAACGTGAACAAGAGCTGAATATTCCGGAAAATCGCATGTTCTACATGTCGGTAGCGCCAGAATTCTTTGAGCCAATTGCACTGAACATTCAGGAGAGCGGCTTGGGTAACACCAAAGGCTGGAAGAAACTGATTATTGAAAAACCATTCGGACACGATCTGCAATCTGCTCGTGAACTGAATGAGAAACTCAGCAATACTTTTGCGGAAGAAGAAATTTACCGTATTGACCATTTCCTTGGTAAACCGATGGTACAAAATATCGAAACCCTTACCTACGCGAATCCGGTCATTCAGGCGTTGTGGTCCAACCGTTACATTGCCAATGTACAGATTACGGCAAGTGAAACGGTTGGTGTTGAAGAGCGTGCCGCATATTATGACCAAAGCGGAGCCCTTCGTGACATGTTCCAAAACCATATGCTTCAATTGCTGATGATGATTGGTTTGCATTTGCCAAAACGCTGCACACCGGAAGAAATTCAATTCAAAAAGCAGAAAATTGCTGAAGCTCTTCGTCCCTTGACGAAAGAGAATATCGCTTCTGAAGTCGTTCGTGCCCAATATGGAGCAGGCGAACTGCAAGGAACTTCGGTTGTTGGATACCTGGACGAGCCTGGCATTCCAGCTGGTTCTCAGAATGAGACCTATGTTGCCGCGAGACTTTGGATCGATGATCCATTCTGGAGCGAGGTTCCATTTTACATTCGTACAGGCAAACGCCTGGCTGAAAAATCGACCAGAATTGTTGTTGAATTCAAGGCTCCACTTAAAACAGGTCATGAATCCGAAAATACAACGGAGCCTAACCTTCTTACAATTGAAATTGGTCCGGGAGAAAGCATTTCTCTTCAATTGAATGCGAAAAACCCACTTAACCACGGGGAAGTGGAACCGATGCACATGGGCTTCAACTCAGGTAAACGCAACATTCCGGAAGCTTACGAAAACCTGATCTTTGACGCGATGCGTGGCGATTCGACATTCTTCGCTCACTGGAATGAAGTTGAACTGGCTTGGCAGTGGGTACAGCCGATTCTGGAAGCATTCCAGGATGGCAGTGTGCCATTGGATACGTACAACGCAGGTTCACAAGGACCGGAGTCAGCAGATCGTCTGATTGCAGAGAATGGCTACCGTTGGTGGTAAGTCTAATGTAAGAGCAGCATCAGAGAAGAGAACATTACAATCTGATCTACGTGATAATATACAAATTATTATGAAGTACACCGTTCCAATTTTGCATAAGTCCTTCCGGTAATACCCGGAAGGCCGCGAAAATTTTTGATATAGATAAAATTAGAAATGTTCATAACAGGAGGAACTTAGCAATGAAACTTGGACTTATTGGATTAGGTAAAATGGGATTGAACCTGGGCAGAAACCTGATTGATCACAAACATGAAGTGGTTGCATTTGACCTGAATGCAGAAGCAGTAAACGAAATGAAAGAATACGGAGCACAAGGCGTTTCTTCTTACAAAGAGATGGTTGAATCTTTGGAATCTCCACGTGTATTGTGGATCATGGTTCCTCACAACGTTGTTGACGCTGTACTGGCTGAAGTAAGTCCGCTGTTGTCCAAAGGCGACATCATCATTGAAGCGGGTAACTCGCACTACAAAGAGTCCATTCGTCGTTACGAAGAATTGAAACCATCTGGTATCCACTACATGGACGCAGGTACTTCCGGTGGTATGGAAGGCGCACGGAATGGTGCATGTTACATGATCGGTGGAGACCCTGAGGCTTGGGCGATCGTTGAGCCGGCTTTCAAAGATACGGCTGTAGAGAATGGTTATCTGTATGCAGGTAAAGCGGGTAGCGGCCACTTCCTCAAAATGGTACACAACGGTATCGAGTACGGTATGATGGCTTCCATCGGTGAAGGTTTTGACGTATTGGAGAAAAGCGGCTTCGACTTCGACTTCGAAAAAGTGGCTCGCGTATGGAACAACGGTTCCGTTATTCGTTCTTGGCTGATGGAATTGACAGAGCGTGCCTTCTCCAAAGACGCTAACCTGGATGAAATCAAAGGGGTTATGCATTCGTCAGGCGAAGGACGCTGGACAGTTGAAACGGCATTTGACCTGCAAACTGCTACACCAGTTATTGCGTTGTCTCTGCTAATGCGTTACCGCTCCCTGGAAACAGACACATTCACAGGAAAAGTTGTCGCTGCATTGCGTAATGAATTTGGCGGTCACGCTGTAGAAAAAAATTAATTTATATATAACTGTTAACATATGCGGATAATCGGGTAATGATAAGTATAGTTGTTTACAAATTCATCAAGTGGAGGAGAACATATCATGAAATTTTTCTTGGATACTGGTAATGTTGAAGAAATCAAACGGATCGAACGTCTTGGTCTGGTGGATGGAGTCACGACTAACCCGTCTTTGATTGCCAAAGAAGGTCGCGTATTTAAAGAAGTGATTCAGGAGATCTGTGGCGTTGTTAAAGGCCCGGTCAGCGCTGAAGTCATCGGCCTCAAAGCCGAGGATATGTTGAAGGAAGCTTATGAAATTGCAGAATGGGCACCGAATGTAGTGATTAAACTACCGATGACCGAAGATGGACTCTATGCTTGTCATGAACTGACGCAAAAAGGAATTAAAACCAATGTGACGCTGATTTTCTCAGCAGCGCAGGGTCTGATGGCGGCGAAAGCCGGCGCAACCTACATCAGTCCATTTGTTGGTCGTCTGGATGATATTGCGGTGGATGGTATGAAGCTGATTCGTGATCTGCGTCTCATCCTCGATACGTATGATCTGCCTTCCGAAATTATTGCAGCAAGCATCCGTAATATCAAACATGTGGAGGATGCAGCCCTTTCTGGTGCGCACATTGCGACCATACCGGGTTCACTCCTGCCAACATTGTGGAAACATCCACTGACGGACAGTGGTATTGAGCGCTTCCTGAAAGATTGGGAGTCTGTTCCAAAGTAATAAATTGCGGACATTGACCTGGCCTCCAGCGTCTGTGTTCCATACAAGCCTTCCGCCTTGCAGAGAAATCTGCTGGTGGAAGGCTTTTTTATTTTAGTTGTAAAAGATGATGAGATTCCTCACGAGCAGGCGCTGTCCTTCTTTTTCGGGACAACGGTGCATAAGGATAATATATAGCCTTTAGCTCATCCCGGAGGGAGGGATGCCCGATGATGAGAAGACGATGGCGGAGCAGAAGAAGCCGAAGAGGCCGCAAACCGCCAAACGGCAGGCGCAAAATGTGGTTGATTATTTTATTGGTAACAGCGTTCTGTTTAATGCAGGGTTTTGCTTACGTGGATAAGAAAATGAAACCGCCCATTATGCATTTGGCCAAGATCAGAGTGAAGCAGATTGCGACGGAAGCGATCAACACGGCGATCACAGCGCAAGTCTCCGAAGGCAAATCCACCGAAGGACTAATTGACTGGAAAACCGATACAGCCGGAAAAGTGTCCGGGTTCATGCTGAATTATGATGAGCATATGCGGATTACCGCAAGTACGATGAACATCGTGCAATCCACATTGCAGAACGTGCATATGTTAAAAGAAAAAATTCCGCTTGGTCAGGCTTTGGGCAGCCCGGTCCTGGCATCGTTTGGTCCAAGTATACCCGTCCGGATCGAGCCCCAGGGAGCTGTTAAGGTTGACCTGAACACTCGCCAGCAGAATGCCGGAATTAACATGATTCTGGTGGAAGTGTATATTCACATCATTGCCGAAGTTGCGGTGGTGGTGCCCTTTGACATGGAGCCTGAGACGGTGGATACGGAGATTCCGATATCCTACCTGTTGGTGGTCGGGGATGTTCCAATGTACTACTACGATAATCAGGGCAAGCCCGTTGGCAGTAACGGCAGCAATGCACCCGCGATTGCGCTGCCTTCGGGTCAGACAGGTGTATCGAGTGGACATGGAGGAACGCCCAGCCCTGGACCCCCAACTCAACAGCAGGCACCAACTAACAGTCCGAACGAAAATGAACTGGAGATTGAGCCGGATTTATCTGATCCAAATGGGGGATTGCAGCTTGACGTCGATGTGAATCACTAATGGATCAAAATCAAAGTGAATATCCAAAAAATAAAGGGGTGTCCATACGTCATTAAACATGACGTGGGGCACCCCTTTATTTACGTAGTCGATTCGTTAGGTTGTGACTCGTTATTTTGGCTTTACTTGGCTTTAGTGTTCTTCTGTTTACGTTCCTCTTGCTCCCAATGCTTCAGATGCGGGTAAGGGTCGAACGACCATTCATTTAGCCCGCTGTCACGATAGATGCCATAATGCAGGTGGGGAGGGAATTTGCCTTGTGTACCCGGTTTTCCATAGCCTGAGCTGCCCACCCAGCCCAATATCTGGCCTGGAGAAACCACTTCGCCGATATGGGCGTTCTTGTCAAATCCCGATAGATGAGCGTAATAGTGATAATGGTTGTTCAGATCCCGGATACCGATGCGCCATCCGCCAAATGGATTCCAACCCTTGATTTCCACGATACCGTAACAAGTGCTGCGCACAGGCAGGCCATACGGTGCGAAAATATCTGTGCCTTCATGGATACGGTACCCGCCCCAACTTCGTTTGGTGCCCCATGTACTGCGATATGAATAGTTGGTTCCGAGAGGGACAGGAAAGGCATGACCAAAGAGATTGAGGCTGTCAAAATGCTCATATAATTTCGCGAATTGCTGAATGCGCTGAACAGCCCGAGAGTTGTGATAATATTCCCACAGGGCGATGTTGAAATCCTCCGGCTTCGTCCCGTAATTTTGAATAACGGAAGCCATGCTGTAAAGCACATCCAGATCATTATTGGCATCTGCTAGGCCATCTCCAGAACCATCACGACCATACCCATTAAAAAAAATAATGGACGCGGGTTGTTGATCCGTCTCATCAGGGTTCAGCCAGCCTCTCCAGGCTGGAGAAGTCATGAAGATGCCTGTAAGCCGTTCGGGATGTTTGCGATCCTTGGGATGGGCACGTGTGATGGTTCGTTCATATTGATCGATTGCTGCTAGCCTGTACCAGGGAATTTGAGTCATTTGACCGATGCTTTCATATAAGTGCCGGCGAGAAGCGAAAATGTCCTCTGGTTTTTGCTCAGCAGCCTGTGGTCTGGAATCAGCGGTAGCGGGTTCACTGTAAACATCAACAGGCAAGAATGGGAGAAGCAGTGTGCCTGCGAGTAATGTTTTGATCCAAAAGGAGTAAGTGAAACGCGATGTAAGGCGATCTTGCACAGGGAAGCAGCCCCCTTTCCAATAAGATGATGCACATGATGCCCGGTAAACCAAGCTATAACCTAGCGTTCTTCAAAAGTCTCCATTTTATCCACCATGAATGAGATGTGACAAATGGGGGTTTTTCCAGTGCTTTCATGGTATAATATGTTCCGAGCAACAGCCTAACTTCAGTAGAAAGAAGGTTTACCCATTGGCTAAACGTGTTAAAGAACCGAAACCGGACTGGATTCGGATCAAATTGACAACCGGCGACAACTATCAGGAAATGAAAACGATGATGCGTTCCAAAACGCTGCATACAGTATGTGAGGAAGCACGGTGTCCGAATATTTATGAATGTTGGGCCAATCGGACGGCTACTTTTATGATTTTGGGTGATATTTGCACAAGGGCATGCCGTTTTTGCGCGGTAAATACCGGCTTGCCAACGGAGCTTGATTTGCAGGAACCAGAACGCGTTGCGGAAGCGGCAGAACAGATGAACTTGCAGCACTGCGTAATTACGAGTGTGGCTCGTGACGACTTGAAGGATGGAGGAGCAACGATCTTTGCTGAGACGGTGAAGGCGGTTCGCCGTCGTTTGCCGTTATGCAGTGTGGAAGTGCTCATTCCAGACTTTCTGGGTGATCGGGAATCCTTGCAGATTGTAATGGATGCCAAACCGGATATTCTGAATCACAACATTGAGACGGTTGAGCGGTTGTCAGACAAAGTACGTGCGAAGGCGAAATACAAGCGTTCACTTGAATTGCTTGCTCGTGCCAAGGAAATGCAGCCGAATATTCCGACGAAATCAAGCATCATGCTTGGTGTAGGAGAGGAATACCATGAAATTTTGCAAACGATGGATGATCTGCGCGCTGTGAACTGTGATATTATGACGATTGGTCAATATCTGCAGCCATCGGAAAAACATTTGTTTGTGGAGAAGTATTATCCGCCAGAAGAGTTCGCATCGCTGAAACAGGAAGGTCTGCAGCGTGGATTCAGCCACGTCGAATCCGGACCTATGGTCCGCAGCTCTTACCATGCGCATGAACAGGTGAAATCGGCTGCGAAAAATGCTGAACAGGCGGCATCTCACGCATAATGGAGGATACAAGGTTGGAAGAAGAAAAAAGTCAAGAAGAGGTTCACGAATCGGTTCAGGAGTCGGTTCAAGACAAACCGAAAGAACCAATCATTGTACAAATCGGCGGTAAGAATTATGAAATCGTCCAGAATCACAAAGAGGGCTGGAATCCAGAAGTCTTCCGTGACCGTTACAGCGAAGTGCTGGAGCGGTACGATTACATTATTGGGGACTGGGGTTACAGCCAGCTGCGGTTGAAAGGTTTTTACCGGGACAACCATCCCAAAGCAACAAAGGATTCCACGATCTCAAGCATGGTGGATTACATCAATGAATATTGCAACTTCGGTTGTGCGTACTTTGTGCTGCAAAAGAGCAAAGATCAGCCTCCGGCCAAAGCAAAAAGCGGTTCCTGAGAAGGACCGCTTTTTTTGATACATATGTTTTAATCCAGAAAGGCAGTACGAACCCGATTCCAAAACGGATAGGGACGAAAACGCGCAAAACTTACCTTATGTTTGGATACCTGACAACGCACCGATATAAGATCTTCCACCATAATATTTACGTGATCAATGGTAAGCAACAACCGCTGGTCCTTGCGAGAGAAGATATCGCAGTGATGGTGCTTGGGCAAAATAACCGGTGAACCCAACGTTCGATAGACGCGGTTATTAATTGAAGCGATCTCTGCGATCTGAATCGCCTCAATCGTGGGATGCACCATGGCACCGCCAAGTGCCTTGTTGTACGCGGTACTGCCTGAAGGTGTGGACACACAGATACCGTCTCCCCGGAACATCTCGAACGTAACGTCATTAATGTCGACCTGAGCAACGACCGTACCGTCTACACCTTTTAACGTAAATTCGTTCAGTGCGATATAAGAGGTATTGCCCGACTTTTTGCGAATCTCAAGCTCCAGCAGCGGATACTCGACAATTCGAGGTTTAAGTCGTTCCGGGTCTCCTTTGCCACTCATCAATCTCACCAATTCCCGCAATTCTTCCTTCTTCCAATCGGCATAAAAGCCGAGGTGTCCTGTATGAACCCCAACAAAAGCGATATCCGGAATGCGGTCGATGAAATTGTGAAATGCCTGCAGCATCGTACCATCGCCCCCGATGGAAATGACGATCTCCGGTGATTCTGCATCCAGTTTGAACCCTTCCTCTTTGGCCAGCGAATGAAACTGCTGACTGAGATCAATCGATAACTGGTCTCCGCGGTCTTGAACATAGTATCTCAAGATGAAAGCTCCTTTGTGGTCATTATACTACCGATGATAATCAATTCCAGGGAATAACACAATGTTTGGAGTGATATTTCGGTCGAATATACATGCACAAGATCGCTTATTTTTTGACACGTCGGGGTAAGAATAAGGGACTTATTAGCGAAAGCATCAACAGGAATAGTAACACGCCTGCAAATACAGCAGTTCCCGAAAAAAGGTTTTGTCCCCAGTCTGGCGTATATGAAAATGATTCTGGCTTGGCACCGGTTTGAAAGAACACCGGCCATCCCATTTCACCCATCATTGGGTTCCAGAGCAAAAGTACAAGGATAGGGGCAATAAGGGCATGAATGGCTCTGGCGAACAGAAAAGGTCCGTATCTCATCGGCGTGTTGCTTAGTACGCTCATAATCTGAGCATGGACAGACAGTCCACCCCAGGAGAGAACAAAGGCAGCAGCAGCAGCTTTATACACGAGCGGAATTGACGATCCTGCGCTTCCGGCTTCTTTGGCTCCCAAAGTGACCTCAAATAATCCACCTACGATACTGTGTGATAAGGCCGGAGGCAATCCGGTATATTGAAGCAATTGTTCTGTGATTGCATATAATCCACCGAGCCATCCCGTCTGAACAAGCAACTCCATCATGACAGAGAAGAATACAACCAGCCCTCCTACGATAATAATAAGGCGAAGGGATGAAGAGACCGCATGACGCAACAATTCACCAAAAGCCCGTCCATCAGCCATTCTTGCTTCATGCATCGCATATATGGCTCGAAGCAGTCTGTTCCTGTGTACTTCTTCAAAGACGGACGGACTGCCGCTAGGCATCTGTTTGCTTTTCGCAGAATTTCCATGGAACCTCATGATCAGGCCTACTAGAAAAGCAGCAGCATAGTGCGATGTAACCAGTACGGGAGCGATGGCAACATGATGAAAAAAACCAACCGATACCGCTCCAATCATGAAGATGGGATCGGATGATGTGGTGAAAGAAACGAGTCGTTCCCCCTCTTCACGCGTAACCAATTTTTGTTCCCACAACTGTGCGGTTAATTTGGCTCCAGTGGGGTATCCGGAAGCGCAACTGACGGCAAAGACAAAGCCGCCACTTCCGGGAACACGAAACAGCGGACGCATGAGCGGATTAAGGAGGGTACCCAAAAAGTGGACAATGCCAAAGCCGAGCAGCAGCTCAGACAGTACTAAAAAGGGAAAAAGGGAGGGGAAAAGCACGTCCCACCAAATGGATAGTCCGCGTACGCCTGCATGCCAGGTTTCTGTTGGATACAGCACCATTAACACACACAGGATCAGGAGAGCGAGTGGGATCAGGACATGGGTGATTCGTTGTGAAGCGGCCATGAATTCTTCTCCTTTATTTTTGGAATGGTCAACTGTGCAGTAGATCGCTCGCGCTTCTGCCTTCAATATATGAGACAAGGTGGACAAACAGTACAAATTAATGTTTAGAAAGCGCTTGCAAAAGTGGCTGTGTTTTGGAGAGATGTATGCTAAAATAATGAAAACGCCTGAACGTCACCTCATGTTTATAGAAGGTGGAATAAAATCGGATGGAGTGATGATTATGAGCCTTGTCACCGGAATCCTGGTTTGTGCTTTTGTTTATGTTATACGTGCCTCGCTTGTGCGCTCTGAAGAAGAGGACTGGCGAAGTTATTGATGAAATATCTGGTGCGCCAAACCTCTTGTTTGGCGCTTTTTTTGTGCCTTCAGCCCGTGAAGGACCTGTAAGGATCATAGCTATGAGGAACCATACCCATGACATGTGATATAGGACTTTTGGGATTTTTTTGATAGAATGAAGATAAAGGCGTTCGTGGCCTTGTTCTTTAGTCTCCTTTCACAATTAAGCATGGGAGTGTAATATATGTCAAAATTCGACACAAGAGAGGGGGAATAAGTGAATGAATCCTAATTTAAGCATCTACGATAATCTGGGTGGTGAGGCAGGTGTTCGCGCACTGGTCGAGGCTTTCTATCCGATTGTTCAGCAAAATGAGAAACTGGCTCCTCTTTTTCCGGAAGACATTCAGCCGGTAATGGACAAACAATACATGTTTTTGTCTCAGTTTTTCGGTGGCCCTGCATTGTTTTCCGAGGCTTTTGGCCATCCGATGATGCGTGCCCGCCATATGCACTTTGAAGTGACGGTTGAACGGGCAGAAGCTTGGCTTGCGTGTATGGACCAGGCTCTGACCCAGGTCGGTGTGGAAGAACCATTACATTCTTTTGTCCTGCAGCGATTGTCTGGACCTGCACATCACTTTGTGAATACACCTTAGTTCCGACTACAAGCTTAGGGGAGAGGGATGAAACAAGTGGAATTAGAGCCTCTGTATAAGGTAAAGGTGAAGTGTCATTACTGCGAGACTGAGTATGAAACCTCACGAGTAAGACCGAGCCTGAAACGGCCATATCGGACAGATTCCGATTTTTGCGCGTACTACAAGCGGGAAAACCCGGATTTTTATGTTGTACGAATCTGTCCGGAATGCGGATTTGCCTCCACAGAAAATGCAACAGAGCATTTGAATGACATTCAACGTAAGGCTTTCAAGGAACAAATCGGCAATCGATGGGTGAAACGGGACTATAGCGGGGCGCGGACACTTGACCAGGCAATGGATTCCTACAAGCTGGGCTTGCTGTGCGCACAGGTTATTCAGGAGAAAGACCGCGTTGTCGCTGGACTGTTACATCATATAGCCTGGCTGTATCGGTATATGGAGGATCATGTTCAGGAAAAACGATTTCTTGAATTTAGTCTTGAGGCTTACGTGAAGGTCTTTGAACGTGAAGGTACGGGCGGGAATGAAGCCAAGCTGCTATATCTGCTCGGGGAGTTGAACCGCAGGATAGGTCGATTCCATGAGGCTGTGAAATGGTTCGGCAAAGTCATCCATGACAAACGCATAACCGACGCTGCCATGATTCGTGCTTCGCGGGAGCAGTGGGCATTGCTGCGAGAACAGATGATCTCGAGCAAGATGGAATTGCCAGCTGAGATGATTGAAGCAGACAAAGAGGCTGCGAAACGCAGCCCCATTGGATAAATGACCGTTGTTCTCTAATTACGGACAGGACGACTGGACAACAGGTAATCACTATCATTGTCGATTACAGTCATACTGGCATTACAACAAGGAAAGACCAGCAATTTCTTTTTGCCTTCGCGAATGCGTACAAGCTCCTTGGGTTTGAGCGGCAGCAGGACGTTGCTTGCATGGCAGTACGGACATTGCTGTACATAGATGTCCCCCATCACAATATCGTAAGGCCAGCTGTTCTCAAAGGGAATCATTCCTGCTCGCCTTCTTTAGGCGCAGCCTTAGCTGCTTCCTCTTTAGCCAGTTCGGCAATTTTCTGCATCAGGATATGCTGCGGCATATGCATCAGATGTTCGAGGGGAACACCCAGAGATTCTGCTAATTTGACGGCTGTGTCAGCCGAGACTTGTAAAGGTTTCATACAATGACCTCCTGAAAATAGCTTAAACTATTTCTCTAGTATAGAGATATAGTGCCTATAAAACCAGTTCTAATTCAAGGTTTGTTATCCAATTTACTGAGAGAGGTGCCTTATTAAATGAAAACACCATTACAACCCGTCTGGGATTTGGAGTCCATTTTTAGTGGAGGTTCTGCCTCCGAATCGTTCGCTGCATATTTGATTGAACTGGAGCAAGATGTGCGCAAGCTGCAAAATCTTTTGAAAGAAACACCTGCACCCAAGACATTGGAAGAGACCAATGCGTTTGATCCAATCCTCGAACTGTTGCAGAGCTGTTATATCCGAATTTCGGAAGGGTCCGCCTTTGTATCCTGTCTTTCTTCGCAAAATCAAAATGATAAAAAGGCAGTTCAGCTTCAGGGAACCATCAGTTCTCTTGGTGCGATGTTGAACAGTAGCAAGTCCCAATTCGATAATACGCTTAGCCAGACATCCGATTCTGTATGGGACGCATGGATTGCCCGGGAAGATGTTCAGCCGCTTGCCTTTGCACTGAATGAGAGCCGCACGCAAGCTCGTGAGAAGCTGTCTCCTGAGCTTGAAGGTCTTGCGCTTGATCTCGGCGTAGATGGTTACCATGGCTGGGGCAAATTCTATAACACAATCGTGAGCAAGGTAAACATTCCATTTGAGCAAGATGGTGAAACCGTGATGCTGTCCGCAGGTCAGGCTGCCAACAAACTGAGTGACAGTGACCGCAATGTACGCGAGACGGTATTTGCTAACTGGGAACAGGCATGGACTGATGTTGAGGACTTCTGTGCAGATACATTGAATCATCTCGCCGGTTTCCGTCTCAAGTTGTATGAGAAGCGCGGCTGGGATGACATTCTTAAAGAGCCACTGGCGATGAACAGGATGTCACGTCAGACGCTCGATACGATGTGGGACGTCATTAACGGTGCCAAACCTGCATTGGTTCAGTATTTGGAGCGCAAGGCACAACTGCTTGGAGTGGACAAACTCAGCTGGAGTGACGTTGATGCACCTGTAGGGAAGTCGGGAGGAAAAGTCACATATGACGAGGCGGCCATCAATATTGTTGATCAATTCGCCAAGTTCAGTCCTAAACTTTCAAAATTTGCAGAGATGGCGTTTGAGAAACGTTGGATCGAAGCAGAGGATCGTCCTGGCAAGCGTCCAGGGGGATTTTGTACATCATTGCCGCTCAGCAAAGCAACACGTATTTTCATGACTTTCTCTGGGACGCCTTCAAATGTGTCGACACTTGCTCATGAACTCGGACATGGGTATCATCAGCACATTATGGAAGAACTGCCTGCGCTGAATCAACGTTATGCCATGAATGTGGCAGAGACGGCTTCTACGTTTGCCGAGTTGATTGTAGCCGATGCGCTGGTTCAGGCTGCGGAGGATGAACAGGAGAAGCTGGCTCTGCTTGAAGACAAGATTCAGCGAAGTGTTGCTTTCTTCATGAACATTCATGCTCGTTTCCTGTTCGAAAACCGTTTCTATGAGCAGCGCAAAAAAGGTCTGGTGAATGCAGATGAGCTATCCAAACTCATGGTAGAAGCACAACAGGAGGCTTTCTGTGGTGTGCTTGCGTCGGATCACCCGCATTTCTGGGCATCGAAGCTACATTTCTATCTGACAGGTGTGCCATTCTACAACTTCCCGTATACCTTTGGCTATATGTTCAGTGCGGGTATTTATGCCAAAGCACAGCAGGAAGGTACAGCCTTTGCGGATAAATATGATGATTTGTTACGAGATACAGGACGCATGTCGGTAGAGGAGCTTGCGCAGAAACATCTGGGTACGGATCTTACTCAACCTGATTTCTGGCAAAATGCAGCGGACTTGGTCATTGCCGATATTGAGCAGTTCCTTGAGATGACGGAAACAGCAAAATAAATCGTATGCCTATATATGAAATGAGGCTGCAATTCTATGTGATACACATGGGGTTGCAGTCTTTTTTTGTTATTTATGAATGTAGTTCAACATGAATAATTTGTCGCAATTCAGAGAAAAAACTCACTTGAAGAATGCAAAATGGCAACTAATTGTGCAAATTGTAGTTATATTTACCCAAGTTTGTTTGTATTTGTTGAATGACCCTATTTGTTGTCATATAATGAGTCGTAAGTCCTTGTTTTGTAGGATGAAGTGCATAAAGGAGGAGCGTTATGGTAAAAATTGACCAGCTTTCATTAGCACGACAGTTGGATTTGGTGTTCAAAGAGCTTGATTATGAATTGTCAGGATTAGATTCAGGTGTAGTTTTTGTGCAAATACGAAATAATGTAATTGGAAAGTTTGGAATTCGACATAATCCGATAACCGGACGTGATGGACAAATGGAAATGGAGGACGGTGGCTTGAACGAAACTCAACGCTCTTCGTTCCGTGCAATGGCACTGGAGACTTTGAAATTTAAACGGAATTGGACGCACGGAGAAATTGCATATGACTTTACAGTAAGACAGGGTATGATTCTGGTTGATGCTACGATGGAGTCAAACTATAATATGGCGAACCTGATGATTCGTTATCCTAGAACCAATACATACATGGATTCAGGCATGGAGTCGACTTCATAATAGTAATAAGCACAAAGGAAAAGCGGCACTTCCGAGGAAGGCCGCTTTTGTACTTAGATAACGGAGCACGAATTACGAGCTTACGAACGACCCGATAATTGCTGCTCAGCGATTTGCACCAGACGTTTAGTGATGTAACCACCCAGAGAACCTGTCTCACGGGAAGTGTAGTTACCGTAGTAACCATCTTGGGGAATCGTTACACCCAGTTCTTGTGCAGCTTCCATTTTCAATTGTTGCAATGCTGCTGTTGCTTGGGGAACAACCAGATTGTTGGAGCGGCTTCCGCTACCTTGGTTTTGACCTCCGTACATGTGTGTCACCTCCTTATGGCTTGGTGATGTTAGTATGGTTAGAGAATGAGGAAATATACATCATATGGTGTAAGGTAAAATTTGGACAAAAATGACGAGCTGTTGCATAGAAAAAGCCGACCCAGTATGGATCGGCAGTGTAAAATATAAGGTAAATATAGGGACTGTGTCCTCTAAAAAAACCTGAGAGTACAAGATTACTACTCGCTTGGCAGAACAATCTCAATACGAGTGAAAAGCTCAACCGGCTGTTCGGGTTCCAGACGAATCAGTCCCGTCTGCTCGTCTGTTAAATTCAAATTGGGTGCATCAGGAAGCCATGTGTAGGGTTCAATACACAGAAATTGATCGGCTTCGCCCTTTGTAAAGAGGACCCAATGTTTGAAAAATGCTTCATCTGCTGAATATTTCAGCGTATATCCATCCTGCCTGCGCAAGTGAGCTACCGCTGGTTGCCCTTCAGCTGCTTTCAAAATAGTATCCCAGTTTCGTCCCTGCATGTTGATGCCTTCGTTCAATGCAGACCAATGTCCGAGAGATTCTATCTCCCCTGTAGGCAATTGCTCTTCATTCTGAGCGTAAATTCCGGATACCGGAAGTTGAAGTGTCCATTCCGCAGGTTTGCCGTCAAGCAGAAACCATGTATGATATCCCATTCCAAAAGGCGCAGGAGTGGTGCTCAGATTGGTCACACGCAGGCGCTGGCTTAACACCGCGTTTTGCAGTCTGAACGTCATCTCAAGCTTCAAAGGAATAGGGAATTGAGCCATCCAATGCGCTTCATTTTCAGTTAATAATTCCGTTGTAATTGCACAGCCATCTTCATCTTCTTCGATGTCGCTGACACACCAGGACTGGCTGCGGTGGAGGCCGTGAATATGGTTGTCATTGGCCGTATTCTGATCGAATTGGTAATGGACACCTTCATACTGGAATTGTCCTCGATGAATCCGGCCTGGCGGAACAAGAAGCGGAACGCCGAAGTGATACGGCTTCTGCAAATAAAAGGCGAGTTCATCTTCTTCCGGACTGCGAACGACATCGCGGCCCTGCACGAGATCACGAATGGAAATGATATTATTTCCAAGACGTGGCAGCAAGGTAATTTCCAATTCACGGCTATGTAGGATATACGTGTCGTAACCATTCCATTGGCCTTTGGTCACTTTTTTCATATCGATGCTCCTTTTCCCACTTGAAATCTGTCTGCAAACAGCCATTCCTATCTGCCGTTGCAGGCGTGTCATTGTGTACATGCCACCTATCCATTAGCATTCCAAGTGAATGCTGGCGATCAGGATAAGCAATTCCATCATAACAGATTTCTGTGAAGTGGGTAAAAAAAGCTATTCCCATTTTGACAATCTGCTCTATGCGCATTAAGATGGAATTCTAAAAGGTATGTTTTATCTTATGAATGATATTCAAAGCGATGACAGGGATAAGTAAGTTAAGAGAATTCTCTCCAGAAAGCCGATGGTTGATGCGAATCGGTGTGAACTCTTTACCGAATGGACCCTTGAGTGCTGGTTTAAACAGGAAAGGTCTGAGCCTGGGCTATCCTCAGTAGAACTGGACGTATACTCCACGTTACGGGGAAATGAAGGCATTTCTTTACCTTGATCTGATTAGATCGGGATGGATGGAGCAATGCGAATAAGGGTGGCACCACGGTCTCACGTCCCTTGCGGATGTGGGGCCTTTTTGCGTCTGCGGAGAATTGGAACGAACAAACAGGGAGGCGTTATGTGAAATGAAAACAGTACTTTCAGGTATTCAGCCGAGTGGTAAGCTTACATTGGGGAACTACATCGGGGCAATTAAAAACTTTGTGAAATTGCAGCATGACTATCAATGTCACTTCATGGTGGTTGATCTGCATGCTGTGACGGTGGCTCAAGAGCCTGCAGCACTTCGTGAGCAATCCGAGGCGGTAGCTGCCTTGTTTATCGCGGCTGGAATCGATCCATCAAAATCAAATGTGTTTCTGCAATCCCATGTACCGCAGCACGCGGAACTGGGCTGGTTGATGACCACCCTGACTTCGATGGGCGAGCTCGAACGCATGACGCAGTTCAAGGACAAATCATCAGGTAAAGATTCGGTTGGTGCTGGATTGTTTGTTTATCCTTCTTTGATGGCTGCTGATATTTTGCTCTATAATGCTGACCTGGTGCCTGTAGGTGAAGATCAGAAGCAGCATCTGGAATTAACACGCGATCTGGCAGGACGGTTTAACCACCGTTATGGTGAATATTTTACGATTCCAGACCCTTATATTCCACAGGTGGGTGCTCGTGTTATGTCGCTGGATGATGCTTCTTCGAAAATGAGCAAGAGTAATCCTAATGCTGGCAGCTACATCGCCTTGCTTGATCCGCCGGATGTGATCCGCAAAAAGATCAGTCGTGCTACAACCGATTCCGGTCGTGAAGTTGTATATGATCCAACAAACAAACCTGAAGTCAGCAACCTGATGAGTATCTACGCTGAATGTGCAGGTCTGACATTGAAGGAAGTTGCGGAGCGTTATGAAGGCAAAATGTATGGTCCGTTCAAAAAAGAACTGGCTGAAGTGGTCGTATCTGTGATTGAACCTTTACAGCAGCGGTATCAAGAGATTCGTGAGTCTGGCGAATTGGCCGACATCCTGGAAACTTCAGCACGACGCGCAGAAGCAGTTGCTTCCCAAACACTGAATGAGGTTAAAGAACGTATGGGGTTTGTTCCTAGACGTATGGTGTAAGTGGTAAGGGGAAAAGATGCTTAGTAGATGAATAGTTACCATGAATAAAGAGGAGCCTTGTTCGGCTCCTCTTTATGTGGTTGTGCAGATTATTGTGAAACTACCTGCTCGAAGCAGTCTCCGAAGCTGAGCGACCTTCCTGGCGCTCTTTCTTTGCACGAATGACGAATCCCCAGCCGATGTTAGCAATGGACACGACAAACAGCAGTGTAGCCAACCAGCCAGAGTATGAGATCATGATCGCCGTAACCGCTAACAACATAATCGAAGAGAATGCAAACCATAAGGATAAACCCTTGCTCATTGGGAAAAACCTCCACCTACAAATTTAATGAAATTCCGTATAACCTGAAGCGTGCGAGCCATAATAATCTTGCAAGCTTGCAATACATTACAGACACAGATTGAAAGGAGATTTAAAATATGGCTCAAGGATCTCGTTCTTCTAACAACTTGGTGGTACCTCAAGCGACTGCAGCACTGCAACAATTGAAAATGGAGGCTGCACAGGAACTGGGTGTAACTATCCCACAAGACGGTTACTATGGTAACTACACTTCCCGTGAGACAGGTTCTCTGGGTGGCTACATCACCAAACGTCTGGTGCAAATCGCTGAGCAGTCTCTGGCTGGGTCTGGCAAATAATTCATCCTAACAAGTCAGCAACAATCAGAAAGCCCGGAGCGGAAACGCTCCGGGCTTTCTGGCGCATCAGTTCCTATGTCTGATTGTGCCCTTCCAAGTATCTTTCGTCAAGAGCGTGCAGATAAAAGTTTCTTATCCATTTTCTCGTCGCTTAACCAGCCGACATACGTATCAATGGTTTCAAAATTACGATCCATAACGACCACAGCGACAAATGGATACTGTTTGCGGTGTCGATAACGCACATCTGCCCAGCGAACCTTGTATCCTGCTGGCAATTCCTCCACCTCTGCGACAGCGTAGGAAGTGAAGTAAAGAAATGCTGTGACTTCAGGTGATTCACGTGATGCGGCAACAGCAGCGTGAGTGGACGATGAAGCATGGAGATTCCATGTCAGGACGGCATGATCCATTTTGCCAATCTCATAACTGCCATCTGCATATCTTTTTACTACATGCCAACGGTTCCAGGATATCGTCGGGATTACCATATAATGATCGGCAGGGTTACTTTTGTCGAGCCGTTTCACCCTGCTGACAGCCTGAGCCCGAGCAATGGTCCGCCATACATAATACAGACCAGTCAAAATATACAGTGAGACAAAAAGTGGAGCAGGGGCGATCAGATCGAATGCCCATAACAAAATGGCCAGCACATGTGTGGTAAATAGAAATGGATCAAAAATATGAATGATGTTCCAGGCAATCCAGCGTTCTGTAAATGGCCGTGCTGCTTGGGTTCCATAGGTATTGAACAAATCGGTAAAAACGTGAAAGCCTACGGCGACAGCAGTCCAGGCCGCGACGTGTCCAATGGCGACATCCGGGAAGATCAGTGCAATAACCCCGGTGATGAGCAGAACCCATAACAGGAGAAAAGGCAGTGAATGGGACATGCCCCGGTGGTTCCGGATGTAGAGCGAGTTACTTTTGAGACGTAACGCCGTATCGATGTCAGGAGCCTGGGAACCTGCGATAGTGCCAATCATGACGGCTGCTGCGAGCATGGGACTACTCGCGACGACAGGATCGACATAAGCCAGACCAGCCAGACCAATGCCCATGACAAAATGTGTAGAAGTATCCATAAACGTCTCCTTTGTGTGGTGTATCGTTAATGCGTATAGCTTCTCTATCTAGGTGATACCCATATATAGTGTATATTATCCGCTTGCCCAGAAGCAAAACACCCTAAACGAACAAAGTTATGACAAGATCCAGCTCATTTGCCAGCAAATGTACGAGCATTGTCAAACTCTTTTCCCTTTTCCTGTGATAAACTTTATATTGAAGCAGAAGGGAAACCTCAAGAGATCGAGGAAAACCGCGAACTTGATTTCTTGAAATGGAACATACATATAATCAATAATAACTAACGGGCATTTACCACCGAGAGTCGTTTTATCCTATGCCATGATTCTCGGTGTGCCCGGATTATGCGGTATTTTAGGCAAGATTGTCTATGTGATTATGTACACTTGGGTTCTTCGTATACATATGCATCAGAGTGGAATGACCATGAGGAACTTCCATTAAAAATTTCAATTCAGGAAAGTTCAAGATAACATCGATAGCAAGCAAGGTTTTATGTATGCGTATTCATATGCTCTGATACGGAAGGGACGAGAATGATGCTGAAAAAGTATAAATGGACATGGATGCTGCTGGGGCTCGCACTGATTATGGCTGTGTATTTGATGTGGGGTACTGTATTTGCCAGCAAGGAAAAATTACCTGAAATTAGGGAGATTCAATCCTTTTCAATGGAAAATGTAGATGGAAGTACAGTGTCTCTGGATGATACGAAAGGAAAGGTGCGTTTGTTCTACTTTTATTTCACCAGCTGTCCGGATGTTTGCCCGATTACGACGTTTACGTTATCTCAGGTGCAGGATCTGTTGAAAGAGGACGATACTTTTGGCAAGGATGTCTCGTTTGTGTCCATTTCGTTTGATCCGAAAGTGGATACCAAGGAGAAAATCAAGGAATTTGCAGATCGTTTCCACGCGGATTACGAAGGCTGGTACTTCCTGCGGGGAGATATGGATAAAACGAAGCAGCTCGCCAGGGAGTCATTCCAGATCCTTATTGAGGGTGAGAACAAGGACGATTTTGCCCATATGAACATGATAGGACTGGTGGACCGGAATAACCAGCTGCGCAAGGTATACAACGCGTTTAATACAGAGGATGTTGAACCTGCTGTAATCGCTGAGGATATCCGCAATCTGATCAAAGAATGAAGAAGCATTCATAAATTAACAAACCATAGAAAGAGGCTGCTCGCTGGGTAATGAATACCTTGGCAAGCAGCCTCTTACTTGTTCCTAAAATGACGGGAATTCAGGATATTGGATATACGATTCCAATCCGGCTTTCTCCAACTGGGCGATAATGTACTCGTCGGGAGTTCCCTCCACGCCCGCATAGCCGCGCCGTGTGTACATCTGTACTGCATCCGGGAAGGCATCCCGAAGCACCCCTCTGATTTTTTTGCCTGAACTGTCATTATCCATAAATAAGTAGACCTCATCGTATCCAACCTGTTTGCGCAGTGACTCAAGCTTAAGAGAATTCAGTGTTCCAAACGTGCACAAAATGTTGATTTCGGGTCCTACGAGACGTTTCAGTTTGCTGCGGTCATTTTTACCTTCCACAATGACATGAATAGGCATCATATTCACCTCTTGGTCGAGAGCTTATGTCGACATTCCCCGGGAAATGTTGCAGCGGAAATCGACCTGATTATAGTTTAGCTGTAAATGGGGGAATGATGCAAAGCCAGGAAAAAAACAAGCCTTTCTGTTGTCAAAGGGTACAGATATAGAATCATAATCTTGATACGGTTAACCAAGTATGCTTTTGGGATCAGCCAGGTGAGCCTCGCGTCTGCTTGTGAAGTAAGGGAGCAGCATCATACCGATCATCAATAATACAAAGGCAATGAAATATGGAGATAGGTCCACGCGCAGCTGCCCGGCAGTGATTGGACCTATGAAAGAACCAATGGAGGTAGCAATGGATTGCAATGAAAAGATGCGTCCTAGCTTTGCTCCACCGCTTAACCGAATAAAAAGTGTTGCCATGGCTGGGAAGACAATGCCTTTGGACATCCCCAGAACAAAGAGTACTGAATATAAAGGAATCTGCGGCATTGCTGCCAGGGTAAAGAAACATAAAGCCATGAGCAGTACACCCGCAACCAAGCGCAGTTTGGGGGAGTAACGATTAAGAAACAGCATGCTCAGAGTAAATAGGGCTCCGATACTGATGATAGAAAACAAGAGTCCTGTAGACATCATGGACGAATGTCCGCCTCCGCGCAGCGGTAATTCAAAAAAAAGAATCCCTTGGGCACAGGCAATGACAAGTGGCAGAGCAAAGTATCTCCAGGACACAGGCAGGAATTTGCTTTTTCCCCCAGCCGTGTTGCTGTGTGTGGGAGGCTCAGTCACTTTTTCATGCTGCACCTCAGCCAAACCTTTGGGCATGGATAACCATGCAATTACACCTGATAGAATGAGCAGATAACCAAGACTCGCGAAGGTGGCGGAGAATCCCAGCGCTCCGACAATTAGTGCGCCTGCGGCTGGTGATACCACGGATGCCAGGGTATGCACGACACCATGGCCTGACATATACTTGCCCTGTTTGATCGGATCGTTTGACAGTTGGGCAAGCAGAGCGAGACAGGCCGGGGACAGGAAAGCAAGCACGAATCCACTGATAGAACGCAGGGCAAGCAGCTGCCAGGGGGTATGGATTTGCGCCTGAATAAGTAGAATGATCCCTGCACCCATCAGACTGAACACAATATAACGGCGACTGCCGTGTTTGTCGATTTGCGTTCCGGCAATCAGATTGCCTGGGAGATGGGTCAAGGAGTAGATGCCCATCATCCAGCCGATGAAGGTGGGAGCCGCCCCGAGCGAGATGGCGAAGGGGGTCAAAATGGGATACTGGGCGTGCAAATCAAAAACAGCAAGGAACAGAAAAAGATATAGCCAGATGGCCGTTTTCACAGAAGCCCCTCCTTGTTAAGCGATGCTAGTTCAATAACTGGACATGAACGTGTTCCCCGTTCCTTAAGCAGAACCTCATGGTACTACTTGTACGCCAGGTGGGACGAACTTAGACCGTTTATTTTTACATGGCAGTGCTTAGCTGACAGCAGCTTCGGAAATCATGTATAATATTCGGGAAGTGTAAATAATCAACTCTAATACGGAAGGTGTAGTCATGAACATAGAAGTAATCAAAGAGTTTGTGATGCAGAACTGGCTGGTGATCGTGGTTGCGTTGATCATTTTGTTCTTTGTTCTGAACGTGGTCAAAACCGTATTGAAATGGGCGATTGCCATCATCATTATTGCGGCTCTACTGATATACAGCGGCATCTCCATGGATCAGATCAAACAGACAGTTACTGATGTACAATCGAGTACGATGGACACATTGAAGAAGGAAGCGACCAGCATGATGCTCAAGGAAGCTTCCAAAGCAACATATACCAAGGGACAGGATGGAGCATTTACCATCACAAGCCCCAATGTGGAGATTAAGGGTAGAACGAATTCGGATAAAGTCGATGTTACATTCCGGGGGATCTCACTGGGTGAATGGAAGGTCGACAACGAAACAATACGAACTTTTGTCAAACAGGCACAAGAGAACGGAACAGCACCGGCTTCGTAGTAAAGGAGGAATGAATACGTGCTGCAAAGTTGGCTCGACAGTCTAAAAGAATTTAATGGCATTACTATTATGCTGCTGCTGATTGTGGCCGCTTCATTGCTGCAGGGATGGTCCAGAGGAGCTTCACGTTCGGCTGGAAGACTCTTTGGTTTCCTCATGGATGGTATTATGGCGGTCATCGGCATTCTAGTGTCCATCGGTTTAACATTGTGGCTGGCGCCATATGTTCAACAATGGTTGTCTGTACATGCTGCAGACATGCCAAATCGTGAGCTGAACCGATGGGAGCAGATGTATTATACATTGATTACGGCCATTGCTGATTTTCCGCTGATGCGGTTTGCCGTGTTGTTTGTGCTTAGTTATGGTTTCATCCGATTGATTCTCGGATTGCTCTCTTCCCTTATTTTCAGCAGAAGATACAGTTCAGCAGAGCAAGAGAGCAGACCAAAAGGATTTTTCAGCCGCTTTACGGGTGCTGTGATTGGTACAGTCATTGGATCAGTCCGCGGGATGATTGTGATTGCCGTGTTGTTCATGATTGTCAGTCTCTATCCGGGCAGCATGTTCAGTCGCTATGTAGAAGCTTCGCCCATTTATATGCAAGGGGCCAAATCGGTCATAGAGCCATTATCCGGTACATTCATCAAGGACAAGTTGCCGGTTTTTACTCAGGCGGTTCAGAAGGAACTGAGCGGAATCCTGCAACGCAAATATGAAGTCATTGATCATAACATTCCGGCGGATATTGAATCTGCGGCACACGAAATTGTGAAGGGTCAAACGACAGAGGAAGCCAAAGCCAGGGCATTATATGACTGGGTAGGTTCTCGAATTCAATATGATTATGGTAAAGTGGATGACTATGAGCAAAAGGGCATATGGCATGAGCAGACGCCGCAAAATACATTTGATACACGTCAAGGCGTATGTATTGATTACGCTCGTCTATATGCGGTCATGGCTCGTTCACAGGGTCTGGAAGTCAAAGTGGTTACAGGGCTTGGTTATAACGGGCAGGGTGGATATGGTCCACATGCCTGGAATGAAATATATTTAAGTGATTCGGAAAGCTGGATTCCGCTTGACCCCACTTGGGCGATCAGTGGCGATTGGTTTAATCCTCCTAACTTTGCCGATACCCATCTGAAAGATCAATCAGCTTAACATTACGCCGGACATGGGTGGTCTGGAATATGACGACGTTGCCAGGTTATCATGCCGGGACTGAGTAGTCTGAACGGTATGCATCAAGTCATGAAAGAGGTAGGGTGAATGAACAATCATTCAAAAGAGAAGGATGAACTTACGGACAAACGGCGCTTCAGTTCCCGGATGAACGTATTTTTCTTCGCTTCCTTTGTTATTTTTAGCGTTATTATTGTACGTTTGGCATTCTTGCAATTTGTGGAAGGGCCAGAGCTGAGTCAAGAAGAAGCGAGCAACATTACCAAAGACGTGCCACTCGCTCCTGTAAGAGGAACCATCTATGATTCCACAGGTAAGGTGAAGCTGGCTTACTCCAAGCCAATTCAATCCTTGTATCTGACCTTGTACAAAAATTATGGGGATGTGGATGGCAAACCAAATCCGAATATTTCGGAAGTGGAGGACATCGCAACCCGGCTGCATGATGTGTTTGAGCAGTATAAGAAAAAGGATTCAGAGACTCTTACGGTGGAGAAAATCATTGAAGAGATGGATCTGAATTCCCGCAAATCGAATGGCTTCATGCCGCGTCTGATCAAGAGTGATCTGTCCGATGAGGAAGTGGCCTACTTTCTGCAGCACAAGGATGAATTCAAGGGAATTCAGATTGTGGAAGAAAGTGTGCGCTACTATGATCCGGATACGGTAGCCGTTCAAACGATTGGTTATCTCAAAAAGTTCAAAAGCTCCAAAGCGTTGAACAAGTACGAAGAGATTGATAAGAACAATAAAAAGCAAAAGGACCCAGGTCTAGTATATACCGAGAATGAGTTTGTTGGCTTCGATGGACTGGAACTTCAATATCAGGATGTTCTGCGGGGGAAAAGCGGTTATAATTCCGTTGACGTTGACTTGCGGAACTTGCCTGAAGGTGTAGCAGGCTCTACCCCACCTGAAAAAGGGTATGACCTGATTACAACGATTAACAAAAATGTTCAGGTGAAAACGGAACAGGCGATTCTGGATCAACTGAGCTGGCTTCATCGGAACCCGGTGTCGGGCAAACTGCATCCGAATGCCAAGACGGGTTTTGCGGTGGCGATGGAAGTGGACACAGGGAAAATCGTTGCTGCTGCCAGTATGCCGGATTACGACACTAACGTATGGAGAACTGGCGGTATAAGTTCTGAAGATTACGACAAAATAAAATATATTTATCAAAATGGTACCATTCGTGGATTCCCGCCAGATGACTCAGGCAAACGGGCAGAATCCGTCGTATTGCTTGGCTCAACGATCAAGCCACTCAGTGTATTGATCGGTTTGAAGGAAGGTTTCTTTACCACTAACTCGGTGTACGTGGATAGAGGTTCTACTACGTTTGGTGGGGATAACCGAAGAGTGCAGAACTCATCGGGGCATGTGTATGGTGCGCTGTATCCTCGTGATGCGATTCGTCATTCCTCGAACGTGTTCATGATTGACGAAATTGGTAAAAAGCTTTACTCCAAGTATGGTGCAAAGGGTGTCGACGAGTGGGACAAATACATGGAGAAATTTGGGTTAGGTATCTCCACAGGTGTTGACCTGCCTAATGAATATCTTGGGCGCAAAGAATATGGTAAGGATAGCATCGAGAGTTCTTTGACCAAGCTGGTGTATGCCTCCTTTGGTCAACAAGGGAAATATACAACGATGCAGCTTGCTCAGTACACCACGATGCTGGCGAACAAAGGAAAACGAATGGAGCCGCAACTGGTCAGTGAATTCCGTGATTCGCAAGGCAATGTGGTTGAGAAAATGAAACCGAAGGTCCTCAGCACAGTCGATTTTAACGATGCTTATTGGAATGAAGTACAACGAGGCATGGCAACGGAGGTATCTTCATTTAGCGGTTTCCCTTATGACTTTGCCAGAAAAACAGGAACATCGACACAGGTAGTCGGGGGGAAACCGGTGGATAACGGGGTGTTTATTGCCTACGCACCGCGTAACAATCCGAAGCTGGCTGTAGCTGTGGTCATCCCGGAAGGGGGCTTCGGTTCCAGCAGTGCGGCTCCGGTCGCACGTGCGATATTTGATGCCTATGACGAGGAGTTCGGCCTCGACGGTGTTCCGAAAAAAGATAAAAATAAAGAAACAGGTACACAGTAATCTGAGTCTTTGATTCCTAAGAGGGGACCCTTTCGAGGGTCCTCTTTTTTACGTTTATCAGAACTGAAATGCCTCTCTCCAGCAATCTGCTGGAAATTGCATGTAACAAACATCGGTCATGTTGCGTTTATTTAAGAGAAGGAAATTATCTTTTAAATTAAAGAAATTAACGATATGTCTGTTCTGACATTGTTTCAGGAGAATGGACTATATGTCTCATCTGTTTACGAAAATGTAACCAAAATCTGGAGGACATGGCAGTTGACCTTTGATAGACTTGTAGAAAGAAAGGTATGTATTTGAACCGAATGATGCAATAGGCGTGATAGATGAATCTACTTTTACATAAGAACGGAGAGGCTTATCCCATGTTTAACCGATTGAGAAAAAAGAAAGTGTCTGAAGAGGAGACACCAGTCAACAAGTCGTCCAGTGCAAGAATGAATATGTTTTTTTTCGCGGCGTTTGTGATATTCAGTATATTAATATTCAGGTTGGCCTTTGTGCAATTTGTCGAGGGACCTGAACTGACTTATATGGAAACCAGTCGGAATACCAAAGATATTCCACTTGCCCCTGTTCGTGGTCCAATCTATGATGCGACAGGGAAAATAGCGCTGGCTTATTCGGAGCCTGTGCAGTCCCTCTATGTGTTGTTGTATGAAGATTATCGAAATGATGACCGCAAGCAGGAAGCACAGGAACTGGCTGATGAACTGGCAGCTGTGTTTAAGCAGTTCAATCCGGGTGACAAAGAGCAACCAGATGCGGAAGAGATCATTAAACGTTTGGATCTGGATTACCAAAAGACATTTGGATATGTACCAAGGCTGGTTAAATCCGATTTAACAACCAAGGAAATTGCCTATTTTATGGAGAAAAAAGCAGAGTATCCAGGCGTTATGGTCCTTGAGGAAAATGTGCGAAAATATGATCCGGATGGAGTAGCTGTTCAGGTGGTCGGCTACACAAGAGAATTCAAGCGAGTGCCAACTACGTTGAAACAATATAAAACGATATTGGAGTCGAACTCAACTCAGCGTGACCCAGGTCTTGTATATAATCAGGAAGAGAAAGTTGGCTTTGATGGATTGGAACTCCAATATCAGGAAGAACTTCGTGGACGAAGTGGCTACCAGTCCATTGATATTGATGCACGCAATTTGCCGGACGGAACGATGAATCTAACCCCACCTGAAAAGGGGTATAGCCTAATTACAACCATTAACAAGGAAATTCAGATGGTTGCACAACAGGCTATTACAGATGAATTGAGGAAGTTGCCTAATGCCATTACAGGATATGCTGTGGCAATGGAAATCGATACAGGTAACGTAGTAGCGATGGCCAGCATGCCGGATTATGATCCAAATGAGAAATGGGATTACGACAAAATAAAGTATGTATTCCGCAACGGAACCGCGGAGTCTTTCCCTCCCAATGATTCGGGTAAAAAGGCTGAATCCGTTGTTTTGTTGGGCTCCGTTATTAAGCCACTTAGTGTACTAATTGGATTGAAAGAGGGGCTGTTCAGTACAGGGCAAACCTATTTTGACCAAGGTTACGCTACTTTAGGGAAAGATGGAAGGAAGGTTCGAAACTCACACTCGGCATTTAACGGCTCTATTACCGCAAGACGGGCAATCGAAAAATCCTCCAATGCCTTTATGATCGACATGGTTGGTAAAGGCCTCTATAACAAATATGGAGCGGTTAAAGGGGTCGGTGTTTGGCATGAATATATGAAAGATTTTGGATTGGGTGTGTCTACCGGAGTGGACCTACCTAAAGAGTATTTGGGTACACTGGAATATACTGACGAAGATGAATCCGGGCTGACACGTCTAGCCTTTGCCTCGTTTGGTCAACAAGCGAAGTATACAACGCTGCAACTCGCACAATATACAACCATGCTTGCCAATAAGGGCAAACGGATGGAACCTCATTTGGTGAAAGAAATCCGTGACGCCGAGGGCAATGTGGTCAAGAAAATCAAACCAAAAGTGTTAAACGAGGTTGATTTTGCCGATGCATACTGGAATGAAGTGCATAAGGGCATGGTTACCAAAGTAAGCTCGTTTGACGGCTTCCCCTATGACTATGCACGGAAAACAGGTACCTCCGAGCAGGGGACTGGACCGAACAAAAAGGAAAACGGTGTATTTATCGCGTTTGCACCACGGGATAATCCGAAGCTGGCTATAGCTGTTGTGGTACCCGAAGGTGGCTTTGGATCAGTCAGCGCGTCTCCAATTGCACGCAAAATCTTCGATGCATATGATGAAGTATACGGTCTGGATGGGACTCCAAAAGGGAAGAAAGATCAGGGGAAAGATAAGGAGTAACGTGAAGCAGCGCAAAATAAACAGGACAAATAAACGAAAAAGAAAACAGGCTAATTAAATGGTCAATATACTCATTTGGACAGGCAGGGGAAATTATCCCTTGCCTTTTTATTTTTCATCGGCTAAAATTTGCACAAGGGAAACATTATTAGTCTAGTATAAATTTTAATACCTTGTACAACAAAATTAGATGAGGACAATTATGTTAGGAGAGGGAAAGGGGCGATTGGAATTGTTGATGGTGAAGATGAGGAGCATTCAGAGAGGATGGATGACGCTGGCAGCTGTTGTTCTGGTGATCGTGCTAACAGCATGCTCAAGTACAGCGGAAACAGAAGGCAGTGAAGGGAAGGTACAAGTCACAGCCACGACAGGTATGATTGCGGATATAGCACGTGAGGTCGGCGGGGCATATGTTGATGTAACTGGGCTAATGGGCCCGGGCGTTGACCCCCACTTGTACAAGGCTTCGCAGGGAGATATTCGGAAGCTGGAACAAGCGAAAGTCATTTTTTACAACGGACTGCATCTCGAAGGTAAAATGACGGACATCTTGGAGAAAATGTCCAAGAGCAAAACAGTAACGGCCGTCACGGAGAAAATTCCGGTGGATGAATTGCGTTCAGGAAAAGATACAGGCGGAACTGAATACGATCCACACGTCTGGTTTGATGTCAGCCACTGGATGCATGCGACAGAGGCTGTGCGCGATACACTCGTGGAAGCAGACCCGGAACATGCAGAAGAGTACAAGGCCCAGGCAGCGCAGTACCTAACGAAACTGGAGGCATTGGATTCTGAGGTACGGGAAAAAATCCAGGAGATCCCGGAAGCAAGCCGGGTATTGGTAACTGCGCATGATGCGTTTGGATACTTCGGCCAAGCCTATGGCATGAAAGTGATGGGACTTCAAGGAATCAGTACAGCAGCCGAGTATGGTGCGAGGGATGTCAGCGAGCTGCGGGATTATCTCGTGGACAACCATATCAAGGCTGTATTTGTTGAATCCAGCGTACCGGCAAAGGCAATGGAAGCGATTATTGCCGGGGCAGCCGAAAAAGGTCATACAGTAAGCATTGGTGGTGAATTGTTCTCGGATGCGATGGGTGCTGAGGGAACAGAAGAAGGCACGTATATCGGCATGATACGCCACAACACTCAGACGATTGTAGAAGCATTAAAGTGATGAACCACATGAAGAGAGGAGTGGAAAGAGCATGAGCGATGCAACCTTATTCGAAAGATCCAATACACATACGAATCCTAATCAATTGCAAGGAACGCAGCCAACATCAGCTCCTCTGAGTGTCCGGGATCTGGCGGTGGCCTATCATAAAAAGCCGGTACTTAGCGGGGTGTCCTTTGATATTCCTGAAGGCCAGCTGATCGGTATACTCGGTCCCAATGGAGCCGGGAAATCGACCCTGATCAAAGCGGTTCTGGGGCTGGTGCCTAAAATGCACGGCGAGGTGCGAATTTTCGGTCAATCCTACCGTGAACAACGGCGTCGAATTGGCTATGTCCCTCAGCGGGAATCTGTCGATTGGGATTTCCCGACTCATGCGCTTGATGTAGTCATGATGGGACGTTATGGGCATCTGGGCTGGTTCCGTCGTCCAGGCAAAAAAGAACGGGATCTGGCCGCACACTGCCTGGAGCAAGTGGGAATGGGAGATTATATGCATCGCCAGATCAGCCAGCTGTCTGGCGGACAGCAGCAGCGTGTCTTTCTGGCACGGGCACTGGTACAGGATGCCGATCTGTATTTCATGGATGAGCCGTTTGCAGGTGTGGATGCCACAACGGAAAAAGCCATCATTTCACTTTTGGAACAGTTGAAGAAGCAAGGCAAGACCGTACTGGTTGTCCACCATGATCTGGCGACTGTAGAGGAATATTTCGACCATGTGCTGCTGCTCAATGGACGGCTGGTTGCAGGTGGACCGACGAGTGAAGTGTTTGTACCGGAAACGTTGCAAGAGACGTACGGAGGCCGGATCGCGATGATCGGAAGCCGGTCGGAGAAAGGCCAGGTGTAGTCCATGTGGAACTGGATAGTAGCCATTTTGTCCGATCCCAATACACGGTGGATATTGCTTGGCTGTCTGCTGCTCGGATTCAGTAGTGGAATTATTGGCTCATTCACATTTTTGCGTCGTCAAAGTCTCATGGGAGATACACTGGCTCATGCAGCTCTGCCGGGGATTTGTATCGCGTTTATGTTGACTGAAACCAAATCGGTAGGACTATTTTTGTTCGGCGCACTTGTCGCCGGGATTGTTGCAACCTTCGGCATATCGTGGATTACACGCTATTCCCGGATTAAGCAAGATGCGGCGATGGGGATTGTGCTGACCGTATTTTTCGGTATTGGCGTAGTGATGCTTACTCGGATTCAGCACGGTGCAAGCGGCAGTCAGAGTGGACTGGATAAATATTTGTTTGGTCAGGCCGCATCCATGGTGATGACGGATGTGTATGTCATGGGTGGTGTCTGTCTGGTATTACTTATTGCCTGTCTTGCATGGTTCAAGGAATTTAAGCTGGTGAGCTTTGATCCGGGATTTGCACGGGGGATGGGGTTGCCAGTCGCCATGCTGGAACAACTGATTCTGCTGTTGACTGTTATCGCCGTTGTTGCCGGGATTCAGGCTGTTGGGGTGGTACTTGTAGCCGCTCTGCTGGTGACACCGGCAGCAGCAGCACGATGCTGGACCGATTCACTCGCACTTATGGTGCTGCTGGCAGGTGTGTTTGGAGCTCTGAGCGGTGCGACAGGTACCATCTTCAGCACACTCGTCCCCAATCTGCCAACAGGACCTGTGACGGTACTGGCGGCTACAGTATTATTTGCCGGATCAGCGCTGCTGGCTCCACGCCGTGGGTTGCTGGCTCGTCGTTTGCGAAGTATCCAGGCGAAATCTGCTTACCTTAGAGAAGAGCGTGCCACACTTCAGACGCTGTCTGCACAGCGAGCACATCAGGAACGGGGTGAGCTGTAATGGCAACGTTTTGGATTATATTAACGGCTATCTTGGTATCCTCCGCCTGTGCCATTCTTGGCTGTTTCCTGATTTTAAGGCGGATGGCTCTGGTAGGAGATGCGATCAGTCATGCGGTTCTTCCGGGTATTGCCATTGCCTTCCTGTGGAGCGGTTCACGTGACTCGCTGTGGATGCTGCTCGGCGCGACGGTATTTGGATTACTGACGGTGTTCTTCATTCAAAGCTTGCAAGCTGGAGGACTATCATCTGATGCTTCCATCGGGATTGTATTTACAGCACTATTCGCAGTGGGTGTCATTTTGATTAGTTTGAACGCCCAACATATAGACTTGGATCTCGATTGTGTGTTATTCGGTGAGATCGCTTATGTGCAGTGGGATACTCTAACCCTTGGAGGGACGGATGTAGGCCCAAGGGCGGTCTGGATGCTGGGCATCACCTTGCTGGTTATCCTCCTTGTAATCGGGTTGTTCTACAAGCAGTTCAAGTTGTGTGCTTTTGATCCGGCGCTGGCTGCGGCCTGCGGCATTCCGGTGGTGCTGTTTCACTATCTGCTTATGGGGCTCGTTTCCATGACATCTGTGGCTTCATTTGAAAGTGTAGGGTCCATTCTCGTGGTGGGCATGTTGATTGTACCTGCGGCGACGGCTTACCTGCTCACGGATCGACTGGGCAAAATGATTCTGTACAGCGTGCTCGTGGGAGCCGCTTCCTCGGTTGGAGGCTACATCATGGCTTACGCGCTGGATGCTTCCATTGCAGGATGTATGGTGGCCGTAGCAGGTATTCTGTTTGTGTTGGCTCTGTTGCTGTCTCCAAAGCACGGTATTGTCTTCCGTTATGCTCGTCGCAAATTCGCTGCACGTTAATTCATAGAGATAGTTAGCCGCCTGCCTTGCAGGCGGTTTTTTGATTGGACTGTAAACGAAGATACAGCTATTAAACCCATAAATAAACGAGCTTTTGATACACAGATGATACTCTTATAAAGGTTAACTAATGTATCTAAAGAAAAATTCCATTTTCCACGTTCTACTACTCTTATATATGCATCATCCAGATTGGATAGTTCCGCTAACTGTTGTTATGTTAAATAGCAGCTCCTCCTGCCGGAGTGAGCTGCTATTGGGTTGCCTGAAGGTGGCAATGAAGTAGATGAATATAACCAATCCTTACGGTTTCAAAAGCACCCGATGAACCCCTTGGCTTCCTCCCGGTGCGGTTCCGAGATATAAATATCTCCCCTGGCTTACGGCGGTGGTGATGCCATACAATGTTCCCTCAGGATCGTGCCAGCTGTTCACAAGCTCTCCTTCTGGTCCATATTCTGCGACAAGTCCATGTTTCACCGGTGCGCTGGCTCCATTTAACAAGGACTGTGGAACTTTGGACATCGTCGCTGCTAACCAAGGATGACTATGCATGTAATCAGCAAAAGGCAGACGGGTTGTGAATACCCCCACCCAGAAGTGTCCCTGTGCGTCACGGGTGATATTGTCCGGAAACCCAGCCAGATTCTCCGCAAAAATATCAGAGGTGCCTTGTTTGGGTCCCTTCAGCCAGTACCGGGTCAACTGATAATGATACGATTCGGCTACAAGCACGAAATCTTCTTCGGCAGATAATACAACCCCATTGGCAAAATATAAATCCTTAAGCAGAACAGTCGTTTGCTTGGTCAGCGGATCATATTTCAACAATCGTCCATGCGGTTTGTTCTCGGCAATTTCTTTGAACATGACCTTGCCATAGTTAGAGGTATCGGAAAAATAAATCGATCCGTCTTGCGCAATGTCCAGCTCGTTCGCCAGGTAGATCGGCCCTCCATCAACTTCAGTGGTGAGTACTTCGATATTTCCTTTCGGGTCAACTGACAGCAGCCCTTTCTGAATATCCGCCACAATCAAATTCCCGGCAGCATCAAATTTCAGTCCGTTAGGTGTTCCGTGGGTATCGGCGAACACTTCGGCTGGCTGTGCCTTGCCCTCAGCGTCAAAGGCCACTCTGTAAATTTTGCGATCGGAGTCACCCGTATACAGCCGCCCTTCTGTATCGAAAGTGATAAATTCCGGGAACTTCGCGCGGTCTGTAACCAGTTCAGCGGAGCTAAGTTTGTTGTTCTCTTTCCAGGGACCATCCTTCTCAAAAGAAGGGGCAGCAGGTGCAGACCAAGCAGCAGGTTCCACCGGGGCTGGCATCAGCAGAAATACAGCGATTCCCAGCACAATTACCCCGAGCAGGGCCAGGCTCCATCTACGAATTTGTTGACCAGTGGATCGTTTGCGTTGTTTTTGTTCTGTTGACATTATTAATCCTCCTAATATTGTTTGCGGGGGCGAAGCATGCCCCCAACCAGCCGCAGACTTTGTCTACGGGTCATGAATCGGGAAATCTGGGCACCCAGGTAATTCCGGAGTCCCGGAACAACGTACTGTTTCCCTTTTGCCATAGTGCGCAGTGTAACTGCCACTACACGTTCCGGCGTGTCCTTCGTGCCGACAGAGGCATCCTCCGTACCAAATGACTTCCTTCCTTTGCCAATTGTCTTGCGAATTGTTCGTCGATTCCCAAAGAGGCCCCGGTGATTAGCGACCATTTCCCTTTAATATTCATGATTCCCGCCCCTTTGTCACATTGTTTTCAATTAGAAACGATGTTACCGAAACCTCAAAAAAAAGATGGCATAAAGCCATATCGGTAACAACGTTTCCTATGAGAATCATAGTAACCAAAAAGATACACGTGTGTCAAATGTTTTTTTCAGCGTGATAGCTTCATTGACAACCATTCTGCAAATGGTTAGAATGCCTGTTAGAAGCCGGCAACTCTGTTGCTCGTCAGTAACGTGATAACCGAATGAAGGTGATCCTTATCCGTAATGAAGACAAGCCCTCACCATCCAGGGGGCGGGGATTAAAAACATATCAGGAAGCTCGTCTGCAAAATACGGAAAATCTCCGTAAGCTTGTGGTTGATGCGGCTGCAGCCATTCTGCAGGAAGAAGGGCCAGAAGCCGTCACTGTGCGCAGAGTATCGCAAAAGATGGGCTGCTCCACCAAGATTATTTACAGTTTGTTTGTCAATAAAGAAGGTCTGGCCCAGCAGCTGTATCTGGAGGGCTGCAAATTGCTGGCCCGGCGTTTTGAAGAAGTGCCGCTGTCCTCTGACCTATTACAGCACTTGCTGGATTTGGGCGAAGCCTTCTGGCAGTTCGGGCAGGATTATACCAGCTATTACAAGCTGATGTTCGGAGGGGCTTTTGCCGAGTTCAAGCCGGATGCAGAGAGTATGCAGGGAACAATGACCGCCATACGCCGTTTACTGATTCTAATCAGCACCGCCCAGCAGCAAGGACAGATTTCGGACCAGGAAGAGACCGGGACTCTTGTCAGCACGATATGGGCATCGCTGCACGGTGTAATCCACCTGTATATGGGCGGGTTCCTTGGTGATGTAAATGCAGCCCATACCGTATACAAACAAACAATGGATTTGATGTCCCAATCCTTGTTTGCAGTATCCAAGCCAGATAGAAGAGCGGACAGGGGATGATTGCTAATCTTGGCTGCGGGGTATGCGACCCGTCTCTATCCGTTAACCCAAGATACGCCGAAGTCGCTGCTGCCGGTTCAAAGAGCCGTACCATTCTGGAACAGGCAGAATGACAAAGATTAAGCTAAAAGCGGTTCATCCTGTAGGGGGTGGACCGTTTTTTTTGTTTAGAAAATTATACAATACAAAAAAAAGTGCTGTGTCGAATGTAGAATGTTGGAGCCTGTGCCTGAGTTTATAGTATGCGAGTGTTCGTATGAACTGAAAGCCGGAGAATTCCCAGAGTTTTTCTGTCCGGGTATGAAGGTTCATCCACATTGCGGGTTACTTTGTTGCTGGTCAACGATCTGTGGTAAAATATCGTTAGCTGTGACGTCCGGAGCATCCGCATTCGCGGGATGCCGGGCGATCTTTTTGTGAGAGTATGTTGATAAGGAGAAGTAGAGAGACAACTGAGGAGGAAATACAACATGAGTGAACTAAAATACAAATTGCTTGCACTCGATATGGATGGAACACTGCTTAACGATAATCATGAAATCACACAGGAAACCGCCAAATGGATTCAGATCGCCATTCGCCGGGGAGTGCATGTGTGCCTTTCAACAGGAAGAGCCGTGTTTCATGCGATGCCTTATGCGGTACAGCTTGGGCTGGAGACCCCGATGGTTACGGTTAATGGCAGTGAAGTATGGAAAGCTCCGCATGATCTGCATATGCGCCATCTGATGGACCCGGCATTGATCCGCAAAATGCAGGAGATTGGCGAAAAATATAATAGCTGGTACTGGGCATACTCCGTGGAAGAGCTGTTCAACCGTGATCGCTGGACGGACAATATTGAAGGTCTGGAATGGCTGAAATTTGGCTTCAATACAGAGGTGGATGAAGTCCGTCACCAGATCATGATGGAATTACAGCAGCTGGGAGGTCTTCAAATGACGAATTCCTCACCCGTCAATATTGAAATTAACCCTGCAGGCATTTCGAAAGCGAGCGGCGTAGCCGAAGTCTGCAAGCTGCTAGGTATCGAGATGTCCGAAGTGGTTGCTGTCGGAGACAGCCTGAATGATCTGGCTGTTATTGAAGCTGTGGGTCTTGGTGTTGCCATGGGTAATGCGCAGGAGCAGGTGAAGGAAGCGGCTGACCTGATTGTGGCGAGCAACAACGAAGATGGCATTGTCGAAGTCATCCGTGAACATATTTTGAAGGGGGAATAACCTTTGCTCGCAACCGTTGGCTGGATTTTGATTGTACTGCTGTTTGCGGTGGGGATGGCCGGAACGGTATATCCCATACTGCCTGGTGCTGTAGCGATTTTCTTCGCGTTTCTGGTCTATGGCTGGTTCTTCAGCTTTGATCCGTTCGGTGTGTGGTTCTGGATCTTCCAGATTTTGATCGTAGCGGTGCTGTTTGTGGCTGATTATGTCGTCAGTGCTTGGGGCGTGAAGAAATTCGGCGGGTCCAAATTATCGACGACACTCAGTACGATTGGTGTTATCATTGGCCCATTTGTCATTCCGGCGTTCGGCCTGGTACTGGGGCCATTTATCGGTGCTTTTATCGGGGAACTGATCGGAGGGTCTACACCTGCCAAAGCGTCCAAAGTCGGGTTTGGCTCCGTGGTGGGTCTGTTTACGAGCACCGTGATGAAAATTATTTTGCAAATCGTCATGATTGTTCTGTTTATTATCTGGGTGGTAAGATTCGCATAGACGTTCAATAGCGGCTTCATCTGGATGCATGTCCGTGTGGGGGAAAGAAGGGGAATTGGTTTGTCTAAGAAAGAAACATTTATTAAGGGTACGCTCATTCTGGCGGCAGCTGCGCTGATCGCAAGGGTGCTCGGATTGGTTCAACGGGTGCCGCTGGAGCATATCCTCGGCGATATCGGTAACGCATCGTTTACCATCTCCAATACGGTATATTTAATGCTGTTAACCGTTGCTACAGCAGGCATACCCAGTACACTTAGCAAAATGGTGTCGGAACGCTATGCACTGGGACGCGCAGGCGAAGCACAACAAATCTACCGTGCAGCCCTGATCTTTGCGGCTGTAGCCGGTGTAGTCATGTCTGCTTTATTGTGGTTCGCGGCACCTTATTATGCTACGTACGTATCCAAAGTACCGGAATCCGTGAGCGCCATTCGTGCCTTGGCTCCAGCGTTGCTGCTCTTTCCTGCCATCGCCATGATGCGTGGATATTTCCAGGGTCGCGGCAACATGACGGCAGGCGGCATTTCACAGATTGTGGAGCAGTTTGCACGCGTAGGTACAGCGATCATCGTGGCGTTTGTTATGCTGCAATGGAATTACGATGATCAAACGATTGCTGCAGGGGCTTCATTTGGGGGTGTATTCGGAAGCATTGGCGCTTTTGGCGTCATGTTGTACTTCACCTTGAAGCTGCGAAAAAATGACCGTGCAGCGCAATTGAATTACGAGCGTGTGGAGCAACTGCCCATGCGGGGCATCTACAGTGATATTTTCAAACTTTCAATTCCCATTGTGTTGTCTTCACTCGCTGTTCCGGCAATTAACTTTATTGATTCATCTCTGGTAGTTCCGCTGCTCAGCGGACGTATTGGTCTGGAGGAAGCGACGGGAGTACTTGCCATTCTCGGTGCGAAGGCCCAAAGTATTGCAGGTATTCCGCCAATTCTGGCTATCGCACTGAGTCAATCCCTTGTGCCTGTCATTTCGGCAGCTTTTGCACGCAAGGATGAAGTCCATCTGAAAAATCAGGTGACGCTTGCTTTGCGCATTTCAATTCTGACAGGAATGCCGATTGTCATTGCACTATGTGCGGCGGCGTATTCCGTTAACGGATTGCTGTTCACCAGTCCAGACGGGACACCAATCATTACATTGCTGACGTTCGGTACGATTTTCCAAATTACAATGATGACCACCAATTCCATTTTGCTTGGGGTAGGCAAACCACGGATCACCATGATCAGCGTGGCAGCAGGGATCATAGTCAAACTCGTAGCGAGTCTGATTCTCGCTCCAATCTTTGGCATTTACGGGATTATTATTGCGACCGCATTGTGTTTCCTGGTCATAACGTACCTCAATCTGCGGGTGCTTCGGAAAATTGTTGATTTCTCGATTATGGGTGATCGCTGGAAAGGATTCATTATTACCGTGCTGCTCGCGGCGGGTGTTGGTTTTGCCGCGAACTGGGCCGGGAACTCCATCTTTGATTTATTCCTGCCAACACGTGTATCTTTCCTTGTTACCTGTCTGTTTGTCGGTGCTCTTGTGGTTGTTGTGTATCTGGTACTCATGGTCGTTCTGCGTGTGTTGCGCAAGGACGAGCTGGGCAGTTACCCTCGTATTTTGCAAAAGATACTCCGTCCGCTCATGCGTCTACAGCGTGGAGCCGGGCAACGTGGATAACCTGTTCAACCCACAATACACACTTTGTTATCTGTTTAAAAATTAGTACCAGCTCTGTCTGCTTTCACAGTGGACAGGGCTTTTTTTGTAATGAGGTATTACATACAAGTGGGAAGCGTCAACATCGAATAAAGTCTGGTCATTTGCAAGCCATAGCATCGTTTCTTGGGTCCCATTTGCAAATTTCGATCTATAGTGGAGAATTGTTTTAATGCGTTAACATTTTGGTATCATGGGCCAATGCGGTCTTCAGCATGCCATACCGGTGTTCATGACTCATTTCGAACAGCCAGGGGCGGCGCGGGATCGTGAGATGACCGAGACAATCGCGATTTTGCAGCCAATCCTGCCTTGTTATCGGTTCATAGGGCGTATCACCCCATACGGCCAGCAATTCAGGACTAAATAACCGTTGTTCTTCTGCTAGCCATTCTTGATCCAGCAGATCCTGGCTAAAGAGCTCACCTTCTCTGGTTGCATCTTTATGAGCGGTGAACAGACCAGGCCAGTATTCAGCACGTGAGCCACGGTGGGGAACCGAGCGCGCAAATTCCAACACTTGTGTGAATACGTGTTCCACTCCGAATAGCATCGCATATAAGCCTTTGCCAAACATAATCCGCTCATCCAGCTTGCCAAAATGCTCAATCACCCGGCCTGCAAGACCTTTGCCCTGTCCCAGTGGAAATACAATATGGTTAAGCCCAGCCAGATTATGCAGATGGAATGCGGGTTTGGACAGCACTTGTTTTTGAAAATAAGGATGCTGCACCACCCGGCTCTCAATATAGTTCTGCTCATTAATAATTAACGCCACACTCAGCAGTGAGCTGCATCGCTCCAGCCAAAATCGTTCCCAGAACGGCGTCATGAACGCCGATATATGAAAATGGGACAGCAAATGAAAACAACTCCGGCCGAGTCGGCGGCTGTTCATGTACAACAGGAGCTGGGGGTAAGCATCCTGAAAAATAAGTGCATTGCATCGCTCCAGTAGTCGATACATTTGTTCACGGTCTGTTTGATTTTGCAGATTGTGCATAAGGTCACTCTGAAGATCAGTCATATGATATCCGCCATTGCGGGAGACCATATGGGCCAGTAAAGCCCAATGCAGCTCCGGATACTGTTCATAACATTCCAGATATGCCGCTGTGCGAGTGATATTACTTCGATTGTTCTCCTGCGTTAATGTCTTGATCTCTTCCAGAATGATGCAATCCTCTTCACAAACCAGTGCACTAAGCGTATTTCGTGCAAAAGCATTCTCGTTCCCGGGCAACAGACGCTCCACTTCTGCTTGCAAGGTTGCAGCCATGTCGGAGTCCCAATCCATGTCTCGCGAGGGATGACGAAGCTGGTTTGAAGCCTGCCAGGCGGCCTGTTTTCCCCGCCACACTTCCCGGGCCGCACCGGGAATGGATCGAACCATCTGCATGATCGACCCGTGATGGGCAGACTCGGAAGAATCCGTTTTAACGGAAGTCATGGCATGACATCCTTTCCTGAAATTCTGGTTATGGTTGAGTTTATAAACTGTTGATATCAGTATGCGCTGAATATTTGACTTCCACTCCGCAATTTGCTTCACTAAGAGGATAAGACAAGGTATAGAAAGGATGATATTGTAATGGAAAAGATTACATCCAAACCGGAATTTGATGTGGCAATTCAATCTCCACATTTAACTGTAGCGGTATTTAAGGCAGATTGGTGTGGCGATTGCAAGTTTATCGATCCCTTTATGCCTGAAGTTGAAGAGAAGTTTTCACGTGACCTAACGTTGATTGAAGTCGATGTGGATCAGGTGGGTACGGTGAGTGAAGAGCAAAATATACTTGGCATTCCCAGCTTTGTAGCTTACACAGATGGCCGGGAACTCGTTCGTTATGTGAACAAACTGCGCAAGTCGAGGGAAGAGATTGAACAATTCCTGCAGCGGGCAGTTGAGGTGTATAACACGATTCATAAATAAAGTGTGACAGGTTCATCATGTTAAAGGTTATAATTAAAGGAACGCCATTTCTCTTGAAATAGGGAAGTGGCGTTTGTATTTTCATCATTTCCGGGGGAAACTATCGTGTAATGATGTACATATTTGATGATGACCTGTGGGTCAACTTTTCGACAGACGTTAACATTTTGTCACAAAGCGCGGCGTCAATGACACATTTATCCGGTATAATGAATTTAGTTGTGAAATAAGTGTCAAAGTATCGAATCAAGCGGAGAATGTAGTTCTTCGCCATCTTAAACCAACAGCGGGTGAGAAAAAATTGAAGCACTTAACCTTGTTTAAATGGTTAACCGTATTAACCTGTCTTGTCATGTTTCTGGCCACATTTGGCGGAGGCGTTGTAACTCGAACGGAATCAGGTCTCGGCTGCGGCGCGGAATGGCCTTTATGTAACGGAAAACTTGTGCCGGCACACACTGTAGCCTCACTTATTGAATTTTCCCATCGCGCGGTCAGCGCACTGGCAGGACTGTTGTCCATTGCCTCATTTGTAGCATTTTTGCGGTTTGGCAAATCACGCCGTGATCTGCAATTGTTTTCCTTTCTAACACTGGTCTTTGTTATTGTCCAGGGAATCATGGGGGCTTTTGCCGTCGTATTCTCCCAATCGTCCGCAGTCATGGCACTGCATTTCGGATTTGCCTTAATCGCTTTTGCCAGCTCCTTGATGATGGCGCTCGGTATTCGGCAGGAGGCTCGCCACGGTGGATTGGAACGATTGAATCGATACCCGCGGGTCAGCAAAGGTTTTCGTAATCTGGTGTGGTTTTCCACAATCTATACGTACCTCGTGGTATATACTGGGGCCTTTGTGAGCCATACGGATTCTGCTGGTGGCTGTTCAGGTTTTCCGCTCTGTAACGGGCAGATTATTCCTGAACTCTCGGGAGGCGTAGCTGTTGCTTTTGCTCACCGGGTGGCGGCTGTTTCATTAGTGATCGTCATTGCCATTCTCGGTCATTTTGCGTATCGCAAACATCCGAATAACACGGAATTAAGAGCTCTCGGCGTTATTTCTGTTGTGCTGGTTTTGTTGCAAGTGGTCATAGGTTTTGGACTAATGCTTACGATGAACCGCCCGGAAGTGTATATGTTTGTGGCGTTGGCGCATATGCTCGATATTGCCATTTTGTTCGGTGTATTAACCTATATGAGTTTCCTGGTGTACAAGTTGCATCGGCCCGTTAACCGTTTCTAATATATCCGAAAAATTATTGTAGTTCAGGGGATGAATCCAGTGAAGTTCACCATCCGATGATGTACATCATTGGACAGGTGAACTTTGTTTGATGTCAGGCGTGTCAGGGCAACCTAATGTAAGCAGCGGTCATACGTTTACTCTGATTCCGATTTTGTTTAATATTATAAATTATTATTATTTTGATGATCTGCAGAGTGGATAGAGGAGGCTATATATGCTGCGAACGTTGCTGGGTGAATTACCGCGTCAAAACGAAGGGATCCTCAAAGAAGCAATGGAGGCGATGGCGGCTACACTTGAGCTATTTCAGCGACAAATGCATGTGGACCATGATCCTGCCCATGATTTTCGTAAACTGTATGTGTGGACCCAGGGACTCATCTCCTCGTTGGATGAACTGGAGCAAAGCTGTTTTGCTGCTTCCCATTTTCGTCAAAAAGTCAAAGCGGGCTCTACGGATGATATGACAATACCCGAAAAAGCGGAGTATGCTCGTTACGTTTACTTTTACAAGGATGGTTTCATCCGATGTTTTGCCATTCTGGATAAGTTAGGTACGGTGTTGAATGAAATATTTGAGCTGAATACAACCAGTGTTAAAATTCATTTTTCTTATTTCACCGTATTAAGACAGTTTGGCTATGACAAGCTGCATCATGATCTTGCCAACGAGCTGATCCGGATCAAAGACTCCTACCGTGAGCCGATGAGCAAATTGCGCAAACGACGAAACATGGAGATTCATTACATGAACTCCGAAATGCAGGATGATCTGTGGCAGCTGCACCAGACTTTGCAAGGGAAAGTGAAGCTGGAAGACCTGGATCAGCATCTTTTGGAACTCCGCCAGGGTGTAGATATGGTATGTAAGACATTAAAAGCAGCGTATGGCTACATCAACGAGAAGTGGCATAAGCAGGGAATGAATCACCCTGCGAGGTGATTGGATTGCAATATTTGCCTTTGACAAATCGGAATACTTGGATTATACTGAGTTCCTGATCGACAGTTAGATGGAATTAACATTTATGACATTAACATTATAACTACTGAACTTATAAATTAAATATTTCTTATCGAGAGCGGCGGAGGGACAGGCCCGATGAAGCCCGGCAACCGATTTATAACTGCATGACAGCTGTGTCATACTTTATAGATGTTAGGTGCTAATTCCTACAAAATGGTGCAAGGCACGATTTTGGCAGATGAGAAGGTATAATCTTTCACGTGAAGAGCCCTTTTTGTTTCTGCAAAAGGGGCTCTTTTTTTGTACGACCAAGGGGAGTTTTCCTTTCATTCGGGTAAAGATACATGTAGGTAGTGGGAAGGAGCAGTAATTTTGATTGAATTAAAAGGTTTAACCAAGACGTACGGTAAAGGTGCTAAAAGTACGACGGCCTTGTCGGACCTAAATTTGAATATCGGCAAAGGTGAAATATTCGGAGTTATCGGTCATTCGGGTGCAGGCAAGAGCACATTGATCCGTTGTATCAATTTGCTCGAAAGACCGACGGCAGGCGAGGTTTGGGTTGATGGGATCAATTTAACCCGTCTGGGCAAGACCGATTTACAACAACAACGGCGCAAGATCGGCATGATCTTTCAGCATTTTAACTTGTTATCTTCGGCTACGGTGTACGACAATGTCGCTTTTCCTTTAAAACTGGTCAATACACCCAAGGCTGCAATAGATCGCAAAGTGAAGGAAATGCTCGCATTGGTTGGACTGGAGGACCACAGCAATAAATATCCAGCCCAACTGTCAGGCGGACAGAAGCAAAGGGTGGGTATTGCGAGAGCACTCGCGAGTGATCCGAACGTGTTGCTGTGTGATGAGGCCACATCGGCACTTGATCCCCAGACAACGGATTCGATTCTGAAGTTATTGCTGGATATCAATGAAAAGTATAACCTCACGATTGTTCTAATCACCCATGAGATGCACGTGATCCAGAATATCTGTGATCAGGTGGCGGTTATCCATCAAGGAGGCATCGTGGAGCAAGGGCCGGTGACGGAAGTATTCCTCAAGCCGCAGCATGCAATTACACGTGACTTTATGATGCGTGACCATGAGGTGGGAATTGCATTGGAAGAGACCGCTCTGGCGAGTGCAGGTGTTTCATTGCAGACGGACGGATCTTCTAAGCTTGTAAAAATATCCTTCCTTGGCGATAAAACATATGAGGCGATTTTGTCCAGAACGGTTCGCAAAACCGGAGTGGATTTCGCCATCTTGCAAGGCACCATTTCAACGATCAAGCAAGTTCCCTATGGACAGCTGACTGTTCGGTTTGAGGGGCAGTCGGATGAGATTAATCTCACCATTCATGAGTTAATGGATCAGGGACTTGATGTGGAGGTGCTTCGTTAAATGGATTTTTCTACGGTACGTTGGGAAGAAATCGGTAAGGCTTCAATTGAAACACTGCAGATCCTGGGGGCATCGGGCCTGTTCACGATAATCATTGGTTTGCCGCTAGGCGTATTGCTTTTCATGACGGCAAGGTCGGCTTCAATCCAGTCTCAAGTGGTGTACACTGTACTATCGTTTATCGTAAACATTTTGCGATCAGTACCATTTATCATTCTGATTGTTGCACTCATTCCGTTTACGCGTTCACTGGTCGGCACAGCTACAGGTGTAATGGGCGTTATACCACCGCTCGTCATTGCTGCAGCTCCATACTTTGCCCGGTTGGTGGAAACTACACTGCGTGAAGTGGATCGTGGCGTCATTGAAGCGGCACAGGCGATGGGAGCTTCAACCGGACAGATTGTACGGCGTGTGCTTCTGCCAGAGGCATTGCCGGGTCTGCTAGCCGGGATCACCATTACGATCGTTACCCTTGTTTCCTACACGGCAATGGCGGGAATGGTTGGTGGTGGAGGTCTTGGAACATTGGCTATCAACTACGGATACTACCGTTATCAAAATGAAATTATGATTATATCCGTTGTATTTATGGTCATACTGGTGCAAGTGCTTCAGATGGCTGGCGATCGGTTGGTTAAATGGTTCACCAGGAAATAACACATAGATAAAAATTTATTGGAGAAGGGGTTTTACACATGAAAAAATGGTCTATTGCTCTACTTAGCATTATGCTGATTGCGGTTCTTGCGGCTTGCGGAAACAATAAGGATTCCGACAGCGGCGCTGACAATGCTGGAGGCGCACCGCGCACCGTGGAATTGAAAGTGGGAGCATCACCTACACCACATGCGGAAATTTTGGAAAGCATCAAACCTGAGCTCGAAGCAGAAGGCATTCGCTTGCAAATCGTGACGTTCAATGATTATGTTCAACCGAACCAACAACTTGAGGACAAACAGCTGGATGCAAACTTTTTCCAACACCAGCCTTACCTGGATACAGAGAACAAAGAACGTGGTTTTCACCTCGTTGCTGTAACACCTGTGCATGTTGAGCCATTTGCTGGCTACTCCAAAAAAATTAAGTCTTTGGATGAACTGAAAGATGGCGCCAAAGTAGCCATCCCTAATGACCCATCGAACGGCGGTCGTGCATTGTTGCTGCTTGCGAAGGAAGGACTTATCACGCTGAAAGACGACAAAAATATTACTTCCACGATTCAGGATATTACAGCTAACCCGAAAAACCTGAATATCATTGAGTTGGATGCAGCCATGATGCCTCGGCAACTTGATGAAGCAGACCTGGTATTCATTAACGCCAACTACGCGCTGGAAGCCAATCTGAACCCAGAGAAGGATGCGCTGCTGATCGAGGATCTGCAAGGTAACCCTTATGCAAACATCCTTGTATCCCGTGAAGATAACAAAGATGCAGATGCGATCCAGAAACTGGCTGCAGCTCTGCATTCTGAAGAAGTTAAAACGTTCATCAAAGAACGTTATCAAGGTGCTGTAGAACCTGCATTTTAAGCTGAACGATTAAGCTGATAGCATACCAAAATATACACACAGAAAAGGCCATATATCTCTGAACAAGAGATGCATGGCCTTTTTAATGTCTTTGGTTATGTTCGTTTCGTTTCGGATTGCTGTCCAGATTTGCGATAAAAAGATAATTCGTTTTGTTCAGCATACTGCTGTTCATCCGCATCTTGCAGATAGGCCTTCTCAGTGGGGGATAGCATGGCTTCGTCTTTCTTCGACGTTTTCATTTTGTATTTGTTCCAGCCCAATAGGGCAAGTAATACGATAACGATAAAAGGCCACCCTTTTTTTAGCAGAATCAGTATGCTGAATTTTTGGCCCGCCGTATAACCAATTCCGCCAACCAAAAGGCTTTTGAGTCCGACGGTCGATGTTTTGTCAGTGGAAGCATCATAATCTTCGTAAGTGTAACCTGTATTTATGCTGAGCCTGTTAAGAACCATCTCTTCGAATGCGAGGCGACTCTGCTGAAAGTTGGCTGTTTCTGTGACAAGAATGGCTGTGATGTATCCTTCACGTGTCAGGAGCTTTACGTTGTAATTGACCATGGATTGCTGATAAGCATCCTTGAAACCAAGAGAATAAATTAAACGATGATTGCTACTGTCATATGTCGGTTCAATTTCCCACCCTGTTACGTACATTTTATCTTCAGGTGCAGCATTTCTATTTTCTTCTTCCGTGCCCCGGATATAACTGCTTAACAGTTCATTGGCATCCAGATTCTGCTCCCTATCATCAATATGACCTGTTTTAACATACTCAAACACTACATACAAAGAACCGGATTGGCTATCACTGTATAGACTTCCAATCTCATTCCCGTTAGGTTTTGACCCCATGTTTAACATTGAGCGTTGTGTATTAGCTTTATCTAGAAAGTAGTTATTTTCCTGTATTTCCAAAGTGGCCTTATTATCCAGGGAAACGGATGCTGGTCCGTCAATCCAGTCATATTCATCGGGTGCTTTGTCGGTTTCACTTGATGCGAATACCTGTACTGCAAAAGAGAATGTTAACAAACTTACCAATAGAAGAGCAAGAAAACATCGTTTGTTTTTGTTTTTCATAGCGAGTTCCTTTCGGTGTAGTCTGAAAAAGTGCTGTTCAATTCTATAATGAATTTATTTATGTATTTGGAACTTTTTGTTTAAAAAACAAGGACCTAACGACATTATCATAGCCATTTAGAACAGGCAAGAGATATATGGAGATAAAGGGTTAATTTCCCTCCAAAAGACCTAAATCGATATATTTTAGTCCATCAAAAGATAAGCATTTAGTCCTTAATTTACACTTTTTTGCAAATGGTACAGATTGGTGGGAAACGCGAGTTGTGGGGGGATGATAAATCTTTTATACTGGATGAGTGACTGCTCTTTGAAGAGGGGGATGAACGTGAAGGGAAAGATTGCCCTCATAACGGGAAGTGCCAAAGGTCTTGGTAAAATGACGGCCCTCAGTCTTGCAGATCAAGGGTGCCATATTGCCCTGAATTACGTACATAGCCGTACGGAAGCTGAGGCATTAAAGGCTCAGATCATAGCCAAGGGTGTGCGCTGTATTGCCGTCCAGGCCGATATTTCCAAGACAGAAGAGATCACCATGCTGGTTGCTCAGGTTGAAGAGAGATTGGGCAGCATTGATATTCTGGTGAACAACGCGGGTCCATTTGTCCGTGAACGTCGACGGTTTGCCGAGTATTCGGAAGATGAGGTTCAGATGCTTGTGCAAGGAAACCTGCTTGGACCGATGCTGTTGGACCAGCGTGTATTGCCAGAGATGCGACGTAAGCAGTGGGGACGAATTATACATTTTGGCTTCAGTCATGCAGGAGAAGCGAGGTCATGGCCCCATCGGGCGGTTTACGCAGCTGCGAAGGTAGGTCTGGTTTCATTTACAAAGACACTTGCAGTGGAGGAAGCTCCTTACGGCATCACAGTTAATATGGTATGTCCGGGGGATATCCGCGGTGCCAACAAAGAGAAAACAATTGATGAGATGGCTGGCATAGCCGACGGGGAAACGCCTAGAGGGCGTCCTGGAAGCGGTGAAGATATTGCGCGAGTGATCACCTATCTGTGCCTGGATCATTCCGATTTTATAACAGGCAATATTATGGATGTATCTGGAGGACTTGATCCGATCCGTCCCAATATACAGCGTGAGGATGGCGAAGTGCGGACTTAGGCGTGAAATGCAAGGATAAGGCATGATCAGGTTCGATGAAAAAAGGGACTGCCTTCATTTGCACAAAAAAAGAGCCCTCCGCTTCATGCGAAGCGAAGGCTCTTGAGGTTTATTTCGTGAAGGATTGATTAGAATACTTGTACGACTTCTTCGACACCTTCAACTTCTTCAAGAAGGGCGCGTTCAATCCCGGCTTTTAAGGTAATGGTGGAGCTTGGGCAGCTGCCGCAGGCACCGACCAGTTTCAGCTTAATGATGCCGTCCTCCACGTCGACCAGTTCCACGTCACCGCCATCGCGCTGCAGGAACGGACGAAGTTTGTCAAGCACATCAGATACCTCATCGTACATGGTGCTTTGTGCGTTTTCGCTCATTTTTTTCAACTCCTTTCCTTACTATATTATATTACAAATGGCCATAAATTAAAATGGTCAAACAAAGCAGGTGAACCTACATGAGACCGATTATTGAATTTTGTGCCAATAATATGCATTTTGGTACAGATGAAGTCATGGATCAACTGGAAGAAAATCCAGACTATGATGTGATAGAATACGGCTGCCTCAGCAATTGCGGCCAATGTTACATGACTCCATTTGCATTGGTGAATGGCGAGCTTGTCATTACCGACAAAGTGGAGGATTTATATAACGCCATCCTGGCCAAAATTGCCGAAGCCGATGCGTGGGATGAGCTGGATCTCGATTAACCGAGATGACGCTTGGACATCCAGAGCACGCCGCTTTTTAAAATACGTGGCACACGTCCCATCATGGACGTTTTGCCCATCAGCCCAAATCCAGCCTTCTTGCCAAGTGCACCGAGTGTGCCACGAAGCTTAAGCGGCTGCGGATTGGGCTTTTCACCTTTCCAGAGGGCATGCTGAATATGGGCGATTTGTTCACCCTGTACTTCGGCAGCCTGACCGCTTGGTGCATACGGCACGCTGGCGCAGTCACCTACCACATACACATCGGTATATTCGGGAATTTGATAATATTCGTTCAGGACGACACGGCCTTGCGGGTCCTTGGTTACATCGAGATCCTGTACGACTTTTACGGGCTGAATTCCGGCAGTCCAGACCACCGCATCCGTTAGAATTTCTTCATCCCGGTTGAAAATGGCATTCGGTTCAAGTCGGGAAATGGCGATATGTCCGCGTGTCTCGACCTGATGTTCGCCGAACCATTCATGAACATAAGCGGATAAACGTTGTGGAAATGCGGATAACACTCGTTCACCACGGTCCAGGATGCTGATGTTCAGATCCGGTCTGCTCTCACGAAGCTCGGCAGCAATCTCGACGCCGCTCAATCCACCGCCGACGATATGCACATTACCATAGGCTTTGACTTCGTTAAGACGAAGGTAGGTTTCCCGTGTTTTGCTGAAGCTTTGAATCGTACAGCTATATTCCTCAGCGCCGGGTGTATTGTGGAATCGGTCTGTACACCCAAGTCCAATCACGAGCTTGTCATATTCCAGCGGGTCCTGGCCTTCAAATTCAATCTGGCGCTGTTCCAGGTCGATCGAAGTGACTTCTCCGTAACGATAAGTGACTTTGTCACTGACGGGAAATTGGATACGCAGGTCATAATCGGACACAGTCCCTGCTGCGAGTGCGTAATATTCAGTTTTCAATCCTTGGAAGGGACTGCGGTCTACCAACACGATTTGTGTATCCGACGGGATCTTGCCTTCCAAAAGTTCTTTGATAATTGTGAGGCCACCGTAGCCGCCTCCTAGAATGACAAAATTTTTCATGACTCGGCTTCCTTTCTGCATCAGTCCCGCGTGAACGGGGCTGTAACCTGTGGAGCAGCTATGCAATAACATAGCTGCTCCTTTTTTAATGTAGATTTGAATGGATTGAAAATTGGCATTTAAAATTACAGATATGTTTCAATAGTATGCACCATTCCACGCCAAACGCTCCCAAATAGAATGAAAGTCGCTTATGGGAATGATGCTTGTCATTAGCTATTCGTACACTTGAATTTCATTGTAGAACGTATCGCGTTCCACAGGAATGCGCCCAGCACCCTTAATTAGCCATATGAGCTCTTTGCGTGTGAGTCCTTCAGGCGTAAGTGCGCCTGCTGCATGACTAATTCGTTCGCGAACGATCGTGCCGTGTGCATCCGAAGCACCGAATCCAAGGGCGACTTGAGTCAGCTGTGGACCGATGTTGATGAAGTAGGCTTTGATATGATCGATGTTGTCCAGCATCAGGCGGCTGATTGCAATCGTTTTGAGATCCTCGTACGCTGAGTTACGACGCATGATGCTGGCGTTTTTGCTTTTTGGCTGCATGGAAAGCGGGATAAAGACCATGAAACCGTTGGTTTCATCCTGCAGCTCACGAATCTGTACCATATGATTTACGCGGTCTTCATAGGATTCAATGGATCCATAAAGCATGGTGGTATGCGTACGCATGCCCAGATGATGAGCAGTACGGTGCACTTCCAGATAGCGATCAACGTTCGCTTTGTCTACACGCATTTTTTTGCGGTATTCATCGGACAAGATCTCGGCGCCGCCGCCAGTCAGTGATTTCAGACCTGCTTTTTGCAGTTCCTGTAATACTTCCTTGATGCTCAGTCCGCTGATCCGGGTGAAGAAATCAATCTCGGCTGCCGTGTATGCCTTCAGCGTAACGTCAGGATATTTCTCGTTTAAAGCACGCAAGGAATCGACATAATATTGAAAAGGAACATGGTTATTATGTCCGCCTACAATATGGAACTCTCGTACACCTGGGTGAATATGCTGTTCTACGTAATCAATCATTTCCTGACCGGACAACGTGTAAGAACCATCTTCGCCCTGGTCTTTGCGGAAATTACAGAAAGCACAGTGGGCTTCGCATACGTTGGTAAAATACAGGCTCATGTTTTCAATAAAATACACTTTCTTGCCATTCTTCCGCAGGTTGACCTCATTAGCCAGTTGGCCCAAAGTCAGCAGATCATCTGTTTCATACAGATAAACGCCGTCTTCAACACTCAGCCTTACGCCGTTCTGCACTTTCTCCACGATTTCAGCCATTCTTTTGTCTGTGAACGGTGTTACCAATGTAGACATGTTGTATCCTCCTGTTCTTTGCCGGATTCGAGTTGGCGTGTAGGACCTGCTACAGAACCACATAGAAAAGATGCGGACATCAGCCGCCTCTCATATGAACTAACTCTTCATTACCCGGTGCAGCGTGTGCTGCGTACGTAAAACTAATTTTTTCATTAAAATGAGTCTTACGACTCTATATGCATTGGGGACTGCATGCAGTCTCGAAATGTGAAAAAAATTACAACTCCATATATGACCATCACCTGAATAAGTCATGACAAAATATCGACATTTCAAGGCGATCACCTACTCATTATAAACCTCGTGTCCCGGGGGTTCAATACACTGGGAAGAAAAAGGAGTTCAGGGGGAACGCGGAAACAGGCAAACATGACTTGAGGCCCTTGACGGGGTGGAGTATAATTTAAAGAAGAGTTAACGAAAGGTTGTTCAAAAAGTACGCTTTTGATTACGAAGGATGCCTAGCGGCATCTCAGCGTCGAATATGGGATTCAGCCGAAATGTCCGTTGCTCACGTAGTTTTGCCTACGCTCCGCTACTCCATTTCTATCTTCATCCCATCTTCTTGGTACTGAAAAGCGCCCTTTTTGAACATGATTTTATATGAAAAAGGAGAGTGACCTGGCATGATTAACATCAGCGAAACAGCGGCTGACAGATTGAAAGAAATGCTTGCACAGCAAGAGACACCTGGTATGTTCTTGCGTCTTGGCGTAGCACCGGGCGGTTGTACCGGCTTTTCGTACGCCATGGGCTTTGACGATAAAGAATCCGATGATGATCTCTATATGGATATTCAGGATATGAAGGTAGTTGTGGAGAAGGAAAACCTGAAATATCTGAATGGCCTCGAAATTGATTTTGAAGAATCCGGCATGTCCGGCGGTTTCACCATTCACAACCCGAATGCAGTGGCAACATGCGGCTGCGGCTCATCCTTCCGTACGAAGGAAGAAGCAGGTGTACCTGATAAGGATTGTTAAGATTGTAGATTACGACCTTCATAACGGATTAGTCTTGTGCTAATCATGTTATGGAGGTTTTTTTGTTGAATGGATACTATTTCCAACTTTCGTATTGACATTTTGTTACATCCGAAGTTATATTGTTTTTGTGCAAACGTTTGCGCAATATAAAAAGCACGGAAATGAACGGTGGTAAACACAAGAATAGGCGATGATGCCAGAGAGGAGGTAAGGCAGGAAAACGTTCGGGAACAGGATTGAACAATACTCAAGCCGTCACTCCGTGAACTAAACGTCTGAATCAGACGGCTTCATATCGAGGGAGGTAGGGAATGAAGTTAGCAGGACGGATAGGTGCATTTCTTTTGACGTTGCCGCTCATTTTTTCTTTGCAGACTACAATTGCTTTTGCAGAAATTTCCGCTTCTCATGTATATCATAATCATATGCCGAATTTTTGGGCTTACTATGATACTTCCAAATATGCATCGGCTCCGGTAGGAACTCCAATTCGATACACGTATGATGGTCAGGTTATTCAATTGAAAAATAGTCCCCCTGCCGGATATTCTTACTATTTGCCCAGCGGGGCACCGATGCCGCATGACGATCTCGTCTCATACTATACTCATCACGCCAAAACCGGAGCTTATTTGTCCTGGCCCTGGCAAGTAGCTGGCGATCTGAAGAACAACCATCCTGCCGCTGGAATGCAGGTTACGATGTCAGGCTCGCTGCTTAACAACGTGGACAGCTTTATGTATACCAATAATGTAAACGGTTACAACAACAAAAACTGGGGTTCACCCTGGAAGAGTGCCTACGATAACCTCAAAACCGTCAATGGTGAACGAACGATGGACCTCATTCATTTCTCAGGTCACCATTCCATGGGGCCCCTGGCTGGAAACGAATATTTGCTCAAGGATCTTATCTATCAAAATGCAGTAATGGCGCAGCCCTTTTTCTTAGGGGATTCGTTTAAATCCTCCAAAGGATTTTTTCCCACCGAGCTGGGTTTCTCGGAACGGATTATTCCAGTACTCGACAAGCTCGGGATTGAATGGTCGGTGATTGGCAACAATCATTTTTCGCGTACCCTGCAAGATTATCCTCTGTTGAACGATCCCGGAAAGGATACGATGGTATCGCCGCCAAATCGTGCCGATCTGCAGAATACCAGCGATGTGGGTTCGTGGGTATCGTCTCCGATGTTTAACGAGAAGCAGGTGGTATACAACAAATATCCTTTTGCCTCCACACCGCACTGGGTTCGATACGTCAATCCTGACACGGGTACAGAGAAACGTGTCGTTGGAATTCCTGTCGCTCAGGCTGAATCATGGGAGGAAGGTTATCAGGGCTCGGTCAAAGCCGATGCACTTAAACCGTTCGAAGGCATGGTGGACCAGAAGCAGTTTTTTGTCATCGCACATGACGGAGATAACTCCTCTGGTCGCGCTGGTTCGGAGGATACGTGGCGTAATGCAGGTAATGTGACTTATTCCCAGCAGGGAGTAAAAGGGGAAAGCATCAACGAATATTTGCGTACGAATACCCCGAAAACTAATGACGTTGTACACGTGCAAGACGGATCGTGGATCGATACACGCGACTCGTCGTCCGATCCGACGTGGTATCATTGGCGTCTGCCTTTTGGCATCTGGAAAGGCCAGTTTGATGCATTTAACAAGGCAACCGGTCTTAATCTGGAGCCGAAAAAAAATCTGGACGGCGTCGCGGAAGGCATGACGGTGTCGTTCGAGTATGGATATCATTATCTGGAGCGCAATTTTGCGCTAGAGCAGGCTGCACTCAATTATGCAAAGACGGCTGAGCAGATCTGGCTGGACAGCCATCCGAATTACTGGAAGCCGACAACAGCGCTTGATCGTGAGATTACGTATGAAGGCAATCAGCTTAATCCATGGATGATGGCTTACCCGGTAAAAGGGGACCCGGCGAACGATTATAAAGACGGAGCCAATCCGGCTGAGCTTAGTTGGTATTTTTTACTGCCAGCGCTGGACTCCGGATTTGGTTATTACGATGAAAACGTGGATGATGGCGTAAAGCCGACACTGTCGTTCAATCAATCTTTATTCTTTTCCAAGCCCTATGTAAACACCCAACTGGCAAAGGATCGTACGGGCCCATCGGTCTGGTGGCCTCAGCGTTATCCGTATAATCCCGGCAGTGCCAACGTCAGCAAGGCGGAAGGATGGACGCTCCATTATTTTGACAATACCTTTGGCATTTACACCTATGCCTATGATGCAAACGGAATTAGTGATATCAAAGTGAAGGTGCGTACGCATCGTGACAAACGGGCTGATGCCAAGGACAACACGTTCCGAGTGTATGATCCTGTAGATCTCAAGGCGAAGGGGGTAGCTAATATTGACCCAGCCAAGGTCAGCACCTGGAAGGAATACCCGATGAATAAGCGCGACTTGAAACCGGATATCAACGGTGTTGCCTGGCAGCCAAGCAGTACGGATATGTTCAAACGGGTACCTGCTCAGGAAATCGGTGACCTGTATTATACGTATTTTGACGAATTCCAGGATCAAATGGTCGATTATTATATTGAAGCGGTCGATGCCAATGGCAATGTTACCCGGAGTGACATTCAGACCGTCTATGTAGGTACAGGCAAATATACCAAAGATGCATCCGGAAAAATGGTGGAGGACGCCAATGGCACCATCAAAGGTACACATCCGTTCCTGGTCGTAGACCGTACACCACCAGAAACACCGACGGATGTGAAGACAGTGGGGGTCACGGACCGGAGTGTTACATTGGAATGGAGCGAATCATCTGATGACGTTGGGGTGGAAGGTTATGACATTTACCGCGATGGTACCCAGGTGGGGAGTTCCAAGACAGCAAGTTATACGGACACCGGGCTCCAACCAGAAACCGAGTATGGGTATACGATCAAGGCAAAGGACAAGGCGAATAATAGTTCTGCCGCGAGCGCCCCTTTGAAGGTGACGACGCTGGGGGCAGATACACAACCGCCAACGGCACCTGTAAATGTGAAAGTCAAGGGAATGACTGCTTCGTCCGTGACACTTGAATGGACAGCCAGCAGCGACAATTACGGCGTGGCACGATATGACATTTACCGGAATGGCAGCAAGGTAGGAGAAAGTGTGAAGCTATCGTTCACGGATGAATCTCTCACTCCTGCCACCAGCTACAGCTATACGGTGAAGGCGGTGGACGCTGCGGGCAACATGTCTCCAGACAGTGCACTCGTGACGGTGGAGACGGAAGAGGGCAACATCGTTACCATTTATTACAAGCAGGGATATACGAATCCATATATTCATTATCGCCCGACAGGCGGGGCATGGACAACTTCTCCCGGTGTGAAGATGTCTGCGGCGGAAATGCCGGGTTACAACAAAATGACGATTGATGCAGGTGCGGCTTCCGGTTTGGAAGCGGTATTTAATAATGGCAGTGGTACATGGGATAACAACGGCGGAAAAAATTATCAGTTTCCTCTGGGCGTCAGTACGTACAGCGCAGGAAAAATCACCGAAGGTGCCCCCGTAGTGGATGTAACCGCACCAAGTGTGCCATCCGGATTAGCGGAAACATCCAAAGCGGCGGACCGTATCACGCTGACATGGGAAGCTTCATCCGATGATGTTGGTGTAGCCGGATATGAAATTTTCCGTGACGGAACGAAGGTGGGTACAAGTACAACGCCTGGTTACACGGACAGCGGCCTGAAGCCTTCAACCACTTACAGCTATACGCTCAAAGCCTATGATGCAGCGAACAACAAATCTGCCGCCAGTACCGAACTTGCGGTAACGACGGACGCTGTCCCGGACAGCAACAGTGTGACCATCTATTACAAGCAGGGATATACAAGTCCGAATATTCATTACCGTCCGACGGGCGGAACGTGGACGACACCTCCTGGCGTGGTGATGCCAGCGGCAGAAATGCCGGGTTACAACAAGATCACCATTGATGTAGGTACGGCAACCGGTCTGGAGGCCGTATTTAACAACGGCAGCGGTACGTGGGACAACAACGGAGGGAAAAACTATCAGTTCCCGCTGGGGGTTAGCACGTACAGTGCGGGAGCCATTTCACCAGGTGCCCCTACCGGGGGGCAGACTGCTCTGGAGATGGGGAAGCGAGAGGATTTACTCTCGACTTCCCATAGGCAAGTTACATTACAGGCAATACAGCGAAAGAGCGCGTGACGGTGTAAGTATAGTTTTGATTTTCGGTCATACCTTGGACCCCTGTTCATCTTTTGGGATGACAGGGGTTTATCGTGGTAGTTGACAAGATATATTGTAACCATTATAGTTACAACATAGAGTTTGAATTTACAAATCAAAGGAGAGATTATGATGAGAATTGGAATTATTGGTGCAACAGGCAAAGCGGGACAGTTGATCTTGAAAGAAGCTGCGGACAGAGGACATGAGGTTACAGCCATTGTTCGAAATGCATCCAAGGTGGAGGATAAGAGCCTGAATGTGCTCGAGAAAGATGTATTCGATCTTACAGGCGAAGATGTCAAATCATTCGACGTAATCGTCAATGCGTTCGGTGCACCGGCAGGTAAAGAAAACCTGCATGTTGAAGTGGGACAGGCCTTGATCAATGTCCTGAAGGACGCCCCTAATACACGTCTGATCGTTGTGGGTGGAGCGGGCAGTCTGTTCACAGATGAAACCAAAACCTTGCGCATTGTGGACTCCCCAGGATTCCCTGATGCTTACAAAGCAACAGCGACCAACCAAGGGCAAAACCTGCAGGATCTGCAAGCATCCTCCGGTATTCAATGGACGTTCCTGAGCCCGGCTGGTTTCTTTAACCCGGAAGGCGTGCGTACAGGAAAATACCAATCGGGCAAGGATGTCATTCTGGTCAACAGTGAAGGCAACAGCTACATCAGCTATGCGGACTATGCTATTGCATTGGTGGACGAGATCGAGAATCCTCAGCACAAAAACGAGCGCTTTACAGTTGTTGGCGAAGCAAAGTAATTGATTTAACAGAATATAAACAGATAAACGGACGCTAATCACGATGGGATTAGCGTCCGTTTTGTAATGGCGATGGCGTTATGGGTTGTGTTCCATAATCCGGGTTACGCTGGACATATACGTCACCTAATGAGGTGCAACGTCATGTGTAATCGTGTTATCTATGGATTCAGCCGAATCCATACTTTCAGCACCATCCATGACCTCAACAAGTCCTACAGCTAACGTCGTGACTGCCGCAGCGGCAACCAGATGTTTTGCCCCAAGTTTTACTCTCTCCATATCTTCTTCTTGCAAACCAACGACAACATCTTTACCACCTTTATACACATACTTCGCGGATACCGCTACACCTTTCGCTGTATTGGTAAAGGCTCCTCCGATATCGGCAAGTCCCGCGTCTAATGTTGCATCGTCTTTTCTGATCATACCACTGGCCATATCATAGGTTCCGCTAGCAAGTTGTCCTACCGTTTTCCCTGTGTTAATCGTAGCTTTCTCTACGCCATCACCAATTTCTTTAATGAATGGGCTCCCTGCAAGTTCACCAGCCACTCTGACGGTGCCGCCCAGTACTTTGCCAGTAACTTCACCAGCAAACTGGCCGAGTTCTTTTAAAAATCCCATACGTTTCCCCACCTTCTGGAATAAGGTTATGCATGTGCTGCCTGAATATTATCTTATTATCTTATTATCTTATTATATAAGCGAATATACTATTTACGTCCAAGTTCATCTAAGCGTTCCAAATTAACAAGATACCAATCCAACGAATCGATCTAACTAAACTAACTAACCGCTCCAGCCTAGCTTACTCCAACTCCCCAAAAAGGCGCTGCACCCGAATTGGAGCAGCGCCTTTTACCTTACCCACCCGTGTGACTTAACACGTTTTGAAGTGTCTCATAACCAGCCAACGTAGTGGAGGGGACGGAATCGATTCTGAAGAAGCGAAGCGTTCGCGTTTGTCAGCGGATTTTCCCCGCAATAGGGGAATTCAAAAAATCCGGGGACAATCAGCGATCGAAAGAACGATCCGTACCCGTAACGTCCACCCGCTGCTCCCCAACACACTTCCCCTCCGTGTTTAGTCAATAAATCCTTCCAAAATGACTGTTGGCATCATATTTGACTGCCATGCGCCTTTGCCGTAGCCACCATTGTACCCTGGTGTAGCCTGAGGTTCCCAGTAGAATACACCTTTACCTTTGCCATTCGGCAGATTGCGAATTTGGTTTTTCATCGCCGCCACAAAGCTTTTGCCAGCCGCTGCCTGGTTATTGTCCATGCCAATTTCGGATATGATGATCTCTTTGCCATACCGGTTAATTAGATCCTTGGCATTGTTTACCGTATTGGTTACCGCCGTATTCCAGCCGGAAGCGGAAGGGTAGAGGGACATGGCGATCATGTCAAAGTTGGCACCATTATTGATCAGACCACCGATATTCCATACGTAGAGGGCGTTATCGTCTCCACCGGCCAGGTGAACAATCGTTTTGGTGTTGGTGCTGATGGACTTCACGGCATTATGGCCTGTGTTCACCAGCCACGCATAATTTTTCATGTTGGTGGATGCTTTGCCATCTTCCCATAACATGCCGTTGCTTGTTTCGTTACCGATTTGCACCCAATCCGGGGTTACGCCTTTGCTCTGCATGGCCGTCATGACTTCACGCGTGTGATTCCACACGGCATCCATCAGCTGCTGGAACGTATAATTTTTCCAGGCTGCAGGTTTGGTTTGTTGACCCGGATCAGCCCAGGAATCACTGTAGTGCAGTGTCAGCATGACACTCATCCCTGCATTCTTGGCACGTTGTGCCAGCACAGCAGCACGATCTTTATTCATGTAACCGTTACCATAATCATTCGAAGGATTAACAAACACACGAATACGAACCGAGTTGATCTGATAATCTTTTTTCAGAATATCGATAATATCACGCTGTACACCGTTCTTGTCTTTCCATTTGTAACCTTGCGCTTCCATTCCGGGAACCCAACTGATATCGGCTCCTTTGGCGAAGCTGGGTGCTGCACTGGCTTGCTGGCCTGCAGGCAGCATAATGGAGGTGAATAACAAAACAAAGACCAAAGCAATGGATGTTTTGAAACCCCTTACATTTTTGAGCATTACAATATGCCTCCTCGAATATGGGTTGAGTTGCAACCTAATTATATCGGGCATCCTTTGCTCAACTACAGGGTCCATTTCCAATATTTTGGTTGTTTTTTCAACCTCTCCCGAAAAAAGACAAAACAAAAAGCCGTCCGAAGACGGCTTTTCTACCCGTGGCGCTTTTTGAAACCTTGATCCGTATCCCGCGCCTCCACCAGACTCAGTTAATTTGAGCTAGTGGATCGGGTAAGGGACACGTTCAACATGTCATTAGAAATGTTGACGCACCTCCTTTCCTTGTGGCAAGAGTATACAACACCTTGTTTCGGAAAGCTAGTCTTTTTTTCGTATTAACACAACATTATTTTTCGGTCTGGAACATCGTAACATCCCGGTCATAATGACTCTTCGTACCGTTATCGTTGCGAATACGCACGCTATCTTCGCTGATCCGCTCCACGATGCCGCGACCTACCTCGCAGTATACGCCAGCCGGATCTTCCTGCCATGCGGTTACCGTACATTGGGATAGGGCAGCTGTGAAAAATTCTATATTTTTTTGTAACGTTCTAGGTTTATTGGATTTCATTATATACTCCTTTAACAAATACAATTTTGGAATGAAAACAGGAAATGAACCATTTTACACTGTACATCACTTTACTCTGTCTACTTCTCTTTGTAAAGGGATGGAAAAAGTTATCGTCATAAGGTATCATTTACATAAATTTTACATAGTATTTACACTGCGATGACGCTTGTAGCTGATTACGAATAGTACAATTACAGGAGAACATCTAACCAAGGATAGATACGCAACACATTCGGAGGCCATACATGCATAGAGATGTCAAAACAGGGAACTACGTTAACCGTGATTTAAGTTGGGTGGAATTCAATCGACGTGTGCTTCAGGAGGCGCAAGATCCAACAACACCTCTGCTGGAACGCATGAGGTTTCTTGGCATTGTCGCCAGTAATCTGGACGAGTTTGTAAGTGTAAGGGTAGCGGAGACAAAAGAGAAGATCAAGGCCGGATTCACACAAAAAGATTTTACGGGGTACACGCCTTCCGGTCTGTACCGCAGGTTGATTAAACGTACCGGGGCCATGGTCGCCGAGCAATATAAAACCTATCGGGAACTAATTCGCCTGCTCGCCAAGAAAGGCGTGAATTTTCAGGAATATACGGATCTTAATGTGACCCAGCAGCGTGCAATGGACCAGTATTTTCATGAGATCATTTTTCCAGTATTAACACCGATGGCTATCGATTCAAGCCGGCCATTTCCACTGGTACACAATAAATCTGTGTATCTGTCGGTGATGCTGCAGAAGGAAGGAGAGCAGGAGGACGAGCCGTTTTTGGCTATTGTTCAGGTGCCTTCCAATCTGCCGCGGGTGGTGCAGGTGCCCCTTCGGGCGAATAGTAAAAAGAAAACGTTCATTCTGATCGAGGACCTCATCAAACATCATATTCATACTCTCTTCAGCGGGTACGTTCCGCTGGCTGTACAGGAATTCCGCGTGACCCGGAATGCGGATCTTTCCATTAATGAAGAGGAAGCCGAAGATCTGCTTGAAGCTATTGAGAAGGAACTGCGCCGCAGACGCCGGGGAGCGCCGGTACGACTGGAAATATGCAAGGATTTTCGCTCGGACGCATTGCTTGAGCTGCAGGAAGAGTTCGATATTCAGGACCCCGTGTACGAAATCGATGGACCGCTGGATCTAAGTTTTCTGGCTGGATTTGTAGACAGTCTGGAAGGTTTCACTCATCTGAAATATACTCCCGTGCAGCCGGTATACCCGCTGGAATTCCTTCCACGCGAGAGCCACTTTGAACTACTGCGCAAACGCGACGTGCTGGTTCATCATCCGTACGAGTCGTTCGAACCGGTAACGGATTTTATTCTTGAGGCTTCAGAAGATCCACGCGTGATGGCGATCAAAATGACGTTATATCGAGTGAACGGCGACTCGCGTCTGATTCCTGCACTGGCGCATGCGGCAGAGAGCGGCAAACAGGTGACGGTAGTTGTTGAATTGAAAGCCCGTTTTGATGAAGAACGGAACATTGCTTGGGCCCGTACGCTGGAGAAGGCAGGCTGTCACGTGGTGTATGGATTGGTTGGATTAAAGACGCATGCCAAGATTATTCTGGTCGTACGCAGGGAACAGAGTGGTCTGAGAAGGTACGTGCATGTCGGAACAGGTAACTATAATGAAAGTACGGCCAAAGTATACACCGACGTGGGACTGTTTACCTCCAATCCCATCATTGGCGAGGATGCATCGGAATTGTTCAATGAGATTACCGGTTATTCAGGACCCAAAGCGTTGCAGGCCTTTCGGGTGGCTCCAGATGGCATGAAGGATGAATTGTTCTCACTCATTCGCCGGGAGACGGAACATGCCCTGAAGGGAAGACGGTCCCGGATCATTGCCAAAATCAATTCTTTATCCCATCAGGACATCATTGATGAATTATATCTGGCCTCTCAGGCTGGTGTGCAGATTGACCTGATTGTGCGAGGCGTGTGCTGTTTGCGTCCTGGTGTAGAGGGACTGAGTGAGAATATTCGGGTAATTAGCATCGTAGACCGGTTCCTGGAACACTCCAGACTGTTTTATTTTGAAAATAACGGCAATCCGGATGTGTATCTGTCCAGCGCAGACTGGATGACCCGCAACTTGAAGCGGAGAATTGAACTAATGTGTCCGGTATTTGACCCGGAACTGAAGAAGATGCTGGTTGACATTTTGAATCTGTCACTTATGGATAATGTGAAGGCAAGAGAGCTCATGCCTGGCGGCAATTATGTATTTGTACAAAATGAAAAACCCCCGCTGAGAAGTCAGACGGAGGCGCTCGGCATTATTCCTTGGAAGCCTGCTGAATGGAGTGCGATAACTTAACTCCCCAGGCTTCCTGCAAATCTTTCACGGCCTCCTCGAGGCTGCTCAGTTCCAGTAACGGCTCGCCTGTACAGATGAATTGCATCTGCAGCGAGTCGTTTTCTTTTGCTGCCTGTATGGCGACGATACGTTCAGACCGACTAATGGCTTCAGCGACGCGCAGCAGAGAGCCCAAGCGATGCGCATGTCGTTCATCTGAATCCTTCAGAATGTCCCTGTGCTTATGAAGCAGCTGGGGCGTTCTCTTTTTGGGATGATAATCAGCTGCAATAGCGCTCAAAATGGTCTCTCGATGAGACAGTCCATAGATGCTGGCATTCATGATCCAGTAGGCCGAGTGCTGTGGATACCGGAAATAGTTAATCTGTTTTCCAGCCATATGCAGCATGGAAGAAGCGTACAGAATTCGGGCATCTGCCGGATCAGGGGTGCTGCCCTGTAGCGCAGTATACATCGTGATTGTGTCCTGATGAACCCGGTGCAGACGGTTCTCCGGGATCGGCGGGCCAAAATGGATGAAGTTGCGAATGCTGTCCTTCAATGCGTCTGGAACCACAGGCTGACCTTCAGCCATGAGATCTCGCAACAAACCGTCGCGTAAGCCCGCTCCACTCACAACATACCGATCACCCTGGATCATTCGAAAGACCGTCCGCAGAATCAATACACCCGGAACAATAATATCGGCACGATCCTTGGCTAGTCCGGGGACTTTCTTGCGCTGTGCCGAGGTTAGATGTGGCAGAGAAAGAGCGATATTTTCCATGGCTTCCCCACTTATCTCATAATGATGTGTCACAGGCAAGGAGTACTGGGTTCTTTTCTGTTCCACTTTGGCCAGTGTACGCATGGTGCCACCAAGCCCTATGAGAGGCAGGCCCGGATGCTGCCTTATCCACTCCTGTTCACTTAATGCCTCAATAACCTCATTGCAAAGTGCAGTAGCATTAGCTTCAGACCATTGATCTTCCCTCCCATAACGGGCATATGAATTAACGGCGCCAATAGGAAGTGAAATACTGTGCAGTCTTTTACGATCACGGAATACAGTGATTTCGGTACTTCCCCCGCCAATATCCACGACAAAACCGTCCGCCAGATCAATCGATTGTGTAACGCCAAGGAAACCGTAATAGGCTTCCTGATCGCCGGATACACGTTCAACCTGAAGTCCCGTCTCCGTTTCGAGCCAACGTATAATTTCGAGGGCATTGCCTGCATTTCGAATTGCTGCAGTAGCTGCAGCCCGGATGAGCTTGGTGTGATAAGCTTCGCAGGTAGCCTTGAATTGCCGCAAAATGGTAATGGCTTTATCCAGTGAATGTCTCAGGATGGTGCCGTCTTGTTCAACGACATTGCTCAGACGAGCGGCATATTTGTCTTCATGAATGATGCGATAAGCTCCGTCATGGTCCATTTCATAAATGACAAGACGGATGGAGTTGGAGCCGATGTCAATGATTCCAAGTGTTTCATTATGTGTCATAAGCATCTCCTTCTACAGAGGTTGATCTACCCTACCCGAAGTGAAGCAAGGCAGCCATGGCTTCCGGCGAACCCGGAGGCGTGGAGGAGAAGGGCGTGGTGAGCATTACTACAATGATGAAGACGATGAAACAGGCAAATATAATGCAGCTTGCGGCAAACCCGCGATTACGTTTTTTGATAAAAAGCCGGATACCTGTAACAAAGAGAAGTACCGTGACAGCTACCAGAACGATCGACATTGCAACATAAGCTACGCCATACAGTGATTTGAAAAATGCTTCCATTTGTTCTGAACGCTCCTTAGATCCTCAATTTAAGCCTTTCCATACCATTCTTTAGTAGCATACGACAGTTTGATGCGTTTGAAAAGCAAACCGGGCGCATGCTCCGACCTTGGGACACGCTTCTAGACGATCTCCACGGAAAAGGGGCCCTCGCCTTGGACAGACATCCAAGAAAGCACGACTCCTGTTGAGTATGTATAAGGAAGGACCAATGTTCAGGAAAGGAGATTAACCCATGTCGAGACAGCTTGCAAGCAAATGGCTGAAGACAGCAGCGCTGATGAAATATCCGGTAGCGGCTGTCCATATTCCACAGACGATGGCATTTAATTCAAGAAATCTGCTGAACATGCTTAACCGCTATGGAATGGTATATATCAAACCGGTTGTCGGAGGTGGCGGTTACGGTGTCATCAGAGTGTCCGCAAGCGGAGCAACGTATCGGTACACTCATATGATGATAACTCGTTCTTTTACCAGCTACAACCAGATGTATCGCTCCCTGATCCGTGTAAAAGCCAGACGAAAATACCTGATTCAGCAAGGTGTTCATCTTGCGACGATTCACGGCAGACCAGTCGATTACAGAGTCAAAGTTGTCAAAACAGAAAGAGGATGGGTGTTCCGTTCCCTAGTAGGAAGACTGGCTCGCCCGGGACTATGTGTGACGAATCTTAGCAAGGGAGGCACAATGCTTTCCGGCAGGAGAGCACTCGGGATGTCGCTGCCCCATATTTCCGGAAGACACAAACGCCGGGAGATGCGTTCACTTACACTCAGCTGCACACAAATTATGGAAAGACAATTTCCGGGGGTAGGGCAGCTTGGTTTCGATTACGGGCTGGATCATTCAGGCAAGATCTGGATTCTGGAAGTGAACACCAGACCTCAATGAAAATGGTGAAAAAAGTTAAAAAAAACCAAATGAAATCCGATAGTAAAATAGAGGGAAACTAGATGGAAAACGTTTGGAAATGAAGAAGTGCGGGTAATTTACTCGCAGGCAAGTCTTAAAACTATGAATTTGTTCTAAAAAAAATACTCTGATAAACGTTCTGTTTGATAAGATACGGTCCTGTGTATAAATACTGTCCACAATATCCCCGTTGATCAATCAACATTTTTACCATTTATCAACAAACTATACACAGGATTTCCACAAAACGTTGTGGATAACAAGAACGCTTGTTCTCTTTATAAATCTCTGATATGATAGTTTTGAGGAAAAAAAAGGAAAGGTTGTGGCGGGAAATGGCTATGTTATCCGATGAGATGTTATTGGATTCCTACCATAAGGCGATTGAGTTGAATCTCGAACGAGATTTCATCGCACTGCTGTTGGCAGAAATCCATAAGCGCAAACTGGGTACCGACGTATCTGCCATTCTTCACTAGAGATCCTCATTGCAGGCAATGTTACAGGTTTCCGGACATGTCCCATAGATGGACAGGCCATAGCGTGCTTGTCTGGCAGTGGTGACAGAACATCATATGATTGCAAACGTTTTCGGCTTTGTCTGCCGTGTCAGAGGAAGTTTGAAATACGTAGGGGCTGTATGGTCCGGTGTAATCGTCCATTTTGCCGCATTCTGACAGTCCCTGAAGGCAGTGGGGACAAGCCTGCTCCGGTACAACCAGACCGTTACACAGCGGGCATATATAAGACAAGGGTATCCCTCCTGATGTTGGATTCATTCAGGAGTAAGATACCCTTTTTTGTGTCTTTTATATTCTATATGATCCATAAGGAATTAGCGCTTCATGTTACTGCTGTGTCCCGGAGATAACTTGGCGTCTGGGTCAAAGTAAACCTTGGCATTGTTGACTGCGGTTGGTGCCTCACCGAATCCGACAGCAATCAGTTTCAGCTTGCCTGGATAGGTTGTAATATCTCCTGCAGCATAGATACCGGGAATCGATGTTTCCATGCGGGAATCGACCACAATGGAGTTGCTGTCGATCTCAATGCCCCACTCTGCGATGGGTCCCAAGGAAGATACGAAGCCAAAATTGACAATGACATCATCGACTTCAATTTCCTGTGTTTCTTTAGTTTTGACGTGAGCCAAAGTAACCTTGGTAATGCTGTGTTCCCCATGAAGTTCCGTGATTTCGGTAGGTGTAACCACGTTCACTTTGGAATTCATCAGGTTTTCGACACTGTGCTCATGGGCACGGAATTTGTCGCGGCGATGAATTAGCGTTACCTGCTCAGCGATCGGCTCAAGCATAAGCGCCCAGTCTACAGCGGAGTCGCCGCCACCGCTGATGAGTACTTTTTTGCCGGCAAAGGCGTTCAGATCACTGATGAAGTAGTGCAGATTGGTTTTTTCAAATTTGGCTGCACCTTCAAGCTCCAGACGACGGGGTTCGAATGCACCCACACCCGCAGTGATGATTACGGCTTTGGCATGGTATTCATTCACATCGGTTTTTACGACGAAATGACGTTCTTCTAGTTTCTCTACGGACACAACCTTTTCTTCCAGGCGGATGTTCGGGTTAAAATGATTCATTTGCTCTACCAGGTTATTCACCAGTTCCTGAGCGGTAACTTTCGGGAACCCGGCAACATCATAGATGTATTTCTCAGGATAGAGGGCGGCAAGTTGTCCACCAAGTTGTGGCATACTCTCAACCAAAGTAACGGATGCCTGGCGCATCCCTCCGTAAAATGCGGCGAACAGGCCCGCAGGGCCGCCACCAATAATAAGCAAATCGGTCATGTCATGACCGGCAGTTTGTGCAGTCAAAAATCAACAACACCTTTCTTATTTTAATAGGTAGTTAACAGAAATAGTGGAGCCAGGCACATAGAGTAACCCGCATTTGTTGCTGAACTGTCTTTCTCATTATAAACGGTGTAAACTGGGTTGCAAAGTTGGTAGTTTGATGAATCTGGGAACAATAGATGAAGATCGGGTGAGAATAGGATGAAATTGGAAATGAAAGGTTATGAAAAATAACAAAAAAAACCTTGATCTTTGCCAGAAATACAGATATCCTTGACCTGTACTATGTGTTTTTTTGTCTAATTTAGCTCCAATTTGTAATGTGAAGACAATTCCCGCGTTTTGTTGAATCTTGTGTATAATTTCACAACTTTAACCGATAACTTGCATGCAAAAAGTTCAAATAAATTCGCGAAGTTAACATTTGTCGTCATAATGGATAAGACCTCATCAATATGGGTAAGTAAGAGCCTTTTTACAACAAAACAATCGAACGGCTGATGCGAGCGAAACCGGAAGGGGTATAGACATGAGCAGTATTCCCAAAATCGTCATCCTCGGCGCGGGCTATGGCGGGATTCTGACAGCCCAGCGGCTGCAGAAAGAATTGAATTATAACGAAGCCGATGTCACATTGGTGAACCGGCATGATTATCATTATATCACCACACATCTACATATGCCGGCAGCTGGCACAGATACCATTGAACATGCAAGGGTTCCCATTTCGAAGCTGATTGACGAATTCAAGATTGATCTGGTCAAGTCTTCGGTGAAAGAGATTCGCCTGCAGGATCGGAAGATTATTCTGGAGGACGGCACGTTATCTTATGATTATCTGATCATTGGGCTGGGTGGAGAACCGGAGACCTTCGGTATTCCTGGCATGCTTGACCATGCGATGACCATTCGCAGCATTAACTCGGTCAGACGGATTCGTGAACATATCGAATATCAATTTGCCATGTACAAAAACGATAATAAGCGTAACCGCATTCGTTTTGTTGTGGGTGGCGCGGGCTTTAGTGGTGTCGAATTCGTGGCTGAACTTGCAGATCGAATTCCTCAGCTCTGCAAGGAATTCGATGTGAATCCGAAAAATGTGCACATTTATAATGTGGAAGCTGCACCTTCAGCCCTGCCGGGTTTTGATCCGGAGCTGGTAGAACATGCGATGAACGTGTTGAAGAAAAAAGGGGTTACTTTCAAAATCGGTGTTCCGATTAAGCAATGTTTGCCAGATGGGGTCATTGTGGGTGAAGGAGAAAAACTGGATGCAGCAACGGTCGTATGGACCGGTGGTATTCGGGGTAACGCTTTGCTTGAACAAGCTGGCCTTGAAGTAATGCGTGGACGGGTGAAAGTCGATGAATATCTGCGTGCCCCAGGGCATGAGCATGTCTACGTCATCGGTGACAATTCACTGGTGTTTAACAACGAAGGGCGGCCTTATCCGCCAACCGCTCAGATCGCAATGCAGCAGGGTGTTAACTGTGCCAAAAACGTTGTCGCAGCCATCCGCAAGAAGCAGCCCGAGCCTTTTGAATTTACAAGTAAAGGTACGGTAGCCTCACTGGGGAAAGGTGAAGCTATCGCCGTCGTAGGAGGTAAGAAATACAAAGGATGGAAGGCAGCTCAGCTGAAGAAGCTGGTGGATCTCCGGTATTTGTTTATCATCGGTGGTATTCCCCTGGTACTGAAGAAAGGGCGGTTTTTTGGATGAGACATTGCAGTGTTCAGGTCAGAGGACTACTCACGCGCGAAGAACTGGATCGATACAATGCCCTGATGCAGGTTGGCGCTTATCTGGAGGAACAGGATCAGTATGATCTGGCTTATATTGTGCAGAAGGAAGTTGATATTCTCATTTTGCCAGCGATCGAGCGGCTTAAGGAGAAGGGACGTGACCGTGACCGGGCAACGGCCGAGTTTCTGGAGTCTCTGAAAGCGGTTGATGAAGAGGATCAGGACTAAGATTTAGAAGGATCACGTTCTTCGAATGCTCCCGGTTGATCCGTTCAAGACGATGTATTGAGTATAGGATAGATATAAAAAAAAGCACCGCTGACATTGACCTTTACAGGAGATGTCCGGTGCTTTATTTGCTATTTGTTCCTACAGCTTAAGCATGTCTTCCAGTGTTTCTTCATTCAGCAGGCTTCCCACATAGAAAGAGCCGAATTCGCCATAACGGGCACTGACTTCGTCAAAGCGCATCTCGTATACGAGCTTCTTGAATTGAAGTGCATCATCCGCAAACAGCGTAACGCCCCATTCCCAGTCGTCGAAACCAACGGAGCCAGTAATGATCTGTTTCACTTTACCAGCATAACTGCGACCGATCATGCCATGGCTGCGCATCATCGAGCGGCGCTCATCCATGGAGAGCATGTACCAGTTGTCGTTCAGCTCGCGTTTTTTGTTCATCGGGTAGAAACAGATATATTGTCGCTGTGGCAGGACCGGCTTGAGACGGGCGATGATTTCCGGGTTCTGCATAGGGTCTTCGCCTTCTTTGCCCAAATAGTTACTCAGTTCCACTACGCTGACGTAAGAATACGATTTGGTCGTGTACTGGGCAAACATCGTTTTGTTGAAGGCATTCTCAACGGCCTTCAGATCTTCCAGCGTTTCACGCAGATGCATCATGACAAGGTCAGCTTTTTGGCCTACGACCGTATACACGACTGTGCTCCCTTGGGATGAATTCTCGACTTCCTTCCATTCTTTCCAGAATTCCTCCAGCTCGTCCAGTGCTACGGCACGTTCCTCATCATCGGCAGCTTTCCAGGCGGCCCAGTTAATCGAGCGGAAGTCATGCAGGGCGTACCAGCCCTCCAGTGTTGATGCGGCTTCGTTCATGAATTGTATTCCTCCTGCAGGGTATATTTCCAAATCCCGGTAAGGGACGGTTGAATGCGTTATCGTCTTTATTGTATCCCAACAGGAAGCAGAAGGGCAAATGAACAGAGGGCAATTATAGGGGAATTTGTCCAGAAAGTTCGTTGCTTCGCCACATTTTTTGCGGTACACTATCTACTATCCATAGTATGAGAAACCGAGTCAGTGAAAGAAGAGGTGAACGTCACCCGATGCAGTTCATACCTGTGCTGGTATTGATGGTATTATTTTTTGTTATGATGTTTGGTATCGGTTTCATTCTGAATATGCTGATGAAGACAACCTGGTTTCCTTCCTATCTGTTCATCATCGTCATTCTGCCTGTCGTCGTATATTCCCTGTGGGATCATACGGCATCGCTGATGTCACATTTGGGATCTTTCCATATTGTAGACTATATGACAGGCATAGCTGGACTGGCAGGAGCAATCATTAGTGGCTGGACCATTCGCAAACTTCGTCTGGGTGGATACAAAATGTTTTAATTGGCCGGCAAAAGAAGTTTTCGCTGACCGCAATATTCCTGTAAAGGTCTTGCCTTTGTCGTAAACGCTTACGAATGCAAAGGGAAGGCTTTTTTGGCGTGCATCCAAATCTTGCGTATTATGTTGGGGCTAAGCCTCATATACATATGGATAACATTTCTCCATATCTCCACTTGTTTTCTAAGGCTGTAGCTTTTATAGTAATCTAGCAACTCTGCGAAAACGTGAATGCTGTCGACCTAGGACGAAACGGAGCGAGAACAGGTTCGTTTTTTACCTGTTTTTGAACATTTGAGGATCAGACATTTATGATAGAATAGATAAACAACCTTTTCGGGAGAAGGAGATCAAGCTATGCGCATGACCAATATGCACCATTATACTGAACATCATCGCTACTGCGTATACAGGGAGTTTGGACTTAGTGCCCTGGATGACCGTATGCTTACCGGAGCGTATCAGCCCATGGTAGGTGCCTTTGCGGTTGGCTTGTATCGACTGCTTTTTCAGCATCTTCCAGGTGAACAGGTCGGTTACTCGGCGCTTGAGCAGCAACGGAGGCTGTTCATGACACTTGGACTTGAGCCAAGCGAGAAAGGACGAAAGTATTTGGTGGAGCAGGCCTCCAAGCTGGAGGCTGTGGGACTGCTTCAGACGGCAAGGCTGTATATTCCGGAAAATGATGATTACATCTATGAATATGAGCTGCAGCCGCCGCTCTCTCCGGCAGAATTTTTCCGCACACAGCATTTGACACTGCTGCTTCGTGACAAGATCGGCAAGTTCGCCGTACTTTCACTACGTTCCGGTTTTTCAGCCATAGAGAGCGGTGAAGCACCTTACCCGGCAGCTAATAAAGAGAATATTTCTGTTCCTTTTTACGATATATTTGAATTGAACACCCATGTCATTGATTACGAACTCGAGCAGGCATTGTCGGAAGTGTCGACTTCGGCCCAGCGCAGCGGAACAACGGGTGCAGCCGAGGAGAACAGCTTGAATTATGCCGACATTATCTTGCGTTTTCCGCGTGAGTCGGTCAATCGTCGTCATGTAGAACAGCTGCGGTTCGATCATGAGCAGCTCGGCATTGTGAATTATGTGGTGAACAAGTTCAATCTCAGCGTACAGGATGTATGTCGTTTGTTGGATGAGGATGATATCTTCAACCCACAGGGGCAGCTCGTGCTGGATGAACTTCAACACAAGGCAAGCCTGCAGTTCAGACAGACCAAGAAGCGACATGAACAGCAGACGGTACAGGCAGCGAAGGTTGTGGCTCTAAGACAGCATATGGAGGAACCTGAGCGGAAAGAGGATTCTGGTGAACCACCAGTCGAACACGTCGTGCAGATGGAATACTACGTCGAAGTGCCTCCGCAATTTTCGACCAAGTGTGATATTCATCAATACAACATGATGCTGCGCAATGAGCCTTACACACGACTGCTTCAAACGTTCTTCCCTGGAGCCGTACCGGACAACCTGGTGGACATTTTTGAGAAAATCGATCTCAGCTACAAATTGCCTGGTGAAGTGATTAATGTGCTGATTCATTATTTGATGGCATTGCTTGTATCCGGCGGTGAGCAAAGAATTAACCGCAACTTCGTTGAGGCCATTGCCTCCAACATGCTGCTTAAGCAGGTGAACTCCTATGAGAAGGCGGTACAATATATTCGCGACCAAGCCAAGGTCAAAGGCAAACAAGCTGCTGGTGCAGCTGGAACCCGTTCCCGTACATACGGCAAAGGAACCAAAGCCAAACCCGAAATTCCGATTGTACAAGACATAGGCGCCGAAGGTAATGCAGTATCCGAAGAAGAGTTCGAAGAGATGATGAGGTTTGCCCAGCAGATGCAGGCGAGTAAACAAAAGGGAACTTCATAACTTTCATAACTTTCATAATATACACCCAAAAGGCGAGTCACCTAAATCAAAGGAGACTCGCCTTTTTGTTTTTTTATCGATGTATGACGGTTTTTGCTTATCGCAGAATTGTCGTTGCCTTGTTGCCGGCATAATCTTCAATAACCAGCTTCAGTGAGCTGCTGCTGGACGCAGGCGTGAAGGTAAGTTCGCTCAGCTTCGTTCTGCCCCGAATGATATAAGGGAATTTCTGCGATACGTAAGTCACTCCGAATTCACGGGGTACCTCATTTTCATAGATATAAATCTTGTACCAATCCTCCAACTCAGGCAATGCGAGGGTGTACTTTCCATCCTTTACCGTGATCTTTTCCTTGGTGTATGGTGTAATCTGAGTATCTGCAAGCTGTCCGGTCATTGTCACTGGATTCTGCTTGCCAATGGCAATATTCAGCACGTAATGTTCACCATTGGTCGGAAGGCCGGACAGAATGGCAGACTGTTTTCCTTTTTTGACCTGAAGTGTCTTGGTGAAAGGTTCCTTCGCATATTCAGTTTGAAGTGTAAGCTGGATGGGTTCTTTATCGTTGTTCTTCTTCGGGTTTTTCCAATGGACAATGGCATCGCCATTGCTCTTGAATTTGACATCAATGTCCTGAACAGCTGCATTCAGATCATACGGCAGGACGGTTGCTTCACTCTCGGTACCATCTGGGCCTACAGCCCGAATGGACAGTTCACCCGTGGGTTGTTTGAGCGATTTAATATAAAATGTGGAGTCATACACACCACCGACATAGGCACCGTTCTCATACAGGTTATATTGCTTAACCTTGGAATAGTCTTCGATATCCCATTCGACAACCAACTCATCGGTGTTGGTCAGTGCTTTGGCAATATGGAATCCGGTTGGAGCATTCGGTTTGGCGGCAGAACCGTCGGAGATACGGATCTCACCAATGTTCATTTGATAATTCTCAATTGTAGTGCCATTAGGGTCGAAGGATAGACCAAAAGCTGCAATGGTCTTTCCTTGGTATGCGCTCAAATCCAGTGTAGTGGTTCTCCATTCTTCCGTATGCTGGCCTGATTCAGGCACATTAACTTTGACCACCTTGGTTGGTTCATCTTCGAAGATCAGTCCAACATGCATGGACGAAGCGTCGCTGACAGACGGTTTGTTGTAAGTGAGTTCCAGTTTGGATTGTGCATTGATGGACAGATCCGTCTTGTACAGTCGCAGGAAATTGTCCGCATTCAGACGCCCGTTCACGACCAGAGAGCTGCCGCCGTTGAATGCACCAATGGAATCGTAAGTATAGCGAGCACCTTTTTCATAGGTTGGACCATAGTCAAAATCAACCGTCAGCTTGTCACCTTGGCTATCCATCCACCATTGCCAGGTGACCGGGATATCCTGAATATTGATATTGGACCATTCGGATTCATTGGAAACCGTGCCGTCTTCATAATATTTCAGCCCATGGCCTGTATTGAAGTTGGTCACAAAATTGGAGCCATGAATGACAGAGCGTTCGGTAAGATAAGCGGCGATGCCGTCCCACTTTGCACCGGAAGCATACACATCGGACAGATCGGCGGATGATGTACGGCGTGCGTTGGTTGGGTCCTGATTCGGACCTGACCACCAGGCGCGGTCGCGCACAAAGGTCATCCACTGGTACTTATCTTCGGCTCTATGATTGGTGCTGCCGTCGCCCATCTCTTCATCCAGGGCATTATGGGTAAAGTCGGCACCTAGCGTTGCAATACTGTTCATCGGCTGGCCATTCTCGTCCAGATTGTTGCGCAAATCGTAGAGCTGCTTCCAGCGGCCGAACTGGTCATTCCCACCTTCGATACCGGCAAATACCGTTTCCAGTGGATCGAGTCCCAGGCTAACGGCATGATCGCGAGAATCGCGCAGCATGTCATGGTTCCACACGTAATTCAGGAAAATCGAATCCGAGACTCTGCCTAGTGCAGAATCCTGCACAAATGGGCTGTTGAGTCCGTTAAACTGGTTCTGGTATTGAATCCTGCCCGTTGTATTGATGGTGGAATCATACCACTGAACATATAATCCTTCGTCTCTGAGATATTTCATGAATTTCTTATAGGAGAGGATATCTTCAGGGGCAACGCCTTTGGCGACTTCTTCCTGATTGAAGAAATATCCGTCGTAGTTATAATATTTCGCCATTTCAACCAGCTTTGCAGCAACAGGGAAATTTCCGTCTTCATCCTGCACAAGCATCTGTTTGTAAGTTTGGGGTCCGCGGTCGTTATCGGAGAAGAAGATATTAGCAATGGACCGGACGCCATTTTTGTGTGCTGCATTGGTATAGGCCGGATTGGGAATATTCAAAATGCCAAACTCGAAGTATTTTTCTGTCCAGTCCTTATTTGGATCGTACAATTCTTCGGGTACGCCCGCAGAAGCCATGCCATGCCAATAGCTGTAATAGTCTGTATACTGCCAATAATTAAAGAGGTACTGACTGAACTCGTTCGTGTAAGGGGTACTATCGAAGAAGGCATTACCATAATCGCCACTCATGGTAAACAGCTGGGTGTCGGGGTTGAGTTCGGGATAAGCTTGCGTTGCAGCAAATGCATCATTGCGAGGTTGCAAAGGTACATGGGCACGAAGCAGATCACCATGGATATCACTTTCGGGTGTCCAATTCTGAATCTGGGCAGCGGTGTAGCCATGCTGATAGGGCTGGTTCACCCCTTTGGCACTTTCACCTGTGTAAGGGAGTGTGTCTCCTGCATAAGCAGATGAGGCGATGACTTGTCCAAGCAGAGCTGACGTGAGCACCATTGCAGTTACCTTGGGAATGAAGCCTTTGGGTTTGGGTTTGCGTGTCATGTTGTTCCTCCTTCGAGTCGAATGAATGTAAGGTATTCTTTTACACAAAACTTAACTTATGGTTAACGATAGTGTATGAAAGCATTTTCAAATAGGGTGAAATTAAAGAAACACAGGTATAAACTAAAGAAAAGTTCCAGGTGACAAGTTAATGTCAGAAGGCAGATGATATAATTTAGACATGAAATCAGCAGCGGGGGGAACTTGCGATTTGAAAATTGTTAGCGTTTACAAAAATTTCTTCAAAAATAATATGTTTATGAAGATGCTGTTCATCTTCTCCATGATTTCGATTGTAACGATTATTACTTTGTCTTATATCATCTTCCTGTCCGTATCCGACGCAACGATTCGCCGAGAACTGGCGATCCAGAAAGCGGCGATGGAAAGTGTCGACCGTTATATTCACCAGCAGTATGAATCGGTACAGAACATGGTGAGGGACATGCATCAGAATGAGGCGTTGTCAGCCAATATTACCTATCTCATGAATCACACGTACGCCGAATATGTGCAGCATCTGACGAATGGGTATTACGCGAATCAGGATGATTATTCTGCTGACGTATTGAAGCATTTTCAGAACATCATGGATCGCAATTCGGATATCAATCAAGTGATGTTATATAGTGCAGAGCAACAGGATCTATCTACCTTCAATCAGCATAAGCAATTCAGGAAGCTGGACACCAATGTGGCTCATTCCTATATTCCTGACGTGATGGCGATGGAGACTCCAAATATCAGCGCGCCAAACTATTGGATACGCAAAGAAATAAATCAATGGGACCCGGCGCTGTATGCGATTCGTGTGCCCATCAACAATACACAGACCCTTCGAAATTTGGGACAGTTCCTCGTTTTCTTTGACTCTGCGGGCATTGGCAATGCTCTCGACAGTTATGAAAGTAACCTTAAGGGAGAAATTGTGGTGCTATCAGCCAAGGGCACGGTATTGTTCGACTCCAACAACAACTATTACGGGAAGCAATATCCCTATGTGAATGTGGCCGATTCATTGTTTGACCAGACCGACATGGATTCGATGAAAAAGGAGCGGAACATGTATGTGAACAAGTTTGTCTCGGCGGATCAGGGATATGTGGTTGTTGGCACGGTTCCTGTGGATGAGATGGCTGAAGCCTACGCGGGTACACGCAATACAATCGTTTCGATTAGCATCATATGTATCCTGTTTGCCGTATTGGTTCCGGCGTTTTTCATTATTAATTTTGCTAAACGCACCCGCCGAATCATTCGTTTCACCCAAAGGGTGAAATACGGCAATCTGACAGCACGCATCGATGATACCCGTGATGATGAGCTGGGACAGATCTCGCACAGCTTTAACGATATGCTGGATGAACTTAATCAGTATATTGAACGGGTCTACAAAGCCGAGATTAAACAAAAGGAGACAGAACTAGTTGCACTTCAGGCTCGAATTAATCCCCACTTTCTCTATAACACCCTTGAGGTTATTCGGATGAGGGCGATTTCGCAGGGAGCGAAGGATGTCGGTGAGATGATCTACAGTTTATCCGTGTTATTCAAGAGCCTCGTTCAGCAAAAGAAAAACTATACACTGAAGGATGAGATGGAAGCTTGCCGTTTATATCTGGAGTTGTTCCGGATTCGCTATAAGGATATTTTCATGTATACAATTCAGTTGGACCCTGAACATAACCAACATCCGGTGGTCAAGCTATCCCTGCAACCGATTATTGAAAATTATGTGGTGCATGGCATTCAAACGGAACGTTCCGATAACCAATTATCGATTGTTGTTGAAGAGTTGGACGACGTATTACAGGTAGAGGTTAGAGATAACGGCAAAGGCATTGATCCTGCGCGCCTGACAGAGATTCTTGAAGAACTGGAACGCCCGGAAGAATCGGGCCAGATGTTCGGACTCCGCAGTGTCCACACCCGTTTACGTTTCTTATACGGACCGGAATTCGGCATCACGATCGAGAGTACACTCGGAGAAGGAACCCTGATCAGGGTTCGTTATCCTCATATAGAAGGGACAGGTGTTTAATATGTACAAGGTATTTATTGTGGATGATGAACCGTTCATCATTGAAGGATTGTACGATATTCTGGATTGGTCATCATTCGAAATGGAAATTGTAAGCCATGCCGGTAATGGACAGGCTGCATTAAATGCCCTGTCGTCACAGCCCGTGGACATTCTGATCACAGACATATCCATGCCAATCATGAATGGTCTGGATCTGATTCGGGAAGCGAGGCGATTGCAGCCAGATATCAAGGTTATTATTCTGAGTGGTTTCAATGAGTTTGAATATCTGAAAGAGGGCATGCAGCTGGGCATCGAAAATTATCTGCTCAAACCGATCAATGTGGAAGAGCTTGAATCGACGCTCCGCAATACGACTGCAAAGCTGGATCATGCGTTGTCTCCTCAAACAGATGATGCTTACGGTGTTCAGATTCTGAAAGACAACATCCTTCACCGATGGCTGACAGGACAGATTGCACCCAGAGAATTTGAGGAACGCGCGCTGTTCATGAACCTTTCGTTGGACGCACCTGACGTTGCAGTGGCTATCCTGCGCGCAAAAGGGGAGGAATTCGGCATGTTCGAGCGAGTGGAGAGTATGCTGAAAGGAAAGTCATATCTGAATGTATTCCATGATATCGATGGTGATATTGTCATCGTTGCCAATGTGCACGCAGGTGAGGACGAGGAGCAAAAGTTTATGGATTGCCTTCAGCTGCTATCGACTGCGCTATCGGAGACACATCCTGCGGTTGTGATTGGGGCAGGAAGTATGATGAAGGGACTTCACAATGCGCCGGCAAGTTATCAAGAGGCAAAAAAGGCGCTCCAGTATGTCATGATCTATCCCGACCTTAAAGTAATTGACCATGCCATATTGGAAAAGGGCGGGGATTCCACTTCTTCCTTCTCCATCGATTGGAAGGAGTATGCCAAGCTTATTCTGTCCCGCAATTCAGAGATGCTTACCGAGAGAATTCGGGCAGATCTAGAACAGCGTCGCGATGGGGTTACGCCCGCCGAATTACAGAACATTGCACTGGAAGTGGTCATTCGTTTCAAGATGGAATTGGAGGGCATTAAACATACCGATGAGTCTGCTATTTTCCAACAAGGGCTTCGTCTTGTATTGGATAGCGGCACCTTTGATGAACTTGTACAGGCATTGCAGCAGGTTGGTACGGAGACGATTCAGTCCCTGCTTCAGGATTTGAAGAATCCGATCGTCAACCAGGTGCTTCAGCATATTGACAAACATTACGCAGAAGAGCTTTCCCTGAAGCTGCTGGGGGCTCACTATCATCTTCATCCGGTATATTTGGGACAACTGTTCCATAAGGAGACGGGCGAGACTTTTGCCGAATATATCAATAAATACCGGATTGAACGTGCCAAGGAACAGCTGCGCAATTCGAATCTGAAAGTACATGAAATCGCAAGGAATGTGGGGTACTGGGAGACAGGCTATTTCTATAAACAGTTCCGTAAATATGTGGGGATTTCACCCACCGATTTTAAGGTTTTTGGTTAATTTTCGATGGAATACAGACTGGAACAGCAGACAGAAATGGATGAGGCATTCTGGAAACATGAGGGCATGCTATCACGTTGGTGCCAAATGTTACTCAGGATGTCTTTCTCATGTAAGCGATTTATTCAAATCGGTACAAATTAATGAACCGGTACTGATTTCTCTTTAATTTGTACCTCGAAATATTAAGTTTATCTTCTTTTTGAAAATGCTTTCATTCGGTAAGGTTAAAGCAGTTAGATTGTAGAGCTTAAGGGAACACGAAAAAGGGAGGATCAAGGAAATGAGTAAACAAAGAAAAAGTTTTTCTCTCGTTCTAGCACTTTTGATGGCGGTTACAGTTGTTCTTAGTGCCTGTGGAGGAAGCAAGGAAGCTTCAGAATCAGGGGGAGCAGGAGAAGACGCTGTCGAGCTGATCTGGTACACCATCGGTACCCCTCAGAAAGATGTCAATAAAGTGATGGAAGAAGTCAGCAAGTACACCAAGGAAAAAATCAATGCCACGGTAACGATGAAAATGGTTGACTGGGGTGACTATCCGCAAAAGATGCAAGTTAATGTAGCATCCGGCGAGCCAATGGACATCCTATTCACCTCATCCGGCGGATTTGACTATGTTCAAAATGCAAGAAAGGGTGCATTCCTGGAGCTGGATGACTTGCTCGCGAAACACGGTCAGGATCTCACCAAGACCATTGATCCTGCATTCCTGAGCGGTTCCAAGGTAGACGGACACAACTACGGTATTCCGGCCAACAAGGAGCTGCCTCAACAAGAGGTATGGCGTTTTAACAAAACGTTGCTTGATAAATACAAAATGGACATCTCCAATGTTCGTACGTTAGACAGTCTGGAGCCTTTGCTCAAAACAATCAAGGAAAATGAGCCAAGTGTGACTCCATTTGGAATGGATAAAAACTTTGTTCCTTATGTTCCTTATGACTATGTCATTCAGAATTTGCCAATGGCAGTCAAACTGGATACCACGGATTATAAAATTGTGAACATTCTGGAGACTCCGGAAATGAAAGAAGCACTCACAACGATGCACAAATACTACAAAGCTGGTTATGTATCGCCAGAGGCAGCAACAACAGGATCTACCAATGACCTGACTACATCAGGCAACTGGTTCCTGGATCGTGCACAGACACAACCACTCGCGGACAACCAATGGTCGGCAAGTTACGGATATCCGGTGGTGTCCACACCAGCGAGTGACGCGATCATCACCAACACGTCTGTACAAGGTTCAATCATGGCCATCTCGGCCAACTCTGAATATCCGGAAAAAGCAATGGAGTTCCTGAACTTGCTGAATACAGATCCAGTGCTGCGCAATATGGTCGATTCAGGTATTGAGGGCGTTCACTACAAAAAAGTGGATGATACGCACATGGAAAATCTGGCTGAATCCAAGAACTACGATATGCCTTCGTACTCTCTCGGTAACAACATGTTATTGTATCTGAACAACAATGACCCGGATAACAAATGGGATGAGTTCAAGAAGTTTAATGCAGAGGGTGTAAATTCCCCAATTTTGAGCTTTAACTTTGATTCAAGTAACGTGTCCTCTGAACTGACAGCAGTGCAGAATGTCAAAGAGCAATACTGGGCCGCATTGATGACAGGTACGCTGGACCCGGAGACCAATTTGGAGCAAGTGATTGAGAAGTTCAATCAAGCCGGACTTGAAAAAGTGATGGCTGAAGCCCAAACCCAGCTTGATGCCTGGAGAGCGGCAAATAAGTAAGGGTAAATTCAGGGATCGGGCCGCTGCTTGTTGCGCCCGATCCTTTTTCATTCAAGCCTGAAGGAGGATCTCCATATGACGTCATTTTTGAAAAATTTGATTAGAAACCGAGTCATGCTGTTCATGGTGCTGCCAGGCGCCATCTGGTTCTTCTTCTTCTCCTACCTGCCATTGGTGGGCACAGTAGCAGCATTCAAGCAATATCGCTTCAGCCGCGAAGGCTTCTGGGCAAGTCTGATGAAGAGTGAATGGGTAGGTTGGGATAACTTCAAATTCCTGTTCAGCACCAACGATGCTTGGCTCATTACTCGAAATACACTTTTTTATAACATTGCCATTATTGTTCTGGGGCTGGTATTCGCTGTAGGTTTGGCAATTCTGCTCTCGGAGCTGATTAATAAACGATTGGCCAAATTGTATCAGACAGGTATGTTCCTGCCGTATTTTCTGTCTTGGGTTATTGTCGGTTACTTCGCGTTCAGCTTCCTGAGCATGGACCGGGGGATGTTGAACCAAATTATTGGATGGTTCGGCGTGGAACCCATTCAGTGGTATTCGGAAGCAAAGTATTGGCCGTATATCCTGGTGTTCGTAGCTTTGTGGAAAAGCATCGGGTACAACAGCATTGTCTATCTCGCTTCCATCCTGGGGATTGATCGGTCGCTGTATGAGGCAGCGATGATCGATGGTGCAAACAAATGGCAGCAGATTCGCAATATAACGATTCCATTGTTATCACCCATCATCATTATTATGACCTTGCTGGCCGTTGGTCGTATCTTCTATGCCGACTTTGGTCTCTTCTATCAGGTTCCAAGGGATTCAGGTACGTTGTATTCTGTCACGAATGTTATTGATACGTATGTGTATCGTGGCTTGAAAACAAGCGGTGAGATTGGCATGAGTACAGCTGCCGGATTGTATCAATCCGTTGTGGGCTTTGTACTTGTTATCATTTCCAACTATGTTGTACGCAAAATCGATAAAGATAGCAGCCTATTCTAGGATAAGGGAAAGGAGTGAACCACTGTGGCTCAACTTGTAAAAAAACGCGACTTCCATCATGTATCCAGCGGCTGGAACGTAATTATGAACATCATAGCCGGACTATTCGCTTTGATTTGTGTTTTTCCTTTTGTATTTGTGGTCATCATCTCGTTCACGGACGAGAAGGTACTGGCCCGTGACGGGTACCGACTCATTCCGGCGGAGTGGAGTCTCGCAGCCTATCAGTTTGTCTGGCAGAGTGGAGACACGCTGCTGCGTGCGTACGGGGTAACTATTTTGGTCACGGTACTGGGTACCATCGTCAGTTTAATTCTAATGTCATTGTATGCTTACGCGATTTCCCGCAAGAGCTTCCGTTATCGGAGATTTTTCTCCATATTTGCCATCCTGACCATGTTGTTCAACGGCGGGATGATTCCGACCTATATGGTCGTATCCCAGCTTCTTGGATTGAAAGATACCTTATGGGCATTGATCCTGCCACTCGCAATGAATGCCTTCTATATCATGATCCTGCGTACGTTCTATTCGACCAGTGTACCGGATGCGGTCATTGAATCGGCGAAAATTGATGGAGCCGGAGAATTTTATACGTTTCTCAAAATTGTCATTCCATTATCTCTGCCGGGGCTGGCGACGATCGGATTGTTCAGTACGCTCGGCTACTGGAACGATTGGTTTAATGCGCTGTTATATATCGATAATCCCAACCTCGTACCGCTGCAATCCATGCTGATGCGGATCGAGTCCAGCATCCAGTTCATCCAGCAGAACTCGGCGAACAGCTCGATGAGTCTGGCGGCGATGCAATCCATCCCGCAGGATACTTCACGGATGGCGATGGTGGTTCTCGCCACGTTGCCGATTATTTTCGCTTATCCGTTCTTCCAGCGTTACTTTGTACAGGGACTGACAGTCGGAGCCGTCAAAGAATAACCAAATCACTTCTACAGATGGAGGCATCGAAGGATGATGATATATAAGGATAAGAGCAAATCCGTGGAAGAGCGAGTAGAACATCTGCTGAGCTTAATGACCACGGAGGAGAAGGCGGGTCAACTCATCCAGCCGTTTGGCTGGCAGACCTATACGAATGATCAGGGGAACATTACGCTGAATGAATCCTTTAAAGAACAAGTGGAAAACGGAGGCGTAGGCTCTCTGTACGGTGCGCTTCGTGCAGATCCATGGACGGGTGTTACGCTTGAAAATGGACTGTCTGCCAGAGAAGGGGCAGAGGCCGTAAACCTGATTCAGCATCATGCTGTGGAGCATTCCAGACTGGGGATTCCCATTCTGATCGGAGAGGAATGCTCACACGGACATATGGCGATTGACGGTACGGTCTATCCGGTTCCCCTGCTCTTGGGAAGTACATGGAATGTGGATCTGTACCGTGATATGTGCCGGGCGGTTGCTCGTGAGACGCGTGCTCAAGGCGGTGCGGTAACGTATTCTCCGGTACTGGATGTTGTACGTGATCCACGTTGGGGGCGTACCGAGGAATGCTTTGGTGAAGACCCATATCTCATTGGTGAGCTGGCTGTTGCTTCCGTACAGGGACTTCAGGGCGAGCGTCTGGACCAAGAGGATGCGGTAGCGGCTACACTGAAACATTTTGTCGGTTATGGCAGCTCGGAAGGTGGACGCAATGCGGGACCGGTACACATGGGCTGGCGTGAGCTGCTGGAAGTAGACCTGTATCCGTTCCGCAAAGCGGTTGAAGCAGGCGCTCAATCCATTATGCCGGCCTATAATGAAATCGACGGTATCCCGTGTACCGTTAATACGGAACTGCTGGATGATGTTCTGCGTAAAGAATGGGGCTTTGACGGTCTGGTCATTACGGACTGCGGTGCCATCAACATGCTCGCAAGTGGGCATGATGTGGCGGCAGATGGACTGGAAGCATCCGTGCAGGCCATTCAGGCAGGTATTGATATGGAGATGTCCGGTGAGATGTTTGGACAATATCTGGTACAGGCGATCTCGGAAGGAAAGCTTGAGATGCATGTACTGGATCAGGCTGTTCGCCGCGTGCTGTCGCTCAAGTTTAAGCTGGGACTGTTCGAGCAGCCTTATGTGGATGCTGATCGCGCGGCAGAAGTCATTGGCAGTGCAGAGCATATTCAGCTGGCACGTCAATTGGCAGCGGAAGGCGTGATCTTGCTCAAAAATGAAGCGGCAACGCTGCCTCTGTCAACGGCAACAACGGGCCGGATTGCTGTCATTGGTCCTAATGCAGACCAAGCCTATAACCAGTTGGGTGATTATACATCCCCCCAACCAAAATCCAAAGTGGCTACGGTGCTGGATGGTATCCGCAGTAAGTTTGCCGTTAGTAACAGTGGACACGCGGGGGAAGGATCAGATGGTCGTTCGTCGAATGTTGTAGCTGAGGTGCTCTACGCACCGGGTTGCCGAATCAAGGGCGATTCAAGAGAAGGATTCGAGCATGCGATAGAAACGGCAAGGCAAGCCGATACGGTCATCATGGTCGTTGGCGGCTCGAGTGCCCGAGATTTTGGTGAAGGAACGATCGATCTGAAGACCGGTGCTTCCAATGTATCCGATAACTCATGGAATGACATGGAGTGTGGCGAAGGCATTGACCGCATGACACTGGGACTCGCCGGAGTCCAGCTCGAGCTGATTCAGGAGATTCACAAGCTTGACAAAACACTTGTCATTGTATATATCAACGGTCGGCCGATTACTGAACCTTGGGTGGATGAACATGCTGATGCCATTCTGGAAGCGTGGTATCCGGGGCAAGAAGGTGGGCATGCCATTGCAGACATTTTGTTCGGCGATGTGAATCCGTCCGGCAAACTGACAATTTCCATTCCGAAGCATGTGGGTCAATTACCGGTTTACTACAATGGTAAACGATCACGCGGCAAGCGGTATTTGGAAGAGGATCTGGAGCCTCGCTATCCATTCGGATACGGGCTTAGCTATACTACTTTTGAATACAGCGAGCCAAAGCTGAGTACGGAATCGATGACAGCAGACGAGACGGTTACCGTATCGGTGAAGGTCACCAATACGGGGTCTTGCAGAGGTGCAGAAGTCATTCAGATGTATGTATCCGATGTGGTTAGCCGAGTGGCTCGTCCAGCCAAGGAGCTGAAGGGATTTGTGAAAGTGAATTTGGAGCCTGGAGAGACGCAGACTGTAACCTTCCATATTGGAGCAGAGCAGCTGCAATATATCGGCCGTGATCTCACGCCTGTCATTGAATCCGGTAAGTTCCATATTCATATCGGAAGACATGTAAATGATACGCAGTTCGCCGAGCTAACGGTAGAGGAGGCGTAAGGAAATGGAACGCATCAGACGATTTATTCGCGAGTTGTCCGAACGTCAGTGGCTGGAGCAAATGGAGCTGCGTAGTTGGGACATCACCCGTACTTATTATAAAGTGCCAGGACAGTATGAGGATCAGAAGGCTTATCCAGAAGGAGAAGGGTTGAATCGTTTCCCGAGTGAACAGGGAACGACCTATTTCTTCCGTACACGTCTGGAAGTGCCCGCCTCCTGGCAGCAGGAACCATACGGTCTTGTTTTTGAATCCGGTGGGGAAGGTTTGCTGCGGGTCAATGGACATTCCTATCAGGGCCTGGATCGAAATCATACGTATGTAACACTCGACCCTTCCCGAATCGGGACTCAGCCCGATCTTGAGATTGAGCTATTCGATCCGGTACCCGAGCCTGTAGATCCATTGAATCAGCAAGCGGTTATTCAGCCACCGATTACATCAATCCGCAGTTTGCTGGTGCGGCCGAATGAACCTGTCCGCAGCCTGATGTACACGGTCACCATTGTACGCGATTCCGCAGTGCTGATCCCGGAAAGTGATTTCCGCCGTGTACGCCTGCTGGAAGCGATCTATCGGGCGATGGATCAATTTGTAGGTCTGACAGAAGAAGCAGTCAAGCAAGGGGAAGGCATCCGCACCATCGAAGAAAACCTGATTCGTGAGGTAAGAGAAATCGGTGGTAACGCCGAAGGTTTGGAGCATATGGTGGGACAATCGCACATCGACATTGCCTGGTTGTGGCCTGTACGTGAGACGGTGCGCAAGACGAGTCGTACATTCTCCACGGTGGATGCACTGATGAATGAATATCCCGATTATGTTTATTCCCAGAGCCAGCCTTTGCTGTATGCTTTTCTGAAGGAGCATGATCCAGAACTGTATGAACGGGTGAAGAAGCGCATTGCCGAAGGACGCTGGGAACTCGTTGGCGGTATGTGGGTTGAGCCGGATCTGAACATTCCGAGCGGGGAATCCCTGATTCGTCAGATGTTATATGGTCAGCGCTTTTATATGGAGGAGTTCGGCAAAACATCACAGATTGAATGGCTGCCAGATACATTTGGTTATTGTGCGTCTCTGCCCCAGATTTTGAAGCATGGCAATGTCGAGTACTTCATGACGACCAAGCTCGGATGGAATGATACGAATGTGTTTCCATATGATCTTTTTCACTGGGTGGGCATTGATGGCACGGCGATCCTTTCCTATCTCAATCATGGTGTTAACGAGCATACGCTGCCGAAGGATATTCATGATCATTGGCAGTCTTACCGGGAGAAGGCAGCGCATCCGGAGCATATGCTTCTGTACGGGCATGGTGATGGCGGTGGCGGAGTAACGCGTGAGATGCTGGAGTATGTGGATCGTTCGGAGTTGATGGTTGGACAACCGAGGAATGGCTATAGTACCGCCGGAGCTTTTTTTGCCGGAATCGAGAAGGCCCAGCCTGATCTTCCGAAGTGGCATGGCGACTTGTATCTGGAGCTTCACCGGGGCACCTATACGACCCATGGTCGCAATAAGCGCAACAACCGGAAGGCCGAGGTGCTTTATCGGGAAGCTGAATTGTGGAATACCCTTGCACTATCGAATATGGAGGCAGAGCAGGAAGCGGAAATACGCTCTTCCCTGCATGATGGCTGGAAGCTGATTTTGCTGAATCAATTCCATGATATTATTCCAGGCTCGGCCATTACAGAATCCTATGTAACGTCGGATGAGGAGTATGTTCGGGTATTTGAGTTGGGTAGAGCAGGACTGAATCAAGGGGTGGCCGCATTGACGAGGGGGATTAACACGCAGGGGCCAGAGGGTTCTCTACCTTATGTTGTGTTCAACAGCCTCGGCTGGAATCGAAATGCAATCGTTCAACTTCAAATGCATGATGGGTTGGACCGTTATGTAATAGATGAAAAAGGTCAGCGCTTGCGTATGGACCGGGGAGATAGCCAAATTTCGATTCTGGTGACGGATATTCCAGCGTTTGGGCATAAGACGATTTGGCTCGTACCGGAAAATGCAAGGGAAGCGAATGTACGTGAGATGGCGAGCATTGCCGGGCAAAAGAACTTTACTGATACATGGGAAACAGAGTATTACCATGTGCAGTTTAACGATCGTGGCGAGATATCCCGCTTGTGGGACAAGACAGCAGAACGTGAGGTTCTCAAGCAGGGTGAACGCGGCAATCAATTTTATTTTTTTCATGACCGTCCGACGCTCTGGGATGCTTGGGATATCGACAGCCGCTATGAGGCTCAGGTTGCTGGTGAAGTGGAGCTTGTGGAGAAGAAACTGGTTCTGGCAGGCACTACGAAGGACGTACTGCGTTTTCGGTGGAAGCTTCACCAGTCTGTGATTACACAGGATATGGTGTTCTATCATGACAATCGACGGATCGATTTCAAGACTCATGTGAGCTGGAATGAAGATCATAAATTGCTCAAAGTGGGCTTTCCGATCGATGTACTGACTTCGAAAGCAACCTATGAAATTCCATTCGGTGCATTGGAGCGTCCAACCCATCGCAATACGAGCTGGGAGCAAGCCCAGTATGAGGTGTGCGGGCATCGGTTTGCGGATGTTTCCGAGTATGGGTACGGTGTCAGTCTGCTCAATGATTGCAAATACGGATATGACGTACAGGGAAGCACAATTCGCCTCTCTTTGTTACGTGCACCGAGATGGCCTGACCGGACTGCGGATATTGGAGAACATGACTTCACCTATTCCCTGTACCCACATGAAGGCGACTGGAGAAGTGCACATACGGTACGTCAGGCAGCCGAATTGAACCATGAAGTGACTGTACAGCAAGCGGAGCCAATGCAACAGAGGGATCAAGTACAGCAGAGCGCAAGGGCGGGAGTAGATCCAGCTGAAGCTGATGTACCTGTACGTCCGGCAACCGGAACATGGATTGATTTTGATAGCAAACATGTCATTCTGGATACGGTTAAACCGGCAGAGGAAGGACGCGGTACAGTGCTCCGTTTCTATGAATCATCGGGCACACGTGAACGTGTGACGCTGCAATGGCCGCATACATTTGGACAGGCCTATCTCTCCAATGCATTGGAAGAAGCAGGCGAGCCGCTGGCCAGTACCAATGGTCAGATTACATTGTCTTTCAAACCTTACGAAATAAAAACCGTGCTGCTACGGTAACCTTTTTGAAATATTTTGAGCTATGTAAGATGAACTAAAACATGTACACGATAACGGAGAGGGCAGAACCAGATGGAGAAGCGGAGTGTTCGCCTAAAAGCTTTCTGAAAGAAAGCTACATCGGAAGCATACGCTATCCCCGGATTTTCCCTGTGGAGAAGGGAATCAAAAAAATCTGGGGATAACAGCGATCGGAAGATGGTACTGCAATCGTAGTGTCCTAGTGTACAGTTAATGGGTTTATCTTATTACGGCTACACCATTCAATTTGTTTAAGGAGTGCACTCATTCATGGAACAATTCAGACTACCCAAAATACCGATGCCACCTGTTGCATTGCCACAAGCTGTACAGGCTGTGATGGAAGAAGCGGAGCAGAAGTTGGCGCATCGTCCGAAGCTGCTACAGTTATTCAAGAACTGTTTCCCCAATACGATTGAAACGACAACGAAATTAATGGATGACGGCACGACCTTTGTCATTACCGGCGATATTCCAGCTTCCTGGCTGCGTGATTCCGTGGAGCAAGTGGTGCATTACATTCCATTTGCCAAGGAAGATCAGGACTTGCAACGCATTATCGGCGGTCTGATCAAGCGCCACATTCAGTACGTTCATATCGACCCGTATGCCAACGCCTTCAATGAGACAGCCAATGACTGGCACTGGAACACCACCGACGTGACCGAGATGTCACCTTGGGTGTGGGAGCGCAAATTCGAGATTGATTCCCTGTGCTTCGTCGTGCGTCTAGCTTATTTATATTGGAAGGAAACCGAACTGACAGATATCTTCGATTCCAGCTTCAAAGCCGCCATGCGCAAAATCGTGGATCTGTTCCGGGTGGAGCAGCATCACATGGAGCAATCACCGTACAGCTTTACCCGCAATAACGGCATTGCTACGGATTCAATTCGCAATAACGGACGAGGCATGCCCGTCAATTACACAGGCATGATCTGGTCCGGTTTCCGTTCCAGTGATGATGCATGCGATTTCCATTACAACATTCCAGGCAATATGTTTGCCGTCGTTGCCCTGCGTCAGATGCAGGAGTTCGCGGAGTGGGTATTCCGGGATATGGAGTTCCTGCAGGAGCTTAAGGATCTGGAAGCCGAAGTAGATCATGGTATTCAGCTGTACGGTATTTACCGTCATCCTGAATTTGGCCCGATCTATGCCTATGAGACGGATGGTTTCGGCAACTACTGCCTGATGGATGATGCAGGAACACCAGGACTGATGTCCATTCCTTATCTTGGCTACGTCACAGCGGATGATCCAATCTATCAGAATACGAGACGTTTTGCGCTCAGCAAAGAGAATCCGTTCTATTATGAAGGCAAAGTTGCCAAAGGAATTGGCAGCCCGCATACACCGCCGGATTACATCTGGCATATGGGTCTGTCCATGCAGGGGTTAACTGCTCAATCAGCCGAGGAGAAGCTGGAAATCATTCGGATGCTGGAAGCAACGGATGCGGATACAGGTTATATGCATGAAGGTTTCCATGCCGATGATCCGACGATTTTTACGAGAAAATGGTTTGCCTGGTCCAACAGCCTGTTCTCCCAGTTGGTCTATAAATCCATGAAGGATGGTTTGCTATGAGTAGCGCACAGGTGAAGAGAACCAAGCTGATTATTCTCTCTGATCCGGCGTTTCCGGTGGAAGGTACTTTGCCAACGCAAGGTGCTCTTGATTCGTGGAAAGCATCGGAAGAGATCATCGTTGTGGGCGCGGATGAATTGGCTTCGGCTTTGAGCAGGGCGGCTGGTGAAGGATGTTTCGTGAACCTGCATGCGCCTTATTTTCCAAAATCAGCTTGGACCGAAATTGCAGCTTTTCTTCATCAGGGCGGAAGTCTGATCAGCATTGGGGGCGCGCCATTCAAACGTCCTGTTCGTCAGGAGAATGGGACATGGATTTCCGAGTCGGAACAAACGGCGTATCACCAGGAACTTTATATTCATGAGGCGTTAAAGGTATCTGCAGCCAAAGTGGATTCACTAACATCCTCAGAAGATATTCCACTCCTTGCAGGCAAAGAGGGACTGTTCGAAAGTGCGGATACGTGGAATCTGGTACCTCATACAACCAAAACAAGCGATTTGCCACATCAGATGGGTTCCTCAGGTCCGATGAGCACGCAGATTTCTCCGCTGCTCCGCGGCCGCAGCAAGGATGGTCGCAGCATCGCAGCCCCAATCGTATTATGGGAAAACTCCCGCAGTACGTTTGCCGGTTCGCGCTGGCTGTTTGTGCATCTGCCTTTGACAGCTACCTTCTGGGGACAGAATGGAGCAGCCGAAATAGTAAACTGGGCGCAGTATTGCGCCAAAGGTGTGACCGAACTATCCCTGAAGCCGAACTATGCTTCGTATGAACTGGGTGAACGAGCTTCACTGATCCTGCAAACCCAAATTCTACAGCGTGCGGGTAGCAGAAGAAGTGAGCCGGAACTTTGGACGTTTGATCTAACAGTTGAACGGGAAGATCACACAAACGGCACGGTAGAGAAGGTATGGAATCATCAACTGGAGATGGAACTTTCCGGCGAACAGCGTTTTGAACGCATTCTTCTTCCGGTTTCAATCGAGAGCGGGCTGTACCGAATCGTGGGTCGTGTTCAGGCACCTGATGGAGAAGTTCGCATACTGCGGCAGGGCTTCTGGGGTCAGGACGCAGCCTTGTTGGCAGAAGGGGAAGTCATGACACGCAGCAGAGATTATTTTATCAAAGACGGTCGTCCGTTGCCTGTTGTTGGCATGACCTACATGACCTCTGATGTGGCACGGAAATTTCTGTTCCTTCCCAATGCGGATGTGTGGGATCGGGATATGGCACAGATGGCGAAAGCGGGCATTAACTGGATTCGGACCGGAATCTGGACTGCCTATCGCAATATGATGCAGGTGGATGGTCACATGTCCGAGGATGTACTGCGAGCGATTGATGCGTTCCTGTTAACGGCAAAACGGCATGGTCTTCAAGTGACGTTTACCTTCTTTTCTTTTACACCCGAGACGTGGGAAGGAACAAATCCGTATTTGGACCCGCAGAGCGTAGATGCACAGAAACGATTCATCCGCAGCATTGTTAGTCGTCACAGACATTCCACACATGTGGACTGGGACTTGATTAATGAACCGTCGATGTTTGATCCTGTTCGCATATTCTCCGATGGGCCGCGTTCGGCAAGAGATTTGTATGAGCAGCAGGCGTTTATCGAGTGGCTTCAGCAGAGGCATCAGACGATTGAAGCGTTGCAGGAGGCATGGAACATGTCACCTAAGCAGCTCCCGGACTTTACCGCAGCAGTCATTCCTGAACCGGAAGAGATTAACTTCGATGTACAGGACATGCACAAGGCTAAAAAAGGAACACGCTGGCTCGATTATTGTCTCTTTTCCATGGAGATGCATAATGTTTGGGCGAGAGAGCTTGTAAGCACAATCAAGGATCTTGTTCCCCATCATCTGGTTACCGTGGGGCAGGATGAAGCTCTCGGGGCACAACGGCCTTCACCGTTCTTCTATGAGCGTGAAGTGGATTATACAACGGTGCATTCCTGGTGGCTCAACGATGACCTGATCTGGGACGGTATTTTCGCCAAAACACCACATAAACCGAATCTCATTCAGGAGACAGGCATCATGTATGTGGAAACCCCGGATGGCCGGGCCAAACGTACAGAGGAAGAGCTTCACAGCATTCTGGAGCGCAAATACGCCTATGCCTTCTCAACAGGCGGTGCCGGAGCCGTGCAATGGATCTGGAATACCAACTTCTATATGGATAATGCCAATGAATCTCATATCGGCGCGCTGCGTGCGGACGGTACGGAAAAACCTGAAGCGGATGTGTCCTACGATTTTGGCCGATTCATGGAGCCAATTCGAGACCTGTTTACCGATCGTGAGCTGGAGGACGTTGCGGTAGTCTTCCCGTATTCCAACGATTTCTCGAACCGTTCCCTGGCCTACGATGCAACCACCAAATTGACCCGTGTGATGGCTTATGAGCTGAAGCAGCCATTCCGGGCTGTATCCGAGTATCATCTGGAAGCGTTGAAGCAGCAACCACCGAAGCTGATCATGGTTCCGAGTCCGCACAACATGGACAGCGATGCGTTAAGTGAACTGCTGAACTTCGCGGAGAATGAAGGAGCAACGCTGCTTATCACTGGTCCACTCGGGTTGGATGCTTATTGGAAGAGAAGTGATCGTGCAGATCATCTTGTCGGTGAGCGCAGTCTGGGCAACGTACAGCGGGAAGAACTGCTGAATATTAACGGGGTGAATTACCGCGTCACGTATGGTCGTCGCCGGATTGCCGAGGTGGCGAAGGAAACGTTGCTTCATGCAGAGAATCATACACCTGATGAAGTAGTAGTACTGCCATTAGGCAAAGGTAAGTTGATCTGGAGCCCGCTGCCGCTGGAGTTGAACGGCCGGGATGAGCCGCTGGCAGGCCTGTATCGATATGCGTTGGAAGTGGCTGGTATCAAGAATGAACTGGAATGGATATCTGGCGGTGACCTGGCGGGGATTTATGGCCGGAAGCTGAGCTTCCCTAAAGGGAATCTGTACGTATTTGTATCAGAGTTTGCTTTGGATTATGAAGTGAAAGTCAGAGATAAGCGTACGGGAGTTCAGTATACGTTCCTGTTGGAGAAAAGTCGCTCCGTGCTGTTTGCCACAGATGGTGCCGGACAGCTGCAAGCTGTGTATCGCCCGGATGAGGTAGAGATTGTACAACAAGAGGAAAAGGGGGAATAATTCAATGACCAAACCGACGAACAAATCGAAGAGAGCACATATTATTTCTCACACGCACTGGGATCGGGAATGGTATTTGCCGTATGAGAAACACCATATGCGATTGGTGCAACTGGTGGATGCTTTGCTGGATCAGCTCGATCAGGGGCCGGATTTCAAAAGCTTTTACCTGGACGGCCAGACGATCATCATCGATGACTATCTTCAGGTCAGACCTGAGCAGAAGGAACGGCTGGAGAAGCATATTCGAGATGGCCGTATTGTCATTGGGCCCTGGTATATTTTGCAGGATGCCTTCCTGACTAGTGGTGAAGCGAACGTTCGTAATATGCAGGTCGGACATCGGGATGCCAAACGATACGGAACACCTTCAAAGATCGGTTATTTTCCCGATACGTTTGGACTTGTGGGACAGACTCCACAGCTTATGCTGCAATCGGGAATCGATAATGTCTTTTTCGGGCGAGGTGTGAAGCCAACCGGCTTTAACAACACGGTGTCTGACGACGGATATGAGTCCAGTTATTCAGAGTTAATGTGGGAAGGGCCGGATGGATCGAAAGTGCTCGGTGTTTTATTTGCCAACTGGTACTCCAATGGTAATGAGGTTCCTGTGGACGAAGCTTCAGCTCGCAAGTTCTGGGAAACCAAGCTGGCTGACGCCGAGAAATATGCATCGACCAATGAATTGCTGTACATGAACGGATGTGACCATCAGCCAATTCAGAAAGATCTGCCTGAAGCCATTCGCATGGCTGAACAATTGCATCCCGAAATCGAGTTTGTTCACTCCAACTTCCCGGACTATCTGTCAGCGTTGAAAGAATCTGCGGTTCTGGAGCTGTCTGTTGTAAAAGGAGAGCTGCGCAGCCAGCGTACCGATGGCTGGGGCACCTTGGTGAACACGGCTTCCGCACGCGTTTATCTGAAACAGATGAACCAACTGGGCCAGGCCATGTTGGAAAAAGTGGCTGAGCCACTGGCTTCGTTCGCGCATCTGCTAGGTCATGCATATCCTCATGATCAGTTCACCTATGCCTGGAAAACATTAATGCAGAATCATCCGCATGACAGCATCTGTGGCTGTAGTGTAGACGAGGTGCATCGCGAAATGGTCACACGGTTTGATAAGAGCCGTCATGTTGCTGAGTCTTTAATTGAAGATAGCACCCGCCAAATCGCCGCTGCGGTCGATACTACGACATTTGAACGGTATGGCGAAGATGCGCGGCCTGTAGTCGTGTTTAATACATCGGGATGGGAGCGCAGCGGTGTGGTTCAGATGGAACTGGATGCGGCCCGTTTATACTTCCGCGAAGGTTTCTCATTGGAAGATATGGCTGCCAAAATGAACGCCATTGATCTGTCAGGTCGTATACTGGTGGATGAAGAAGGCAAGCCAGTTCCGTGTACGGTAGAGGATCTGGGTTTGCAATTCGGCTATGATCTGCCGGATGATCGATTCCGTCAGCCATACAGCTGTCGTCGGGTCAGCATTACGTTTGAAGCAGGGAACGTGCCTGCACTTGGCCTGAAGACATATGCTTTGGTTCGTATGGACAGCAATGCGATGAGTGATTCAAATGCTGTTGCTGGAGGGTCTGTGGATACCACTGCGAATTCGACTACACTGCTGCGTGGCGAGCGTGGCTTGGAAAATGAATATTTTAGCGTAAAAATTGCAGACAACGGGTCTTTTGCGCTCACGGATAAACGGACAGGCCGGACGTATAAAGATCTTGGCGTGTATGAAAATGTCGGTGATATCGGCAATGAGTACATGTTCAAGCAACCGGAGAACGAAGTGACATTGACTACGAAGGATCTTCAGGCAGAAATTCGGGTTATCGAAGATACGCCTTACAGAGCATCGTACGAAATTGTGCATCATTGGCAGATTCCAGAATCCGCCGACGAAATGCTCGATCGTGAGCAGCGGGAACTGATCTATTACCCGCATCGCAAAGCGCAACGTTCCAAACAAATGGTTACGCTCAAGATCCGAACCATTGTGTCGTTAAGCCGCAGTGGAAAAGGTGTCAAGCTCGAAACAACCTTCAACAATCAGGCGAAGGATCATCGGGTGCGGGCACTCTTCCCGACGGATCTGACAGCGGCTGTTCACCACGTTGACTCGATGTTCGAAATTGCTACTCGCGATAATACGCCTGCACCGGAATGGCAAAATCCGAGCAATACCCAGCATCAGCAAAGTTTTGTGGATGTGAGCGAAGATCAGGCTGGATTGGTTGTAGCCAACCTGGGTCTGAATGAATATGAGGTTCTTGAGGATGGACGGAATACGATTGCCGTAACACTTCTTCGCGCCGTGGGAGAGCTTGGAGACTGGGGATTGTTCCCGACACCGGAAGCTCAGTGTCTCGGCGAGCATTCTTTCCAGCTGGAGATTATCCCTCATGATGGGAACGGGGCAACATCTGGAGCCTACATTGAAGCTTACCAGTTCCAGATTCCTTGGACGTTGACTCAGACAAACGTTCATCCGGGTTTCCTGACGCCGAGTCACACACCGTTTGAGTGGCAAGGGGACGGCTTGGCTTTTTCCTCACTGAAAGTGAATGAGGATTCAGGCGATCTGATGATGCGTTGGTACAATATGAGGTCTGATACAACCGAGCTGAAGCTTGCTGCTTCTGAGTCCATCCCGCAAGCATTGGAAGATGCATATCAAAGCAACATTCTGGAGGAGGAGACAGGGAAGCTGAATTCTTCTATTGTAAATGAATCTTCCACCGCCTTGATCCGCAAGGAATGGGCTTTACAGGCTGGGCCTTGTGAGATTGTTACCGTGGGATTGCGTCGTTAATTTTGCAAATGTGAACGGATCAACTCTTTGATTGGCCCTACCTGAAGTTATGTGTACTGTCATGGAATGGATAATGCTATTTCCAGCTGAAAATGTTGAGTTATTCCTCAAGTTTATATAGAATGAACAGTAGAATTACAAGCGATCGAAGGTTACCCTGCCATCATGAGGGTCATCGTAAATTTCAATTGTTCATTCTATATTGATACTATTAAGGGGGCTTGAAGCCATGGAATCCTTGGGAGGACTGCTTCAGCAGCTGAATCCTTCCTTTCGTGAACAGTCGCGGCGGATTGCGGCGGAATTGATGGAAGATCCGTACGTACGCGAATTCCGTGCAGGTCATCCTGAACTGAAAGATGCACAGCTTATTACCGATCTTAGCAAGCTGTATCAGTATGCCAAAGATTCGAAGAACTGTGCGAACTGCCCGGGACTCGACAACTGTCCTAACGATTTCCAGGGTCACTTTTGCAAACTGGAAGTAGAGCATTTTAACGGTAAACCCGAAATTATAGATAAAAAAGCACCTTGTTCCAAACATGTCGCCAGGCAAAATGAGCATCTCATCAAACAGAGAATCCGCAGTTTCTATGTGGACGAGCGTGCACTCAATGCAGGTTATAACGATGTGGAAATTATGGGCAAGGATCGGATGCGTGCTCCGGCGGTGAACCAGGTTCTGCGTTATATTAACGAGACCAAGGAGAATGGATTGTCTCCGCAAGGACTGTTTTTGGAAGGATCATTTGGAACGGGCAAGACGTTTCTGATGTGTTATCTGCTGCATGAACTCGCGGTTGTGGGCCACACAGGTGTTATTATCTATATGCCTGACTTTGTGGAGGATCTGAAATCCATGATCAGTGAAGGAAACAAGCTGAAGGAAACGACGGATATTCTGAAAAGCTGCGATCTGCTTATCTTTGATGATATTGGGGCAGAGAATCTGAACCCATGGGTTCGGGATCATGTGATGGGTTCCATTCTGAACTACCGTATGAATCGCAAACCTACATTTTATACGTCCAACTACAACTTGGATGGGCTGGAGAAACATCTTAGCTTCACCAGCAGGGACGGCGAGGAAATGAACAAAGGCCAGCGTTTGATGGACCGGATTCGTCCGTTTGTGGATGTGATCTCTGTTCGGGGTGAGAACCAGCGCGGCAAACGTTAATTCATATTTTGTTACTGCTCTGATTTATTTTAACTCATATAGCCGCATCCCAAAAAAAGCCTGGCTTTCGCTTTGTCGCGAAAACCGGGCTTTTCTGGCCCTGCGTGCAGCCTGAGGTTCTCCTATTCGGTCAGAAATTTGAAAATAACCATCCCGAAAAAGATGACCGTCATCAGGCCGGCCATGCCAGCAACTCCCGCAATGAGATCAAACAGATCGTTACGGGGTTCCTCGTTCACATGTTCACGCGGGTCGTTGATCCGCACATTTGCATCCATGGTATTGCCTCCTTATGGGGATAACAGCTTGCCCTTACAGGGAGCTGAAGCCCGGAGTAATTTTAGTATACTTGGAAAAGAAAGCGTTTGTAAAGATTTTGCAGTGAACCTGCAAGTGCTTCGATTGTGAAGATTTGATGTTGGGAAGATGAACATTGATGCGTTCGTTTCACAAGTTTAGAGTACCTGTGTTATACTGGAAGTGTCGTTTACGACGTTACAGGTTAAAATAAACCGTAAGTATATATAAGGAGGACAATTTCATGGCTATTGTTAACGTATCCGATCAATCCTTCAACGCTGAAGTCGAAGGCGAAGGAACGGTTCTTGTTGATTTTTGGGCGCCTTGGTGTGGTCCTTGTAAAATGCTCGCTCCAATCCTGGAAGAGCTGTCCACCGAAGTTGGCGATGCAGTGAAAATTGCTAAAGTCAATGTGGACGAAAATCCGGAATCCGCTTCCCGCTTCGGCGTAATGAGCATTCCAACATTGATCTTCTTCAAAGATGGTCAACCGGTTGATAAAGTGGTTGGTCTGAACTCGAAAGATGCGCTCAAAGGAATTATCGAAAAACACCAATAATTTACCAGGCTTACACATACGCCTCCGGTTATGCGCCGGGGGCGTTTTGCGTCGAATACTTTCATATAGGACAATATAAAGTATAATTATTTTTACACGATAACGTAGAGTGCAGAGCCGATCTGAAGAAGCGCAGCGCTTGAATTTATCCCAAGGCTTCTTTTCCCTTATATATTAATGGAACTAACTATTTACACAGTAACGGAGAGGACAGAAAAAACCTGGAAAAGCGGAGCGGTCGCCAAAAGCTTTCTGAAAGAAAGCTGCATCGGAAGCATACGCTATCACCGGATTTTCCCTTTGAAAAAAGGGAATCTGAAAAAATCTGGGGATAACAGCGATTGGAAGGTTGTTCTGTCATCGTAGTGTCAGTGTGAAATATCTTTTAGTTCAAGTAATATAGAAAGGAACTCATAGAAAATCCGGGGATAACGGCGATCGGAAGATGGTACTGCAATGGGAGTGGTACAGTGTAACCTTTTATTTATACTTTTTTCGGGAAGGAGGACTCACCGAATTATGGATGAATTCGTCAAAAACTTGGAGGAACAGGAGAAGGCACTGGAGCAGATCCGCCACAAGCTTGCTTTGCTGCCCGACATGTCCGGCTGTTACCTGATGAAAAACAGTGAAGGTACCATTATCTATGTAGGTAAGGCCAAGGTGCTGAAGAATCGCGTAAGATCATATTTTATTGGCAGTCATAACGGAAAGACACAGCGCCTAGTATCCGAAATCCGTGATTTCGAATATATCGTTACCGGCAGTAATATGGAAGCACTCATTCTGGAGTGTAACCTGATCAAAAAACATATGCCACGGTACAACGTATTGCTCAAGGATGACAAAACCTTTCCTTATCTTAAAATTACAAATGAAAAGCATCCCCGGCTCGAAGTGACCCGGCGGGTGCTCAAAGATAAAGCCAAATACTTCGGACCCTATCCGAACTCGTATGCGGCACACCAAACGAAAAAACTGCTTGACCGGATGTATCCGCTGCGAAAGTGCGGCGTAATGCCGAAGGAAGTGTGCCTGTATTATCATATGGGTCAGTGCCTTGCTCCCTGTGTTAAGGAAGTGGGCAAGGAGCAATATGATGAGATCTCCCAGGAGATCAGTTCCTTTCTGAGCGGTGGGCATGAGGAAATCAAGAAGGATTTGCAGCGCAAAATGCAGGAAGCGGCTGAGGATCTTTATTTTGAACGTGCCAAGGAACTACGGGATCAGGTGATCGCCATTGACGCGATGATGGAAAAACAGAAAATTACGATGGCGGATGCCAGAGACCGCGACGTGTTTGGTTTTGCCATTGATAAAGGCTGGATGTGTGTCCAGATTCTATATATGCGTCAGGGGAAAATGATTGAACGCCACGTATCGACTTTCCCGTTTTACGGAGAGGCATACAGTGACTTTATGTCTTACGTGACCCAATACTACAGTGATAATCCAGCATTGCCTCAGGAGATTTTATTGCCGGAAATGCCAAAAGATCTGGCAGCTGGTGAAGATAATGCGGATGCTGTGTCTGATGCTGATGGAGCGGTACCTGCGGCGGTGACAGCCGAGTCCGAACAGACAACGCGATTGGCGCAAGATTCTGGGATTGAGTTACGTGTTGCTGAGTCCCGTGCATCTTATGGAGAACTCCAACCAGAAGTAGAAGCGGAAGATACTGCGATGTTTATCCAGGACGACGTTATCGCACAGGAAGATCTATCGGCTGATAAACAACCTCCAGGTCTTGAAGATCCTTCTCAGGTCGCAGCAGCATTGCAGGAATGGCTGGAAGTTAAAGTCCACATTCCGCAACGCGGATTGAAGCGGCAGATGATCACAATGGCTGTAGATAATGCCCGTGTAGCACTGGAAGAGAAATTCCGACTCATTGAGCGTAATGAAGAGCGGACATCGAAGGCTTCCGAAGGCCTCGGACGCTGGATTGGGCTGGATCAGCTGCGCCGGATCGAGGCTTTTGATAACTCAAACATCCAGGGAACGAATCCGGTATCTGCGATGATTGTATTTACCGATGGTAAACCGGATAAGAAAGAATACCGCAAATACAAGGTCCGTTCGGTTGAAGGACCAGATGATTATGAAACGATGAGAGAAGTCATCCGGCGCCGTTATGAGCGGGTATTGAAAGAAAACCTGACCCAGCCTGACCTGATTGTTGTCGATGGAGGCAAAGGCCAGATTTCGGCCGCCGTGGACATTTTGGAGAATGAATTAGGATTGTTTATTCCGGTATGTGGTTTGGTGAAGGATGCGAAGCACAAGACCTCACAGCTGATGATCGGCAATCCGCCGGAAGTCATCTCCTTGCCGCGAGATAGTCAGGAGTTCTACCTGTTGCAGCGGATCCAGGAAGAGGTTCACCGTTTTGCAATTTCGTTCCACAGGGAACAGCGCGGAAAATCGATGGTGACTTCCCGTCTGGATGCCATTCCAGGGATTGGAGAAAAGCGGCGCAAGCTGCTGCTGAAGCATTTTGGCTCTTTGCGCAAAATAAAAGAGGCCAGCGTCGAAGACTTCCGGCCTCTATCTATTGGTGACAAGCTGGCGAATCAGATTATTGCAGCACTTCGTGATGAGGAGTCGTAACATACGGCTTCTCTTTTTTGTTTGGATTCAGTTTGTAAATGATATAACCAACGATACCCGGAAGAACAATCCAGAAGAGTCCTGCGGAAATGTTCAGCACATCACCCATGAAGATCAGGCTGAGGCCCATCAACAAGCTGTCAAAGATAACATGTGCGAATACAACTGCGATGAAGCCGTGACGCAGCATGATCAGACTGAACAGAAGCCCGATGACGGTCAGCTCTATTGGACGTGTGATGACCGGATAGATCGGATACAGGGTGTGCCCCAGTGCCCAGATCAATGTTGGGATGAGGCAGGCGATGAACGTGTTTCGTACAACCTTCTGCATCATGCGAATCCCAAACAGACGATAGACCGTTTCTTCACCAATCCCGGCCATCCAGGCCATAATCGGGAAGATCCAGGCATAACTCATGTTGTACGTGGATTGGTCAGCCGATGTGGTTGACCAGCTTCCAATACTCCGCTCCAGAATGAAGAACAGTACAGATTGAACGCCAAGCAGAATCAATGCCCACAAATAGCCTGTATACATACTGTGCAGTACATATTTTCCGTATCCGGGTTCTTTGGCACGAGGCCAAGGATTCAAGCCGATTTTGCGCCACATGCCGTCACCGGCAACGAGTGACAGATAAATGGTTGCACTCATGACCAGCGTTATCCCCGCCTGCATCACCATCAGGAAAGTGAGCATAAAGTTAGACAGACCCTGCGCCTGAAATAGCGGAATCATGTTCAGTGTGCCAATCACGGAAGCCGCAAAGTACACCAGGGACAGGACGATGCCGCGTTTGAATGACGTATGTGTTCTCGTCAGAATACTGTAGATGATCGCGAGCACGCCAAGCACAAAGGTCAGAAAAGCATAACCACCGTAAGTCATCCAGTTGGCTTGCCGGGTCTGGTTCTGCACATAGTCGGTATGGGATTCAGGGACCGAGAAGACGGACTCAAAGGAGCGAACTGCTCCGTTTTCAAAAGTGAAGTTGAGCTCCAGCTTGGAATCTCCGATTTGCTTTTCATTGTCCGTGTATTTCAGCCCCGCTTGTTCTTCACGGGTGTCTAGCTGGAGTTTAGGGATGTTATACCCAAATTCGCCAAGTACGCCAGCGGCAAGCTGTTCTTTTTCATTTAAAGAAAGGTTATCTTCAGCCAAGCGTTGGGCCGCATTCACTTTACTTTTATCCTGTTCGGCCTCGATGGATGCATACAGGGATGAAGGCAGCTCACGCTTAAAACCGACCACTTTCCCTGTTCTCATATGTACGTCAACATTCAAATAACCGCCTTTGTCCTGATCGGGCAAACGAACGCGGTACACATCGTAAGGATAGGTTGTTTCCCATTTCTTGTTATAGGTTTCTAACTGTTTGGTTTTGGCCATATACCCATAAATATCGGAATGAGTCTGGTACGTCACCAGTTCATTTCCGTTATCCGTTGGAAGGGTATAGTCGGGGAGAGAAGCTGCAAAAGATCGTGCCGACTCCGCCGCTTTTTCCTTACTTATGAAGGAAGTGGACTGGATGTCTGTCGTTTGCGATGAGGTGGAAGGGAAGATTTGAAAAACAAAAAACAAAATCAGACCAATCGCCGCAAGCAACCCTAAACGCTTGAAGTTAGCTTTGAGTACCAAAGGCTGCCCTAAGGGATTCATTTCATATTGTCCTCCTTTATTAATATGGATATTAAAGTAAACATAGCACAGGCCAAGCCCTGAATGCCAATGATGAAACGAGAAGTCGTGCAAATGCATGAAAACGAATGAAAACGATCGAAACAATCTGATCCATCCATCACCATATCTGAGTTTTTCCCTTTTTGGCGGAATTCGATGCTATTTACAGAAAAATCGTTTTGTAAGCAAAGGCCGTAGCGCTTATAATTTTGAAGCAAATGTGCAATATTCCGCATGTCTTTAGGTTAACAAGGGAACGAATAGAAAGTATAAAATGTATTTCAACCTAATGTATATGTGTTACAGCGAAAATCATACATGTTTACGCTCCGAAATGTGCTTTTCAAGTGCTTGGGTATTCCGTCAAGTCATTTGGAAAAGCGCTTCGGAGAAAGGCTCCACGTCGTGGGGTCATTTTCTTTTTGGCAGAGGTGGATGATACTCAAGTGAAAATGAATGTTCAATGGATGCGTCTATCACCACCCCGAATTCTGGTCCTAGGGTTCGCGGGTATTATATTGCTCGGGACACTTCTGTTGATGCTCCCGGCATCCAGTCGAAGCGGGGTCAGCCTTCCTTTTATTGACGCACTCTTCACTGCGACTTCCGCAGTCTGTGTAACGGGGCTGGTTGTAGTGGATACGGGTACTCATTTTTCGACGTTGGGTCAGATTATAATTGCAATCCTGATTCAAATTGGCGGCCTTGGCTTTATGACGATGTCGACACTGGTGGCGATTGCATTCAAACGGCGGATCTCACTGCGTGAGCGGCTGATTTTGCAGGAAGCGATGAACCAGAGTACGATGGAGGGGATTGTCCGCCTTATTCGCAAGGTTGTGATCTACTCGCTCATTTTGGAAGGCATATGTGGCACGTTATTCGCCATTCGCTGGTCGTTCGATATGCCAATGGGGCAGGCCATTTATTATGGATATTGGCATGCCATCTCCATGTTCAACAATGCCGGGTTCGATATGTTCGGAGAATTCCGCAGTTTAACCGGGTATGTGTATGATCCGCTCGTGAATTTTACAGCCATGTTCCTGATTATTGCAGGGGGTATCGGTTTTGTCGTTCTGTCTGATCTGGTGGAGTATCGGAGGACAAAGAAGCTGTCGCTGCATTCCAAAGTGGTATTGCTGACAACAGGATTGTTAATCGTATTTGGAGCACTGGTTATTTTTGTATTTGAATTCAGTAATCCCCGGACACTTGGTGGTTTGAACTGGGGTGGTAAAATTCTCGGTTCGTTCTTCCAGTCGGTCACGCCGCGGACGGCAGGTGCCAATACGGTTGATATTGCGGGCCTTAGGCAGGCGACGCAGTTTTTCATCATTATACTGATGTTTATCGGGGCCTCTCCGGGTTCCACGGGAGGCGGGATCAAAACGACCACCTTTATGATTATGATCGGGGCTGTTGTCGCGATGATTCGTGGGAGGGAAGATATTGTCTTTTTCAGGTACCGGCTCTTACAGGAACGGATTTTCAAAGCATTGACGATTACGCTCCTCGCACTGTTGCTGATTATCGCGGTCACGATGGTGCTCAGTACAACGGAAGACAGCAGTTTTCTGACGATTTTATTTGAGACAACATCAGCTTTTAGTACAGTCGGTTTGTCTATGGGACTTACGCTGAAGCTGACCACGATCGGCAAGCTTTTGATCTGTTTCACCATGTTTGCAGGGCGTCTTGGACCGATTACACTCGCGTATGCACTCGGACAGAAAAAGGGTAAAGAGTTGTACAGGTATCCGGAAGGCAAAATGATTATTGGATAAGGGGTTCGTGAAGAACAATGAAAACACAGCAGTTTGCAGTGATTGGGCTTGGGCGCTTTGGGTCCAGTCTGGCACAGGAATTAATGGAGCTAGGCTATGAGGTACTGGGTATCGATAAAAATGAAGAGGTCGTCGAAGACATAAGTGAATTGGTCACCCATGCCGTCGTCGCGGATTCCACTGACGAGGAAGTGCTGCGTTCACTGGGCATTCGTAATTTCGACTGTTGTATCGTTGCCATCGGTGCAGATATCCAGACCAGTATTCTCACTGCCATTTTACTGAAGGAGCTCGGTGTAAAAACGGTTGTGGCCAAGGCTATTTCGGTTCTTCATGGACGGGCACTGGATAAGCTGGGGATCGATCGTGTCGTCTATCCTGAGCGCGACATGGGAATCCGGGTTGCCCATCAACTGGTCACCCCAAATCTGCTGGATTATATCGAATTATCCGATGATTACAGTATTGTAGAGATGAAGGTTCCAGCCTGTCTGCATAATAAAACGCTGTCCACTCTGAATGCACGAGTACGTTTTGGTTGCAGCATTGTAGCCTTGCAAAAGGAAACCGGGGTCATTATCGCCCCAACCGCTATGGACTCGCTTCAGATGGGGGATATCATGGTGATTATTGGCATGAATGATGACATTGATCGGTTTGAGGAAGAGGTGATCAGCCAGGAGGGCTGATCTGTTGATTCTCGTGATACGGAATACGAATGCCGAGCTCTGAAGCTCGGCATTCGTAATTTAGTATAAAGGCTAAGGCGTCGGGGTCCTCCGTGAGGGCAGCGGCGCCTTTGCTGTAAATAACGCAGCCGTCTCCCTGACCCACTGTCTGGACGTTTCGCTGAGGTCTTCCTTTTCCCCATAGATCATGCAGGTGGTGCGCCGGGTCTGCTGAAGTTGTGGCAGATAAACGGAGACGAGATCATTGTCCGCTAGCAATTGAGGCCGGAGATACGACTTGGGAAGCAGGGCTGCGGCTTTGCAGGTAGGCAGAAGACGGACAATCGCTTCGAATGAATCAATCTCCATGCGAATATCGGGCATCACGGCGCAGCGCTGGAACAGGTCGTCGGTTAATTTGCGATACCATGTACCCTTGGAGAATGTAATCATCGGCAGATCCTGCAAATGCTCCATTCCCGCCTCCTGACCGGAAAGGGGATGACTTAGTGGCACAACCAGCTCCAGATGATCGTCAAAGAGTGGAACACAGTTCAGCCCGGCTTCGCTAATCGAAGAGGCGACAATGCCAACGTCTGCTTTTTTGTCTCGGACAAAAGAGACGATCTCATGAGTTTTCCCCGTCACCAGCTTGATCTCCGCATTCGGGTGTTTCTCCATAAATGCATTAACCAGAGGCGGCAATGTGGTTTGAAGCGTCGTCAGACTGGCTCCCAGCGTAATGGAGCTTTGCTCTTCATCCTTGTACTGGGCCAGCATGGTCAAAAATTTCTGTTGCTGCTGCTTCTGTTCTATCGCAAAAGTGTAGGCGACTTGGCCCACACTGGTTAATTCGAGTCGTTTACCACGGCGATGAAAGAGGGCCACTCCGAGTTCATCCTCCAATTTAGCGATTTTGCGGGACAACGCGGGCTGTGACAGATTCAGCAATTTGGATGCCCGGTTCAGACTGGACTGCTCCACAACCGCAGCAAAAGCATTTAATTCCTCGAACATGAGCACTGACCTCTTTTCTAAATAAGCGTCTTTGCGTGAGGCATCTCCTTGTCAAATATTTCTCCATGTTGTATGGCCTGCACGTCCGATGTTTATAACTTATACCTATAGGTTATAACATTTAATAATTATATTGCAATTCCCTTATAAGAAAAAAAGGAGTAACATGAGTCGTGACACAAGTTGTTCACACCTGATGAAAATGGAACAATTTGTCGAACCTTTCCTTGGGAAAGGTTTGTGTCATGATAAGCGAATTTAATTTATGAAAACGTTGTATTTAGCGAAAGGGGATCGACATTTTATGAAAGGGTTTTACTCCAGAAAGCTGCACTCCTTGCTTGGCGTCATTCCGCTCAGTCTGTTTTTTGTTGAGCATTTGGTGACGAACTTCTCGGCAGTTGAAGGCGGCAAAGAAGGCTTTAACGGTGCTGTTGCATTTCTGAACAGTCTGCCACTCGTCATTGTTCTTGAAACGCTTCTCATCTGGTTGCCGCTGTTCTATCACGGTGTATATGGTTTGTACATTGCCTATCAGGCCAAGCCTAACGTGGGGCGTTATGGCAATGAGCGCAACTGGCGTTATACGTTACAGCGCGTCAGCGGTGTCATTACGTTTGTGTTCGTTATCTGGCATATTTGGGAGACTCGTTTCCAGGTTGCGCTGGGGAATGTCACACACGAAGAGCTTGGCGGTGTCATTCATGACATCGTGATGAATCCGGTAACGTTTATTTTATATCTGATCAGTGTGGTTGCGGCGTCCTATCACTTCGCCAACGGCTTGTGGTCGTTCCTGGTTAGCTGGGGAATTACTGTCGGTCCGCGCGCGCAGCGTGTATCTTCCTACATCTGCATGAGCTTGTTTGCGATCGTAGCCATCATGTTTATCGTATCTCTGCTTGCTTTCCGGAGCATGGATTTCCAGGTAGCAACTTCGATGATTGACACAGTTAAGACCGTTCTGATTTAAGCATTTAGACTTAAATGCTGACTTATAAGGGAGTGAACAGCAATGGCATCAACTAATGTAATTATTGTGGGCGGAGGTCTCGCGGGATTGATGGCGGCGATCAAATCGGCTGAAGCCGGAGTCCATGTTCATTTATTTTCACTGGTTCCCGTTAAAAGATCCCACTCCGTATGTGCCCAGGGCGGCATCAACGGTGCGGTAAATACCAAGGGTGAGGGTGACTCCCCGTGGGTACACTTTGACGATACGGTATATGGCGGCGACTTCCTCGCGAATCAGCCCCCAGTTAAAGCCATGTGTGAAGCAGCACCAGGCATCATTCACCTGATGGACCGGATGGGTGTAATGTTCAACCGGACACCGGAAGGATTGCTCGATTTCCGCCGTTTCGGTGGAACAAAGCATCACCGTACGGCGTTTGCCGGTGCAACGACAGGGCAACAATTGCTCTATGCATTGGATGAGCAAGTACGTCGCTGGGAAGCAGCGGGTCTTGTGACGAAGTACGAGAACTGGGAGTTCCTGCAGGCTGTTGTGGATGACGAAGGCGTTTGCCGCGGGATCGTAGCTCAGGACCTGAAAACGATGAAGGTTCAGACGTTCCCGGCAGAAGCCGTTATTCTGGCGAGCGGTGGTCCCGGCATTATTTTCGGTAAAACAACCAACTCGGTTATCAATACAGGTACGGCCGCAAGTGCGGTGTACCAGCAAGGTGTCAATTACGCAAACGGTGAGTTCATTCAGATTCACCCGACTGCCATTCCGGGCGATGACAAGCTGCGCCTGATGTCGGAATCGGCTCGCGGTGAAGGTGGACGGATCTGGACTTACAAAGACGGTAAGCCTTGGTACTTCCTTGAAGAAAAATATCCATCATACGGAAACCTTGTTCCGCGTGATATCGCGACTCGTGAAATTTTCAGCGTCTGCGTGGATATGGGCCTCGGCGTCAACGGCGAGAACATGGTATATCTGGACCTGTCTCACAAAGATCCGAAGGAGCTGGACGTGAAGCTCGGCGGAATCATTGAGATTTATGAGAAGTTCATGGGTGATGACCCACGTAAGATCCCAATGAAAATCTTCCCGGCAGTCCATTATTCGATGGGCGGCATGTGGGTAGATTACAATCAAATGACCAACATTCCGGGGCTGTTCGCAGCCGGTGAGTGTGAGTACCAATATCACGGCGCCAATCGATTGGGTGCAAACTCTCTCGTATCCGCCATCTACGGTGGTATGGTCGCTGGGCCGAAAGCGGTTGAATATATCAAAGGACTCAAAAAATCGTCCGCAGATATCAGTTCCTCCGTATTCGACGGTTACACGAAGCGTCAAACGGATAAATACGAAGGCATACTGAATATGCAGGGTAACGAAAACGCCTATGTCATTCACAAAGAACTCGGTGAGTGGATGACGGCGAACATGACAGTGGTACGGTACAACGATAAACTGGAAGCCACCATCGGCAAGATCAAGGAATTGAAAGAGCGTTACGGCAAAATCAACATGTACGACACTTCCGGCTGGAACAACCCGGGTGCGGCGTTTACTCGTCAACTGTGGAACATGCTTGAACTGGCAGAAGCGATGACTCTGGGTGCTCTGCTTCGTAACGAAAGCCGTGGAGCGCATTACAAACCGGATTTCACTGAACGGAACGACGAGGAATTCCTGAAAACAACGATCGCTACTTGGTCGAAGGAAGGTCCAAAAATCTCGTACGAGCCTGTAGACGTTTCCCTGATCCCACCACGGATCCGGGACTACTCCAAGGATTAAGAAGTACCACACTATTCATGCATTGAATAGTTAAACACCTGAACGGAGAAGGCAGGAGAACTTTGGAGAAGCAGAGCTTCTTCAAAGTTACTGCCATCAAAGTAATGAAAATGCCTAGAAAAAGCAAAGCGCCTTAGCGATGCTTCAGAACTTAAATACTGCATCCAGCATGAATGGAGTGCAGTTTCCAGCAAAGTGACCCTGCGTGCACGACGCAGCGGAGGAAGCGGAAATGCCCAGAAGAAGCGAAAGCGCTCGCCTTTATCACTAAATTTTAACCCTGTTAAGGGTTGATTCAGAAAATTTGGGGATAACAGCGATCAGAGGGGGATTCCGCTGACGAAGCGTCTCCCGTGCACCAAAACAGTAACTTTGCGCATCAGCAGCACCAATCATCGTCACCAAAGGAGGGGACAACGATATGACGGACACAGCTACAGCAAAAAAAACCGTCAAGTTTATCATCACCCGTCAGGACAGCCCGGAGTCATCTTCGTACAACGAAGAATTTGAGCTTCCGTACCGTCCCGGCATGAACGTTATTAGCGCCCTGATGGAGATCCAACGGAATCCGGTCAATACGGAGGGCAAGTCCATTGCCCCGGTCTGCTGGGAATCCAACTGTCTGGAAGAAGTCTGTGGAGCCTGCTCCATGGTCATCAACGGCAAGCCGCGTCAGGCATGTGCTGCCCTAATCGACAAGCTCGAACAGCCGGTTCGCATTGAACCGATGAAAACTTTTCCGGTAGTACGTGACTTGGTTATCGACCGTACCCGGATGTTTAACGCCCTGAAACGGGTTAAAGCCTGGATTCCGATTGATGGTACCTATGACCTTGGTCCAGGTCCTCGGATGCCGGAGAAGAAACGTCAGTGGGCTTACGAGCTCTCCAAATGCATGACATGCGGTGTATGTCTCGAAGCTTGCCCGAACGTTAATGAGAAAACAGACTTTATCGGTCCGGCTGCTCTTTCGCAGGTACGCCTGTTCAATGCTCACCCAACAGGGGAGATGAACGCTGATGATCGTCTGGAAGCACTGATGGAAGACGGAGGTATTGAGGGCTGTGGTAACTCGCAGAACTGCGTGCGCTCCTGTCCAAAAGGAATTCCACTCACCACCTCCATTGCCGAGATGAACAAACAAACGACCAAGCATATGTTCAAACGCTGGTTGGGCGTGTAATCTGGTCATATAACATGCATAGCTTCGAATCTGCAAACATAGAAGAAGTCGTGATCCCGGGCAGTATGCAGCCTAAGATCCCGGCTTCTTTTTCTACATGGTCAGAGGAACCGGGCTAGTCATGCAGAATATGGTATACTAAGGGGATGGATGTGGAGCGGAAGAAGGAGGGGGACGCATGGGAGAACCAACCCGTGAGGGCAGCAAGATCTCGCCGCCCCGGCGCCCAGACAATGGGTCTGAACCAGGGAAGCCCATTTTTCCAGGAGAGGAAAAGGATCATGAACCCTCCCGGCGCAGTTTTTTGCTGCGCATGATCTTAATGACGGCAAGTGCCAGTTTGCTCACGGGAGGATACGCCTGGCTGTGGGAACCACGTCACTTGGAGATCAAGCAGGTTGAATTGAAACTGCCAGGATTTCCCAAAGCATTTGAAGGGCTGCGTGTGGCCCACTTCAGTGATGCTCATCTTGGGTTCCATACGGGGCTGAAACAGATGGAGAAGCTGGCGGAAACGATACATGAACAGCAACCGGATCTGATTTGTTTTACCGGAGATATGGTAGAGCGGGAAGCAGAACCGATGAGGGAATGTATCCCTGTACTGGCCTCCATGCAAGCGAAGTATGGCAAATATGCCGTATTGGGGAATCATGATTATCGGGGTAGGCAACAGAATGAAGTAGAAATAATGTTCCAAGAAGCCGGGTTCACGTTGCTTCGTAACAGTCATGCTCTTATTGAAGAAGGGAACTCACGCCTCGCTATAGCAGGTCTGGATGATGCACTTACAGGCAAACCCGATCCGGCTGCAGCAATCCGGGGATTAGATAATAAGGTGTGGAAGCTGCTGCTGATGCATGAGCCTGATTATGCAGACATTTCGGCACCTTTTGGTTTTGGCCTACAGTTGTCCGGACACAGTCATGGCGGCCAGGTTCGTTTTCCTTGGATCGGGGCATTGACAACACCGAGAGGTTCACGCAAGTATATTCAAGGGTTATATTATGCAGGCGAAAGGCATATGCCAGTTTATGTGAACCGTGGGTTTGGCATGACCCAGCTGCCCATTCGCTTTCTGTGCAGGCCGGAATTGACTGTTTTTGAACTAAGGGGTTAACAACATAAAGAATATACAGCATAAAGGGAGGTTGGCCAGATGGAACGAATTGCGATTGTATCCGATATTCATGGCAACATGACTGCTTGGGAAGCGGTATTGAACGATATTCGGAGTCGCGGCTTACAGCGAATCTTTTGTCTTGGCGACCTCGTTGGTAAAGGGCCTGACCCTGTACAGGTTGTTGATTCAGTCAGGAAAACATGTGAGCAAGTCATCCGGGGAAACTGGGATGAACTGGTTGCTGCGAATCATGATAACGAGAATTTCACTTGGCAAGCGAAACAGCTGGGGAAGGAACGAGTGGCGTATTTGGCGAGCCTGCCTTTTAGCCACCAATTGGAGCTGAGCGGCCGTACCATCCGCCTGATGCATGCATCCCCAAAAAGTGTATATCACCGCGTACAACCGTGGGATGAGATCGAAAAGCGGTTAGCGATGTTCGAACCTCCGGCAGATGAACCTGAGCTTGGTAGGGCGGATGTTGTGGGTTATGGGGATGTGCATAATGCATACTTGCAATTCATGAATGGAAAAATGTTGTTCAATGCAGGCAGCGTGGGTAACCCGCTTGATTTTACCCAGGCTTCATACTGTATCCTTGAAGGAGAGAACAGCAATGATCGGAACACCCCATTTAACCTTCAATTTGTAAGGGTTCCTTATGATATTGAGCAGGAAGTGCAGATTGCTCAGCAGGCCCAGGTTCCTTCGCTTGAATTCTATATCCGTGAACTTCGTACAGGCGTTTATCGCGGGCTGCAAACGGATTAGTTATGTCAGGAATAATCCGCTGTAATGAATTGGCATACTAATGTTGGGGCTACTGAGCGGAGTATTGTGGAGTATAGTATGATGTTTCGTTGTTTATCCATGTATTTTATTTGCGCCGGATCATCCTCAGAGCATGCTTGTCTTACCGGACTAGAACCCGTTAGGCAAAAGGAGCGATTGTCATGCTGACCCGAAAAATGCTGGGCCAAGGATTGCCTGTTTTATGGACAGAGCGTCTTGTTCTTCGACCATTACGTCAGAGTGATTACAGCACGTTATCGGAACTGTTTTCAGATCCGCAGGTCATTCGTTATGTTAACAGGGGGAGTCAGCCAACACTAATCCGGGCTCGGCGACTATTGAACCAGATTCGCAGCAGCAGTGCCAAACTGGATTCATTGCATTACGGCATTTGCTGGAAAGGAAGTGAACAGATTATGGGTATTACTTCTTTCCAGCATTGGAACGATCAGAATGGTACTGCACAGATCGGCTACATTCTGGACAGATCCTGTTGGGGCAAAGGCGTTGCGACTGAAGCGGTACATCGATTGATTAGTTTTGGTTTTAGCGAGCTCAGTCTTCGGAAAGTGGAAGCCCGCTGTTACGAGGTAAACGTGTCTTCCGAACGAGTACTTATCAAATGCGGCATGTGCCATGAACGAACCCTGCCCTCGTTTGTTTTGAATCATGAGGATGGTGAGACGTCGGATACCCTGTTGGATGTTAAGGTGTATAGTCTGGACCGTGAACAGCATATTGGCTCCCTTCAGGAGAGGCGTCTCCCAACATTGGTATCCGACAAGCACGAGTAACATAGAATAGAGCATCTGAAAAGATTTGAATCGAACTTCAATCATTTGAATCCATTTCATAACTCATTGATTCATTTGTTACACAATTGAAATATAGCTGCAATTGAACTCTAACAGACAGCGGGTAAACTTATCTCATGACCCCCTTTTTGATAAATAGATTATGCTGTTGGGACCCGCGCTTAGCGGGTTCATTTTTTTTGTCCATAGCAAAAACCCTACTGCGGATTAATCCGGCAGTAGGGTTTTTGAGTATATCGTAGATCGTTTTTCATTAAAACGGAACAATCTGCATTTGTTTCTGTTTGAAGTATACCCATTCCGTAAAACCGATTTCTTGCAGACGTGTACGAACGTCATCCAGTTCATCAGCAACACGCTGCGGTTTGTGTGCATCCGATCCGAAGGTCACTTTCACGCCGTAATGATGTGCACGCTCCAGAATAGCATCTGACGGGTACCAGCCACCACTGAGCTTGGTTTTGCCCGAGGTGTTAATTTCGATAGCCACGTTTGATTCTGCAATGACCTGCAACGTTTCATCTATGGCTTGATCCGCGATAATCTCGGAGAAGGGAGGATAGTTTCCTTTCATCGCATCAATATGTCCGAGGATCTGGAACATGCCGCTTTGGGCTGATTGCCGGATCAATGCATAGTAACGCTCTTTCACTTCAACCTTACGTGCATCGCTTAATCCATTCCAGCGGGATTTGTTGAATATGCTGACATCTTCCGTATGATGAACTGAACCAATAATATAGTCAAAAGGATATTGCCCCAGTGTACTGCGATACAATTCGGCATGGACAGGGAAATAATCAGATTCGATGCCAAGCAGCACGTCAATTTTACCCGCATATTGTTCCTTCAAAGCCAATACTTCTTCCACGTAATGATGCAATTCCGATTTGCCCATCGCAATTCGGGGGAAAGCCTGCTCTTCGTCACGGCCAAAGTAAGGTGTATGATCCGAGATACCAATGGCCTGAAGTCCTGCTTCAATCCCTGCTTCGATATAGTCCCGAATATTGCCGTCTGCATGACCGCAGCGGAAATGATGTGTGTGGAGATCGAATTTCATATGGATATCCTTCCTTTCTTATCGCTCATGTATCATTCTGAACTGATGAACTGCGTTTCCGGCATGCCTTTGAGATCGCTAAGGAATTGCTGCATTGCCGAGTTGAGATATCGACTTGATTTGTAAATGACCCCGACAGGGTGACTGACTTCGAGTTCACTGAGTGGAATCATGCGAAGTGTGCCTTGCCGCAACTCATGCGCAACGGATTGTTTGGATATGACGGCCGCTCCGAGATTGATCTCAACCATCCGCTTCACTTCTTCACTGCTCGACAACTCCATGACGATATTGGGCTCGATGTCATGTTTCTTGAAAATACCTTCCGTAAAGCGCCGTCCCACTGTATCCGGGGAGAGCAAAATCAGAGGGGTGCTGCGCAGCACATCCACCGCAGCATGCTTTTGCTTCGCCAGTGGATGAGAAGGGGAGACCACAAGTTCGAACGTATCGTAGTACAACACGGATGTATTCAGGTTTGGATTGCGCTCTGTGAGATAACCGATTCCAATGTCGACCAGACCATTCTCGACCTGGGTATAAATCTGTGAAGAGGGCAGGGACTGGATACTGGTTTTGATCTGAGGGAATTGATCCTGGAAGTAGGACAAGACCCGTGGCAAAATCTGAATGGCAATGGATGTGGTTGTACCGAGTCTGATATGCCCTTGAGGGGTCTCATCGAGATCCAGAAGCTTTTGCTTCAGTTCACCTACGATGTCCAGCATGCGTTCGGCATGTTCCAGAAACACCTGTCCACGATCGGTGAGAGTGACGGGCTGGTTGCGATCTACCAGCACAGTGCTGAATTCATCCTCCAGACTTTTGATCTGGGCTGAGACAGCAGGCTGTGTCAGGTTCAGAAGTTCTCCCGCTTTGCGGAAACTCATCGTTTTTGAGATCGTAATCAGCGTCTCCAATTGGCTGATATTCATGTATGGCCTCCTTGCGGGCAAAATGTCTTCTGTCAGTCAAAGTATGGAATCCCGTAACTGGTCATTGTTTTTGTTCCTTAAATTATAGGTGATTCAGGACAACAGGGCAATGAATGGCACATTAGAGATTTGGGCAGGTCCATTAGACCGAGAAATTAATTTAATTTCGAGAAATTGAAAAAAATAATATATGCGAGAAAACAGTAAAAAAGTCCTAAATGCCTTTTGCCATGCATCTCGATGGGAATTCTTCATGCAGCAGATGCGAAAAGCTCCGTTTTTTCGATAGAATCAGCTATAAACATTTACTCCGTGGATGACGATAAATTATAGTACACCTATCTTGATGAATTCTTGATGAATTCTTGTACGTGATAAAGTATAATAAATTTATTGAATATGGGACTTTTGGTGTGTGACCAATAACCCAGTGTAAGGGGGACATTAGACAGTGAAAGCGGAAGTGATTAATCCTTTCCTGGAATCGGCACGGAACGTATTCGAACAGCTCATCCAGGTTTCGCCTTCCACCGGGAGTCTTGGCGTGAAAAATGTAGAGTACATTGCAGACCATGTCTGGATCGTTATCGGAATGACCGGACAACTGAGCGGAAATATCGTGTTTGGAATACAAGAGTCGGTTGCATTGAAAATTGTTTCTGCCATGATGGGCGGCTTTGTCATTACAGAAATGGATGAGATGAGTAAAAGTGCTATTTCGGAACTTGGTAACATGATTAGCGGTAATGCAAGTACCATTTTGTCTAACCAGGGTGTTGTCGTAGATATCACACCTCCACAAGTGATGAATTCTGAATATCTGACTTCATTTAGTGCAACGAAGGCACTAAGCATTCCCTTGTTGATGGATGGCATCGGGGAGATGGATATTCAGGTGATGATCTCGTAGAATAGAACCATGCGCCTCATGAGGCAATATGTGTGTTCAATACGGGAGGACATCGGGTATGCTGAAAGATCAGATTGTTTTTATCACAGGTGCGTCGAGCGGCATCGGGGCGCTCTGTGCGCAGCTGTTGATCGAAGAAGGAGCCATTCCGATTCTCGCTGCCCGTTCGCGGGACAAGCTGGAAGAGATTGGTGCCTCGCTGAAAGGGCAGCATGAACTGCTTACGTTGGATGTCACGAATGACGAGCAGGTTCAGGCAGCCATGAATGCGATGTTGCAAAAGTACGGACGAATCGATATTCTGCTGAATAATGCGGGCTACGGCAAGTTTGCGACCATGACGGATATGTCTGTGCAGGAATTCGATGAGATGATGGACGTCAATTACATGGGTATTGTTCGCTGCACAAAGGCTGTGTTGCCACAGATGTTGGAACGTGGCAGGGGACAAATCGTAAACGTGGCGTCCATGGCTGGCAAAATCGGAACTGCCAAATCCGCTTCATACACGGCGACCAAACATGCCGTACTAGGTTTCAGCAATGCCCTGCGCCAGGAGCTTCGCAAGACCGGAGTCACGGTAACGACCATTAACCCCGGACCCATCGATACGCCGTTTTTTCATCGGGCGGATCCCTCTGGCAACTATGTGAATAATGTACGCTGGATGATGCTGAAGCCGGAAGAGGTGGCGGGGCATATGATCCGGGCGATGAAGAAGCGCAAGGAAGAAGTGAATCTGCCCAGACTGGCTTCGGCTGGAGTGTGGCTGTATCAACTATTTCCGCGTCTCGCTGACAAGTTGTCGCACGGTGTAATGAATCAGAAGTAAGATGCAACAATGGGCATCATATACCGGATGAAAGAAAGGCTCCGCCGAGGGGCTTTTCTTTTTTTTGCGTGCGAAAAGACGTTTCATGAATAAGATTTGGTCCACAGGCTTTTTTCGCATATAATGAAAGGTAATGTGATGACAGGCTTCGGTTTTATCAGTAACAAGCAGGGCTAGAGCATCGAAACGAATAAATTTAAAGGATGGACATACATGACGAATCAAACATTTGCTTCAATCGGCGTAGAACAGGATCTTGAGGCTGTACTCGCCAGACATGGTATTAATGAACCTTCACCGGTGCAGGCACAGACGATCCCGGTTATTTTGGAAGGCCGCGACGTGGTTTCGAAATCTCAGACGGGAACAGGCAAGACGCTCGCCTATCTGCTGCCATTGCTGCAATCGATCAAGAGTGATGTGAAAGGGACACAGAAGCTCATCATAGCGCCTACACAAGAGCTGGCAATGCAGATTGTACGTGAGGCACAACGGTATGGAGAAGAACGGAAAATCGGTGTGCTTGGTCTAATTGGCGGCGCAGCGGTAAAACGTCAGGTCGAGAAACTTCGTGAACATCCGGAACTGGTTGTGGGAACGCCAGGGCGACTGAAGGAATTGATCACGCTGAAAAAGTTGAAAATGCATAACGTCTCCACGATCGTTATTGATGAGGCAGACCAGGTGTTCCAACTCGGCGGTGTGAGCGATGTGGACTTTGTATTGCGCAGTGCGCTGCGCGACCGTCAGCTGATCTTCCTGTCGGCCACAATTGATGAACATACCGCTGGACTCGCGAAGCGGGAGATGAAAGAGCCGGTACAGATCGGAATTGAACCCGACCGGGCAACCGCGGCGGGACTTGAGCATTTTTATTTTGTGGAAGAAAACCGTAACAAAATCGATATGCTGCGTCGTCTGGTCAGACAGTATAACCCGGATCGCGCCATTGTCTTTGTGAATGCTACCGAGGATATTGGCGAGGTTGAAGCGAAAATGAATCATCTGGGCTTCTCCGCAGCTGCGCTGTATGGAGATGCTGACAAGGTGACCCGCAGTAATGTGCTATCCGCTTTCCGCAATGGCAAACTCCAACTGCTGATCGCGAGCGAGGTTGCAGCCAGAGGACTGGATATTGAAGGTTTGCCAATGGTAATTAACTATGACCCTGCATTTGATTCGGAACACTATGTCCACCGCGCAGGCAGAACAGGTCGCATGGGTCGCAGTGGTATCGTGTTGTCGATTGTGGACGAAACGCAAATTTTCATTATGCGCAAGTTTGCGCGGGAGCTTGGAATCGAATTGCCGGAACGTGTATTGTTCGGGGGTAAAGTGCTGGAGGCTGATCCGCGTCCGGATACGCGGCCTGAAGGGCATTCTTTCTCCAGAAAACCAGGGCAGTCCCGGGATCGTAAACCTGGTCAGGCCAGCCGCAATGGCGGCGCAAGAGCCGCTGTTTCGAATCAACGACCGGCGGGCGGCAAGCCAGCAGGCAATGCAGGCAGAACGGAACGGGACCAGGATCGCAAGAACAAGGGCGCTCCCAAATGGAGCAAAGGCAAAGAGCCACGCTCTGAAGAATAAAACCTGACGAAAGAGGTGCAGGGGTAGATGGATAACGTTCAACCACCCGTATTGCAAATCAACGGGCTAAGCGGAGGATACAGTGCCAAGCGGCCGGTCCTCCACGGCATCAATCTGGAAGTTGGACGCGGAGAGATGGTCGGACTGATCGGATTAAACGGTGCAGGCAAAAGTACCACGATGAAGCATATTCTAGGCTTGATGACCCCTCAGCAGGGCGAAGTTCGGGTTATGGGCAAGAAGCGGGATGAAGATCCGCAGGTATATCAATCCGCCATGGCTTTTGTACCGGAATCTCCCGAGCTGTATGACGAGATGACGGTGATGGAGCATCTGGAGTTTACGGCCAGAGCGTATGGGGTTTCGGAGGCAGATTTCAAAAAGCGCACAGAGAAGCTGCTGGACTTGTTCCGCATGAATGAGAAGAGTACAAGTCTGTCGACCCATCTGTCCAAGGGTATGCGGCAAAAAGTCATGATTATGTGTGCCTTCGTGGCGGGTCCGCCACTGTACATCATTGATGAGCCTTTCCTGGGTCTTGACCCGTTGGGCATTCGCTCACTGCTAGATTTTATGCTCGAAATGAAGGCTTCGGGATCTTCCATTCTGCTGAGTTCACACATTCTGTCCACGATTGAAAATTACTGTGACCGTTTTATTGTTCTGCATCGCGGGCAGGTCATTGCACAGGGAACGCTGAATGAGCTGCGTCTTCAATTCGGGGAATCGAATGCCACGCTGGAGCACATGTTCTATTCCCTTGTACAGGGCAGGGATTAAGCATGGATCTGAAGCAGCTATGGAAGCAAAGACGCACGGGATTCTGGAATGGAATTCTCCCTTATCTGGGTTATGTGATTCAGAGCGGTGTAGCCATGGTCTTTTTATTTCTCGTCATTGCGTTCTCCGCCTGGTATACATCGTTTGTACAACATATTCCGGCAGGATTTCCGATTCGCTGGATTACGTTGCTGCTCATGGCACCACTAGTGCTGTTTAGCAGTTATCGTACATATCTGCATTCCGCAGACATTGTATTTTTACGGCCTCAGGAATATAGAATGCAGGAATATCTGAAGAACAGCTTCGCCCGTGGGATTATCTATAAAACGCTGGGCATGTTGCTCGTATTTGTTACGTTGTGGCCGCTCTATGTTCGCGCGGATCAGGATGCAAGGCCGTTTGGCTGGTTTATCCTGCTTTTGCTTCTGTGGAAGGGGCTGTCCAGCTATGGTGCTTGGCAAGAACTTCGTATGGTGCAGATGGGTGCTGCAAGAGGATACCGTTTGTTGCGCTGGGCGCTGGCCCTACTGGCAATTGCCGCCTGGTTATGGCAACCTCCGCAGCGGAGCGTCTGGTTTCTGCTGCTGTTGGCTGTCGTGTACATCGTTGCCCTGCGTATACCGTTGAAGCATCGGGTTGCATGGGAACGTCTCATTCAGGTGGAACAGGGGCAGGCTGGACGAGTGATGAGAACACTGGGGTGGTTTGTGGATGTGCCTTCATCCGGACAGAAAGTCAGTTCCCGCCGCTGGCTCAGCAAGTGGGGGAGTGGGCTTCCGTGGAATGCAGGGAAAGCCTACCGTTATCTCATCACCAAAACGTTTATTCGAACTGAAGTGTTCTCTATTGTTGTACGCTTGATTGTACTCGGTATGCTGCTGTCCTGGTGGACGGCAGGCAGCTATTTCGGTATTGGTGTATATCTGTTCTTCCTGCTGCTTATCGGTGTACAATTGGGCGCATTGCGACGTAGTCATGGCGAATCCTTCTGGATCATGATCTATCCCATCTCGGGAGAGAGCCGTCGTTCCCAGGTGCTTGGATTTATCTCAAATCTGCATGTACTGGCTGCATTACTCATGTGGCTGCCTATGCTGGCTGCTGGCGTGAGTGGAATAGGCATCATCGCAGCAGCACTCATCTTGGGCGTACTTGTCATTTTTATTATGCGACGTTCGCAGGCAAACAAATGGTTGCAGGAAGAAGAGGATGAGTAAACGACTGAACGTTTGATCAGCAGGCGGGTTGCTGGGTAGAGTTGTTGATTGAATCTATACTTGAGATCACAGAAAGAAGGGTATTCCGAGCTGTATCCCGGAGTACCCTTCTTTCTGTGCTTCAGACGGTCGTGATTCAAGTCTTAATGAGCAGGTATGGACTAACAGAGGAACGATTTAGTGATAATGACGAGCAAGATAAACAGAACGAGAATGGCACCTGTATTTGTGAATCCTCCGTAACCGTAACCGTAACCGCCTCTTGTTTCTTCAACAACTCCAGACATAGTCATTCCCCTTTCAAGTGGTGTTAGGCACGCCCTTGCGTACATCGTATATTATGTGCCGTGGGGATAGGCTGATTGGGCCATTGCCCCGAACAGTTTGGAAATCATTGTTTTGGGCATTCGCCCTGGTCAAGACAGCAATACGTTTTCAGGATGAAACACAAAACCCCCTTCGTATCGAGAGGCATTCATCAGGATACAGAGGGGGTTCATATTTGTCAGAAAACGGACGAAGGTCCGTTCCTGACTTATTTATTTGGATAAGCATTAACTGTATATGAATTACGTTGTCTGTAGATCCAAAACTCCACGATAGATCGTATCGAACAGATCTTCCAATCCGGATTCTTCAATACAGGAGAAAGCAATTCGCAGATCGGCCTCACCCAGCGCAATGGTGCCGACACCGTATTTCTGCAGCAGATGGGTACGAAGTGCTTCAGCACCAACGTCTTTCAGCTTCAGACACATGAAGTAACCGGAGTTGAACGGATAGTAGTCCCATACCTCTCCGTATTTGCCGCTATCGAGAATGGCCTTCACTTTGTTGGCACGGCCCTTCATGATCTCGAATTTCTCCTGTTTCTGAGCTTCGAACTCAGGTGCTTTGAGCGCATCCAGCACAAAAGTTTGGGAAGGGTGTGGACCGCTGGAAATAGTTGCCCGGATAATTCCGAGTGTTTTCTGCTCCAGAGCATGCAAGACTGCAGCATCTTCATGGGCATACGTGATGAATCCAACGCGGAAACCCCATACGAATTCTTCCTTGGTCGCTCCGTCTACTTTAACAGTCAGTACACGCGGATGAAGGTTAGCCAGTTTGCCAAACAGGGATTCGTGGATGGAATCTTCGAAGAACAGACCGAAGTAGGCATCGTCTGTCACAGCAACCACGTTCACACCAGCCTCTGCTGCTTGACGAATCGTGTCCACAATGGCGTCTGCTTCTTTGGCTCCAGGCGTGTAGCCTGTCGGGTTATTCGGGAAGTTTAGCAGTACGATGGCTTTGCCTTTGTCTTTTTGCGCAAGCAATGCTTCGAGCAGACCCATACTGTTGAAGTTCAATTGATCATCAAACAAAGGATAATGAACCAACTGGCCGTGACGACGAATTCCGAAGGTCAGCTCGTAATTTTCCCAGTTTTTATCCGGATATATAACAGCGTCCCCTTCTTCGGCGAACAGGTCGGCTACGATACTCAATCCATGGGTTAATGCATTGGTCACAATTGGATTACCGAACGTTTTGCCTTCGAGCGAAGGTGTTTCCTTGAGCATCTTGTCTCTCCAGACAGTCCGCAGCTCAGGCTTCCCTGCAGGCGGAGCGTAAGGGTATAGATCCTTCGGTTGGTATGCAGAGAGCTTATCCTGAATTACAGCTAGATGCATCGGCACACCGCCCTCCAGGGCGATACCAATCGTAGCATTATAGGTTTTGGCCAGACTTGCTGCTTCAGCAGACTGACTCAAGATACCTTCTTTTGGAAAATAGATTTCTTTGCCGAGCTGCGACAGCATAGAGTAGACGTGACTGCTGCCTGCCTGAATATTTTCGTTCAACTGTTCAGCCAGTGGATTCATTCTTTTCATCCTTCCAAGTCTTTGTGATTCAACTGCCTAACATTATAACACCTTGCTTTCCCCCCGTCACGGAAATTACGTAACATGACAGTTATATCACTTCACCGCGTTGTTGCGAGGTGTTTAAAGTTAGGATGATGTTACTATTTAGCGTGGAAAATGAGGGTTATTCCTGGTGAAAAGGACAGTATTTCCGCATCATTTCGGCAGTTTCCGCATCTCGTCCTTCGTTACGCTGTTCCAGTTCGCCACTAATATGATCGAAGCGTTCGGTGGAGAGGTTTTGTCCAAATTTGAATTTGGCACTCATCCGTTCAGGAACAATACGGACGACAGCGACGGCTTTAAGCTGACCTTTGTACCGTGGATCGGCAGCATCAATGGGAGTATATCCGCCTTGCGGTTGAAGTTTCTCCATGAAACGTTGCAGCACCTTCCCTTTGATGTCCAGATCCTGTACAGGCTCTGCCTGACCGAATGCCATCACGCTTTTGAAAAACGAGGTTGCCGGACAAGCCAACTCCGGATCGCTGAAGTAGGATGGAATCAGGGAGAACTCTTCTGCTACGGTAAAGCTGACGGAGGAGTCATGCTTGATCTGTTTCATTTTCTCTCCGGCAAGACTCCCATGAAAATAAAAGCAACCGTCCATATATACGAAGTTCAGCGGTGTCACTCGTGGCTGCCCGTCCGGACTAACCGTTCCCAGAAAACCAAAGGAGCATTGGTCCAAAAACGCTGTAATTTCCTGTTCTTCATCTACAGTAAATTCTTTTCTTCTCATCTAGTGTTCCCCCTTGATTGGTATATGGATTAAATCGTTGTACCTTAGCCATAACAATAAAACCTGTATTGACATATAAAAAGATCCAATTTACATTCAATTTGATAGGCCAATTGGGGATTATATAATAAACTAAATTCATGAATGCTGATGAAGCTGCATGATCATGACCAATGGAGAAGAGGTGCACGATGGAATTGTGGCTGCCCCTGAAATCATACGAGCTGCAGCATCGATACAAATACGAGGCGTTATACCATGCTCTGCGGGACGCGATTCATGCCGGGACGCTGGTTGGAGGCACGAGGCTGCCCTCTACCCGAGAGCTGGCACGTCAATATGACATGTCGCGGGGCTCTGTTGCCCAGGTGTATGACATGCTGCTTGCCGATGGGTATGTGCAGGCGTTTCGGGGAAAAGGGACTTTTGTTACCGATACGTTAACGGAACAGGAGCAGGCGGGGCAGGAAGCAGTGATTCAGCTTTCTCCATGGGGAGAACGGGTGAGTACGCTGAATACACAGATTCAAAAAGATACACGATCTGTCATGGAGCGTGATCCATCCCTCATCAATTTCCATGTGCATCGCATGCCTGCCGAGCATTTTCCACAAGCGGAATGGAAGAGCGCCCTGGCTGCTGTTCATCGGAGTGATCAGCGTGAACAAAGTGGTACAGCAGGTGATCTGGAACTGAGGGAGGCCATTGCGTCACATCTGAGGTGGACACGCGGCATCCAGGCGGATGCCTCACAGATTGTATTGTTCAGTGGTTCCATGCAGGGGATTACCTTGCTGGCTCAATTGCTTATCCCTGAAGGGGCTGCAGTGGTATTGGAAAATCCGGGTTATCAGGGAATTGCCCAGGCAGTGAAGTCCTGTGGTGGACAGATTATTCCAGCCGAAGTTGATGCCAGAGGAATTATTCCGCAAACATGGAAAGCACAAGCGTTATTTGTAACACCAACCCGCCAATTTCCAACAGGTGCTGTTCTTGGGCTGGACAGACGCAAAGCAATACTTGCATGGGCCTCGGAGCGTAATGCTGTCATTATTGAAGATGATTATGACAGTGAGTTTCGGTGGGGTGGCAGGCCGATCGAACCGCTTAAAGTGCTCGATTATGAACAACGGGTCATCTATGTCGGATCATTCTCGCAGACGATGATTGCGTCCTTCCGGCTTGGATATGCGGTTTTGCCACCAAGTCTAGTGAAGCCGCTGATCGCTGCAAAAACGCTGTATGAACCGGTACCTTCTGCGATTCTGGAACAGCGTGCACTCGCGAAATTTATGACCAGAGGTGGATATTTGCGCCATCTAAGACGTTTGACCCGGCTCTATGGAGAGAGGCATGCGTTTTTTGTCAGCGAGATGGAGCGAGAGTTACCTGAGCCCTTCATCATGCAGCCCGGAGATGCAGGACTGCATATTTATGCCACGTGGAAGGGAGATATCGATAGCTATCAGCGGTTCAAGATGCTGGCTCGGGAGGAACGTGTAGTATTCCGTGATGCGGTGCGATATCAGCTGACACCAGGTCATCCGGCTGTCTGTTTTGGCTTCGCACATCTGGAGAAAGAAGAGATTCAAGAGGGCATCCGGCGGATGCGGTTAGCTTGGGAGAAGTGCACATTTTCGTTTCAGTGAATTCCGCTGTATAATGGGATAAGATATTTCGCTTCGCCAGGAGTAGAAATCATATAAAGTGAGTATTTTGCATTTATCCAAAGGGCGTCTTTCAATCAGCAAAAGTATGGATCAGAATGCTTCCTCCTGTCCATATTGTATACCCGGGAGAGGCCTGAATTGAATGATGCAATATACGGATAGATTAACTTTCAAGGGGGAGTGGCGACATGCTGCAGGCATCGCCGTCATCTTTTGTTATTTTGCCCGCTGTCGCCAAAATTGTCTGCGAACCGGGATGGAAGTGGCAGAAGCGGGAAAAACCGATGCAAAACTATGACCTATTTTATGTATGGAGCGGTGAAGGTACCGTTGTGCTGAACGACCAGCCGTATGAAGTCGGCAAAGGCAGCTGTTTCCTGTTCCGGCCAGGAGACCATACAAGTGCAACACATAACAGGCAGAAGCCGCTGGTACTGACATATATTCATTTTGATGTAGATGTGCCTGTTATCGATGTGCCTCAGTCATATCGTGAGGTACAGGAAACGGTAGAATTTGAACATTTGCTGGCGCGGTATGTAAGATTGTTCCTATCTGATGTATATGGAAGGAGCGAGGAAAGTCGGCTGATTCTGAAGCAGTTGATGATTCATTTGCTGCGTGCAGATACAGAAGCACCTGTGGAGAAAAAGGTGAGCAACCAGTTGTCCGATGTCATCCAGGAGGTAGCGAACTATGTACGCCAGCATCCAGGGATAACACATCGGGTGGAAGACCTCGCTGCAAGGGCTGGACTATCGCCTCGATACTTCTCAATCAAGTTCAAGGAATTGATAGGTTCATCCGTGCAATCCTATATTATCCGCATGCGTATCGAGCGTGCCGAACATCTGCTGGTGCACACTGGCATGAACGTAACCGAGGTGGCAGATGCCCTCGGGTATCGGGATATCTTTTTCTTCAGTCGTCAGTTCAAGCAGTACACCGGCAAAAGTCCGTCCGAAATTCGATAGGACCTCTGCTACCGGGTAAATATGGCAACGTTTCAATTCTGGGAAGCAGGGGTAAGTATGTAGCATTCCAGATGGTCGAAAGGGGGAACTTGTGATGAACGGGAAACGTCGGGTCCGCAACCGGGGGTGCTCTACAAAGGGTTTTAATCTTTTCCGGAACCGCCTCCGTCGCTTCAAACCAGCGGAGGAGTTGCAGCAGGACGTGTGGTTTTGAGGAATGGTCATACAACCAATATGACGGAGCTTGGCTCCGTATTGCATGTATACATGGACTGTAAAATGGAACTATCTTGGCTTGTATAGTATAAAGTGCATCATCGGATGCTCTGCTTGGCAAAGGTACTCATAGCCTGAACACTTTTCACAAGGAAGGTGTTCAGGCTGAGAGTACCTTTTTACATGGACAGAAGTCCTCCAATAATGTTTTCCTTATATTCAGAAATTAAAAAAGATGACTCCAATTATTGGAATCATCTGCACCGTTGACGTATTTCTTTTCTTGTTATTTTTCCAGACCTTCACTCGGTTCAGTTTATCGGTTTCAACCTTCCGAGCAATTGGCCCATTTTGACGGAGTCCCCTGGCTGCAAGCCCGGGTTCGGTTCAAATGTGCCGCTTTGTGTTAACAGTACGACGGTAGAACCGAATTCAAAATAGGCCAGATCATCGCCCTGTGCCCAGGAACTTACGTCAGTATTGGCGTACTGTATACTGCTCACGTTCATTGCGCCTACTTTTACGACAGCAACTTCTCCAAAATCATGACCAATATACGTAATGAGCCGTTCGTTTCGACTCAGTACCGATTTCATATGAGTCAGACCAAAATCATTTACGGGATATACCTTGCCCTTGATATGCTCACTCTCAATTCTACGACCGCTGACAGGCGCATGAATACGGTGATAGTCGCGAGGGCTAAGATACAGAACGAAGGCGTAGCCGTGCTTGTACTTCTCCAAATGTGGTGAGTGGTTTAACAATTCAGCAAGTGTATAGTTTTGTCCCTTAACATTCAGGAGCGTTCCAGCAGATACCGGACCGGCTGCCGTGATTTTGGCGTCTACCGGACTGATCAGTGCATGTTCTGAAAGTTCAAGCGGGCGCATGCCCGGTTTTAATTTACGGGTAAAGAAATCATTCAATGAACGATATTCCTTCCAGTCTTTCTCAGCTTCCTGAACAGGGATGTTGTAGGTCCGGACAAAATAAGGGATAAATGCCTTGCTTCCCCGGCTCTTGGAGAAGGCTCCCACGGTCCGGGAGATCCATTTGCGAGAAGAAAGCTCGGTCATTAACCGCAACAGCGTTTTTGCCATGAATATCCCCCTTAGGGTTAGTGCGAACTTCAAGGCCGGCAGGACCGGCCGTTCTGCATAATATTGACACAGAATGCCTACGAAATCAATACGGGCCCCTATGGTAAGTCTGCGGTTGTCGTGGTATGAGCGAATTCTGCTCCAGCAGCAGACGTCCGTAAGCCATAGGTCGCTGGTAGCTGACTTTCCAATGTTCGTTCATTCCAGCCTTGCGGAATCCGTAGCGCTGATCCCTCCCGTTGCATTCGATAAAATAAATCTCCCCGTTCCCGGTTATCCCCAGATCAAGACCAAGGTCCGCAAGATGTGGCAGGCTTGAAGCCAGCGTTTGTGCGATCCGTAGCGCGACAGACCTGATCCTGGTAGCCAGTTCAAGTAAATGAATGTCGGATTCCACCGTACCAAGTGCTTCAGCCAGCGTCATGACTTTACCGCCCTGGGCGATATTGGTGACAAAGGTATGAGCGGGCGCAGCCTTGGCGAACATACCCGTGATTCCCCACAAACCATCCCTTCCACGTTGCACCGACACCCGCAGATCGACCGGTCTTCCCTCGTAACGTACCAGTGGAATGCGTTCTTCAATGAGATAGGCATGCCGGAAAATACGTCGCAGGGTGGCGGAAGGCAGTTGTCCTTTGCTGAGTCGAAAAGTAGCCCATCCTCTGCGGGAAGCTTTCGTCTCACAGGTCAGCTTCCATTGACCGTCTTTCTTAAATATCCGCATAATACCATGTCCGATACTTCCGCTGCACGGTTTAATAATCAAGTCATCATAATGTTCCATCATGTATACCAAATCTTCTGGAGTAGCTCTGACTGCATGGGGGAGATACTGCCTCAAACTGAAATCCTGATGAAGCATCTCGTGAATATGGTCCTTACGGTATCGATTGCGTACATTGTATACCTGAATGCCCTGCAAGAGAAGTTGGGTCACCTTGTGTTGCTCCGCCCGGCGCAGCTGGAGAGCCCGGTTATGAATGACGGAAGGCAGAGGCATCTTTTGCCGAACGTATACGCCCTCTTTTTTCACATAAGCAATACAGGTTTTTATGTCCGAATCTATATCTTCCAGTCGCAAAAAACAAGGGGTTAATCCATAACAGGCTGCGGCCCGTTCGTAATTCGCGAGTGATTCCTGACCGGTCCTTCCGGCCGGTATCCCCCGGTACATGCGTGAATCGAACATAATGCCGATCGTTTCTTGTAGCATGACCGTTCCTCCTTCAATGTTATCGCGACCATGGATCGTCCATTCATGGAATGCCGGTCTGTCACCGCATGATTGGACATCACGATAACGCAGACCGGAATCATGATGCATTGAAATGCACCGACATGTTCTCGTACCCAGCCCTTTTGCATCCTATGGATCTATGCAAAATGCTTATATCATATCGTATGACATTTCCGGGACGGAGGCGTGGACAGCCGCCTTACATCTGCGTACGTGTACAGCCTATTTCACCTCTACGGTTCGTCAATACACATGTTGAACCTTGTACATTCAAGGGCTGTAGTTCGGCAAAAGTCAGGAAATGCAGTGGCAGATGCCCAGACTGGAGCATATGATGCCGGAGACGAACGTCAGAGGAAGGAGCTAGTTGCATGAGTAAAAAAGGCAATAAGAAGGTTCCTACGCCGAAACTGCGGCATGTGAGTCCCAAATTTAAGGAACTTGATCTGAATAGTCGACGGTCAGACACAATGAACTCAGGTTTCACTTCGAATAGGGAAGAACGCTTGAATGCAAATAAACGGGATTCGCGGGCCATTCAGGAATCAGAAGAATTCCTATTCGAATCAACAGAGCTGCCGGCTTCAACGAACGAACTGGAAGACCTGGATATCGTATCCAAAATCATCAAGCCGGAACCCGTAGAGTCTGATAGCGAGGAAGTCGTTGAGACGCCAGGCAGCCCGGAAAGGCAGATTCAGGTCAGCAGCGTGGCTCCGCTAGTTCTGGAAGAAGAGCAGGACATTAACAAGCAGGAAACAGCAACCCAGGATCGGTTGAAGATCCTGAATCAAAATCAGATGCCGGGTCACACCGGGCACTTTATCTACACAGATGACTTAAGTGAATTTGCTGTTACGGAGAGCAAACTGGCCCCTTTCTCTGTGGATGCCTCCAAGCTGAAACCGGATGCGGTCGGCAGTGAAGCATTGCAGGATTATGCGGTGACCAGCATTCACATTGCAGACGGTGCCATTGTTTCCGCGAAACTTGCGGAAGCTTCTGTATCCGAGGAGCACCTGATTGACGGTTCCGTGTCCGGTCACAAAATACGAAATGCTTCGATTGCCGGTGAAAAAATCAGAGATGGCAGCATTACTTCCCAGAAGCTTGGCAACCAGGTCATCGATTCAGCCAAAATTGCCGACGGTTCCATCAGCACAAGACATCTCAGCCGCATGCTGGTTACGGAAGAATTAATCAAGAATCATGCCGTAACCGGAGACAAGATCGCGATTAGCGCCGTGGATACAAGGCATCTCACCGGAGGAGCTGTGCATACCTCCAAGCTGGCTGACGATGCGGTGACTACATCCAAAATTCGTGAAGGTGCTGTCACAGGCAGCAAAATCGAAGAACAATCCATCGAGTCTCACCATATTCAGGCAGGTGCTGTTAAACAGACACATCTGGCAGACGGGGCTGTCGGTCGTTCACAACTATCTATTGGTAGTATTGGAAGTGACCAGATCGAGGATGGATCCATACAAACAAGACATTTAGCTGAGGGTTCGCTGAGCGGAAGACATCTGCTGGACGGTTCGATCGGTTCAAGCCAGATTCGCGCTTATGCAGTTGGCAAGGAGCAGATTGGCAATGGAGAAGTGGGTACTGAACATTTGACGGACGGTGCTGTAACCAGCAGCAAACTGGCAGATCAGTCGGTTGGAACAGCAAAATTGCTGGAACAGTCGATTACGGCCTCCAAAATTTCGGATCAGAGCGTCATTTCTTCCAAAATTGCGGATGAAGCTGTACAGGGCAAACATCTTGCGAAAGGGTCCATTCGTGGGGAACACATAGCGAATCGGGGAATCACACCGGTACATGTGGACAATTCCGCAATTCATTCCATTCACATTGCAAGTGGAAGCATCGAGGCAACTCATCTGTCTACCGGAAGTGTGTCCGGAGATGCTATCGCAGATGGCGTGGTATCTGAGCAGCATCTGGCAGAGTCAGCTGTAGGTACGTATGAATTGCAGGATGCTGCAGTTACAGACGCCAAGCTAGCGGATGGAAGTGTGACAACAGAAAAACTTGGAACGGCTTCGGTTAGCAGCAGAGCGATTGCCCCGGGAAGTGTCGTATCCTCGCATCTTGCGAGCGGTGGAGTTACAGGTACACATCTGGCTCCAGGCAGCGTGGGTTCCGAGGCCCTAAGACCTTATGCAGTGAAATCGGAGCACCTGACAGAACATGCCGTAGGTGTACCTCATCTTCAGCCGGGCAGTGTTGAAACAGATGCTATTGCACGGGCGGCGGTCACAACAGACAAATTGGCTCCTGGTAGTGTAACTTCAGTCCAGATGGCTGGCGGGTCCATTTTTCCGCCTCATCTGACAGATCATGCGATTACCTCCCCTAAGCTCTCACCAGAGAGTGTTGCCACGGATAAACTGGCCGATTTTGCTGTTACGTCAGCCAAACTGGCAGACGGCAGCGTGACTTCTTCCAAGATTATGGCAGAAAGCATTAACGCCAAACATATTCCAGCAGGAACCATTCGCGGGTATCACCTGAAGCAGCATGCCGTTTCACTGGAACATTTGTCGGAGGAAGTACGTTCACCGGAATTATTCGCTGATGGGAGTATTACGGGCAACAAACTGCGGCGTGGTTCCGTAACTGCGGACCATTTGACAGCAGACTCGGTATCCGGGACAGAATTACAACAGGAGGCTGTAAGTAGCGAGCACTTGAAGCCATCCGTTGTACAATCTGCCCATCTGGCTGAAGGAAGCGTGAAGTCTGACCATTTGGGAGCTCATGTAGTCAACTCACAGCATCTAAGGGCAGCCATCATTCATGAGGAGCATATTGCTGAACAGGTGGTTACATCCCATCACTTGGCACCTGGATCTGTCGAAACAGACCATCTGGCACCTTTATCCATTACAGCGGCTCATCTTCAGCCGGGTTTAATCAGTGGTTTGCATCTCCAGGCAGAGTCGACAAGTGCGGTTCACCTGCAGCAAGGAGCTGTACATTCCCGTCATATTCAAGATGGTGAGATTCTTCCTCATCATATCCATGAACGCAGTATCGGAACGTCTCATCTGGAAGAAGAAGCGGTAAGTACGATTATATTACAGGATGAATCTGTAACACGCTCCAAACTTGCGAGTGGTAGTGTGGATGGCAGCAAATTAGCCGCAGGGACAGTATCGTCTGCCCACATTGCAGACGAAAGTGTGCAAACCCGCCATATCCAAGAAGGAGCAATCCTTTCTGATCATATTCAAGAGTGCAGCATTGGCTCAATTCATCTGGATGAGGAGTCAGTAAGTACGGTTCATTTGCAAAATGGATCTGTAACGAGTGACAAACTTGCGGAAGGCAGTATAAACGGCAGCAAACTGCTCGAAGGCTCGGTATCAGGGATCCATATCGCATCCGAAAGCGTGCAATCCGGTCATATTCAGGAAGGGTCCATCCATGCTGACCATATTCAGGAGCGAAGCATTGGCACATTCCATTTGGAAGAGGAAGCCGTAAGTGCCGTTCATCTGCAGAATGGGTCTGTAACGAGTGCCAAACTGGCCGACGGTAGCATAAACGGCAGCAAATTGCTTGAAGATGCGGTATCGGGGGTTCATATCGCATCGGAAAGTGTACAGTCCCGCCATATCCAGGAAGGAGCGGTCTTTGCTGACCATATTCAGGAGCGAAGCATTGGCACATCTCACCTGGAAGAGGAAGCCGTAAGTGCGATTCATCTGCAAAATGGATCTGTAACAAGTGCCAAGTTGGCTGACGGCAGTGTAAATGGCAGCAAGTTGCTTGAAGGAGCGGTATCGGATATTCACATTGCAGACGAAAGTGTGCAATCTCGTCATATTCAGGAGGGGGCAATCTTTGCTGAGCATATTCAAGAGCGAAGCATTGGCACCGTTCATTTGGAAGAGGAGTCAGTAAGTGCAATCCATCTGCAAAATGGATCGGTTACGAGTGCCAAACTGGCGGACGGCAGTATAAACGGCAGCAAGTTACTAGAAGGTACGGTATCGGGAATTCATATCGCACCCGAAAGTGTGCAATCCGTGCATATTCAGGCAGGTGCCATTCATGCGGGGCATATTCAGGAGCGCAGCATAGGCACAGCCCAGCTGGAAGAGGAAGCCGTAAGTGCGGTTCATCTGCAAAATGGGTCCGTAACGAGTGGCAAACTGGCCGACGGCAGCATAAACGGCAGCAAATTGCTCGAAGATGCGGTATCGGGGATTCATATCGCATCGGAAAGTGTGCAGTCCCGTCATATTCAGGAGGGAGCGATCCTTGCTGACCATATTCAGGAGCACAGCATTGGCACGTCCCACCTGGAAGAGGAAGCCGTAAATGCGGTTCATCTGCAAAATGGGTCTATAACGACTGCCAAACTGGCCGATGGCAGTGTGAGCAGCAGCAAACTGCTTGAAGATGCGGTGATGGATGTCCATATTGCAAATGGAAGTGTGCAATCCCGTCATATCCAGGAGAGAGCGATTCATGCCGACCATATTCAAGAGCGAAGCATTGGGATCTCCCACCTCAAAGCGGAATCGGTAAGTGCGATTCACCTGCACAATGGTTCCATAACAAGTGCCAAACTGGCCGACGGCAGTGTAAATAGCAGCAAGTTGCTTGAAGGAGCGGTAACGGCTGTCCACATGGCAGACAAAAGTGTGCAATCTCGGCATATTCAGGATGGAACGATCCTTGCGGATCATATTCAAGAACGCAGTATCCGCACAACCCATCTGGAAGAAGAAGCAGTAAGCGGGGTCCATCTCCAAAATGGGGCAGTCACGAGTGCTAAATTGGCAGACGGCAGTGTTAATGGCAGCAAACTGAGTGAACAAAGCATTACATCCAATCACTTGAATGCGGGAATTGTAGGTCCGGCGCATTTAAGCGAAGAGATATGGAATGCGATTCGTCAGTTCAGTGGAGAAACGCTGGAACAGCTGGCAGCGATCAAAAGACAGGAGACATTGCTTCAGGCCAGTGAGGCAGTACAGCCATCACAGCAGGCAATAATCGAGCCACTGCCGGGTGTCGGTCTGGAGGAAACACAACTTCACCAGACATCGAATCAGGAGCTGGGGGAACAACAAGAGCAGGCATCCCAGACGGACCAGCTTGGAGAATCATTGGCAGCTGCTTCATTCACGACAGAGGAGACAGTTCAGGCTCAGCAACCACAGTTTGAAATGGTACAGGATAACGTTGGAACTACGGAATTTTTGTTGAGTGAACAATCGATTACACAGGAACATCTGTGTGATGATGCAGTGGGCAGCAGTCAACTGCAATCCGGGTCAGTTCAGCCCAAACATCTGGCATTCCAGCCTGTGCGCAGTGTGAGTCGTCAGCCTGTTGTACAGCAATTCGGCATGGAGGCATTTATACTGCCAGAGGATGAAGCATGCGTGGAAGTGACAGTAGCCTTTGAGGAGTCATTTAGTTCGGAGCATTATGTGATTGTCGCCATGTGTAATGATCGGGGATATCAGGTGTCGCTTCTCTCCCAGAGTGAAGACGAAGCGGTACTGGAAGTGTCTCGCGCGACAGGATGCACACACACGTACGGATTATTGTCATGGATTGCCGCCGGGCCTTCCATATAATTCATATAAAATCGAATGATGAAAATGTTAAAAGCGGTTCCCGGATATGTCCGGGACACCGCTTTTATTCATGAATAAGCTTGATCCGTTCGGACGGCGAGGGGGTGCCTGAACGGTTTAATATGAGTGCAAAAACATGTAATGATTATTTTTACAGTCCTACAGCTTGATAAGCTTTGGTGATTGCAGTAACTTCAGCGGAATTTGCACCATACAGATCTTTAGCTGCTTGGATGGTCGCTGTTTTTGCCGCAGCAAATTTGGATGTTGGTGTCAGATAGTTCACCAGCGTGCTGTAGAAAATTTTAATGGCTTTATCGCGCCCGATTCCCGTTACAGTCACACCATTATGTGTGCCGCCTTGTGCTGCAAGATAGTATGCCTTGTTGATAATACCGCTGTTCGTATGAACACCGCCGTTGTCGGATGTTCCGGTATAGCGATCACTGTATTTATCAGGTTGTCCATACAATGTTGGGTTGGACAGGGAACGCAAGGCATCGCCTGGAATGTTAGGTGTGTAAATATCGTCACCAAGCAACCAGTTTTTGCTTTGGATAGTGTTGCCGAAGATATCCGCGAAGGCCTCATTCAATGCACCCGGTTCATTGCGATACTCCAGATTGGCTGTGTACTCAATGACACCATGAGTCAATTCGTGGCCCACCACATCCAGATCACCAGACAGGGAGCGGAAAGTCGTACCATCACCGTCACCAAAGACAATCTGTACTCCGTTCCAGAAGGCATTATTATAGTTGGAGCCGTAATGTACAGTGGATTTGATTAGCAAGCCGTTGCCGTCCAGACCATTGCGGTTGAATTTGCTTTTGTAGAAATCATACGTGGCAGCAGCATGGGCGTGAGCATCTACGCCTGCACGATCCGTCCATACGTTATCGGAATCGGTCAGGAGCGTGCCTGGAATGGAGGAGCCATTGTTTGCGGTGAAGGTCTGAATTCCATTGCCGCGAGTGGTATCTTTCAGTTGGAAGGTATTGCCGGATTGAGTTGTGGTAAGGGTTTTGGTATCACCAGTTACACCGGTACCCGTTCCTGTTGCGAAGTTGATGAGATCATACTGGGATACGATGCTTCCGTCAACGGCATTCACGAAATATTTGGTACGCAATGGGGCAGGTTCAAGTACGTTGACTTCCGTAATGTACACGAGGTAAGTTTGGCCATCTTCTTCATTGTAGTAAATGTTCAACTCAGCATCAGCTGTTTTCTGGGGCTCCCCAAGCTCTCCAATACGGGAAGAGGCTTCTTCCGATGCAATCTGGATCGCATCTTCTGCACTAATTTCAGCTACGCCGTCATTGGGGATGGACTGTTCTTCAACTGGTGGAAGATCACCAAGCGCGGATGAAACCTGACCTGTTTTGTCCAAATGAATGGTTTGTTCAGCACCATAGACCGGAATCCCCTTAATATACTGCTTCAGGCGGAAGTGTCGTACACCAGAAGTGTCCGTAGTTCTTTTAATAATTTTGAGCTGGGATGTCACATCAGAATTCAGGAACTGTTCCTGTTGTCCGAGGAAATTGAAGATGGTTTCATCTGATCCGCTGGTCAACTGGATATCCTCCTCCGAGGCAAAAGGGGCCTGCAATGGAATGGATTGATCAGACAATGGAGCTGCTGCAGCAGAAGATACGGAAGCGAGCAAAAGAGCTCCTCCAAGAATTGTTGGCATAACTTTAGCAAATTTCATAGTAAACTCTCCCATTCTCAATAAAATTTTTGGTGGAAACACGGAATTATGCCAATCTCGGTTGGAGTTCCGTCTGCAACTTGGGCAGCGCGGAGCGTGGGGCTGAATCTGAAGCGTGGAATATGACAAGAAACGATATGGAACAAAGCCGGTAGAGCCTGCCTATGTCCATGGGTTGGACCGTAAAAGGAATACCATTTACTCAGTTCCAGCCGGGAGGCTTAGTCGTTCATTGTGGTTCCTCTTTCAGAAGCCAGGGGTCTTGTTCACTTGCGAAGCAGAAGATGTTCTACGGAGCCAAGTAGTTGTTCCGGACTCACATACCTGAATTACGTTTTGTGCGGCATCACTCCTTTCAAGTTGCAGGTCAGAAACCTGTTTACAGCCCGTGTATTCCTGCATCCTGATTTAACCTAAGGTCAATTAATGAGAACAAAAAAACCTGAAAGGAACACATGTTCTTCGTTAGGATTTTTTTGTCAATAACTGCTTGCAACGTATATTATCACAATGTAAAAGTTTGGAAAAGATGAAATTTTAAATTTTTTTTAAAATTGTGTCTGAAGTAGGGGAGCTTTAGCGGTTTTTGCATATTTTGACGGATGCTGTCTAAATAAATGGATTGACTTGACCTTGTGGCAGACAGAACCTGCTCGGTTCAAGGACATACGCCGTTTCCACTGCTCCATGAATACATAGAATAACGTGTACTCCCTTTGCATGCCGATGATGTATACCCGGGAGGTGACTGTGTTGCAAAAACGCCGTAATACTGCTTTTTATGCATCCAAATCGAAACGGGTACAAAGAAAGGCACAAGTAAAGAAACGTCGTTTGAAATCTGCATACAAAAAGGGTACAAAGGCCTATAAGTACGTGATTCCACCCGTGGAACTTGCAGATTGGCCAGAGCTCGGAGCGGAACATGCCATGAGAGATACACTCGTGCAGGGATCGGCAAACTCGCATCAGCCCATGCTTTCGGTTGTTATACCTGCCATGAATGAAGAACGGACCATTGGTGCGGTCGTTCGTCAGGCGCTGCGTATATGCCGTGATTCTGAAGTGCTTGTTGTTGTGAACGGTTCAACGGACGGGACAGCAGCAGTTGCAAGAAGGGCGGGGGCACAGGTGCTTCGTTATACAGAAGCACTGGGACATGATGGAGGACGACGGGTCGGTGCAGCGGCAGCTCGGGGCAGGGTGCTGTTGTTTACGGATGCAGACATACCCATTCCGGCAGAACATCTGGCGCCTTATGTAAGGGCAATTCTGGATGGGACGGATGTCGCGCTTAATGATTATGACGGTCCGGTTACGCGTATTCCTGTTCACCCTGTGGTCGAGGCTAAACATGCCCTGAATAGCATGCTTGCGAGACCCGATCTGAAAGGGGCTTCTATGACCGCCATTCCGCATGCATTAAGTCGCAGGGCACTTGAGGTAATCGGTGCGGATACACTGGAGACTCCACCGCTGGCCCATGCAATGGCAGTGACTGGCGGGTTGAAGGTACGTGCCGTTCATCATGTGCCTGTAGGCAAAATGAATCCGGTGCGAGTCAAGAGAGGCGGCGGGCCTGATCTGCTCAGTCAAGTGGTATGGAATGATCATCTGACCGCAATCAGGTGGATTACCGATAAGCTTGGCCCACGCGGAGGACATTCCGATCTGCAGCGTGTTCGCAGCTTGATAAGGTGAGCATGCACATGAGTATTTTGCATAAATCCAGAAAGCGACACGTCAAAAGATGCAGAATGCTGGAGGTGAGGAAATGAAGGGGCGTTCAGGAGGTGTCCGTCGTCAACGGACAGTAAACAGACGAACAACCCGGAACAGAACCATGGGCAGGAGGGTTCTGACCAAATCCCCGATAAAGAGTGCAGCAACGAGCAAGCCCGCAGCGAGAAGCTTCATACTGCATGAAATATGGAAAGCGGGTCTAACAGCAGGACACAAGACACTGGAAAATAATGAATCCATTGAACAACATGCGCGTTGGGCTTGGCAGGAGCATGAAGCTAAGATCTCGGCGGAGCTAAGAAGCTATAGCGCAGCCATGCAGGCGGGGAAAACCTTTATGCAGGGCTATGCTCATGCTTCAGGGCGTTCATTGAATATCGTTCCCCTTGCCCTTCATAAATCCGCTGCTGCGGTAATCTGTGCCTGTAATGAGGAACTTACGCTGGGGCAAGTGTTAGCACAACTGAAACGTTTACCCTTGAAGGATATCATTGTGGTATTAAACGGAACAACCGACAATAGTCTAACCCAGGTTTTGGAACAGCCTGGCGTTACACTGGTGTATGAACCAGATCGGGCTGGACATGATGTGGGCCGAGCACTGGGGGCCAAAATGACGGAGGCGGACATCCTTCTCTTTGTGGATGGGGATATGGTCGTCCCGGCGGAGCAACTTGCTCCATTCTTGTATGCGGTCGACCGGGGAGATGATGTGGCACTGAACAACCTATCCTCCCTTTTGCCTCCCTTTGCCCGCCAGGATGAAGTGAGCCGGATCAAAGCTTATCTTAACCGAGTATTGAACCGATCGGATCTGGGTTCCAACTCGCTGACGGCTGTACCTCATGCCCTCTCGCGTAACATGATCCAGATTGTAAAACCGGAGGCGCTGGCCGTGCCCCCCAAGGCGCAAAGCCTTGCCATCCAGCATGGATTAAAAGTAACTGCACCAAGTCAAGTGGATGTCATTCGTTCCAATCGTCTGCGTTCCACCAATATGGGCAGCGGCAACGAAGTCGCCAGATTGATCATCGGGGACCACCTGGAGGCGCTGGCAACCTGGCTGGAAATGGGCGGAAATCATTCGCAAGCCCGCTTGCTTTCCCGTGTCGAAGTGGCCTATAGGAGGAACGCCAGATGACACTGACGAGTATTATTATTCCGACGTACAACGGGTTGGACCTGCTGAAGCCATGTATCGATGCCATTCGAACGTATACCGATATCCATACTCCATATGAAATTATCGTTGTGGATAATGGTTCGGTTGATGGAACCGCGGCGTACTGTGCCCGTGAACGAATCCGCTTTGTCCGGTTACCGGAAAATCGGGGGTTCCCGGCAGCATGCAACGCCGGACTCCGTGCAGCATGTGGTGATGAGCTCCTGCTGCTGAATAATGATGTTACGGTCACATCCCGATGGCTGGAAAATTTGCGGGCAGCCCTCTACAGTCATGGAAGCATCGGAATTACAGGTCCGGTGACCAACTATGCCAGCGGTATCCAGCAAGTGGAGCTGGACTTTCGGGATATGGCACATTTTCAGGAGCTGGCTGCTGCCAACAATATAGCCGATTCGTCCAGATGGAAGGAAGTCAGACGGATTGTCGGTTTATGCATGCTGATGCGGAGAAGTGTGATGGAGGATATTGGTGTGCTTGACGAAGTATATTCGCCAGGACACTATGAAGATGACGATTATTGCTACAGGGCCTGCTTGCAGGGATATCGGTTGCTGGTATGCGGGGATGTTCTGGTACATCATCGCGGCAGTGCAAGTTTTCAGAAGACCGATCCTGTGGCGTGGAAACAGTTGCTTGAGCGCAATCGATCCATTTTTATCAACAAATGGCATGTCGATCCCCTTAATTATATTGAGACATCTTAAGAAGGAGGGATAGTGGAATGAAAGGTGTAATTCTTGCAGGCGGAACAGGAACACGGCTGTATCCTCTGACCCGGCTGATTAACAAGCATCTGATTCCAGTCGGCAAGCATCCGATGATTATGTATGGCATCGACAGACTCCGCCAGGCAGGTATTGAAGAAATATTAATTGTCATCAACAAACATTCCGCTGGGTTATATACGGAGTATTTGGGTAGTGGAGCAGATCATGGTGTCAAACTTACGTATCGGATTCAGGAAAAGGCAGGCGGGATTGCTGAAGCATTGGATCTGGCGATGTCTTTTATCCTTCCGGGAGAGAAGTTCGTTGTACTGCTGGGAGACAATTTGTTTAGTGACGATTTGAAGCCTTATGTGGATCGATATGTGCAGCAACCAACGGGTACGGCTCGTGTATTGCTCAAAGAAGTGGATGATGCACGGCGGTATGGGGTACCGGTGTTTGATCCGCAGCATCCGGAACGAATCTCATACATTGAGGAAAAACCGAGTGACCCCAAGACCTCTTATTGTGTTACTGGCATATATATGTATGATGACCATGTATTTGATCTCATTCAAAACATTGCACCTTCTGCACGTGGCGAGCTTGAAATTACGGATGTAAACAATCACTATGCAGCTGCTGGAGGATTGGAATACGATATTTTGCAAAAATATTGGAGTGATGCAGGAACATTCCAATCGCTTCAGGAAGCAGCCATCCACATGAAGGGACAACTGCCCTAAAATATATGCGCCTGATGCTGCCGCTGTAAAGTATCCCGTGAGATCAGATTAACGATCAGATTAACCTGCGCCGGAGCCGGAAGAATGCTCCGGCGCTTTGTGCAGCGGCGGCACTCCTCGTGCATGCCAAGGGAGGGAATGCCGTGAGAGTAGCAAAACGCAGCGATGTGGTCAAAAAGAAGACACGGGGCAGTCATGCCGGCATCTGGCACGTATCTGTGGGAGTGCAGCCCCAAGCGAGTTCAGAACGTGAGTTGGGAAACGAAAGTACGAGGCTGAGAAGTGTGGAACACGCTGGAACAGAAGGCAAGCAGCATGCAGAGCAGAAAGCTAAAGCCATCGGACGTACCCGGGCAAAACATGGCGGAAATGCAGGCGTACGAGCCAAACCGGGAGCAAGAACAGGTGAAGGGCGAGGCGCAGGCGCGCGAGCGAAAGCAAGCGTAAGCCGTGGCGGCAAAGGGGCGCGAGCCAAAACGGGCAAGCGCGCAGCTGCCAGCCGCAGGCATCCTGCGCCGCGCGGCGGGCGGGCCGCAGGCGCCCGCAGCAAACAGCGCACGGCTGCGCAGCGTGCGCTTGGGCCAGCACCGCAAGCCAGCACGCCACAGGCGATGCCTGCCAGCGGTGCTGGCTCCGCCCCGCGGCAAGCGACACACCGTCACGGTGGTGTCGCTCCGGCGGGGCGGAAGAGCGCTGCCGCGAATGCGGGCAGCGCAAGGGCACTTGCGCCTGCGCAGCCGGCTGCAGTGCCCGGGAGCGGCTACGCCGAGGGCTTCCGCGACGGCGTGTTCGCGGGCGGGGAGGGGCTGGTCGCACAGTACATCCCGCCCGATCATATTCTGCCAGCCGCGGCGGCAGAATTGATTGAGGCGGGATTCCGCCAATACGCGCCCAGCCTCACCCGGCTGGCCAGCCCTCATGAGATGGCTGGCCACATCCAGGGGGCGCTGGATGCGCAGCGCCCCCTGTCCGTCGTTCGCCTCGGAGATGGCGAACTGCTGACCCTCGCCGCCGACACCGTGCTGCCCGGCGAACAAGTGCAGGAGCTGGCACCGTTTCTGCCCTATGCAGGGGTGCCACGCTCTACCCCGGACATCCGCGCTACGCTCGCGGATGCGATTCACGGCGCAGATTGGGTAGGCGTCCCCACCTCGCGTGCCCCCACCTTTCAGGGGCTGTTATTTCCAGTATTACGCCATTTCGGCATTGACTGGTCCCGTCTGAATTTGACCAGTTCCACGATTAACTACAGTCTGCACCAGTCAGGTCTGTTGCTGCCCGTGATACATGGACGCCGGGTGCTGCTGATTGGGAGCCGAGCTGCGGAGCTCGGAGCATTGTTGCACAGCCGCGGCATTCATGTGACAGGCATCATAGGCGCAGTGGAGGGGGTAGCGGACATCCCGAGAGTAATGCAGCAAACTGCGGAGCATTCATTCGATATCGCTCTTGTAGCAGCAGGAATTCCTGCCGTCATTCTGTGCCGCCGAATTGCTGGCGAGCTGGGTCGGGTTGCCATCGATTTTGGACATTTGGCTGACAAATTGGTTACAGGAGAGCTTCAACTCTAATGGACGGTCGGGTGCGGGGGTTACTATTCCGTATGCATCAGACAAGGGGAAATGGGGGAAGCAACATGAGCACATCAGGCAGACGTTCAAGACAGCGGAAAGAGTCACGGACGGATACCGTTATTCTGCATTCAGCTCGAAGTCGAACTGTACGGAAATTTAGGCGCAAAGGCACAGGAGCGCGGGCGGCCAAAGAGGAAAAACAGTATAAGCAGGGCTACCACCGAGGGTATGATGAGGGCGTGCGGCAGGGACAGAGCTCTTTCGGGCTGGTATTCGAAGGGGTAAGCATTATTATCCCGACATACAACCAGCGCGAGTATGTCCTGCAATGTGTATCCAGTATCGAAAAACATACGCCTGCTCCGTTTGAAATTATCGTTGTGGATAACGCGTCCAAGGATGGCACGGCGGAAGCCATGCTTCGCAAAGGCGGCATGGTAAGGGTCGCTGCGCTGGATAAAAATCGTGGTTTTGCCGGCGGTGTCAATCACGGGCTGATGATGGCGAGAGGTCGACACATTGTCGTACTGAACAACGATACACTGGTCACCCCGGGTTGGCTGGAAAACATGATGACCTGTCTTGACAGCCATCCCGAGATCGGAGTCGTGGGCCCGGTAACGAATTACATTGGCGGAGATCAGCAGATTGAAGTCCCGTACAGGGAAGTGGAGGACATGTGGTCTTTTGCTGCCCGACATAATCGGCCGGATGCCACAAAACATCGGCAGACTGAAAGACTGGTCGGATTTTGCTGGCTGTTCTCCCGGGAATTGCTGGAGCGGGTAGGTTACCTTGATGAGGGTTACGCGGTGGGCAACTTTGAAGATGACGACTGGATCATCCGGGCGAAGCTGGCGGGATACAGGCTGGCGGTAGCCGGGGATGCCTTCATTCATCACTATGGAAGTGTCAGTATGAAGGCACTGGGAGAACAGGATTTTGTTGTTGTGAACGAAGATAATGAACAGTTTTATACCCGAAAATGGGGAGATCCCCATGCGCTGGTTACGGAAACTTCCCGGCTCTCGCTGCATGCCAAAGTGTCGTCCAGTCAGCACGAGAACACGCCGTCCCTTGACAAGAGGGACTCGCCTGACCTGCGACAGCGCATGTCCACCAAGGGCAGCAGTGATATAACGCTTAAGCTGAGACGCAGCACGGATTTTTACCCGGAGTCCTGTTTCATCTCGGACATCAAGGGGGATGTCTACCGACTGATTCGTGGACAGCGACGTAAGCTGAACATCCCCGTTCCGCGAGGCATATCTCCCGTTCTGGTTGCCAAACCGGATCTGCTCGGTGTACCCGCAGGTGAGCCACTGATATCTGCGGGTGAGGTACAGGGCTGGCCATTGGAAAGAAATCATGTTCATGCTCAACCGGTTCAGAGCAACCGCGAGGCGTTGGAAGAAGGCATGATTGTAGCTACGACGAATGAGCGGGATGTATGGTACCAGATTAGTGACGGTAAACGCAGGAGGTTTGTAACCCCCTATGCTGCGGAACGGTGGGGAGTGCAATCCGGGCATGTTGTTCATGTATCTGCCAACCAATTGCATTCGATGGAAGAAGGCTGGCCCATCATCGCTCCCCCGCAGCTTTTGAACGAAGATTTGTAATGACGGGGTTCGGCTGCCTTGTATATCGGCTCGACAGCATGATGCGGATTGTGATGTACAGTGTATCGTAACGCTATACATCTTTCCGCATCCGAGCTTTACATATATCACGAATCATGAAATGTAATGATTGAAAGATTAGCGATTTACTTTTACACTATGACCAATTCAATTTTCGCAATTCTGCCAAACAGGTATTTAACATGGTCAGGGATGCGTCCAGGGATTAAAAGTGCTCTTGCAGAGTTTTTCTCCAATTTTAAATTTAATTTTTCTATCCTCTTATAGGTTTATTCTATTGGCAGATCCATTGACGCTTGAAGTGACGAGGAGTACATTTATAGCCATAATTCTTATTTAACAGATAGGAATGAATGGTCTGGGTGGTGAGCCATCCTGATCTCCCAATAAAATCAATCAGGAGGTATGCCAATGTCTTCTACATCGAAAAAAGTAGTGCTCTGGAGCAAAACAGGCTGTCATTTTTGCGGGGAGGTCAAGGCATTTCTTACGGCCCGTAACCAGCCTTTTGAGAACATCGAAGTGCAAGGCAATGATGTGCTGAGGGATGTGCTTGAAGCCAAATATGGCATTCGACATGTACCTGTTATTGAGGTGGGTGGAGACGGCAAGTATGAAGCATTGCTTGAGCCTGATTTGGAGAAACTGGCGGAACTTCTCGCCCAGCCCGATGAAGCAGCAGTCTGACCGGACGTGGTGCATCTCTTGATAAAGCAGTTTCCGACTGCGACAGGCTGTCATTTTCAGTTTGCAGCAGTCGGGACTTTTAAAGTAACTTTAAGACATCGTTTCTCCTCCTATTCAGATATCCAATCCTTATATAGAAAAGTTCTATAAGTAACGCTGTTGACCGATGTGCGGGGCAGTGATAAGATTTGTGGAATTAAAACTGACCAAACTCATAGGAATAGTTAACATTTGAATTTCTTCATTCGTAATCCCTAACAGATCGGACTTAAGAAATGTCTTGAAATATTCTAATCCAAAGGAAGGCGGAATGGTTATGACGGCTCAGCGCAGTTTGAAATTTGGAGCGATTGTCCACGGTGTCGGAGGCAGCATGACGACTTGGAGACACCCGGAGATTCAATCGGATGCCAGTGTGAATTTTGAATTTTACAAACGCCAGACGTTGAAGGCGGAAGAAGGCAAATTCGATCTCGTTTTTATCGCTGACGGTCTTTATATTACCGAGAAATCCATACCTCACTTCTTGAATCGATTTGAGCCCATCAGCTTGTTGTCCGCCCTGGCCGCCATTACATCGCGGATCGGTCTGGTTGGAACCCTCTCCACGTCCTACAGTGATCCATTCACCGTTGCCAGACAGTTCGGCTCCCTCGATCTGATCAGTGACGGGCGTGCCGGCTGGAACGTTGTAACTTCCCCGCTTGAAGGTTCAGCGAAAAACTACAGTAAAAGCAACCACCCAACCCATCCGGAACGATACCGGATTGCAACGGAATATTTGCAGGTGACCAAGGGTCTGTGGGATTCATGGGAAGATGATGCATTTGTAAGAGACAAAGAGAGCGGCGTTTTCTTCGATCCATCGAAATTGCATACACTCAATCATGAAGGAGAGTTTTTCTCCGTACAGGGTCCGCTTAACATTGCACGTTCGCGACAGGGGCAGCCGGTCATTTTCCAGGCCGGTTCTTCGGAGGATGGCAAGACCCTTGCTGCCAAGGAAGCGGACGCGGTTTTCACCGGGCACGATACGATTGAGGATGCACAGGCCTTTTACAAGGATGTCAAAACACGGGCGGCTTCCTATGGACGTTCTTCACAGGATATCGTCATTCTGCCAGGAATCAATCCGATCATTGGACGGACAGAAGAGGAAGCAGAACAGAAATATCAGGAGATTGCGAGTCTGGTCACCATCGATAAAGCGCTGGATTATCTGGGACGTTTCTTCGAGCATCATGACTTCTCCCAATATCCGCTGGATGAACCGTTCCCTGAGTTGAATGGCATCGGCAGCAACAGTTTCCGCAGTGGTACGGACAAAATCAAACGGGACGCCAAAGAACAGGGGTTAACGTTGCGTGAAGTGGCCCTTCGGGCAGCAACACCGCGCAGCAAGTTCCTGGGCACTCCAGAGCAGGTGGCTGACAAAATCCAGGAATGGTTTGAGGCGGAAGCGGCGGATGGCTTCATTATTGCTTCCGAACTGCCAAGTGGATTGTCCGATTTTGTGGAGTTGGTTGTCCCGATTCTGCAGGAGCGCGGCATCTATCGCACCGAATACGAGCATGATACATTGCGCGGCAATCTCGGTGTGCAAATTCCAGTGAACCGTTACACGGCTGCCCGAGAGCAAGTGGGAACCCAGCACGCTTAACAATATGCAGAACATAAGGTCGGTAACAACAGTCCAGGAATGAGGCATCCAGATGAAATATGCGCCAAGCAATCAGTATACCGCACGAAAGGAAGTGCACGTGATCGGATTGCATTTACTAAAGGGGCGAATGATGCTTCAAAACCCAGTTAACGGATAGGTTATATAATGAATAAATCAATAAATCAATAATTCGATAAATGAATTAATCATTTAATCAATGACACCTGTATACACAGACACAGAGGGGGAAGCGATATGAACAGGTCTATCTCATGGATGAAATATATGGCATTGGCGGCAGGATTGGTGCTGGTATTATCCGGTTGCGGAGCGGCAGGTAACTCGAGCAGTGCAGTTCAGGCTTCCGGTGGGGAGCAGGCGGGGCAAGCAGAAGGAGGGAATTTAACCTATGCACTCGCCACATCCCCGGATACGCTGGACCCGCATCGAAGTGGTCTTGCCGTCACTGTACGTGCGATCCGGACGATCTATGACAATCTGGTGGTACAGCTGCCGGATGGTTCCATTAAACCTTGGCTCGCCAAGGAATGGAGTGTATCGGAGGATGGCAAAAGTTATACGTTCAAGCTGCGTGAAGATGTGAAGTTCCATGATGGGACACCATTTAACGCGGAAGCCGTGAAGTTCAATCTGGATCGGGTGATCGATCCGGCCACCAAAGCCGCTAATTCCCTAGCCCTGATCAGACCTTATACCTCCTCAGATGTCATTGATGAATACACCATCAAGGTGAATCTGGAACAGCCTTCGCAAGCCTTTCTCGGCAACTTGAGTCAGGCCCTGCTAGGAATCGTGTCTCCTGCAGCCGCCAAGAAATACGGCGATCAGCTGGGTAAAAATCCGGTGGGCACTGGCCCGTATACCTTCGTGAAATGGGATGAAAATGCGGATATCGTTGTCGCCAAAAACAAGGATTACAACTGGGCTCCGGAAACTGTTGAAAATAAAGGTGCCCCTCATGTCGATACGATTACGTTCAAAATTGTACCGGAAGAAGCAACGCGCATCGGCAGTGTACAGAGTAAGCAGGTACTTGCGGCAGAAACCGTTCCACCGCAAAATATTGCTGCACTGAAGAGTGATCCGAACCAGCAATTGCTGCAGGCCAATACGGTCGGATTGCCGTATACCCTCTTTTTCAATCTGCGCAAAGCGCCTTGGGATAATGTGAAAGTCAGACAGGCGGTGCAATCTGCTGTAGATGTGGAATCCATCGTTAAGACACTGTATCTGGGCAACTACGAACGAGCATGGTCTGCATTGTCTCCAGGAATCCTCGGTTATGATGCCTCCCTGGAAGGAAGTATCCATCCGGATATCAACAAGGCCAATCAATTGCTTGATGAACAGGGCTGGGCCAAGGGAGCAGATGGCATTCGTGAAAAAGATGGCAAGAAGCTGACCCTGCGTTATGTGGACGGTTCGCCAAACCGGGAGAAGCGTAATGACATTGCTGCGATTATTCAGCAGCAGCTCAAACAGGTCGGCATAGCGGTTGAAGTTGAAATTACGAAGGACATTGCAACGGTCATCTATCAGAACTGGGATTATGATCTCTATGGCAACAGCCAGGTCAACTCTGATCCGAATGCACTCTACGCTTTCTATCATACGAGTGCAGAAGGAGAACGTCCGACATTATCAGGTTTATCCGATCCGAAGATTGATAAACTGCTGGAACAGGGAGCGGTGGAGACTGATCCGGATAAACGCGTGGATATCTATAATCAGATTCAGCAATATTTGATCGATCAGGCAGTCATCCTGCCGATTTATGTATTCCCTTATACGGTTGCTGCATCCAAATCGGTGCAGGGTATCAAGTTTGATTCACTCGGATATCCGCTCTTTAACGATGTACGGATTCAGCCATAACACGAACCGTCAATCATGAAGTCAGGAAGGAGACGACCCGGTATGGTTCAAACGATACTGACAAGAGTTGCTACATCGCTTCTGGTTATTTTCGGAGCTTCGGTGCTTGTGTACTGCATCATGTATCTGCTGCCGGGTGATCCGGTCCTGCTCATGCTGGACCCGTCATCGGCAACACCCGAGATGATTCAGAACCTGCGGGTTCAGCTTGGTCTGGATCAGCCGTTTTACATTCAGTTTGCCCACTATTTCGGAGACATGCTGCGTGGGGATTTCGGCAAATCCATGATCAATTCCGACCCGGTACTGCCCAAAATACTGGAACATTTCCCGGCCACACTGGCACTCACCGCGCTCAGCTCAATCATAGCAATAACCATTGGCATTACACTTGGCGTACTGTCTGCCATTCATCGTAATGGTGTGATTGATTTTATCGCCCGGCTCGTTGGACTGTTTGGCATCTCCATGCCGACCTTCTGGACCGGCATTCTGCTGATCCTGTTATTCTCGGTACAGCTAGGCTGGTTCCCCGCAATGGGTTCTGATGGGTTCAGTTCATTGGTACTTCCAGCTGCAACACTGGGGATCGTCGGTGCGGGTTTCATCGTTCGTATGGTGCGTAACAGCATGCTGGAAGTGGTGAATGAACCGTTTATCGTGGCATTGCGAGCCAAGGGGCTTACGGAGCGAACGATTATGTACGTTCATGCATTGCGAAATGCGCTGATTCCTGCGGTGACGGTGATTGGCATGTTGATCGGTGATCTGCTCGCAGGAACCGTTGTGGTGGAGACAGTCTTCTCCAGACAGGGGATCGGCAGAATCATCGCGGATGCGTTGATGGCCAAAGACCTGCCTGTCGTGCAGGGGGTTGTCTTTTTTACAGCGATTATCTATGTCGTGTTGAATTTACTGGTGGATATCTCTTATGCGTACATTGATCCCCGAGTTAGGCGTGCAGTCCGAACGTGATGACGGATGGAACAGTCTTAAACATCTGAACGCGTAGTGAGGAAGGAGGAGTCTTATGAGCATGAAACCATTGGTGGGTGATAAAAAAAGCTGGATCGGCAGAACATGGCGTTTGCGCCTGTGGAATCGCCGTCCCCTGCGTCACCGCGTATCATTCGCGATATCCCGTTTATTCTTTTATGCAGCTGTGCTGGTCGTGTTGTTTACCGTCACTTGTGCGATCGTGCCGGGCTGGATTGCTCCCTATGATCCAACTCAGATGATGACGGATGCCATCCTGCAGGCTCCCTCTGCTGCGCACCTGTTTGGGACCGATTATTTTGGCAGGGATATCTTCAGTGTAGTTGTGCATGGCAGCAGGGATTCACTGCTGATTGGATTTGCCTCGGTGCTGGTAGGTGGACTTGTGGGCAGTGCCCTTGGCATTATTGCCGGTTATGCAGGAGGTATTTTGGACACCATCACCATGCGGGCCGTCGATATTCTGATGGCTGTTCCAGGCGTGTTACTGGCCTTGTCCGTCGCGGCAGCATTGGGGCCTGGACTGCTTAACATTGCACTGGCTGTTGCAGTATCCTCCATTCCGGGGTATGCACGGGTGATGCGTGGGCAGGTGATGTCCGTTAAAGGTTTGCCTTTCATTACAGCTACACGTTCACTTGGGGGCTCCAATGCCCGTATTTTCTGGAAACACATACTGCCTCATTCGTTGTCACCGTTGCTGGTGATGGCGACGCTCGGCGTGGGTACCTCCATTCTGACAGGCTCCGGGCTCAGCTTTCTGGGACTTGGGGTGCTGAAGGAGATTCCGGATTGGGGAGCGCTGCTCTCGCAAGGGAGAGGTTATCTGACGGTGGCCTGGTGGATCTGTACCTTCCCGGGACTTGCAATTACCATGTTTGTGCTGGCGGTTAATCTGATTGGGGACGATATCCGCGACCTTTTGGACCCCAAAGTAAAAGGAGCGGCTTGACCGCTATTCCAAGGAGGAATCATGATGTCACATGTCGTTATTATTGCCGGAGCGCCTTCAAAACGTTCGCGTCTGACAGGCCTTACGGATTACAGCAGCAATAAATTAAGAGAGGAAGGCATTACCGTTGAAGTGATTCATGTGGCCGACCTGCCAGCGGAAGATCTGGTGCAAGCTCGATTCGATAGCTCATTCATTCGGGATGCGCTCGCTGTCGTTGAAGCTGCGGACGCCGTCATTGTGGCGACTCCGGTATACAAGGCATCGTACTCAGGCGTGCTGAAGCTGTTCCTGGATCTGATTCCACAAGAAGGACTGCGAGGCAAACTGTCTCTTCCACTCGTCATCGGAGGCTCGATCGCCCATCTGCTCGCCATCGATTATGCATTGAAGCCTGTTCTGGCAGCACTTGGCGGCAGACATATTCTCGGCGGGGTATATGCGGTTGATCAGGGAATTGATCGACTTGATGACGGGAAATATGTACTTTCGGCGGATATCACTGCACGATTGGATCGTTCCCTGGAAGAATTGATATTGACTCTGGAAAAGAATGGGTTTACGATATCATAAAACCAAGTAAATTCATTGGATAAATAGATATATAACGTCTGCGGACGTGGATTCGGGGGGCGCTTATGAATATTGAGAACATTGAAGCATTTGTATACATCAATCATTACGGAAGCTTCAATAAGGCTGCCGAGGTACTCTTTTTGTCCCAACCTTCTGTCACCGCTCGTATTCAGTCCCTTGAACGTGAACTCGGCTGCAAATTGTTTGACCGGCTGGGCAAGCAGATTGTGCTCACGGAAGAGGGAAGAAAATTCCTCCCCTATGCTCAGCAGGTGCTGCAAGTGATTCAGAAGGGCAGACAGAAGATTCAGCAACGCCGTACGACGCCCGATGCACTACGGCTCGGCAGTACGGTATCCGTATCCAACTATGTCATTCCCGACTTTCTGCCCAAGATTAAGGAAGCTTACCCTGAGGTGAACATCAAACTGACTACAGCGACGACGGACCAACTCGTCGCCAAGCTGCTTGGTCAGGAAATCGATCTTGCTTTTGTGCGGAAGGTCATGCATCCTGCGATCCGTACGGTAGCTTTTTATGAAGATCCAATCCAGCTATACGTGTACAAAGGCCATCCATTTATTGAACGCGGGCATGTCAGCATGGAGGCGATCAGGAATGAGCAGCTGGTCTTTTTTGAATGTGGTTCACTGGACTGGCTGCGCATTCACCGGGCCTTTGACTCGCTGGAACACCCGCCGGATATTACATATCACGTTGATAATTCGGAAACGGCGAAGAAGCTGGTGAAGCAAGGAGCAGGTATTGCGTTTCTCCCAGGTCTGACAGTGCAGAAGGAAGTGCAGGATCAGGAACTGTTCCCCATTCAGGTACATGAGGTTGCAGGTGTATCCTTGCAGATCAGCGTCGTTACGTTAAAAGAAGAACATTCGCCTTTTGCAGAGCCTTTCGGGGAACTGCTGCGGCAGTTATAGAGCATCCATTAAGGAAGCAGGAAGGATTTTAATACGTCAGGTTCGGCATGATCGAAGGAGGAGAATAGGATGGGTATTCGTGTTGGCATATTGGATCAAACCCCGATCTACGAAGGGGAGACGCCGATTGATGCGTTTCGGCATACGATTGAATTGGTACAGCGGGCTGAACAGCTTGGATTTCATCGGTTCTGGGTATCGGAACATCATGATTCAGGCCATGTTGCCGGCTCCTCACCCGAAGTGCTCATTTCCCACTTGCTGGCGCATACGGAGCGGATACGTCTCGGTTCTGGCGGGGTGATGCTTCAACATTATAGTCCTTACAAAGTGGCCGAGAACTTCAATGTGCTCTCTGCGCTTGGCCCGGGAAGAATCGATCTGGGTATTGGACGTGCGCCGGGGGGATTGCCCCGTTCCACACAGGCACTACAGCAAGGAATTCAGGAGGCCGCTTCACTGAAGGATAAAATCAATCAGGTGAAGCAGTTCATTCATAATGAACCACATGAAGATGAAACACATCCTTTGGCAGGCTTGAGCGCTGCACCGGTATCCGAGATCCCTGCTGAGCTATACGTGCTTGGGGCTAGTATCGATAGTGCAGGCATGGCGGCAGAATTGGGACTGCCTTATGTATTTTCATTGTTTATTAATAGCAATACGGAGGTCGCTCTGGAGGCTCTGCGTATTTACCGGGAACAATTCGACCGCTCACATGGGCGGGAGCCGTATGCTATCCTCGCCCTGTCGTTGATTGTGGCGGAGAGTACGGAAGAAGCCGAAGGGCTGGCAAGTGAACATATGCTGGTCAAGATCCATCTGGAGAATGGCAAGATATTGACAGTGGGTTCCGTGGAGCAGGCGGAAGAATTCGGACGGCAGTCGAACGAGAAGTATCGGATTGAGATTCTGGAGCCAAGTGTGACAAGAGGTACAAAGGAAACGGTCGGTCCGGCTCTGGCGAAGTTCCAACAGGATTTTGCTGTGGATGAACTGATGGTCACCACAGCCACACGTGATTTTACCAAGCGCATTCGTTCATTTGAATTGCTGCGTGAGGTTCTGGATGAGCAGGGACTGGGCGAATTCACGAATGAATCAACACCTGCGCAAGCGGTAATCAGTTAGGCATGCAGATGGTAGAGAGCATGGAGCATACCTGTTAAAGTGAAGTGAAGACACCCGCGTATGATATTAAATTAATCCATCTTACATGGCACATACGATGATAAAAGGAGGTTATGTCGTGAGCAGTGATCTGAAACTGCCTGAGCAGCAGGCAGAGCAAGAAGAACAGGGCCGCAACAAGCTTGAACTTGACGATGAAGAATTCGCAGAACACTTAACGGCGATTCGGCGACATTTGCATCGTAACCCTGAGCTATCCGGTGAGGAACGGGAAACGACAGAAGCCATCCGAGGCTGGCTGGTGGAAGAAGGGGTGCGGATTGCAGATGAGTATTCGCTGCGAACGGGTCTAATTGCTGAAATTGGACAGGAAGATGGCCCGGTAGTGGCATTGCGAGCAGATATTGATGCCCTGCCGATCCAGGAAGAGACGAAGCTGGAGTATGCCTCTCAAGTCGCAGGCCGAATGCATGCCTGCGGCCATGACGCACACACCGCCATTCTGATCGGTGCTGCACGATTATTGAAACAGCGTGAGTCCTATCTTCAGGGCAAGGTTCGTTTGATTTTCCAGCCTTCGGAGGAGAAAGCGACGGGGGCACGGCAGGTGATTCAGAGTGGGGCGCTATCCGAAGTGAGGGCTATTTTTGGTTTGCATAACAAACCGGATCTTCAGGTCGGTACGGTAGGTATTCGTGAAGGAGCGCTGCTCGCAGCGGCAGATGGTTTTGTGGTTAAAGTGGAGGGTGTCGGAACCCATGCGGCAGTGCCTGAAGCGGGCATTGACCCGATTGTGGTTGCATCTCATATTGTGACCGCATTACAGGCCATCGTGAGCCGTAATGTCGGAGCACAGGAGAGTGCCGTGATCAGTGTAACCAAAATTAACAGCGGCACTGCCTGGAACGTCATTCCCGAAGAAGCCATTTTGGACGGCACCGTGCGTACCTTTGATGAGAAGGTTCGTGCCCGGATTCGCGAGCGTTTCAACCAGGTGGTTACGGGTGTTGCTGCAGCCTACGGGACACGGGCTACCGTGCGCTGGATTCAGGGACCACCTGCTGTGGTCAATGATGCGTCATTGGCTGCTGCGGCTGAGCAGGTCGCGAGCAAGATTGGGCTGAACAGTATCAGACCGATACCTTCCCCGGCGGGCGAAGATTTTTCCTTTTATCAAAAGGAGGTTCCGGGTCTGTTCCTCTTTCTCGGAACGTCAGGTCCGCACGAATGGCATCATCCTGCATTCGATGTGGACGAACGGGCGCTGCCGCTCGGCGCACATCTTCTGGCAGCGTTGGCTGAACATGCATTGCAAAAGTTGCAGTCAGATGGCGGATAACCGACGATAACAGCGATCGGAAGGTTGTTTTGTTATCGGAGTGGCAGTGTAAATATTTTTAGTTTAACTTATACAATACAATCGCGAATGGACGCAAAAAACGGTGACCTCAATCAGGTGACCGTTTTTTGCTATTTCCGTATTTTTAATTTAGTAGTTGTGGTTCTCCACATTGTATGCTACGATTCTAATCGTAATTATTACTATTATAAATCGTAATTATTACTTACTTATCTAACTTCATGAGGGAAAAGGAAGGGAATCATGCATACATCACGCAAGGTTTACACATTGGCTTTATTCATTTCGCTCCTGCTAGTATTATCGGCTTGCTCCGGGACAGAAGCAGGGAACGCAGAGCAAACCTCCAAAGCTTCCAATGCGGAGTTGGTCTTTGCCAGCACGAAGGATATCAGAGATATTAATCCTCATCTATACGCGGGAGAGATGCCGGCACAGAATATGGTGTTTGAATCCCTTGTGATCAATACACCAGAAGGCATTAAGCCTGCACTCGCGGAGAAATGGGATATATCAGAAGATGGCACGACGTATACCTTCTATTTACATAAAGATGTTCAGTTTTCGGATGGTGAGCCTTTTAATGCCGAAGCCGTGAAGCTGAATATCGATGCAGTTCTGGAGAATGTCGAGAAGAACTCCTGGCTGAATCTGGTCGCTGAGATCAAGGAGACGAAGGTGATTGATGACTCCACGTTCCAGATTGTGTTGAAAGACCCGTATTACCCGACACTGGAGGAATTAGGGTTAACACGTCCGTTTCGCTTCATCTCACCGAAAAGCTTTATTGACGGTACGACTGCAAATGGAGTCAGCAGCTATGCCGGAACAGGGCCATACATTTTAACAGAGCACAAGCAGGACCAGTACGCGACATTTACGGTAAATGAAAATTACTGGGGTGACAACCCCCGGATTCAAACGATTAAATGGAAAGTCATGCCTGACCATCAAACGATTCTGCTAGCCCTGGAAAAGGGAGAAGTAGACCTGTTATTCGGTTCGGATGGTGACATGGTGGATAATGAATCGTTCAAAGTGTTGACGGATCAGGGAAAATACAGCACGGTCATCAGTCATCCGGTTGGCTCACGCGCGATCGTTCTTAATACCAACCGTTCAGCAACTCGCGAGCCCCACGTGCGTGAAGCCCTAATGTATGCCATTAATAAACAAATCATAGCAGATGGCATTCTGAACGGGACGGAACAAGTGGCGGATACGCTGCTCTCTGCCTCGGTTCCATACGCTGATGTGGGCCTTGAGGGGGTTCAATATGACATGAACAAAGCTAGTGATCTGCTTACGGCGGCTGGCTGGATTGCAGGCTCGGATGGCTATCGTTACAAAGACGGGAACAAGCTTGAACTGAAGATCTATTACAACTCCGATAACGCGCAGGAGCGCACGATTAGTGAATCCATGCAAAATGATCTGAAGCAGGTTGGCATCGCGTTGAACATTGTTGGAGAAGAAAAGCAGGCCTATCTGGATCGTCAGAAAACGGGTGAATTCGATCTGATGTATTCCCTTTCCTGGGGATTGCCCTATGATCCGCAAACGTATGTCTCTTCATGGAGGGTACCCTCCCACGCTGATTATCAAGCCCAATTGGGACTGGGGAAAAAAGAATGGCTGGATCATACCATTACGGACCTGATGGTCGAACAGAATGAGGAACAGCGCGAGCAAATGTACAAAGAGATTTTAACGTATATTCATCAGGAGAATGTATATATTCCACTGACCTATTCCGTTACCAAAGCCGTTCATATTAAGGCATTGCAGGGTGTTGGCTTTAACGTTTCGCAATACGAAATTCCGTTTGAGAAGATGTACTTCGAAGAGTAATCAGAGAGGAGGGTTACCTTGGGCAGGTACGTCATAAAACGGATGCTGGCGATTATTCCGGTGCTGATCGGTATTTCATTTTTATCCTTTGTGCTGATTCATTTGCGAACCAGTGACCCGGCCGAAGTGGCCTTGCGCGTGAATCAGGTTACACCGACGCCGGAGATGGTCGATGCCATGAGGGAAACACTGGGGTTGGACAAGCCGTTTCTAACCCGTTACGTGGAATGGATTGGTAACAGCATTCAGGGCGATTTCGGTATTAGTTATGTCAATCAACAACCGGTTGGAGAACAGATAGCACGAGCACTTCCAGCTACCTTAAAACTGTCAGCGGTTGCCCTCGTTATCATCCTGACGATAAGTATTCTGATCGGTGTGCTCAGTGCGATATATGAAAATAGGTTACTGGATCGATTGATGCGTTCATTGGTCTTTATTGGTACAGCCATGCCGAGCTTCTGGATTGGCATTCTGCTGATGTGGCTATTTGCGGTGAAGCTGAATTGGTTCCCCACAAGTGGCATGGAGCAGGCGAGTTCAGTCATCCTGCCAGCCGTCACGCTGTCCCTGGTATTCATCTCTACCTACGTCAGGCTGATTCGCAACAATATGGTGCAAAACAAAACCGAGAACTACGTGTTGTACGCTCGTGTCAGAGGATTGAAAGAACGGACGATTATTTGGAAGGTATTCCGTAACTCACTTCAACTATCGATTACGGCGCTTGGCATGTCGATTCCGAAGTTAATTGCGGGCACGGTGATTGTGGAAAACATTTATGCATGGCCAGGCATTGGGCGATTGTGCGTCACAGCCATTTTTAATTCGGATTTTCCGATTATCCAAGCTTATATTCTGATTATGGGTGTCATGTTTGTTGTATGCAATCTGCTCGTGGATCTTCTGAATTCAGCTCTCGATCCCCGGATCAGAAGGGAGGGGTAACATGATGTTCTGGAAACGCTTGGTGTCCGACAAAATGGCAGTATTATGTATGATCACGATCGCACTTGTGGTCGTCGCTGGCGTGGGAGCACCCTGGTTCGCACCGCATGATCCCACGAGTTTAGACATTATGAACAAATATGCAGGGATCAGTCTTGAATATCCATTGGGTACCGATCAGCTTGGGCGCTGCAACCTGTCGCGTCTTCTCTACGGTATTCGTACAACGATTCTGTTTGCTGTGATTACAACCGCGATTACGATAGGGATCGGAACCCTGCTGGGTATCATTTCGGGTTATTTTCGTGGCAAGGTGGATGAGGTCATTATGCGAATCTGTGACATGATGCTCTCCTTTCCGGCAGAAGTCATGATTCTGGCGATTGTCGGCATTCTCGGTCCAGGCCTGCTGAATGTCGTTGTTGCCAATATTATCGCCAAATGGGCATGGTACACCCGGATGATTCGTACAACGGTCATTCAATATACGGACAAGAACTATATTCGTTTTGCCAAAGTTTCGGGATGCGGGACGGGTCATATCATGAGAAAACATGTGCTGCCGGGTGTCTCTGGCGAGGTTGCTGTCTTTGCGACATTGGATACGGGCTGGGTCATCCTGAATATATCGGCGTTGTCCTTCCTTGGTCTGGGTGTACAGGCCCCCACGCCGGAGTGGGGCATGATGCTGAATGATGCGAAAAATGTGATGATCACACATCCAACGCAAATGCTTGCGCCTGGATTGGCTATTCTGCTGGTCGTGGCAGCTTTCAACTTTTTGGGGGACAGCCTGCACGCGGCAATGAATCCGAAAAGTTATACGCAAAAGAAGGGAGGCCGGTTGAATGTCTTTGTTAGAAGTAAAAAATCTGTCCATCACTGACAGCAGAACCGGTCTGCCCATCGTGCAAAATCTAAGCTTTGCGTTGCAGCCCAACACCTGCCTGGGCATCGTGGGCGAGAGTGGCAGCGGCAAGTCATTATCCACGAAAGCCATTCTGGGATTGGCCTCGCCCTGGCTTGAAATTAGTGGAACAGCCCTTTATCAGGGCAAAGATCTATTACAGCAAACCGGGGAAGAGCTTCGAAAGATTCGCGGTCAGCGCATTTGCATGATTCTTCAGGATGCGATGACGGCGTTTAACCCGCTCGAACCGATTGGGAGACAGATGATCGAGACCTTTCGAGAGAACCTTCAAATCCCCAATAAAGAAGCCAGACAGCTGGCAGCGGATGCCCTGCAGCGTGTTCATATTCTTCAACCGGAGCAGGTGCTGCAAAATTATCCACATCAACTATCAGGGGGCATGCTGCAAAGGGTTATGATCTCCATTGCCATGATGCTGGAACCTGACATTATTATCGCAGATGAGCCGACGACCGCACTGGACTCCATTAACCAGCGTGCGATAGTCGAGCAATTCAAGCAACTTCGCGAAACGATGAACATGTCCATCATCTTCATCTCTCATGATTTGGGTGTTGTGCAATATTTGGCAGATGATCTCATCGTCATGCGGGATGGGGAATGCGTCGAACAAGGCAAGGCGAATGACGTATTTTCGAATCCTCAGCATGAATTTACACAGTTTCTGATTGAGACTCGAATCAAGCTGTCCGAGCCTTTTCAGGCTTCTATGGAAGCAGGTGTGCAGTAATGCTGGTCGAAGTGAATCATCTGTCCAAAAGCTACCCCAAATCGGGTGGTTTCTTTCGGAATGAGAGGACGGAAATTCTGAAAGACATTCAATTTGAGATTCGTGAAGGTGAATGTCTAGGTCTGATTGGAGAGAGTGGAAGCGGGAAAAGCACGTTAAGCCGCCTGATTCTTGGATTGGAGAAACCAACTCAAGGTGAAGTCCGGATTGAGGGGATGGTTGTTTCCCAATGGATGAAGAAGAATAAAGGGAAAATAAGCGTTGTTTTTCAGGATTATACGTCTTCGGTCAATGGCAAATTCATCGTGCGTGATATCATAGCTGAACCATTGGTTGCGCTAGGGGATACAGCGGATCTGGATGAGCGGGTCAATGACCTGCTCGCGAAGGTGGGGCTTCCTCATGCGGTGATGCACAAGTATGCTCATGAACTGAGTGGGGGACAACTACAACGGGTATGCATTGCACGTGCCATCTCAACCCGCCCGAAATTCCTGGTGTTGGACGAAGCACTTAGTTCTTTGGATGTCTCCGTCCAGGCGCAAATTCTGGAGTTACTGCGCACGTTGCAGCATGAACTGAACATGACCTATCTCTTTGTTGCACATGATCTTCAGGCTGTGGCGAATCTGTGTGACCGGGTACTCTTTCTCTATCGGGGAACGATCGTGGAGGAGCTTGAACGGAACCGTCTCTCGGATGCCAAGAATGATTATGCAAAAGCATTGCTGGCATCTGTTATGCCTTTTAGGAGTCGTTGAAGTACCTCCAAATTGCATACGTTCGTCGAAATAGAGTTGACGCAAATGCGTCAGCTCTGTTCCCGTTTGAACATAAAATAACAGCTATAACACTCTCTTTTTATATGGAAATATTTGTTGACGCTCTCAAGCGGGTTGTGCTATATTTTTCTCGACTGATAATCGTAATCATTACTATTAATATTATTATAGCAATGTGAAGTCAGGCTTAATTCCATATCAAGAATAGGAGTAGCGGCTGCGATGAAACAGGAGATTGATTTTATCAAGTTTAATCCAACTCAAAATATGACGGTGCTGGTGAAAACGGATCATCCAGCTGAGACATATCCACACATCGCCGCCCAAATTATGTCCTATGACAACGTATACGCCGAACAGGTGGGGTTCATTGGGGGAGCGATAAAACAGGAGGCGGCTGCCCATTTGGAAATGGCCGGTGGAGAGTTCTGTGGAAATGCCTGTATGGCCTTGGCTGCGTATATCGCGTCCGAAAACGAGTTGGATTCAACTGATTTTACAGAAATCGTTCTGGAGGTTTCCGGGACAGATCAATTAATCAGGTGTCAGGTGAAGAAGCAGCAACAGAATGAGTATTTCTGTCAGGTCACGATGCCAGTTCCTCAGCAGATCGAGCAGCGAACCATCAAGTATGAGGGAATGAACATGGATATGGTGATTGTGCGGTATCGGGAGTTCATCCATATCGTCATCGAAGTGGAGGTGTTTGATGAAGCAATGAGAAAGAGGGCACAAGCCCTGGCACGATTACTGGGCTTAACCTTGGGGGATAAGCTGATTGGCATTTTATTATACAAACCTCAATCGGATGAGCTGGCACCGCTCATATTCGTCCCGCAGCTGGATAGTCTGATCTGGGAAAGGGGGTGCGGTTCGGGTACGGCCTCCGTGGGAGCCTATCTGGCATGGAGCAGGCAAAGGGAGATCGTTCGACATATCAAGCAGCCTGGTGGTGCGATTAAAGTAATGGCTGTTTGGAATGGAGCAGAGGTTGAAGGAATTACGATCGAAGGATCTGTTGGAATCGTGGCCCAGGGCAAAGCCTTTATAGATGCATGATAATAACCAGTTACAGGAGGAAAGGGAATGGAGACTTTGATTGATTTTCAAACATGCTTGAGTGAATTTTCCGGGAAATTCGATGAGCTGGCAGGTAGATATGATCATACGGTTCAGCATAGCTCAGAGCTGGAGGTTTTAATTGATGCCTATTCCACGTTTATAACGGACAAGGAGAACGAACGAATCTGGGAACAGCTTGATCGTCAGGAATCAGGCAGCATGCATCAGCTTGTCCTTGATGTAAGAGACAAATCTGCCCAATGTGTGGCGATCATGGAGAAATATCGGGCCTTGAAGCTGCGTGACGGAGACGTAGAAATCGCGGATTATTTTAGAAACATCGAAGAATGTATTGAAAAAGAGTTTGGCAGCTTTCATGTCACTTCGGAATCCAAAGTGCTGCTGGTCGGCTCCGGGTCATTTCCGATGACGCCTTTGTTTATCGCCAAGCGAACAGGGGCAAAGGTCGTTGGGATCGATATTGACGAAGAAGCCATTATACTCGGGCGACAGGTTGTGGAGAAGCTGGGTGCGGGCTTGAACATTCATTTGCAGCAAACATTGGTGCAGGACCTAGCTTTTACGAAAGAAGCCACGCATATCATTTTCAGTTCCACGGTTGCTAATAAATATGATCTGCTGGATCAATTGCATGCATTGACGAATGAGCATGTAGTGGTGGCCATGAGATACGGTAACCAGTTAAAATCGTTGTTCAACTATCCGATGAGAGAGACGGACACCCGCAAGTGGAACATGGTCGACAATATCCTTCGTCCAGATGATGTGTTCGATATTGCATTATACCAAAAAGCATAGCTCGCTTGAGCTTGTGAAGAGGGAGGCTTATATGAGCGGATTTCAGAAAATCTTGTTACTTGGCACAGGTCCTGTATCCATTCAATTGGCAGTAATGCTCAAAAAACAACTTAATTGTCGCGTGGGCGTAGTGGGAAGGGAATCGGTGCGTTCAGAATCTTTTTTTGAGGCCATTCGGCAAAGTGACGGATTCATTGGAGCAAGCATTCAAAATGAAAAGCATCGGCCGTTGGCGGGTGAATGCTTCATCGACCAGGTGTTTAAGGGATACGAGACCATTGAAGGCGAATGGGATACGCTTATTTTCGCTGTAACAACCGATGCTTACATCGACGTATTGAAACAAATGAATGAACACTTCATCAAACAAGTGAAATGCATCATTTTGGTCTCTCCAACCTTTGGCTCCAACATGCTGGTAAGCCAATATGTGAGACAGCTGCATGCAGATACGGAAGTCATCAGCTTTTCTACCTATTTGGGGGACACCCGATGGGTGCTCGATCAACCGTCCAATCATGTGATTACAACAGGGGTCAAGAAAAAGGTCTACATTGGTTCTACTTCAACTCCATCTGAACATGTGGACAGACTGTGCAAGATGTATGAGCCATTGGGCATTGCACTGGAAGTTATGCCTTCTGCAATCGAGGCAGAAACGAGAAATATTTCTTTATATGTGCACCCACCGTTGTTCATGAATGACTTCTCATTGGATGCCATCTTCGGAGTGTCAGACATTCGGAAATATGTATACAAAATCTATCCCGAAGGTCCGGTAACTCAATATTTAGTTCGGGACATGCGGGCGCAGTGGAATGAAATTATGACGATTACAGATCGGCTCCGTATCAAGGATGTCAATCTGCTGCAATTCATGACAGATGATAATTATCCGGTGCGATTGGAGAGTTTATCACGCCAGGATATCGAAAATTTTAATCAGTTGCAGGACCTTCATCAAGAGTATTTATTATACATACGATACACCTCGCTATTGATTGATCCCTTTTCGGAACCGAATCCGGAGGGTAAGTATTTTGACTTTTCGGCTGTTCCCTTCAGGAAGATGTTCATCAATCAGGATGGATATTTGGACATTCCCAGAATGCCGAAGGAGGATTATTACCGCATCAAAATCATTCAGGGCATTGCGAGGCACTTGGTGGTTCATTGTCCAACCATCGATACGTTTATTGCCAAATATGAGGCGAAGCTTCAAGAAGTCGCTCGCATTCACCCGGATCAGAATCTGTCCGATGCTTTTGTCGTGCAATCCTTCGCTGAAGACATTCGGATGATCTGCTCAGGTCTGGCGAACAGCAAGGTTTAATTACATCTCAATCTATATATCTTTCATCATCAGGAGGAAATGTTGTGAAAAAGGGTAGTGCTTTTCGTTTTTTATTATTGCTAGTGTCCATTATTACCGTCATTGCCGGATGCGGTCAAAAAGAGGGTACTAACTCCAATACCGAGTCTGCGAGTAGCGAGGTCAAAACTGAACTCATTTATGCATCCGCCAAGGATATTAATGATATGAATCCTCATCTGTACACAGGTTCCATGCCAGCACAGGGGATGATTTACGAATCTTTGGTTGAGAACACGGTCGATGGAATCAAGCCATTGCTGGCGGAATCATGGGATATTGCTGAGGACGGGAAAACGTATACGTTCCATTTGCGGCATGATGTGAAATTCCATGATGGTGAACCGTTTAATGCTGAGGCGGTCAAACAAAATATCGATGCAGTTCAGGCGAATGCCGAAAAACATGCCTGGATTAAGCTGTCGACCAAAATCGTAAGTACAAAAGTCATGGATGAATACACATTCGAACTGGTGCTTTCCGAGCCCTATTATCCAGCTCTGGTGGAGCTGTCCATGACCAGACCGTATGTATTTATATCACCCAAGGATTTTACGAACGGAGGCACGAAAGACGGGGTGAGTGGCTACCATGGCACAGGACCCTACAAGCTCACTGCACATAAAATCGATGAGAATGCAACGTTTGAAGCGAATGAAGAATACTGGGGCGGCCCACCTGAGATCCAAAAAATCACGTCCAAGGTTCTGCCAGCAGGAGAAACGACATTACTCGCATTACAGAAGGGTGAAATCAACTTTGTGTTCACCGATGATCGGGGGGCGGACAGCATTGATGTTGAGGCCATGAATCAATTGGCTGACTCGGGTGATTATCAAGTGGTTCGAAGTGAAGCGATGAACACGAATATGATCGTAGCCAATAGCAGCAGAGCGGATAACCCGGTCCACGAAACGGCTGTTCGCGAAGCCATCTGGCATGCGATTGATCGGGAAACGATCAGCAATGATATTTTTAATGGAACCCAGGCCGTAGCGGACACCTTATTCTCATCAAACGTCAATTATGCAGATGTCGAGTTAAAGAAGCGGGAGTATAGCCCGGAAACGGCAAAAGAGCTTTTGGAAAAAGCGGGCTGGACCCTATCAAACGCGGAAGCAGTGAGGACAAAGAATGGTCAGCAATTAGCCATGACCCTGTATTATGACAGTAATTCATCTTCGCAAAAAACACAGGCGGAATGGATCCAGCATGCCTTAAAAGGATTGGGCATTCAATTGGAGATTGTCGGAGAGGAATCCACTTCCATCGCAAACAGAAGGGCAACCGGGGAATATGATCTGTTATTCAACCAAACCTGGGGACTGGCGTACGATCCACAGAGTACCATCTCTGCGTTTACTTCGGATTCCGCCTATAAGCATACAACAAGTGGCCTTGCCCAAGCGGATGAACTGTACAAGAAAATTGATGAAGTCATGGTGTCCACAGATGAGGCTTCCCGCCAATCCCTGTACGCCGACATTATGAAAATCGTGCATGATGAAGCTGTGTTTATTCCGATTACCAATGGACGGGTTACTGTCGTGGCTCCTAAAAATCTGGACGGAATCTCATTCAAACAGACTCAATATGAACTGCCATTTGAGCAAATGAATTTTAAATAGAGCGGGGATGGATATGGGAAGTTATATAGTCAAACGGATATTGCTCGCCATACCCTTGCTGTTCGTCATTTCATTTATAACGTTTGTACTCATTAATCTTTCGCCCCTGGACCCCGCTGTAGTTGTGTTACAGGCACAGGAGGTTCCTCAGATTACGGACGAATTAATCGCCCAAACGAATGAAGCTTTAGGATTTGATAAACCCTTCTTCGTCCAGTATGTGAATTGGTTGATCGCCTGTATGCAGTTTGATTTTGGCAGCTCATATGTATCTGGTGAACCGGTATGGTCCCTGGTAGGTCCGGCTTTCCTGAACACATTAAAGTTAACGCTGGTATCATCGGTGTTCATTATTGGGTTGTCCATCCTGTTGGGTGTGATCTGTGCCATGAGAGAAGGAAAAGTCATCGATAAATCGGTCAGAGGCATCTCGTTTGTCCTGACCGCAATGCCATCCTACTGGCTCGCGGCCATCCTGATCTGGACTTTTTCCGTCAAACTGGACTTGTTGCCTACAAGCGGCATGGGCTCATTGAAGAGCTACATTCTGCCGGTAATCGTGATCACGGTGAGTTATACAGGCATTTATTTCAGAACCGTCAGAAGTTCAATGCTAAGCAATATGAATGAGGATTATGTGCTCTATGGACGGGCAAGCGGCTTAAGTGAGCGGAAGGTGACCCTGCATATTTTACGAAATTCGCTGCAAGTGGCGGTATCCATATTTTGTATGGCCATTCCTATCGTGCTCGGTAGCACCGTCGTCATTGAAAATGTGTTTGCCTGGCCGGGACTCGGGAGGTTGAGCGTGAGGTCCATACTTAGCCGGGATTTCCCGATTATTCAGGCGTATGTTCTTATTTTGGCCGTAACCTTTGTGCTGTTTAATACGATTTCTGACGTGATCAATGCGGCGATGAATCCCAGGTTAAGAAAGGATCTCTGATGCGATTATTACGAAATTTAAGCAAAGACAAGCTTGCGATGACATCGCTCGCTGTCATTGTGATCATTATTGCTGCGGGCATATTTGCCCCATTGTTTGCACCCCATGACCCGGAGGAAGTGAATATGAAGCTACGATATGCGTCCTCCTCCTGGACCTATTGGTTAGGAAATGACCATTTGGGCAGATGTGTGTTATCCAGACTCATTTATGGTATTCGTCCCAGCGTCCTATGGGTTTTGGTTGCATTGATGATGTCTGTTCTGGTCGGAGCTATCGTTGGATTTATTGCGGGTTATTTCAAGGGGAAGACAGATGCCTGGATTATGAGAATATGTGATGTCATGTTGTCTTTTCCGGGGTACGTCATGACACTGGCGGTGGTCGGTATTTTAGGTGCGGGACTTGAACATATTCTGATTGCGTTTGTGGTTATGAAATGGGCGTGGTTTGCCCGCGTCATTCGAACATCCGTGATGCAGTTCTCCGAGATGGAGTATGTGAAATTCGCCAAAGCCTCTGGCATTGGCAGCCTTAGCATTATCATCAAGCATATTGTTCCGGTTACATTTGCCGATGTTGCGGTGATTGCGAGTGGTTCCATGTGCTCAATGATGCTGCAGATCTCGGGGCTTTCCTTTCTGGGTTTGGGAATCCAGGCTCCTCATGCCGAATGGGGGATGATGCTGAATGAGGCAAGGCAAGTCATGTTCTCCAGACCGGAGCTGATGCTGGCCCCTGGACTGACCATTGTCATTGTCGTGTCGGCTTTTAATTTCTTATCGGATGCGCTTCAGGTCGCTTTGGACCCCCAATTAATGACTTCTCAAGGCAAGCTTCGTAAAAAAGAGGTGGGAAAGGCCGTTTATGAATATAGTAGAGGTTAAAAATTTGAAAATATGGGATGCCAATACAGACAAGGTCATTATTCATAACAGTTCATTTCAGGTCAAACAAGGAAGCTGTCTGGCCATTGTCGGGGAAAGTGGAAGTGGCAAGTCCGTCACATGCAGGTCCATTATGCGTTTGAATAAACCCTGGATTCGCCAATCCGGAACGATTCTCTTCAAAGGCGAGGACTTGAACCAGCTTTCCGAACAAGAGATGAGACGAAGAAGAGGCAAAAACGTATGCATGATTCTGCAAAATGGCATGAGCGCTTTTGACCCGTCTTCAGTAATCGGGGTGCATATTCGAGAGACGCTCCAGACGCATTTCGACTGGAATAAAAGAGACTGCGAGCGGAGGATCATTAGCGCCATGGAAAGTGTCATGTTAAAGCATCCACAGGAAATTCTGAATCAATATCCACATCAGCTATCGGGTGGCATGTTACAGCGAATCATGATTGCATTGGCACTTGTATTGGAGCCGGATCTGATCATTGCGGATGAACCGACAACGGCGCTGGATACGATCTCTCAATATGAAGTGGTGGAACAATTGATTCAACTGCGCGAGCGAATGGGTTGTTCCATGCTCTTTATATCCCATGATCTCGGTGTGGTTCAGAAAATTGGGGATGAAGTGATGGTCATGAAAGACGGAGCCGTTGTCGAAAGCGGGGACATTCGGTCTGTTTTTACGAAGCCGGAGCATGCCTATACTCAATATTTGGTTTCCACCCGGTTGGAGCTGAGCAATCATTTCAGGAAATTGATGCAGGGAGGGGATACAGATGCTCAAGGTGGATGGGATCGAAAAGTCCTATAAACAAGGCGGATTGTTCTCCAAACAAAGGCAGCAGGTGTTGAAAAAAGTGTCATTTGAATGCCAGCATGGGGAGTGCCTCGGCATTATCGGCGAAAGTGGAAGTGGCAAGTCCACGTTGGGACGTTTAATACTGGGTATTGAAAAGCCTGATCGCGGTCGTATTTTATTTGAGGGGAAAAACGTGAATAATCGCCGCGTGCGAATGGGCAGTATCAGTGCCGTATTTCAAAATTATACGTCCTCCATTAATCCATTTCTAACGGTGGAGGAAGCCATCATGGAGCCCCTTAAGGCTCAAGAAAAAGTGGAAGCGGATATGCAAAGCAAGGTGGATACATTGTTGCATCAAGTGGGATTAGACCTGTCCTACAGGCTCAAATATCCGCATGAATTATCCGGTGGAGAGGCTCAGAGAGTATGTATAGCAAGAGCCATTTCCACAGAACCCCGATGCATTGTATTCGATGAAGCCATCAGTTCTCTGGACGTGTCTGTGCAGATTCAGGTGCTGCGATTGTTAAAAGAACTAAAGCAACTCTATCAGATGAGCTATGTGTTCATTACGCATGATATTCAGGCGGCAGCCTATATTTGTGACAGGGTACTTATTTTCAGGGACGGTCAGATTGAGGAAATGGTACCTATTAAGCAGCTGAAGGATGTTCAGTCCGATTATGCCAGAAAATTATTAACCTATTTAATTACATTCGAGGGGGAGGACCAAGGATGAGTGGAGCGATGTCTTGGCCTTTTCTGCGTTTGTACATCCTCGTTCTTCTGTATTTTAGTGCAAACGCCATTCTTAATGTGATTATCCCTTTACAGGGTGAATCCTTGGGAGCGAGCAGTACAACCAGTGGGCTGATTATGGGTGCCTATATGTTTACGACCATGTTTTTCAGACCATGGGCAGGGCAGATCATTCAAAAGCGCGGGCCGATTAAAGTGCTGCGTTTTATTCTGATTATTAATGGTTTTGCCCTGATTTTATACACGTTTACGGGTCTCGGAGGCTATCTGTTGGCTCGTATTTTACAAGGGGTATCGACGGCTTTCTTCTCAATGGCTTTACAGATTGGCATTATCGATGCCCTGCCGGAGAAGGACCGTTCCCAGGGCATTTCCTATTATTCATTGTTCAGTTATATTCCTGGCATTGTGGGTCCTGTCCTCGCGTTAGGGATCTGGCAAACAGGTGGCATGGATTATTTTACAGTCGTCCTGATCGGTATTGCCGTCTGCACAGGCGTCTTCGGGTATACCGCCAAAATGGACAAGAGCAAGGAGCAGCCTCCTGCTGGTAATCCAGCCGAGCAGAACGTTAGCATGCTTCAATCCTTTCGTCAGTTGGTGCAAAATCCATTTTTGTTTAGATGCAGTATATTGATGCTAAGTGCTTCCGTTGTGTTCGGTGCAATCACGACCTTTATTCCCCTCTACGCCAGTGAATTGCCAAGTGGCAATGCGGGTGTCTATCTGATGCTTCAGGCGGGAACTGTTGTGCTCGCCCGGATCATGTTACGTAAAAAAATCCCTTCCGATGGCAGGTGGCATGCACCTTTTATCATGGGAACGATGTTCTTGTTGGCAATAGCCGCACAATGTGTCAGCTGGGCGGTCACAGGAGGGGCGGCCCTTCTGTACGTGGGGGCATTCTTGATGGGCATTGCTCAATCCATCCTCTATCCAACGTTAACCACCTACCTGTCGTTTGTGTTGCCACAGCTGAATCGGAATGTGTTGATCGGTTTATTTATTGCGACAGCAGATCTGGGTGTATCTCTGGGCGGTGTGTTGATGGGACCGATCGCTGATCTATCCTCCTATTCATTTATGTACATGATTTGTGCTATCCTAGGGGCGGTGATGATTGCTTTTGCCTATGAACGAAGAAAACCAGTCACAGATATGTCTGTGGGTTAACTGCAAGAAGAAAGCGGGGACGATGTTTTGAAGTCTTCTGTAACGGCGAACGGCAAATTAAACCCGGTATCCTTTTCACTTATCCGGTTTTATCTGTTGGCCTTTTTATTTTTTGCCGCGAATTCGGCTTTGACGATTATTCTGCCTTTGCGGAGTGAAGCAGCGGGGTTGAACCAGGCCGAGATTGGTCTGATGATGGGTGCGTACATGTTTACGTGTATGCTTCTAAGGCCTTTTGCGGCGCAGCTTCTGGGGCGTTACGGTCCGCTCGTTGTGATGAAATGGCTGTTGATTTTGCATGCTGCAACGTTGCTGTTGTTTGTTGTTTTTGGTGTGGAGACGTATTTGTGGCTGCGGGCGCTGCAAGGTGTAGCTACGGCCTTTTTTTCCATGACGATGCAGGCTGGCATTGTGGAAAAGCTGGAGGATAAGGACCGGGCTCAGGGATTGTCTATGTATACCCTTTTTACGATGGTCCCGTCTCTGGTCATTCCCATACTCGCCATCCAGATCTGGGAAAATGCCAGTGACATTTGGTTTACTTTGCTAATGATCAGTTTGGCGGCCCTTCCGCTCCTGATCGGCTATAACGTGGACTTGCCCCGAAGCACGGTACAGAATAAATCGTATACGCTCGGGGATATGGTGCGGTCATTCGGTGGCATCTGGCGCAGCACACCACTGCTGATCAGCAGCGTTGTTATGCTGTTTGCTTCATGTGTATTTGGAGCGACAGCAACTTTTCTTCCGCTGTACATGGTATCGACCGGGCTGGCGAGTGCTGGGGTGTTTTTAACGATCCAGGGGCTGGTTGTCATTCTGTGCAGATTCATTATGCGCAAAAAAATCCCTTCCGACGGCAGTTGGAATACGTGGTTGATGGCCGGGCTGCTGCTGTGTGCAGCACTGGGAACCCAATTGCTCGCACTGCTGGAGACGATCGGTCCACTGGTGTACCTGTCCGCGGTGTTCAGCGGTTTTGCCGTGGCATTGCTGTACCCAACATTAACTACCTATTTGTCATTTGTGCTGCCTGCCGATTCCAGATATGTGCTGATGGGTATTTTCATGTCCTCGTATGATCTGGGCTTCTCCCTGGGCGGGCTTGCGATGGGTCTGATTGTACAAATAAGCTCGTATTCCGCCATGTTTACGATCTGCACACTTCTATCCATTGCAGGAATGATTTTCGTCGTGGCTTTCAGGCAACGAATGGAAGCCGGTAATAGGGCCAGGTCCGTGGCTGCGAACTGATGGGATGGTGTCGTGCAGAGATATGTTATTGCATGTGATGATAAATAACAACACGGCCGATCGTACGGCATATATAAGAACAAGACTTAAAGGCTTAAAGGCTTATGGACTGACTTTTCCTGAGTCGTATCATTATGATGCGAAGATTCAGGAAACAGGCCATGGGTCTTTTTTGGGCTGGTATTGCGGCAACAGCGATCGGAAGACGATCCGTGACCAAAGCGTCCACCTCGCACGAGAAAAACAAAAATGATTTGACAACGTCGTTCAACAGCATTATAGTCATTGTTGTTAATCGTAATAATTACTATTAAGGTCAGTGGCATATGACCACAAACCATAAGGAGTAGATACACATGACACAAAAACAAGTTCCGGTAACTGTTCTTAGCGGTTACCTCGGCTCAGGTAAAACGACGGTTCTGAATCACGTGCTGCACAATCGACAGGGGCTCAAGGTAGCCGTCATCGTCAATGACATGAGCGAGGTGAACATTGATGCTGCCCTGGTGAAAGGGGAAGCGACATTGTCGCGTACCGAGGAAAAGCTGGTGGAGCTGTCCAATGGCTGCATCTGCTGCACCTTGCGGGATGATCTGATGCAGGAGATAGAGAAGCTGGTGAACGAAGGCAGGTTTGATTATATCCTGATTGAATCTACAGGCATCAGTGAGCCTGTGCCGGTAGCGCAGACCTTTACATATGCCGACGAGGAGTCGGGTATTGATCTGACAAGTCTGGCGAAGCTGGATTGTCTGGTGACGGTCGTGGATGCGAATCGCTTCTGGCATGATTTTGCCTCTGGACAGAGCCTTCTGGATCGGAATCAGGCTACCGGGGACGAAGATACCCGTGATGTAGTGGACCTGCTGATTGACCAGATTGAGACATGCGATGTTCTGCTGCTTAACAAGTGTGATCTGGTCGATGACGTGGAGCTGAACAAGCTTGAAGGTGTCATCCGTAAGCTTCAGCCGAACGCCAAAATCATTCGGACCGTGAACGGACAGGTTAACCCGTCTGAAATTTTGAATACAAGTCTCTTCGACTTCGAGAAAGTTAGCATGTCAGCCGGATGGATTCAGGAGCTGGAGAAGGAATCACATACACCGGAGACCGAGGAATACGGCATTGGTTCCTTCGTGTATCGTCGCCGAAAACCATTTCACCCCTCGCGCTTGGCTGATTTCATGAGCTACTGGCCGGAAGAAGTAGTACGTGCCAAAGGCTTGGTATGGCTGGCGGCTGAAGGGGATGTGGCTGCAAGCCTGAGCCAGGCGGGTTCATCCATTCAGTTCGGTCCTGCTGGACATTGGGTCGCGGCGTTGCCGGAAGCGGACAAGGAAGAAATTTTGCGTACCGAGCCGGATGTGTTGGAAAAATGGGATGCACAGTGGGGAGACCGGCAGACTGAACTGGTCATGATCGGAATTGAAATGGAACGTGCCATCATTGAAGCAGAACTGGACCAATGCCTGCTCAGCGATGAAGAAATGCAGGCCGACTGGGGGCATTTCGACAATCCGCTGCCTTGGCCAGTTGAAGTCGTATAAATTAAATTCATTAAGGAGCTGTAATCCATGGCTAAAAAATCAAAAGTAGTACGCGAAAAACAACGTCAGGCCATCGTAGCCAAGTATGCGGAGGTGCGTCGTGAGCTGAAAGAAAAGGGTGACTATGAAGCACTGCAGAAATTGCCGCGCAACGCTTCTCCGACCCGATTGAAAAATCGCTGTGAACTGACGGGCCGCCCGAGAGGATATTTGCGCAAGTTCAAGGTATCGCGGATTGTGTTCCGTGAGCTGGCCCATCAAGGGCAAATTCCTGGCGTCACGAAATCCAGCTGGTAAGACGCATGCATGATTCTTTTGATTATGATTGCGTGATTGTTGGAGGGGGGCCAGCCGGAATCGGCATGGCCTCTGTCCTGCAGGATCTGGGGCTGTCCCGTTTTACCGTGCTGGAACGGAGTGAAGTGGGGGCCACTTTTCTCGCGTGGCCGGAGGAAATGCATCTGATCACCCCTTCGTTTACAAGCAACGCCTATGGCATGATGGATCTGAACTCCGTGGCTCTGCATACGTCTCCTGCATATACGTTGGGAACAGAACATCCAACAGGGGTGGAGTATGCGAAATATTTGCAGGTGGTGAGCCAGTTTAAGAAATTGCCTGTACAGACGGGCGTGGACGTTTCGGAAGTGATTCCTGAAGAGAATGGCTTCCGGGTTGTGACATCCAATGGACAACTGCGCACACGCTTTGTCGTCTGGGCAGCCGGTGAATTCCAGTATCCGAGACTGGACCCGTTCCCTGGCGCCGAATATGGTGTGCACAGCAGTTTGTTTTCCAGTTGGACGGCGGTTCAGGGAGAGGAATGTGTCATCGTTGGTGGCTATGAGAGCGGTGTGGATGCAGCCATTCACCTGAGTAAACTGGGGAAAAACGTAACGGTAATTGACCGGAATGGACGAGGACTCGCCAAAGGCAGCAGTGATCCCAGTGTGGAACTGAGCCCCTATACCAAGGATCGCCTTCGCGCGGCGATGATGGATAAGCGAATACACATGATGCAAGGTTATGAGGTCAAATGGATTGAACCGGATGAACCGGGCGGTTATGTTCTCTATTGTGAGAACGATTCCGGAGAGTCCCGCTTGCTTAAGACGGGTCAGGCTCCTGTTCTGGCGACCGGGTTCCGCAGCAGTCTGCACCTGATTGAGAAACTCGTCGAGCGCAGCAAGGAAGGTCAGCTGCAATTGGGAGCGGCGGATGAATCGACGATTGCCCCCGGACTGTTCATTACGGGACCACAAGTCATGCATGGTCAACTCCAATTTTGCTTCATTTATAAATTTAGACAGCGCTTTGCGGTTGTGGCCCAGGCCATGGGTGAGAGACTCGGGCTGGATCTGACTCCGCTGGAAACTTATCGCAAAGAAGGCATGTTTCTTGATGATCTGTCCTGCTGCGGTGAAGACTGCACATGCTGAATTCGGTTGTGGAGCAACCCGAAGAACTTCGTCAAGTGGTGCTGGTTGGTTTCGAATCCGCAGGTAAATCGGCTCTGTTTCGGGGACTCACGGGCAGAGATACAGGCGAAGAATCCAATGTTCGGGGCTCCACGGTGACTGTCCGCAGGGCAGAACTGCCTGAACAGCAGCTTGAGCTGGTCGATACGCCTGGAATCCGGTTGAAGGATGACAGTGTCACGACAACGCTGGCCCTAAATCAACTCGCAGCGGGTGATATGGTTGTCTTGGTGGTACGCGGCACGGATGTCGTGCAGGAGCTGCCTTTACTACTCGGCATGCTGGATGTCACAGGCAAAAATGCTGTATTGGCGCTTACGTTTGCGGACAAATGCGGACCGGGGTTAACGGCTCAGGTTGATTATTATCGTAAAGGCCTGGGGATTTCCGTCCTGCCCTTCAATACAAGGGAAATGGACGGAAATGCCCATAGGCTGTTATGCCGAGCGATCGTTGCCGCCAGACCTATGAAGAGGCATCCGGAGCTCGCATCACCACCTGAATCCCCTGTGATCGAACCGCAGACAACGATGTTTGAGCATACGGTTTGGGGACGTTTTGTGGCTTTGGCTGCATTGGTATTATTATTTGCAGCTCCGGTGTATGTGGCCTATCTGTTCTCCGGCTGGATACAACCACTTGCAGATGCCTGGATTCTTGAACCGCTCCATCCCATGACTGTGGGGTTATGGAACCCGCTGCAGACGATAATGTTTGGAGATTACGGCATGATTAGTCTGGGATTGTATTCGTTGATCTGGGCATTCCCAGTCGTATTCCTGATTGGGGTCAGTGTAGCGGTGACAGAGGAGAGCGGACTGAAAGATCGGGTTACCGACTCGCTGGATGGGTGGATGCGCAAAATCGGCATGAACGGAAAGGATCTGATTCCGGTCCTCAGCGGTTTTGGCTGCAATGTCGTGGCTGTGTTCCAGAGCCGTACCTGCAGCTCCTGTACACGAAAGTCCTGTGTTTCAATGATCTCCTTCGGTTCGGCGTGCAGCTACCAGATTGGAGCTTCTCTATCCATATTCAGTTCCGGTGGCAAGCCGTGGCTGTTTTTTCCTTATATGCTTGTACTGGTACTTGCGGGCGCAATTCATACGCGTCTGTGGAATCGAAATCGACTGGATGACACGCTCCCGTTATATGCCAACCGTACATTTCTGCAAAAGCCATCATGGCGCTCTGTAAGCTGGCGCGTTCGGTCTGTCATGAAGCAGTTTCTCGTGCAGGCGATGCCTATTTTCATCGGTATTTGTGTGGTGGCCACGCTGCTGGAGCAGATGGGGGTGCTGTCTGCCCTGACTGGCGCGTTGACGCCAGCACTTGCGATCTTTCATTTGCCGAGTGATGCGGCAGGCGGTATTTTATTTTCCATTTTAAGAAAAGACGGGTTGTTGGTGCTGAATCAGGATCAGGGTTCCTTTGTTGCAAGCTTGAGTGGTGGACAGCTGTTTGTCCTTGTATATCTGGCTTCGACGTTAACGGCATGTCTGGTAACCATGTGGACCGTACGCAAGGAGTTGGGAGCAGCCATTGCCGCACAACTGATAGGCAGACAGCTGCTAACGTCACTGGGCAGTGCATTTGTACTGGTATGGGTGTGGGACTGGATTGCGTAACGATGTGGAGGAAAGGGGGAATCACCATGCTGGACTCGTTTACCATTCGGAGAATTCAGTCGGTGCTGGACGGTTATATTCACGAGAAGGTGCCGGCTCCCCTGCGAACGATGGTGAAATTAACGTATGAGTTGAATAAAAATGAAGTGATTTTGACCGAGGAAAGATCTGCTGAGGAACGCTATCAGTGGGACAAGCTGCCCATTGCCCGATTTTACTGGGAAGGGAATCAGTGGAAGGTATATGCGAAAGGTGATCACAGTAGCTGGAATGTGGTAGACGTCATTGAGCCTTGTCCTGATTTTGAAGTTATGCTGGAGCAGGTTGAGCGGGACGAGGCGGGTCTGTTCTGGCGTTGAGTGCGCAGCGGTTAACGGGAATATATGATGAAGGGAGGGCATTGGAATGCAAAAGGAGCAGCAGGATAACAGGAGTAACCAAGTAGCGAGCGATGCTTTGATCATGCCGGATAAAGCCGAGCGTTTGCGGTTATTCGGCTCTGTTGATCCGATACACGGAGATAAGCCTGTACGGAAAGAAGAGATGCAGGATTTGCAGAATAGCAAAAATGATTTTCTGTTTGAGCTGCAACAAGTGGGGATTGATCAGGTGAAGTATCCTCTGGATGTCATTTCGGCCAAAGATCCCGTGAAATTGTCCAGCATCGGAAATTTTCGGCTGACGACTTCGCTGAATCGAGAATCCAAAGGCATTAACATGAGCCGCCTGATGGAGCGGCTTCAGAAGAGTCGCAGTGAAGGACTGAGTGACCGAATTCCGGATCTGATTGCGCTGACGCAGCAGATGGCCGAACAGATGAATCAGCCGAAGGCAGAGCTGAACGTAACCTATCCTTGGTTCTACGAGCGAACCGCGCCTGTAACTGGTTTGTCGGGACTAAATCATTCGTTGGCTACGGTTCATGTTATCTGGGAAGCTGGCAAATCCCCCGTTCTGAGAACGGGTTTACATATACAGATCACGACGTTATGTCCATGCTCGAAGGAGATCAGCGAATATAGTGCACATAACCAGCGAGGTTTATTGCGTATCCAGGTGCAAGGTGACCCGGGAGATGCATTGCCGGGCTATTGGAAGGAAGAGCTGTTGAATGTGGCCGAATCCAATGCAAGCAGCTGCCTATATCCTGTACTCAAAAGGCCTGATGAGAAACGGGTCACGGAACGCGCATATGAGAACCCGCGGTTTGTGGAAGATATCGTCAGGCTGGTGGCGGCAGACCTGTATGAGAAGCACTGGGTACGCAAATTTAAGGTGGACTGCAGGAATGAAGAGTCCATCCATCAGCATGATGCGGTAGCTCGCATTGTGTATGACAAGTCGAGATAGCGATGCCTGATGGCTACGGAATTCATTTTATATCTCCTTATAATCTAAAGAAAAACAGAAGAAACGCCATCAGAGAATTCAGAGGCGTTTCTTTTGTTTTTTCTTTAATTGTTAATTCCTAATTCCCATGAGCAATTCAGGTGTCGAGCTAGACTTCGTACAAAATTTCGCCTGTGCGGGATACATCATATCCCTCAAATGATTGCAGCTCGTGCCTGAATTCCGGTGATTGCAGAATGCGCAGTACCGATTCGGTCCAAGCTTCGTTTCCCTTTTTCTTCAACATCACCAGATCGTACCGTTCCTGAACGAGTGGAATAAAATCAACCTGACCAACAAGCCGTGCAGCTTTCTCGCTGCCAATTCCCACATCGGCTTCACCGGAGCTGACCTTGGCGGCTACCCCCATATGACTGGTTTCTTCCACGTCATATCCGATCAGATGGGAGGCTGGAATACCGTGCAGACGCAATTGTTCATCCAGCAATACACGTGCCCCGGACCCCTTCTCCCGGTTCGCCAATCGAAGCTCCGGCTGCATCAGATCTGTCCAGTTCTGCAAACCGCGAGGATTACCGCGTTGTACATACAGCCCGGCAGGCCGTGTCAGCAAATTCACGACGACATAAGACCAGCCAATCAGGATTTTACGAATGTAGGGCAGATTATATTCTCCTGTATCTCCATCAAGCAGATGGGTACTGACGAGATCGGACTCTCCCCGATACATGGAGATCAAGCCGTCCAGACTGCCCATGAAAGAACGCAGCGGACGAATATCCCGTGTTTGCTTCTCCATATAGCGCATGAGAATATCCAGGCTGACATCCTGGCCCGTAATGACCAGATGTCGAGCCGAATGGGCTCCCGAAGTGTTGCTCGTCATGGAAGATGAAGCTGTGAATGTCCCTCTGGGTAGAGGAGAAGCACTTGCAGCGGCATGATTGGTCGGATCGCTTCCCGTCCCGGGATAAGATTCAGAGGGGGGAACTGAATCCACTGCGGCCCGGTGCGTTGGCGATTGAAGCTGCTTGGAGCGCTGTTTATATGCTTCCAGATCAGTAGCGTCAACACGCATCTGTTTGCCAACGCGATAAGCAACGAGGTCTCCTTTTTTGATCAGATCGTAGACCGTCAGTTTGGATATTTTGAGCAGCTTGGATATTTCTTCGGTGGTATAGGATTGCTCCTCCGTCATCAGTGAAGATCCTCCTTCAAGGTGCAGATCATATATCTATTCGTTCATCAACGCTCATCATTCCTGATCAACGGTGTAGTCTCTTGTACTATACCATTAACAGCAAGAAGGTATAAACTCGTCTATGGCATTTCAGCGATGGTGGGCCTGTCCCTCAAGAGGTGCTTCAATGAGTACCTTCCCATTTCAGTGATCTTATGTATAATGAAATATAACTATTTATATCTAAATATAATCAAACATAACTTTGGGGGAGAAGTGGATGAAAAAGAGTATCGGATATGTGTTAGGGAGCATGTCACTTGCATTGGCTATTTTATTGAGTGGTTGCGGCGCAAGTACGGGCAGTACGGATACATCCACAGCAACGGAACCAACCACTTCATCCCCAGCGGCATCAGGTGAGGGAGCAGCAACTGAGAATACCGAGCCGCAGGAAACAGTGGAGTTGACGATCTCGGCAGCAGCCAGTTTGACCGATGCGATGAAGGAGATTGAGACGAATTATGAGATGTCTCATCCGTATATCGAACTTAATTTCAACTTTGGTGCATCAGGAGCATTGCAACAGCAGATTGAACAAGGTGCGCCAGCAGATATTTTTGTAGCGGCTGCGACCAAAAATATGAACGCGCTCGTAGATGAGAAATTGATTGCATCCGGTGATCAGAAGAATTTGCTGCAAAATTCATTGGTAGCCATTATTCCAGCGGATAGCTCAGATACCGTAACAAGCGAAAAGGATCTGACGAGCGATTCCATCAAAACAGTAGCGATCGGCATTCCGGAAAGTGTTCCAGCGGGAACTTATGCGCAAGAAGCGCTGACGAATGCCAAACTGTGGGATCAACTGAAAGGCAAGCTAGTACAGGGGAAAGATGTAAGACAGGTACTGCAGTACGTAGAGACGGGCAATGCGGACGCGGGATTTGTGTACAAAACGGATGCACTCACTTCGGATCAGGTGAAAATTGCATTTGAAGTGGACAAGAACAGCTATACACCTGCCAATTATCCAGTAGGGATTATTGAGGGTACGAAGCACCGGACAGAAGCAGAACAATTTTACACGTATTTGCAAACGCCTGAAGTGCTTGATGTCTTCGCCAAATACGGGTTTTCCATTCCGGAATGAATGTGAGCGCGATCGACTGGACGGTATTCTGGCCACCGATTCGTCTTTCCCTTCAGGTTGCCCTGCTGTCCAGCGTAATCGCAGCGGTGGCGGGCATCACTGTGGCCTGGAAGATGTCACGCGCATCGTTCCGGGGGAAGATTTTTTTGGAAACGGCATTTATGCTCCCGCTCGTGCTTCCGCCGACTGTGGTCGGATTTATTTTACTCGTGTTATTGGGTCGTAAGAGCCTGCTGGGACAGTGGATCGAGGCCATCTTCTCCGCGCCTGTCATTTTCTCCTGGTGGGCTGCCGTGATTGCTTCTGTGGTGGTCGCTTTCCCATTGGTATATCAGACGATGAAATCCGGTTTTAGCGGGATTGATCGGGATCTGGAAGATGCAGGCCGCTCCATAGGAGCGAATGAATGGCAGGTATTTCGTTATATCTCGCTTCCGCTTGCGGGCAGAGCATTGATGACGGCTTTCATCCTGGGTTTCGCTCGTGCACTGGGGGAATTCGGGGCTACACTCATGATTGCAGGTAATATTCCGGGCAAAACGCAAACCGTACCCACTGCGATCTATGTTGCTGTGGATTCGGGCAATCAGACGATGGCCTGGGCATGGACAGGCTCCATTATTATCATTTCGTTTATCATGCTGCTCTTAACCAGACAGCCGCGTGACGGGAAGGCTTAATTTGGGCCATTTAAAGTGAAAGTGATAGGGATCAGCATTCAAAAACCCGCTCAAGGAATCTTTCCTCGGAGCGGGTTTTCATTTACGCACGCCGCGTATATCGGATATCATGTAAGTTTGCGCTCATTCAAGCTGTTCTTTGCTTATCCTGTTTGGCTAGAGGGAGTCGTATAACGGGAAGGGTCCAGCGTTTTGACCATAAACACAATTTCTTCCTGCTGTTCAGCGGTCTGTACCGTTTTGGTATGAAAAGCTTCATATCCTCGCCGTTCATACATGGGAGCAAGCCAGGGATGGCGGGTCGCCGTCGCCAGAAATACGGCAGGTGCATCAAGCTTTTGCAAAATGATATGTTGCTCTACCCAATCCAGCAGTTTGGAGCCATAACCCTTGCTTTTATGGTCTGGACTTACCGCGAACCAGCGGATGAAAGGATAAGGGCTGATGGCCTGCCGCTGTGCATCTTCGGCTCGGTCAAGAGTAACGGTAGCGATGACTTCTCCCTCTTTTTCAAGAAGATAGCATTCATGCTGTACAATATTATTCTGAATGACTTCCAGTGTAGCGTGTCCGGCGGGAAAAGGAATGTTCAGGGCCCGAATCGTCTCATAGGCATTCACAGTTACGGCCAGCAGTTGTGCGGCATCTTCAATCGTAGCCAATCGGTATTGTTCGGTCATGGTCGATCAATCCCTTCTGTACATAATAATAACTATTCCAACCTGTTAAGTTGGTTTATCATATATTGGAGTTATTTTAGCATGAATTTCAAAGGGGGAATATAAATCTCGAATCAGATCTGTCTATAGGTGCATCGAAAGCTTCTATATGCAAAAATAACAAAACTTTTTCCATAATTTAATCGTTCAGGACTCGCCTAAAGTATGCTCTATCCTGTAAAATAGAAGTGACTGATTCCAGCCAAGAACTGAAATGAGGAGAGACGTTTATGAATACTAAACCGGATTGCAGTGTATCGTTGCAAATCGACGACTATCTGGATCTTTTGCATTTTGCTATTCAAATTGAGGATCAGGAATGGCAGCAGTCCCTTATCCACCAACTCAAGATATTTCAGCCGGAAGCGGAGCAGCGCACACCTGAACAAGAATTATGGATGAGATTAGATTATATCAACAGCAAATTGACAGGTCTCTGCCACCAGATTCATGCAGCACATTCCAAAGATGAACGCGAGAAGTTTGAAGAACGAATCGAACGCTTGCAATTGCAACGTGTGGAAGTGGCGCGTAAAATTAAATGGGCCAGCCGCAGATAGATGCGTGTGTTAAATTAAAGGATTCCGTATTTGAAGAAGCTGTCCAGTTCCGGATGGCTTCTTTTTGATTTGCTCTTGGATCAGGTATTGCTTACGCATAGAGAAAATCTATAACGTTATCAGGATGTCCTATTAGCATATATATTGCCTCGATATGATATACAGTGCTATTCTTTGATCAACCTAATTCCGACTATACAAGTATGAATGGTTTGTTAAAGTCGGCTGGTGTAGACATTATATTGGCTGTGAATCACAGCTTATGGAGGAGAATGGGAATGGTAAAAGAGCGGGGGATTCAGAGAATACGGACAGTGCTGCTGTTCATGACGATGCTGGCGGTGCTGGCAGGATGCAGCTCAGGCAATGCAGCGAAAGAAAGTGACACAGCTTCGGCATCCGGTGAAGATAAAGTAAAGAAGATTATCGTGGGTACGGGCACGCAGTTCCCGAATGTTTGTTTCATTGATGAGAATGGCAAGCTGACAGGTTACGATGTAGAGCTGATCCGCGAGATTGATAAACGGTTGCCTGAGTATGAATTTGAATTCAGCACCATGGAGTTCAAAAACCTGCTGTTAAGTCTGGAAACGAAGAAGATTGACCTGATCGCTCATCAGATGGAAGTAAATGAAGAACGACAGGCCAAGTTCCTGTTTAATGATGAAGCCTATAATATTTTCCCCAATAAAATTGTCGTCAGTGAGAAAAATCAGGACGTAAAATCCATCGAGGATCTGAAGGGTAAAAAACTGATTGTCGGGGCTACGAGTAATGCGGCCGTATTGGCTGAGAAATGGAATGCAGCGAATGGCAACGCCATTGATATTGTCTATTCTGGAGCAGGTGAAGATACGAATACCCAGATCAAAACAGGGCGGGTAGATGCAACCATCAGCACGCAGTTTGCCATTGATTATCAGAACAAAGTGGTGGATGCCCAGTTGAAAACTGTGGGAGACGCTCTGTCCAACTCCAAAGTGTATTTCATCCTGAACAAGGACGAGGAGGAGCTCAAAACGAAAGTTGATGAAGCCCTCAAATCAATCAAGGAAGATGGAACATTGAGCAAATTGAGCACAGAATGGCTGGGAGCGGATTACACGGTTGAGGAATAGTTCGGTGGGAAAGGTGAGCGACGGTTATGGGTAAATCATTCGATCTGTCATTGGTTCTGGATTTCGTCCCTGAACTGCTGCGATATTTGCATATTACACTGATTGTGCTGGGCGGTTCCATTGTGCTTGGCCTTGCGGGCGGTGTGCTTCTGGCGGTTCCGAGATTATACCGGATTCCGGTACTGAGCCAGCTCGCGACCCTGTACGTCTCTTTCATGCGGGGCACGCCGATTCTCATCAAGTTGTTCCTGGTCTATTACGGATTACCTGAATTGCTTAAACCGATGGGCATTGATCTGTCGAGGACCGATCCGCTGGTATTCGTCATCGTGACTTATGCGCTGAGTGATGCAGCGTCCTTTGCCGAAATCTTTCGCGGAGCTGTACGCAGTGTGGACAAGGGACAGACGGAAGCAGCCTACGCTGCGGGCTTGACCACATTTCAGTCGTTTCGGCGCATTGTTGTGCCGCAGGCGCTCATTGTTGCTTTTCCCAATATGGCGAATACGTTGATTGGCTCGTTAAAGGATACGTCACTTGCTTTTTCCATTGGAGTCATGGACATGGTGGGCAGAGGACAAACGCTGATCTCGGCTACATCGCATGCGCTTGAAGTGTATATCAGTCTGTCAGTCGTTTACTATATTATCGTACTTGTCCTTGAAAAAGGCTTTGCGCTGGCAGAACGCAGACTCCAGCGTCATGAACGTAAGCGGGAAGTACGCGGGCCGGCGGTAAGAGCTGAACGCCTGAAACGAATAGCGGGGTGAGTGAATGTCTATTGATTTCAACTTTATCTACACATCCTTTTTCCAGATTCTAAAGGCATTGCCACTGACACTCGTCATTACGATTGTACCGTTGATCGCAGGCTTTGGCGTGGGTCTGTTCACGGCTCTGGTTCGCATCGATCAGGTTTCGTGGGTCCACCGAATTGCTGCGTTTTATGTTTCGTTTTTTCGTGGTACACCGATGCTAATGCATCTGTTTCTGATCTATTATGGAATTCCGTTGATCATCGATAAGCTCGCTGCCCGGTACGGCTGGGCTTTTCAATCTTCTTCCATTCCGATTCTGGTATTTGTACTGTTTGCCTTCTCGTTAACGGCAGGAGCCTATATGTCTGAGATTATTCGTTCCGGCATTCTCGCGGTGGACACGGGGCAGATGGAGGCTGCACATGCCGTAGGCATGAGTACATCCCAGGCGTTGAGACGGATTATTTTACCACAGGCGATTGGTGCGGTTTTGCCGAATCTGTGCAGCATGTTTGTTGGTTTTCTGCATGGATCAACACTTGCGTTTACCGTTTCCCAGATGGATATTCTCGGCAAAGCGGATGTGGTTGCTTCGGTCAGCCTGAAATTTCTGGAGGCTTTCATTGCTGCCGCCTTGATCTATTGGGGTCTGACGGTGATCGCCGAACGGATTACAGCTTTGCTGGAACGCAGAGTTGCCGTGTACAGCAAAGGAGGGGTGTCATGATATCACTGACGAATATACACAAGTCGTTTGGTCAGCAGGAAGTGCTGAAAGGTATTGATTTGACTGTGGAGCAGGGGGATGTTGTTGCCATTCTTGGACCGAGCGGGTCGGGTAAAACAACATTGCTGCGCTGCGTGAATTTCCTCGAACGTGCCGATGAGGGCAAGGTTCAGATCAGCGGATTAACCATAGACTGCAAGCATGCGCGTAAACATGACATTATGCAGTTGAGACGGAAAACAGCTATGGTATTCCAGCATTATAATCTGTTCAAGCATAAAACGGTGCTGGATAACGTTACGGAGGGATTGATTATAGCCCAGAAAATGTCCAAAGCAGACGCTCGGGAACGTGCCTTGCGTGTGCTTGAACAAGTCGGACTTTCTTCCAAAATTAATGAGTATCCCAGTATGCTGTCAGGTGGACAACAGCAGCGGGTAGGCATTGCACGGGCGCTGGCACTGAATCCCGAGGTGATACTGTTTGATGAGCCTACCTCAGCGCTTGACCCGGAGCTGGTGGGCGAGGTACTTTCCGTCATTCGATCGATTGCCGAGGAAGGCATCACAATGATTGTGGTCACCCATGAAATGGGCTTTGCTCGTGAGGTGGCGAATCGAGTTGTTTTCATGGATGGAGGATCGATTGTGGAGGAAGGAACACCGGAAGAGGTGTTTTTGCGTCCCAGACAGGAACGAACCCGCCAATTCCTTAGTCGATATTCTTCCGACTGGAGTTACGTTATTTGACGATATAGGCGCAAGCTGGAGTAACTGACGATCCCGGCCCGGCATATGCTGTAGCAGGCAAATGCTGATAGGCCGGGTTTTTCTATGGGTGAAGCAGGCCGTGACGGTAAGGAGGAGGACCATGCAGAGCAAAATCGATGAAATCATCACACATATTGCACATTCTCACCAGCAGATTGCACGTGTACTGGATGCCAAACGGCAGGTCGCTGTGCGCATGTCTGAAATCATCAATCATTTGCCGGATATCGAACCGGAGCTGGATGGCGTTGACGGTCTGCTGGATAGCTCGGGACAGATCAACAAAAGCATCATCTCCTATTTGGGAGGCCTTGCAGACCTGGAAGAAGCCGTAGCCGAAACGCTTACCCAAGTGATGCGGGAGATGGCAGGTCAAGAGGAAGAATAAGCCCGGAAGGCGGGTGAAAGGACATGAGCAGAGAACAAAGCCTCATCCTGATGTTGGATGCAGCGGCCAAAATGCAGTGGAATATTGCTCTCATTCTGGAGGCTAAGGCGGTTGAAGCTGAGAAAGTAAGGAACTGGGCGCTAAATCATCTGAACGGTGAAGCCTTTCTAACCCATGGCGATCAGGTGGCCGAACCGCTTAAAATGCATGATCAGCTGGTGGAAATACTGGAAGGATTGACCCGGATGGAAACCGGACTGTGCAACAACTTGAAAGCGATCATGGTGCAGGACGATGGTGAAGAGGGCGGAATGGACAGCGGCATGTTTGGCGGAATGGATATGGGGGATCTCGGAAAATGAGTTTGTTGCGGCGTGAGCAGGAAGCGAAACTGGCCCTCATTGAATCCATTGCACATAGTCAGCAGGCGCTCGCCCGTATTCTGGACAGTGTGGCCAGCGTGTCTGCCCATTCGGAAGTATCCGCCCGCAGTCTGGCCGAGAATATTCGTTTGCTGAGCCGTTATCAAGAGGAGATGTCCCGGATGGTTACGGGTATAAGGCTGGCCCGGATCCAGCAAGGGGAGCCTGGGACGCCTTGGCTCAGAGACCCTGGCTATGCGATACGCATGGTCCGGAATATACAGGAGGAATGTTGACATGTTAAAGAAGAAAAAAATACGTCTGAGAACCAAAAGAGCTTTGCTTGTCCGTAGTGCCCGTCTGCGTAAAATCCGTAAGCTGCGTGCGGCCAAAGGCAAACGTGTACTGCATAAGCGTACCCTCAAAGGGCGTAGTGCGTGGCTCAAAAAAAAGAAACGTGCGGTAAGGCGGCACCGGAGTCCGAAGCCCGCACAACCTTTCGTCCCGGCTACCCCTACCGATCCGAACCCGGACAGTGCTTACAGCCAGGGCTACAACGAGGCGTACAACGAGGGATTCAACGCGGGTTTCGCCAAGGGATTCGAGGACGGACATCAACTGGCTTACAAAGCGCAATAACAGAATAAGTGTGCATTTACCTGTTGGTTATAGATGCATGTCCAGTATGTGACAATTGCCCGGGGGGATAGATCCTTCCGGGTTATTTGCTTTACCGCAGAAGCGGACATGCCCGTGCAGGCGGATGTGGAGGGCAGACGCCAATTTTACACCTTGCAGGACACCCGTCCATGATGCATCTGACCCCGAGGCATATCCTTTAGAGGGAACACCAATCTCGGGGAGAATCTGATATCGGATCTCCTGAAGGAAGACAGGGTGAAGGATGTGGCAAAACGACGACACCGACCGCCTACAGAAGCGGAGACGGCATACCGCGGCGGATATGCAGAAGGCCGCAGATATGGCGGCTGTCAAGCCATGATGGAGCGAGTGGAGATGTTTGAGCCGACCGTGCGGGATATGAAAGTGCTGTATATCCCGCAGGGATTCGATGCCATCGATGAAGGCGTTACTGTGGCACTGCAGCAATCTGTACGTGAGTGTGTTGTCGGATCGCCGGCAACCATGCTGCAGGATGCCAGCCAGCACAGGCCAGACCTGGTATTGGTTATGAATGGACTGCATGTATTTCCTCCCGATCATCTGGAACAGGTAAACGGTATAAGGGCAATGGGTATTCGAACGGCGGTATGGTTTGTGGATGATCCGTATTTTACCGAAGATACGACAACCATCTGTCAGCATTATGATGTCGTGTTCACCCATGAGGAAGCGGCCGTACCCTTCTATACGGCACATGGAGCGAATCGAGTAATTTATATGCCGCTCGCTGTGAATCCGGGGATGTATCAACCAAGGCGTACGGCACCTCAGCATCAGTACGACATTTGTTTTATCGGCACCGGGTTCTGGAACCGCATCTCGCTGTTCGACGAGCTGGCTCCTTTTCTGGCAGACAAAAAAGTGTTTATTGCCGGCAGCCAGTGGAACCGTCTTACACGCTTCGATGTTCTTGGTCGCTTCATTCATGAAGGCTGGATTGATCCCGGAGCAACCGTAGATTATTACAACGGCGCCAAAATCGTCATTAACATTCACCGGACTTGCGAAAATGGAGAGGACAATCGCAATACACATCATCTCGAAGGTCATTCCATTAATCCGCGTACGTATGAGATCAGTGCCTGCGGAACGATGCAGATTACGGATGCGCGCCAAGATCTCACCCGTTATTACCGGCCTGGATATGACATTGAGACCTTTACAACGGCGGCTGAGCTCCAGCGCAAAATCAAGTATTACCTGCACCATGAGGAAGAACGGCAAGCCTTGGCTTGGCGGGGGCTGCTCACCACGATGAACCAGCATACGTTCACCCGTCGTATCGCCCAGCTGCTGGAGCATGTGTAGAGATGCCATCTGCATTACAGAAGTAAAGAGAATCCTATCCCAAAATAAAAGGAGTGGCGGTATGTCTCTCAAACATCGTAAAACGAAAAAGTCTCATGCGCCAGTGCTCAGCCTGGCAGACCAGGCACGCAAAAACGGGCAACATGCCGGATACGATGCGGGCAAGGAAGAAGGATATCTGCGCGGCCGTGCCAACTATATTGTCAATTGTGCACAGGAGCCATTGCCTTTCCGACAGATCCACGTTCTGTACGTATCTTCAGGTAAAGGATTTCCTTACTCTCCACTGGACGAGGCAATCATGGCTACATTGCAAGGCATGGTTGCTCAGGTGACCCTTTCCGATCCGCGCCAGCCTGTATCTGAAATTGCATTGCAAACCCGGCCAGACCTTGTGCTTGTGTTGGATGGCATGGATATTCCATTGGAGCATCTGGATGCGATTCGACAAGCAGGCATTCAGACGGCAATCTGGCTTACCGATGATCCGTATTATACGGATATGACGCTGGAGACCGTGAAGCATTTCGATCATGTCTTCACCTTGGAACTGAACTGTGTGGATCTGTATCGGCAGAACGGTTGTCCTTCGGTGCACTACCTCCCGTTTGCTGCCTTCACTAACCACTACTTCCCAATTACAACACCCTCATCGCTCCACCGGGAAGTCAGCTTTATCGGTTCGGCTTACTGGAACCGGGTGTATTTCTTTAATCCGATCATGGCCCAGCTGATGTCACACAATACCGTGTTTAATGGTATCTGGTGGGACCGTCTGCCTGACTACACTGCTTATGGTGAAAAGATTGAACTGGGTCGCTGGATGAGTCCACAGGAAACCAATGATGTCTATAACGGCACCAAGATTGTCATTAACCTCCACCGCTCCCACGAAGACGATTCGGTCAACAACAATCATGTTAAGATTCAGCCAGCTTCACCGAACCCGAGAACGTTTGAAATTGCGGCTTCCGCTACCCTTCAATTGACGGATGCCCGTGATGACCTGGCACGTTTCTATAAACCGGGTGTGGAGATCGAAACGTACTCATCCCCTCAGGAATTGCTCGACAAGGTGGAGTACTATATCTCGCATGAGAAAGAGCGTCGTGAAATTGCTCTGCGCGGACTTGAACGCACATTGAAAGACCACACGTATGGCAGAAGAATCAATGAACTGTTGACCATTATCTTCCCTTAATCTTGGCCGGAAGGAGGTGTGCACTGTACCCTGTATGTTCGCATGCAGGGTCCGTGCGGCCATGGCGATTAAACCTAAACTCATGTTGTTTTCACATGTGTGCAACACCCGCAGCATTACGGGGGCGGAGAAGCTGCTGCTTCATTTTATGAGGGAAATGGGTACCATCTTCGATTGTGTACTCGTTGTCCCTCAGGAAGGAAAACTCGCCGGACTTGCGCGGAGATTCGATATTCAGGTCAAAATATGTTTTCTGCCGATGCTTCACGGTGTGTACACACCTTACCGGGGGATCGCAACGGATGCAGAACAGCTTCGCCACTCACCATCCTATCAGGAGGTAGTCTCCCTGATCCGGGAGACTGCGCCTGAAATGGTGTTAACGAATACCTGTGTCAATGTGATGCCAGCTGTAGCAGCGAAGTCTCTGCAAATTCCGGTCATCTGGAAGATTACTGAAATTATTCAGGCGAATGAACATACAACCGAGGCGGTACAGATGATTGGTCGTTACTCGGATTGGATCATAGGCATATCCGAAACGGCGGTAACTCCATTCAAACAAGCTGGCATGAGCGATAAACTCACCGTGATCTCCCCAACCTGGGATCCGTCTCTGCCGGATCCGGACCGATGGGTGCACTTGCGGGAACGCAAACGTAAAGAGCTTGGTCTCAAGCCATCGCAAATCTGTATCGGTTATATCTCTTCTTTTATATATGATGCCAAAGGTCTAAAACCGTTTATCGATATGGCGCTGCAATTGTGTGAGGTCCATTCACGCTGCCGGTTCTGGATCATTGGCACATCAGCGGACAAAAAGTACTATGACGAGTGTGTGTCACGGGTGAAAAAGTCAGGTTACTATCGCCGGTTCACTTTTACCAAATTCGAAGAGAACGTATCTCTGGCCTATACGGCCATGGATATCGTTGTCATCCCGAGTATGGTCAAAGAAGGATTTGGAATGACCGCGCTGGAGGGACTTTATTTCGCCAAACCGGTTATCGCTTTTGCTCAAGGCGGACTGAAGGAATTGCTGGAATCCGTAGGCAGTGGTGCATTTCTGGCTCCGCCTGGTGAGACTCAAGCGCTGGTCACGCTGGCAACAACCTTGCTGAATGATCCCGAACTGGCCTCCGATACCGGATGGCGTAATCGGACAGAAGCGGAAAAGCTGTACGGTATTGAAACCTACAGGGTAAAGCTGCATACGATGGTGACACAGTGGTTAATGCGTTTTCCCGGATGGTTTCCGTATATTCAGCCTCCGAATGGTCCAGTGTACGCATGGGGTGAGGGGGGATTGCGAACCGTGCTGGTTCTGGAATCGGCTACGGTTCGGGCACTTTTAATTCCACTGGCTGTTTTCCATACGTTGCCGCTTTCACCGTTACCTCCGATTGTGATAGGTCAGCCTGTCCACGAAGTAACAGATTCCAGCTCAAATGGCAGTACGAGACGAAGTCGTCACCAGCGACCATCTCATCGCAGTAGGATTCATGACGGAAGGAAACGAGGGACGGGAACAGGCAGGAGGAAGCTGAAGGCAAGCAAAAAGAAGCGTGTGCGCTTGGGGCTGCCGTCTGCTCGCAAACGTGCGACTGGCAAAGCAAGACGAAGCCGGGCTCGCCGAAGATTATCCAATAGACGATGAAGGCAGGGGTTACGATGAAGATCATGACGGTGCTGGGTACGCGACCTGAAATTATACGGCTCAGCCTGATCATTTCCAAACTGGACCAGTACGCGACCAAACATATTCTGGTACACACGGGACAGAACTTCACGGAAAGTCTCAGCGGTCTTTTTTTCAAGGAAATGGGTCTGCGTGCCCCGGATTATATTCTTCAGGACGAAGCGGCCTCCCTGGGTCGGCAGTTGTCCTCCATGTTTACGCAAATGGAAGATTTATTGCATCAGGAGAAGCCTGACAAGGTGCTGCTGCTCGGCGATACGAACAGTGCCTTGTGTGCTGTGCTGGCTGAGCGGATGGGCATACCCGTCATTCACATGGAAGCGGGCAATCGCTGTTTTGACCTGGATGTGCCTGAGGAGAAAAATCGCAGGGTCATTGATGCCATTTCCACCATTAATATGCCATACACGGAACAAAGTAAGAAACATCTGGTTAGTGAAGGGGTTCCCAGTCGCCGAATTGTGCTGACAGGCAATCCGATCTATGAAGTGATGCGTCATTACGACACACAAGTGAGTTCCAGCAAAATACTGAAAAAATTGAAGCTGAAGTCCGGGCAATATTTTCTGGTTACAGCCCATAGGGCAGAGAATGTCGACCATCCCCCTCATTTGCTGGAGATAATGAAAGGTTTGAATCAGGTTGCTGAGGAACATGCCATGCGAGTCATATGCAGCATTCACCCTCGAACGGCCATTCGCATTGCCGAGCATCTGCAATTGGAGATGAACCCGCTGGTGGAATTTCACGAGCCATTCGGATTTTTTGATTTTGTCATGTTGGAACGACATGCACGCTGTGCACTCACGGATAGCGGTACCGTCCAGGAGGAGTGCTGCATCATGGGGGTGCCTACGGTCACCATGCGTCGTACAACGGAACGGCCAGAGACGGTGGATTGTGGCAGTAATGTGGTCTCGGGTCTGGATGCGGAGCGTATTGCGGGCTGTGTAAAAGTGATGACCGAAATGCCAAACGATTGGGAATGCCCGCAGGGTTACAAAGCAACAGATGTATCCAGTAAAGTGGTCAAATTTCTGCTTGGAGGGAAAATGCATGTTTGAAAATAAGCGTATACTCGTGACTGGCGGTACGGGATCATGGGGTTATGAACTTGTGGCTCAACTGCTGCCCCAGCAGCCCAAGGAGATTATTGTATACTCCCGGAATGAGTCCAGCCAAGTGGCGATGAGCCGTGAATTCGAAGACCCGCGTCTTCATTTTCGCATTGGTGATATTCGAGACAAGGATGCATTAACGGTCGCTTGTCAGCATGTGGATTATGTGTTTCATCTCGCAGCGCTCAAGCATGTTCCCGTGTGTGAAGATCAACCCTACGAAGCACTCAAAACCAATGTAATCGGCACACAAAATGTCATCGAGGCTGCGATTGAAAATCATGTGGAAAAAGTCATTTACATCTCGACCGACAAGGCCGCCAATCCATCCAATTTCTACGGCATGACCAAGGCGATCGGTGAGAAGTTGATTGTATATGCCAATCTGCTTCACAGCAATACGCGGTTTGTCACTGTGCGTGGTGGCAATGTACTTGGAACGAACGGCAGTGTCGTGCATTTGTTCAAAAATCAGATTCGTCAGAAAGGTCAAGTTTCCATTACCGACATGAACATGACACGCTTCTTTCTAACCTTGAAAGATGCGATTACCTTGCTATTCAAAGCATCGGTGGAAAGCGTTGGCGGCGAAATTTTTGTCATGACGATGCCGACGTGCAAAATTGTGGATCTCGCTGAAGTGTTGATTGAGGATTCAGGTGTGGAGAATGTATCCATTGTGGAGCGCGGCACCCGACCTGGCGAGAAGATTCATGAAATCCTGATGAGTGAATTTGAGAGTATGACCACGGTAGTCTATGATGAGCAGTATTTGGTTATTCTTCCGACGCTGGGCATACCAGGACTCAAGGAGCATTACACACACTGCCCACCGGTTTCTTTCAGCAGTTTTAGTTCCGAACATCAGCTGATGACGAAAGAGGAGATTCGTGAAATTTTAAAACGCGGAGGATTCTTGTCATGAAGCTGCTGATACTTGGGGGAAACGGAATGGCCGGCCATATTCTGGTCGACTATTTCCGCCGTCAAGGCGTGCATAGTGTCTTCTATACAACCCGGGATGTGTCGGACCCGAGAGGTCTATTGCTGGATGTAAACGACAGCTATATGGTTGACCGGCTGGTAGAAGCGGTACACCCGGATGTCATCGTTAACGCTGTAGGTGTTTTGAACAGCTTTGCAGATGAAGACAAAATTACAGCATATCACATTAACGGATTCCTGCCGCATCGTTTGAGGCGGGTAGCCGACACGATTGGAGCACGTCTGATTCACATCAGTACGGATTGTGTGTTTAGTGGGGACCGGGGGGCGTACCGGGAGAATGATATTACGGATGGAACATCTGCCTATGCGATCACAAAAGCACTGGGTGAAGTCCATGACGCCGGACACCTGACGATTCGCACGTCCATTATTGGGCCTGAAATTCGGAAGGGCGGCATCGGTCTGATGCACTGGTTCATGTCCAGTACAGGGGAAGTTGGCGGATATACGCGTGTCTTCTGGAATGGGGTGACCACCCTTGAATTGGCCAAATGGGTAGATCATTATTTGTCGTCCCCGGTTAGTGGTTTGATTCATCTGGCTCACCCGGAACCGGTCAGCAAGCATGATCTGCTTCTCCTGTTCCAACAGACATGGGGTAAGCAGGATGTTGTTGTCGTACCGGATGATAGCGTAGTGCAGGATCGTACGCTGGTGTCCACACGTGAGGACGTGAAGACAGACCTTCCGGATTATTCTACAATGCTGAAGGAGCTGGCATTATGGATGGAGCAGAGCTGACAGGCAAAAAGGTGCTGATCACAGGTGCGTCCGGTTTTACCGGACGGCATGCGGTCGCATATTTCCGGGCAGCTGGAGCAGTGGTTGTAGCGGTGGTCAGACGAGTCGGTGTGTACTCGTTTGGCGATGGCGTAGCTGTACATGTCTGTGATCTTAATGATAAACAGCAAGTTCGTCATCTGATTGACGAGGTGAAGCCGGACTATGCATTACATCTCGCAGGCAAAAATTCGGTGCCGGATTCCTGGTCCGATCCACTGCTTGTATTGGAGACCAATGTAATGGCTGTCCTGTACCTGCTGGATGCTCTCCGAAGCTGTCCAGCGGCACGGACCGTTATTGTAGGTTCAAGGTTAAAATACACCCCTGAACCCGGACGGCATCCGCAGCCTCCCCACCCGTACAGTCTCAGCAAAGCGCTGGAGGAGATGGTGTCGCTGTCGTGGATGTCCCTCTTTGGACAGCAAATTATGCTGGCAGAGCCGGGTAATCTGATCGGGGCAGGTCCCTCGACAGGCATATGTTCGCTGCTGGCACGTCATGTTGTCGCCTGTGAACAGGAAGGCAAGACGGAGCCTTTCCGTCTATCCGGCCGGGATAATACCCGTGATTTTCTGGATGTACGGGATGCGGTTCGGGCTTATGCAACCTTGCTTGTGAAGGGCGCGTCAGGCACCGTTTATCCCGTTGTATCGGGCAAAGAGCGCAGCCTGGGCGAGATAGCGGATACGCTGCTGACCATGACCGAAGCGGAAGTGCCCGTACGCTGGGATGGAGCTTCTTCCGGTCCGGACGGGGCTGGAGAACAGGAGGAGATGTCACTGCTGCGCAAGTTGGGCTGGCAGCCATTGATCCCCTTTGCCCAATCTCTTCAGGACATTCTAAGTGATGTTCGTACCCAGGAGGGGAGGTCAACTGGATGAATCCCAGAGTATCCATTGTCATTCCGTTTTACAATTGTCCCTATGTGCCTCAAGCCATTCAAAGTGCAATGAACCAGACGTATCCCGATGTGGAGATCATTATCGTCAACGATGGCTCGACCCGGCATGCGGAACTGCTCCAACCTTACCTTCCCTACATTAATGTACTTGGCAAAAGCAATGGCGGCACAGCCTCGGCTCTGAATCACGGCATCCGTCATGCCTCAGGGGACTATATCGCGTGGCTGAGTTCGGATGATTTCCTTTATCCCGACAAGATTCGTCATCAGGTTGAATTTATGCAACGGGAGAATGTGCTCATCTCACATACCAACTTTCATTACATTAATGAGCATTCTGCGGTAACCAAGTTGAACGGAGGGGCAGAACCAATGGCCGAACCGGATTGGTTGCGCCTTTTCGTAAACGGCAATCCGGTGAACGGCTGTACTGTGATGATCCGCAGGGATCTGTTCAGTGCGGTCGGTCTGTTCGATGAACTGCTACCGTACACGCATGATCTGGACCTATGGATGCGTATTCTGCTGAACGGACATCGTTTTCCATATCTGAACGAAGCACTTACGGCATATCGATGGCACGGGGGAATGGGGTCGGTTCGCCATGCGGATACGATCGGCCGGGAGGCCTCCATGGTATGGTCCCGATATCGTGCACCCCTATTACAGCGTATTGCAGCCATGGGGGGATAAATGAACAATGTGAGGGGGTTATGGAGGCCGCAAGGTGGCTGAATAACGCCCTCTTTATGTGTAGCATTTTGTATAAATTCCTTGAGCGATAAAGATCGAAAGATGCAGAATGCTGATGTTACGGATCATAATTTATGCTGTAGCTGTGTTACAGATGCCTAATTCCCAACGGAGCCATCTTCATATAATAGGGAGAATCGTGATTTTTACGCGGAGAAAGGGGAGGCCCGAATGGAGCCAAAAGTATCAATTGTCATTCCTTTTTATAATTGCGCGTACATCGAGCAGGCTGTTCACAGTGCCGTTCACCAGACATATCCGCATATTGAGATCATTGTGGTGGACGATGGCTCTACACAGCATGTGGAGCGGCTAGAACCCTTCATGGATCGCATTCGTTATATTCGGAAAAAGAATGGTGGTACGGCCACAGCACTGAACGAGGGGATTAAGCAGGCGACAGGCGATTATTTTGTGTGGCTCAGCTCGGATGATGTGATGCTGCTGGACCGGGTGGAGAAACAACTGAAGTTCATGCTTGAGGTCAAGGCATCGTTCTGTCACGGGGCCTATCATTATGTAAATGCGGACAGTGAATGGGTGGACACGGTGCGGCCTGAAGTAGGGAGTCGTCTCGAAGTGCTGCAGGTGCTCATGGAAGGATGCCCGATCAACGGCTGTACTGTCATGCTGGAGATGGAAGCTTTTAAAAGGTTTGGCCTGTTCGACACGGATTTTCGGTATACGCACGACTACGAGATGTGGCTGAGACTGTTTCCGGTATATGAACTGTTCTATTTCAATGAACCGCTGCTGTGTTACCGGGTTCATGAAGCCATGGGAACCAAGAAACACTTCGAGGCATTAAAAACCGAGATGGAGCTTGTTCAGGCGAAGCATCGACCTATCCTGCTTAATTTGCAGCAGGTCGGCGGTTATTGGAAATAAAGGCTTGGCATTCGCATGAAGGTCCGAGTGCCAGATGAGAGGCTGCAAAAAAAGAGGGTATTCGATTGCCGTTCGAAGAACATGCGGCAGGAACGAATATCCTCTTGTTTATCCCTGTTTAAAAGTTATTTGTCTCTAGATTCTAGTTGTTCTCTGAAGTGAGAATGTGCAACGCTGCCGGATCAGGGAATACGTATCCTTTGGGCAGCTTCCTCATTAATTCATTCATCATAGTGTAATCTACCTCGATATGAGCCGTCGACACTGGTGTCGAAAACCATCGATTATACAAATCACTGGGTACAAGCAACGTCATCTCCGTTGACCTCCCATCTGTATGGCTTCCTGGTAGACATGAAGTGTACGCAACCCCATTTCTTCCAGTGAACGATGTTGCTCAGCCCATGCTTTGGCGGCTGCCCCTACCTTTGTACGGGTCGCATCGTCCTGCAAGAGGGCGTTCAATAATGTACTAAGGGACTCCGCATCTTGCGGTGGCACGACCCAACCGGTATGTTCAGGCTGAACCATCTCAGGCATGCCAGCAGTATCACTTACAATGACAGGTAGTCCGGCGAGCTGTGCCTCTGTGACCGAGAAAGGCTGTGTATCCTGTAAGCTGGGTTGTACATAAATATCGGCGCGTCGAAGGAAGGAAGGGATGTTGTCCAGTTTGCCCCAGAATACGATGTCCGAATCTACCCCTGCCTTCATGGCTTGCGTATACAATTCATCTCTCAGATTCCCTTCTCCAGCAATCCAGCAGACCCAATCTGAACGAATTTTTTTCAGACTGGAGATTGCCTTGATTAACACATGGACTCCTTTGATATACTCCAGCCTTCCTGTAAAAGCGATTACTTTTTTGCCTGCTGGCTTACGCTGACGGAACCTGACCGCTGCTTGAGCGCGATAGGATGGAAGATCCACAGCATAAGGGATTAACCGGAATTTCCACTCCGGAACATGGAGTTCCGTCAATGTGCTCTTAATCCAATTGCTGGAGACCAAAATAAGCTCGGATTGTTCAGCGCTCCGCTCTTCCAATGAGAGAAAGTAGCGACCGCGTTTGGATTGTAAATATGCAGGGAGGGTAAGTTGTGCATTAGAGTTTTGGGCATCATAGAAGGTTTCGCGCGCAAGGGCTCCATGATAGCTGGTGACCAGCGGTGTGTTGCGGTTCAAAATGCGTTTTATCGCAACGGCGGCTACCGGATCCTGCGCATGTATGACGTCGTAGTGATCAACACCGAGATAAGCGGCCCCCATTTCAAAGGCATATCTGTTTAATTCATAATAAGCCACGAGAGAATCGGCTGTGAAATGGGGAAGATCTGTAGGATTGAGCTTGGCTTGCAGCATGGGCCATACTTTATCCTTGGAGAAGGAACGATTGAGATTGCGAATATACACTTCATTTTTGGCACCGTTGGTGCCCATGATATCGACTTCAACGCCAAGTGCCATCAGCCTGTCAGCGAGCTGTCTCACATATGTCCATATTCCACCCATCTGCGTAAGTTCCCAATAGGTCACGATCAGAACTCTCATAGGTACCTCCTTGTCAGGGCCTGCACAGGCCGAGCTTCTATCCTGTTATTCTATGAAAAAAGGCAACCGAAAGGGTGGGCATTACTGTGTAAATGGTTAAAATGGGTGAATACAAATAGCAACGGACGAGTAAAGGCATACCATATCTTAAGAAAGGGTTCGCGCTTAAGGGGGGGGGATATACAATGGCTGCATATTTGCTGGAGATTCATGAGAACCTGCTACAAATCGGTGTTCCGGTGAGGTACATGGACATTGAGATCGCCTATGTCGAAAATGACGAAGTCGATGTATTTGTCGGTGGAGTCAGTTCCACCCGAGGAGAACTATATCGTTATCTGTTTCATATGAGAGCTGAGGTCGGAAAAGAGAGTTCCAATCACATTATCCATAACCTGTCGGTATCGTCCGAACCGTGCGAACTAAGGATCATCAGCAATAGTTCTTCGCCGAATCATCTCGTAATTCGTATGTATTGCAGAAGTGAAAATGGGTTGACCCTGGGTATACTTTCGGAACACCAGATGATCAAGCTGGCAGATTAATAAAAGTTCAATCGGAGGTTTGATTAACCAAAACGGGTGGAGCAGGATAAAGACCTGGTCCATTTTTTTGGCATACATACCTATACAGATATCTGATGAAAAAAATAGCTTGACAGCAAAGGTATTTTCATTAGAATTAACCTATGCTTAAAACAAGGGTTTAAAACGACGGTTTAAAACAAAAGTTTGAAACGTCGTGAATATAAGGCCGATGGAGAGACATACACAGATAAGCCTCCAGGCCGGAAAAGAGAGTGGAGAGAGTGAAACAACAAGCAGCAGTTCCCCAGGACCCGGCCGAGTTTTCGATTAAAACGATTATTCTGCCGCTACTGGCCATTATTGTCGGGATGATTATGGTCATTCTGGACAGCACGGTAGTTAACGTGGCGATTCCGAATCTGGTTCAATATTTTGAGACTGACCTGAAGACGATCCAATGGACCGTTACAGGCTACACGTTAGCTTTGTCAGCCGTCATTCCGCTGGCAGGATGGTTGACCGATCGATTTGGTGCCAAAAGAGTATTTTTGTTCACGATTGCAATGTTTACTCTGGGTTCAGTGTTATGCTCTATCGCACAGTCTCCTGAGCAATTGATTATTTACCGTATCATTCAGGGAATTGGCGGAGGCATGGTGGCACCGATTGGTATGGCGATGGTGTTCCGTCTGGCTCCTCCTGAAAGAAGAGGCTCCATCATGGGGATGCTCGGTATTCCCATGCTGCTGGCTCCTGCACTAGGGCCGGTATTATCCGGTTGGTTTATTCAGTCCCTCAGCTGGCACTGGATCTTCCTGATCAACTTGCCGATCGGGATTGCCGCTTTTATTCTATGTATCAAATTCCTGCCGGATACGGATCGTGGGCGCACACCTGCACTTGATCTGCTTGGCATGATTTTGGCACCCATTGCATTCTCGATGCTCGCATATGGTGTAAGTGAGGGCGGAACAAGCTGGACGTCTGCAACTACACTGACAGGTGTGATTGTCGGGGGCGTAGCGCTGATTCTGTTCATTATCGTTGAGCTTCGGCACAAAAATCCGCTGCTGGAACTTCGGGTATTTAAATCCTCGGATTTCACACGGGGAATTATTCTGGCATGGGTGTCGCAAGTCGCTCTGTTCGGAGCGATGATTCTGATTCCATTATATCTGCAACAGATCAAAGGCTACACCGCGCTGGAAACAGGACTCATTCTGCTGCCGCAGGCGCTGGCCTCGGGTGTGGGTATGCCGTTAGGTGGACGGTTATTTGATAGAATTGGTGCAAGACCATTGGCATTTGTCGGTCTCGGTATCATCTCGGGTGCACTGTTTATTCTATCCTCCATTACGGCAGAGACGGGTCTTGGCCTGATCATTACTAGTCTTGTCATGATGGGATTGGGTATGGGTCTGTCCATGATGCCGCTCAACACGCACGTGCTGAATGCGGCTCCACGCAAGCTGGTAGGTCGGGTTACTCCGCTTACCGCTGCTGCGCAACAAGTCGTTGTATCTTTTGCAGTTGCCGGGCTCACTGGATTCCTCACTTCCCATATTGCAAGCAATACAGCTGGCGCAACAGATGGGGTGGCTGTAGTTAATGGGTTAGTCGCTGGTTTTAACGATACCTTCTTCCTGGCCGCTTGCATTGCCTTGTTTGGATGTGTACTCAGTCTGATTCTGCGTAAGCCGAAACGGATGGAGGAAGAATCCCTTCAAACCGGGGATCAGCCTGATCCGGCGATGATGATGGGTCACTAATTGTGATAACCACACATAGGGTATCGGATTAAGGGGCTGTCTCGAAAGAGTTTCCCATTTTGCTGCAAGGTGCTAACGAACCTAGCGAACATTAAATGGCGGATTCGCAAGGATTGCAAATTCTAACGAACTTCAGTGACGTTATTTCGGTCTAAAACGCACGTCAGAGCCTAAAAAGCGACTTGATCGATGAAATAACCTCTCTGGAATTCCTTACATTTCAGAACGGCGCAAATGAGAGCGAATAACGTGTGTCAGATTCGTTAGATCAACCTAAGGCAGTTCAGAGAATCTTTCTGAACTGCCTTTTTGCCGTATTCATGAGAAAATGCTCAGGGCAGTCATCATTTCACGAAATGACAATGCATATCGATCGGGTGAGAAGGAAAGGGCCATATGTTGCCTGCCCTGAATGCGTATATACTCCCTTAGTTCGTTGTTACGCATAAGGTCTATGGCTTCGGATACAGCGGCGTTCACGTTGCCAAGCGGATAGAATTTTCCCGTTCGGTTATGTGTGATAAAGGAACGGACACCATCTGAATCCGTGCTGAGCACCGGGCAGCCGCAACTGATCGCTTCCGCAACGGCGTATCCAAACCCCTCAAGCAGGGAGGTGGATAGCATAATTCCCCCGGAAGCTGCAATCATGGAATAGAATGTAGGCATGTCGGAATGAGGCACGTTGATAAAAATCCCAGTCCGATCTTCAAGCCCGTACTCCACTAGCATATGTCGGAACATGGCCTCATCTTCCGGATTAGCCAAGGTGGGATCGTGGAACAACCATAGTCTGGCTTCGGGAATTTTACTAATAATTTTGCTGGATATCGCCAAGTATTCTCGCCAATTTTTGTTGTGTTCCAGTCTTCCCACCCATGCAAGCACCGGATAGGGCGGGGTATCCACCGAAATTGGGGCAAAGGTATTGGTATCCAGCATATTGGGAATGACAAACCGATGGAGCCAGGGGCACATATGGATAAACAGCTCCAATAGATGATCCGTTGGAGGAATGACTGCAGCATTACAGTATGCATGCAGATCAGGTACTCCCATTTGAATCATTTTAAAAGCCTGTTCACGCGTTCCGAGCCCCTGTGCTTCATAGATAATTCGACCGTTAAACCCAAGGGCTCTCAGTCTGCCCGGCATGGAGATATCCGAGGTGACAATAATGGCATCATATTGGTGATGATGAATCAAACTGTGAATTTCCTCATCACTGGAAGCGGTGAAGACCGGCGTGTTGTTATTGTTCTGCATTCCCGAGCCAGGGTACAGATACAACACATGCGCTTCGATGCCGTGGCGTTGCAGAACAGCGGTACGCAATCGGTTTAACGTATCTACACCGCCGCTTGGAACAAAAAATGTGAATAGTACTTTCACACGGTTCACCCTCTGACTTTTGTGCAGGTGCTGATGCTCCTGTACTGTATGGTACGTTGCCCCAGAGTACAGGGTGTGGGTGAATGAAGGGTTGTTCACGATTTAGACACATATTTTTAAGCTCTCTTTTAAGAGACCTTAAGCTGTATTTAGGATATAGCACGTAAGATACAAGGAACTTCCCGTGTTGACCATCTGAAGAAAGCGATGATGGCACACGGGTATTTTAACGGGAAAGGATGAATGATGTGCTCGAAGTGAAACAGGTAAGCAAAGTATTTGATGGACGGCACGGCGTGCATCAACTGGACTTCACCATGGAGCGCGGTGAGATTGTTGGCTTTTTGGGACCGAATGGTGCCGGGAAAACAACAACGATGCGAATGATCACCGGATATCTGCATCCAACAGCTGGCTCCATTGCAGTGGATGGCATATCGGTGCACGATCAGGGCCGGAGCGCCCGTTCCAAAATCGGTTATTTGCCTGAGACACCACCGCTTTATCCGGATATGACGGTGCACTCGTACCTCAAATTTGTCGCCCATCTGAGAGATGTCCCGGCACGTGAAGTGAAACTGCGGGTCAGTGAGATGGTTAGCAGGTTGGGTCTTCAGGACCGGGAAAAACAACTGGTTCGCGGGCTGTCCAAAGGGTATAAGCAACGTCTTGGGCTGGCAGGAGCCATTATTCACAAACCGGATCTGCTCGTGCTTGATGAGCCGACTTCAGGACTTGATCCGAATCAGATTATAGAAATACGGGATCTGATCCGTGAACTGGGTGAGAATCATACCGTGCTGCTCAGTACACATATTTTGCCGGAAGTGAGCGCACTTTGTAATCGCATGTTGATTATTAACCAGGGACAGCTTGTATTGGACGGTTCACCGCAGCATTTTGGCTCCTCCTTGGGTGAACAATTCAAAGTATCGATTGAAGTGAAGGCAACAGAGCAGCAATTACATAACTTGCTGACACCTTGGGAGAAGGTTCGTAGCGAAGTCATTCAAGCAGCGGATGGACAGGCGTCTACCGATGCTGACGATACGGTCAAAATGTTGCTTACCGGTGAATCCTCGGATGATTTTCGAGAAGAACTTTTCTACCTTTTGTCCGGTGCAGGCTTGCCAATCCTGGAGATGAAGAAAGAAAATCTCAGTTTGGAACAAATATTCCTGAAGCTTACCACAACGGAATCCGAATCGGAACTGGCATCGCAGAAGCCTGAAGCTGGTAAAGCGCAACTCGCCAATCAGGCGGCAGGTGCAGAGGTCAATTCGGACACCGCTTCAGAGCTGAAGCAATCGACTAATTCCGAGAGTGCTTCGTCTGATTCCCATACAGGGGAGGGTTCCAAATGAGACGAATGATGGCGGTTTGCAATAAAGAACTTCAGGCTTATTTCCTGTCACCGACGTCGTATTTTGCTTTTGCCGTGTATGTACTCATGACAAGCCTGTTGTTCTATTCCAGCTTTGTGTACTACCAGCCAAGCATAGTGGATTACCGCCTGGTGTTGGGGGATACATTATCCATGCTGCTTTTTGTGGTACCGTTGCTGACGATGAGACTGGTGGCCGAGGAATTCAGGCAGGGTACGGATGAACTCTTGCTGACTTCACCTGCACGGGTGACAGAGATTATTTTTGGCAAATATCTGGCGTCGCTCGCCATTCTTGTCGTATTGATCTTGTGCAGCCTGGTTTACCCGCTAATCATGTCCTTCTTCGGTGAACTGGATCTGACCTCGGTATGGTTGTCTGCACTGGGTCTCTTCTTTCTGGGCGGAAGCATGATGGCGATTGGACTGTTTGCTTCCACGCTATCCCAGCATCAGATGGTATCTGCGGTAGCCGGTTTTATTATTTTGCTCGTATTGTGGATGCTTGATTCATTTGCAGGCAATACCGGATCAGCGTTACAGCAATGGCTGGATCCTTTTGCACTGACGAATCGGTTTGACAGCTTTACGAAGGGTGTACTTAGTGGCCCGGATATACTGTATTATGTCACGCTCTCAGGTTTGTTTCTGCTGTTAAGCATTCAGATTGTGGAACGGAAGCGGTGGAGGTGAGAAGATGAAAAAATGGTTAAGTCATACCAACAGTACTGTGCTATCTGTAGCGATGGTTGGCATCTTTATTTTGCTAACTCTGTTCCTGAATTCACTTAGCGGCTTCCAGCTGGATCTGACTTCCAACAAGCAATACACCTTATCAGATCAGTCACTTACTGCAATCAAAAACGTAAAAGAAGACGTCAATATTCTGGTGTTAACCGTCGAAAATGCAAATAATACAGTTTTGAACCGCGAAGTGACGGATATGGTTCAGGAATACACGAAACGCAACAGCAAACTGAAGATGAAGCAGTACAATCTGACTCAGGAACCAACGCTTGCTTCGAAATATGGGATTACAGGCAGCTCTATCGTATTAGAACAGGGCGATCAGCATAAAGTCATTGATATCGCCAGCCTGTTCACGGCTGTTGGTGATGGTAGTGATGGATCGTATCAGTTCACGGGTGAGGAGAAGCTGACACAAGCCTTAATCAATCTGTCTTCGACGGAAAAGAATAAAATGGTCTTCCTGACAGGGCATGAAGAGTTAGGTCTGGATCAGCTGACTACGCTGCGCTCATCTTTGGAACAGAATAATATCACAACAGAAGAACTTCAGCTAAATCAGGCAGGTCAGGTTCCAGAAGATGCGGACGTGCTTGCTATTATCGGTCCACAGCGGGATATCAGTGATAGCGAACTAAAGGCTATTCGCACTTATCTGAGTAACGGAGGTAAGTTGCTGTTGTCTCTTGGATTTCATCAGGATATGAAAGTGACATGGAAAAATATCGATGCACTCATGACGGATTATGGTGTTGTTGATGAGCATGCCGTCATGGTGGATAACCAGCAAGCCAGCACAATGGGCCCACTTTGGGTAGTGCCTGAGTATGGCACACATGCCATCACGGATAAGCTATCAGAGAGCAAATTATACCCGATGTTATCCCTGTCCATTGCTTTGACCAGTAAAGAGCAGGACAAATACAAACTGTCACCGCTCATTCATTCGTCGAATGAAAGTTATGGGGAGACAAACATCGCAGGACTATTACAAAATGAGACATCCAATGATCCGGATCAGGATGTGCAAGGTCCTGTCGAACTCGGATATGCTGCAGATACTACCGATGGCAAACCAAAGGCTGTGATTTTGGGATCATCCATTTTCATGCAGGATTCGGAAATTGCGAATGGAGGAAATCGGGACTTTATTCTAAATGCCGTTAATTATCTGAGTGAAAAAGAGGATGGGGTGACCATCCGACCACGCGTACAATCCGGTTATCAGATGGCATATCTGAACGGCCAGCAGGCCAGAATTATTTTCTTCGTAGCGATTGTCGCATTCCCGCTCATCTTTGTTATGATAGGTGTATTCTTATGGTGGAGGCGCAGACGGGTATGAAAAAATGGCTCCCAACGATTCTGGTCGTAGTGGTCTTGATCATCGGTTGGGTCTATGCGGCCAGTCAGAATTATTTTCGTGAAGAGGAAGCAGAGAAGGTGAAGTTGCTTGGCATCCAGTCTGGAGACATACAGTCCATCACCATTCATGACACCACTGCAGGCACATCCCATGGGACAGAGCCTTCCACTTCGAAATTGGAACTAAAAAACGGCATTTGGAATATGGTGGAACCCAAAGCTTATCCTCTGAATGGGTATATTGTTAGCAGTTGGCTTGATGCCTTGAGTGGTGCGGATCAGGAAATGGTTGTCGAGGAAGAACCGAAGGATCTCGATAAATATGGATTGGGTACAAATGCAACGTTGCTGGACATTCAATTAAATGATAATCGCGTTATCAAGCTGACCATAGGAGGTCAGTTGCCAGCTGATGAAGCTCGTTATGTGCGGGTAAACTCCGGACCCGTCGTTGCTGTGCAAACGGAAGTGATCAGCAATATTGAACTGTCACGACATGATCTGCTGGATACGACACCGTTTAATCTGGATGAAACGAATGTTACCTCGCTAGAGTGGGAAGGCAAAGCTGCCACCTGGATGCTCAAATCTTCTTCTGAAGAGGGTGCGGCAGAGCAGAAGTGGACGCTTAACGGTGAAGCAATTGAAACAACAGATGCCGTTTCGCTGATTGGCAAAATTAAAAATCTGTCCACTGCGGACGATGTTCACAAAGCTTCTGAACTGAAAGGAACCGTGCCCCGTTTTACATTATCTGTTGAGCAGATGGTTAACGGAGAGGCCGTTACGGATGTATATCGGGGGCTTACCGTTGCATCGGAACCGGATCAGATCTGGGTGATAACCCCGGATGGTCAGTGGGCCTATTCCATGGATATAACCAGTCTGAAGGAAGCAGAGCATTTCCCGAATTCGATAAAGAATTCGGATACAGCATCGTCTGCCGGAAAGAACGCGGACAAGGAGCCGTCATCCAAGTAATTGGAATGAAGTGGAGCCTTTAATATGATGAGTAATCCAACTGGATAAGTAATTTGGTCAAAGCAGTGCTGCACTTGTTGCAAGCACTGCTTTTTTTATGGAAAGAGAGGTGGTGCAGAATAAATCAGGTTGGTTGGTGTTCCATATCCTTTCAGCATAGCGCTACGTACAGAAGTGCATCCTATCCTTGTGACCAAAACCAACAACATTGGAGGATGAGACATGCCAGCAGCCAAAAAGGCGACAGCAATCAGCTTATCTTTGTCTACTGCAATTTTCGTAATGGTCGGATTGACGGGTTGTGGAACGAATACAAAAGCTAATAACAATCTGCACACCCAAAGTGTTCGTCATGAAGTGAAAGGCATCAACCGTTATGGTGTTGAGTCCAATGGGATGGATGGTATTCGTGCGAAGAGCTACCGGATGCATAACGTCACTAACCTGAAAGAAAGTCACGAGCTGGCTAAACGTATTACCGAAATGAAAGAAGTGAAGTCAGCAAAAGTCATGCTGTCCGATCGTAACGCTTATGTTGCTGTCCGTTTGGCAGATGGTCACACTGGCAAATTGGAAAGCAAAATGAACGGCACCCATGGAAATCGCGCCAACGGTACCATGCGTACCGAAAGCTTAAACCAGGATATGGGCGGAATGCGTGTGAATGGTGGAAACGGAACCATGTCTCCATATAGAACCAGCGGCATCGCTCCTGGATTGAACACGAATGCTGCGACAGACCGCAGCCACATGGGGAACGACAGCAGTATTTATGGAACCATGGGTACTGGATCTTATGGCATGATGCGAGGACTGACCAACAGCGGCAATGCACGTTCGATGAGCGATGGCCACTATGGGATGAAGAGTGAAAAAGCACGTGTAGACAGCACGGATGACAACACACCAGCAGAGATTAAATCCAAGATCTCGGCAAAAATCAAACAATATGCACCTCATGTAGAGAACGTATACGTTTCCTCTAATCCTGAATTTGTTCAGCATGTGGAGAGCTATTCCACCGATATTCGTAACGGGAAACCGATTAGGGGCATGATTGGTTCATTCCAATCGATGGTTGAACGTATTTTCCCAACCAACGCAGTGAACCCTAATCACCGTGATGGTGTTCATCCCGATGGGATATTGCACCGCAACAATGACGGCTTGATGAACCGATAAATAATCGGTAAATTCTCAGTTAAGTTTGAACAAGTATGCCTTTGCGCGGATGGGAAACATCAGCTGCAAGGGCATGTTTGTTTTGGATAAAAGACTGCCCATTTTTTTGATAAAACTGAACCAACGCCCTTGACCTTACATAAGATGAGTTGACTGTATCCCCTTAACCTTGTTACACCAACACAACCCGAGCAAGGAGGGGTGAACATTGAAGGGTATCGATCATAAAAGCAAATTTCTGTTGACCCACCGTGAACGCGAAGTATTCGAATTACTGGTTCAGGACAAAACGACGCGTGACATCGCAGGGCAGTTATTCATCAGCGAGAAAACGGTGCGTAACCATATTTCGAATGTGATGCAGAAACTCAATGTTAAGGGTCGTTCGCAGGCAGTTGTAGAGCTGATTAAGCTCGGAGAACTGAAGATCTGACGCGATACTACACAGTTGACTGAAGCAGCATGAAAGTCTTTTTCTATTCTTCATCATGAAGAATGGGGAAAGGCTTTTTTGTTTGTTAAAAATTTGAATTCAAAAGTTGCTCACCGCAGTCCGCTATTCTGGTTAGCTCAAGGTATATGGCATAAGGTTTCACCTACATATTGTTATTGGCATGCTCATGAATAAAGACTGTCCATTTTTTCTTCGAAAAAGGCTGATAGAAGAGCTGCTCCAATTCCCCATACTGGGTTTCATCCAGATACAGATAGAGTGCTTTTTTCGCAATTTTGGCGGCAGGTTGGGTGGTGGATTTCGTACCACCAGCTTTACGTTTGATTGGAATATGAAACTGCAGCAAGTCTGCGAGGTTATTCCAACCTTCCCAGCTTAGTCGCCCTCCGCGCTTCCAGTCGATAGCATACAGGGCATAATATTTACGAGCTTCGGTCTGTTTTATGGCAATAATCCAGGTGGAAGGAATCATTTTGTGACGTTGCCTTCGGTTCATCAGTGCCTGCTCCTTTCTTGAAAGTGAAAGTATCCACTTTCGCTTCAAAGTTCATCTCCAATATAAGCGGAATCCCATTCCTTAATCCAGAAGATACCTTCTAAAATTTCATCATACATTACATACCGCGAACATGACGATAATCCTCTTGATTTGCAACAGAATCTTGATTAAAATGAAGTTATAAAAATAATTTTCTTTTTTTATAACAAATTAATAAAAATAATTTTCAATAAAGGGGCATTCATGGCAGCCATATTACATGCGTTGCAGCAAGAGCTGAAGGAACTTCCGTCACAGGAACGCCGAATTGCAGAAGTTATTTTACAGTCCCCATCCGATATTCCTGGCTGGACGATTAACCATCTCGCACAGCAAAGCGGAACGAGTGCGGCTACGGTAACCCGCTTTTGCAAATCATTTCATTTCAAAGGTTTTCCCGATTTCAAAATGAAGCTGGCCGCAGAATTGTCTCATTCCACCAATGAAACAGCATATCAGGATATCGTGGCGGGCAATCCTTTATCCAAAATTGTGGAAGCCATTGAAGCCAACCATCTCGCATCTATTGCGGATACCACCCGTTTGCTGGATCTGGGCAGACTGGAGCATGCGGTTCAGTTATTATGTTCTGCCCGCCGCATTGATCTCTACGGCGTCGCAACTTCTTCCATTGTTACACAGGATTTCTATCAGAAACTGGTGCGGATCGGCAAAAGCTGTACCGCCTTCTCGGATTCACATATGCAAATTACGTCGGCCTCTTCACTGGGCGAAGGGGATGTGGCGATGGCCGTATCCTATTCGGGAGAAACACCGGAGACGATCGATGCTCTGCATTGTGCCAAACAGGCGGGAGCTTCTACCATTTCTCTGACATCCTACGGGAATAACAAACTTGCGGCGGTGTCGGATATTCCGCTGTTTACGTCGTCCCTGGAAGAAGGCATGAGGCGGGGGGATATGGCTTCACGAATTGCGCTGCTGCATGTCGTCGATATTCTGTTCACGGGCATGGTGAGTGCCGACTTTGACCGTTTTATTCCCAAATTGGAACAATCGTATCACAATGTACAATCTTATCGGGTTCAACATAATGGAGGTGCCTAAGAAGATGAATATACGTATTTTTGAAAATGAAGAAGATTTGAACGCAACAGGTGCAGGTGTGATTGCCAGTTTGCTACAGACGAAACCCCGTGCTGTACTGGGACTTGCGACTGGAAGTTCTCCTGTGGGTATCTATAAACAGCTTATTGCTTTGTATCAGAAAGGTCTGGTTAGCTTTGCACAGGCATCTTCCTTCAATCTGGATGAATATGTCGGTCTTCCTGTAGAGCATCGCGAAAGTTACCGCAGCTTTATGAATGAACAATTGTTTTCCCATATAGACATCGATCTTGCCAGAACCCAAGTGCCGAATGGGCAAGCTTCGGATTTGGGACAAGAATGCGTATCGTATGAACAACGGATTGATGATCGCGGTCCTGTAGATCTGCAACTGTTGGGTATCGGACATAATGGTCACATTGGCTTTAATGAACCCGGGACCGAGCTCACAGGGCGAACGCATGTGGTAGACCTCAAAGAAGAGACAAGAAAAGCAAACGCCCGCTTTTTTAATCGTATTGATGAAGTTCCGACGCAGGCCATTACGATGGGTGTGGGTACGATCCTTAAAGCCAAACAAATCTTGCTGATCGCCCGTGGTGAGGAGAAAGCCGAAATTATTCGTGAAGCCTTTATGGGGCCGATTACAACACAATGTCCAGCCTCGCTGCTGCAATGTCATCCGAATGTCGTGGTATTACTGGATCGGGCTGCAGGGAGGCTGATGAAATGAGCGTAGAACATATGGAGAAACTTGAGCAAAAGAATGAAAAAAGCATTTCGCTCCTTCGAGGCAAAATCGTACTGCCTGATGGTGTAATGGAGGATGGTGTACTCGTCTGGACGGAAGGGAAAATCCTTTATGCTGGCGCACCCGAGGGACTATCTGAACATATTCGTCGTGAAGCCGTATCTGTGCCTGTTTCCAAGCATGGTGTCATTGTCCCTGGGTTTATAGATATCCATGTACATGGGGGGAATGGAGAAGACTTCATGGATGCGAGTAAGGAAGTGTTGGATAAAATCACTTCATTCCATAGCACCCAGGGGACCACTGCAATGCTGGCAACGTCCATGACAGCGCCCAAAGATAGTCTGGATCGGGTATTGGCTGAAGTGGAGAGTTACCGTTCGGGCCACATGCCTTTTGCACAGTTGGAAGGCGTACATTTGGAAGGTCCGTTTTTCAGTCCCAAATGGCCTGGTGCGCAAAATCCGGAACATATTGTATTGCCTAATGTATCCTGGCTTGAAGCATGGGAAAAACAATATCCGGGCCTGATCCGCCAAGTTACACTGGCACCGGAACGTGAGGGAGCGCTGGAAGTCATTTCGTGGCTGCGGGAGCAGCGAATTACAGCAGCAATAGGACATACGGATGCGACTTATGAAGAGGTACAGCTTGCGGTTGAAGCTGGCTTGCATCATGCAGTGCATACCTTCAATGCGATGACACCGCTGCATCACCGGAATCCCGGAGCTGCCGGAGCAGTGCTCAGTGATTCCCGCATCAGTGCAGAGGTCATTGCAGACGGTATCCATGTGCATCCAGCGGCGATCTCGCTCATCGCACAATTGAAGCAATCTACCGATCAAATCGTATTAATCACGGACGCGATGTCTGCTGCAGGGCTGGATGATGGTGAATACAAAATTGGCGACCTGCCTGTGATTGTTAAGGAAGGTGTAGCCCGTTTGAAAGACGGAGGCGCACTGGCGGGAAGCACACTCACAATGATTCGCGGTTTTCGCTATCTGGTGCAGGAAGTAGGAATGAATCTGAACGCAGCTTCAAGAGCAGCCAGTTTAACCCCGGCACGTCTACTCGGGATCGACCACCGTACTGGTTCATTTGCTAAAGGAAAACAAGCGGACGTGGTTTTGCTAAATGGTGAGTTAGAGATTGAGGAAGTGTGGGTGAAGGGGAATAAACTTGAAATTTCTGTGGAATTATCCGATAAATAAATATCAGTATCGAACTCATAATAAAAACGGTAAACCAGTTTATAGGTTAGCCGTTTTGTTATGACTAAATGGAGATGAAAACGGAGGAGTGTATAATCCGGATCAATGCCGCCGGATGCTACTGAATCCATATTTGTCAACACTGTATTACCCGAATCAGGTACACCGGACCGCTGGGTTCGTCAGTAACATGAAATGAAGCACCTTCTTGTACATTAAGAAGGTGCTTTTTTTGAGGTGAATAAATGAAAGCGGCGGTGGATTAGGGTGATCCGCTCGTGTTATATTTCTCTCTGGATAAGTATCTGCTTCCGGTTCTGGTCGTGCTTGTTCACGGGTACTATGGCATGGATTACAGATTGTTATATCTGGGAGTAGCCATTTCGATCTTGCTAATCATTTGTATTCCCCGTTTTCTCCAAACAAATTATCGGCAAAAGGATAGCCAGGATATTCATTGGATCGGAGTCGCTCATGGAGCGGCTCTTTTCGTGATGTCTGCCGTATATTTCACGGAGCGGAAGCAAATGATATCTTTTACTGAGAATAAATGGACGAGATGAGACCAGGGAGGCAGATATGATGGACGCTACAACCAAACAGCAGGAATTGCCTTTGAGCGGTCACCTTGTGATGGATGAGGATACACTGCGCGCCGTGTTTGCTAATTGCGCGGATATTGTATTCCACTCGTTTGACACCGCGAGCTCCACCTCGGCCCTCTGCGTGTACTGTGTGGGTTTATGCGATACGGAGCGGCTGGAACGTCAGGTGCTGACGCCTTTGCAGGAAGTCGGAATCGAGGCGGCTCAGGTTCCGATGGCATCGGTCAAAACAGTCGAAACACCCTCCCAGGCCATCCAAGCCATCTTGGAAGGGGAAGCGCTGCTGCTGCTGGAAGGTTCAGCGATTGGCGTAACCTATCCGCTCTACAAAGCGGCCAATCGCTCTACGGAAGAACCGCTCGCCGAATCAGCCGTCCGCGGTGCGCGTGATGGATTCACGGAATCTCTGACCACGAACTTGTCTCTTCTCCGCAAACGTATCAAAACACCTGCATTGAAACTTCTTACCCGCACGGTTGGTGAACGATCAAATACGAGCATCACGCTTGCTTATATGGAAGGCATTATTGATCCAAAACTGGTGGAAGAGGTCCAAAAACGGCTTGATAAGCTAAGGGTCCGAGACATATTGGAGAGTCAATATATCGAAGAAGATATTGTGGATCAGCGATTGTCACCATTCCCGCAGATGATAGCCACAGAGCGTCCGGACGTAGTCGCTTCGAACCTGCTTGAAGGTCGTTTTGCCATATTGGTTGATGGGACCCCCTTTACGCTGATTGCACCCGTAACCCTATTTTCCATGCTGCAGTCTCCAGAGGATTATTATCAATATGTGTTTATGAGCGTGTTTTTGCGCTGGCTGCGCTATCTGTTCTACGCCATGTCCTTGCTGCTTCCTTCAGCTTACGTAGCCATAACGACGTACCATCAGGAGATGATTCCGACGGTGCTGCTGCTCAGTATTGCCAAGGCCAGAGAGGAAATTCCTTTTCCTGCTTTGGTGGAGGCGTTCATTATGGAGATTGCTTTTGAAGCTTTGCGTGAAGCAGGCGTACGGTTGCCGAAACAGGTTGGTTCTGCTGTAAGTATCGTCGGTGCCCTGATTATTGGCCAAGCGGCGACAACAGCGGGCATTGTGTCAGCTCCGATGATTATCATCGTTGCCATCACCGGCATCGCATCCTTCATGATCCCGCGTTATTCTGCCAGCATCGCGACGCGTCTGCTTCGCTTTCCAATCATGATCCTCGCCGGTACGCTCGGACTGACAGGTGTTATGCTGGGAGTCATTCTAATTGTCATCCATCTGAGCAGTCTTCGCTCATTCGGCAAACCTTATCTGTCACCACTTGCACCCACGATAGCGAATGAAGTCAAAGATGTGTGGTGGCGTCCATCGCCATGGAACAAGCCGCGTTAATTTATTTTCAATCTCAAGTCATGAAGGAGGCAGGATCATCATGTTAACCGATCAAGGAAAAGTGTCCGTGACACAATTGGCTTACATGATTTTCCCGGCCATCCTGGCGACATCGATTTTGTCGGTACCCGGAATCACGATGCATTATGCAGGTCATGATATGTGGATGACTCCGATACTGGGATCGATCTTTGGGATTGCTGCAATAGGCATATCGTTTGGACTGCATCGGATGTATCCGGGAAAAACGCTTATTCAATCCAGCGTACTGATTGCCGGGCGAATTCCAGGAAAGGTACTGGGGCTGGTCTATATCTTCTACCTGCCTCATATCACTGGTTTAATTATCCGTGAATATGGCGAGTTCATATCCAATAATGCTCTTCCGCGCACCCCGATGTTTGTCATCATGGGTACCATGGTTATTGTGTGTGCCATTAATGTCAGATTGGGCATCGAAGTTGTCGGACGAACCGCCCAGGTCTTTGTGACGTTGCTGATTGTGCTCCTAGCACTCATTTTTATATTGCTGATTGGCGAGTTACATCCCGTCGAACTGTTTCCGTTTATGGAAAACGGACCGCTGCCCGTTATCCAAGGAAGCTTGGCTCCCGCTGCATGGTTCAGTGAGTACGTCGTGCTGGCCTTTCTGCTGCCATATGTGAATCGGCAAAAGCGGACAGCTCGTGTTATGCTCGGCTCACTGCTTCTGACAACGATGGCCATGACGGTCACGAATGTATTTTGTCTGTTCCTGATTGGGGATCTGACAGATACTTTTGTATTTCCGGTGATGATTGCTGCAAGGTACATCACGATTGCGGATTTTCTACAACATATTGAATCGATCATTATTGCGATATGGATATTCGGTATCTTTGTCAAAATCTCCGTGTTTCTGTACATCTTCGCGACTTCGACTGCGGAATGGTGCGGTATAAAAGATTATAAACCTCTCGTTGGACCGCTGGCATTCATGTCTTTGATATTTGCTTACTGGGTAGCAACTGGCGGGTCGGGTATATCCAGTTTAATCACAGCTTCAGCCAACCTCTATACCATCAGTATACTGTTAATCCTTCCGGCCCTTACCTATGGGATTGCATGGCTCAAGAAGGGATGGTCACATGTTCGGAAGAAAAGGACGAATACCTGAACGGATGGAGGCAGGCTGATGCAAATCTGGCAGCGTATCTTGGTCATTGCACTCTGCTGTGTCCTGTTAAGCGGGTGCTGGGACCGTACCGAGATTAATGATCTGGCCATCGTTTTGGCAACAGGCGTTGATTATAAAGACGATAAAGTTGAACTGACCGCACAAATCTTCGTTCCTCGCAAAGCCGGTGGAGGAGACATTACAAGTGGAGGCGGCAGTCCTAGCGGTGTCACATTAATTCGCACAGCAGAAGGGCGTACCATTGCAGAATCACTTAACCGACTGCAACGTAAAGTTGCCCGAAATATGTTCTGGGGACATTGTGAAGTCATTGTGCTTAGTGAAGCTGCGGGCAAACACGGAATACGTGAATATATTGATTTTTTCCTCCGTTATCCGCAGATCAGGGAACATGCCTATGTATTTTCCACCACAGAAGCTGCGAAAGATATCCTCGCCTTGCTTGATCCGCTAGAGAGGAGTTCAGCCGAATCTCTGCGTGAAATGGCCAATATGAAACTGGGTACACGTACAACGGTCCTTGACTTGGCCAAATCCATCGAAGGGCCCGGCGCTTCCGTCATCCTGTCGCGCATGTTGACTCTGCCACCGGAAGAAAATCAGGATAAATTGAAGACCACGCCTTATATCAAGGGACTAAGTCTCTACAAAAATGATCGTTACATCAGAACCGTTACTGAACCGTTAACGGTTGGTGTACTATTGCTCGCCAAAGAATTGAACAACATCATTATGCCTGTAGATTTTGAGCAGTCCAAGGGTTCTTTCTCGATACGTCCTCTTGACATTCAAACTAGACATAAGCCGAAAATTTCGGGCGGACGCTGGAGCATGGAAGTTGACATTCAGACCCGGGGCGAGGTGGTATTAAACACGACAGATGAGAACCTTACCGACCCTGCGGTGCTGAAAAAATTGGAACAGGCATGGTGCAAGAAACTCTCCGAAATGGCTGAAAATGCTTTGCGCATGTCCCAGCAGGAGATGCATACCGATTTGTACAAATTTGCGGTGGAATTTCGCAGATATTACCCGAAGCAGTGGAAAGAACAGGAGAAAAACTGGGAAAACATCTATTCGGAACTGGACGTGAAAATAAAGGTGAAGGCCAAGGTGGTACGGACCGGCAAATCCACCGGACCGCAGGGCATCCCTGATGAGGATGAGAATTGAGCGGTCAAATTTTCAGGCACGTAAACACACCAACGGAAGGAGACATTTTATGAAGCTGGCGTCCGTTCTGGGCATACTGATGCTCGCTGTAACAATCATCTATGTGGAATGGAAATACAGTAAGGAGAAGAGAGCCAAGTGGCTTTCAGCAGGATTCACTTCTGTGAGTGCGGTGATTGGCATTGTGCTGCTCTTCGATTCGAACTTGCCAGGACCAAGCGATCTGGTTAAGCTGCTGTTTGGACGTGTGGATCAGATGATGAAATAGCATAAGAAGAACCACGCCCGTTGCCGAGTAATGTGGTTCTTCTTTGTTTTGACATGTTGAGTACGAGAAACGAACCAATCTATTCCTTGATGACAGGAGCTTTTGTTTAGGGACACCCACACTTAGCAAGTTGAATAGTCTCATGGACCATGTAGATTATATTCATGCACTGGATTCCGTTATAAACGCATTAGATGCTCCTGGTTACTCCATTTAAAATACAATATTTCAAATTATAAACACTGTATTTATTCGTGATTTTCTGTAATATGTTAAAATAGAAATCAAAAAAACGGGATCTGCGGATCACGCATTACGGAGGCGTGAAACATGGAACGTAACGCTATGCTCGAATTCGACCCGTTCATCACAGAGCTGGCGGAAAAGCTGCACGTACACGGATATTATGCCTTTTATGGCGAGCACTACAATGAGACCGATATGGAGCAATACCGCAGACACCTGTTCACTTCATTCAGCAATATCGTATGGGTAGAGCTGGATGCGCGCAAAAAGTATATGATTGTCGATCATCGTGGACGCAACACGGTCATGAAATTGATCGACGGCATCCTGAACACCCGTAGAACGCTGCGGGCCAATCTGGCGATGGCAGGTACGGACACCTCCGAAGTCCAGCAGGAAATCACGCATATGATGCAGCTTGTGCATATGTTAAATTTCACAACCTTCCGCTCATAGGTTGGAGGATGCAGGAGTAAAGTGTGATATGTAGGCTGTTAACAAGCGGCGCTCAGTTCTAACGAACCTGCGAGGCCTTATTTCAATGATTTGGCCGTCATACAAAATGTAACGAATCTCTGACACGCTATTGAATGAAAATGAGCGATATTACGTTACAAAATCATGCTTACACTCCAAATAAGGTGTCTACGATTCATTAGATTTTCAAACCTGCGAAATTTCAAGTAATAAGGCTTGTGAGATTCTTTAGACGGCAGTTAGCAATATCGATGAAGGTTATGTGTCGGGCTTAGATAGTGAAAGATTAAATGAAATAGAGAGTCCTGTCATCGCTGACGGAACTCTCTATTTGCTTTATAAAACGACCTTGCAATCCAGCATCAGACATATTCACCAAGATTCACTTATTGACTCGTTCGACGAGAATCAAGCTTCTGAAGCTCATTCATATGGTAATTCATCTCTTACTAACTTGGCACAATCAATAGAATTAAGATGACTAAACTCTTTACAGATCACAAAGTTTCTTACTGGACCCTACATATATTAATTCACAGCTCCATCCTATGTCTGAATCCTCCTTGAAGTGGTTATCTAAACGAAGTCACAAAACTGCTGAACAGCGTCCGGACATCATACTGATATTTATTAATCGGCTCAATCGGACGGTTCTCTCCAAGTAGAGTGTAGACGGCGATCCGTGCTGCCCGGACCGAATATTCTTCCGTGAATACCACGTCATCGGGAATTTCGCAGAATTGGCTGATGAAGGCCAGGTTGGTGGAGCCATCAGGTACAACTTTAGGTCTATCGCTGTTCAATCTTGGCATGAATTGGGCTGTAATGTAAGGCATCATGCAAGGAATACAGTTGGCGGTAGCCATGATCTCCTCTTGATGTTCCTGGAAATGAAGATGGCCGATCAACTCCTGCATAATCTCTTCCCCGGTACAATCGCACATTCTTTTCTTCACGTAGTCACCCACGTTATCCGGGTATAATCCGTATCCCCAAAATACGTTGACATGCTCAGGCTGACCGCGGAAATGCGGCTGGAAAGCCAGAACGACGGACATGAACCAACTGGAATCCTTGAACGTAACCAGAGCACCGGTACCTGCCCGGTTACGCGTGAATTTCTCCATCAAGTCAAAGAAAACCGAATCCTGGAAGGTGACCGTAAACGACTCCCATTTGGACTCATGCACATGATCATTAAATGAAGAAGGATTACCCAGCATCGGTTTCTTGGCGGCAATGTTCTCCCACAGCTTCCATGAGCTGCCCTTGCCGTTCAGTTTCGGTGCGGAAGTCATGGAGCCGATATCAGCCCCTTCAGTCATCGAACCGTTGGTGACGATGACCAGATCGCCTTCGTGGATGTAAATGATTTCCTCTTTACCTTCCCTGAGCACATGCATCCGACTTACCGTAATGCCGTCGCCATCTTTGAAGTCCAGATCCGTGACGGTACATTTCAGCGTGAAATCTACACCAAACGGTTCCAGGTAGTTATGCAGTGGCAGGATGATCGAGTCATACTGGTTGAACGGTGTGCGGGTAACGCCTTCCAGCGTCTGAATTCTTGGGAATTCGTGAAAAAAGCGAAGCATGTATCTTTTGAATTCCACGGCGCTGTGCCAAGGTTGGAACGCGAAGGTAGTCGCCCACATATACCAGAAGTTCGTTTGGAAAAAGTGAGGACCAAACCAGTCGTTGATTCGCAGTTTACCCAGCGTGTCTTCGGGAGTAATAATCAGTTTACCCATCGCCAGACGGTCGGCCATATCAAAACCCATGGAGAGCACATCTTCGACCTTACCGTCACGGTTGATGAGCCGCGCATTGGAATGTGTGGGATTGGCATCGTCAAATTCGGTAATTTCCTGTCGGACAGATAAGCCCGGATGGTCGATGGATGGGATGGAAGCCAGCAGCTCCCATAGATTCTCATAGGCCTCGTCATTGAGCATTCGCCCGCCGCGGATGATATATCCTTGATCAGGATTACCAGCGCCATCATTGCTGCCGCCAAGAATCGGCATTTCTTCGATAATGTGAATGTGTTCTCCAGGAAAGTCACAATCTCTGACCAGATAAGCTGCACCCGCCAATGATGCAATGCCGCCGCCTACAAAATAGACCTGTTTATTACCGTGTTCTTTCTTCACGATTATTCGCCTCCAAAAGTTACTGTAACCACATCCCTAATGTAAACCTTGCAGGTCTCCTAAGGTATAATCAAAAAAACGAGAGTGTCCAATTTTTGGTCACTTTTGGAAAAGTGTCTAAAGATTATGCTTGGATCACATGTAAAAAAAGCCGCGCATCCTAATCGGATGGCAGCTTATTCTCATACCTATGCAATGCCCTCAGGACATTGCCTTCGATCAGCTCACTGAGCTTCTCAATAATTAACTTTGGAGGATCTTGCATGTCGCCCCTCATCCACTGAATGATCAGCCCGGTAAAGGCCAGGGTATAAAAGTTGGCGACGAACTCTTTGTCTTCACAGCTGACCTGTATCCCACAGGCTAACTCATCGATAACACCCATGATCAGATCATGGGTTACTTCATAGAGGTATGTATCCAAGTGGGTGCGCCCGAGCGAGTCGAGTGTATTGCAGCAGAACGTTTTGTTGTTCTCGATGTAACAAAAAATTTTATAGAATCCGTCCGTCCATGTGCTGTAGCTTCGGTACTCCGTAAGACTCTCCACCGCTTCAGTCTGATAGATCCACCCGAGCAGCGCGTAAATATCCTGAAAATGATAATAAAAGGTTTGCCGATTCACGCCGCAATGATCAACCAGATGTTTTACCGTAATTTTGTTCAGTGAAGTATGCTCCATCAGTGATTTAAGCGAGTGAGCCAGCGCATGTTTGGTTAGGTGAGAAGCAGACAAAACATTCACCTCATCATTTTGGATTAGCTTGCTGGGGCATAACAGTAAGTAAACACCCCATGGCAAAATTCCCGCAGCGAAGTTCTGAGTATAAGCAAGTCAAAACGCAGGAATCCCGAAAGATCCTCCCACCAGATATCCCCTTGTTGCTATCAACATCTTCGTTACCCGATCCGCACCATGACTCCACCAGGGGATATTCTAGATATCAATCGCTCCAAACAAACATCCCAAAAGGCCGCCACTTGAATTATCTCTATCACAACTCCTTAGAAGTTAGGCCTCATCAAAATCATTCACCATGAAGAAGCAAAAGCAAAAGCAAAAGTGAAAGCTGAAACTTAGTGAAGGATACCGAATCCATCTAAAAAAGCTGATAAGCCGTCGCGTATGTTATCTCTAACACACTAAACCATTAAATCCGAGACTTCGTCTATAAAATCAGTCATAGGAAAAACTACAACAAGTGATGGAGAGAAAATTAAAAAAGTCCAGAAGGACATCGTTTTTGTATCTATCACACAAACCCATCAAAGTCAGATTTAATCCTTTAAAGTAAACATGATAATGCTACAACGTAACGATCGAGACAAAATTCAAAGAGTCGTCAGTAGCCAATGTTTTTTTTATTCTCTCTATATTACTAATGCCGCTAAAAGTAAGTCTCCATCAAAAAAAGTAACCATGAAAAAACTACAACATCACAAAAGAAACAAAGAAACAATGAAACAAAAACATAAAAAAATAAGAAAGCAATTAAAAAAAACAAAATCAAACCAAAAAAACGACCCGAAGGCCGTTCTTTTGTTCTCCCAATTACACTAACCCATATAAAAAGTTAGGCTCAATCCTAAAATCAGTCATGCGAAAAGCTGCAACGTAGTGAAGGGGACGAAATCGATTCTGAAGAAGCGGAGCGTTCGCCTACAAGCTTTCTGCAAGAAGCTACTTCGGAAGCATATGCTATCGTCGGATTTTACCCTTTGAGAAGGGGAATCCAAAAAATCCGACGATAACAGCGATCGAAAGAATGATTCGGCACCGGAACGTCCATTCTGCACGCTCTCATGAACTGGTTTTAGAAACGATGAGCCCTAACTTCTACAAACTCTTCATAAACTGAACAATCGTCAACAACCCTTTATCAAAGTTCTCCAGGTTGAAATGTTCATTCGGTGCATGCAGGTTCTCATCGGGTAAACCAAAGCCCATCATGACAGCCGGAATACCGAGCACGCGTGAAAGTTTCTCCACGATCGGAATGGAGCCGCCGTCTTTCGTAAACAGGGCACGAACACCGTACACTTGCTCATACGCATCAGCCGCTTTTTGCAGAATTGGATCGGTAGGATCCGTGTTGAACGCAAAGGCTTTCTCAATCTGTTTCACATGCAGCGTTGCGCCCGGTTGAACGTGAGCGCGCAGATGTGCTTCAATACGATCCAGCACATGCTGCGGATCTTGATCCGCAACGAGGCGGCATGTAATTTTGGCATGAGCATCCTTCGGAATAACGGTTTTGGTGCCCTCACCTTGGAAACCGCCCCATACGCCATTCAGTTCCAGCGTCGGACGTGCGCCAACACGTTCCACGAACGAGTAGCCTTCTTCTCCGTACAATTGCTCCAGTCCGAGGTCCTGACGAAGCTGCTCTTCGTTGAAGTCTTGCTTCACGAACTCTTCTCTCATCTCAGGAGACAGCGGCAGAACGCCATCATAGAAACCTTCTACGCTCACGCGACCTTGCTCATCATGCAGCGAAGCGAGCAGGGATACGAGTGCGTGAAGTGCGTTGGGTACACCGCCTCCAAAGGAGCCAGAGTGCAGGTCTGTGTTGGCCGTGGTCAGATCCACCTCAAGCGAGCAAAGGCCGCGCAGCCCCGTGGAGATGGCCGGTTTTCCTTTTTCGAGCAGGGAAGTATCCGAGATCAGTATCATGTCTGCACGCAGCTTGTCTGTATTGTCGTTCAGATAGATCGGCAGGTTTGGGCTGGAAATTTCCTCTTCGCCTTCGATGCAGAATTTCACATTGACGGGAAGCTCCTTGTTCTCGGCAAGCAGAGCTTCAACCGCCTTGATATGTATGAAGATTTGTCCTTTGTCATCCGTGGCACCCCGAGCAAACAGTTTGCCGTCCCGAACGGTAGGTTCGAATGGAGGTGTATGCCACAGGTTTAGCGGATCGACAGGCTGTACATCATAGTGCCCATAGATCAATGCGGTTGGTTTGCCGGGTGCATGCAGGTGATCTGCATAAACAATCGGATGTCCCGCCGTTGGAATAATCTCTACATTTTCCATACCTGCACGTGTAAGTGCATCCGCAGCCCATTGAGCCGCACGGTTAATATCCTCTTTATGTGCTGAAATGGCTGAAATACTTGGAATGGATAACCATTCATTCAATTCTGCCAGATGTTTCTCTCTATTTTGTTGAAAATAAGTTTGTTCCTTCATTAAAAGGCCTCCTTCAAGTTCTGCTTTACCCTATTGTAATCCATTTTGACATGTTAATAAAACATTGGTTAAAAAATGATCGGCTACGTACCGTTTTATTCTCCCGGAAATTATGCGTATAATACAAGAAACGGATTTCATCCATATATTCTCATATGTATTTTGCATCCATTCAATAAGCGCGTCTCATCAACAATATAGAGATCGAAACGGTTCTATTCGTCTATATATTGCACCCGTAAGCGGTGAAATCGAAGATGCAAAATGCTGCAATGTAAACCATTCAGCAGGGGGAGTTGAAGCAGTTCCCATGACAGTCAGACCATACGCAAGCAGGCAGGTGAGCGTTGATGGAACCAAGTAGGAACGTAAGGGCGTTGGGCAGGCTCATGCGCTGGCCCGGGCTAAATACAGGAAGACATAAGGGGCGTTTTTATCGAAACAGTCTGATGCTTATTCTGCTTATTGCCAGCATCCCCGGACTGATTACAGGCATCGTGATGTACCAGTTGGTCGTGGGCCGGATGGAAAATGAATTTAATCAGATGCATCAAAAGCAGATTGAGAACCGGGCACGCAATGTGGACGATCAGCTTGCTTATCTGGAGATGACCTTGTCCCATTGGGCTTTTGAACCCCGATTTGGCAATGCACTGCGAACACTTGATTTTGTGTATTATTTCAACGAAACACAGGAGATCGTCACCACACTTTATGTGCTGCAAGGATCCCACCCGCTGATCAAATCCGCACAGCTATATTTGCAGGAACCGAAACCGATTTTGTTTAACCGGGATTATACCGAGTTGAAGGATGATGCGAAAAACCAAGCCTATGATCGCTATCTGACGATGGGCAACCATGTGTATTGGACAGATTGGGTTGCGAGCCAGAGCAGCGACAAGTCACTCACGGAACAGAATAGCTTACTTCATACCGATCCGGGGAATGCACTGGTTCTTGTACATAAGATTCCGGGTGAGAGCATCAATCCATTCGGCGCACTAATCATCACGCTGGATAATGAGAAGGTCGGCAGTTTGTTGAAAACGCTTACTCCCTATGACGAAGGTTCAACCTTTCTCATGGACCCGGAGGGCAATACACTGGTTACTGGAAATCCGATAGCGGGAAGGGCAGACCTTGCATTTGAGCAGCAGCTTAAAGAAGAAGTTGCCCTGCATCCAGACAGCCATTCATTCCTGTTCAAATATGAGGATGAGACCTATTCCGTATCCTATGGATCACTGAGTCGGATCGATTCAGACTGGACGTATGTCTCCGCAGCTCCGCTGACATCCGTGACATCGCCGGTTAAGCTCGTATCCAAAATCATCGTCATTGCGAGCGCAGGCAGTCTTCTCTTGGGGCTGGTGTTATCCTGGTTTGCTTCACGGAGGATATACTCCCCTGTGGCAAGGATGCTCCACTTATTGACGCCGGGCAGGAATGAAACGACAACAGACATCAGGCTGGATGAATTCCAGCTGCTGGAGCAGCAGTGGAACGAGTTGACTTCTCAAAGTTTAACCGCACACCGTCAATTGCAGGAGCAGCTACCCCACTTGCGGGACAGTTTTGTATTACAACTGGTGCAAGGGCATCTATATGCCTATAACGAGCAGGATCTCCAGCAGCGGATGAGGAATCTTGGCTTTGAGGTGGAAGGCCAGCAGTTTTTGTTACTTCAGATGTATTTTACGGGCTATGCCCAGTTGCAGGGTCGATTTGGGAGCCAGGATACGGGACTGGTTACCTTTGCAGCAGTTAATATTATTGAAGAAGTTGCCAAAAATTATTTCAGTCAAATCAGTGTAATGAACTTTCACGACCTCTCCTCGGCCATGCTCGTGATAGCTCCGGAGGGCGAGCCAGTGAAGTCACAGGCATTGTTATGGGGACATGAGCTGGTGGACGTCCTTGGTCAGACGCTGAAAATGAACGTGACGGTGATGGTAAGTCGTCCTGCTGCTTCTCCGCAGGAATTGCCGGGCATATTCGTAGAAATGGAGCAGGCCGTTGCTTATCGAAGCGTGGAAGACGGGAGCCAGATTCTCGATCTGGAGGATGAGCAATGTTTCCGCAGAACGGAAGAAGCCTCGTATCCACTGGGGCTGGAACGTGAGATCCTTCAGGCGATCAGGCTTGGAAAGAAGGCTGAGGCTGAGCGCGTTCTCGAACAATTTATGACCGAGGTCACCCGAGCAGGCAGCACCGAATTCCAGGTGCAGCAGATGATGCTTCAATTGCTGGGAAGTATTCAGCATATGATGCTGCAGACAGGAGTAACGCCCTACAAACTGTTTGGAGGCTGCAACATGTATGAGCGATTATGTACGATTCGCGAACCTGCACAGATGATGAAATGGATGATCGGAGAAGTGCTGCTTCCTTATGTTCAGGAGATTGAGATGCGATCCCAGGAGCCGCTGAAGCAGGTTGTGGAACGTACAATGTTGTTTATTGACGAGAATTATAGAAATGAACTTTCTCTGGAGAGCTGTGCAGATGCGGAGCAGATGACCCCTTATGCACTAAGCAAGGCATTCAAGCAAGTATCCGGCATGAATTTCATTGATTATTTAACTCGGGTACGAATGGATGCGGCGAAGCAATTGCTGCGTGAGACCACGATGAAAATCAATGATATCGCAGGCGCTGTTGGATACCAGCACAGTTACTTTAATCGGATTTTTAAGAAACAGGAAGGCTTAACGCCGAGCCAGTACCGTGATCAATGGCTGGGTAAATAAATTTGTGCATGTGCATAAGACTTCATCACTGACCGGAAATCCCGCTTATGGGACTCCGGTTTTTTATGTTTTAGATCGTAAACAACTTGAAAACAAAGAAGGACAATGCTGCAAAAATGTGCAATCCCCTCTGCCAAAATAGGTCCAAATTGAAGTGGGAATGGCGTTATAGCGGGCTTTTGGGCCACAGTGCGCAACCATGCAAAAAATGATGGTTGCCGGAAACAGGGCAGCTGTATAGTGTGAATAACAGGTGAATTGATAACGCTTACATACATAGGGAGGGGAGATATGATGAACGGGAAGACAGACTGGAATGGAAATGGCGCCACAGCAGCTCAAGTGGAAATGGCTGCATTGCCGATGAAGCGAGAGTCCAACTGGAAGAGGCAGTTCAAGCGAAATAAATGGCTGTATGTGCTTGTGCTTCCCGGTTTTTTGTACTTTGTCATTTTTAAATACTTGCCCATGTGGGGGATCGTTATTGCCTTCCAGGACTATCAGCCTTTTCTCGGCATTCGTGACAGTCAATGGGTGGGCATGGAGAACTTTACAAACTTTTTCTCCAATCCGGACTTCTTCCGATTGTTAAGGAATACGCTCGTTCTTGCCCTCTATGATCTTATATTCTTTTTCCCGGCACCGATTATTATCGCTTTGTTGCTCAATGAAATCCGGGTCGCTTTCTTCAAAAGAACGATTCAGACACTCGTTTATGTACCTCACTTTGTATCTATGGTCATTATCGCAAGTATCACTTACGTATTCCTGACTCCGCAAGGTGGAGTGTTGTACGACCTGATCTCCTGGATCACAGGTAAGCCGATCGATGTACTGGCAAGTCCAGGCTCATTCCGTCCGCTCATTATTATTCAGATGATGTGGAAGGAGATGGGCTGGGGAACGATCATTTTCCTGGCCGCACTGGCAGGTGTGGATACCGAGCAATATGAGGCTTCGATTGTAGATGGTGCTGGACGATTGCGGCGCATGTGGCATATTACGCTTCCAGCGATTCGCACAACGATTGTCATTTTGCTCATTCTCAGGCTGGGTAACTTTCTGGATACCGGTTTTGAACAGATCTATCTGATGACCAACTCGCTGAATCGTGATGTGGCAGATGTATTTGATACGTATGTATACACCGTTGGGATTACGCAGGGGGCATTCAGTTACAGTACCGCGGTTGGGCTATTCAAGTCTGTGGTCGGAATTATTCTGGTGCTGGGCAGCAACAAACTGGCCAAGAAATTCGGGCATCCCGGAATCTATTAAGCATGTGTTGACATTCGTTTTCAAGGAGGAAATCGCCCATGAACAGCCGTCTATACAACAGCCCTGCCGGCAGAGTATTTGATATTTTCAATTACGTCATGCTGGGGATTCTGGGCATATTAACCGTCCTTCCTTTCCTGTATATTATAGGAAATTCATTCGCGACCGAAGCCGAGATTACCGAACGCCATTTTTTCCTTATTCCGAAGGTGTTTTCATTCAGTGCGTATGAGTATATTTTTTCCTCGTCCACCATCTTCCGCAGTATAGGGGTTTCGATATTTGTTACGGTTGCGGGTACATTGGTCAATCTCTTCTTCACGCTGACGATGGCCTACCCGCTGTCCCGAAGTGATTTCTGGGGCCGGAATGTCATGATGAACATGGTGATTTTCTCCATGCTGTTCGGTGGCGGGATGATACCAACGTATCTCGTCATTCGTGGCCTTGGACTTCTGGATTCCTATTGGGCCCTCATGCTTCCTGGCGCGATTAGCGCTTTTAACTTAATTGTTGTCAAAAACTTTTTTCAGCAAATGCCGCCCGGGCTGGAGGAAGCGGCCCGTATCGACGGCTGTTCGGATCTTGGGGTGCTATGGCGGATCGTTCTGCCATTATCCAAACCGGTGATTGCTACGTTTGCGTTATTCTACGCCGTAGGACACTGGAACAACTTTTTCTCCGCACTCCTGTACATTTCAGACAGTGACAAATGGCCGCTGCAAGTCATGCTGAGACAGATCGTTCTGCTCTCGCAGGCCAGCGTCGGAGATATGGCGAACATGGACCCTAATTTCGTACAGCCACCGGAACAGTCGATTAAAATGGCGGTCATCGTGGTCGGCACCATACCGATTTTGCTGGTTTATCCGTTTTTGCAGAAACATTTTGCCAAAGGTGTCATGTTAGGTTCAATCAAAGGCTAAAGCCAAGGGGGAGAACGTATGGGACAAAAGACGGCATTCAAAAAAGGCGCATTGCTACTTTCTGCATCATTGGTACTGAGTACGGTTCTGGGAGCTTGCTCCACGGATAAAGAAAGTCCAGGAGCACCTGCGGGAGGTACCGATCAGATTACGATTATGCTTCCGAACTTTGAAGCGGAGAATCCGCCCGATAACAGCCCTGTCATTCAGAAGCTTGAGGAACTGACCAAGGTGGATGTGAATCTGCAATGGGTACCGAGCAGTTCCTACGAGGACAAATTCAACATCACCCTGGCTTCAGGCAAACTGCCGGACGTGATGGTCGTGCTCGGCAAATCGCCAAGTTTTATTAACGCTGCACGTACCGGGGCTTTCTGGGAACTGGGGCCTTATCTGAAAGACTATCCGAATTTAAGCCAGATGAATGAAATTATTATAAACAATGCTTCCATTGACAGCAAAACTTACGGCATCTACCGGGGACGTCCACTGGGACGTAACGGCGTCACGATCCGCAAGGATTGGCTGGAGAAACTGGGCCTGGAAGAGCCGAGAACGATTGATGAGTTTTACAATGTATTGAAAGCGTTCACGAAGGATGATCCGGATGGCAATGGCAAGGACGACACCTACGGTCTGGTTGCCAGCAAATTCACAGGTCCTTGGGATAACATGCAGATTTGGTTTGGTGCACCCAACAAGTGGGGGGATGATGGTAACGGTAATTTGATTCCGGCACACGAAACACCGGAGTATATGGAAGCACTGAAATTTTTCCGCCAAATCTATAGTGAAGGTCTCGTAAACAAGGACTTTGCCGTAATGGATGCGACCAAACTGCCTGATCCGTTTGTAAACGGGCAAGCGGGTGTCATGATCGATGTAGCGGATAACGCACAGCGGATGGATCAGAAAATATTGGAGAAAGACCCATCAGCAACAGGCCGGGTGGATGTGCTTCAGGCGATGGAAGGGCCTAAAGGGCTGCGTGACATGCCAACCTCAGGCTACTCCGGTATTATAGCCATCTCCAAAAGTGGCGTGAAAACGGAAGAAGACCTGAAAAAGGTATTGGCATTCCTGGATCAATTGAACGAACCGGAACTCCAGGCGCTGCTGTCCAATGGCCTGGAAGGCAAGCAATACGAGAAAAAAGGGGAATATGTTGTTCCGACCACCGACAAGCTCGCACTGCGCGATCTGCAGGGCTTGAACCAAATGTTGATGTTTCTTCCGGAAGATCGCGCCTTCCGCGTTGAGCCGACACCGGTTCGTGAAAAGGTAGCCGAGGTTCAGAAGGCCAACGAGGAGATCGTTGTTCCCAATCCGGGTGAGCCGCTGATTTCCGACGTATATGCACAGAAAGGCCCCCAGCTGGACAACATTATCAACGACGCCCGGATCAAATTCATCGTGGGACAGATTGACGAGAAAGGATTCCAGGATGCAGTCGCGCTTTGGAAGAGCAGCGGCGGGGATGACTACGTCAAAGAAGTGAATGAGCTATACGCTGCACTGAAGTAGATTGATATTCCAGGAGCCCGGCAGCCTTTCTCGCAGTGTAAGTGCGGCAGCCGGGCATTTCCGTTATTCATAATTTGAACTTAAATGAACGTTATCGGTAGATGGATAACCACTCTTGAACACACAGGGAGGAAGCGACATGTGGAACGGGGATGCATTTCAAAATCCCGAGGCTCAGTACCGGGTTCATCCCTTTTGGTTTTGGAATGGGGATATGGAAGAAGGGCAGATCAAACGGCAAATAGCCGAAATGTCTGCTCAGGGCGTAGGTGGTTTTTTCATCTGTCCACGTCAGGGACTGGAGATTCCCTATCTTTCCGAAGCATGGTTTGACAAGGTACGAATTGCAGTGGAAGCAGCGGCTGCTAGTGGCATGCAGGTCTGGTTATATGATGAGTATCCCTATCCAAGCGGGATGGCCGGTGGAGAAGTGACACTTGATTTTCCAGAAGCAAAACAGCGCCAGCTTGTACATCATCAGATTCGTGTTCATAGCGGAGAAGCTGTGGATCATGAGTTGCCATGGGGGCGAGTATTAGTTGCAAAGGCGATCCCAAGGAATGCGCAAGGCAAACGCTTGTGGCATGAATCCATCGATTTGCGCAGCAACATCGGTAATATTCAGACAGATCAGGTATATCAGGAGACAGGACTCACGTCGTATAATCGCAAGCGGTTTTTTACATACCGTACGGCTTTTCGCCTGTTATGGAAAGCCCCCGCTGGGGACTGGGATGTGATTATATTTCAGGAAGAAGAGATCGATGATTTCAAATATTACGGCAATTTTGTTGACCCATGTCATAAGGAAGCGATGAGCCGTTTTATTGAACTGACCCATGACCGGTATAAGGAAGCAGTTGGAGAATATTTTGAAAGCGCCATCAAAGGCATGTTCTCCGATGAGATCGCGCCGCTTGGGCGTATTCCGTGGTCTCCACAGCTTCCCCAATATTTCAGTGAACGCTGCGGTTACAGCCTGATCGAGTCGCTGCCTGCTCTGTTACATGGCGATGTTCCAGATGCGGAGCGTATTCGGTATGACTATTACCAATCGCTGCATCTGCTCCTCAGGGAGTCGTATCACAAGCAGGTACATGACTGGTGCGAAGAGGCAGGGATTCAGTATGCGGCAGAAGTGCCAGGGGTACGAATGACCACGCAGTTGTTCAGCCACATGCCAGGGGGAGATTCGGCGCATGAGAAAATCGGACGTCCTTTATCCTGGATTCTGGAACGGTATGGCCAAAAAATGCGTGACAATCCGAAGATGGTCAGCTCACTTGCCAGACAGCTTGGCCGAAGCCGCAATCTGATTGAGTGTTTTCACAGTGTAGGCTGGTCGATGACGTTGCAGGACGCCAAGTGGATGATTGACCGGATGGCAGCCATGGGCACCAACTTTTTTAACTTCCACGCCTTTTTCTATACGATCGGTGGGCTTGCCAAGCATGATGCGCCCCCATCCCAGTTCATACAGAACCCGTATTGGCGTCACTTCCGGCAGCTCGGGGATTACACGGGACGTTTAAGCTATCTGATGAGCACCGGGACAGCGGACATCCGAATTGCTGTGCTTGATCCAACCACCACGTTCTGGAGCCTGATGGGTAATCCGCTACACGGATTTGAATACGGCGGGGAGGACGAAGCAGAACGGGCAAAGCTGGATCGTCTCACGAAGGATTGGATGCGGATCACCTCGCACCTGCTCGAAAATAGACGTGACTATGATCATCTGGACCCCGAGCTGCTAGCCGAAGCTAAGCTGGCCGAGGGCATGATTCAGATTGGCGTTGCACGCTATGAGGTGCTGATTCTTCCGCCGATGCTGAACCTGGAGGCAGCGGCCTGGCGGCAGGTGAAGCAGTTCGTGGAACAGGGAGGCACGGTCATATCCGTAGGCATGCCGCCATATATAGCTATTCAGCCGGGAAGCCCTGTAGGAGATGAGGCCGCCCAATTGTTTGGTGCAGGCTATCAGCCACACGAGGAGTACTGGGGGAATAGTGGAGAACCATGTCATAACGGCAGTGAATTGATGTGGCAACAGGGGCAGGGCAATGCTTATTTTCTACCCGCGGGAACAGGTCGCGGAGATGACTTCTCCCTGGAACTGATCTCCCTGCTGCTGGATCAGGTTCTGCCCGAACCGATCTGTTGGATTATGGAAGAAGAAAGTGCGTCACTGCTTATGCAGACCCGTCAATTATCGGACGGAGAGTTTATGATTTTTTTGTCCAACCAGGAAGGACAGCGGCTTGAAGGGCAATTGAAAGTGGTAGCCAAGCGGTTATGGACGGGTGAGGAGCTTTCGGAAGGTACACGTCTGCTCGCGGAACGGCTCAATTTGGAAACAGGACAGCGTGAATCATTACCGTTTACCAGCAGTGGTGGTGAATGGTGCATTTCATTAACGCTTGCTCCTTATGAAGCACATGTTGTGAGGCTTACTTTACAACATGCCCAAGAGGAATCAGAGGTTATTCCTTCTGCTCTGACCAAAAATGGAATGAAGTCTGGCACGAGTCGCATCGTTACCGAGAACGATTCTTACACTATAAGGCTTCCTTCGGAGGGACCATGGCGGCTGGAAAGCATTCAACCGAACACACTTCGAATGGGGAAATTCCGCCTCGTGGCTTCAAATGACAACGGTGTAATTTTGGAGCGTGATCATGTGGCAGTTAAACCGTTTATTGACCAGGCGGCTGATTTGTCGGAGAACCATCATCTGCCGCTCCAGTTTAATCAGGTATTTGGCACACCGAAGAAAGCATCCGTTGCCTATCCAATCCAGTGCCAATATACGACTACATTTGAGCTGAGGACGGCATTGGCAGAATGTCTGTTATTCATGGACAGGGCGGCAATCTCGGGTAACTGGACCATGGAAATCAACGGACAACGAATTGGACCGGATCAATTCGAGACGATTGAAATTACCGATCACCATAACATTGGCTGCAATATAACAGAGTTGTTGCGCAGTGGTCTGAATGAAATGACCGTTACCGTACAGGTCACGAGGGATGAAGAAGGTATCGTTGATCCGCTCTATCTGCAAGGGCGGTTTGGCGTGGAATTCCATCATGAAGGCATGGTCTCTCTCGTTCCTGAGCCGGATACGGCGACCCGAATTGGGTCTGAGCCTCAGCCGCTTTATCCCCATTTTGCAGGGGAGATGAGCTACAAACGAAGCTTCTGGCTGGATGAGCCTGCTGAAGAGGTAGAGTCCTTTGAACTGGAATTCAGCGACTGGCAGGTTCAGGATGTGGTAGAGGTACGGGTAAATGGTCATAGTCTGGGCGTTCGCTGCTGGTCGCCCTATCGCTGGACGGGAGAAGCCTCCTGGCTTCGAGCAGGGGATAACGATATTGAAGTACGTGTTACCAACACATTGAGTGGTTTGCTGGAAGGTACGTATTTTGATTCATCCAGCCACAGCTTGCGTGAAGCGGGTCAGTGATCTGCTAAAGAATAAACGTTACGAGAGAAATGGTAAGTCGGGATTACGCTCTACCCAATTCTCATGCAGGGATCATGGCTATAGCCGTTCCAGTAAGGTGTGAATTTCTCAACGTTCAATACGTAGTGATTTGTGAAAAGGAGGAACAAGATGGGACATCGCATTCAATTCGACCGATATCCGGGTGGCGTGATGAAAGCATTGACGTTCAGTTATGACGACGGGGTGGTACATGACCGCAGACTGGTGGAACTTTTCAATCGACATGGGCTGCGGGGCACATTCAATTTGAACTCAGGTACTCTGGGCAAGCCTGGTCGGATCGAGACGGCAGAAGTTGCGGAATTGTATGCCGGGCATGAAGTGGCTGTACATACGGTCACCCATCCCACATTGCCCTATGTCCCGGATGAATTGTTGACCGAGGAGATTATGGAAGATCGGAGAACACTGGAACAGCTTGTCGATTATCCGGTACGAGGTATGGCCTACCCGAACGGGGGGGATGACCGATCGCTAAGCACCAAGCTGGAATGGCTCGGCATCGATTATGCACGCACGGTTGAATCGCACGGCAGATACACGCTGCCTGAGCGGCCGCTCGAATGGCATCCAACCTGCCATCATAACCATGATTTGATGGCCCATGCCGAACGTTTTATCCAGCATACGAAGACAGGTACGCCACTCTTGTTATATGTATGGGGTCACAGCTACGAATTCAATGATAACGACAATTGGCAGATCATCGAGCAGTTCGCTGAGCAGATTGGCGGCCGGGATGACATGTGGTACGCAACGAACATCGAAGTCATTGCTTACTGGAAAGCGGTCAAACGTCTTGAATGTTCTGCAGATCGGTCGATGATCCATAACCCATCGGCCATCCCCGTCTGGTTTACGGCGGATCAGCAGGTGGTTGAAGTGAAGGCTGGAGAGACATTGCGACTAACCGAACGAATCAAGGTGTAGGAAGGGAGTTGATGATCATTCGTTATTTTCATGAGAACGAGGCGATTGCAGGCAAGGTGTATGATTCAATTCCGGATATTTTGACCACGGTGGCGCAGCGTTATATTGGCGATCATCCAAAGCACTCCTTTTTGTTCAGAGCTTACCACCGGGGAGGCTTCCGCAGGCTCGGGGATTACCGTTATGATCTGAAGCTGGACGCCAAGTGGAAAGAGGCGCGTGCAGGACAGTATGTGTACGTATGGGGCAAGTTATGGAGTCAGCAGGAGGCTACATTAAATACGAGCCTGAATTGCTACAGTCCGGTGACGGTTTATGTGAATGGAGAAGAGATCTTCAAATCCGAGCTGTTGCAGGAGTTATTTCCCGAGCGCAGAACCCAGATTCCAATCTCCGTGAAATATGGCTGGAACGATGTATTGCTTTGTTTTGTAAAAACTGAAGTGGGATTCGGCGGAATCTACGGGACGGCCTCATTTAAAAATTTCCCGCTTCACTTCCTCACTCCGGGTGTGGATCGTCAAGGTCAGGAGGGCTGGTTGTACTCGGAGCCAGTTGATGAACCTGTATCAATACTCCCTCGTGATGGCATGAGCGAAGAAGAAACGGGCCTCTCCTGGTATCCACGCAGGAACTGGACAGAAGAGGAACAGGAGGCGGGTTGCTTTAACAGAATTCTGACAGTTGCCACGGATTCGATAGATCAATCAGATTCAGCAAATCCATCCGACACCGAACAGTCGCTGGTGGCTTATGCTTGGTCCAAGCTCGATGTAATCCAGCCTGGATTGTCACCAGTAATTTTACAAGGAACGCATGACGGTGCACTGACTTTATATGTAGACGGCAGGGAAGTGTACACTTCTGGGGCTACCGGAACTTTCCATGTTGAGCTGCCTCGTCGCTATGGTACTTGTGATCTCGTAGCCAAAGGTGAAACGAAGGCTGGAAACGGGTCTTGGGGATTCACGATGGAGGATGCAGAGAATTCCGGTTTACAAGGCTGGAGATTAAGACCGCCTCATCCGGTTGCAGGGTGTTCCGAAGCTTGGCTGTATACGGGCGTATTTTCTCTAGGCTCTGAACCATCTCCCGAAGATATCGTGGTAACGGATACGGTATTTGATGATGGGGCGACAGGTGTATACTGGCATGTGGATTTACCAGAGACCAGTGTTCGTCCCTATTTGGAAAATACCCATTATGGCAAATGGAATTATCCGCTCGGTGTCACCCTGCTTGGACTTCTTCAGATTGGGCAGGAGCTGGGACGTGAGGATTATGTTCAGTATGTGCGGGATCATATCGGTCTGAGTACGTCGTTCGACCATTATGGTCTGTGGGATCGGGAAGGTTACGGCGCAGCGGGAATCAATAATCAGTTGTCTGCGATCGATAGTCTGGATGACTGCGGTTCGTTTGGATCTACTTTGCTCGCAGCAATGGAACTTGGCGATATTCGCCGGGGGAGAGATACTGCGGATCGTATTGCAGCCTACATCACGGATGAACAGGAACGTCTGGACGACGGGGCCTTTTACCGTGTTCGCGGCAGCGGAGAGATGCGCCAGGAAACGATGTGGTGTGATGATCTGTATATGAGCACGCCTTTCCTGATGCGTTACGGTCAGTTGACGGGAGATACTTCCTATTGGGATGATGCGATCAACCAGTTCTTCATGTTCCGCAAATATCTCTACATTCCCGAACAACAGATCATGTCCCATGTGTATGATTTTGTGCGTGGACGGGCGACAGGCATTCCATGGGGGCGGGGAAACGGGTGGGTTCTGTTTTCGCTGACCGAATTGCTATCCATTCTGCCGGGTGATCATGTCAAACGGACGGAACTGCTGAGCTTCTACCGGGATTTGTGTCAGGGCTATCTGGCATTGCAAGGTGAAAATGGACTTTGGCATCAGGTTCTGAACCGCACAGATTCGTATGAGGAAACCTCCTGTACGTCGATGTTTATCTACGCCTTTGCCCGTGGCATCCGTGAAGGCTGGCTGGAGCAGCCAGAGGCCTATCTGGAAGCGGTACGCCGAGGATGGGAAGGGATGACCCGACTGTCCATTGATTATAAAGGTAATATATATGGTGTATGCCGGGGTTCCGGTTATTCCTTTACCGCACTCTACTACCGTGACGATCTGGGGTGGATTCTAAACGATACGCACGGAATAGGAATTGTATTGCTTGCAGGAATTGAGGCGTATAAGATGCATCAGCAACTGAGCCACACGGATATGTTTAAAGAAAACAATTCGATGCAGAAGGCCTGATTAAGCCGATTTAAAGTGTTAGAAGACTATTTAGGGAAGCTAGTTGGTCTAGATAGTCTTCTTCTTTTTATTGCGAATTTTTATTCGAAATATTCTGGATCAAACGACAAATTTTGATAGATAGTTACAAATTGTATTTATTATAATAAGGAAGATCCAAATATTCTGTCATGAGGAGGAAATAAATTGCAAAACAAAGCGAAATGGAAAAGGTGGACTGGAGCATGCGTATTAGGTCTGGGGATATTGTGCATGGCTTCCTCAGTACAGGCAGCAGGCAAAACGACCTATGTATATGATTCCAACAATCGATTAACATCCGTGACGAAAGCGAATGGAAAGATATATACATATCAGTATGATACCAACGGAAATCTATTGAAAATAGTTCAGAGTGCATCTCAGCGATAGGGAAGTTTGAATTCTTAAATTATCGCAGTGGGGACGATCCAAGAATAGTCTGCGTTCGTCCAGAAGGGAATTACAATCGATATGGGGAGAGATTGATGATATGAAAAAAGGGCTATCCATCCTGCTTATTCTCGCTTTTGTGGTATCCATGCTATTCCCGCCAGACATAGGGTTACCACGTGCCGGAGCTTCTCCATCCTATAACAACGTGGATAACAGGAGTGTGACGGGAGACGTATATGGCGATGCTCCATTGAACCCAACCTCGGTAGGCGCTGTTGATTCGAAAGATCTCATTACGATTACGACCGTATCTGAACGTTTTCAGGTAGAACGGGATTGGGTCATTCTTGAACTGAGCAAAGGATATGCGTTGAATGAAATTTATCAGGCGTTGCTTGCTCAGGAACAAGGAGGTTCCTATGAGGCCTACTTGCAAAAGAAAAATCCTGATGCAATGAATCACTCGTTAACGGACAGTCCTGAATCGGTTACATTTGAGAATGAACCGGGTTCGTTGGGACGGGCGGATGAGCCTTCGGTGACGCAGGTTACATACAGTGATTTGTCCGAGCCTGCATCTGTCACAGACGAGGTGTACGCAGTCCCGGACACGTTTGCTCTCGCTGCAAACGGATATGATGACATCGCGTTACAACGTCAGTCCATCAAGTTCGATCAGGCTCCTTATGGAGTAGGGTCGGTAAATGATAGTATCTCTACGAGCGATGGCTCGCTCAATATAAGCGTGGTGGATCTGGTCATGCCGGGGGCCAACGGTCTTGATTTTACTCTGCGTCGCAAGTATGACAGCTCGCTGGGCAAGGACCAGATTGGTGCGAGAGTAAATCCTGATTTTAAAAACACAACCGAATCGACAACAGAGGAACAAAAATTTCCAATCGGTAAAGGCTGGACCTGGGATCTGCCTTATGTGAAGCATGAAGGCGGTGGGACGTATGTTCATATTCCGGGAGTCGGTACATTCGCCGATTCTGAAAGAGGCGGGTTAGCAGGCTATCCGTTGGACAATCTGGACTTCGGGCCTGAGAATTCCGATCTCTATGTATCCGGAGAAAAGGCTCACTATGTTTTAAAAGATTACAATACCGGTATTGTTCAATATTTTGATCAGGCCGGAAACATTCTGCAAATTCGTAATCAATATAATAACACTATTGAATTTTATTACACCACCAACTTCAATTACGGCACCGTTCTGAGTTTTGTTATGACTAGGGCGGGCAAGGGACAGCCCGTGCAGACAATGGATTTTTCATACAGCACCAATGAAGTCAGAGTCTCCTTTGATGATCGGGCGGTCACGTATAAAACACGAAATGTGACGAGTAACAATCGTACACAACGCTTGCTCGATCACGTCATTGATGCAGAAGGAAGGGTGACGAAGTATGGGTATCTTCGCTGGAATGGCCTACTTTTCAACTTGATTGATTCCTTCAAGGATTATACGGGAGAAAATCAGCAGGTCTATTGGGGATGGAACGACTGGCTCGTTTTGGCCTCCATTGAGCATCCGACCAAAGCGATGACACAATATACGTTCAGTGGGACCGTACTGCGAAAGTTGGGGCCAACTGGCGCTGAGACCCAGCCTCGATATGGGCAGTGCAAAGTGTTCTATAGTACAGCAGCAGGACAGGAAGTTTCCAACCAAATCAATGTGAGTTATAGCGGTGATATAGGCGCGGTATACGGACAAAGTAATTCTTTTACGACCACGGTGGAGGACGGGCTGACCCGAACCGACTACAGCTTTAGGAAACAATTTGTTGCACATAACAAACCGGACGTGGTCTATAACACAAACATCAGCACCCGCGCAATCGAAGGGAATCAGCGGCGAGATACGGTCTATATGTATAATGAAGCCGCCTACCGGAATGTGCCGACCCGCATTGAAGAACGTTTGTATGATACGGCTGGTGCCTCCAGTGCAGCGGTGACTTCACTCCAGTATAACGACTGGGGACAGGTCATCTCCCAAACGGATCCACTTGGAGCCACCGTCAAGTCGACCTACGAAATGAAGTTTTTAAGCGGGTATGACTTATCTCCAGTCATTGTACTTACTCAAAGTACCGAAACAGGCGGTAATAATCAACAAGCAACCACCAATTACAGTTATGATTCGGTTACCGGCTCATTAACCCAGTCAGTCATACGGGACAGTCAGGGTAATCTTCTGGAGCAGACGAATTATCAATATGATGGCTTCGGAAACCCGGTTGTGCTCCAACTGAAGGGAGAGACGGCGGATACCATTGTTCGTCAGCAGTTTGGTTACAAGTCCATGCGGCCTACCCGGCAGGAAGTCAATGTAACGGATGCAGCAGGGAATAATTCTACCATCACCCTTCAAGCGGGATACAATGCTACTGGAGAGATGGGCAGCTATACCGACGGCAATCAGAACACAACAACGACGACCTATGACAAGCTTGGGCGTGTCATTTCCGAGAAGAATCCAGACGGAAGCATCACCACCCTGGCCTATGATGACGTAAATAATACATTGACCGTAACGACCCCTGACCTCAGTCAAACCCTATACCGTTTTGACCCGCTTGGCAGGTTGTCCAGTGAAACAAATGAACAGGGCAGCAAGACGTATACGTATGATGCGTATGACCGGATGATTGCCCAGACGGACGCCGCTGGACAGACGACAACTTATGTCCATGATGCATTCAATCGGGTCGTTCGTGAGCAGGACGGAACGTCCACCACCCACATGGCCTATGATGATACGGCACGTACGCTGACGATCACGGATGGCGAAAACAACCGTATTCGTGAGACCTACAATGTGATGGGCCAGGTCACCCAAAAGGAAGAACTGAAGGCCAGCGGTAATGTGGTTCTGGCCACCTACACGTATGACAACGTGGGCAACGTCGTCTCCGTCACTGATGGGAATGGCAACCTTACCACGAATGGCTATGATGCCTTGTCCCGTCTCACCTCGGTGACGGATGCCGAGAATAAAAAGACAAGTTATACGTACAATCTCGGTGGTGACTTAACCAAAGTAACCTATGCAGACGGAAAAACCCTCCAAAAACGCTATGATGAGATTGGCCGTTTACTCGTACAGACAGACCCTTTGGGGCAAGTCACGACATATACGTATGATGCGAATGGCAATGTGACGAAGGTGCTGGACCGCAAAGGGCAAGAACGCACCTACGTATACAACAGCCGTAACTTCCTGCTGGAAAACCGGGCCAGTGACGGGACAATTACGTTCACTTATGATGCCATGGGCCGGAGAACCGGTATGGTCGATTCTACTGGAAGCACTCAATATGTCTATACGCCCGTTGGTGAACTGGAGCGTATCACGTATCCAGACGGAGCCACGCTGACCATGGATTATGATGCCCGAGGTGTGCGGACCCGTCAGACCTTCCAGCAAGGCAGTTATACGCTCAACCTGGGCATGACATTCAAGGGAGCCTCGGCGCTTCCGGCATCCCTGAGCTTGACGAGCGGCGGCGGAACGGCCCTCGGCAGCTTCGCGTACACGTATCGCGGCAACAACAGTCTGGCACAAAAAAGTGCAGGGTCCGGGTGGAAGGAAGTCTATACCTACGAAGGCCTGAACCTGAAGGGACTCACGCATACGTTCCAGGGAACGAATGGCCCAAGTTACAGCTATGTCTATGATCCAAACCGGAATATCACGAGCAAAACGGATCAGGGAATCACCTACCAATTTACCTATGACAAGCTGAACCGCATCCACACATCCAGCCAGTATCAGGAAACGTATACGTATGACGTAAGGGATAACCGGAGCAGTCTGGAAAGTGACCGGGAGTGGAGCCCGCCCGCCGCAGCCTCCTATACCTACGATGCCCGTAACCAACTGACAGGTGCCAAGGTCAACGATCAGAGTGTGAGCTACCGTTACAATGGAGACGGTCTGATGACCGAACGAAGTATGGGAGGAAAAACGACCCGGTATTACTATGATGATCGCGGACTGCTAGTGGCCGAAGGTACCGTAGACAGCGCGGGAACGGTACAGATCACGGTAGGCTACGTACATGATGCCACCGGAAAACTGACCGCCCGGCAGATCGCCGGAGAGAGTCAGATCCAGTCCTATGTGACTAACGGCCACGGGGATGTCACGGAAATCCGGGATGCGTCCGGCAACGTATTGAATAGATACACGTATGATATCTGGGGCAACCCGGAAACGACAGAGGAAACGGTACCGAATGTGCTCCGTTATTCGGGGGAGTATTGGGACAACGTGACAGGCCTCCAGTACCTGAGAGCCCGTTGGTATGATCCGAGAGTAGGTCGGTTTATAAGTGAAGATTCGTACGAGGGAGAGTTGACGAATCCGCTGAGCTTGAATTTGTATACGTATGTGGAAAATAACCCATTGATCTATGTAGATTCAAGTGGGTATGGCAAACGACCTGCGAATAATACAATTGAGGGAATGGGACTTGGTAGTGGAAGTGCCAGTGGAGGACGAATGACCCCGGGCGGAAGCATGGGTGGAGGTGGAGGAAGAGGAGGAAGTGGATCATCTGGCAGTAAGCCGTCGACATCAAATAATGGGCAGACGGGAAGTGCAGGTCGTTATTCAGGTGATCTGGTTAAGGTAAATAAACCTGACGCGGCCGCTGATGCTTTAGCTGAAAGGATTGGTGGTCAATCCCGTGTGAAGTTCTCCAATGATCCTGCTGGTAGAGAATTTGATGCAATTAGTGCTCAGTATGTTGCTCAGTCAAAACCAGCTTTGCAAACAGTTAATAAAAATGTTCGTAACCAAATGAAAGCGACTTTTGATGCGGCTAAGGAAACTGGAAGGAAGGTCTACTACCATTTTGAAGGGCAACCTGCTAAATCAGTAATTGATAAACTATTTGAATATAGTAGTAGATATAGAATTGAAGTTATTATTGATATAAAACCATTGAAGTAGGTGACAACAATGTATGAATTTCATGGTTGGGCTACAATTCATGAGACCACTGAAGAAACTGATGCAGGGAGATTAGAGTCTATTGTTAAAAATATACAGGACTTTATCTCTGAGTTAAATTGGAACAATGGACTTTTAAAATTGTATCCTGCAAACGGTATATATCATCTTTCAGTAGGTGGATTTTTGAATCGTAAAACATCTGAGGTGAAAGATATAATTAACTTATATCAATTCATCGCAGACCAAGCACCAGGTTCTTATGGAGTACTTTTCACAAGGGATGATGAAGATATTGAAGGTTATGATAATGAATTTAAAGTACTCGTTTTAGTTCGTGGTAGTCTACAAGAAAAAGAAGATTCGTTTTTATCTCCATTTGTTCCAGTAGTGGAGGATAGCGATTAAATTTTATGGAAAGTGATAGGTATAAAATAAAGATATTTTAATGGAAACCTTGTTAGATTTTAAAACAAGCGAGGTAGAGAAAGAGGATGTAGTAATTGACTTGGCAAGTATAGAGGTGTTTTAATGGCGAGATTCCAATGTAAATGTGGTGCAACACTGTCGAATTCAAAAGCACCTAATGATGTTGAGCTAGTAGTTTATACAGATAGAGAATGGGACGATATTATAAATTTAGGGGATTTAATTGACCCAGTAACAATCCCCTTTCCTCGATATGATGTATGGAGATGTTCACAGTGTGAGAGAATTTATGTATTTGATGAGAATACTGTAATAAAGACATATGTATTGGAGAGAGAAGATTAGTTTATGGATGAAATTAAAGTTGATTTTCTCGAAGACACAGAATTAGCCGAATACGAAGCAATTAGTAAAGGATATAGAAACGATGTCATTGTTAGTGTCGCAGACACCTTTTACCATGTTTACGTATATAACGTCGTAAGACTTCAACAGGATTTCGAATCAGAGCTGGAGGACTACGGGTACTATTCTATTGAGCCTAATTTAGTTTTAGTGAAAGAAGTGAGTAGAGAGAATATTCATTTAACGGTTAAGGCGCTATATGAACAAAAATACTTTGATAGTTTAAAGCCCATTGATAAAAGCGGTGTCGGTGATTATTTTACGAAATAACAACATGTATGTTACAAAAAAACAAACCTTGTTGGCTTTTGCCTAGCAAGGTTTGTTTATTATAGTCAGTGAAACGAATAAATAGAAGCGTTGAAGACACTTACCCTCTATACTCAAATTCGCAGATTCCTTAAACAATTAAGGATTGGCTCACAAAGAAGGGGATTGGTTTTAAGAAATTCTTAGATTAAAAGGAGAGATGATCCATGTCTGTCTCATCAACAATTGAAATATTCTTATCAAAGCAAATATCAGGAATAACTATTTTAAGCAAATTAGAAAAATACGGTTGGTCGTATAACGATCACGGACATGCAACTTTCTTACCCGTTGGTGATGATGATGACTATGGTTGGCAACACGTCAGTATTCCTAAGGAAGAGTTATTAAAGATTCTAAGTACAAAGGAAAAGCAAAGAGAATTAATCGGGGTTGCAATGACTTGGAAGGATACGAATAGAGGAGGCACTTTTTTAATTCGTGAGAACGGCACTTTTTTAATGAGTCCTGATATTAATCGTAAAGTTGTTGAAGTAGAGAGTTACAGCAATATAACTGATATAAATTGGTACATGACAAAATTGATCCCTGTATTTGGTCCATTATTTGAGTCGATTTCTTACCAAGAACATGTATAAATGAAGGGACCCGATCCAGAATGCTACGACCGGAGTGTCAGCCGGTTGATGAGTGAGGATTCATACGAGGGCAAGCTGACGATCCACTGAGCTTGAATTTGTATGCTTATGTGAAGAATAATCCATTGATCTATGAAAAGAATTCATTAGCATTAGAGAGTGGAAGCGGATTCTCTGGCAACAAGCCGTCGACAAAGGGGACTGTTAAGTTCTCTCCAAACAACTTGCCAAAAGACCCAAAGCAATTAGTGAAAAATGGATGTAATTTCTTGAAGTCAGAGCGACATCAGAAAATGAAGCCATTGAGATGATTCTTACTGGTGTCGATGATGTAGGGGTAATTAGGTTTAAAGCAGCCGAAGTTAGTTGGAACGATTTATTGATATAGAAGAGTTGGATAGAACCTAAGGACATATTACCTTAGGTTCTTTTATTGGGAGGCGGGCTACCGAGTGCCGAATACTTTTATCTTATAACCTAGATAAATCTGTAGCTTATTCTAATTTGAATATGGAGATGAAAGTTAAAACAGTTCCAATTGCTCCGGTCCCTCTTCCTCCTCCGACTCCGTACGATCAGGGAATGGCTTCACTGGCTGCTCCAGCAGCTCCATCATCATCTGTGCATTGGAAGCGGCATCACCGCCCGAGTTGTTGTTGAATATTACATAGACCTCTTTGCTTTGCTCCTGCAATTGCTCCAAATAACGCTTCCATTCCAGCAACTCTTCCTGGTTATAGCGATACAGATAACGGGTCTCGCGCCAATTAGGTGCACCATTCTGGTGCCAGCCTGATACATTGCGCCCATGCATACGCACCAGCGTCATTTCGCTATCGGTAGCCTCAGGTACAATGGGAATAGAACCCGGGCCCGCCTGAGGCTCATCACAGACGCTGTGGATCCAGCCTTGCTCCCTCAGAAATGCCAGCGTCCGTTCTCGCATGCCCGCTTCATACCAACTGCGATGACGAAATTCGAGGGCACAAGGGATGCCTTCCATTCTCAGCTTTACTTCACGCAGTTCATTGACGTTGTCCCGATTGCATTCAAACCACGGTGGGTACTGGAACAGGGCCGCTTGCATCTTGCCTGCTTCCATGACAGGCTCCAGCGATTCCCGAAAAGCTTTATACATCTCCGAGGTGCTTGTAAAATAGGGCTTTCCCCGTAAATGTCCTGTCATTCCTTGGTAGGCTTTGACGATAAAAGCAAAGGATTCTGGCGTTTCCGCTGCCCAGCGGGCCATCCGGTCCCGAGACTGAACGGCGTAGAAGGAACTGTCTACCTCCACGGTTGCAAAATATTGTCCGTACAGACGGAGCTTGTCTTTTGCTTTGGTACGATTGGGGTACAAATCGTCGTGATCTCCCCAGCCGGTAAGTCCAATCCGAATCATGAATCACACCTCCTGCTGCTTCTCCTGTCAGTGTTCTCTTCAGTTATTTTCATTTTTCATTCATCATAAAAACATCCATATGGTTTCGATATCAATCTTCTATGTATAGTTAACCGATTCGCGGGGGCCTGACGATGTTTAACATTATAACGTGTGATTTCCGGCTGTTCAATGCGGACCATTCGTGGGAATTTTTGAGTTTGAAGGATAAAGACGATACAATGACTAAAAGCTATGGAGAACAGATCCGGCTGGTATAACAGCGTATTACCGATCGTTGGGCCAGAGACCATGTGGAGGGCGATACGTAATGACGGAATGGTACGAAAAAAGTTTTGGAGAAGACTACCTTCTTGTGTACAAACATCGGGATGTGCAAGGTGCTTATCACGAAGTACATAAAATGATTAACTGGTTAAAGCTTGAGCCAAAGTCCCGGGTACTCGATCTGTGCTGTGGTATGGGCCGACATTCTCTGGCTCTTGCTGACGCTGGTTTCCAGGTGACAGGTGTCGACCTGTCTGATGTGCTACTGCGTGAAGCGCGCAAAATGGACACCGAGCATAGTGTAGAGTGGTATCACGCCGATATGCGCGAGCTTCCACTGAAAGGCGGATTTGACGCCGTCGTCAACCTGTTCACCTCATTTGGTTATTTTCGAGAGGATGGCGAGCAACTTCGAGTATTGCGCGCTATACATCGCATGCTGAAGCCGGGGGGCAGCTACATTATTGATTTTATGAATACGGCTTATGTGACTCGCCATCTGGAACAGCATTCAATACGGGAGAATGAAGGACAGAATATTGAGGAGTTTCGCAAGATCGAGGACGGATTTGTACAAAAAGAAATTCACATTACGAATACCGCATCGGACCAAAAACCCCGGATCTATCAGGAACGCGTCAAGCTGTATACTCGTGAACAACTAAGTGATCTGCTTCACGAGGCAGGGCTGGTGGTGGATCAGGTACACGGGGGTTATGATGAAGAAAAGTACGATGAGCAGACATCCCCAAGGATGATTTTTGTCGGTCATCGGCCTGTGCAGTAGAGTTGGAGGAGAATATTAATGAAGCGTACGGAAGCCATTTCCATGCCAGTAGGCATACAGCGGATCAAAGTTACCATGTCTTTTCCCCTGCGCTGGGTTAACAGTTATGTGCTTAACGAGCCGGATGGAACAATAACCATTGTTGACCCGGGACCACGCAGCCCTGAAACAGAACAGGAGTGGTTCGAAACACTTGCGGGTTTAGGGTTAACTTTTCAGGATATTAAGCAAGTTGTGCTGACCCACCATCATCCCGATCATCTGGGGTTGTCCGGCTGGATGCAGCAGCAAACGGGTGTACCTGTTCGAATGTCCACACGCTCCCGCCAGGAGGCAGATTATATGTGGGGTCCTGAAGCGACCATCAATACCGTGCTGCCTGAATATTATGGTCGTCATGGGATGCCGGAAGACAAGACGGAGCAGATCCGCGAACATTTGGAGGGATTTGATTCACAGATTACGCCACTTCCCCATGTGACGCCGATTGAAGATGGCGAGTGGCTGGAGATGGGCGGGAAACAATGGATTGCGGTGGAGACCGGTGGACATTCTCCAGGGCATCTATCCTTTTATGCTCCGGCCTCTAGGGAGATTTTGTGTGGAGATGCCGTATTACCGCAAATTTCACCAAATATCAGCTTGCAGCCAGGAAGTGACGACCAGCCTTTATGGTCTTACCTGGAAGGTTTGCATCGATTGGGAGCTCTGGATGTAGCGCTGGCTTATCCAGGGCACCGGAATCCGTTTGCCCACTTTTCCGATCGAACGGTCCATCTGCTCGCTCATCATGAAGAGCGCCTTCAGAAGATGAACGAGCGAATCCGGGAGGCACCTGCAAGCGGATATGATATCTGTGTGTTCATGTTCGGCGATCGGTTGGGAACGCATCAGCTTCGCTTTGCGATGAGCGAGACGTTGGCGCATCTGCAGGAATTGATCCGGCGGAAGCTTATTGTACAGGATCAGCAGCCGAACGGAGTTTTCTTTTTTAGAGATAGTATCGATTAAGATTCCAAGACGTTGAACCAGGAGAACTTCCTGTTCAGGGTCTTTTTTTTTGCGTGTAGACCACTTAAATGAAATAAAGCTTTAGCCTCTCTTAACCGTTCATTCATCTTCTTTTAAGCCAGCACTTCTATGATAAATGTATGAACTTCGCCAGAGAAAGTAGGGAAGAGCGATGACTAGAAAAAAACGTAACCAATGGAGAAAATGGCAAGCCTCAGCGGCAGCAACCTTGACCGTGGCTGCACTCTTTCAATATGTAAGAACTTCGGATGCTTTTGATGCTGCTTATGCAACGGCTAATGGTACTGATACAAGCAGTACAGCTTCTACCCAGGTAGACACCCAGGACGATGTGATGGATGAATGGATGAACAGCACGGATAACCGTTCGAATGGACCGTCCAATGAAGGCTACGACCAAGATGAAGGGGCGACTGATGGAACCAACGCCATCGTTCCGGATCAAGACAGGTCGTCAGGCGGCTGGAATTCAAGTCAGAGCAGCAATCAGGATACAGATTCCGGATATAGTCGTGGCAATTACCAGTCACGCACAGGTGCATCATGAGCCGCACAGAGCAAGCCTACCAACTGCTCAAGTTCCGCTTCAGGGCGATGAACACGAACGTGGAAGTTCAACTGGCAGCCGGACGGGAAGAGGCTGAGCATGCGGCAGCGCTGGTGAAAAATTGGTTCGAAACGCAGGAGCAGCGCTTCAGCCGTTTTGTGGCAGACAGTGAATTGAATCGTCTGAATCGCTGTACAGGATGGATGCCGATCTCCGCAGCAATGGATGAAGTGTTAAGTTTGGCATACGGTTATATGGGTCAGACGGAGGGGATTTTCCAACCTGGTATTTCGCAGGCTCTTCGTGCTTCCGGTTACGATGTCAGCTTCGAGCAAGTACAACAAATACAGCTTCAGCAATCAGGAACTGCACGCCGATTGAACACCCGACACGCTGATATAACAGGTATGCAAAAAGATGAATATGACTATAGCCGTCCACGCTGGATTCAACGGGAAGGCAGCCGAATGGTTCATAAGGACCCGGGGACTGAGCTGGACCTTGGGGGGATTGTTAAGGGCTGGGCTGTTGAACGTATCGCAGATTGGTTGCAACGTACACTTCACATTCAGGCGGGCTTGATTAATGCGGGTGGAGATATTCAGGCATGGGGAGCAACGACTCATCCGATGTGGTCCGTTCAAGTCACCGATCCTTATCAGGAGAAGCGAAATCTGCCAGGGAATATTCAGTTGAGGAAAGGTGCAGTGGCCACCTCAGGAGTGATACGAAGACAATGGCAGAATACAGACGGAAGCCTTTCGCATCACTTAATTGATCCCCGGACGATGAAGCCGGCGAATACGGATGTACTTCAGTGTACTGTTCTGGGCCAGCATGCATCGCAATGTGAGATTATTGCCAAGACTGTCTGCATTTGGGGAAGTGCCGAGGCAGTAGGCTGGTTAAACCGACATTATGATCGGCATGATGTCCTGTGGATGACTCGGGATGGGAGCACTTATTTTAGAGGAAATACTGATACGCTCGCTGAACGCTGGCCTGGTTTCGACCCGGATCACCGCTTCAGTCTTATATAAACGACAAGTCTATCAGATATGGGGGAGCCGGTTATGGCACAATGGATTGTAGATTACCTGCCAACGTGGAATATTATTCGAATTAGTGGGATAGCCGCTTATTTGCTGCTTTTTGCCGGTGTGTTTCTGGGGATCGCTCAAGGGATGCCAATGGCTAAAGGCAAACCCAAAGCGGCCATGTTTAAATGGCATACCCGAACGACCTGGCTCGCCTTCGGACTTGGAATCGTGCATGCGTTAACCTTATATATAGACCATTATAGTCCGTTCACCTGGAGTGAAATGCTCATTCCGTTTACCGCTTCAGTACATCCGATAGGCAGTGGACTGGGCACGTTATCCGTGTATGGCTTGGTGATCGTGCTGCTATCCAGTGACTTGCGTAACAAGCTTGGCCGCAAATGGTGGTTTACGTTCCATATGTTGTCGTATCCCGTATTCATTAGTCTGCTATTCCATGGTATGGTTACCGGCTCCGATTCAGGCAATGTGTTGATGCGTCTGATGTACGTATTCACCGGATTGAGCGTACTTGGTATTACCGTGCTTGGGGGGTTGTTGCGAGAACGCAAAGGCCCGGAAATTACAATAGGACCCAGTCAGGTACATCCGAAGCTGGCAGCGGAACAGAAATGGTCAGAAGTATATCGTTTGACGGGGAGACAAGAGCATTCGAAATAGCGTAGGATAAAACAAGGGAATATACACAAAAGAAGCGGCCTGGTGGCCGCTTTTTGTCATGATCAGAATGGATTGAATGTTGAATTTACTTTGTTCGTTCATTATCCAATTTCCTAATCACCCGTGTAAATTATACGATATCATCGCTGACGGGTTTCTCTCCCAAAGCTTCTTCAAGCTCCGATTGTTTGCGATGCGCGATCCGGCTGCTGGCCGCCGAGGCAATAGCCCCCACGATATCATCCAGGAACGTATGCACAGGGCCGAGGCTCTTGTCGTTTAGTCGTTCAAGTACCCCGGGCTTTAGCTTGTCTACATAGCCGTAATTCGTAAATCCGATGCTTCCGTATACATTGACGATGGAGAATGCCAGAATTTCATCCACGCCATATAGTCCTTCATCGTTCTCAATCATCTCCTGCAAAGGGGGGATGAGCTGACCCTGTTCTGCCATCAGATCGAGCTGAATGCCGGTCAGAACAGCGTTCTGCACCTCGCGCTTACGGAGAACCTTCTCTACATTGTCGATACATTCTTCCATCGTAAGGTCCGGGTAGTACTTTTTCTGCAATAACATGACCAGCTCTGCGATCTCAGGGATCGTAACGCCCCGCTTGTGCAGCCATTCCCTCGTGGCCTCTGCCACCTTGCGGCTATTCAGACTGTAAGGGATTTTCTCGTGCTCAGGATGTTTCATGGGCGATTCCTCCTCTAAGTTAGCAATGTCCCTACTCTTGTATCCTAATACGTTCTTACCCGTTTTGGGTTTCTTTGCTATCCTTTGCCTGGGGGTGAGAGCCGATTTTTCGTTTTATGCATGATGGCTTGTATAAAAAGTAGTTATTTTTTGGGCAAAGGCTCGTATACATGGTAGTACAAACTGTAAAAATGATGAGGGGGAACGTGATCATGAGTAAGATCCAATATTGGCGTTCGGCATCGGCAGCTGCGCTGCTGAGCATTCCTGTGTTGTTGTCAGGATGTGGCATGTTTGGGGCACAGTCATCCGAGGCAGTTGATCCACCGCCGCCGATCCAGGAAGCAGCCATGATTCAGGCGGCCGAGGGCAACGGATCACTCGCCAAGCTGCCGCTTACAACCGTGTATCTGCAAGATCATCAAGGTTTGCTGGCTCCGGTATCGATGACGCTTCCTTCCGGCACGGACGTCAGCAGTCCCAAAACAGCCCTGGATACACTCGTGACGGGCGGCCCATATGCAGGAATGTTGCCTGAAGGGTTCCAGGGCGTTCTCCCGCAGGGCACTGTCGTGCAGAATGTAACGATCCATTCGGATGACAAGCTGGCAGTCGTGGAGTTCTCCGGCAACTTTGCCAAATATGATGCCAAGGACGAGCGCAAAATGCTGGAGGCTGTAACCTGGACGCTCACCGGCACACCGGATGTGCAGAACGTACAAATCTGGGTGGACGGCAAAAAGTTGACGCAAATGCCAGTAAACAGCACGCCGCTGCCTGAACCGTTGAATCGGGCGGTGGGCATCAATCTCGATTTGGGTGATACGTTCACAACCAACAGCAGTCCGGTCACGGTATATTTTTCAGCTGCTTCACCAGCAGGCATCCAATATTATGTCCCGGTTACCCGTCTTGTCACACCAGGTGGAGACCGGGTTCAGGCGGCGTTGAACGAATTGATCAAAGGGCCAGCCAAAGGCGGTGAGCTGGAAGAGGTCATGACAGGCGGCACGCAGCTGCAATCGGTCAAAACGTCTGAGAATGGAACGGTAACCGTTGCGCTCAAAGACGACATGTTTACCGAAGGGGATGTCGTACCAAGCGAACTGCTGCAATCCGTCGTGTTGACCACGGCTGAGAATACCACTGGCAAGGATGCAAAAGTGCAGATCGAGTGGAATGGGCAAAAGACAGTCATGAGTGATGATAACCGGGATTATAGCGCCCCGGTGTCGAAGCCTGAATATATCAATGAAATTCCAATTTAAGCCACTGAGAGCTGTCTAACGTATCGTTGGCAGAACTCTTTGGTCGATAGAATGCTTTAAACAGAACTCTTTGGGGGACGGGATGCTTTTAAGTGAACTCTTTGGTAAAATAGAAGGGATTCGTAAAAGTGTGAACAAGTTCGACATTACAGGATGCTTAAGTCGTAGGAGGCAGAAATGATGAGATCTAACGGACGAACCAGCGACCAGCTGCGCCCGATGAATTTAACAATTAACACGAATAAATACGCCGAAGGTTCTGTACTGATTGAAGTCGGAGATACCAAGGTGATCTGTACAGCTACGGTGGAGGAGCGGGTACCTCCCTTTATGAAAGGACAGGGGAAAGGCTGGGTAACGGCTGAATACTCCATGCTGCCACGTGCTACACATACCCGGAACCAGCGTGAAGCGAATCGCGGCAAATTGACTGGACGCACGATGGAAATTCAGCGTCTGATTGGCCGGGCATTGCGCTCCGTGGTTAACCTGCAGGCTCTTGGCGAGCGCACCATTACACTGGACTGTGATGTCATACAAGCAGACGGGGGCACACGTACAACGTCCATTACCGGTTCATTTGTAGCTCTGGCGCTCGCTGTGAACAAAATTGCCCAACAGCACAAATTGCAAGTATTCCCGATTACGGATTTCATTGCAGCGGTAAGTGTAGGTGTAGTTGGAGAACAGCCTGTGCTGGACCTGAACTATGATGAAGATTCCAAAGCCAAGGTGGACATGAACCTGGTGATGACAGGCGGCGGTAAATATGTAGAGCTTCAGGGGACAGGGGAAGAAGCACCTTTTGACCGCCGTGAACTGAACGCGATGCTGGAGCTGGGTGAACAGGGGATTTTGGAGATGATCGAGCGGCAAAAAGAAGTTCTCGGACCGATTGCGCTCAAGATCGGTGCCCGTGGACTAGGGGAAGCGTAAGATGCGTCTGGATAGTCCAATCATCATTGTCGCAACCCGCAATGCGGGGAAAGTACGTGAATTTGCCCATGCCTTCGCACCACTTGGCAAAGAGGTCAAGAGCATGTTTGACTATCCCGAACTGCCGGATGTCGTTGAGGATGGGGTAACCTTTGCGGAAAACGCCTGGAAGAAAGCAAAAGCGGTCGGTGATGCACTTGGCCTACCTGTCCTGGCTGATGATTCGGGCTTGTGTGTCGATCTGCTGGACGGTGAGCCGGGAGTGTATTCTGCGAGATATGCAGGCGAAGGAGCAACTGACGCAAAGAACAATGCCAAGTTGCTTGAAACGCTGGAATCGCTCAAATCTGGTGAGGACACAGAGCAACCATTGCTTAGTCCGGCCCGCTTCGTCTGTGCTCTGGTGCTGTATGATCCGGTAACTGGGGACAAGTTTGAAGCAGAAGGCACCGCTGAAGGCTGGATCACAGCTGAAGCATCTGGCGGAGGCGGTTTTGGATATGATCCACTCTTCTATGTACCTGAATATGAGATGACGATGGCTGAGTTGACGTTGGAACAAAAGCAGGCGATCAGTCACCGGGGTCATGCGCTGAGAGCGCTCATATCCAGTCTGGAAGGCTGAGATTCAAACGAATCGGATCATAGGAATATGAATGTAAAAGGTGAATTATGGCCTTGCTTCAATATCAAAGCGTTAGTGGAAGGTAAGAGTCATTCCTGTGGAATGTTTTACCGACCATTAACGTTTTTTTATTTTTATAAGAGTGAGTCGATCTTAATAAAGCCGGTACGTGGGACCCAAAATAAATCCCGCTTTTTCCAGAAAATATATCAGAACGTATGTTCTTATACCTATAAAGAAAATACGAAGATTTCACGTTTGAGCAGAGCGTTAGGACTAGGGTTGGAAGAAGTTGCAAGGCTTGTACAGAATGGGTTAACATTCAAGTTAACGAATCATCAATGAACTCAAACGGAGGGGATTTACTTTATGCAAGAAGTGAAGCTTACGGTGTCTTATGATGATTATGAGGACGGTATTCGTATGGAAAAGTTGATCAGGGAACTGGCTGCCAAACCGGAGGCCAGTTCGCTGGAGAGCCTGATTATTGGAGACTGGGGACAGGCTTATGAAAATTCGCCGGATGAATTTATGGGCACGCTCATTGAACTGGCACCAAGCTTTCCGTCTTTGAGGAAACTGTTCATCGGAGATATGGGCTCCGAGGAATGCGAAGTATCATGGATTATTCAGACGGATCTCACCCCGCTATTGGTTGCTTTTCCTGAATTAAAGTCATTTTGGGTAAAGGGCAGCAGTGGACTGAGTCTGGGACCGATCCAGCATGGCAAACTGGAAGAATTCGTTATTATCTGTGGCGGTTTGCCCCGAGAAGTGTTAGCTTCAATGGCCCGGGCCGAGTTGCCTGAATTGCGTAAGCTTGAATTATATCTGGGTGTGGAGGATTATGGTTTCGATGGTTCACTGCAAGATGTACTTCCGCTTCTGGAACAGGACTTATTTCCAAAGCTGGTGTACTTGGGTCTGAAAGACAGTGAAATTCAGGATGAGATTGCAAAAGCTGCAGCTGAGGCGCCGATTCTGGATCAACTTGAAGTCCTGGATCTGTCAGAGGGTACCCTGTCTGATGAAGGAGCTGAAGCGCTGCTTGCCAGTGACAAGATTAAGAAACTTAAACATCTCAACCTTAGTTACCACTATATGACGGACGAAATGCTCATTCGCTGGAAACGTTCAGGCATGTCTGTTGATGTCAGCGAGCAACAACAGAGTGATGAAGATGACTGGCGTTATCCGTCCTTAACGGAATAAATGATGTCAGGCATGATGGAAACGGAAGAAAATTTGCAGCGTCTAGCTGTGGGTACGGACTATGACATGACGCCGAAGCCGTTATTGTTAATTGGGAACCCAAATAATCGGCGTACCCTTGGATTGCAGGAGGCAAGGCGGCATCTTGGCTTACAACCGGCCTTTGTATTGCCTTATGACAGCTTGTTGAAAGCCTGGAGAAGGGGCGGAACGATGGCGGATGCCGTACAGCAATGTATGGAAGGTGAAGTTGCTACGCAGATGCAAGGAGTGTCGTGGATATCCTCATCAGCATCAATGCCATATGCAAATCAGGATTTGGTTCACGGAGTGAGCAGCGATCCTCTTATCCGAATAGATGCTCCAGGCGAGGAATGGGAGGTAGAGCGTGAGTTGCTCTTTCTCGGAGCTAATACAGCTCCGTTGATGGATGGCGCTTTTGCGAGAATGATTCCTGCAGAAGAGACACTGACTCTTGAACAGGAGTGGGGGCGGATTTACGCGCCTAAACAATGGTTTCTTGGCTGGAAAGCATGTTTGAAACGAATTGGCCATGAAGCCCGGAAGTATTGGCCCAATGCCCGGTTCATGAATGATCCTGCTGACATTGCGATCATGTTTGATAAAAGGAAATGTCAGCAGCATCTATCCTCACACGGCGTACTGGTCCCCCCAACGCTCCAATCTTCGGGGCCAATCAGAACGTATGCGGACCTGCGTACCGCAATGGAGACTGCCGGTATGAATCGCGTTTTCGTGAAGCTCGCGTGTGGCTCCGGGGCTTCAGGCGTTGTTGCCTATCAAGTCAATCCCCGAACGGGTGCCGAAATTGCTATAACCACAGTGGGAATGGAACAGGTTCAGGGACAGACCATTTTTTATAACGAAGGCCGTATGCGCAGGTATACACGTACTCCAGAGATATCAACTCTCATGGATTGGCTGTGTGCTGAGGGTGCACAGATTGAACGTTGGATGGCAAAAGCGTCCCTTGGTTCAAGTGTGTATGATATTCGCCAGCTTGTGGCAGGTAGACAAGCAGGTCATGCCATCGTACGGCTTAGTCAAACACCGATCACCAATCTGCACTTGCGCAATGAGCGCATGCTGCCTGTAGAAGCGGGACTGAACGAACAGCAGATGGATGGGGTTCAGACGGCTGCGAAAGCAGCGATGGCTGCCTTCCCCAACTCGTGGTCAGCCGGTATTGATGTGATGCTCACTGTAGGTATTGAACCCCGTGCCTATGTTCTGGATGTGAATCCGTTCGGAGATTTGTTGTACAGAGTACAGCATAACGGACTGGGAACCTATGAATGGGAAATGGAACTTTTGCGAAAGGAGCCTTGCAACCATGCCTGATATGAACAACATCGTTGGCTCCCATGACCTGTTGATGATTACGCTGGACACGTTAAGGTATGACGTTGCGAAGCTGGAAGAGCAGAATTGCCCCAACCTGTGCGGTTCAGGTTCCTGGGAGCAGCGTCATACCCCTGGAAGTTTTACATATGCGGCACATCATGCTTTTTTTGGTGGCTTCATGCCTACACCCGCGAATACGGACAAAGCCTCCCATGTACGACTTTTTCATTCCCGAAATACCGGATTAAAGACGCATCCGCATACCTGGCTGTTTGACACACCGGATATCGTATCCGGGTTTGCGGCTGAAGGATACCGGACGATTTGTATTGGCGGGGTTATTTTCTTCACCAAGAAAAATCCGCTCGCCAAAGTGCTGCCGGGTTATTTTCAACAGAGCTACTGGCGGATGAATTTTGGGGTAACCAACCCCAAATCGACCGAGCATCAGGTTCAGCATGCAATGAAGCTGCTGGAGCAAAGTGCACCGGATGAGAAGCTGTTTTTATTCCTGAACGTGTCTGCCATCCATGGGCCCAATCGCTATTTCGTGGAGGGGGCAAGAGAGGACTCGGTAGAAACACAGCGTGCAGCGCTTCGGTATGTGGATCGAGCCCTCGGGCCATTGTTTGATGCCATGAGGCAGCGGTTACGGCCTACGTTTTGTCTTGCTTTTTCCGATCATGGCACGGCGTATGGTGAGGACGGTTATCAGGGGCACAGGTTGGCGCATGATGTTGTCTGGAATGTGCCTTATCGTGAATTTATTTTATAGAACAACTGGTTCGTATCATGAACGACTACAAACCGGATACAGGGAGGAAACCGATGGACCATCCATCTCAACATACGACAGCAGGTCATTCCGCTCAGTCCGGACCCAATTCACCTGCAGGTCTCAGAGAAGTGCTTGCTTTCCCCTATCGCTCTTATCTATATTCGTATCCCCATAAGACCGCATATCGGGAATTGAATCCACCATTACCGCTCGGTCCGTTGTGGGAGCGTGAGAACACCGATACATATTTTTTATATATGCACATTCCGTTTTGTGCAGCTCGTTGCGGATTTTGCAACCTGTTCACGCTACCAGATCGACGTGATGATACCCATGTGCGTTATGTGGATGCGCTGGAACGGCAAGCCAAACAGTGGGCACCCATCACATCACGCAGACCCTATTCGAGATTTGCCATCGGTGGTGGCACACCCACGTTATTGAATGAAACTCAGTTGAACCGTTTGTTCGATATTGCGCAAAATGTGATGGGGCTTGATCCGACGCAAGCTTCGATCTCGGTAGAAACGTCACCGGACACCGTAACAGAAGCCAAATTGGCAATCATGAAGGAACGAAGCGTGGACCGGGTAAGCATGGGCATCCAAAGCTTTATCGGAGCGGAAGCCTCAGCCATTTACCGTCCACAGAAGCCGCAGGAAGTGGAACGCGCCCTTGAGAAACTTACACGGTTTGGATTCCCTTTGTTGAATCTGGATCTGATCTATGGTCTGCCGGGACAAACGGTGGAATCATGGCTGTATTCGCTGGAACGCGTTCTCTCCTATGAACCGGGTGAGATTTTTATTTATCCACTGTACACCCGCGAGAATACCATTGTGAAACCGGATGACATTCAGCGTCAGGGACCGGATATTCGGATGGAGTTATATAAGGCTGCGCGTGAGACTTTAAAAAGCCGGGGCTATGTCCAGTATTCCATGCGCAGATTTGCCAAAGAAGAATCGTCAATTGGAAGCAAAGAGCTTCTTCCCTACAGTTGTCAGGAGGAAGGCATGGTTGGTCTGGGATGCGGTGCACGCTCTTATACCAGTGAAGTACACTATGCTTCCAAGTATGGCGTTAGTTATAAGGCTACACAAAGCATCATCGCCGATTATGTGGCAACCGAGCGTTATGATGTGGCCGATTACGGTATTGTACTGAGCCTGGAGGAGCAGAAGCGCCGCTTTATTCTGAAAGCCCTGCTGCATCGCGAAGGCTTGACGCTGTCGGATTATGCTCAGCGATTCGGAACAGAAGTCATGTCAGACTACGGATGGTTGAGTGAATTGATGTTGGAGAGCATGGCTGAGCTTGAGCAGGACGATAAGGGTAACCAGGTGCTGCGTCTGACAGAAGAGGGATTGGGCTACTCGGATGCCATTGGAGATTGGCTCATCTCCGCTGAGATTCGTGAACAAATGGAAGGGTATGTATTCTCATGAGAGCAACCTTGTATTATCGGGGCAAGCTGTCGTCGTGTAATTACGACTGTCCCTACTGCCCATTTAGTAAAACGGTAGACTCCAAGGAAACGCTGAAAGTGGATGAGCAACAACTGCGTCAATTTGTGAACTGGGTGAGGGAGCAGGAGCGTGCTGGACATCAATTTTCAATTTTCTTTAATCCCTATGGAGAAGCTCTGGTACGACGCTGGTATCGGGACGCGATGATTGAACTATCTCATATGCCACATGTGGGCAAAATTGCAGTCCAAACGAACTTGTCCGTCAAACTGGACTGGGCCCGCGAATTGAACCCTGATAAAGCGGCATTCTGGGCGACATATCACCCTCGTGAGACAAAGGAGTCTTCCTTTGTCAAACAATGTCTGACTTTACGTGAGATGGGACTTGCTTTTAGTGTGGGGACGGTTGGATTGCGCAGTGCATTCCCGGCTATTGAATCGATGAGACAGGCTTTACCCGATGACGTGTATATGTGGGTCAATGCATTTAAAGATCGGCCAAAGTATTATACCGTGGAAGAGGTTGGCTTTTTACAGTCAATTGATCCGTTGTTTGAAGGGAATTTGCAGGATTACGAAAGTATGGGCAAGCGATGCTCCGCTGGTTCGGAGGTTTTTTATGTACAAGGATCAGGGCATGTAAAAAGGTGCTACAAGGATCGCCGGATCATTGGTCATCTGTATCGCGATGGTTTGGAAGCTTTAGCTGCTGATCGGCCATGCGGCATGAAGAAGTGTGGCTGTTACATCGGTTATATTCATATGGAGGATTCGCCGTTCAGAGATATTTTTGGCAGTGGATTGCTTGAACGTAATCCGGTTCTGATCAACTGATACAGTCTCTTATCCATTTTAAACTTATCTGTAGTTATCATGTAGTGAAATATTACAAAGGGGTGCCTGTTGGACAGCTGTAATGCTGTCATCAGGTACCCCTTTAGGATTGAAACGCCCTATTTTATCGAATCGCCACTTTATACGTACGCAACCATGAGTTGATCTGTGTCAGGTAAGCAAACAGTTGTGGCCCTGACATTAACTGTCCAAACCAGGGCAGGTTGGAAGAAGCGTCCGGTGAAGAGGCCAATTTGCGAATTTGGGCTTTATCGATTAATGGCAAAATTGGTGAGCTTGCGTCATCCAGAATATCCAGTACCTGCTGTTTAACGGCAGCGAGATACTGCGGGTTATGTGTTTTCGGATACGGGCTCTTTTTGCGGTACAATACATCGTCAGGCAGTACACCTTCCAGCGCTTTACGCAGAATTCCTTTTTCCCGTCCGCCTGTCATTTTCATTTCCCACGGGACGTTAAACACATACTGAATCAAGCGATGATCACAATAAGGCACCCGAACCTCAAGCCCCGCTCCCATACTCATTCGATCTTTACGATCGAGTAGTGTAGGCATGAACCTGGTGATGTTCAGATAGGACATGACTCGCATCTGGGCTGCCTTGCCTGTTTCCCCATTGAGCGAAGGTACTTCAGCCACAGCATCCGAATAGCGATCTGCGAGATAATCCAGCGGTCTGATCCATTCCCGAATGTCCGGGGATAACAATCCTGCCCGCATGTCAGGAGCTACAGACCATGGGAATGTACCGGAGTTCAGCATCTCTTCCCGATGGAACCAGGGATAACCGCCAAATACTTCATCTGCTGCTTCACCTGAAATGGCAACTGTAGCCCCTTTTTTGATTTCTTTACAGAACAGATAGAGAGAGGAATCTACATCCGCCATACCCGGCAAATCCCGCACAAGCATCGCCTGGGTCAGTGCATGGACCAACTCTCCATTTTCAATCTCAATCCAGTGATGATCTGTTTTCAGTTCATCCACCATACGCTGAATCCAGGGACCATCTGCCCCAGGTTGGAAGGAATGCGCCTGAAAATGCTTCGCATTATCTACATAGTCGACCGAATACGTACTGACCTGGCCTTGACCGGTACGGTTGTAATAATCCACGGCTAATGCAGATAGAGCACTTGAATCCAGCCCCCCTGACAAGAGGGAGCAGACTGGAACGTCCGAAGCAAGCTGCCGTTCTAATGTATCCTGCAACAGCCTGCGTACTTCGGCAGCTGTTTCTTCCAGGTTATGTTCGTGATTCTGACTTTCCAGTTTCCAGTAAGCATAGGTTTTAATCCCGTTTCGGTTGTAGATAAGCGCATGAGCGGGTTTGAGCTCGCTCAGGGAGGAGTATACGCCGTGTCCAGGTGTCCGGGCAGGACCGACAATAAATACTTCTGCCAAACCTTCAGGACCAACGGCAGCCTCGACATCCGGGTGGATGAGCAGTGCTTTAGGTTCTGAGCCAAATACGAGAGCGTCCTTTGCATTACTGTAGAACAGGGGTTTGACGCCCAAGCGATCGCGTGCCATAAAAACCTGTTCGCGTCCGCCATCCCATATGGCAAAAGCAAAAATTCCGTTAAACCGGTCAACGCAGGCCGGTCCCCACTCAATATAAGAGGCGAGCAGCACTTCCGTATCACATTGCGTGCGGAAATGATGTCCCCGCTGGAGCAATTCCTTTTTCAACTCGGGTGCATTGTATAGTTCTCCGTTATACACGACGGTATAGGAGGTGTCTCCTTGTAACGCATGCATGGGCTGTGCCCCGTTCTCCGGGTCCATTACGCTGAGACGCCGGTGTCCGAACGCACAAGGATTGGAGATCCATGTACCTGAAGCGTCGGGCCCCCGGTTCGACAAGCTGTCCGTCATCCGGACCAGCAGCTCTGATTCCTGGGTCAAATCCCGATTCCACTGTATGAAGCCGGTTATACCGCACATGGTTTGTTCATCCTTTCTTAGTCGAGTCATTCATCCGTATGGCCGCTTCAGTCGCTAACAGCCAGCAAATGTTGTCTTTTTCGTCAGAAGTCGTAACAAATATATGCCGAAAGCAGGCATAAAATGTCTGTCCTCTTCGGAAACTAGTTCTAGGGACAACGGCCTCAACATGCCTGTGAAGGAGAGAACTTGCAAATGGACAGTATGACCTATTATGTATCTGTCATGGGGCGCTCCGTTATTCCTGATCCGTATGCAACGTCGTATGAATGGGTTATCGAGGCGACGCCTCAGGAGGCGGAACAATTACTGGGATTGCTTAACCTTATGCAGGAAAAAGAGGAAGAGGCCTTTCCAGGAATGGTATTCCCATGGCCGGATACGCCGGAGGAGTCTGTAAACCGAGCATATGAAGCTGTATTACAGCAGGTCTATCGAGAGATTTATCGCTTGGGAACACCAGAGACCCGATACCAGATCGAACAAAGTACATGAAATGGAAAAGGAGCGCGATAACAAATGTATGCCATTCAGGATGCTAAAATACGCAGATTAACGGAAGTGGATGGATTGTCTTGTGCAGAAGTTGAGGTGCAGCCTGGAAACACAGGGGATCCGTCTTTACTTGTTTATGTTGCGGCAACGCAGCCAGGGAACTCACTCGAAGTCGTTCGAATTGTACGCAATCATTCGGATGCTGTTCTGGACTGGTACAATAACAATATGCACACAGCGTTTGAAGATGCCACGAACACAGCGTTTGAGAACAGTGAAGGTGTTACAGCTGGTGATGATAAGGCCCGCTTTCAAAGCGAACTCTTTGCTTTTGGATTACTTGGCCCAACTCTTCAGCGCTATCTGGTAGGTCAAGCGTAAAAAGACGCCCAAGCTACTGCTCAGATGCTCAAGGGAAACAAGTGACCGGAATGCAGAAACCCGCCCTTCTTTTGAAAAGGCGGGTTTCTGCATTTAAAGTATAACTTGATTGTAATACTTATATTTCTACTTCTGGTTAGGCATATTCACGCAGCACTTGAATCCCTTTGACAATATTATAGACAAAACTTAATGCATAAATGACAAAGAACAGGATTACAAATCCGATCGCGGAGCCCAGACTATGAGCGGTAACGAAGAAATAAAGTAACGGGATTGCAGCAAGAAACGGGAAGATATGCGAGAATAATGCCCGTTTGGCATGTCCTTCAATGTAGTTGTCCTTCGCAACAATCCAAATAATGATGGGGAACAGGAACGGGGCAAAGAAAATGCTGAAATAGGATAATGCGGATAAAAGTTGTCTCATTACGGTTCTCTCCTTCATTTGAGTCCTTAAAGTGTATGTATCCAAAAGATTACCCAGTACATTAGACAATGAATAGGTCATCCCTTTTTCTTTATGCAGTTATCTTATTCTCATCAATATGGCCTCATAACAGCATTCATATTCTGTACATAGGTTAGGTATGAGAATAATACGATCCAGCCGTGTGGAAAGGTGCAATTATTAATTTTTAATAAAACTATTGAAAATTATAGAAATCAGAGTATAATAGAAATCGCGCCGAATTTTTATTATACATATTTGTCTCAGTAGCTCAGCAGGATAGAGCAACGGCCTTCTAAGCCGTCGGTCGGGGGTTCGAATCCCTCCTGGGACGTAAAACAAATGAAGCTTCCTTCGGGAAGCTTTTTTTGTACAAGGGATGAGAACCCCAATGGTTCGTCGGAGCATGAGCTTCGGTAGGACCACTTCGCAGTCTCGACTGTAAGGAGAGCATCCCTCCTGGGACGTAAAACAAATGAAGCTTCCTTCGGGAAGCTTTTTTCGTACAAGGGATGAGAACCCCAATGGTTCGTCGGAGCATGAGCTTCGGTAGGACCACTTCGCAGTCTCGACTGTAAGGAGAGTATCCCTCCTGGGACGTAAAACAAATGAAGCTTCCTTCGGGAAGCTTTTTTTGTACAAGGGATGAGAACCCCAATGGTTCGTCGGAGCATGAGCTTC